>CAWERV010000001.1:0-11752 GCA_963811425.1 uncultured Acidobacteriota bacterium
TGGGGCGCGCAAGTGCCCTTGCCGGGTCCCTTGGCGGGCGGCGTCGTGGCGTAGGTGGCGTAGTCCACGGTCTGGCCCGGGATACCGAGCAGGTCCGTGTCGAAGGCCCGCTCGTTCGAGCGACCGCCGGCGAAAAACCGCTCCGCGCTCGGAATGCAATTCAATGCTGTGGTCGGTGTCCCAATCGTCCGGACTTCTCGGCAAGCGCCCGAACCCACGCCCGTGGCGAGGTCGAAGACTCCACCGAGGCGCGCGGAGGCGACGAGCGTCCAGCGGCGGCCCAGGGGCAGGAAGCCCGTCGCCTGCGTCGAGAATTTTGTGAATTGCGTCTTGGCGGAAAGGAAAGGAAACGCGTACTTGAACGAGCCGAACGCGTAGTAGCCGGAATGCGGGTCGATGATGTCGTCGCGGCGGTCGAAAAGGATGTCGGGGCCGATCGTGGACTCGTCGATCGGCCGATTGATCGCCGGCAGGCCGATCAGGTCGATCAGCGTGACCTCCGAGGGATTGACGAACTGGATCCTCTGGTACGTGTAGCGCAGGCCGAGACGCAGGCCGCGCTCCACGAGCCTGTAGGAGTCGAGCGTCACGCCCCGGCGCTCGAGCGGCACATCCGAGATGACCTCGCGGGCGTAAAAGCCGAGGAAGTTCAGGGGATAGTTCGACCCGAAGAGATACGGCTCCCGCACGAAGGCCTGGACGCGGCCCTGCCTCGTGATCGGCGCGAATTGCGCCTCGACGCCCGACGAGATCATCCGGCCGAAGATGTTGTTGTAGGACACACCGGCCGTCAGGTACGGGTCGTTCTGGCCCTGTGTCACGTTCGGCGTGTACTGGTAGCCGACGCCGTAGAGGAGCGACCAGGGCCGGCCTTCCTCGACCTCGATCTCGACGTTGCGGCTCTGCGTCGCGGGGTCCACGCGCTGGGGGCGAATGTCCACGCGCCGAAAGACCCCCGACCGCGACAGCTTGCGCTGCGTCTCGAGCAGCATGGATTCGGAAAAGACGTCGCCCTCCTTCCAGGCCACGAGACGCTCGATCAAGACCGTTACCGTTCGCGTGTTCCCGCGGATGATCGTCTTGCCGAAGAAGGACTTCATCCCCTCGTCGACGCGGTAAGTCACCCGCGCTTTCGTTCCGTCCTCGGAAAGAGCGACCTGGTCGCGCACAGCGGCCTCCCGCCAGCCGCGGTCGTGATACCAGCCGGACAGCCTGCCGACATCCTCGCGCACCGCGTTCGGGTTCAAGGGGGCGCCCTCCTTGACGGAGAGCAGCGTCGCCTCGGCCTCCGGGCCCAGGTGCTCCGCTCCATCGAGGGCGCGGCTCTCGACGAGGGCGCGCGGCCCCTCCTTGACGGCGATCGTCACCAGGAGGGCGCCGGGCTTGGTTCCGGCGGTGACCCGAGGCGGCGCCACCGCGACCCGGACCCAGCCGAGACTCTGGTAGTAGGCGAGGATCGTCTCGACGTCCTGGGCGAGGACGGAGTCGACGAGCCGCCCGCGGGAGATGAGTGGAAGCCCTTTTTCCCGCGTCCCCATCAGGTCATAGAGCGTCTCCGCCGGCACCGAAACATCGCCTTCGAAGGCAACCTTCTCGACGTAGAGCTTCGGGCCCGGGACGATGTCCACGCGGATGCGGGTCACCGACGGGTCGCTGCGGGCATCGAAGGCGTACGTCACGTTCGCCCGGTAGTAGCCGGAGCGCTGCAGCGCCTCCTTGCGATCCTCGACGTACTGCAACACCAGCTCCTCGTCGATCGGCTGAGACTCGGCGAGCGCGTGGAGCTCTTTGGCCAGCTTCTCGGGTTTGATCCCCGTTGCCTCGAAAGTGACGCTGGGGCCCGACGCGGAGCGCGGTAGACCGGCATGACGCGCCCGTCCTCGATCGGCTGCGCCGCAATCAACTCCACCGTCGCCCGGTAGCGCTCCTTGCCGTGCAGGAACTCCTCGATACGCGAGGCATCGGCCCGTGCGGCCGACTCGCGGTACGGACTGCCGGGCTTCATACGCATTCGGGACGCCAGATCGGCCGCTGTAAAAGGCGCGGGATCGCCGTCGAAGAAAGGCTCGGCAGCCAGCGCCGCCGGGCCCGGCTCGATCGCGTACGTCACCTGTGCGGCGAACTTCTGCCGGTCGAGGGTCACCGCGGGCTGCACCCGGGCCGAAAGAAATCCCTCGGCCTGGAGCCGGCGCTCGAGAGCGCGCGCGCCTTGCTCGACCGCCGACCAGGAATAGAGAGCGTCGGGCCCGAATGGAAGCGCCTTGCGAAGCTCGGACCGCGAGATCGGGACCTTCCCGGTGAACACGAGCGGCCGGATGCGATACGCCCGGAACAGAACGACCATGACATCGATCGAGTCCCCGTCGGAAGTCGCCTCGATCCGCACGTCAGCGAAGCGCCGCGTCGCGTAGAGGTTGACGATCGTGGCAGCCATGTCCTGTTCGGAGAGGGGCTGGCCCGCCCGGATCGCGACCAGACGCCCGATCTCGGTCTGGTCGATCGGCCCGTCGGCGATACAGGAAACGGAGTTGACCATCCTTCCTGAGAACACCTGTCCACCCGCAGCGGCCGCCGAAAGCAGCCAGGGCCGCTGCCAGCGCGAGGCGTTTTAGGTTCTCGACTCTCAACTCTCGGCTCCCGACTTTCCTCAGAACCGCAGCCGCCGGCGCACGTCGAGCACGATGATCCCGGTGTCGTCGCGCAGCGCCCGCAGCGTGATCGTGTCTGTGAGTCGCCACTCGACGTTGATGATTGGCTGCTTGGCCGTGTCGAGCGACTGGGAGTAGGTCACGAGCAGGTTCGGCGTGATCTGTTTGCCGACGGTCGAGCGGACGCTGACCTGGCTGCCCGAGAAGACCGGCTCGATCTCGAACCGGTCCAGCTTGAACAGCTTTTGCCCTGCCCTTCGAGATCGGCGAGGTGACGACGTCCGCCACGATGCTGCTCGCCGCGGAGGCCACCGTCGTAGTCGATCCGCTGCCCCCGGGTGGCGTACCGGAAAGGAGCATGCCCAGCACGGCGTCGTCGGCCAGCGGCGGATCGGACGTGAAGCTCGTCTGGAGCCTTGGCCAGGTGCCGGCAATCGAAACGACGACGTCGTAGCCGCGCAACGGCGCGCGCGCGCGCAGGTCGACGACCGGCGCAAACTCCCTGCCTCCCGTGAAGAGGATGTTGCCCGTCTCGATCTCGTAGCGGACGTTGCGGAACGTGATCCGTCCGCCTTCGACGAGGGTCAGCTGACCTACGAGCGTCGGCTCGGCCAGCGTGCCGCGGGCCACGAGGTCGACGGTAGCCGTCAGCCGCGCGACGTTGTTCTGGACCTCCAGCCCGCTGGCCGACACGATGCGCACGTCCAGACTCGTCCGGGCTCTCCACGGATCGCGAGGCTGGAGCGCCGCGACCGGAGCCCGCTCGAGCAGGCTCGCCAGGGTGAGCTCGAAGTCCTTCGAGTAGACGCCGCGAAGAAGCACGACTTCGCCCCGGACCCAATTACCCGAGGAACCGGCGGTCAGCACGAGATCGGCGTCGGCCATGAGCCGCAAGTCCTGCGGATACCGGAACGAGACGCGCCGTCCCTGGAGCGTGAGACGCATGTCGGAGGGCTTCAGGCCGTCGAGAACGACCGTCCCCGCCGCGTACACGTCGCCTCCGCCGATCTTGGCGCGCGCGCCCTCGATCTCGGCGCGGCCGCCGGCGAAACGCACGACACACTGGATCTCGTCGGCAATTTGCGACAGCCCCGGCAAGCGATAGCGGCCGTCCTCCAGGCGCAGGGTGCCCGCGAGTACGACATGGTCCGGAGGGCCCAGGGCTTTCAGGTCCGCCACCAGGCGGCCCGAGAGGGCGAGGTCCGGGAGAACGAGATCGAGGCTTTTCGCGTCGACCGACCCTTTGATCGTGAAGTCGGCTGCCCCCGAGCCGTTCGTGTCGTACATGCCCTCGATCGCCAGAGAAGTGCCCTCGCCGCGGAGCTCGACCTTGCCGGCCGTCAGGCGGCCTCGCGCGAGCGTCACGGTGACCGGATCGGCCAGCCACAGAACTCCCGGACGCTCCGGCAGGTCGAGTCGGACCTTCTGGAACGTGATCTTTGCCTCGGGCGTCTCCCCTTTCCGGCCGGGCACGACGACGACTGCGGATGCCGCAAATTCCCCGCTCATGGTCGAGGCGAGCTCGAGCGGCGTCAGGGCCGCGAAGCCGCGCAGATCGTCGGCCTCCACGGCCACATCGAGGCGCGTCGTCTCGGCAAAGAGATCTCCTCGCGCCGAGACGGTCCAGTGTCCGGCTGCCGTCAGGGTGCCGTCGAGCACGCCCTCGCGGATCTCGGCCTCCAGCCGCGGCTCGATGGATGTCCCGAGGGCATGGCCGAAGAAGGTCGCCTCCGCGAGAGCCGCGGACAGATGGAGGTTCGGGCGGTCGATCGCGCCGTGTCCCGTGACCTGAAAGGAGAGCTTTCCGGAGACGTCCTTGCCGGCGCTGGCAAAAGCGTCGACCGCGGACAGGGGAATGCCGTCGCCGCGCGAGCTTCGCCTCGAACGTCTTCTCCTTGATCAGGATCGAGCCGCTGCCTCCCACGACACCCGCTCCGATCGAAGCCCGCACGTCGTCGATCGCAACGCGACCAGGCTCGAAGACGAGCTTTCCTGACGCGGATGAAACCTTTTGCCCCCAGATCACCGCGTCGCGCAGGGTGACCGGGCCGCCGCCCGTGACCGCATCCCCTGTGCCCACGATGGGAAAGCTGCCGGTGGCGAGCCCTTCGACGGGATACTGAAAGTCGAGGTACTTGAGCACCCGGGAAACGGGATAGCCGCGTGCCGAGGCGGCGAGGTCGAACTTCGGCTTCGGGGGCGACGGCCGAAAGCGCACCGACCCTTCCAGGGAGACGGTCGCCTCGCCGTCATAGACGCGGAGCGGCCGGAAGAGAAACGCTCCATCCTCGATTCCCACCGTCCCGCGCGCGCTGCCGAAGAGCACGCCGCCCCAGCGCGTCGCCTCCGTCGAGACCTGCAGAGATGCGATCGGATCCCCCCAGCGGCCGGCCAGATGGCCGAAGGCCTCGCCCGTTCCCCCTGCGCCCAGGGGCTCGGGCTTGCCGCCCGTCGCCCCGACGAAGTTCTGGAAGAGGCGATCGACCTCCTCCAGGTCGCGCGATTTGATCCTGACGTCGAAATCGGGCTGCCAGTGGCCGATCTGGATGCCGCCCGACGCGTCCAGGGTCGTCTGCACGAAGCGGAAGGTCGTCCCCTCGAACCCGATCCGTCCGTTGACGACCGAGAGCGGGCCACCCCCCGAGATGGGAATCCCGAACCGGCCTTTCACGAGCGAAGTGGGAGGGCCGGGCTTGATTCGGATCGCGCCGCCCCCGTTCGCCTTCCCGATACCGCCCTCGCCCCACCGAAGAGTCACGCCGAGAGCCGCGGTGCCCGACAAGCCCGTACCGGGCAGGTCGAGGTCTCCCAGGAAACGCTCGACCGAGACCCCATCCGACTCGAGGGCGAGAGTGAAGACCTGCGGCCGGGCGACGAGATTGCCGATTCGAAGAGTGCCCTTCGTCCGGCCGCCCTCGTACGTCGCCTGTTCGATATCGGCCACCAGCTCCTGCCGGTCGGCCGTCACCGTGGCCGCGATGTCTTCGAGCGGGAAGCCGTGCGCGTCGATCGACCGGGAGGCGAGCTTGCCGGCAATCCGAAACTTCCCGCCCGGCGGGACCTCGACGCGGGCGCGCAAGTCAGCCCGGCCGCGGAAGCCGAGCCCGGACCGGAACAGCCGCTCGACTTCCTCGACCGAAAGCCCCGCGCGCACGTCGAAGTTCAGGCGCGCGCGGGAAAAATCCTCGATCGAGCCCGTGCCGCGGACCTCCCCGAAGTCTCCTGTCAGCGCGAGCTCGTCGAACGACATGCCGCGCTTCGTGTCGACAGTCACCCGCGCTGCGAGCGCGAAGACGATGGGTTCGGCCCTCGGCAGCTGGACAGTGCCCCGCCGCGCGATGACCCGGCCCTCCAGGCGGTCCTGCCCCGCCACCGCGAGCTCGACCAAAAAATCCTCGAGACGGCCGTCGATCGCGATCTGCCGGCCGGCAAAGTCGAGGACGCCTTCCTGGACCAGGATGTCGTTCAAGTGCACCTGGATGCCGCCGCCGGACTTCGGCCCGGCCAGGCGCGGCAGGTTCCACGTCCCGTCGGCAAACTGCGTGAGAGAGATCCGCGGCCGCAGCGCGCGGATACGCCCGAGGCGCAGCTCCGATCCGACCAGCGAGATGCCGCCGCCAATCGAGACCTCCTCGGCCGTGAAAAGAGGGCCGCCGCCGGCCCGCGGGTCGTTTCCAATGACGACATCCAGCAGGCTCACCGACGGCGGAAAAACACGGAAGTCCGCGGTGCGGAAGGAGACCGGCCGCTTCAGCGCCTCCGACAGGCGCGCCTGTGAGACGCCTTGAAAGAGGTTCTGAAACCGCTCCGACTTCCAGATGACCCAGCCGGAGAGGGCGATGAAGACGACGACGATCGCGTACAGGCGCGAGGTCGAAAGGCGATGCGCCGCGACGCCTTCGGTCTTGGGCGTGTTAACCCGCATTATTCACGAACGACTCCGGTCGCCGCTCGGATCTCTTCCGCCCGGGCCGCGTCAGCGCTCCTCTGCGATGCACCGGGGCATCGCCGTCGTCGCGCTTCCTTGCCCGAGCGAAAGATCTCCGTCGCGGGCAAGGTGTGCCTCGACTCATCGAACACATTTACTCAACAGTCCCTTTAGGCGAAGTTCACTCCATGTGCTTCGACCGGGTGTCCGTGAATAATCCGGGTTGACTCAGGCCCCCCAGTTCAGCTTCTCGGAAAGGTTGTCGTAGTGGCTCGACTCGGGAGGGCGCAGGAGCGTCACGCGCGACGGGCTCGCACGCACTTCCACCGTCGTGCCCCGGCCGATCGGGAACCCCTCCTGGCCGTCGAGCGTGAGGTAAACGCCTTCGCGGCGCTGCCTGTCGGTGACCTGAAGAGAGATCTGTGTGGCGGCGGGAACGACGAGCGGCCGCGCGGCCAGCGTGTGGGGGCAGATCGGCGTGACGACGAGTGCGGGCAGGGCGGGATGCAGGATCGGCCCTCCCGCCGACAGGTTGTACGCCGTCGAGCCCGTCGGTGTCGCCACGATGAGGCCGTCGGCCCGGAACTCGGCCGCCTTCCTGCCGGAGAACGAAATCGAGAACATCGAGATGCGCGCCAGGGCCTCCTTGTTCAACACGGCATCGTTCAGCGCCCGGTAGGTCCCGCGGTACGGGCCTTCCGCCACCTTCACATCGAGGCGAAGGCGGCGTTCCTCCCGGAAGGCGCCGGCGAGGACCTCGTCCAGCCGCGCGAGAGCCTCCGCCCGCTTCAACCCCGCCAGAAAGCCGAGGATGCCGACGTTGATCCCGAGAACCGGCGTCGAGCTGGGCGCCTTGCGAGCCACGGAGAGCAGGGTCCCGTCGCCGCCCAGGACGAGCACGAGGTCCGTCACGCGCACGATCCGGTCGGTGGGATACCCGTCGCGCCGGCCGATCGAAACAGCGGTGGCCGCGTCGAATGACACGTCCACGCCCCGCCGCTTCAGCGCGCGCTCGAGCGCGACAGCCAGGCGCAGGGCCTCCCGGGACGAAAGCTTCGCGACGATTCCGACCCGCCGGAACCGGAGCCGCCCTGCCCGCTTCCCTTTCATCTCAATGAGTTTACGCGAAAGCCGAGCAGGAACTCGCGGTTGCCCCGGGCCCCGGCGATCGGCGAGGGGATCGAACCGACGACCTCCAGACCGAGCCCGCTTCCGAACCGCTCGATCTCCGTCAGAACGCGCTGCCGAACCTCGTCGGATCGAACGATCCCTCCCTTGCCGACCTCGCCGCGCCCGGCCTCGAACTGCGGCTTGACGAGGACGACGACCCGAGCCCCCGCTGAAAGCAGCGGCAGGACGGCCGGAAGCACGAGGCGCACCGAGATGAACGACAGGTCCAGGACGGCGAGGCCCACGGGCTCCGGCACGTGTTCGGCCGAAAGAAAACGCGCGTTGACCTTTTCGCGCAAGACGACCCGCGGATCGTTTCGGAGCTTCTGGTCGAGCTGGCCGTAGCCGACGTCGATGGCATAGACGCGGGCGGCCCCGCGCTGGAGGAGGCAATCGGTGAAGCCGCCGGTCGACGCACCCGCGTCGAGGCAGACGAGCCCGGCGGGGTCGATGCCGAAGGCGTCGAGCGCTGCCGGCGAGCTTGACGCCGCCGCGCGAGACATAGGGGTGCTCGGGAGCCGCGACCCGCACCTCCGCGTCATCGGCGATCGCGGCGCCCGCCTTCTCCGCCCGCCGCCCGTCCACCTCGACAAGCCCGGCCAGGATCATCGCCTGCGCCTTCTCGCGCGTCGGCGCAAGGCCGCGCGACACCAGGAGAAGATCGAGACGCGACTTCGCCACGATGAGTTCCCTCTCCCTCCGGGAGAGGGCTAGGGTGAGGGGTGAACCGCCGCCACGAGGTGGTCTTTCATCGAGTGCCTGCCTTCCAGTCTTCCCCTCACCCCTTCCCTCTCCCGGGGGGAGGGGGAAAACGTGATCACGACTTTGAGGCTCCCCTCGGGCTCCCGCGCCCTCGCAAACGCCTCCGCGGCCCGCTCGATCGGGAAGCGGTGCGTGACGAGGTCGGCGACCGCGACGCGCCGCGAGGCGATCCAGGTCGAGCGCCCTGCGCGTGTCGTCGGGGCCGCAGGAGTAGGAGGGCACGACGGAGATCTCGCGGAAGTAGAGGTCGTGGGGAACGACCTCCCAACGCTCGTCGGGAGGCGCCATCGTGAAGAGCAGGAGGGTGCCGCCCGGCGCAACGGCGTCGAATCCGGCCCGGATCGCCTCGCCCTTGCCGGGTCCGACGAACACGAAGTCGAAGCCGGACGGCAGCGAGCCGAGGTCCACGTGGACCGTCTCGTCCGCTCCGCTTGTCCTCGCCAGTTCCAGGCGCGAGGCAACTCGATCGGCCGCGGCGATGCGCGAAGCGCCGAGCGCGCGCCCCAGGCGCACCGCCAGCTGCCCCGTGGCGCCGCAGCCCACGACGAGGAGAGACCGCCCGGCCGCGAAGCCTCCCCGGCCAAACGCCTTGACGACGGTTGCCAGGGGCTCCGTCCAGCTCGCCTCTTCGTCCGAGAGCCCGGGCGGGATCTTGAGGGTGTCGTCGCCGAGGTTGCCCGACGGGATCCTCACCACCTCCGCCATCCCGCCCGGATCGAGACGCGAGGCCTTCCACGCCGGGCAGTGCACGAACCGCCCGCGAGGCAGTCCGGGCAGGCGAGGCAGGGTGCGTGGTGATGCGGCACGACGCGGTCGCCCGGGGAGAACGCGGAGACGCCATTCCCCACCTCGACGATCTCACCGGCCACCTCGTGCCCGAGGACCGAGCCCGCCTTGCGTCTCACGTACCAGTCGAGCAGGTCCGAGCCGCAGATGCCGGAAACGCGGGTCCGCATCAACGCTTCGCCCGGACCGATGCGCGGAACCGGCAGTTCGACGACTGAGACGGAACCGCTGGAATCGACCCTCACTGCTTTCATAGAGGATTGACTCATGGCTCATTGATTCATTGGTTGATTGTGGCGGAACAGCAAGCGTAACCAATGGATCAATGAATCAATGACCAAATGAATCAATTCCCCCTACGGCCGGACGGCGAATCGGACGCCGTCGCCGCGCCGCTGCGCCTCGAGAAAGCGCGGCAGGTCGGAGAGAGAGCCCGAGTCCGAAAGGAGCGGCGCGCGGCTCGATCGCGCCCGAGGCGAGGGCTCGCGATCGCCTCGCGGGCTTCTTCGGGCGTCGAATGAAAAGAACCGAGGAGAGAGAGCTCCGAATAGTGCAGGCGCGCCGCGTCGAAGTCGACCGGGCCCCGGGCGCGCATCCGCCGAAGAGAAGGACGCCTCCGCCATGGCGCACGAGGTTGGCCAGGCGCATCCACACGGCCGCGTCGCCCGTGCAGTCGACCGCCGCTTCGGGCAGCGTTCCGGTCGCGAGAAGAGGTCCTCCGGCTCGTGGCGGTCGAGGTCGAGGACCTCCGCGCCGTATCCCGCGGCGAGGTTCAGCCGCTCGGGCCGCCGGCCAGCGACGATCGCGCGGAATCCCGCGCGCCTCGCGGTCGCCGCCCAGAGGATACGCGAGCGCGCCCGAGCCGTAGATGAGCAGCCGCTCGGGGCCCGCGCCGCGAGCCGGTTCCACCCGTGAAGGACCGAGGCGAGGGGATCGAGGAACGCCGCGGCCTCGTCGGAGGGCGCGTCCGGCTCGGGTGCAGGTTCACCGCGACGACACCGGCCGGAACGCGGACGAACTCCGCGAAGGCGCCCCAGGTTCGTCGCCGTGGCCGCGCGGGCAGAGGTTGGGAGGCCCCGCCGGCAATCCGCGCAGCCGCCGCACGGGCCCGACACCGCGGGCACCACCCGCCGGCCGACGAGCTCGCGGGCGACGCCCGGACCGATTTCGACGACGTCGCCGCAGAGCTCGTGGCCCATGGTGACCGGGAGCGTGATGCTCGGATGCCCACGCGTCAAGATCTTCAGGTCCGTGCCGCACGTCAGCGCGGCGCGCACCGCAGGATCGACCTCGCCCGGCCCGGGCCGCGGAACCGGCAGGTCCGGCTCGAAGAACGGCCGACGGCCGTCTGGACGAAAGCTTTCAACTCTTCCTTTCGCCGACGAATCTCGCCAGATCGGGCAGCCGGCCGCCGGCGTTCGGGCAGCCCCATCGCCGCCCCGGCCTCGTCGGCTCGTCGTCGAGGACGCGCGGCGCGAGCGCTCGACGCCCCAGACGACCGGAAAGGTCGCCTTGCCCGCCGCCGCGTCCTTGCCCGACGTCTTTCCGAGCGTCGCCGCGTCCGACTCGACGTCGAGCAGGTCGTCCTTGATCTGGAACGCGAGGCCGATCCTCTTTCCGTACAGGTCGAGCCGCGATATCCGGGTCTTTCCCGAACGCGAGCACGCCGCCCACGGCGAGCGACGCACGCATCAGCCGGCCCGTCTTGTTTTCGTGAATCGTCTCGACCAGGTCCTCTGTCGGCTCGGCCACGTCTTCGGCCTCGAGGTCGGCCATCTGGCCCCGATCATGCCCGCCGTGCCGATCGATTCGACCACCGTCTGGAGCACCCGCACCTTTGCGCCGTCGAAGCGCTCGCCTTCGGGGTACAGCGCGAGGACGCCGAGGTGGTGCGTCAGGAGCGCGTCTCCCGCCAGGATGGCCGTCGCCTCGCCGAAGGCGATGTGGCAGGTGGCACTCCCCGGCGCAGGTCGTCGTTGTCGAGGGCCGGCAGGTCGTCGTGAATGAGCGAGTACGTGTGGATCATCTCCAGGCCGCACGCCGGCCGGATCACCTCCGAGCGCTCCGCGCCGAACGCTTCGGCGGCCGCCAGGCACAGGATGGGACGCAGTCGCTTGCCGCCGGCGAAAGATCGAATGCCGGATCGCGGCGTGGAGCTTCTTCGGCCAGGCGTCGCCGAGGGCAGCAGGCGGTCGAGGGCGCGGTCGACGTCCTCGCGCCACGCGGTCAGGAAGTTCGCGACTCCAGCCTCGGTGAAGGTCGTCATCCGTTCTCGTCTTCGCCCGCTTCCGCCTCGAACGCCGCCGTCTTCCATTCGTCGCCGACTCCTTCAGCACGATCTCGACGGACTTCTGCACCTCGTTCAATCGCGTGTCGCAGAACCGCGCGAGGCCCATGCCTTCCTTGAACAGCTCGAACTGCCGCTCGAGCCCGAGCTCCTCTGCTTCGATCTCGGCCA
>CAWERV010000002.1:0-109949 GCA_963811425.1 uncultured Acidobacteriota bacterium
TCGCGCCCATGAAGACCCGGGGCGCGACGCTCGTTCTCGCCGCTGCGGCGCTCGCGGTTTACGCCACCTACCTGCATCGGCACACCTGTTTCGCCGTCGGCGGCTCCGACAGCTCGGGCTATGCGAATGCGGCGCGGGCGCTCGCCCGCGGGCGCCTCGTCGCTCCCCTCGAGGCGTTGGTGCGCTTCGACCTTCCGGAGGCCGTGGAGCCCGTGTTCGTGCCCCTGGGCTTCGTGCACGGCACCCGAGCGCGGACGACCGCGCCGCTCTACCCGGTCGGGTTTCCGTTGCACCTGGCTGCGGCCGCCGCCGTCCTCGGCTGGGAGAACGGCCCCTACGTCGTGAGCCCGATCGCCGCGCTGCTCGCGCTTCTGCTCCTGCGTCGGATCGGCCGCGAGTTGGGTCTTGCCCCGTGGTCCGCGATCGGCGCTTCGGTGCTGCTCGCCGCGTGCCCCGTCTTCATCGATCAGGCCATTCAGCCGATGAGCGACGTGGTTGCCACGGTCTGGTGCCTGGCGGCCGTTCTCTGCGCGCTGCTGTCTCGCCGCAACCCGAGCCAGGCGCTGCTGGCGGGCTTCTGCTTCGGAGCTGCCGTCCTCGTGCGGCCGATCGACGCACTGCTCTGCGTACCGCTGGCGTTCGCTGTGCGGCTCGACCGCCGGAGCCTGCGCCTTTTCGTCCTGGGCGGGCTTCCGTGCGCAGCGGTCTTCTTCGCGTACAACACCGTCTGCTATGGAAGCCCGTTTCGGACCGGGTACGGCTCGATCGGCCTCCTCGACAACCTCTCGTGGCAGAACTTCCCGACGTTCCTGCCGCGGTACGTGCTCTGGATCTCGCAGATCCTGACGCCGTTCGTTGGCCTCGGCTGGACCGTCTCGCTCTGCGATCGCCGCATCGTGTGGCGTGATCGCGCGCTCCTCGGTTCCTGGTTCGCCGTCTTCTTCCTCTTCCATTGCTTCTACGCCCCGGCGGACGCGTGGTGGTACACCCGCTTTCTGCTCCCGGGTCTGCCGGCGCTCGTGCTCGGCTTTCTTCTCGTCCTTCGCGTGAGCCAGCCCGGGCCGGCCGGGGCGCATCCGTGGCGCGCCGTCTTGGCGATCGCGACCGCCCTCGGAGTCTTCGGCATCGCCCGGGTCGGCTTCTCGAACGCCAAGCTCTGGAGCGTTCTCGCGATGGACCGGATGCAGGCGGCCTTTCCGGAGGGCTGCCGATTCGCGGAGGCATCGGCTCCCGCGGGCTCGCTCGTCCTCTCGATGGAGATGAGCGGAGCCCTGGCGTACTACACGACCCTGACACCCGTGCGCTGGGACCTGCTCGATCCGGCGAGCTTCGTAGATCTCCGCGCGCGCACCGAACCGGTGGGCGGCCGCTGGTTCGCCCTCTTGATGCGGAGCGAGGTGGCGCTGGCGACACCGCGGGTCCCCGGGCGATGGGCCCTGGTGGGGGAGAGAGGCCCGGTCAGTCTCGGCGGCTCGAGCGTCCCTGACGGGGCTCGGCTCGCTACAGGTAATCATCGGGGGTGAGTCGGAAGGCGCGCGGGCGCTCCGGTCTCCGGCGCCGGGGTGCCCCGAAGTCGGTAGAGCGCCGTCCGCCGCTCGCCGCAGTTGGCGCAGGTGCCGATCGGGTTCCCCGACCGCAGACCATCGCGGATGCGCTTGAGCGGCGCTCCGGCAGCGATCCGGTCGAGCCCGTCGGCCGGGTAAAAGCCGATCGGCTCCTCGGCCCAGTAGATGCAGGGATGGACGGCGCCGTTGGGCCGGATCACGTAATTCCGGGAGGGGTAGGCGCACCCGAGAAGGCTCTGGTACCAGGCGTAGCGGTAGTACTCGGGGCGGTCCATGCCGGCGCGCAGGCGCCAGAGCCTGCGGCGAGCGCGGGCGACGAGACCGGTGGGCTCGTCCTCGGGCGTCTCGAACTCGGGATAGGAGGAGAGCCGGATGCCCCGGCGCACGGCTTCGCGCGCGGCCGCGGCGAGCTCCGCGTTCAGCACGGCCGTCTCTTCCCCCGACAGCAGCTCCGGCGTCACATCCACGCCCTCGGTCGGCGAGACGAACCGCACGTCGATCTCGGTCGCGCCGTGGGCGGTGGCGAACTCGGGAAGCGCGGCCAGGTCCTTCCGGTTCGATTTCATCCACGTGAAGATGATCCTCAGCCGAGGCGTCCTCGACTTCAGATCGCGCTTGACGCGGTTCAGGGTGTCGAGGCACGCGAGGAGGCGTTCCCATTTCGCCGGAACGCGGATCTTCTCGTAGGTGTCTTTCGCCATACCGTCGATGGATGCAGCAACCGTCGCGACGCGGTTGCGGACGAGGGTCTGCGCAGTCGGCTCGGTCAGGGCGAGGAGGTTCGTCGGAAACCACAGGTCGGGAACGCCGTAACGCCCGGCGATCTCGACCATCTCCCGGAAGCGCGGATGGATCATCGGCTCGGCGGCGCAGGCGAGCGCCACGCGCCAGGCGCGCGGGAAGAGGTCGGCGGCGATCTTCTCGAAGACCTCGACGGGCATGTTGCCGTCGTCGGAAAGCTGCCGGTCGTAGGGCGGAAACGCGAGACGGTCGGTTGCGGCGAAGTAACACATGACGCACTTCAGGTTGCAGCGCGCGGTGAGGTCCAGGATGACGTTGAGGGGCCGGGGCACGCGCGAATTATGTCATCGGGGGCGGGGCGCGACGCCGGCCGAAACTGCGGGACACGGCGAAGACGAGGAGGACGGCGAGCGTCGCGAGCGAGAGCGCCGCGCCGGGCCGGAATCCCGGCGGGCTGTAGTGGAGCGCGACGCGGTGCGTTCCGGGCGGCAGCTCGAGTGCGAGGAACGGCCCGTTGGCCAGATGCGCGGCCACCGGTGCGCCGGCGGCGTTCCGGGCCGACCAGCCGCCGTCCTGGACGAGAGAGAACACGACGAAGCCGGTGCCACGGCCCTCCGGCACCCGGACGGAGAGCGAGGCGGCATTCGTAGATTCCGAGTAGTCCCCGACCTCGGTGGCCGGATTGTCGCGATCGGCGCCGCCGTCGGTCAACAGATAGGCGGTCTCCTTCCAGTCCTCGAGCGCAGCGATCTCGCGGAAGGCTCCTCCGAAGGCCGCGGCGGCGTCCAGAACGGGCCCCGCGCCGTGGGGAGCCGGAGGCACGAAACGGATTCTCCGGGGCGAAAAGGCGCGCGGCAGCACGCGTGTATTCTCGAACACCCTGCCGTCCGTGCCGGCGTAGACCGGCTGCCACCGAACCCCGGGCGGCTGGCTCTCCGGAGAACCGATGACGTAGCGTACGTTGAGGAAGTCCATCGCGGGAGCATTCACGTTGCGGATCTTCTTGAAGTAATCCGCGTACGGATAGCCGCACGTCGCGTCGAGAAAATTCATGTAATCGTGACGCTCCACGGCATCGTGCGTCCGGATGTCCTCGAGCCGCGCAAACACGTTCGTGCTGGGAAAGAGCGTAGGGCCCTCCCCGACCACGCGAAAGGTCCCCGGCTGTTCGTGGAGAAATCGCAGCAGGGGAGTCTCCGGAAAGAGGAGGCCCGGCGGGTAGACACGGTTCAAGTCGTGCCACTGGAGGAGGAGCTCTCCTCCGCACAGGACGGTCAGGCCCGCGACGTACGCTCCGGGCCGTGACCGCGTCCCGAGCGCGAGCAGTGCGGCGAGGCCGAGGACCGCGAGGATCACGACGACCTGTCGCTTCTGGAAAGGCTGGCCTCCGGCCGCGGCGTGTACCCCCCGCGCGAAGAGATAGAGGGAAAGGGCGCAGCAGCCGAGTGCCGCGGGAACGACGACCGCCGCGGTCGCCGTCGAGCGCCCGCCCCGGAGATCCGTCGCGTAGCGATCGAGCTCGAGCGCGGCGATCGCCGGCGCCGCAAGTGCGACCCACCCGTTGAACCGCAGGGGAAACACATACCGGATCACCGGCACGTGCGCAAAGATCTCGGCCAGAGGCCAGGCGCAGACCGCGACGCCGAAGCCGCAGACGAGCAGGGCCCAGAGCACCCACTCCGTGGGTTTGCGTGCCGACCCCGGCCGGATCACGAGGAACGCCGCCGTCCAGCCGGCGATTCCGATGTAGCCCATCGCCATCTCGCAGAACGTGCCGGTCCCGCCCGGTATCGTCGGCGAGGATCCTCCGTTGCCGAGGGTGTGCGGGAAGAACGGCGGGAACAGGGCGCGCCACTGCGGCCAGTGCGGAGCGATCGACAGCAGCGGCTCCCAGTACGGATGGGCCACCGCTGCGAGGCGCGCCGATGCGGCGACGGCGAGCAGGGTGGGCACCAGAAGAAACGCCGTCAGGCCGATGCCGACCGCGCCGGCGAGCGCGATCGCGCGGGCAAGGCGGAGCAAGTCCGGCAGGTGGCCCGAGAGCGCTCGGCCGGTGAGCCACAGGGCGACGAATACGAAGCCCATCACGGCCGACTCCGGGTGGCCCGCGAGCTCCGTCAGCACGAAGACGACCGTCAGCGCCGCGATCGATCGCCCGCGACCCCTCTCGTCGCGGCAGCGCTCCACGAGAAAGAGCGTCCACGGCCACAGGCAGAAGACCGAGGACTGGGGATACAGAATCCAGGGTGGGACGAAGGTGAAGGACAGCGCAAAGGCGACCGCCGCGAAGCCCGAAGAGCGCCCCGACACGCCGAGCTCCCGCATCCAGAGCCACATCCCGCAGGCCGCCAGCAGCAGCTTGACGGCGATGGCGAGCGTGAAGCCGCGCCATAGGGGCAGCAGCAGGGTGAGGAACGTCAGCGGCGAAAAGGCCGCCGAGACGCCGTTGGCCGCGAGCGGTGTGCCGCAGCCGTTCCACCGGTCGCGCAGGGGAAGCGCGCGGTCCTGCCAGGCCAGGCGGACCGCCTCGGCCCACGGGAGGATCTGTGTGGCGATGTCGTTCAGGTACGGGTTGCGCGGCGGAGGGCTTCCGGCCACGTACCAAGGGCGGACGAAGGCGGCATGATCGAGCGGAAGCGGCGTGACGCGCTCGACGAAGGCACGCGGGTAGGGAAGAACCGCGAGCACGAGGAACCCGGCCATGGCCGGACGCGGAATCGGGCGATGGACGAAGCGCGCCGCAGCGGCGACCGCGGCCGTGGTCGCGAGGAGGAGCAGGATGATCGCGAGGGATCCGATCACGGCGTTCGAGGTTACTACGCGCCTCGCCCCGAAACCGTCACCGTCTCTTCAACGCCGACACCCGAACTCCGGCCCGGCGCCCTACCTGGCTCCCATCGCCTCGCGGAATTCCTTGAGCCACTTATCGGAGATCGGCTCGGGTGGCGCGGAGCCGAGCGCCTCCACGATCAGAACGTGTGGCAGATCGGGAGAGTCATCCCAGGTCTCGTGGCGCTCGAGCCCCTTCAGCGCAGGCAGGTCGCTCTCGCCGTAGCGGCAGAAGGTCGCGCTCGCGAAGCCTGCGGATCTCAGGGCGGCGACGAGCATCGGCCTGTTGTAGAGGAACTGGTGGCCCCAGCCGTGGAAGGCGCGGTTCAGGCGCAAGCAGTCCTCCTGGCGGTCCTCCTCGGTGACGTCCCGCCACCGGTAGTGCGTCGTCAGGACCCAGTCGAGGTTGGGGGTTGAGAGGCGCAGCACCCCGTCCGGCGCAAGCACGCGCCGGCACTCCTGGAGAAACGCCAGGCCGTCGTCGAGTGCGAGGTGTTCGAGGAAGTGCTCCGCGTAGATCGCGGCGACTCGGGCGAAGGGGAGGCCCCGCCGCACGTCGAGCACCTGATCCACGCCGGGCAGGCCCTGGTTGTCGATGTTGATCCAGCCCGGGAGTGCTTGAGTGCCACAGCCGATGTGGAGGCGCGTGGGCTGACCGGATTCCTCGGCCTCCGGGCGTTTCTTGCGGAACAGTCGCATCGCCAGTGCCGGCGTGTTTACCACAGTCGGACGAAGCCGAATCGAACTTCCGGCGAAGCGTGTGCTAGGATTTTGAAAAATCGGAGGAGGCCCCATGCGCCGAGTGCTTTCGTCGCTCTTTCTGGCGATCCTCGTCCTTCCCGCAGCCCTCACCTACGCGCAGACCACCGGCGACATCATCGGTCGGGTGACCGACGAGCAGGGCGGCGCCCTTCCGGGTGTCGCGGTCGAGGCGAGGAGCCCCTCGCTCCAGGGCGCCCGCACGACGGTCACGGACGCCACGGGGGGCTACCGCCTGCTCGTGCTGCCGCCAGGCGTCTACAAGGTGTCCACGAATTTGCAGGGATTCGCCAGGTCCGAGGTCACGGTCACCGTCTCCCTCGGCAAGACGGCGACGGGCGATTTCCGTCTGCGGCCGGCCTTGAAGGAAGAGGTGGTCGTCTCCGCGCAGGCGCCGCTGGTCGATCAGGCATCGAGCGCCATCGGCAACAACATCGACAGCCAGGAGATCAAGTCGCTTCCGAGCGGCCGCAACTACACGTCGATCGTTCAGATCGCTCCGGGTGTGACGACCCAGAGCTCCAACACCGCGGCCTTCGCCAACTCGATTGTCATCAACGGCTCGACGGGCCTCGAGAACTCCTTTGTCATCGACGGCGTCGACACGACCGGTGTCGAGTACGGTGCGCAGGGAAAGGAGCTCAACTACGAGTTCATCCAGGAGCTCGATGTGAAGACCGGAGGCTACCAGGCCGAGTTCGGTCGCTCGACGGGCGGCATCATCAACGTGATCACCAAGTCCGGCGGAAACGAGTACCACGGTGAGGCCTTCGTCTACTACGACAACAACTCCTTGCAGGCGTCGAACAAGCACCCGGAGGACTCGGAGCTCTATTCCTTCGTCTCGGGATACAACCGGCTCGACTACGGCTTTGCCCTCGGAGGGTTCGTCCTCAAGGACAACCTCTGGTTCTTCGGCGCCTACGACCGCGTGCAGAACACGACCAAGCAGACGCTGACGACCGGGCCGAACATCGGGCAGCCGGCCAACACGGACACCACGAAGAACCTCGGTTCGGCCAAGTTGACATGGATGCTCAATCCTTCGAATACGCTCATCGGCAGCTACTTCCAGGATCCGCAGGACGCGACGGGCGCCGTGAACGACGGCGCGCACCCGCCGAATGGCCCGTACACGACGTTCATTGGCCTGCAGCAGGCCGGCGGGAGCGATTATTCGCTTCGGTACAACGGTCTCATCGGTTCGACCTGGGTCATCGCGGCGCAGGGAGCGGTGCATCACGAGCAGAACTCGGTGGATCCGGGATTGCCGGGCGGAAACGACATCCAGTACATCGACACGCGGGACAACCAGATTCAGAGCGGAGGCTTCGGCCTGATCCAGGACAAGACGTTCAAGCGCTACCTGGGAACGGTGTCCGCGACGAAGTACCTGGCGAACCACGAGATCAAAGGCGGCTTCGAGTTCATGGAAGACCAGGCGGACGTCAACAAGCACAACTCCGGCGGCATCCCCGGGGGCCAGCAGGTCACGATCTACGATAACCCCAACAATCCTTCGCTGCCCGTGTACTCGCACTTCTACTGGACGACCGTCGACGCGACGGTCGCGAACGCCCCCACGTCGGCGCTCATCACGGACCCCTTTCACCGAACGTATTCCCTCTATCTGCAGGACACGTGGACCGTCCTCAAGAACCTGACCGTGAACCTGGGCATCCGATGGGACGACGAACAGATCTACGACCGGGATGGCGTGCGGCAGGTAAACCTCAACCAGAGCTTTGCACCGAGAGTCGGATTCACCTGGGACCCGTTCTGCGACAACAGGACCAAGGTCTTCGGCTCCTTCGGTTATTTTTACGAGCAGATTCCGATGGACCTCGTCATCCGCTCCTACAGCTCGGAGAGGCAGGCGACCATCTACAACTTCGATCCGACCTCGACGACGCCGAACGTAGACGCCGCCACGATCGCCGTCGGGGCCGACAGCTCGGCCGTAGCCCATGGCGGGGGAACGATTTTCGGCTCCCTCAATGACCAGACGGACGCCAACCTCAAGGGGCAGTACCTTCGCGAAGGCATCTTCGGGGTCGAGAGCGAGGTGATTCCGAACTTCGCGGTGGGGGCCCAGTTCATCTATCGGGATCTTCCGCAGGTCGTCGAGGACTTCCTCTGCGACACCAACGCCGGGACCTATTGCGTCGGCAACCCGACTCAGGACCGGATGAAGTATCTCTACACGCTGGATTACAGCGGCGCGGCCTTCCTGGCACCGAGGGCGCAACGCTACTATCGCGGGTTTCAGCTCCAGGCGACCAAGCGATTCTCGGACAACTGGTCGCTCCTCGCGTCCTATGTCTACGGGACGTTGAAGGGCAACTACGACGGCACGTTCGCACCCTACACGCAGGCTCGCGGCACGGCCGACCCGAACATCTCGGCCCTCTACGACTACTACGATTTCTTCACGAAGGGATCGGTCGTGGGCGGCGTGGCACAACCCTATACCGCGAGCGGGTACCTTTCGAACGATCGCCGCAGCGTCGTCAAGCTCTCCGGCCTCTACGTGACGCCCTTCAATCTGTCGGTCGGCCTCGTCACCTACTACCAGACCGGCACGCCGATCTCGCGGATCGGTTTCAGCAACGTTTACCAGCGGTACGAATTCTTCCTGACGCCGCGTGGCACCGAGGGGCGCGTACCGGCGAGCTACGACGCCGATCTGCACCTCGGGTATCCGCTCCAGCTCGGGCCCGTGAGCCTCACATTCCTGGCAGACATCTTCAACCTCTTCAATACGCAGAGGGTGATTGCCGTCGATCAGAGGTACAACCTCTCGGAGTTCGATAATCCGAGCTACGTTTGTGGCAGCCAACCGGGGAGTGCAGACCAAGCGAGGTGCAACTCGACGTATGGCCAGCCCATCGCGCGATCGTTGCCTACGTCCGTGCGTTTTGCGCTGAAACTGGGGTTCTGAGGGAGAAGTCTCGAAGATTCCGTTGCCCGGCGAGGGGAACTGGGTCAGCGCGGGGGAGCGGCTCCGAGTGGGGCTGCGAAGAAGTCGCCGAGCGCGGCGGCTACCGCACCGGGCCGCTCCATCGGCGTGAGGTGCCCGGCGGCGGGCACCGTGACGAGCCTGGCTCCGGGAATCGTATCCGCCATGGCCTGAGAGTCCGAGGGCGGCGTCAGGGTGTCCGCGTCGCCGACGACGACGAGCGCGGGGATGGCGATCTCGTGCAGGATGTCTCGCGAGTCGGGCCGGTCCTTCATCGCAGTGAGGTCCGCCGCCACGGTCTCCGGCGTCTGCCTCATCATGATCCGCCGCACGCGGTCGACGAGGTCGCGGTTCGAGAGCGAGAATGGGCCGAGTACCTTCGGCACCATGCTTTCGGCGATCGCGGCGACTCCGCCTGACCGCACGAGGGCGATGGCCTCGTCGCGCCTGGCCTTCCCGGCCGCGTCGTCGGCCGCGGCCCGCGTGTCCACCAGGGCCAGAGCGCGAAGCGTTGCAGGGCGGCGTCGCACGAGCGCGAGCGACACGTATCCACCCATCGAGAACCCGGCGACGCCGGCGGGCTCGGCGAGTCCGTCCAGCACCGCCTGGAGGAAGTCCGCGTAGTCTTCGATCCGCCCCTCCGACGGGGCAGCCGTCTCCCCGCGGCCCGGAAGGTCCGGCTTCAGGACTCGGAATCGGCCGGCCAGGGCCCTGGCCACGCCCGACCACATCGCTCCGTCGAATGGATAGCCATGGACGAGCACGACCGCAGGCCCGGTGCCCGACTCCCGAATCCGTGCGGGCTGACCCTTCCAGACGATGTCCATGATGGGTTCTCGGCGAGGGGGATCAGACGCCCCCGGGTCCGGCTCGCAGTCCTGAGGCGGAAAGGCCGCTCTCATCGACGATGCCGCGCAGGAGATCGACGACGTCCCCGTCCCACCAGCCCTTTTGCACCCCTTCGAAGAGGATCTCGAACGCAGTCTCGACGCGCAACGCCCCGCGGTACGCGCGGTCGGTCGTGAGGGCGTCGAAGATGTCGGCGACGGTCACGATGCGCACGGCCATGGGAATCGCGGTACCGGAGATTCCCTCGGGATAACCGGATCCGTCCAGGCGCTCGTGGTGGTGATAGACGACGGGAAGGGTCTTGCGCATCGTCTTCATGGGCGAGAGCAGATCGTTGCCGACGACCGGGTGCTCCTCGATGATCGCGCGCTCCTCGGGAGTGAGAGCACCGGGCTTGCGCAGGACCGCGTCGGGAATGACGATCTTGCCGAGATCGTGAAAGAGGGCCCCGCGGCGCATGTCGTTGCGCGCACCGGCGTCGAGCCCCATCCGGGCGGCGATGTGGTCGGCGTATTCCGCGACGCGGCCGCTGTGCCCGGCCGTGTACGGATCCCGCGCATCGATCGTCTTCGCCAGCGTCAGGATGACGTGCTCGGCGTGCTCGTGCTCGTCGGCGAAGAGCTTGAGCATGACGAGGGCGCGCACTCGGGGCAGCAGCTCTTCCTGCGAGAACGGTTTGGAGATGAAATCCGTGACGCCGCCGGACTGCGCGCGCATCTTCTCGGAGGCCGTCGCCATTCCCGTCAGCATCACGACCGGCAGCAGGCGCGTGGTCGGGTCCGCACGGATCGCCTCGAGCACCTCGTGGCCGCTGCGGTCTGGCAGGTGAAGATCCAGGAGCACGAGGTCGGGGGCATCCGCGCGGATGCGCGCGAGTCCCTCCTCCGCGGTCGGGAACAGTTCGACGAGATAGCCGGCCGGAGTCAGAAGCCGGTGGAGGAGGCGCCGGATCTGGTCGTCGTCATCGATGACGAAGACGCGCGCCGAAGAGGATTCGGGAGCGCGAGCCCGGGCGGTGAGGAGGGTGGATTCGATGGGAAAAAGTATAGCCGATGGTGGCGCGGAGGCTGTCTGCGATTGACGATTTCGCTTCCCGAGCCTACAATGCTCGGTACAGGTAGCAATAGATTGAAGTCGATCAGGAACGCTTCCAGGAGTGCGGGGGCGAAGGTCTGTGTGCCGCTCCTGCAAAGAGGGTCGAAGGGCGCGGGCGACCGGCTCGTTGCGATTTTCGTCGCGGCCTCGACCATGTTTTTCGGAGCCGTACCGGCCGTGACGCCGGCCGAGCGTGTCGTCGTGCCCATCTACTCGACGGGTACGATCACGCCCGCGCTCGGCATCTTCCCGGACGTCCTGCAGCGTGGGGCGACCACCGAGGTGATGCTCGCGGTCGCGAACGTCAATGCTCTCTCGCAGGACGGATTCCAGCCGGGCGACGCGTTCCAGATCGCCTTCGGTGAGGGTTCCGCGTTCGTCGTTGCGGTGGACCACGTTGTCTTCGTCAATTCCGTCGTCTTCACGCCTGCAGACTTCGTCGTGAGCTCGACGCCCGATCAGATCGTCGTGACGTTCGTCGGAGCGCCCAGGGCGTTTCCGCCTGGCGACAGCTTCTCCGTCTCGGCTTCGCTGCGCATGCCCGATGCAAGCGGCGATCGGACCATTGCCTTCACGCTGCCGCCTTTCGCCGACCGCTACACGGACGCGAGCCGCACGCGGTACGTGACCTACTCGGTGCAGGACGTCCCGGAGTCGCCTGGCCCGCCCGGCCCGCGCGGACCTTCGGGGCCAACGGGAGCCACGGGGCCCAAAGGAGCGACGGGTCCATCGGGGCCGACCGGTGTGACGGGCGCGACGGGAGCCACGGGTCCCACGGGAGCTACGGGTCCTACCGGTCCTACGGGTGCAACCGGCGCGACGGGCGCCACAGGTCCGACAGGTCCGACTGGCGCGACGGGCGCCACTGGTCCGACGGGAGCCACTGGCGCGACCGGTCCCACTGGTGCGACGGGTCCCTCCGGCCCGACCGGTGCGACAGGACCCACCGGTGCCACGGGTCCCACTGGCGTGACCGGCGCGACGGGTGCAACCGGTGTTACAGGACCCACGGGGCCGACTGGTCCGAGCGGTCTAACGGGCCCCACTGGAGCAACAGGTCCGACGGGCGCAACCGGTGCGACAGGACCCACAGGTGCCACGGGGCCCACTGGCGTGACCGGTGCGACGGGTGCAACCGGGCCAACCGGTGCAACCGGTCCGAGCGGTCCCTCTGGCGTCACGGGACCGACGGGAGCCACAGGCCCAACCGGATCAACCGGGGCGACGGGACCGACAGGTGCCACCGGGCCCAGCGGTCCGTCAGGCCCCTCCGGGGTGACAGGTCCATCGGGAGTCACCGGACCGACAGGGCCGACTGGTGCGACTGGGCCGTCCGGCGCGACCGGGCCAACGGGTGCCACCGGTCCCACGGGTCCATCGGGCGCTACGGGGCCGAGCGGGGCCACCGGTCCGACGGGCCCGACGGGTGCTACCGGGGCAACGGGGCCCTCCGGGGCGACTGGTCCCACTGGCCCAACGGGAGCGACCGGTCCGTCTGGCGCCACCGGACCGACGGGTGTGACCGGTCCGAGCGGCCCGAGCGGGGCGACCGGAGCTACCGGCCCGAGTGGCCCGTCGGGGGTCACGGGTCCGAGCGGCGCAACGGGAGCAACTGGCGCGACGGGTGCAACCGGGCCTTCTGGACCGAGTGGTCCGTCTGGCGCGACCGGCGTGACCGGTCCGAGCGGTCCCTCCGGTCCAGTCGGCGCGACAGGCCCGACCGGCGTAACGGGCCCGTCTGGACCTTCGGGCCCATCTGGCCCCTCGGGTGCCACGGGTACAACCGGTGCGACGGGCCCGACGGGGACAACCGGTCCTTCCGGCCCCACTGGCCCATCCGGACCATCCGGTCCCTCGGGGGCGACGGGCGCAACCGGAGCCACGGGTGTCACCGGTCCGACTGGAGCGACGGGACCGTCGGGGCCGTCTGGTGCCTCTGGAGCGACCGGTGCGACGGGCGTGACGGGAGTGACCGGCGCGACTGGTGCTACAGGTCCGTCCGGCCCGTCAGGCCCATCGGGTCCGTCCGGTGCGACAGGCGCGACGGGCGTCACTGGAGCGACTGGTCCATCCGGCCCGTCGGGGCCGTCTGGTCCCTCGGGAGCCACCGGTGCGACGGGCGCGACGGGGGTGACCGGAGCGACTGGCGCCACGGGCCCATCCGGCCCGTCAGGCCCCTCGGGTCCGTCGGGTGCAACAGGTGCAACCGGCGTTACTGGTGCGACCGGTCCTTCCGGGCCGTCAGGGCCTTCAGGTGCGACGGGCGCAACCGGCGTGACGGGAGTGACCGGCGCGACTGGTGCTACAGGTCCGTCCGGCCCGTCAGGCCCATCGGGTCCGTCCGGTGCGACAGGCGCGACGGGCGTCACTGGAGCGACTGGTCCATCCGGCCCGTCAGGGCCGTCTGGTCCCTCGGGAGCCACCGGTGCGACGGGCGCGACGGGGGTGACCGGAGCGACTGGCGCCACGGGCCCGTCCGGCCCGTCAGGCCCCTCGGGTGCAACAGGTGCAACCGGCGTCACTGGTGCGACAGGTCCTTCCGGGCCGTCAGGGCCTTCAGGTGCGACGGGCGCAACCGGCTCGACGGGAGTAACGGGGGCGACTGGCGCCACTGGTCCTTCAGGCCCATCAGGTCCATCCGGTCCGTCGGGTGCAACCGGAGTCACGGGCGTGACCGGTCCATCCGGACCGTCCGGGCCTTCCGGCCCCAGCGGACCTTCCGGTGTTACGGGCGTCACCGGCCCGAGTGGTCCGTCGGGGCCGTCTGGTCCGACCGGTGTCACCGGGGCCACCGGCGTCACCGGTCCGTCGGGCCCCTCTGGTCCGCTCGGGCCGCTGGGCCCTTCGGGTCCAACGGGGCCGTCGGGCCCAACCGGGCCGAACAGCGGAACACCGATCGTCGGCGGTACGAGCCGCACGACCAATTTCTCGAACGCGGCAGTCCGCTACATGGGGCTTTTCTCCGCTGAGCTGGGTACGACGGAAGTGTCCATTCAGAACATCATCCCGACGGCCGGCACCATCAAGAACTTCTTCGTCTTCATCCAGGCCCCCCCGGGAGGCGTCGCGTCCTACACTTTCACGGTTAGGAGGCAGACGCTCCCGGCGCCTTCCGCGGCTACAGCCGTGACCTGCACGATCACGGGAGCGGCTACATCCTGTTCGGACCCCACGCACACCGCAGCCTTCGCCGCCGGCGACCTGATCGCCATTTCGATCACCCCGGCCGGCACACCCACGACAACGTCCGGTCAGTGGACCGCGGTGTTCGCGCCGTAGTCTCCGGCGGAAGCGACCTAGGAACCGGCGGAGTCAGCTAGTGCAGAGGGCAGCTCGCTGCCGCGGAAGCGGCGTCGGGATCGCCCGCTGCGATTCTCAAGGTCTCGCGCCCGAGAGCGCAGACCGACTCCTTCTCCCCGAGTCTCCCGTAGACGCGCAGCAACAGATGCCTCGCATCGAGATCGGCCGGGCTCGCCGCGACTGCAGCGGCCAGCTGCAGGGAGGATTCCCGGTCTCTTCCGTTCTCCTGCAGCCAGCGACCATAGTAGTAGTGCGCCATGGCCGTCGCCGAGTTCAGGGAGAGCGCCCGCTGGAAGTGCCTCTCGGCCTCGACGCCGTTGCCCAGGGCGCCTTCGAGGATGCCCATGTTGACCTCGAGGACGTCGTAGTTGGGAACGAGCGCCTGCGCGCGTGAGAAACAGTACCGCGCGTTGGTGAAATCGCCGCGCGCCATGAAGATCCCCCCGTAGTTCATCCAGGCTCTGCCATTGCCGGGGCTCTCCTCGGTGACGCTCTTCCAGAGGGTCTCCTCGTTTCGCCATGCGCGATTGCGTTCGTAGGTCCCGACGCCGTGCGCCGCCAGCAGCACGATGCCGAGACTTGCTGCCACACGCTGCCGGCGCACCGCTCTCTCGGGCGATGTGCTGGTGAGCCAGTCGCCCGCGGCGACCGCCAGGCAGAGAACGAGGCCGATGAATGCCGGGTAGGGCCGATGCTCGCTGATCATCTGCGAGAGCGGGACGATCGAGGAGGAGGGGATCAGCGTGACGAAGAACCACAGTGCTCCGAACAGAAAGGCCTTGCCGGCCCGACGTCTGCGGGCATAGGTGAAGGCGCCTCCCAGGAATACCGCGCCGAAGAGAACGCCGGCAAACACGCGCGTGTCGTACCAGGCCTCGATCGGGGTCCAGTCCGGATCGGCCGACAGACCGAAGGGCAGCAGGAAGAGGCGGAAGTAGTGGGGAAACGCGAACGTCTGCGTCTGCAGGTAGGACAGGGGCGTCACCAGGGTTCGGAGCAGGTTGGGCTCAGCCAGCCTCGCCTGGAGCGCATAGAACAGGGCGCCCAGAACGAACGCCGGGGCGGAAACCACCAGCCAGGCCGGCCAGCGCCGCCTCGACCCGGCCTCGCGGCCGACCTCTCCCGGCGGAGGGAAGATCGCAAGATAGATCGCCAGCAGCGGGCCGAACACGATCGCCGACTGCTTGCCGAAGGCGCCGACCAGCCAGGGCACTTGCCACAGCTGGCTCTTCCGCCACCGGGGTGCGTACTGGTAGAGGACGAAGGAGCCCACGACGCCGAGGGTTGCGATGATCTCCGCGCGCTGACACAGGTAGTTCACGGTCTCCGTGTTGACGCGGTGGAGAGCGAAGAGCGTCGCGCCGAACAGGGCAAGCCAGTTAGCGGGAAGGGAGAGGCCCGATTCGGCCAGAACGTACCGGAGGAAGAAGAAGACCAGGACCCCGAGCAGCAGATGGAGCGACCACTGGGTCGCGTGGAACGCAGGTAGGTCGAGCCCGCCGCCGCGCCAGTAGTCCAACGCGAAGGAGGCGCTCGAGACCGGCCGGTAGTCCGACAGGGTCGGCCAGCTCGAGAATTTCGAGGCCCCGGTGAAGAAGCCCGGGATGTTCCGGAGGCTGCGCAGGTAAGCGTTGTTCTGGATGACGTGGCTGTCGTCGAAATGGAACGAGTTCTGGAAGTGATTCGCGTAGGCCGCGAAGACGGCACCGCCCGCGAGAATCGCGAGGGCGAGCAGGAGTGGTCGACGACGCGTCCGGGTGTCGGGCTCGAGGCTCATCGCCCGCAAGGATGCCATGAACGCGGGCGGCGGCGGCCCGATCCGGAACTCTCAGAGCGAGAAGTCCTTTTTCGGACGGGCCGTGGGTGCCGGCGTCGCGAGTCCTGGGGTTCGGCGCGGGACGAGGCGCGGAGGTCGGTGGAACGAGCTTGATTTGCTTCTTTCTCGGCGAGCGAAAAGACGTGGTCGTCGACCGTCGTGAAGACGAGGCGGTGCGCCGGAGTGTCCGCGGGGGAGTCACAGAGAACCATGATCAGTAGAAGAAGAAGACCGGACACGCGCGTGCCGACCAGGAATGCCCGGCGCGGGGCCCGGCAGGAAGTGTGCGGCGACGGCGATTTTTCGCGTGAGCGTCGGGATCGCGGCGGTAACCAGCCGTCCGGGCGTGAGCCAGCGCACGGGTTGCGGGTTGCGGATCTTGGATTTCGGACCTGGAGTCGGAGTCGCACGATACACTGCGATGGCGAGCAGCCGGTGGACCATGGTATGCCGCGTCATGGCAAGCGGCTCCCGGCCATCCAGCTGGAGTCCGAGCCGCGTGAGCTCGACTGCGAGTCGGCGCCTCGCGGCCGCCGCGGTCGCACCCTCGGCAGAGGGGAACTGCCACAGGCCGCGGAGCAGCGCGCGGTCGCCTCGCACGAGGAGCGCCTCCCCCTCCCGCAAGGGGATGGCCGCTGCGACGAAGGCGCGAGTGATCGCCGGGCGGGCCTTCTTCCCGGGGAACCGCGAGACCTCGCCGCGCCGCCGCGCTGCGCACTCGGCAGCGACGGGGCAGACCGGGCACGAGGGACGGCGAGGCGTGCAGACGAGCTGGCCGAGGTCCATCAGCGCCGCGGTGAGGTCGCCCGGCCTGCCGCGGACGAGTAGCTCCGCGGCCTGTGCGCGCACGGCCCGAGCGTGCACGCGCGTTCCGACATCGCCCGCGATTGCGAAGAGACGGGACAGGACGCGCGTCACGTTCGCGTCGGTCGCGGGTGCGCGCGCGCCGAAGGCGATCGAAGCGACGGCGGCGGCCATGTAATCGCCGAAGCCGGGAAGCGCCGCAAGGGCCGCACCATCGCTCGGCAGCCGTCCTCCATGGAGGCGTACGACTTCGCGCGCCGCTCGGCGCAGGTTCCGCGCGCGAGCGTAATAGCCGAGCCCCGACCAGGCGGCGAGAACGCTCTCCTCCCGGGCGCGGGCGAGTGCGCGGACGTCCGGGAATCGGAGCAGGAATCTCTCGTAGCGGCCGCGCACGGCCCCCACCGTCGTCTGCTGGAGCATCACCTCCGAAACCCAGATCCGGTAGGGATCGCGCGTGCCGCGCCAGGGAAGCTGCCGCTTTTCGCGGCGAAACCAGGCGAGGAGGCGGGCGCGGAGCACCGCGGGCTTGCGGTCTACGACGCCGTGATTTCCGATCTCGGGGCGATCCAGCCCGGCTCCCGCATCAGGTCGCGGATGAAGGCCTTTTCCTGCTCGTCGGGCAGGACCTCGGCAATGTGCTTCGCATAGGACTCGGGAGACAGTGGCTCGCCCGACACGGAGTAGTGCTTTCCGGCGAATTCGCCGATCGCGCGGTGGAACTTGAGATCGGGCGCAACGAACGGGCGGGCGCCTGGCGGCAGCAGGCGGCTGATCGACTCGAGCAGCTTCTCCACCTCCTGCCGGTAGAGCTCCCGCGAGAGCTCGTTCAGGTGCGCCTTGTCGGGATCGGCGGGCTGCTTCGCCTCGTCGTAACGCCCCTTCACGCCCCAGACGTAGAACCACTCGGCCGAGGAGGAGGAATCCTTGCCGAAGAGGTCGTAGGCCGTCGAGAGCCACTTGTTGACGTACTTCTGGAGAAGCGGCGCCGGGACACGGCCCGCCTTCACGATGCGCTGCAGGCCCATGTGTCCCGTGCCGAGGTGGAATCCTTCCTCGCGCAGCATGGGGCCCATCGAGCGGGCCAACGGCGCAAAGCCGGAGGTCGAAAGCATGTTGAGCTGGAACTTGCCGTCGCGGTCGACGAACTCGGTGTAGGTGAAGAAGTCGACCCAGTTGTCGACGTCCACGTTGAAGGACCCCAGCAGCCGATTGTTCTGCCAGGACCGGCGCTCGAGGAGTTTGCGGGCCTCGATCTTGCCGGTCTCGCCGAAGTGGTTCACGAGCAGGTGGCACATCTGCCACCCGTGCCGCATCTCCTCGACCATGATCCGGCAGCAGCTGTCGGTGTCGTAGTCGGACGGCGACGTCGCGAGCAGATTGCGCTGCTGCTCGACGGAGGCAAACTCGGTGTCGCCCTGGTAGACGATGAGGTTGAGCAGGGCGTCGCGGATCTGCTGATACGGGATCTGCGTGACCCGCTCCCACTTCTTGTTGCCCCGGAAGTCCCCGTACTCGATTTCATCCGACCGAAGATCGCCGTACTTGGCCTCGAAGGCGTAGTCGGCGTGGACGGGCAGGTGCAGGCCGATGTCCTTCTGCCATGCCCGAAACGCGTCAATCCAGTCGTCGAAGGTCCCGATCTTCTTCATCCGTCTCCCCAAACCTCTATCATACCGGGAATATGCCGATCGAAATCGACTGGGAGGGACTCGTCGTGGCCTTCGAGAGCCGCTCCCGAAAGATCACCCATTTCTTCGACCGGAAGACCGGCGACGTCGTGCAGGTGCTGGAGCGAGATGCCGCGCGTCACGCGGCGCTGAGCGCCGATCCGCGCTACGCGGCCCTCCCGCGGGACGCCGGGGAGCGCACGCTCGGGGACCTGGAGGAGTTCGCGGCGCATTGTGCCGATGCCGCGTGCCGACGGGATCTGGTCGCGGCTCTGGCGGCAGAGGACCCGCGGAGCGCCTATCGCGCCGCGCTCCTGCGCCACGCCAGGGAGGAGGCCCACTTCTTTCAGTACAAGGAGCGCCGGGCGAAGGAACGAGCCGTCGAGTGGCTCAAGGGCCAGGGGATCGTGGGGTCAGGTCTGTGAAAGTGTGAATCTGGGTGGGAGCGTGCTCAGCCATTAGCTCGTTGCAAATTCACACTTTCACAGACCTGACCCCCATGTGCAGGACGCCGAACCGCTCCGGGACGTGGAAATCCGGCGGGTCGGAGAGCGTGGGAGACCAGGCCGAGTACTCGTCGAGCGCGCCGCGATCGATCCGGTAGAAGTTGGCCCGCCAGCGCTCGGGCATGGCGCCCCCCGATAACTCGGGCAGCGGAATCCGGAGTGTCGCGGACCAGCGCCGCGCGTTTCGAGTCACCCGCGCCGAGAAGCCCGGGCAGTCCCAGGCCGTCTCCACGCGCATCGCGGCCCGCGAGAGCTCCGGCGACGCGACGCGGGCATCGAAGAGCGTGGCGAGCGGATTGACCTCGAACTCGTAGTAGAGCCGCGCCGGTTCTTCGGGAGCGAGGAACACTTCGTAGACGTCCTCCTCCCAGAGCGGGTCGTCGCGGTTGCGGTGGGTCGCGACGACGCCGTCGTCTTTTCCGTCGAATCGGACGCAGAGCGTGCGGCCGCGCAGACCGACGCGCAGTGCGGTTGCCAGACGCGGGGCGCGGCCATCGCGCGCGTCGCCCAGGAACAGCGCGGGGAGCTCCACGAGACGGTCGGTCGGTGCGAGCGATGGTACGACGAGCTCCGGAACTTTGGGCATGGCAGCTCATTGTGCATGAGTCGCCCTAGTGGCTGAGGCTCCACTGCCGGACGAGGTAGAAACCGAGATAGACGTTTTTCGGATTCTGCAACAAGCCATTGCTGAAGGTTGGAAGCACATACTGATCGACCGTCGTCTCGCGCATGTTCCCGGCCATGAAGGCGAAGCGGTGTCGGAGGAGGCTCTTCTCGACGGAGACGACCCACCCGACCCCCGGGGAGAATCTCTGCGTGGCGGTGGGGCAGGCAGGAAGGTCTCCGCCGCAGCCCTGGGTTTGAGTGACGATCACATTGCGCGAATAGCTCGGCACGACTTCTCCGTGGACGGCGATGGAGTGTGTGATCGCGACCGACGCCGCGATCGGGACGTTGAAGACATTCGCGTAGAAGGGCTCTGGCCTGACGACGAGCGTGGGGCTCGCCGTAAGATCGAGCCAGCCTGGCAGTCCGGACGTGTGGTTGATGTACATCGGCTCCGCGGTGATCCTCAACCAGGGCGTCGGGGTATAGGCGAAGATCGCCTGAGCAAAGAAGGTGCTCCGATTGTTCACGGGAGGCCCGAGCGGCGGGTTGGGCACGGTCCGAAAGTCTCCGCCCGCGCCGAGCGAGACCGCGAGGGGCCCGCAGGACAGGAGTCTGTACTTGCCGCTCACCTCGTAGGTCGTGTTGTCGTTGGAATAGCGGTAGAAGAACAGGGCGAGGTTCTTCACGGGCGCGTACCCGAGGCCGATTCCGATGTTCGCGGCCGAATCGAACGAAAACAGGGTGTTGATGCTGCTGTTCTGCACGGGCTGCGAAAAACGGTGTGCAAAGAGCAGGGTGAGCGTTCCCTTCGCGGGCACGTCCACCGAGGGCAGGTTGATGATCACCGGCCCCTCGATTGGCCGATAGGCCTTTGGCTCCTTCATCGCGGGCTCGGGCGCCGGGGCCGCCGGCGCCGCGTCGGGCGGCGTCCCCGGTGTGGCTTCCTGCGCGATGCCTGCCCGGCCTGCCAGAATTGCAAAGAGAACTGCCGCTGCCAGCCCCGTCCAACGCATTCGCATCCGAACTCCTCCGTTCTCCGATCCGATCTCGGTGTCGCCCAGCGTAGGGAATGCTGCATGAGCCTTCGCGGAACTCACGAACTCTTGAGATTTAGGCGGGTCCGTCCAGCACTTCCCGCACCTTGCGGGCCAGCGCGTCCGGCGTGAAGGGTTTCGAGAGGAACGCGGTGCCGGGCGCCAGGATTCCGTGCTGGCTGATCGCGGCATCCGTGTAGCCGGACATGTACAGGACCTTCATGCGGGGGCGGCTCGGGGCGAGCGCCCGCGCGAGCTCCCGCCCGTTCATGCCCGGCATGATGACATCGGTTACGAGGATCTGGATCTCCGCCTCGTGGCGCCGGGAAGCTGCAATCGCCTCGGCCGGGCTGGCGGCGGCGATCACGGTGTAGCCGCGCATGTGAAGCAGCTTATCCACGAGCCGACGCACCTCGGGCTCGTCCTCGACGAGCAGCACGGTTTCGGTTCCGGTGACCGGCGCGGTCGGGGAAAGTGCCGGCGGCTGCTCCTCGAGGGGGTCCTCGCAGCGGGGCAGGTAGATCTTGAACGTCGTCCCGTGGCCGGGCTCGCTGTAGACCCAGATCGAACCGCCGCTCTGCTTGACGATGCCGTAGGTGGTCGAGAGGCCGAGCCCCGTTCCCTTGCCGCGCTCCTTCGTCGTGAAGAAGGGTTCGAAGAGGCGGGCCTGCTGTTCGGCGTCCATCCCGACGCCCGTGTCGGAGACCGCCAGCATGACGTGCGGGCCGGGGTGGACGGTTGCATACGCTCCCGCGAACTTGTCGTCGAGCTCCACGTTGCCGGTCTCGATCGTGAGCCTCCCGCCCCGCGGCATGGCGTCGCGAGCGTTCACGATGAGGTTCAGGATCGCCTGCTCGATCTGGCCGGGGTCGGCCCGTGTGCGCCAGAGCCCCGGATCGAGCGAGACGGTCAGCTCGACGTCTTCGCCGATCACGCGCCGCAGCATCTTTTCCGTGTTGACGATGACGGCGTTCAGGTCGAGCACGCGGGGCTCGAGCACCTGCCGCCGACTGAAGGCGAGCAGCTGTTGCGTGAGGGCGGCCGCGCGCCGGCCGGCCTCACGGATCTCTTCCGCGTTCTCGCGGCGCGGGTCGCCCTCCGGAAGCTGCCCGAGCAGCAGCTCCGTGTACCCGGACACCGCCGTCAGCAGGTTGTTGAAGTCGTGGGCGATGCCGCCCGCCAGGCGTCCCACGGCCTCCATTTTCTGAGACTGAAGCAGCTGCTCCTCCAGGCGCTTGCGGTCGGTCATGTCGAAGGCCGTGCCGAGGATGATCTCTTCGCCATCCTCCTCGGATTGGATGAGCGAAACGTTCTCGACCACCCAGACCAGGCTGCCGTCTTTGCGGCGCGCCTGGTTCTCGTAGTTCACGAGGCTGCCTTCGCGGCGCAGCCTCGCCAGGAACTCCTCGCGCTCGCCGGGAGTCGCGTAGAACGCCGTGGCGGGCTGCGCCATCGCCTCGGCGGGCGAGCCGTAGCCCATCATCCGTGCGTAGGCGCGGTTGCACTCGAGAAGCCTTCCGGAGGCGGTCGAGCGGTAGACCCCGGCGAGGTTTCGCTCGAAGAGGAGGCGATAGCGCTCCTCGGAGCCCCGGATCTCGCCCTCCATCTTTTTGCGGCTCGTGATGTCCCGCAGGATCGCCTGGGAGGCCGGCTTGCCCTCGAAGTCGACCGGGGTGATGCGCAGCTCCACGTCGAACGTGGTGCCGTCGCCACGCAGGCCGACGGCCTCGTAGAGTTTCGGCGCGGGCCGCCCCGACAAACGGCTGTGGACGATCTCCTCGACCTGTTCGCGCGAGCCGCCCGGCGCAAAGAGAATCGAGACCGGCACTCCGATGAGCGCCTTCTGGTACCCGAACATGGCGATGCAGGCGGGATTCGCATAGACGACCTTGCCGTCCACGCTCACGGAGACGACTTCCTGGGTCTGCTCGAGGAGCTCGCGGTACCGCGCATCGCGCTCGGAAAGGTCCCGGTAGTGGCGCTCGCGGGCGCTGCGGTGCCACGCGAGGCCGAGGCCGCCGAGCGCCGCAAAGAGGCCGGCGGCGCCGAGGAGGATCCACAGCCGTTGCTGCCGCAGGCCGGCCAGCGCTTCGCCCCGGTCCACTTCCACGACGATTGCCCAGCCGAGCTCCGGCATGCGCCGCGTCGCCGCGAGCACGAGGTGACCGCGGCCGTCCGAATACTCGCCGGCGCCCCGTGCGCTGCCGAGCGCGGCAGCCGCGAACGTGGACGGGTCGGATGCCGCCAGGCGATACGACGCCCCGGGCTCTCCCCACCACTCGGGAGAGACCACGAGGATCCCGTCGCCTTCCCGGACCACGACGAAGAGCCGCTCGGCCGAGGCCCCCGTGGCTCGCGGAAACAGGCGCCCAAGGGCTTGCGCCGCGTCCACGCTGAGCAGGACCGCGCCGAGGGGCGCCCCGGTTTCCCCGAAGACCGGCTCCGCGATTTCCACTGTCAGCGCGTCCGAGCCTCCCAAGATCGGATGGTAGATCTCCGCGCGGTGCGCCCCGATGGCCCGTCGGGCGGGCGCGAGCAACTCCTTGACGTTGGTGTCCTTCGGGCCCTGCGCGAGCGTTCCGGCGGACGCCGACCGCACTGCGCCCGAATCATCCACGAGGACGATGGACATGCCCGGCTCCCGGGCGGCCGCCTCATCGAGCACCTCGGAGTCGGGGGCGCCCGGGCCGGGCAGTCGCCGTATCAGGGCTGCGCGGATGGCATCGACGCGGCCGAGAAGGTGGGCCTCGTGACGCCACTCGTGGAGCGCTCGCTCGGCGATCGCGAGGCGGTCGTCGGCGAGGCGCGAGAGACGGGACTCCCATCCGGCCCGCGCATTGCGGCCCTCGTCGCGGATCGAGATCGCGGCGAAGATCGCGAGTGCGATCCCCGTCGCGATCCAGGCGGCGAGCAGCCAACCGGGCACTCCAGGCTCGGACGAGTCCAGCCGCAGGCGCCCGGGTCCTTGCGTCATGGGCGGGGCCGCGGGTGCGGGCCGGCTTCGATCATGCGACCAGGAGACCGGCGCCCCAGTGCAGCCCGGCGCCGAGCGCCGTGAAGCCGACGAGGTCGCCCTCGCGGATGCGTCCCGCGGTTTTCGCTTCGTGGAAGACGAGCGGCAGGGTCGCGGCCGTCGTGTTGCCGTAGCGCTGGATGTTGTTGAAGACCTGTGCGTCGGAAAGGCCGAGGCTCTTCTGCACGGCTTCGTTGATGCGCAGGTTTGCCTGGTGCATGAGCAGCAACGAGAGCGCGGTGACGTCCCGCCCGTGGCGCGCGAGTGCCTCGCGCACGATCTCGGGCATGGCGGTCGTCGCCAGCCGATAGACCTGGCGCCCCTCGACGATCGGGACCGTTCGATTCTCCGCGTACATGTCCGGCGAAAAGTATGGAAAGCTGGCGGAGCCGCCTCCCGGAACATACAGCTTGTCCCAGTGGCCCCCGTCCGTCCGCATCAGGAATCCGAGGAACCCGCGGCCGTCGCCCGACGCGTTGGCCTCGAGGACGAACGCCCCGGCGCCGTCACCGAACAGGACGGCCCGGTCGCGGTGGGCGGTTCCCCAGGCGCGGGCCTCGGGCGACACCGGTGCGGCGGATTCGCCGAAGAGCACCGCCCAGTCGGCGTCGGCCCAGGGAAAAAACGCCGCATGGCATTCGGCGCCCACGAGCAGGACGCGGCGTGCTCCGCCGGACCGGATGAAGGCGTCGGCGACCTGGAGTCCCGAGAGGAACCCGGCGCACTGCATGCGAAGGTCGATCGCGTGAGTCGTCGCGAGCCCCAGACCGTGGGCGAGGAGGCCCCCGTTGCCCGGAAAATAGTGGTCCGGCGTCATGGTGGCGAAGATGACGAGGTCGATCTCCCCGGCCTCCAGGTTGGCGTCGGCCAGGGCGCGCCGCGCGGCCTCCACGCCGAGCGCCGACGAGGATTGGCCGCGGCGGGCGAAGTGCCGCTCTTCGATGCCCGTTCGCTGCCTGATCCAATCGTCGGTGGTGTCCATGACGAGCGCCAGGCGGTCGTTGGTCACGACGCCTTCCGGGACATACATCCCGGATCCGCGGACGACCGTTGTCAGGGGAGGCACACTGCGAATCTTACCGGAGGGGGCGGCCGCGTCCGGCCGACGGCTGCACTGACAAAGCCCCTCGGGGCGCCCTATTGCGGCGGCAGGATGTCCAGGTCCCCCGTGAGGCCGTCGATCGCGGCCGTCCAGGCGAAGACTTCCATGCTTTGGGTCACGGAAATCTGGATCCGGCCCGCCGGCTGGTTCGTGACGCCGAGCGCGGCGAAGACCGAGTCCAGGCGGCCGGCCTCGTGGTCGCCCAACGCGATGTCCACGTGGCCCGCCAGGGTTCCATCGGCCTTGAACCCGGTGACCGTGAGCGTTCCGGGATATCCGCGATTGAAGAACAGAAGGTTGGTGCGGCGCGTCGCGGTCTGGGGGAGGCCGATCATGACGGCCGGTTTGTCGATCGTGATGCTGGCGGATCCGCTGATCGCGCCCGCGAACGTGCCGAGGTCGCCCGCAGAATTCCGGGTCGCGATGCGCGCCGCGGATGCGACGGGCACGTTGGAAGTCACGAGCAGCGCGCCCTGCCCGGAAGCCAGACCGAAGAGGGTCGGCAAGACGTTTTGAATGGCCTGGCTCGCGAGGGGAGGAAGCGTGACGGGCGTGGTCAACGGGCTGTTGACGGTGCCGACCGGATAGAGAGTCACGGAGACCGTCGCGGACCCGGAATTCGGGTTCGAAAGGAAGAGATCGGAGACGAAACTCTTGCCGCCCGCGCCGACCACGGATCCCGCGTTCGGGATGATCGCGCTCGTCGCGGCAACGACGGGAAGGCACGGCAGCACATCGTAGGTGCCGAGGTCGAGAACGGTGACGGCCGCCTGGAGGGCGCCCGAGTCGACGGCGACGCGTACGACGTCGCCGGAGCCGGGAGACACGCCGAACGCCGTGGCGGCGGGGTTGAACTCGAGCGCGGCGTTCTTGGCGAGCCGGAGTGCGTGCGTGCCGCGGATGCTGCCGTCCGGAGCCGAGAGCGTCAGCGTGGCGGTCGTATCGTCGAGGGCGTAAAGGTCGAGGATGGAGACCTCGGTCTCCAGGTCCGAGGTGAAGAGTGTCGTCGCCGAACCGGCTCCCAGGCTGCCGGCGGTTCCTTCTGCCGGGAACAGGTAGCCGTACGTCCCGCCGCCGGGAAGCACGCGCGCCGAGCGCACCGTGGACAGCAGCTTGCCGGAGTCGCCCGAGGTCGTCCGCATGCGGATCGGGCCGTCGAGGAGCGTCGTCGTCGGGGCGATGTTGCCGATGATGTCCGACAGGAGCTTGGTCGCCCCGGGGGCTATCGTGAAGGGTGCCCGCGGTGAGGCGGAGGCGGGCGAGAAGAGAAAGAGGGCCTCGCCGACGATCGGCGCGGTGCCGAGGTTCGAGACCGTCAGGTCGATCTGGATCTTGGAGTCCGCCGGGCCGGCTTGCGTCGTCGCGATCGGGACCGCCTGGTCCGTCGGTCCCCCGACGGCCTGGAGGTTGAGCTCCACGAGATTGCCGGTCGTCCCCACCCAGACGCGGCCTCCATCCACGGTAATCCCGAAGGAGTTGGTCGAGGGGAAGGTAGTCCGCTGCATCCCGGCCGCGGGAGTCGTCACGGTGAACTGGTCGGCGGTGATCGCGGCCGGCGTCGACGTGAAGGTCGTCGGCGTGATGATTCGGGGCAACGCACTGAGGGTATACGCGCGCCGGGGGTTGGTTACGCCGTGGACGTCCAGGGTCTCCGCCGTCAGCGTCTGGGTGAAAGTTGGGGGCGCGATGTTCGGATCGATCACCGTGACGCTCGACGTATCGATCGTGGTGACGTAGACGCGGTCCTGGAAGATGTCGAAGTGAATGGGCCCGGTGATCCCGGTGAAGCTAGCCAGCGTCCCGGTCGTCGGATCGAAGCGGTCCACGCGGTTCGCCGCGAGTTGGGCGATCCAGAGGAAGCCTTTTTCGTCGAAGCCGATCTGTGCCGGGTTGAGCCTCCCGGACAGGAGAGGGAAAAACGTCCAGGACGTCTCGGTGAGGGCTTCGGGGACCCAGCGCACGATCCGGTTGTCGCCGAAGTCCGCCATCCACAGGGCACCGTCCGGACCGGGGACCATGTCCGCGTACGCGTACGTCTTCGCCGAGCGATAGTCGGTGACCGCCACGGTATTGTTCGAGTCCGGGCTCTGCAGGTCGACCCTTTCCATGACGGCACCGCTTTGCGGAAGCCACAGCGAACCGTCGGGTTCGCGGAGAAATGCCGCGGGAATCGAGCTGGGTATGACCCACTCGGTGAGCGCATTCGTCGTCGTGTTCAGGCTCGCGAACACGCTGAAGCCGGCGGGGATGGTGCTCTCGCCGGCCTCGATGAACCAGATCGTGTCGCCGTCGATCTGGAAGTCGACCGGGATGGCGCCGGTCGGGTCGGCCGTGGTGCCGGCGCGCAGCTGCCACTGCTTCATGACGCCGTCCTTGAGCACGGCGATGGTGTCCACCGAAGACTCGAGAAACCAGACGGAGCCGTCGGGCTGCGTCCGGATGCGGACCCCGTTGACGGCCGCCGTGTTCTGGGTGGGATGCAGGACGCCGACCGGGACGGTCGCAACGGCGGGCGTCGGCACGGGTGTGGGTACCCCCGTCGGCGCGGGCGTCGGCGTGGGCGATGGTGTGACGCTTCGGGTCGGCGTGGGGCTCGGCGTCTGGGCGACCGCGGCGGCCGAGCCGGCCGACGCGGCGAATATGCAGGCGGCGGCCCTCATGAGATGGCGTTTCATGGGTTCGAGCCGATGATAACGCAGCCACCTGTCATGGCATTTCCTGCGACGCCGCCACGTTGTAGATTTCCGACCGCTCGCATGGCTCCCTCCTCGCTCGCCAGCGCTCTCGCAGGCCGCACCGCCGCGGCGGCTGCCGAGCTCACGGAGCTGCTTCCGGACGGGAGGCTCCGTTGCCACGCGTGCGGACACCGTTGCCCGATCCCGGAGGGCCGCGAGGGCGTGTGCCGCGTGCGCTTCCATCGGGATGGGGTCCTTCTGGCGCCGCGGGGCTACGTCGGAGCGCTGCAGTGCGATCCGATCGAGAAGAAGCCGTTCTTCCATGCGCTGCCCGGCACGGACGCGCTGTCGTTCGGCATGCTCGGCTGCGACCTGCACTGCGCGTACTGCCAGAACTGGTTCACGTCGCAGTCCATACGCGATCCCGAAGCGGAGGGATCGCCCCGGGACATCACGCCCGAGGAGCTCGTGGCGCTGGCCGCGCGCAGCGGTGCCCCGACCATCGTTTCGACCTACAACGAGCCCCTCATCACGTCGGAATGGGCGGTCGAGGTTTTCCGGGCGGCGAAGGCCCGGGGCCTGCGCACGGCGTACGTGTCCAACGGCAACGGCACGCCGCGCGTGCTCGACTACATTCGTCCGTGGGTCGATTTCTACAAGGTGGATCTGAAGTCCATGGACGACCGGCATTACCGTCAGCTCGGCGGCGTGCTCCAGAACGTGCTGGACACGATCGCCGGGATCCACGAGCGCGGGATCTGGCTCGAGGTGCTCACCCTGGTGATCCCGGGCTTCAACGACTCCGAGGAGGAGCTCACGCGGGCCGCCCGCTTCGTGGCGTCGGTCTCGCGGGACATCCCGTGGCACGTCACCGCCTTCCACCCCGACTACAAGATGACCGACAGGGGCCGCACGCCCGCCGCCACGCTCCTCCGGGCCTGCGAGATCGGCACGTCCGAGGGGCTCCGCTACGTCTATGCCGGCAACATTTCCGGCATGGGACCATGGGAGAACACCCGCTGTCCGGGGTGCGGCACGACACTGATCGAACGCTCCGGGTTCCGCGTTCTGGCCAACCGTCTCGAGAACGGCGCCTGTCCCGGCTGCGCGACGCCGATTCCGGGGCGCTGGGACCCGACGGTCGAGGGGACGACCCGGACCCACGGGATTCCGCTTCCGGTCGTCTAGTCGACGGAGGGAGACGAGATGGGAGTGCGTCCGATCTGCCTGCTGTTTTTCTTCCTGGTCTTCGCCACGGGTTCGCCGGCAGCGGTGAGAGAGGACGACGTGCCCGCGCTCCTGCGGCGTCAGACCCAGGAGCTCGTCGATGCGATCGCGACGGGCTCCGCCGAGGTCTGGGAACGCTACCTGGATCCCGACGTCCGCTATGTCGACGAGAGCGGAGCCGTGATGACCAAGAAGCAGATGGTCGATGGCACGAAACCATTGCCGCCCGGCGTCTCGGGAAGCATCCGCGTCACCGATTTCGACGTCACCGTCCACGGCGACCTCGCCGTCGCCACCTCCATCGACGACGAGCACGAGGATTTTCACGGCCACGAGCTCCATTGCCAGTACCGAACGACGGACACCTGGCGCAGGACCGCGATGGGCTGGAGGCTCATCGGCTCTCAGGTGCTGGCCATGCGCACGGATCCGCCCTCCGTGGAGCTGCCCGCCTCGCTTCGCGAGGAGTATTGCGGGCGCTACGCGCTCGACGCCTCCATCCAGTACGAGATCCGGTGCATCGGGGCCGCGCTCGAGGGCCAGCAGAGCGGCCGCAAGGCCGAGGCGTTGCTCGCCGAGGCGCCCGATGTCCTGTTCGTGCCGGGCCACCCGCGGTACCGCTACGTGTTCCTGCGCGGCAAGGACGGGAAAGTCACCGGCTTTGCGCAGCGGCGCGAGGCATGGGATCTCGTCTGGGAGCGAATGGCCGGAAAGCCCGGCCCCTGAGAACGTAAACCTCCCCGTCCCGGCCTCGTCCAACCCTCCAGAAGGGAGGATCCATGAGCGTCGATTGGACGCGGGACACGGCCGCGCACCTGCTGCGCCGGGCGGGTTTCGGCGGGACGCCCGGCGAGATCGACGGCCTCTTCGCGCTCGGCCTGGACGGTGCCGTTTCCTCCCTCGTCGACTACGACGCGATCAGCACGTCCGCGTACGAAGCGAGCCTCGCGGCCAGGAACTACAACCTGCTCAAGACGGTCGGACTCCAGCAGTGGTTCATGGATCGGATGGCGTTCTCTCCTCGCCCCCTCGAGGAGAAGATGACCTATTTCTGGAACCTCCACTGGACCTCGGGCATCGCGAAGGTCAAGGGCGAGACGCTCATCCTCGCGCAGAACAAGACCGAGCGGGAGCACGCGATGGGGAAGTTCGACGACCTGGTCGTCGCCATGTCGCAGGACCCGGCAATGCTGATCTGGCTCGACAACGCCACGAACAAGGTCGGACGCCCCAACGAGAACTACGGCCGCGAGCTCATGGAGCTCTTCACGCTGGGAATCGGCAACTACTCGCAGACCGACGTCACCGAGGTTGCCCGGGCGCTCACGGGATGGACGGTCACGAACTACAACCGCGCGACCGACTTCAACGGAGCCACGTTCCTCGACCGCGCCGACTACCACGACAACGGCTCGAAGACCATTCTGGGAAAAACCGGCAACTGGAATGGCTACGATGCGATCGACATCATCCTGAACTTGACCGACGGGGCCGGATCGGTGTCGGGCCGCTTCCTCGGCGGCAAGTTGTGGTCCTTCTTCGCCGGGACGTACGCTCCGGACTACGTCGTCGACGAGCTGCAGAAGACCTACGTCGCCTCCGGGCGCGCGATCCGCGAGGTGGTGCGGGCCATCCTCCTGCACCCCGAGTTCTACGCGGCGCACTCGGTCAAGACCTGGGTGCGAAGCCCCGTCGAATTCACGGTCGCCGCAATCCGTATGCTCGGTGGCGCCAGCGACTTCTCGACGCCCGCAAACTCGCTTCCCGGCATGGGGCAGCCCCTCTTCAATCCTTCCGATGCGAAGGGCTGGGACTGGGGCCTGGCGTGGATGAACACGGGCTCGCTCTTCGCCCGTGCATCCCTGGCGAACACGCTGGCGTCCAACCGCGGCTCCTCCGGCACCCGCTTCGATCCCGGCGCGCTGCTCGCGGGCTCGGACGCGTCCACGGCCGAGAAGGTCGTGGATCTGGTGGCGAGCCGACTGAACGTGGACGACGCATCGGCCGAGGTCCGCGGCGCCTGGATCGACTACCTGAACCGCGAGGACGACGGCTCGCTCGGGACGTGGACCGACACGCCGCAGAGCATCGACAAGAAGGTGCGGGGGCTCGTGCACCTGATGCTCACGAGCCCGGCGTTCCAGCTCGCCTGAGGGCACCGGAGGGCACGATGGCTTTCTCCCGGCGCGACTTCCTGCTCCGCTCGACCGGTTTCGTCACGGTCTCGGCCATGGTCCCGCGCTGGGCGGTCCAGCGGGCGTCGCGCTTCGAGGAGTCCGTCGCGGCGGCCAACCCGAACCGAACCCTCGTCGTCCTGGAGTTGATGGGAGGCAACGACGGGCTCAACACGATCGTCCCCTACACGGACTCGCTGTATCCGGCCCTGCGGTCCCGCATCGGCATTGCCACCGGTTCCGTGCTGCCGCTCGACGCCAGGCTCGGCATGAACCCGGTCATGACGGACCTGAAGGCTCTCTGGGACGCCCATCGCGTCGCGATCGTCACGAACGTCGGGTATCCGAACTCGAGTCTCTCCCACTTCCAGTCGCGGGACATCTGGCACACGGCGGATCCGCTGCTCGGGCAGCGGCGCGGGTGGCTCGGGCGGTGGGCCGACGGTGTCCTCGCGGGCAACGGGAACCCACTCTCGTGCGCGGCGATCTCTCAGTCCCTTCCGCGAACCCTGCTTGCCGATCACGTGGGCGTGCCCACGTTTCTTTCGCTCGCCAGCTACCGGTACCAGACCGACGGCGCCTTTCCGGCGGACTCCGTCAACCAGGTCAACGCATTCGTGGCCTCGAGCGGCGCCGAGTACGAGATCGAGAACACGCCGTCGGCGCTCTCGGGCGTCGGACAGGACGCGATCACATCGTCCGGCATCTTGCAGACCGTCGGCAACGGTTACGTCGCGATGGGAAGTTATCCGAACAACAGCCTGGCGGCGGGGCTGGAGCTCATCGCCCAGATCGTCCATGCGGATGTCGGGGCACGCATTCTCTACGTCACCTATGGGGGATTCGACAATCACTCCGGCGAGGACCAGGACCACGATCCGCTGCTCGCCGACGTGGCGGGCTCGATCAGGGCGTTCTTCGACGACCTCGATGGCCACGGCAAGGCGCACGACGTGCTCCTGATGACGTGGTCCGAATTCGGGCGCCGCGCGCAGGACAACGGCTCCAACGGCACCGATCACGGCACGTCCGCTCCCCATTTCGTCGTCGGCGATGCCGTCGTGCCGGGTATCCATGGCAGCCCTCCGGACCTCGCGCACCTGGACGCGAACGGCAATCTTTCGATCGAGAACGATTTCCGCTCCTACTACGGCACGATCCTCACGGACTGGCTCGGCGCCGATGCGACTGCGATCCTCGGCTCCGGTTGGCCGAATCTCGGCTTCTTGAACAAGAGTTACGCGTAGAGTCGTCATCCCGAGGAGCGAAGCGACGAGGAACCCTTTTCCCAGCCGCACCCCGCCCTCAAAAGGATCTCTCGCTGCGCTCGAAATGACAGGCAGAGTCCGGGGTCCGAATCCCCGTCTGATAGCCTCCCGCCCGTGATCGGCGGCCAGGCGACTCTCGAGGGCACGCGGCGCTTTGCCGCGCGTTCGGACGCGGCGGCCGGCCATTTTCGCGAAGTGATGGGCCTCGCGCTCTCCTCGATCGGCCTCGGCACGTACCTCGGCCCGGAGGACGCGGCTACGGACGAGGGCTACGAGGCGGTGGCCGGGTTCGGGCTCACGGCGGGAATCAACGTCTTCGACACGGCGATCAACTACCGGGGACAGAGGAGCGAGCGCGCCATCGGGAGAGCGGTCGCGAGCTCCATCGCCCGGGGCGAGGCCAGGCGCGACGAGGTTTTCGTCGCGACGAAGGGTGGTTACCTGCCACACGATGCCGAGGATCCGCGGCCGGCGCGGCGGTATGTCCAGGAAATGTTCCTCGCGCCGGGCCTCGCGCCAAAGGACGAGATCGCGCAGTCGTGCCATTGCATGGCTCCCTCCTACCTGCGGGATCAGATCGATCGGAGCCGGGCGAATCTCGGACTGGAGACCATCGATCTCTACTACCTCCACAACATCGAGACGCAGCTGCCGGCCGTGGACCGCGACACGTTCCGGTCCCGGCTCTCCCGCGCGATCGAGACCCTGGAAGAGGCCGCCGATCAGGGGAGGATCGCGGCGTGGGGCCTGGCGACCTGGGATGGATTGCGGGTGCCTCCCGAACACCCCGAGCACCTGTCGATCGAGGACGCGCGGTCCCTGGCCGCCGAGGTCGCCGGCGCGGGGCACCGCTTCCGCGCGATCCAACTGCCCGTGAATCTCGGCATGGCGCACGCCGTCGTCTATCGCTCCCAGGCCGCGGGTGGGAAACGCGTCCCCGCATTGGAAGCCGCGCGCCATTTCGGTCTGGCCGCGTTCGGATCGGCGTCGATGCTCCAGGGGCGTCTCTCCGGCGAGCTCCCGGAAGAAGTTGTGGAGGCCTTCCCCCGGGAAGAGACGCCGGCGAGGCGGGCGCTTCAGTTTGCCCGTTCCGCTCCGGGGCTTACGGCGGCTCTGGTAGGCGTTTCGAGCCTCGAGCACGCCCGCGAAGACTTCGGGCTCGCCCGTCTGCCGCCCGCGGACCCGCGGAGAGTCCTGGGTCTTTTCGTGTGAGGTGCGGACGGGCTAAGGCCTTACGGCCCCGTGCCTTGGGGGGCCAGCCCGGGCAGGGCAGGCTCAGGATCGCTTTTCTTTGGCTTTCGTCGTAGAATGCGCGTGTTCCCGCCCGGACCTATGAGTCAGCGCGGCGGGGGTTTGGGAGTTCATGTCCGAAGATCCCTTGACCCCGGAAAGTCTTACGTCCGTTTCCGTCCAGACCGAAGCCCCCTCGGCCACTGAGGGCGTGCCGTCCGGAGACGGACCCCGCTCGCACCGCCGCAGGCGACGCAGGCGCCGCCGCGGCGGCCGCGGAGGAGGACCCGCGTCGGGCGGTGGGGGCGGCTCCTTCGAGCGCGAGCAGGACCTCTCGGCGGCGGGGCCGGAGCGGGAGGTGGAGGGCGTTCTCTTCCTTCCGCCGAAGGAGAACGCTCCCGGCGTTCTGGTATCGGCCAAGGCCAACTATCTGCCCTCGCCGAAGGACCCCCTGGTTCCGCGGGACCTGGTCCATCGCGAGGGGCTCGAGGCCGGCGCGCTCGTCACGGGCTTCGCGGCCGACGGCAGCCGGCCGGTGTTGCGTCGCGTCGAGAAGGTCGAGGGGCTTGAGCCCGGAGCATTTCGCCAGCGGTCCATGTTCGGCGAGCTCGTCTCGATCGATCCGAATTCCCGTATGCAGCTCGAGACCGAGCCCGACGAGATGTGCGGCCGCGTCGTGGATCTACTCGCGCCGATCGGCCGCGGGCAACGCTGCCTCATCGTCGCACCGCCGAAGGCCGGGAAGACGACGCTCCTGAAGCGCATGGCCCACGCCGTCGAGGAGAACGACCCCGACGTTCACGTCATCGTTCTCCTGATCGACGAGCGCCCCGAGGAGATCACCGACTTTCGACGCAGTGTGACTCGCGGCGAGGTGATCGCCTCCTCGGCGGACCTCTCGGCCGAGAACCACATCGCGGTTGCCGAGATCGTGGCCGAGCGCGCGCGGCGGCTCATCGAATGCGGCAAGCACGTCATCATCTTCCTCGACTCGATCACGCGCATGGCCCGCGCCTACAACCACATGCAGAAGGGCGGCGGCAAGATCATGTCGGGTGGCATCGACGCCCGCACGATGGAGAAGCCCCGCCGGTTCTTCGGCGCGGCCCGCAACGCCGAGGGGGGCGGGTCGCTGACCATCGTCGCGACCGCGCTCGTGGATACGGGCTCGCGCATGGACGAGATCATCTTCCAAGAGTTCAAGGGCACCGGCAACACGGAGCTCGTGCTCGACCGGGACCTCTTCAACCGTCGCATCTTCCCGTGCATCAACATCCCGCAATCGGGTACGCGCAAGGAAGAGAAGCTCTACGGCCCCGAGGAGCTCCCGAAAATCGTCAAGCTGCGCCGAGCGCTCGCCGCCGTGGACAAGATCCAGGCGATGGAGCTCGTCCTCGGGCGCCTCTCGAAATTCAAGACGAACGCGGACTTCCTGAAGTCTTTCTAGCCGGATCGCATCGCGAATAGTCTCCCGACCGAAGGGAGGGAGGAGGTTCGCGATGCGGGAGCCGCAGCGCCGCGGGGGATCAGGCTTGCGGTCGAGCCCGCACCCGGGCGAGCCGCAAGCCGGTGCGCCGTGAGGCGCAGATCCCTCGCAAGCGAAGGCGACGGCTAGCGCCTCCGGCTCTTCCTCTTCGTCCTTCCGAAGCTCTCGCCTTCGGTGAGCGGCCCGGGCTTGGGCGCGTCCCGGCGCGGCTCGGGCCGCGAGCGAAAGCCGGCGTGGGGCCGGGGCGCCTGGGAGACGCGGCCGTGGCGGAAGAGCTCCTCGGGCGGCCACTTCACGGGGATCTTGCGGCCGATCCGCTCCTCGATCGCATCGAGCGAGAAGACGTAGTCGTCGCAGGCAAACGAGACGGCCGTTCCCTCGGCCCCGGCCCGGCCGGTGCGTCCGATGCGGTGTACGTAGTCCTCGGAGTCCTGGGGCAGGTCGTAGTTGATGACGTGCGACACGCCCTCGATGTGAAGTCCGCGCGAAGCGACGTCCGTCGCGACCAGGACCGCGAGCTTGCCGTCCTTGAAGTCCTGCAGCATCTTGAGACGGCGGTCCTGCGGGACGTTGCCCGCCAGGGCCCGGGTGGGATATCCGTTGGCCGAGAGGCCGCGCACCAGATCGGCTGCGGTCGTGCGGCGATTGACGAAGATGAGGACACGACTGCCGCCTTCCTTCTCGAGGAGCCCGAGCAGCAGCCGGAACTTCTCGCTCGAGGAGACGTGGTACAGAACCTCCGTGATCCCGTGGGCGCCCACGCGGTCCGGTTCGATGTCGATCTTTTCGGCGTTGTTCATGTGCTCGTAGGCGAGCTCCATGACGCGCACCGAGAGTGTCGCCGAGAAGAGAAGCGTCTGGCGGCGGTGGTAGGGCGGGCAACGACGCATGATCCGCCGCAGGTCCCGGATGAAGCCCATGTCGAACATGCGGTCCGCCTCGTCGATGACGAGGATCTCGACGCTGCGGAAATTGACCGCGCCCTGCTGCTCGTAGTCGAGCAGACGGCCGGGGGTGCCGATCAGCAGATCCGGCACGCGCTTGACGGCGTCCCGCTGCAGGCGGTAATCGATTCCGCCGAAGACCGCGAGCGAGGTCAGGCCGGTGTGGCGCCCGAGGACCTCGGCGTCCTCGCGAATCTGGGCGACGAGCTCGCGGGTGGGCGCAACGACCAGGACGCGGGGGCCGGCGGGCGGTTTGGCCGGGGGTTTGCCGAGCAGGCGTGTGAAGCAGGTGATCAGGAAGGCCGCCGTCTTTCCCGTGCCGGTCTGCGCCTGGCCGGCGACGTCGCGGCCGGCCAGGGTGATCGGGAGCGTTTTCGCCTGGATCGGTGTGGCGAAAACGAAACCGGCGTCGGCAATCCCCCAGCGGACCTCGTCGGGGAGGGGGTAGTCCGCCAGGAGTGTCTCGGTCAGGTGTTTCTCGGAGGGGACGGTCATGGAGACGGGGGATAGTACCGCAGGCCCAATTCTCGAATTTGGAACCCAGCGTCAGCGGATGCGTCGGCCCCAATCCGCCATGAGGGGTTTGTCGGTGGCTTCGGAGAGGGCCAGGGCGATCATCCGTTTCTCTTTCGGCCCCGCGGCCCCCGCGATGGGATAGAGGCGGCCCCGCGCCCGCGCGGCAAGGCGCTTGACTGCCCAGGTCCACCAGGGCGGCAGTGGCAGGTAAGTCTCGCGCCAGCACTCGAGCTCGTCGGTCGGGATCCGGTCGGTCCGCGTTCTTTCGAAGGCGGTGGAGCGTATCGTGACGGCGTCGCTGGCGACGTCGATCTGCTCCTCGGCGAACGCGAGCGCCGCGAGGCCGATCAGCGCCAGTGGCGCGGAGACCAGAACGGCGAGCGACAGGAACAGGAGAACCGGCAGCGGCAGGTCCCCGAAGTCCCCGTGCCGAAGGCCGGCATCCCATGCCTGGCCGAGGCGGAACGCTCCGAGCAGGGCGGCGGATGCGACCGCCGCGCCGACAGCCGCCAGCCGGAATCGCCAGGCGCGGCTTCCGACCAGCGGTTCGATGGCCACGGTCATCCCGGACGGGCTCCACGCGATCGTCACCCGCGGGGCTTGATCTTTCCGCAACGGCCCGATTGTATGATCCGGCCCTCCCGGCGGACGTCGGGCGACAGGAGGAGTGGATCGTGGCCAAGAAGAAGGGAAAGGCACCGAAGAAGGCAAAGAAGAGGGCTGGAAAGGCCGTCGGGAAGGCTACGAAGAAGGCGAAGAAAGCGGTCAAGAAGCCGGCGAAAAAGCCGGTGAAAAAGGCGGCAAAGAAGGCGCCCCCACGGGCCTCGAACGCGACAGCGGCCCGGCGGCCCAGGAAGGGCTTGCCGCGGCCGGCGGTTGCCGCGGACACGAGGAGCGGGGGCTCGCCGGCGGGAGAGGCCTACGGCGAGGAAGGCTGGCGGGAAGAGGAGCTATCGGCAGCCGAACTGGACGCGGACGTCCCGGAGCTCGACGAGCTCGAGGCCGACCTCGATTCACCGGAGGCGATCGGAGATGGCGAGGACGAGGCCCAGTGGTAGTAGGATGGGGTCAGACGAGATTCCATTGCCGGGCTTTTGCTCGGCTCGCACGGATGAAGGTCCCGAGAAATCGGGACCTTCGCATTTCGGGGACATCGGTTCACGACCTCTTCTGGATCGGAACCGGCCTTCTGTTCTTGTCGAGGTTCACGTAGGTCACCTCGGCTTGCGTCACCTTCACGCGATTGCCGATTCCCTCGCCCGGCTGAGAGAAGACCTCGACCGAGATCGTGATCGATGTCCGGCCGATTTTCACGAGGCTCGTGTAGAAGGAAACGAGATCGCCGACGTACACGGGCTCGTGGAACACGACTTCGCGCATCGCGACCGTCACGAGAAACTCGGCGCCGTGGCGCTTCGCCTCGACGGCGCCGGCCTGGTCGATGTAGGAAAGGATCACGCCGCCGAAGATCGTGCCGTGTGCATTGGTGTCCTTCGGCATCATGATGACGCGGATGGAGGGCTCCCGCGTTTCGCTCACCAGCCGCCGCCCTTCTTGGGGATGCGCGGCGGGCCGTAGACCGTTCCGATCCGCAGCACGACGCCATCGGTGAGGTTGACCGTCATGGTGCCGTCGTGAAAGTAGTAGGTCCAGATCTCGTGCTTCGAGTCCCTGCCTTCGGTGCCGACGGCGAAACTGGGTCTGCCGATCGCCGCCTGCACCTTCTCCGCCGGGAGGCCGGGATCGATCTTCTTGCGGGCGTCGGTCATGCTGCCCGCGGCGAGCTGCGACCCGACTCCCGCGATGGCGCGCGCCTCGCGCAGCTCCCTGCCCTCCCACCAGCCGGGGAGCCACAGGGCCGCCGCGAGCAGCAAGGGCACGAGCACGACCGCGGCGTAGAGCAGCCGGCGCGTGCGGTTCGCGGCGTCCATCAACAGAGCAGGCTCGGGCGAGTGCCGAATTGGCGGCCGATCGAGCGCTCGAGCTCCCGGGCGTGCTCCAGCAGATCTCGGGTCCGGGCGCTTCGCGCGGGCGGCCGGTCGGCACAGGCTGCGACGTCTCCGGCCGCTTCCCGGGCCGCCCAGACGTCGGTTTCGCGCGCCGGCGTGTCCCCGGCCGAGAGAGCACCGGCCACGTGGGCGGCGGCGGCGACCGCGGCCTTGCGCAGCCGCAGCGCGCCGTCCGGGTCGACGCCCCGGACCTCCTCCGCGACGGCGTAGGCCTCTCGCGCCAGGGCCATCGCCTCCTGCCACAGCGGATGCTGCTTGTAGCCGGGGCGTTCGGCGCTCACGCGCGTATTGTAGCCCGGCCGAGAGCAGTGGCTTGCGAAGGCGACCGCGCGCGATAGAATCCGCGCTCGCATGAGACACAAGGTCACCGTCGTCGGCGCCGGAAACGTCGGCGCCACCGCCGCGCAGCGGATCGTCGAGAAGGAGCTCGCCGACGTCGCCCTCATCGACATCGTCGAGGGTGTGCCCCAGGGCAAGGCGCTCGACATCATGGAGTCCGCGCCGGTCGAGAAGTTCGACGCGAGGATGACCGGGTCCAACGGGTACGACGTTACGGCCGGCTCCGACGTCGTCGTGATCACGGCGGGATTGCCGCGCAAGCCCGGGATGAGCCGCGACGACCTCGTTGCCACCAACGAGGGAATCGTCTCCGACGTCGTGCGCAAGGTCCTGCCGGGATCGCCGAACGCGATCCTGATCGTCGTGTCCAACCCGCTGGACGCGATGTGCGAGGTTGCCCGCCGGGTCTCGAAGCTGCCGCGCGAAAGGGTCTTCGGAATGGCCGGTGTGCTCGACTCGGCCCGCATGCGGTGGTTCATGGCCGAGGCCCTCGGCGTGTCGGTCGAGAACACGCACGCGTTCGTGCTGGGCGGCCACGGCGACACGATGGTTCCCCTGCCGCGCTTCTCGACGGTCGCCGGGATCCCGCTGCCCGAGCTGCTGGCCGGCGACCAGATCGACGCGATCGTGAAGCGCACGCGCGACGGCGGCGCCGAGATCGTCAACCTGCTGAAGACCTCGGCCTGGTACGCGCCGTCCTCGGCCGTCGTGGAGATGGTGGATGCGGTCTTGCGGGACAAGAAAAAGGTTCTGCCGTGCGCCGCGTATCTGCAGGGCGAATACGGCATGCGGGACGTCTACCTGGGCGTGCCGGTCAAGCTCGGCCGGGGGGGGATGGAGCAGGTCATCGAGATCCGGCTCACGGGCGAGGAGGCCGCGGCGCTCGCGAAGTCGGCCGAGGCCGTTCGGGAGTTGTTCCGCATCCTGAAGGTTTGAGCTCCCTCCGGCACCCACGATGAAAGTCCACGAGTACCAGGCCAAGTCGATCCTCGCGCGCTACGGCGTCGCGGTGCCCCGGGGCGAGGTCACCGACAATCCTGCTGAGGCGCGGGAGATCGCGCGCCGGCTCGGGGGACGGGCCGTCGTCAAGGCGCAGATCCACGCCGGAGGCCGCGGAAAAGGCGGAGGCGTCAAGCTCGCGGAGGACCCCGAGGAGGCGCACGATCTGGCCCGGAAGATCCTCGGCATGACGCTCGTCACGCCGCAGACGGGGCCGGCCGGGCGCGTCGTGCAGAAGGTTCTCGTCGAGGAGGCTCTCGACATCGCCCGCGAGCTCTACCTGAGCGTCACGCTGGACCGCTCGCGTGGCGTGCCGGTCATGATGGCCTCCCGGTCCGGGGGCATGGAGATCGAGGAGGTCGCCGCCAGGGATGCCGGTGCCATCGTCCGCGAAGCGATCGATCCCTCCTGCGGGATGTTCCCTTTTCAAGCCCGCAAGCTCGCCTTCATGCTCGGGCTCTCGGGAGACAGCGTGCGCAAAGGGACGGCGCTCATGCAGGCCCTCTTCCGAGCCTACGTCGAGACCGACGCGAGCCTGGCGGAGATCAACCCGCTGCTCGTGACGAAACAGGGCGACGTCCTCGCGCTCGACGCGAAGATGACGTTCGACGACAACGCCCTGTTTCGCCACCCCGACATCAAGGAGATGCGCGACCTGGCCGAGGAGGACCCGCTCGAGGTCGAGGCCTCGCGCTTCGGGCTGAACTACATCAAGCTCGACGGCAACGTCGGGTGCATGGTCAACGGCGCCGGGCTCGCGATGGGCACGATGGACCTCGTGAAGCTCGCCGGCGGGGAGCCCGCGAACTTTCTCGACGTGGGTGGCGGCGCCAACGAGGAGCAGGTCAAGAACGCCTTCCGCATCATCCTGTCGGACAAAAACGTCCGCGGTGTGCTGATCAACATCTTCGGCGGCATCATGCGCTGCGACATCATCGCCAAGGGCGTGGTCGCGGCGGTGCGCGAGATGGGCCTCTCGATCCCGGTGGTCGTGCGGCTCGAGGGGACCAACGTCGATCAGGGCAAGGCGATCCTCCGCGAGTCGGGCCTGAAGATCACGCCGGCCGACGGCCTTGCGGACGCGGCGCAGAAGATCGTCGAGGCCGTGCGATGAGCATCTGGGTCGGGCGCCAGACCCGCCTCGCGGTCCAGGGTCTGACCGGGCGCGAGGGCTCGTTCCACGCGCTTGCATGCCGCGAGTACGGAACGCAAGTCGTCGCGGGCGTCACTCCGGGAAAGGGGCGGACGACGCACGAAGGAATTCCCGTCTTCGATACCGTCGCCGACGCCGTGCGCGAGACGGGCGCGAACGCCTCCATGATCTTCGTTCCGCCTCCGTTTGCCGCCGACGCGATCGTCGAGGCGGCCGATGCGGGTGTGGCCGTCATCGCCTGCATCACCGAGGGCATTCCGACCAACGACATGCTCCGCGTCCGCGTCTTCCTCGACCGGCAGGCGGCCGCCGGGAAGCCCGTGCGCCTGATCGGGCCGAACTGCCCGGGAATCATCACCCCCGGCGAGTGCAAGATCGGCATCATGCCGGGCCGCATCCATCGGCCCGGCTCGGTCGGCGTCATCTCGCGTTCCGGGACACTCACCTACGAGGCGGTCGACCAGCTCACCCGCCTCGGCCTCGGGCAATCGACCGTCATCGGCATCGGCGGCGATCCGGTCAACGGGACGAACTTCATCGACTGCCTGAAGGCGTTCCAGGACGATGCCGCAACCAAGGCGATCATCCTGATCGGCGAGATCGGCGGCATGGCCGAGGAGGAAGCCGCGTGTTGGGTCGCGGGCAACCTCCGCAAGCCGGTCGTGTCGTTCATCGCGGGACAGACGGCGCCTCCCGGCCGCCGCATGGGGCACGCGGGGGCGATCATCGCGGGAGGCCGGGGCACGGCGGCCGAGAAAATGAAGGCCCTCGAAGCGGCCGGAATCGCCGTCGTCCGCTCGCCGGCGGACATCGGCAGGAAGATCCAGGACGTGCTCGGGCGCTGAGGCGTCTCCGGCGCGAGAAGGAGAAAGCTTGGAACGCACTCTGACAATTCTGAAGCCGGACTCGGTGGCCGCCGGGAAGTCGGGAGCAATCCTCGCGCACCTCGAGAAGGAAGGGTTCCGACTGCTCGGGTTGAGGAAGGTCCGCCTGTCGCCCGAGCAGGCGCGGGCGTTCTACGCCGTGCACCGGGAGCGCTCGTTCTACGGCGCCCTCGTCACGTTCATGACCGAGGGGCCGGTGATCGTCGCCGTGCTCGAGCGCGCGGACGCGGTGCCGCATCTTCGCCGGACGATGGGCGCGACCGACTCTCGCAAGGCCGAGCCGGGCACCGTCCGGAATCTCTTCGGCACCGACATCGAACGCAACGCCATCCACGGGAGCGATTCCGCCGAGAACGCTGCGAAGGAGATCGCTTTCTTCTTCAGCGAAAACGAACTGATTTGACGCGCGCGACGCGGCGCGTCAAATCATCCCGAGCGTAAGCGAGGGATCCCTTTCGAGCCCGAACTTCCCTGGCCCGAGCTTTCGGGACGAACCCTCAGGAATCCAGCCGTCTCAGGCTCACCAGCACGCGATTCGCCACGCCCCGCAATATCGCCACCTCGCGCAGCGACAGCGGCCGCCCGGCAACGATCCGCCTCCAGTCGCGCAGCGACCGGCCCCGGTGCCCCGTGTCGTAGAACCCGATCGCCTCCAGGGCGCGGTCCCAGTGACCGATGGCGGCCTCGATCTCGGATGCGGCAGCCCAGGGCTCCGGCGGCGCGGGAGATTCGGCCGCGGGCGCCAGGGCGGTTGCCACGCCGAGCACGAGGGCGACGGCGTGCGAAAGATTCATCGTGGGGAATCGCGGATCGGTCGGCAGACGCAGGCACGCGGAAGCGCGCGCGAGCTCGTCCTCGGTCAGGCCGCTTCTCTCTGGGCCGAAGACGAAGGCGGTCGGGACCGGCCCGGTCTCGGAAAGAAACGCCGGCAGCTCGGCGAGGCCGAGGTTGCGGGTGCTGGCGCGGCCCCGGAGCGAAGAGGTCGTGACGACCACCGGGAAGTCGGCGACGGCACGGCTGAGATCGGCGTAGCGCGTGATGGCGTCGAGTACGTCGTCGGCGCCCACCGAGAGGCGGATCGAATCCGGGTCCGGCAGCACGGCGGGCTCGACGACCGAGATCTCCCTCAGGCCGAAGTTCTTGGCGACCCGGGCGACGGAGCCGAGATTGGAGGCGTTGTGCGGCCGAACGAGAACGATCGAACGGGTGGGCGTAGCCAAGGGAGGACAGTGTAACCGGCCGGTGTGGCCCCGCAGCCTCTAGGGAGAACTCCCGGGGGCTCGCGAAGGCCTTATAATTTATGGGTGAGACGCTTCCTTTTCCTCCCGCTGGTCCTCGTTGCGGCGGTCACCGCCGCCCAGAAGCCGGAGGAGCCGCCCACCTACAGCGACAGCGCCGGGGCCGAGTACGTGATGTTGCCCGTGGTGGTGACCGACAAGGGCGGCAAGTTCGCCGACGGCTTGCGCAAGGAAGACTTCGTCCTGCACGTGGGCAATTCCCGGGTCGACTTCGACACCTTCGAGCGGGACGAGAGCGCCCCCGTGTCCTTCGCCTTCCTGCTCGATACTTCGGGGAGCATGGGGATCGCGAACAAGCTCGAGAACGCAAAAAACGCCATCCGCGCGATCATCCGCGGACGCCGGCCAGGAGACGATTTCGCGCTGTTCGCGTTCTCCGAGGGAGAGGTGCGCGTCGTGGCCGACTTCTCGCCGGACCCGACGAAGTTGAACCGCGCCCTGTGGGACCTCGAGGCTTCGGGCCAGACGGCACTCTTCGACGCCGTCGCCGCGACGCCGGAACGGATGATGAAGGGGCGCAACAACAAACGCGCCATCCTGCTCTTCACCGACGGGGTCGACAACGCGAGCACGCTCTCGCCGGTCCAGATGGCCGAGATCCTGCAGCACGTCTCGGTTCCCGTCTACCCGATCGGGATGAAGAACGCCGGATTCGACACCCTGACGGAAACCGAGCGGCGCGAGCTCTCGATCGACAACCTGCAGCTCCTGGCGAGTTCGAGCGGGGGAAAGCTTCACCTGGTGACGGGGGACGAGGACCTGCGGCCCCTGGTGGCCCGAATCGGAAGCGAGGTCCGAGAGCAGTATTTGCTGGGATTTGCACCCTCCGGCAGGGGGGATATACAATACCGGGTTGTATTTGTGTCCGTAGCCAAACCCGGTTCCTGGGTCGTGCGGACGCGCCGAGGATACCGAGGTACGGCTCCGGGCGGATCGTAAACTTTTTTCGCAGGAGGTGCAGATGCACACAGGTCGCAGGGTTTCTTTCATTCTGTCGGGTGGGGCGCTCCTTTTGGGCACTTTCGGGCTGACGGCGTGCGCTTCGAAGAAGTACGTCGGCGAGGAAGTCTCCAAAAGCAGCGCGGTCACCGAGAAGCGGATCAACGACGTCGAATCCCAGGTCGAGGCCACGCAGACCAAGGTCAAGCAGCACGACGTGAAGCTGGCCGAGCTCGACAATGCGACGCGCCAGGCCCTCGAGCGGGCGCAGCAGGCGGGCAAGCTGGCCGAGGGCAAGTTCGTCTACTCGTTGGTTCTCTCGGATGACGCGGCGAAGTTCCCGGTCAACCAGCACGAGCTCTCGAAGGAGGCTCAGGACGCCCTCAACGCGTTCGCCGAGCGCCTCAAGGGCGAGAACAAGAACGTGTACCTGGAGATCCAGGGGCACACGGATGCGACGGGATCCGATGCGTACAACCTCAAGCTCGGCGAGGCCCGGGCCGAGGCCGTGCGGCGCTACCTGAACAAGCAGGGCGTCGCGCTGAATCGGATGTCCACGATCTCCTACGGCAGTGCGGAGCCGGTCGAGTCGAACAAGACCAAGGAAGGCCGGGCCAAGAACCGGCGTGTGGTCGTGGTCGTCCTCGCATAGCTCCGATATCAACGGTCCGGATTGCGGCCCGGCTTTGCCGGGCCGTTTTTTTTGCGGGCTCGGAGAGTGGCGAGAACCGCCGCGAAGTCTGCGGGCAGCGGTGACTCGACGGAGACCGGCTCTCCGGTCGCCGGGTGGGCGAAGCCGAGGCGGCGGGCGTGGAGCATCTGCCGGGGTGCCTGCAGACGCGATCCGGGGGAGCCGTAGACGCGGTCGCCGAGGACGGGGTAGCCGGCCGCCGAGAAGTGCACGCGGATCTGGTGCGTGCGGCCGGTCTCGGGCCGGATCGACACGAGCGCGATGCCCGCGAAGCGCTCGAGCGTGCGATATCCGGTCACGGCGGTGCGGCCCCTCTGGCCCTGGCGAGCCACGCTGCGGCGAAGGCCGGGTTCGCGCACGAGCTCCGCGTCGAAGGCGCCGCGGTCCGGAGGGGCCCCTTCGACGAGCGCGACGTACTCGCGGTCGATCGCGTGCGTGCGGAAGCGGTCCTGCAGGGCGTGGAGCGCGGCGCGGCCGCGCGCGAAAACGAGAGCGCCCGAGGTGTCCTTGTCGAGCCGATGGACGATCCCCGCATGCGGTCGTCCGCCGTAGCGATGCTGCAGATAGTGCAGGGCGCGGCTCCACAGCGTGTCCTTCTCCCGGGCTTCCGTCGGCACCGTGAGCAGGCCCGCAGGCTTGTCGACGACGAGCACGCTGTCGTCTTCGTACAGAACGGCGAGCCGGGTCCGGACGTGGCGCCGGCGCGGCCGATTGGCATGGAGCTCGAGGCGGGCACCCGGCGGCATTTCGGCTCCCGGCTCGTCCAGCGTCTGGCCGTCGACGTCGACCCTGCCGGAGCGCACGGCCTCGCGGGCGGCACGCCGCGAGAGGCCCAGCTGCTGAGCGACGGCCAGGTCGAGCCTCAAGGGGATGGCTCCGAGCGCGGTGCAGCCGGCCTGGCGATCTCGACGAAGAAGGCCGGGTCGCCGATCCGCGCGGCCGGCGTCATACCCTGTCCGAAAATCGCGGTGATGGTGTAGCGCGATCGGGCCGCGGCGTCGAGCTCGCGCAGGTAGTCCAGGCCGAACACGCGAGCGCCTTCACCCACGGCGAGGACGTTGGCGAAGAGCAGGGCGTCGGGCGGACGGGTGTCGAGGAGCGCGATCGCGCGCGCCTCGCCTGCGCGATCGAGGTGGCCGGGAAAGAACTGCTCGAGCCAGAACGGGTTTCTGTAGCCGAGGACGTAGTTGAAGAATCCGGCCTCCGGAAAGCCGGCGAGGGTGGAGCCTGGCGGCAGACGCTCGAGTTCCGCCAGAGCCGCTGCGGTCGGTCCCGCGACGGCTTCGGGCAGCCAGAGGCTTCCCGCGGGAGTGGCGACCAGGGACCAGGGTCTGACGCGATACGACCCGCCCAGCTCCAGGACGCGAAACGCGAGGAAGATGGAAAGGGCCGCGGTGGTCAGGCGCGGCAGCGCAGCTCCGACGGCCGGAGCGGCACGATCCGCCGCGGAAAAGATCGCCGCCACGGCGAGCACGATCGGGAGGGGGAGGAAGAACGCGTCGTAGGGGCCGACGTAGCCGGCAGCGAGCAGGAGACGCGCGGAAAACAGTCCCCCGATCCATATGGCGACGTCCGGCGCCGCGGCGAGCCGTGCCGTGGGGGTTCGGCCGCGGAGAGACTCGAGAAGGCGAAGGGCCGCGGCGGCCAGCAGGCCGACCGGGATGACGCGGACCAATGGAGGAAAGAGTGCGAGCGTGTCGGCCACCGACGGCGGCGGCCGCAGGCGGATCAGGGCCATGCCCCCGAGAATCAGGACGGCAACGATCCCGGCAGCGCGGGCCGGGACGGCCCGGCCTGCCGCCGACAGTCGGGAGGCGATCCAGGCGGCGCAGGTGACGAGCGCTGCGGTCAGGGCGAGGACGATGGCCGCGATTGCCAGCTCTGCCGAGCGCAGCCCGATGCGATCCAGGCCCGCGTAGGCCCGATACACGTTTCGGAAGGCAATCGGAGGATCGAGCATGCGGAGCCATCCGTCCGCCTCGAGCTGGGCGAGCCCGATTCCGGTGGAGAGGATCGCGTATCCGACCGCGGCGCCCGAAAGGGGGGCGAGGGCGAGCGGTACGAGTCGTCGCGGCTGCCGCCGGGCCCAGAGCGCGAAGAGAACCAGCGAGGCCAGTCCGAGCTCCGGGCGCGCGAGCAGCGCGGCGAGCAGGCAGGCTCCGGCAGCTGCGTCGTTTCGAAAGCCCCGCTCGGGTGTGGCGAGGACGAGCGCCCAGGTCAGGGCGGCGACCGCGATGCTCGTGTCGAAGCTGAACGGAAAGAGCCAGCCCCCCGGGCGCAGGAAGACGGCGGCAGCCACCGCGATCGACGTCGCTAGCCCCGCGCGCCACGGAGACAAGAGGCGCCGGGAAAGGCGCGAGAGCCCCCCGAGATGAGCGAGCGTCACCAGGGCGTAGAGCGCCGTTCGGATCGGAAGCGAGCGTCCCGCGAAGCCATCGGCGGCCGCGGCCAGGAACGGGCCGAGCGGCCCATGATGGAAGTGCACGTCGCGGTAGAGCCGCTCTCCGTTCAGCAGCCGCCAGGGCACCATCAGCTCGCGCCCGGTGTCGACGTAGGGCTCGATCCAGCGATTCCAGGAAATTGCCGCGAGCAAGAGAAATACGCCGTAGGGGAGAAGCGCGGGCAGAGACTTCTTCACGGATGTCCCGATTGCATGCGTGTCGCTCGCGATCTCCGAGTCCGAAATCCGAAATCCGAAATCCGAATTCTTCTAGGATACCTCCCGTGCAGGAGAAGATGGCGACGCGCAACCCGGCCGCCCGCGCGCTCGCCTCGGCCTCGTCCCGGCTCTGGTTCCCGGCCACCCTGGCCTGCGCGCGCTCCCTTCCCCGGCGCTGGATGAATCGCGGCGGACGTGCGCTCGCCGCCGTCTACTACCGCCTGCGTCCGAAGTATCTCCGGGCGGCGCGGTCGAACCTCGCGGTCATCCTGGCAGCGCCCGAGGACTCTCCCGCGGTCCGCCGCGGCGCCCTCGAGATGGTGGCCTCCCACTTCGAGGCCTGGGTGGATTTTCTGCACTTCGCGACGCGGCCGGCGCAGGAAGCCGCGCAATTGATCGAGGGCGTGGTCGGCTATTCCCGAATTGTCGAGGCCCGGCTCGCCGGAAAGGGCGTCGTGCTGCTGACGGCACACCTCGGCAACTGGGAAATCGGCGGCCTCATGCTCGCGCGGATCAAGGACCCGATCCATGTCGTTCTCGTGCCCGACATCTTCCCGGGGGTCGAGCGCGAGCGGCGGCGACTCCACGCCCTGTCCGGTGTCACGGAGATCCGGGTCGATCGGAGCATCGCGCCGACGCTGGCCGTCCTGCGCGCCCTCGGCCGGAACGAGATCGTCGCCATGCAGGGCGACCGCGACTTCGACAACACGGGCGTCGCCGCGACTTTCTTCGGCCGGGAGGCGTTCTTTCCGCGCGGCCCTTTCCGCGTGGCGATGGCCTCGGGCGCCGCGCTCTTGCCGGCGTTCATCGTCCGCCTGCCGGACGGGCGCTATCGTGCCATCGTCGAGCAGGCCGTTCGCGTCGAGACCGCCGGCGATCGCGACGCGGCGCTACGCCGCAACATCGAGCGTTACGTGGCACTGCTCGAGCGCTATGTGCGCGAGTATCCGCATCAGTGGTACTGCTTCTATCCGTTTTGGGACGACCCGTCGCGGAAGGAAAAGTGATCGCCCGGTACGTCCACTAATTCAGGGGCCGGCGCGCCGAGACGGCCGCTACGAAAAACGAGTCGTAATGCTTCGCCAGCTCTTCGACGTCCGGCAGGATCTCCGGCCGCTCGAAGCCCGCCGCGAGGAAGGCGGCGCGCCAGTTCTCCGGCGTGAGGAAGCCGTGATTGGGCCGGGTCGCGGCGTCGGTCGCGACCGACGTGAAGTTCTCGAGGAAGTTGAAGACGAATTCGACGTAGACGGGCTGGCCCGGGAACGGGCGCACGCACTCGGAAAGGACGGCCACTCCGCCCGGCTTGAGCGCCTCGCGGATGCGGGCGAGCGTGGCGCCGAGGTCTCGCGCGATGTGGACGGTGTTGACGGCGTAGACGACGTCGGCTGCCGCGGGCGGGATCCCCTGCTCCGCGAAGTCCGCATTCATGTCGAGCCTGGCAAACTCGAGCGGCAGCTCCGGAAACCGGATGCGCAGCGAGCGTTCGGCGCGCCGCAGGAAGGTTGGCACGATCTCGGTGAACACGTAGCGCCCGATGCGCCCGAGCGCCGCGTCGCGCGCAAGACGCTCGCCGAGAGCGATCGCCGCCGAGCCGGAGCCCCCCCCGATCTCGACGACGGTGGCGGCGCGTGTCGCGGGCAGCGCGCGGACGACGGCCTCGGCGCCGAGCCGATTGTTGATCTGGTAGAGAAGGTTTTCGTTGGAGAAGTAGTCGAACCAGAGAGGCAGCCGTCCGGGCGCGAGCAGGATGTCCTCGCCGGTTCGCTCGCCGCGCAGGAACTCCGGTACGTGCTCGACCATGGCCCGGACGACGGCGAATGAAGGCAGCGACTGCGGGTCCAGGCCCCGTGCCATCGCCTCCGCGCGATCCGGGTCTCCCGGGGGGAGCACACCGCGGGCGCGATAGACGCCGTCATCGGCGGGACCCGACCGGTCGAGGTAGCCGGCGGCGGAGAGCTTCTCGAAGAACCAGCGGAGGGGGAGCTCGGCGCGCGGCGCGAACGCCCGCGAGCGGACGACTTCGCGTGCCGAGGCTCCGAGCGCGAGATCCCGGTCGAGGCCGAGGCCGTGGACGAGGCGCAGAACGGAATCGGTGGTGAAGCGGTCGAAGTACTCGGCGCAGAGAATGAATTCCCGGGAGAAGAGCACGCGAATCGCGGGGTCCGGGATCCGCGCGAGCAGCGTCTCGAGGTCCTCGGTCCGCTCTGTCACGAGGGCGGATTGTAGTGCCGGGCGGCGGCAGGCTACACTGTGGCGTCGCCGCATGAAGCCTGTCCTCGCCGCGCTGGCCGCGCTCGTTCTGCTCGCTGCGCCTCTTGCGGCCGCGAAGGCTCCAGGCCGGGTCGTGATCCTCGGATTCGACGGCGTGGACGCGCACATCGTCGAAGAGATGCTCGGGCGGGGAGAACTGCCGAGCCTCGCCGCACTGCGCCAGCGCGGGGGCTATTCGCCGCTGACCCCGACGGTGCCCGCGCAAACCCCCGTCTCCTGGGCGACCTTCTCGACGGGGCTCGATCCGGGCGGGCATCAGATCTTCGACTTCCTGAAGCGCGATCCCGCCAACCGCATCCCGACGTTCGCGGTGGCCGAGGAGATCCAGGCGCCGTTTCTCTTCGGCAGCCGGAACCCCGGCGTATTCGGGGCCGCGGCCGTCGCGCTGCTGCTGGTGCCCGCACTGTTTCTCCTGCGCCGCCGCCGGCGCGTGGCCGCCGCCATCTTCGGGCTGCTGGCGATCGGCGCGGGCTTCGGGGCCTTCCAGGCGGCGAAGGCGTGGCTTCCGTCGGCGCGACCCTGGGTCCGAAACAACCGCCGCGGCCCCGTGTTCTGGGCCGCGGCGGGAGCGCGGCCGGCGACCGTCGTCCGCATGCCCGTGACGTTTCCGCCCGAGGCGTTCGACGGAGGGCGGATGCTGTCGGGACTGGGCGTGCCGGACCTGTCGGGCCGCATCGGAAAGCCCGGCTACTACACGTCGGATCCCTTCTTTGCTCCGCGCGAGGGAAACGATTTCTCGGTCGAGATCACGCGGCTCGAGTCCAACGTCGGCAGCCAGACGACCCGGATCGCCGGCCCTCCGGGGCGAGCGTTCGGCCGCGAGGGGACGATCGACGTGCCGATGACCCTCACGGTTCCGGAAACGCGAGATCGCCTGATCGTCGCCGCGGGCGACGCCCGCGTCGAGCTGGCGCCCGGGCAGTGGAGCGACTGGATCTCCCTGGTGTTCCGGGTCAATCCCTTGATCGCGATTCACGGGTACGCGAAGCTTCGCCTGCTGACGGTCGCGCCGGAGATCGCGCTCTACCTGTCTCCGATCCAGTTCGATCCCAAGCACCTGCCCCCCGGGTTTGCGATCTCCTCGCCGGGTGGTTTCGCGGCCGAGCTCGTCGATCGGTTCGGCCGATACAAGACGATGGGCTGGGGGATCGACACCTGGTCGATCCAGTCGGCCACGCTTTCCGAGGAGGCTTTCCTCGAGGACGTGCGGCAGACCGCCAGCCAGGAGCGCAAGATGCTTCGGGGCCTGCTCGGCGGCGGCGAGAAGCTGCTCTTTCACTACTTCGAGTTTCCCGACCGCGTGGCGCACGTCTTCTGGCGGCTGCGCGACCCCGAGCACCCGGGCTACGACGGAAAGCTCGCGGCGAAGTACGGAGACGTGATCGAGAAGTCGTACCGGACCATGGACGAGATCGTCGGCGAAACGGCCAGGGCCCTCGGGCCCGATGACATCCTGATCGTTCTCTCCGACCACGGGTTCGCCACGTGGCGGCGCTCGGTCAACTACAACTCGTGGCTGGTCGAGAACGGGTATCTCACCCTGAAGGGCAACGCGAAGCGCCAGAATCTCGAGGCACTCTTCTCGCGAGGCCAGTTCTGGGAGGCCGTCGACTGGCCGCAGTCGAGGGCCTACGCCATGGGTCTGGGCGACATCTACGTCAATCTCCGAGGGCGCGAGGAGGGAGGCATCGTCGAGCCCGGCGCTGCCTACGAGGCCCTGCGCGCGGAGCTCATCACGAAGCTGACCGCGCTGACGGACCCGAAGAACGGGCAGCGGGCCGTGTCGCGCGTCTTCCGCCGTGAGGACGTGTACAGGCGCTTCGACCCGAGGCTGATTCCGGACCTGATTGTTGCGAATTTGCCCGGGTATCGGGTCTCCTGGCAGTCGTCCCTCGGCGTGCCGACCGGGTCGGTGTTCGAGGACAACCACGACGTCTGGAGCGGGGACCACTGCTCGCTCGATCCGGATCTCGTGCGGGGCGTGTTCTTCTCCTCGCGACCATTCCATGCCGAGCGTGTCCCGGGGATCGCGGACGTCACGGCGTCGGTGCGGGATCTGGTCGGCGGTCAGGCGGTGGAGGATGCGGCAGGGAAGTCTCTCTGGTGATCGACGGGCCCAGTGTCTTCGGGCATCGACCTCGGCTCGTCGCGACGTTCTTCATGGTCGCCACGTCGCTTCTCGGCCAGGCGGCCAGCACTCCGGCCGACGGCCAGGCCGACCTCGCGCGCCTGCAGGGCCGCATCGGATCCCTCAAGGCCAAGCTCGCCGAGAGCGAGAAGAAGGAAGCCACGCTCGCCGAGGAGCTCCAGCGGCTCGAGCTGCGCCTGGAGATCGCGACGCGCGAAGGTGAGCTCATCGCCCGAACCCGGGAAGACTTCGCGAGCCGGCTCGCGGTGGTGTCGCGCGAGAGGGCCGAGGCGGCCGACTCGTCGGCCCGATCCCGCCAGGGCCTGCTCGCGCGTGCGCGCCTGCTCCAGCGGTTCGGGCGATTCGGATACTTCCGCGTCCTGCTCGAGGCGAAGGACCTTCCCGCGCTGCTCGACTCGATCGAGCGCCTCGACAGCCTCGCACGTCGTGACGGGAAGCTCCTGCGGCAGTACCGCGACGCCGAATTGCGTCTCGAGGCGGATGTCGTCCGCGAGCAGGCGCTCAAGGTCGAGATCGATCGGCTCTATGCGCGCAGTCGCCAGGAGGAGGCGCGGGTCGCGTCCCTGAAGGTCGAGCGGGAGAGGCTGCTCGCCCGAGAACAGAGCGCCTCCGCGTCGCGCCGGCGCGAAGTCTCCGCGCTCACGGACAAGGTCACACGGCTCGAGCGGCTCCTCGAAACGCTCGCACGCCAGTCCGACGCGGAGGAACCGGTGGGCGCCTCGGGCGGGCTGCGCCCGTGGAAAGGCGTGCTCGACTGGCCCGCGCGCGGCACGATCATCGAGACCTTCGGCCGCCACCGCCATCCGAAGTTCGACACATGGACCGTATCGAACGGGGTGGCCGTCGCCGTGCCGCTCGGAACGCCCGTGCATGCCGTCTATGCGGGCAAGACCGTCTACGCACAGTGGCTCAACGAGTACGGCAACCTGGTGATTCTGGATCACGGCGACGGCATGCTGACCCTCTATGCCTGGCTCCAGGCCGTTCTGGTCAAGCCGGGGATGCCGGTCGCGGTCGGTACCGAGATCGGCCTCGCCGGCTACGGCCCCGGCCGGGAGGAGGTGGGTGTGTACTTCGAGGTCCGAGACCATCAGAAAGCCACCGACCCGGTGGCATGGCTGCGCTAGAGCGGGCGACGAGCGGCGATCTGGAAGTCCTTGAGCCGTAACTCGTAACCGGCGGCTGGAAACCCGGAACGAATCCCGCGTTGGCGTTGTTCTCCGGTCTGCTAGCATGAGAACTTCAATGCCCTCCAATCGCACGCGCATCGGCTTTGTCATCGTCTCGATCTGTGCCCTGGCGTCGCTTCGCGCGATGACCGGACCGGAGGGTTCGGGTCGCGATCCGGCGACCCAGGCGCTCTCGATCTTCTCCGAGGTGTTTTCGCTGACCCGAAGCAACTATGTCGAGCCGACGGATCCGAAGGCCCTCCTCGAAGGCGCCTATGACGGGATGTCGGATGCCCTGGATCCGTATTCCTTTTACGTTCCCGCCGCTTCGGTCGCAGCGTACAAGGCCCAGGAGGCGGCCGGAGCCGCCAATCCGGGCATCGTCTTCGCCCGGCGCGGAGGCTATCCGTACGTCGTCGGCCCGCTGCCGGGCTCGCCCGCGGAGAAGGCGGGAGTCAAGCCGGGCGACCTGATCGATTCGGTGGACGGAAAGACGCTGCGCAATGCGCCCGTGTGGAAGGTTGCGGCGGCGCTGGCCGGGCCCGAGGGATCCTCGTGCGAGCTGAGCGTCTTCCGGGGCGGTGACGAGAAACACATCGTGATTCCGGTGACGCGGGCGCGCTTCGAGGCGCCACCGCCCTCGACGAAATGGGAGCGGGACGTGGCGATTCTGAGCATCCCGACGTTCACGCCCGCGGCCGTGGCAGCCGTGCGCAAGGAGATCGAGGAGGCCAACCGCCGCTCGATCACGAATCTCGTCATCGATCTGCGGGGGTCGATCGGCGGCGCCGTCGCCGACGCGGCACCCGTGGCGGCGCTGTTCGTCAGCAAGGGCCCCATCGCAACGGTGGTCTCCCGCAAGGCGGCAGCCAGGCCCCTCGAGGCGCCGGGCGATCCGGTCTGGAAGGGGCGCATCGTACTCCTCATTGATGACGCGACGGCGGGAGCCGCCGAAGTGTTTGCGGCCGCGCTGCGCGACCGCGCCGGCGCGACGACGGTCGGCGAGACGACGGCCGGGATGGCGATCATTCAGAAGAGCGTTCCCACGACCGAGGGCGGCATCCTGTTCATGACGGTCGGGCGCTACGTGGCGCCTTCGGGACAGGTGCTGGGGGGCAAGGGCATGACGCCGGCCGAGAGGGTGCTGGTCTTCCCCGGGGAAGGCGGCGGCCGCGACCTCATTCTCGAGCGAGGCCTCGAGCTGGTCCGGTCGGACAAGGCGGCGCGCCAGGCGGCGTAGGCGTGCCGGCGACCCGGACTCCTTGAACCGGCAAGGCCGGCGGCTCTCCTCCGCGACGGCCTTCTTTGCCCTTCTCTCCCTCGCGCTGGCCGTCGCCCTCTACCTCAAATCCTGCCCGCGGCCCCCGTCTCCTCCTCCGCCGAGAGTTGAGCCCTCGCCGCGGCCTCGTGTGCGCACGGCGTCGCCCTCCCCGCGGCCGACCCGTGTCCCTGTGCGGGCGAACGCGCCCGGCCCGACAGGGGATGGTGTGCCCCGCGTCGCCATCGTCATCGACGACCTCGGCAACGAGCTCGCCCCTGCCGAGCGGATCGCGCAGTGGCGGGAACCGGTGGCGGGTGCGGTCCTGCCGCAGGTCCGCTGGAGCACGGCATCGGCCCTCGCGCTCTCGCGGGGCGGCAAGGAAATCCTCCTTCACCTTCCGATGGAGCCGGAGGGCTACCCGCGCGTGCGCCCCGGTCCCGGGCTGATCCTCCGCTCTCAGGACGAGGCGGAGATCGATCGCCTCCTCGAGAGCGATCTCGCGTCGGTGCCGGGTGCGGTCGGCGTCAACAATCACATGGGATCGGCGGCGACTGCGGACACGCGCGTGATGCGTGCCGTCGTCGCGGAGCTTTCGCGCCGCGGGCTCTTCCTGCTCGACAGCCGGACGACGGACGCGACGGTGGCCGAGAAGACGGCGGAGGCCGCCTCGGTTCCGACGGTATCGCGTCGGGTCTTTCTGGACGACGTGGCTACGGAAGCGGGCGTCGAGGCCCAGATCTCCGAGCTCATCCGACTGGCGCGGCAGGAGCAGAGCGCGGTGGCGATCGGGCACCCCTATCCATCGACGCTCGCCGTGCTGGAGAGGGAGCTGCCGAGGTTGGCGCAGCGGGGGGTGCGACTGGTGAAGGTGAGCGAGCTCGCTCACTAGAGATGCGGGATACGGGATACGGGATACGGATGCGACATCTCGCGTCCCGCGTGCCGCATCACTCCTTCTTCGCCTCCTCCCAGAATTCGTCCAGCTCCCCCATCGGCACCTCGGATACGTCGCGGCCGCTTTCTTTCGCCCGGCGCGCGACAGCGGCGAAGCGCTCGCGAAAGCGGCGGTTGGCCTGCCGCAGCGCGCTCTCGGGGTCGACCTTCCGGCGGCGCGCGAGGTTGACCGCGGACAGGAGAAGATCGCCGAGCTCGTGCTCCTCGGCCTTCCGGTCGCCCCGGCCCTCCGCTTCGCGCCATTCGGAAAGCTCCTCCTCGATCTTGGCCGCGACGTCGGCATCCCTCTCCCAGTCGAAACCAAGGTCGGCGGCCCGAAGTGTCTGGCGGTAGGCCGTGGAGAGCGCGGGCAGCGCCGCGGGCAGCGTCCCGAGCGGGTCCTCGCTGGCGCCCGGTTGCCGCCTCTTGCGCCGCTCCCAGGCATTCTTGACGTCCTCGGCGCTCTTCGCCGCGGTCTCCCCGAACACGTGCGGATGGCGGTCGATCATCTTGGCCGTGATGCGCGCCGCGACGGCGTCGACTCCGAACCAGCCGCGCTCCTCGGCGAGCACGGCGAGGAAGAAGACCTGGAACAGCAGATCTCCGAGCTCGTCGCGGAGGGGTTCCGGGCGACCTTCGTCGATTGCCGCCAGAGTTTCGTACGTCTCCTCGAGCAGGTACGTCCTCAGGGTCTCGAAGGATTGCTCGCGATCCCAGGGGCATTCGCGGCGCAGCCGCGCGACGAGTGCGGCGAGGCGGTCGAGCGCATCGGACACGGGCGGATGATATCCGCTCGGCACCTCACACCATTTCCAGCAGCCTGCTAGACTTCCATCCAAACGTGAGCGAAGAGGATAAGCCGATCCGCGTCGTCGACCGCCGGATGTTCACATCCGACGGGGAGCTGCGCCCCGGCATCGAGACCGAGGACACGCCCGAGCCGGCGAAGGCCGCCGCCGCGCCGCCCCCGCCTCCAGCCGGAGGTCCGGCCCCCGCCGCGGGCGCGAGCGAACGGAGCGCCGAGAGCTCGCCGGCGTTCCTGTCGCTCATCAGCTTCCTTGCCTCCAACGTGTATGCGGCCCTCGGCGTGGACCCGATGACGGGCAAGGCCCTGGGCCGCCGAGATCCCGCGGCCGCCAAGCAGATGATCGACTGGCTCGCCGTGCTCGAGCAGAAGTGCCGCGGCGCTCTGAGCTTCGAGGAGACGGACCTGCTCTCGCGCGCGCTCTACGAATTGCGAATGGCGTACGTGGAGGCCGTGCACCCGCCCGGCCCCGAACCGCCGCGCCAGGGCAGGTAGCGGCCGGCCGATGGACTCGCGAACCGGCGCCAGGCGAGCCCCGGGGCCCGCCTGCATCCTGCCCTTCGCCCCTTTCCTGCTGGCGGTGCTTCTCGCGCTCGCCGCGCCGCCCGCCCGGGCCCAGGATGCCCTGACGCCGCTCCCGCCCCCCGTCACCCGCGGCCTCTACCGGTCGCACTGGTTCGAGTTCCTCTCGGCGTTCTCGGAGAACGACACCGGGACCGCCGGCAAGGCCCTCGAAGCCATGCTACGGGACGCGCGAAAGGTCGGCGTGCGCCGCCTCTCGGACTTCTCGCGCACCGCCGTATTTCTCGGCCGACGGGCCGAAAAGCTCGGCCAGCCGGAGCGGGCTGCCCGCGCGTACGAGGCTGCGCTGCGGCTGGACGACGCGAATCCCGACGCCGTGCTGGCGCAGTGGTCCTTCCTGCTGAGGCGAGGCCGCGTGATGGAGGCGCTGCGGGCGATTCCGGCTACGCTGACAGGCCTGTTCGCCTCGCACGAGGCACGGGTGGCCATCTTCTCCTCCGTCGGACTGTGGGCGGCGGCCGCCGCTGCCGCGACGCTCTTCGCCTCGATCCTGGCCCTGGCGCTGCACCACGGGCCGCGGGTGGTCCACGACCTGTGGGAGACCGCGCGGCGTTCGCTGGGGCCGGGCGCGGTTCTGCCGCTCGCACTCATCGTCGCCGGTCTGCCGCTCTTTGCGGGCTTCGGGCCGGGTTGGATCGTCCTCTACTGGGGAGCCTTTCTCTGGGCGTACGCGGGCGAGCGGGAACGTCCGGTTCTCGTTTGCGGGTTCCTTGCGCTCGCTCTGGTCGCCCCGCTCTTCGCCTGGATCACGACCGAAAACGTTCAGCAGCGGTCGCCTCTTTTCGTCGCCGCGATCGATCTCGACGAGCGCCGCGAGGACGCCAGCGCCGAGGACGGCCTGCGGCAGGCCTCGACGGTCTTTCCGGAGGACTCCGACGTCTGGTTTCTTCTCGGGATTTATGCGGAGCGGGCGGGAGACCTCGAACGGGCCCAGTCCGACTACGGGCGGGCCGCTCTGGCGGCTCCGAACGACTACCGACCCGTGTTGAACCGCGGGAACGTGCATTTCACCGAGGGCGACTATGGCGAGGCGATTCGCGATTACACCGAGGCGGGCAAGCGGGCGCCGGGCTCGGCCGACGTGTACTACAACCTTTCGCTGGCGCGCGGCGAGGCCTATGACTTCGACGGCCAGGCGCAGGCGCTCGCCAGAGCCCGCGAGATCTCCTCCTCCCAGGTCACCGCGTGGTCGAATGCCCCGCGGCTCTCGCGGGTCGTCCCGGTGGGCTTCCCCGTCCGTCGCGCCCGCGCCCGGATCGGCGAGTGGAACACCCAGTTGAAGAGCCGCCGCCTTCCGGGCCATGGCGCGTCGGCCAGCGTGTGGCGGGCGCTGATCTCGCCCTTTGCGGCCGCGCCCCTGGCAGCGCTCGGGCTCGGGCTTCTCCTGGCGCGCCTGCGGCGGCGCCGGGGGCTGGCCTCCGTGTGCGAGCGCTGCGGCCGCGCATTTTGCAACCGATGTCGGCGCTACGGTGATCCCGCGATCTATTGCGCGACGTGCTCCAGGACGTACCTGCGCAAGGAAAGCGCCGACATCGAGGTCCAGGTTGCGGAGGCGAACGCGATGCAGCGCCGGGTCGCCTGGAGGGCCCGCGGGAGCCGGATCGCGTCGCTCCTGCTGCCCGGCTCGCACGCCTTTCTCGAGGAGCGGCCGGTCGCGGGAGCGATGACGCTCTTCCTGTTCTTCTTCGGCGTGGCCGCGGCGGTGATCGACGAAAGGCTCTTCGATCCTCTGACCCTGTCGCCGCCCGGCCGGTTCCGGGCGACGGTCGTCGTCGGAGGGCTCTTCGCCCTCGCGGTGTGGGTGCGAGCGCAGCTGGTCGGAAGGAGGGTTCCCGGTGGGTCTTGAGGGGACGCTCAAGGTCTTCTCCCTGACCGAGATCTTTCAGATGCTCGGGTTGCAGCGAAAGACCGGAATCCTGAGTGTCGAGGGAGAAAGCGACTCGATCACCATCTCCTTCCAGAACGGCCAGGTCGTGGCGGCGGAATCACGCTCGCATCGGCTCGAGAATCGCCTGGGCAACCTGCTTCTGCGCGCCGGCTCCGTGACGCAGGAGCAGCTCGACCGCATTCTGGCTCTCCAGAAACAGACCCACGAGCGCATGGGCGCCCTGCTCGTTCACGAGGGGTTGGTCGATGCCGAGGATCTCCGGGACGCCGTCCGCCTCCAGATCTCGCGCATCGTGTACTCGGCATTTCGCTGGCCGGACGGGCGGTTCCACTTCACCCAGGAGGGGAGGGTCGACTACGACCGGGAGCACGTGGCGCCGGTCGCGACGGAAACCGTCCTGATGGAAGCGGCGCAAATCGTCGACGAGTGGCCCCTCTTCGAGAAGAAGGTGGGTTCGCTCTCCGCGGTGTACCGTCGCGCGGCCGGGGTGGAGGAGCTCAAGCTGGTCACCGGGGAGAAGAACGCTCCCGAGGGAACGCTCTCGGTGTCGAAATCGGAAGCCGGGACCTGGCGCTGGATCGATGGAAAACGCACCATCGCCGACATCATGGAGCGTGCCTTTCTGTCGGACTTCGAGGTCCTGAAGGGCACGGTCGATCTGCTGTCCCGCAACCTGATCGAGCTCCGCCCCGTCGAAGCGGAGTCGGAACCCCAGCCGGTCCCCGAGCCGGTGGCCGGACCGGTGGATGCCGCGCCCTCCGGGCGATCGATGGTGCTCTGGATCCCGCTCGTGCTGTTGGCGGCGTTCGGCGTCTTCCTGCTTCCGAGAAATCCGGCCAACGTGATGCTGAGGCCGGCAGGGGAAATGCCGGAAACGGCAGAGCTGCTCAAAGCGGTGTCGCTCAATCGGGCCGTGGCGGTCGAGCGTGCGATCCGGATCTACTACGACGCCAGCGGCAGGTATCCGAAGAGCCTCGAGGACCTGGTGGTGGCCGGAATTCTGGAGGAGGATGAGCTTCGCGATCCGTATGGCCGCTTCTACCGCTACATCCTTCGAGCCGAGGACGGCAAGTTCGGCCTCTACGGACGGAACTACCAGGGCCAGATCGACCTGGATCTCTCGCTCGAGCGCAGCCTCGCGCCGGTCTCCGAGCTGAGGCCGGCGCCCTCGCGCCCCGCCCAGCAGAACGAACGGCCGAGCGTTCTCGTCGTGGAGTAGCCAGGGAGGAGCTCTTGGTAAAGGGCTTGGTGTTGGCTAATATCTGAGTCTATGACACTTAGATCACGACATATTTGAGTTGACAATATAACGCTCATATCTTACGATCCTCAACCTGAATAGGGTTTAGGAGGAAAGTTTTCATGAGCAAGATCATCGGCATCGACCTCGGCACGACGAACTCCTGTGTCGCCGTGATGGAGGCCGGAGATCCGGTCGTCATTCCAAACGCCGAGGGCAACAGAACGACGCCTTCGGTCGTCGCGTTTTCCAAGTCGGGCGAGCGTCTAGTCGGTCAGGTGGCAAAGCGCCAGTCCATCACCAATCCCGCCAACACGGTCTACTCGATCAAGCGTTTCATGGGGCGCAAGTACCCGGAGGTCACCGAGGAGATGAAGATGGTTCCCTTCGCCGTCGTGGCGTCGGGAAACGGCGACTGCCGCGTCAAGGCCGGCGGCAAGGAGTGGTCGCCGCCCGAGATCTCCGCGATGATCCTCGGCAAGCTCAAGGAGGCGGCCGAAGCGTATCTCGGTGAGAAGGTCACCCGGGCGGTCATCACCGTGCCCGCGTACTTCAACGATTCGCAGCGGCAGGCGACCAAGGACGCCGGCCAGATCGCCGGGCTGACCGTCGAGCGGCTCGTCAACGAGCCGACCGCAGCGGCGCTCGCGTACGGCCTCGACAAGAAGAAGGACGAGACCATCGCCGTGTTCGACTTTGGCGGAGGCACCTTCGACATCTCGATCCTCGAGGTCGGGGAGGGAGTGGTCGAGGTCAAGTCCACCAACGGCGACACGCACCTCGGGGGCGACGACATCGACCAGCGCATCATCGACTGGATCCTGGCGGAGTTCAAGAAGGACCAGGGCGTGGACCTCTCGAAGGACGCGATGGCGATGCAGCGTCTGAAGGAGGCCGCGGAGAAGGCCAAGATCGAGCTCTCGAACGTCGTGGAGACCGAGATCAACCTGCCGTTCATCACGGCGGACGCATCGGGCCCGAAACACCTCCAGTTGAAGCTCAATCGATCCAAGCTCGAACAGCTCGTCGAGGACATCGTTCAGAAATCCATGGGCCCGTGCCGCCAGGCGCTCAAGGACGCGGGTCTGGAGCCGAAGGACATCGATGAGGTGGTTCTCGTGGGCGGCCAGACGCGCATGCCGCGCATTCAGCAGCTCGTCAAGGAGTACTTCGGCAAGGATCCGCACCAGGGCGTCAACCCGGACGAGGTCGTCGCGGTCGGCGCCGCGATCCAGGGAGGCGTGCTCGCGGGAGACGTCAAGGACCTGCTCCTGCTCGACGTCACGCCTCTGTCGCTCGGCATCGAGACGCTCGGGGGAGTAACGACGCGGCTCATCGAGCGCAACACCACGATCCCCACCAAGAAGAGCGAGGTCTTCTCGACCGCGTCGGACAACCAGACCTCCGTCGAGATCAAAGTGCTCCAGGGCGAGCGCGAGATGGCCCGCGACAACAAGACGATCGGCGTCTTCCACCTCGTCGGGATCCCCTCGGCCCCGCGCGGTGTGCCGCAGGTCGAGGTGAGCTTCGACATCGACGCCAACGGAATCATGAACGTCTCGGCCAAGGACCTGGGAACAGGCAAGGAACAGAAGATCACGATCACGGCCTCATCGGGCCTGGCGAAGGACGAGATCGATCGGATGGTCACGGACGCCCAGGCGCATGCCGAGGAGGACCGCAAGCGCCGCGAGGAGATCGAGGCCAGAAACCGGCTCGACTCGCTGATCTACGCCTCGGACAAGACGTTCACGGAGAACAAGAGCAAGCTCGGGGCCTCGGACATCGCCAGCTTCGAGTCGGCGCTGGCCGACGCCAGGAAAGCCCTCGAGGCCGGCGGAACCGAGTCCATGAACGCCGCGGGCGAGAGCCTTCAGCAGGCCTCCCACAAGCTCGCCGAGGCGATGTACAAGGGCGCCGCGCAGAGCGCTCCCCCCGCGGACGGCGCCGGATCCTCCTCCTCCGATGGTGCCGCCAAGGAGGATGAGGTCATCGACACGGAGTACGTGGACGCCGAGAAGAAATGACGGCGCCCCCGCACGCGCGCCGTCATCCCGGGGCGCGTGCGCGCCGAGGGATCCCGGGCTTTCACGCTCGGGGTTCCTTGGCCCTTCGGCCCTCGGAATGACAGGGGATCGCGCTAAACTCTCGATACTCCCATGACGGTCTTTCGCTGGAACTCGCTGCAGGACCTCTTCGCCATCCAGGAGAAGGTCAATCGGCTCTTCGAGGAGACGATTCACCGGACCGAGTTTCCCGATGACGGTCTCGACACGGCCCTCTGGTCGCCTGCGGCCGACGTCTACGAGACTCCCGAGGAGATCGTGCTCCACGTCGAGCTGCCGGGGGTGCGCCTGGAGGACGTCCGGCTCGAGGCCCTCGACGGGAAGCTGCGCGTTTCCGGACATCGGCGGGCCGACGAAGGTGTGGAGCCGCGGCACTTCGTACGCATGGAGCGCATCTACGGCAGCTTCTCCCGCGACTTTTCCGTCCCGGCCTCCCTCGAGCCCGGCGCGATCAAGGCTTCGCTGCGGGGCGGCGTGCTCCGGGTCGTGGCGCCGAAGGCCGACCGGGGCCTGGCCATCCCGGTCGAGCCGAGGAGGGCGCGTTGAAGCCTCGCAGCTCCTCCACGGTTCACCGCATCGGGGTCATCGCCGAGCGCTACGGCATCCATCCGCAGACCCTGCGGATGTACGAGCGGGAGGGTCTGTTGCGCCCCGCGCGGACCGAGGGCAACACCCGCCTGTACGACGCCGACACGATCGAGCGGCTGGAGATCATCCTCACGCTGACCCGGCACCTGGGGGTCAACCTGGCGGGGGTGGAGGTGATTCTTCACATGAAGCAGCGCATGGAAACGATGCACGGGGACGTTCAGAAGATGCTCGACGTGCTGCGTGAAGAGTTCGCAAGCCGGCGCGGTTCGACCGATCGCAGCCTCGCGCTGGCACGAATTCCCGGCCGCCGCTACGCGGACGCGCGTTCGGAGGAGCGGTAGCTCACCGAGGCGAGCGCATTGGGAGGATTGTGAAAAAGCCCGCGTTCGTGTTTCTCGCCGGCCTCGCACTTGCCTCCTGCGCGCTCGCCGACCTGACGAAGTACAAGGACTGGGACAAGTCTCCCGAGGCGTATTTTCTGACCCCGTCCGAACGGGCCGAATGGAAGAAGCTCACCATCGACGCCGATGCCGAGCAGTTCGTGGCGCTCTACTGGGCCCGACGCGGCGGCGAGCCGTTTCGCCAGGAGGTCGCGCGGCGGATCGCCCTGGCCGATCAGCAGTTTCCGCTGGCGCACTACAAGCGGGGGGCGGACTCGGCGCGCGGGCGTCTGCTCGTCGTCTTCGGGACGCCGTCCAGGGTGGTCCGGGGGGAGGGCGCCGGGCAGGAGCCACTAGAGGCCGGCGGACTGGACGCGCGGTTCGCCGATCAGTCCGTGGTCTTCACGTGGATCTACGAAAAGGACAAGCTCGCAGCCCTCGGGCTGCCCGAGTTGAGGGCCCGCGTCGCGGTGGATGCCGGACGAGGAACGGACAGCATCCAGAACGCGAGCGACGTCGAGAAGGCGGCGGCGGTGGCCGCCGAAAAGTCCATCGTCAAGGCCGGCGCCGCAGCCCCGGCCGCGAAGGCGGCCCCGGCACCCGCGCCGACTCCCGTGCCGGCAGCGCTCCCGGCGCCGGCGAGGTCCGCCCTTGCCGGGGCAGCGGGAAAGACCGACGAGGCCACTTCCTTCTGGTCGGGGGTGTTCCGGTCGCCGGTGGGCGACCGGTTCTTCGCGATTCAGTTCTACCTGCCGTCGGATCAGCCTGCCTTTTCCGCCGGCACACCACTCAAGCTGGGAGCGATCGTCACGGACGAAGGGGGCAAGGAAGTCCTCGCCGTCTGGGAGGACGCGGCGTTTTCCGAGGTCACCGAGGGCCCGCGCAAGGATCGCGTTGTCGACCGCTCGATTCTGCTGCCGCCCGGCCAGTACCGGGGAGTGTTCGGGCTCTTTGCCTCCGAAGCGGAGCCCCCCGTGGCCATCGCGACGGCCGCATTCCGCCTGGAGCCCCGGTCCGGCGACTTCGGCGTCTCGCCCCTCATCCTCGCCAATGCCTATGTGCCCATGACCCGACGGCCCGGCCCGACGGATCCTTTCGTCTTCGGGACCGATAAGCCAATCAAGTTCGAGCCGAAGGGGGATCGCCGATTCCTCGGGTCCGAAAGTCTCTGGTATCTCTATGCCGTCGAGAACCCGGCCGCCGCCGCGCCCCCTGCCGATGCGGCTCCGGCCGCCGACGGGGCTGCTCCTGCACCTTCGAAGCCGCGGGTCATGGCGCGCATCAGCGTGCAGAGGGATGGCAAGGATGCCTTCCGGCCGAGCACGGCGCCAGCGGATCTCGTCGAGATTGCGTCCGGCTACTTCACGGCGGGCGGTGAGATCCCTCTCGCCTCGTTCGAACCTGGCTACTACACGTTTGCGATCACGGTGCGGGACCTCAACGCGCCGAAGGAGTCGCTAGCCGGTGTCGGCCTCGAGCGGAAGCAGGACTTCGTGGTTCTCAAGCCGGACGGCAGCCTGCCGGACCGGCCCAAGCCTGCCGCGGCTCCGACCCCGAAACCCAAGAAGCCCTAGCTCTGTACGTGTCATCCCGAGGACAGCGAGGGTCCGTTTGAAGCCGAACCGTGGCAAGGAAAGGGATCCCTCGGGCCTGACGGCCCTCGGGATGACGGGCGACGGCGCTTCGCGCTTCGCCCGTCACTCCACCCTGACGTTGGTGCGAGCGGTTCCCATCCTGCCGGTGGCGGCGTCGCGGACGTTGACGACGATGCGGTAGTTGCCCTTCTTGGTGTCGAGCCTCGCGTCGAACCGCAACATCGAGTCTCCCTGCGCCTTGTCGGTGGGAAGCGTGAACGTGATCGCCTGCTGTGAAATGTCGCTGGTCCGGCCCCGGTCGTCGATGGCGCCGACGTAGAACTCCGCGTGGGCCACCGCCTTGTCGCCGTCCGGAACGAAGGTGAGACCCGAGGCCGGCAGCGTGACCGTGATGGGCAGGACGTACATCTTCTTCTCCTGCGTCGCGGGGGCCGCGATGATCTTGGCCGGGATCGCGGTGTAGGACAGATCGGTCTCGAGCGTGGCCCGGGCGTGATCGCCGATGATCTGCGATTCGGGAAGCTGCTCGAAGCCCCGCCGCGTGCGCACGGTCACACCGGGGCGGCTGACCGTCACGTCCACCTGCTGGTACCCCTTGCCTCCGAGCTGCGCGAGGTTGACGCCGATGGAGTAGTAGGTCGAGACATCCTGGTAGATCCGTCCGAGGCCCCCTTCGAAGTCGTTGGTGTTCAGCAGTGCGACGCCGCCGGTGTCCCGGGCGAGTATCCGCAGGCCGTCCTGCCGGTCCTGGCGGGCCTGGAACGCGAGGTTCGCCCGGTTCTGGAACACATTCTGCGATCCATCCAGGGGAGCGTCCTCGGCGGTCGCGGCGTCGCTCGTGAGCCCCGTGCCGTCCACCGTGTAGAAGGTGATCCCGAAGGCGTTGGCGCGTTCGGCGAGCTCGGTCACGCGCTTGGGGATCTCGCGGACGTCGAGGTTCGTGAGCGTCGGCTGGTTGGCGGCTGCGTACTGGGCCATGACGTAACCCGGCTGAATCTCGAATCCGCCGGTGAGAAAGAGAAAGGCTCGCTTGCCGTTGAGAGGCGTGAGGGTGATGAGCTCCTGACGCATGCTGTCGAGCATCGTCTGAATCTCGGCCCCCGTCTGGTCCGCATACTGCCGCGCGACCTGCAGGCGGGGACTCGCACTGCCGCGGCGGCTGGGGGCTCCGCTCTGGTCGATCTGCGCGATGGCCTGCCTCTGGGCCTGCAGACGGGACATCCCGACACCTTTTCGCTCGACGCTCGAGAGTGCGGCCATCGCCGACTCCTTGCTCGTCGTCCAGTCCACCAGGACGGTGGGAAGGCGGTCGAACACGACGATCCGCACGGCGTCGTTCGGGCCGAGCCGTGTCACCAGGTCGCGCAACGCGTTCAGGCTGCGGGAGCGCTGGCCGGGCGGGAGGTAGCCGAGGTCGATGTAGATGAGGAAGTTGCGGGGCACGAAGGCCTCGCTCGACTTGCGGTAGACCGCGAGCACGTCGTCCGGCGGTGCGGATGCCAGGTCCGGAGCGTGAATCGAGCCCTGCTCGACGCGCGCGAAATACTCGATCGGGACGACCTTTCCGCCGACCTTGACCTGGAAATCCCCGCGATTGAGGTCTGCGACCGGTTTGCCCTTTCCGTCCGTCACGTCGACGTCCAGGTCGAGTACCCGAACCTCGACACTCTCGGAGAAGGTGGGGAGGGCCTCGGTGCGCTCCTGGGCGAGCGCCGCGGCGGCGCCGAGAATCAGTGCAGTCCCGGCCGAAGCAAATCGCATGGGAAGATCCTTTCTCTACGAGGCCCGTCCGGTCCCCGCTCCGCCACCGAGAACGCTGCTGGCCGTCCCGGGATTCCGGAGGATACCCCCGTGGGGAGCGCTACTCCCGGGCGGCGGAAACGGTCTCGAGGCCCAGATACTCGAACAGCATGTTGACCTCGTTGGTCAACTCCTCGGAGTCGAAATCGTCGGCCCCCTCCACGGGGAGGCTCCCGATCGCGCAGCCCGGGACTGCCGAGCGCGCCTTCCGGACCAGCGCCGCGGCGGCGCTCGGGTCCGTGCCGTCGTCGGAGAGGGCTGCCTCGAAGTCCCGCGGCAGGCCCCAGATCTCGGCGCGTGCCCGCCCGACGGCCGGCCGGTAGGTCTCCAGGACCGATCCCCGGAAGGGCCCGGCGGGCAGATTCATCTCGCGGATGATCTCGAAGAGGTCCGCGTAGCCGATGCAGTGCAGCAGCCCGAGCGTGTGCCCGCGCTCCCGGCTGATGCCGTAGCGCTCGGCGAACCGGCCTGCGGCGACCGCCGCGGCCAGGCTCGCACGGCGCACGGCCCGGGCCGCCGGGTCGTTCTTCGGCAGTGCCGGAAAATCCGGCGACGAGAGGCGATCTACGAGAACGGTCGCGGCTCGCGGGCCGATCCGGTCGAGCGCATCGGGCACCGTCCCGACCGAGTTCTCCCGGTCGACCGACAGCGAGTTGGCGAGGATGAGCAGGTCGAGCGTCAGGTATTGATCCAGGGCCGCGATCGGCACGAGGGCCGAGGGGTCCAGCGGGGGCTTGCGCTTGAGGAGCTCGAGCAACAGCGCGGCGGTGTCCGCGTGGACCGGGCGCATGAGGTAGTTGCGGATGAGACGCTCGCGCAGCCGCCGGGCGAACTCGCGGAATCGAGCGGCGTGCCCCCGGGCTTCGAGCGGGTCGAGGGTGACGCCCATGCGCTCCAGCGCTTCCCAGAGGTGCTCCTCGATGCCGTCCGGCAGAAAAGGCAGGACCCAGGCGTCGGCCGCCTCCCATGTCTCGCGCCGCTCCTTGCGAGAGAGGCGGTGCGTGTCGTCGAGCTGCTTGACGCCCTGGAACGCGAGGGCCTGGCCGCGCAGGGTCAGACCGATGCGGAGGATGGGCTGCACGCGGTAGGAAGGGTCGTACTCGAAGTTGGCCTCTCGCCACTCGAAAATCTCGAAGAGGAGCTTGCGCGCCAGCTCCTCGACGCGCAGCGAGAGCCCGTCGAGGGTGTCGTGGTTCATCTCGAGGATCAGGCGCGTCAGGTTCTCCTGCGTCGTCATGTTGCGGGCCAGAAGCTCGTAGAGCGTGGCCGCGGGCAGGGCCCCGCTCCTCAGAAGATGGACCCCGAGCCGATGGCGGGGGAGCGACCCGGAGACGTAGACGATCTCGCCTTCCTTCCAGTCCAGGGTTCGACGGTCGTGGCCGCGGATCACCGTCAGCCGCCCGGAGCGGCGGTTCAACTCCATCCACTGGAGAAGGTCAGCGAGCCCGAAGACCTCGAGCCTTCCCCGAAAGTGATCGCTCATCAGTGCTTTGGGGCATTTTACCATCCGCCCTGGCGGCCGGAGTCTCGTGACAGAATTCCTCGCGTGAAGGACGAGAAAGGCCCGGAAGGGCGCCGGAATGCGCCCGGGCAGACGAGCTCGGGCATCCCCATCCGGCCGTCCTACGGGACGCCCCCGCCGGGGGAATTTCCGTTTACCCGGGGCATTTCGGCCGAGATGTACCGGGGCCGCCTGTGGACCATGCGTCAGTACGCCGGCTACGGATCGGCCCGGGAGTCCAATGCGCGGTATCGCTATCTGCTCTCGCAGGGCCAGACGGGCCTTTCGGTCGCGTTCGATCTGCCGACGCAGATGGGTTACGACTCGGACGACCCGGCCGCTCGGGGGGAGGTCGGAAAGGTCGGCGTTGCGATCTCCACGATCGAGGACATGCGCGAACTGACCGAGGAGCTCCCGCTGGACCGGGTCTCGATCTCCATGACCATCAATTCGACGGCCCCGATCCTGCTCGCCCTGCTGCTGGCCGTCGCCCGGGAGCGCGGGATTCCCTGGAGCGCCCTGTCGGGGACCGTGCAGAACGATCTCCTCAAGGAATACATCGCCCGGGGCACGTACATTTTTCCGCCGAGGGAGTCGCTGCGGCTGGCGACGGACATCTTCGCTTTCTGCGGCCGCGAGGTCCCCCGCTGGAACACGATCTCGATCTCCGGCTACCACATCCGGGAGGCCGGCTCGACGGCCGTGCAGGAGGTCGCCTTCACGCTCTCCAACGCGATCGCCTACGTCGAGGCGGCCCTGGCTCGAGGTCTGGAGATCGACGAGTTTGCTCCGCGCCTGTCCTTTTTCTTCAACGCCCACGGCAATCTCTTCGAGGAAGTCGCGAAGTTCCGTGCCGCGCGCTCGCTGTGGGCCGAGATCGCGCGCGACCGGTTCGGCGCCAGGGACCCGAGGTCTTGGCGCATGCGCTTCCACGCGCAAACCGCCGGCTCGACGCTGACGGCACAGCAGCCGGAGGTCAACGTGGTGCGCGTGACGCTGCAGGCCCTCGCGGCCGTGCTCGGTGGCGCCCAGTCGCTCCACACCAATGCGAAGGACGAAGCGCTCGCCCTCCCCACGGAGGATTCGGCGCGACTGGCTCTGCGGACCCAGCAGGTGATCGCCAGCGAGAGCGGCGTGGCCGACGTGGCGGACCCTCTGGGAGGCTCCTTTCTGGTGGAGGCGTGGACCGAAGACATTCGGGACCGCGCACGGGCGCTCATCGCGAAGGTCGATGCGCTCGGCGGGTCCGTCGCCGCGATCGAGCGGGGCTTCTTCCAGAGGGAGATCGAGGAGGCCGCCTATGCGGCGCAGAAGGAGATCGAGAATGGGCGGCGCGAGGTCGTGGGAGTCAACGTCCATCGCGAGCAGGGCGAGGTCGCACCGCCCACGCTGAGTGTCGACCCCCAGATCGAACGGGAGCAGATCGGCCGTTTGCGCGCCTTTCGCGCCTCGCGCGCCGCCGGGCCGGCCCGCGCGTCGCTCGATGCCGTGCATCGGGACGCCCGCGAGGGCCACAATCTGATGCCGGCCCTCATCGAGGCGGTCGCGGTCGGCGCCACTCTTGGTGAAATCGTCGGCGCGCTGAAAGAGGTCTTCGGCGAATATCGCCCCGAAATCGGCTGAAGCGGGCCTTAAGTTTCACTCTCTGAGTCGGTTGCACGTGTGGAAAAAGGCCGCGCGGACCGGTTTTCGTTATGGCTCTTCTGCACAGGGCCTTGGGCATTTGGGGTAACTTGCTGATACAGATGGGTTTGGGGAATCGCACAGATGTCGGTGCAATGCGGTCGACGACGGCCCTTTTCGGGTTTTTTTGGGCCGTTTCCGCAGGGATTTTGACAGGGTTTTCCGCCGCCCCTCCGGAAAACTGAGATTCGTCAAGCAGGCGTGAACTTCTCGTCCTAACCCACGCCGATTTTCGGGCAGAGCGCTTCCACAGGGCAGTCGCCGCAGCGCGGTTTCCGGGCAGCGCAGATATCCCTGCCGAGGCTGATCAACAGGTGGGCACCGAGCGTCCGGCGGCCCTTCGGGACGAGCGCGTTGAGGTCGTTCTCGACTTTGACCGGGTCGGCTTCCCGCGTCAAGCCGAGGCGCCGCGAGAGCCTCCCGACGTGCGTGTCCACGACGAAGCCCTCGTCCTTGCCGAACGCGTTGCCGAGCACGACGTTGGCCGTCTTGCGCCCGACCCCGGGCAAGGGCAGCAGCTGCGCCATGGAGTCGGGAACCCTGCCGCCGTGCTCGGCCGCGATCGCGGCTGCGGCGGCTCGAATGCTCTTCGCCTTGGAGTTGAAGAACCCGGTCGACCGGATTTCCCGCTCGAGCTCGCCGCGGGGCGAGCGGGCGTAGTCGGCCGCGGTCCTGTACTTCGCAAAGAGGTGCGGCGTCACCATGTTGACGCGGGTGTCGGTGCATTGAGCCGAGAGGATCGTGGCCACCAGCAGCTCGAGGGGACTCGTGTAGTCCAGGGCGCACCGCGCGTCGGGATAGAACTTCTTCAGCCGCCGGAAGACGGCGGACGCGCGGCGTTTGCGGTCCTCGAATGGCTCTCTCGGCTTCCTTGCCATTATTCCGGCGCATTGTAAGTGGTTCCGTCATCCCGAGCGCAGCGAGGGAAAGGGATCCCTCGGGCCGCGCGGCCCTCGGGATGACGAGGGCGTTGTCCGTTTACAATCTTCGTGTGTTGCGGCGGCTGGCAATCGCTCTGGCCTTGCTGTTCGTCGCCACGGGCCTGGGCGCCGTCACGCTCACGATCCTCCACACCTCGGACCTGCACGGGCGTGTCCATCCCCACGACGCGCTGGCGGACGAGGACCTTGGCGAGGGGCTCGCGCGCATCGCGGCGGCGGTGAAGGCGATCCGGGCGGAGGGCAACGCGACGCTCCTCCTCGACTCGGGTGACACGATCCAGGGCTCGCCCACGCAGGCGCTCGTTTTCGCCGGCCGGATCGGCGACGGACGCGACCCGATCGTGCGAGCCATGAACCGGACAGGTTACGACGCGATGGCGCTCGGCAACCACGAGTTCGATTTCGGCTTGGAGCGGCTGGGAAAGTCCGCGCGAGAGGCCCGTTTCCCCTGGCTCTGCGCCAACGCCCTGCGGTCCGACGGGACTCTCCCGTTCGCGCCCTACGCCGTCCGGGAGATCGCCGGCCTTCGCATCGGAATCCTGGGGCTCGTCACGCCGCACGTCGCCAACTGGGAGAGCCCGACCCTGCTGCAGGGCCTGAGATTCGACGACACCGTGGCGGCTGCGGGCCGATACGTTCCGATTCTGCGCGGCAGGGAGCGCTGCGATCTGGTCGTCGTCATCGCGCACGAGGGCTTCGAGCGGGATCCCGCGACGGGCAGGGAGCACGGCGATCACGGAGAGAACCAGGCATACGCCCTCGCGACCGAAGTGCCCGGCATCGACCTCCTGCTGGCCGGCCACGCGCACGTCGTGCTCGCGCCGCGGTTGCTCGGCCGGACCTGGGTTTCGCAGCCCGGCCGATGGGGAAACACGCTCACGCGATTCGACGTGACATTCGAGCAGTCCGGCGGCCGCTGGAGCGTGGCCGGCATTCGCGGGCGCAATCTGTCGATGCGGCGTGTCGCGCCCGACCCGGAGATCGTCGCCGCCATCGCTCCCGAGCACGACGCCACGATGCGGGTCCTCGCCGAGGAGGCCGCACTGCTCGAGAATGCGGTGTCGGCGAAAGGCTCGCGCCGGCAGGACACGGCCCTGCTCGACTGGCTTCACGCCGTCCAGCGGCGGGAGGGGAAGGCGGTGATCTCGTTTTGCTCCCTGCTGCCCCCGGAGTTGCCGGACTGGCCTCCGGGGCCGCTGACCGTGCGCCAGATCTGGGCGTTCTACCCTTACGAGAACAGCCTCGTCACGGTCGAGGCGACGGGCCGGCAGATCCGGGCGGCCCTGGAGCGCTCGGCGGGCTGCGTGGCCCGTCCGGACGAGCTCGGCCGCAACTGCGACACGCTGTCGGGCGCCGACTACGCCCTGGACCTGACGCAGCCCGAGGGGCACCGGGTCGCATTTCTGCGCCGCGACGGAACGGAGATCGGCGACGCGGATCTCTTCACGGTGGCGATCAACTCCTACCGGGCCTCGGGCGGGGGAGGCTATCCGATGTGGAAGTCGGCGAGGCGCGTCTCGGAGACGGGAAACATCCGCGACATGCTCGTCTTCGACGCTCGCGTGAAGAAGCGGATGTTTCTGGAGCCGGATGGAAACTGGAAGGTGACTCGATGAGTCCCGCGGCCGTCGCTCGTGCCTCGGAGGTCGTCTTGCGTTCGGCGCCGTAGACCCAACGAGGTTTCCGCGTCTTCTAACTTTGCGAGCGCCCCCGGAGGTCTTTTTGGATCTCCCGGCTCGCGTTGGCGCCCGGGGCGCCCGTGACGCCCCCGCCGGGATGGGTGCCCGAACCGCAGAGGTAGAGGCCGCGGATGGGCGTGCGGTACTGCGCCCAGCCGAGCAGCGGACGCATCGTGAAGAGCTGATCGAGTGCGGGCTCTCCGTGGAAGACGTGGCCGCCGGTCAACCCGTAGGTCTCCTCGAGGTCGAGCGGCGTGAGGACCTGCCGGTGCGCGATGAGCCCCTTCAGATTGGGCGCATACGCCGCGATCGTATCGACGACCGCGTCGCCGAGTGCGTTGCGCTTGCCATTCCAGTCGCCGGTCTTGAGACGGTAAGGCGCGAATTGGGCGACGACGGACATCACGTGCTTTCCGGCCGGCGCGAGCGAGGGGTCCGTGAGGGTCGGGATCGTGATGTCGCAATACGGATGGGGCGAGTAGTCGCCGTACTTCGCGGCGTCGTACGCGCGCTCGAGGTAATCGATTTCCGGCCCGATGTGGATCCGCCCCGAAAGCGCGCCGGAGGCGGTGCCCGCGGCGGATTTCAAGGCCGAGAATTCCGGCTGGCCTGACAGCGCGAGGTTCACCTTGGCGAGGGCGCCGGCTGCCCTGTAGTTCCGGATCTTGTGGAGGATGTCGGGGTCGAGGTCGACGGGGTCGACGAGATCGAGCAGTGTGCGCTTCGGGTCGGCGTTCGACACGACCGCCCGGGCGGGGATCTCCTCGCCGGTCGAGAGGACGACGCCCGTCGCGGTGCCGTCCTTCGTCGCGACCCGGGCGACGGTGGCGCCGGTGCGGACCTCGGCGCCGAAAGCCCGGGCGGCGGCGGCCAGGGCCTGGGTCAGCGCCCCCATGCCGCCCCGGACGAAGGTCGCCGGGCCGGCGGCATTCGGGTCCGAAGCGGCCTGCAGGATGAGGCCCAGACTCGTGCCCGCCGACCAGGGGCCGGCGAACGTGCCGTAGATGCCTCGGGCGGCGACCGTCGCCCGCAAGAGCTCGGTCTCGAAGAACTCGGCGACGAGGTCGGCCACCGCCATCGGTCCCCAGCGCAGCAGGCGGAATGCCTCCCGGCGCGGCAGGCCGCGGAACTTGCGCCCGACCCCGAGCAGTCCCCACAGCTCGGCGAAGGAGGGGTCGTCGATCGAGGGCGGCGTCATGGTCAGCAGTGGCGCGAGGACCTTGCCGATGTGGCCCAGGGACTCGTGGAGAGCGAGGTAACCCTTCGCATCGTGGGCCGAGAGCTCTTCGAGCTCGCGGGCCGTGCGCGCCGCGTCGTTGTAGAGCGTTGCGCTGCGGCCGTCCGGCGACGGGGCGAAAACGCGGACCTCCGTCTGAATGAAGGAGAGGCCGTGCTTCTCGAGTCCGAGGTCGCGGGCGATCGAGGGCAGGAAGGGCCCGGCCGCGTGAAGAACAGAGGAAACCTTGAAGCCGGGGGCGAATTCTTCCGTGACCGCGATGCCGCCGACGACGGCGCGCCGCTCGACCACCACCGGCTTCCAGCCGGCTTTCGCGAGGTAACACGCCGCGACGAGGCCGTTGGGCCCGCCGCCGATGATGACGACGTCTTTCTTCTCGGCCATGGTCAGACTTTCCCGCGCTTCCAGTCCTCGAGGAGCTTCTCGGCGGCGTTCTTGCCGTTGGCTCCCATGATGCCCCCGCCCGGATGCGTGGCGGAACCGCACATGTAGAGGTTTTGGATCGGGGTGCGGTACTGCGCCCAGCCCGGCGCGGGCCGCAGGAAGAAGAGCTGTTCGAGCGAGAGCTCACCCTGGAAGATGTTGCCCTCCGAGAGGCCCCATTCGCGCTCGAGGTCGAGCGGCGTGACGACCTGCCGGTGCCGGATGATGCTCTTGATGTTGGGGGCGTGCTCGGCGATCGTGTCGATCACCGTGTCGCCGAAGTTTTCCTTCTCCTTGTCCCAGTCCGTGTCCTTCAGTTTGTACGGAGCGTACTGGACGAAGCAGGACATCACGTGCTTTCCGGGCGGCGCGAGCGACGGGATCCGTCAGCGTCGGGATCACGATGTCGATGTAGGGCCGCCGCGAGAAGCGGCCGTACTTGGCGTCGTCGTACGCGCGCTCCATGTACTCGACGGAGGGGGAGATCGAGATGGCTCCGCGCAGGTGCGCGCCCGGGCCGGGGATCGACTTGAATTCCGGCAGGGCGTCGAGCGCCAGGTTGACCTTGCCGGAGGACCCCCGGAACTTGTAGCGCTGGATGTCTTCGACGAAGTCCCCGGGCAGCTCCTTCTCGCCGACCATCTTCATGAAGGTCAGGCGCGGGTCCACGCTCGAGGAGACGACCGTCGCCTCGATCTCGTCGCCGTTCTCGAGCACCACGCCCCTGGCCTTGCCGTTGACCAGCTTGATCTTCGCGATCGGCGTCTTGGTGCGGATCTCGACTCCGGCCTCGCGGGCCGCGTCGCCGATGGCGTTGGAGATCGCGCCGGTGCCGCCGCGGGCGAAGCCCCAGGAGCGGAAGGCCCCGTCGATCTCGCCCATGTAATGGTGGAGGAGGACGTAGGCCGTTCCGGGTGAACGGACGCCGAGGAACGTCCCGATGATCCCCGAGGCGGACATCGTGGCCTTCAGCACGTCGGTCTCGAACCACTGGTCGAGGAAATCGACGGCCGACATAGTCATGAGCTGGACCTGGTTGTACTTGTCCTCGCCGGAGAGCTTCTGGAAGCGTTTGGCGAGGAAGAGCAGGTCCTGCAGGCCCTTGAGGGTCAACTTCGTCGGGTCCGGGGGAGTCATGTCGAGGATCGGCTTGACGAACCGGCCCATGTCGGCCATCGCCTTGCCGTACTCGTCGTATGCGTCGGCGTCGAGCTTCGAGTGCCGGGCGATCTCGCGCCGCGTCTTCCCGTGGTCGTTGACGCGCCAGAGGTAGTCGCCGGAGAGCATCGGCGTGAAGGTTCCGTCCAGAGGCAGGATCTCCAGGCCGTGGCGCGGCAGGTCGAGGTCTCGGATGATCTCCGGCCGCAACAGCGAGACGACGTAGGAGCAGACGGAGAACTGGAAGCCCGGAAAGACTTCTTCCGTGACGGCGGCGCCGCCGAGCACGTGACGCCGCTCGAGAACGAGCACTTTCTTGCCGGCCCTGGCGAGGTAAGCGGCGTGGACGAGGCCGTTGTGGCCACCGCCGATCACGATGACATCGTACTTTGCGCTCATGCGTCCCTGCGCCTGCCTTCGATTGTGACCCGTGGTTTCTGGGGCGGCCTTGCCGCGAGCGCGCGAGCATACTTATAATCCGGCGCCGCGACAAGGTCTTCGTGACTCCGCGTTCATGCGGAAGCGCGGGCCGGATCTGAGGTTCGAAGTGCCCATCGGGACCGCCGTACACGAGAGAACGTTTCCGCTCTGCGAGAGCCTGAACTACCGCGAGTGGTCGGGCTACTACGCCGTGAGCGCGTACGAAGCGCACCACGAGCACGAGTACAACGCGATCCGCAACGCCGCGGCCCTGATCGACATCTCGCCGCTCTTCAAGTACCGGCTCACCGGCAAGGACGCCACGCGCCTCGTCGACCGGATCGTCACGCGCGACCTGAAGAAGGTATCCGTGGGCTCGGTCATCTACACGCCCTGGTGCGACGAGCACGGCAAGGTCATCGACGACGGCACGGTCTCACGACTGGCCGAGAACACGTACCGCTGGACGGCGGCCGATCCGAGCCTGCGCTGGTTCCACCAGAACGCGGCGGGCCTCGACGTCCGGATCGAGGACATCTCGGACGATGTCGCCGCCCTCGCCCTGCAGGGCCCGACGTCCGGACGCCTGTTGAGGGCGGTGGCCGAGGCCGACATCGAGAACCTCAAGTACTTCAAGGTGACCTCGGGGAAGATCGCCGGGGTGCCGGTCGACATTTCGCGCACGGGGTATACCGGTGATCTCGGTTACGAGATCTGGATCCCGTGGAAGGACGCCGTTCGCGTCTGGGACGAGCTCATGACGAGGGGCAAGGCCTTCGACGTGCACGCCGCCGGAATGCTGGCTCTCGACGTCTCGCGCATCGAGGCGGGCCTGCTCCTGATCGACGTCGATTTCAACGGCTCGAAGAAGGCGCTCATCGGCGCCCAGAAGTACACGCCGCTCGAGATGGGGCTCGGCCGTCTCGTTGCCCTCGACAAGGGACGCTTCGTCGGGCAGGAGGCGCTGCGCCGCGAGGCGAAGGAGGGGCCGGCCCGCGAGATCGTCGGCCTCGAGCTGTCCTGGAACGCCGTCGAAGCGATCTACGAGAAACTGAACCTCGCTCCCCAGATTCCGGCCGCGGCCTCGCGGGTCTCGGTCCCCGTCTACCGCGAGGGCCTGCAGGTCGGCAAGGCGACCTCGACGACCTGGTCGCCCACACTGAAGAAGATGATTGCGCTCGCGACGGTCGCGCGGGGCTCCAACGCCGTCGGCACGCGCCTCGAGATGGAGGTCACGGTCGAGGCCGTGCGCCACCGCGTGCCCGCGACCGTCGTGAAGATGCCCTTTTTCAATCCTCCGCGGAAGACCGCGACGCCCGTCCGCTAGCCGGTTAGGAGGAGGGCTCATGGAAGCCTCAGTCAAGGAGATCCTCGAGTCCTACGACGGGAAGGCCCCTCTGGAGGAGGCCTGGACGATCCCGGCGCCGTGGTACGTGGACGAGCGCATCGCCGAGCTCGAGCGCCGGACCGTCTTCTCCCGCACCTGGCAGATGGTCGGGCGACTCGATCAGCTCGCGCAGCCGGGCCAGTACATCACCGTTCTGCTCGCCGGCGAGCCGATCGTCGTCGTGCGCGGCGAGGACGGGGTCCTGCGCGGCTTTTTCAACGTGTGCCGGCACCACGCGGCCTCCGTGATGACGGAGCCGGACGGCAAGGCTCCCATCCTGCGCTGTCCGTACCACGGCTGGACGTACTCGCTCGCAGGGGAGCTCAAGGGGACGCCGGATTTCGCCGGGGTTTGCGGATTCGACAAGGCGAAGAACGGCCTGATTCCGGTCGAGACCGCGACCTGGGAGAAGTTCGTCTTCGTGCGTCTCGTCCCCGGCGGTTCTTCGCTCGAGCGGTCGCTCGGGCCCCTCGTCGGGCAGTTCGCGAAACTCGGGCTCGACCGGTTCCACTTCGTGGAGCGGCGCCGCTGGACGTTCGAGTGCAACTGGAAGGTCTTCGTGGACAACTACCTCGACGGCGGTTACCACGTGCCACACCTGCACAAGAGCCTTTCGTCGGTTCTCGACTACAGCCAGTACATGATCGAGACGGGTGACAACTGGTGCCTCCAGTGGAGCCCGATCGACCACTCGAATGCCGAGGGCGACGTCGCCGCGGTGCGCGGAGGCGACAAGGCGCTCTACTACTGGCTGTATCCGAACTTCATGATCAACTGGTACGAGGGCGTGATGGACACCAACCTCGTGCGGCCGCTCGGCGCCGGCAAGGCGGAGGTCGTGTTCGACTTCTACTTCACCGACGTCGCGAGCCGCCGAGGCTCTGGCGAAGTGCAGGGCCTCGATCGACGTGGGCAACCGCGTTCAGGACGAGGACCTCGCGATCTGCGACTCGGTCCAGCGCGGCCTCGGCTCGCGCGCCTACCGCGCCGGGCGCCTCTCGGTGCGGCGGGAGGGCGGCGAGCATCTCTTCCATCGCATGCTCGCCCGCGAGCTGAAGGCGGGCCTCGGCGCCGCCTAGAGCGGGCATCCTCTCTCCCGGTTCTTCCCTGGAACCCCGGCGACCGGCCCCGGCAACGCGATTCGCGGGGTCTACGCGTAGACTTCACGCCGGGTTCGCCCGCCGCGGAGAGCCTCGTCGGGCGAGGGGAGGAGATCACCCATGTCCACGACGGCAGGCGGGGGCGCAGTCGAGCGTCGCCTCGAGAGGTTCGGTCTCAAGGGCCGGGAAGACGACTGGCGGGATCGCTATCTCCTGTGCAACTTCCTGGTCGATCCGGATCTCGCCTCGAAGCGCAAGCGGTTCGAGGCACTCTCCCGTTTCGTCCGCGACCTGCTGGCCGAGCGGTGGGTGAAGACCCGGCAGGCGCGGGAGGCCGGCGCTCCCAAACGCGTGTACTACCTCTCGATGGAGTACCTGATCGGCCGAACCCTCAACAACAACATCCTGAACATCGGTGCCGAGCCGGCTGTCCACCGGGTGCTCGCCAGCGAGGGTTGGGACCTGGCGGAGCTGCTGCAGAAGGAACCCGATGCGGGTCTGGGCAACGGAGGCCTGGGACGCCTCGCGGCCTGTTTCATCGACTCGCTCGCCACGATGCAGTACTCGGCCATCGGGTACGGTCTGCGCTACGAGTACGGCATCTTCCGCCAGTCGATCCGCAACGGCTACCAGGTGGAGGAGCCCGACAACTGGCTGCGCCAACCCGACCCCTGGGAGATCATGCGCGCGGGCAAACGATATCGGGTGAACCTCAACGCCAGCATCGAGCTCCAGGGCTCCGCGATCCACATCATTCCCAATCGCCCCTCGACGCTCGTCGGCGTCGCCTACGATCGCCCCGTGGCGGGATACGGAGCCCGCGCCGTCAACACCCTGAGGCTCTGGGCGGCTGCCGCCCCGTCCTCCTTCGATTTCGCCGAGTTCTCGCACGGCGACTTCGTGGGCGCCGTCATCCAGAACGTGCGGGCCGAGTCGCTGACGCGCGTGCTGTACCCGGACGACACCACCGAGGCCGGACGGACTCTGCGATTCCTGCAGCAGTATTTCCTCGTGAGCTGCTCGCTCCAGGACATCGTCATGCGATTTCGCCAGCCGGGCGGACCGGACTGGTCGGCCCTTCCCGATCACGTCGCCATCCAGTTGAACGACACGCACCCCGCACTCGCGGTGGCCGAGTTGATGCGGATCCTGCTGGATGAAGCCCGTCTCGGATGGGACGAGGCCTGGGATCTGACGCGCCGCTGCCTTGCCTACACCAACCACACGCTGCTTCCCGAGGCCCTCGAGAAGTGGCCGGTCCGGCTCTTCGAGGACCTGCTTCCCCGGCACCTGGAGATCGTCTACGAGATCAACCGCCGTTTCCTGCACGACGTCCAGGACCGCTTCGGGGCCGACCCGGACCGGCTGCGGCGCATGAGCCTCATCGAGGAGACCCCCGCGCGCAAAGTCCGGATGGCTCACCTCGCCGTCGTCGGTACGCACAGCACCAACGGCGTGGCCAGGATCCACTCCCGCCTTCTGCGGACGCACGTCCTCAAGGATTTCGCCGAGATGTATCCCGAGCGCTTCAACAACAAGACGAACGGCGTCACGCCGCGGCGATGGCTTCGGTTGGCCAATCCTTCCCTGGCAGCGCTCATCACCGAGGCCATCGGGGACGGCTGGGTCACGGACCTCGAGAGCCTGCGCGCGCTCGCACCTCTGGCCGAAGACGCGCAGTTCCGGGATCGCTTCCGCCGGGCCCGGCGTGAGGCCAAGGCGCGCTTCGTGGACTGGCTGGGAAACTGCGGCGGCCCCGTCGTGGACCCGGACACCATCTTCGACAGCCAGATCAAGCGCATCCACGAGTACAAGCGGCAGCTGCTGAACGTGCTGCACATCGTGGTTCTCTACAACCGGCTCCGCAGCGACCGCCGGCCCCGGCCGGACATGCCGCCCCGCACGTTCTTTTTTGCCGGCAAAGCCGCCCCGGCATACCGCCTCGCCAAACGGATCATCAAACTGATCAACGCGGTGGCCGACCGGGTGGACGCCGATCCCGCGACGCGGGGCCGGCTCCGCGTGCTGTTCCTGCCGGAGTACAACGTCAGCCTCGCCGAGAGGCTGATCCCGGCCACCGACGTGTCCGAGCAGATTTCCACCGCCGGATACGAGGCCAGTGGCACGAGCAACATGAAGTTCATGATGAACGGCGCGCTCACGATCGGCACCCGCGACGGGGCGACGATCGAGATGGCGGAGCAGGCGGGGGAGGAGAATTTCTTCCTATTCGGCCTGACGGCCGACCAGGTCACCGAGAGTCGCGGCTGGTACGACCCGCACTGGCACTACGAGCACGAGCCCGAGACGCGCGCGGCGCTGGATCTGATCTTCTCGGGCCATTTCGACGGCGGTGAGCCCGGCGTCTTCGAGCCGATCCGCGAAACGCTGCTGACCGGCGGCGACACCTACATGCATCTGGCCGATCTCGCGGCGTACGCCGCGGCGCAGTCTCGGGTCGGCTCCCTGTACGCCGATCGCGACGCCTGGACGCGCAAGGCCATCCTGAACGTCGCCTTCTCGGGCCGTTTCTCGAGCGATCGGACCATCGCCGAGTACGCCTCCGAGATCTGGAATACGCGCCCGTGTCCCGTGCCCTAGCGGGCTGAGTCGGGCCGCGGCCGTCTGCGGCGCAGGAGATTACGGGTTGCTGGCCCGATTCGTATCGGTCTGGTTCCAGAGCGCCATCTCTTCGGCGAGCTTCTGATCGATCCCGTCGACCGGCAGCGGGCGGCTGACCCAGTATCCCTGCATCTCGTCGCAGCCGTATTTCTGCAGGAGCTGGAACTGGTCCTGCGTCTCGACGCCTTCGGCGATGACCGACAGGCGCGAACCGTGCGCCATCTCGACGATCGCCCGCACGATGCCGGCGTCCGCCGGGTTCTCGGCGAGGTCGGTCACAAAGGATCGGTCGATCTTCAGGGAGGTGACCGGAAAGCTCTTGAGATAGCTCATCGAGGAGTAGCCGGTGCCGAAGTCGTCGATGGCGATTCCCACGCCCATCGTCCGCAGCAGATTCAGGTTTGCATTGACGATGTCGGCGCCCTCCATCGCGATCGACTCCGTGATCTCGACCTCCAGGTGTCCGGGCTCGAGGCCCGCGTCCGAGAGGGCGCTCTCGACGGCATGGACGAGGCCGCGCTCCCGGAACTGCTTGGCGGAGAAATTGACGGAGATCCTCAGTCCCAGACCCGTGCCGTGCCACGTCTTCAGCTGGCTCGTGGCTTTCCGGAGGACCCAGTCCCCGAGCGGCAGGATGAGTCCGGTCTCCTCGGCGACGGGGATGAAGACAGCGGGCGGTACGAGGCCCTTCTGAGGATGTTGCCAGCGTACCAGGGCCTCGAGGCCGACGATCCTGCCCGATCCGAGGCTGACGAGGGGCTGGTAGTGCAGGAGGAGCTCGTTGCGGTCCAGGGCGAGGCGCAGGCCGTTCTGAAGCTCGAGGCGCTCGACCGCCTTCGCGGTCAGCTCGGGCGTGCAGAGCTCGAAGTTGTTGCCGCCCAGGTCCTTCGCCCGGTACATTGCCGCATCGGCGTTGCGCAGCAGCGCCTCGGCATCCTTCCCGTCGTCGGGAAATGTCGCGACACCGACGCTGGCCGTGATCTGGAGGGTCTTGCCGTCGATCTCGATCGGGCGACCGGCGAGCGAGAGCAGCTTCTGGGCGAAACGGCTCATGTCCCCGCTCTGGCGCAGGTCCGGCACGAGGACGAGAAACTCGTCGCCGCCAATGCGCGCGACGGTGTCGACTTCCCGCACGCCGCGCGTCAACCGCAGAGCGAGCGACTGCAGGAGACGGTCCCCGACACCGTGGCCCCAGTTGTCGTTGACGAACTTGAAGCCGTCGAGGTCGAGATGGACGACGGCGAGCTTGCGCTGGTGTCTGCGCCCTTGGGCGAGCTCGACCTCCAGCCTCTCGAGGAAGCGGGCGCGGTTGGGCAGGCGGGTCAACGGGTCGACGAAGGCGCGCTCCGCAATCTGGGCCTCGGCCCGGCGGCGCTCCGTGATGTCCAGCAGGGACCCGACCCGCGCCGGTCGGCCGCCGAGCTCGGTCGCGGTCTCGTGGACCTCGACCTCGATGTGCTCTCCGTCCTTACGGATCGCACGGAAGCTGTAGGGGGGAGTCCCCTGGGCCGCCGTCGACGCACGACGGATCTGATCCAGGACGGCGGGCCGGTCCTCCGGGAGCACGATCGAGATCATGGACGAGAACGCCGTCAACTCCTTCTCGCTGTAGCCGAGGATCGTGGCGAGCTTCGGGTTGGCGTACCGGTAGCGCTCTCCCTGGATCAGGTACGTACCGACCGGGCTCTGTTCGACGAGTCGCCGGAACTCGGGTTCGGGCGGCGGCGGGGTCTCCGGCTCCCGCGCGCGGTCGTGGTCGGCGGCGGCCGCGAGAATGGCGTTCCCGCTCAGTTGTATGTCGAAGAGCCTCCCGGCCTCCCGCCCCAGCTCCCTTATGGCCCCGAGCGCAGCCGCGTCGGGCTCCCGGGGGACACGGTCCATGACGGCGAGAGTTCCCATCGCCGTGCCCTGGCGGTCGACGATCGGCACGCCCGCGAAGAACCGGATGGCGGGCGGGGCGGGGGCATCGCCCGCGAAACGCGCGTCTCTCCAGAGATCCGGCAGCACGAGCAGGTCCCGAGCGCGGAGCGTCTCCGCGCAGAGGGCGATGGCGGCCGGAGTGTCGGCGGCCGTGACGCCCCCGCGCGACTTGAACCAGTGGTGCTCCGCGTCGACGAGGCTGAGCGCCGTGATCGGCGCATTGCAGGACTCCGAAGCCAGCTGCGTGAGCTCATCGAACAGAGCTTCGGCCGCGGCCTCCAGGCCTCCGGAGAGGCCGGTCACCTGAGGTCGCGCTGTCTTGCCGCTGCGATTCGGCGAAGTCATTGCAGAGTTTGTATGCGGAACGCCAACCTATTGTAACAGCAGAGCCTTCGGGGCGGGGCCTGCCGCCGGGGAGGGCCTCAGGCGCGGGCGGCGCGATCGATCGGCACGACGTTGGCGGTGTGGCGCGAGGCCTCGACGGCGGCGCGCCGGGCGGATGCGATCGCCGGCTCCAGGGCCGCGAGCAGGCGCTCGAGTTCGCCGGCGAGCGTGACGGCTCCGCGCTCCTCCGCCTCCCTGCGGCTCTCCCCGAGGCGGCGGCGGAAGAGTCGCAGGTCGTTCCATCGTCCGAGGGTCTCCTGGAGCGTTCGCTCGCGCTCGGCGTTCTTCGTCCACTGGGAGAGGCCGATGGCCGCGAGGTCCTCGGCGAGGTAGCGCGCCTTCTTGACGGTGATGCGGTAGTGATGGAGCGTCGCATCGTCCTTGCCGTCGAGTGGCAGGGCGAGCGCGGATTCCATCCGCCGACGTGCCTTCTCGAGACGCTCGGGCAGACGGCGCGCCTTCTTGCGGGACAGCCGGTCGAGCCGGCCGAGCAGCTTCTCCATCCGGCGCCGCTCCGCGGCCCGAACGACCGCGCGCTCACCGCGCGAGGCCAGCTTGTCCCAGCGCGCCGCGAGCGCCGTCGACGCATCCGGCGAGAGAAACCCGAGCTGGCCGACGCGCGCGAGGAGCATGCGATCGACCTCGAGCTGGCGGGGCCGCGCCAGGGAGCGCGCGATAAATTTCGCATTTCGCGCCACGCCTGCGCGGTGGAGAGCCTGCGCCGTCGTCGCCGCGCGACGCAACGCGACGCGCAGATCGTGAAGCCCCTCCGGGGTCCCCCGGCGGGCCGCCTTCCGTGCCTGCTCGAGGCCCCGGGCGCGCAGCTTCCAGAGGTCGGCAGGGGAGCGCATGGGGCGCTATTATAGTGAGACGAAACGAGAACGGACCTTCACGCGCACTTCACGCGGTCTTCACGGAGTTCCGCCGCGGCGGGGCGAGACTAGGGCTCCCATGCGTACCCTGGGCGCCATCGACATCGGCACCAACAGCATCAAGCTCCTCGTCGCGAACGTGGAAGAGGACGGGGCGCTCGAGGTGCTCCTGCGCGAGAAGGCGATGGTTCGTCTCGGCAGCGAGACGCTCCGGACCGGGCGCCTGTCACCGGAGGCCATCGAGGCGGGCGCTTCGACCGTGGAGCATTTCGTCAAGCTCGCGGGAGGGTCCGGGGCGCAGGTCGTCCGCGCGGTGGCCACCTGCGCCGTGCGGGAGGCCGTCAACTCGGATGAGTTCGTGGATACCGTCCGCAAGCGTACGGGGGTTGCGGTCGAGGTCATCTCGGGCGAGGAAGAGGCCCGCCTGATCAACCTTGCGGTGCGCAGCGAGTTTCCGGCCAGCCAGGATCCGCTCTTCCTCGTCGACATCGGCGGCGGCTCCACCGAGTTCGTGGTGTCCGACGGGGCGCGCGTGCTTCTGACGGAGAGCTTGCCGCTCGGCGTCGTCCGCCTCTCGGACCGGCACGCCAAGAACGACCCGCCCTCGGAAGGCGACGCCCGGGCCATGAAGAAGTCGATCCGCGCGGTCGCCAAGCGCGCCGCTCAGGCAGTCCGCAAGAAGGGGTTCAAGACCTGCGTGGGCTCGTCCGGAACGATCCAGTCGCTTTCGCTCGTGCACGAGGCAGCCATCCTGGGCAGGGAGCCGAACCCCACGGGCCATCGGACGCTGACCCGCAAGGGCCTGAAGAAGGTCAACCGGCTGCTGCGGGGGTCGACGGAGAAGGACAAGCTTCGCATTCCCGGCCTCGATCCGAGGCGGCGCGACATCGCCTTTCCGGGGGGCCTGCTGCTCTCCTGGATCCTCAAGCGAACCGGCGCGGAAGCGATCGTCGTCGGCGAGCGCGGCCTGCGCGAGGGGCTCCTGCTCGACTACGTGGCCCGGCACGGGGAGGTCCGCGTTCCGGTCAACCGCGACATGCGCGCGCGCAGCGTGGATCGGCTCCTGCGCCGCGGCAACGCGGAGGTCCTCCACGCGGCCCACGTGGCGCGGCTGGCGCTGGAGATCTTCGATCAGACCCACGCCCTCCACCAGCTGACGGCGACCGAGCGCGAATGGCTCCAGTACGGCGCGCTCCTGCACGACGTCGGCTGTTACATCGGGTACGCCAAGCATCAGCGCCACTCCTATTACCTGATCACCCACGGGGATCTCACGGGCTTCTCCGCCGACGAGATCGAGGTGCTGGCATCGCTGGCCCGTTACCACAAGGGCGGGCGTCCGCGGGATGCGCACGAAAACTGGCGCCGTCTGAATCCCTACCTTCGTGCCGTGGTCGAAAAGCTCGCGGCGATTCTGCGCATCGCCGACGGTCTCGACCGCAGCCATCGCCAGGTGGTGACGGGTGTGGCCTGCCGTGTCCGCTCGCGGCGGATCGAGCTCGAAGCGAGCGCGCGCGCGGATTGCGAGCCGGAGCTCGACGCCGCCCGCAAGAAGGCCGGGCTCTTCGAGCGGGTCTTCGACCGGGACGTGTCCCTCAAGGCGGTTCCGGCGGGCGCCGCCGAAGCGGTCCACCAGAAGGATCTCGAAATGCTGACGGCCGAAGCCCTCTGGAACTAGATCGAAGCCGGAGCGAGGAGACGAGCGTGAAGGAACATTTTTCGGAGCAACTCGAAGATCTGCGGCGGCAGCTGATCCTCATGGGAGGTGAGGTCGAGCGGCAGATCCGTCGATCCATCGAAGCCCTGACCGAGATGGATGCCGAGAAGGCGCGGGAGGTCATCGCCTCCGACGAAGAGATCGACCGGATGGAGATGGGAATCGAGGATTCGGCGATCGGCCTGTTCGCCCTGCAGCAACCGGTCGCCGTGGACTTGCGCTTTCTGGTCGCCGTCCTGAAGATCAACAACGACCTCGAACGCATCGGCGACCACGCCGTCAACATCGCCGAGGGGGCCGAGCGCCTGGCCGGGCAGCGGCCGTTCAAGCCCTTCATCGACATTCCGTACATGGCGGAGGTGGCCGAGTCGATGCTCAAGCAGTCGCTCGACGCCTTCGTGAACAAGGACGCCGAGCTCGCCCGCAAAGTGATCAAACGCGACGACATCCTGGACGAGAAGAACGTCTCGATCATCCGTGAGCTGCTGACGTACATCGCCGAGTACCCGGCGCTCACGACCTACTGCATCGAGCTGATCTCGATTTCCAAGAACCTGGAGCGGGTCGGCGACCTCGCCACCAACATCTGCGAGGACACGATCTTCATGGCCGAGGCACGCTGGGTGAAGCACCACGCCACGGAATTGAGCCGGTAGAGACGGTTCACGGTCGACGGTCCAGAGTCTCCGTCCGTCGTCCTGTCGACTGTGGACTGTCGACCGTTGACTTTTCCCCATGGCATCTCCCTTCCTCTGGGGCCTCGCCACCTCCTCCTACCAGATCGAGGGCGCGGGAGAGAACGACTGGACGGAGTGGGAAAGCCTCGACCGCCTCAAAGTCCGGGGGGAGCGCTGCGGCCGGGCCGCGGGGCACCGGGAGAGGTGGCGCTCCGATTTCGCCCTCCTGCCGACTGTTGGCGCGAACGCCTACCGATTCTCCCTGGAGCGCAGCGCGATCGAGCCCGAGCCCGGCTGGTTCTCGGAGGAGGCTCTCGCCCTCGAGCGCGAACGCGTGGACACGCTCGTCCGCCTCGGCGTCGAGCCGATCGTCACCCTGCATCACTACACGCATCCGCGCTGGTTCTGGCGGGAAGGCGGATGGGAGAATCCGGCGAGCGTGGCCGCCTTCGCGCGCTACGCGCGGGTCGTCGCGCAGGCGCTGGGAGGCGGCGTCCGGCGCTGGGTGACGCTCAACGAGCCCATCGTCTTCGTTCTCGGCGGGTACCTCGGCGGCTTGATCCCGCCGGGACAACGCAGCTTCCCGGCAGCCGCGCGAGCCCTCGAGCATCTGCTGCGCGCGCACACCGCGTCGGCGGCGGAGCTCAGGCAGGTCTCTCCGGGTGCCCGGGTGGGGATCGCCCACAACATGCTCGAGTTTGCGCCCGATCGCCACGCGAGCGCCCTCGACCGGCGGCTGTCGCGCCAGGGCGAGCGCCTGTACAACCTCGCCCTGCTCGAGGCCATCGCGACGGGCCGGATGGAGTGGGCCTTCCCGGGCCAGGGCCGTGTGGGGCTTCGGCTTCCCGATTTTCCCGCCTCCCACGATTACGTCGGCGTCAACTACTACAGCCGCGTGCACATCCGCTTTCGGGGAGTCCCGGGCCGGGTCGGCGAGTTTCTGTACCGGGATCCCGAAGCACGGGGTTTGACGGACACCGGGTGGGAGGTCCACCCTCAGGGCTTCGACCGGGTGCTGCGCGAGGCCGCGCGCCCGGGGCTTCCGGTGCTGGTCACCGAGAACGGGATCGCCACGCGGGACGACGGGGTGCGGCGCGACTTCCTGCGAGAGCACGCTCTCGTCCTCCGTCATCGTCTGGCGGCGGGAACGCCGATCGAGGGGTACCTGCACTGGTCCCTGATCGACAATTTCGAGTGGCTGGAGGGATTCCGGCCCCGCTTCGGCCTCTTCGAGGTGGATTACTCGACGTTGGCCCGCAGGCGGCGCCCGTCCGCGGACCTGTTCGCCGAGATCGGACGGGGTTTCATCGCGGGAGGGGATGTGCGATCTGCCGGCGCTTCTGGAACGTGACGTATTCGACCACCCCCGCCGCCCGGGCGAGCGGCAGCGTCCGCTCGTAGCCCCACCCCACTTCCGCCGGGGCGTGGGCGTCGGAAGAGAACGTCACAGGGATTCCGGCGGCGACGATGCGGGAAAGCAGCCCGGGCTCCGGGTAGGCTTCTCCCACTGGTTTTCGGAGCCCGGCCGACGAGATCTCCACCGCGCAACCTCCCTCCCGCGTCGCCCGGATCGCAGCGGCTTCCGCCTCGGTGCGTGGCGACCGAGGCCGGTGGCCGTGCTTCTTCGGAAGGTCGAAGTGGGTCAGCACGTCGAAGAGCCCCGTGCGGGCTGCCTTCGCGAGCAATCGGTAGTATTCGTCGTAGAGAAAATCGACGCCTTCCCGCTCGAAGCGGGCCGGGGAAAGAGACGGATCGTCGATCCAGCCGCCTGCGACCCAGTGGACCGATCCGAGAACGAGGTCCCAGTCCGCGCGCGAGAGCCAGCGCGCCAGCGCTTCCTCGTGGCCCTCGGCAAAATCCGCTTCGAGGCCGAGTCGGATCTCGATTCGGCCCCGGAACTCCCGTTGGAGTTCCTCGACCTCGCGCAGGTAACCGTCGAACGCCTCCTCCGGCATGGCGAGCTTCGGGTCGCGGGCCTCATCCGGCAGGAAGTAGAGGGGAATGTGGTCGGTGAAGGCGATCTCGGCGAGTCCCCGGTCCAGGGCCCTCTCCACGTAGGCACGCGAGGCGCCGCCTGCGTGCCCGCAGCGGAAGGTATGGACGTGGTAGTCGGGAAGACCCTTCACGGCTCGATTATGGCCGCCCGGAGCCGCAGGCGGTGGTCCGGAACACCTTCACATCCTCTTCATGTCCGGCTCCTAGGCTCCGCGCATGCAACTGATCGCAGGCCACTGTGAATGCGGACGGGCGCTCGAGTGGAAAGCAACGACCGGGTCCGGGCCCTACCGGGAGAGCACGTGTCCGTGTGGCCGCCGCCACGACGTCGAGCTCGGCACTTCCGGGTGGGCGGCCGTAGCGCAGCTCACGCCGGAGCGCTCGTTGCCGCTGGCCGGCTTCTCGACGGATCTCCGGACCGCGTCGGACGCCGAACGGTTCTGGTTTTCGTATCCCTTGCGCGGTGACGTGGCCCTGCCGGTGCACATCCTCTTCTCTCCATCGGCGAGGAAGGCGGAGATCAAGGCGGCGGACCTGAAGGTCTACCACCTGGACGACGTGAGTCACCCCACGACCGCGCGTCGGCGCTGGATCGGCTGGTGGCAGCACAGGCGGCGGGCTCAGCGGGGTGGCGGCCTCTCGCCGCTCGTTCCGCCCCGGGTGGGCCGGCTGCCCGTGTCGCTGATCGGCACGCGCTCGTCTCCCCTCGCGGCAGACTGAGGGCGCCGCCTCCTTCACGGCCTTCTTACGCGGGGTTTCCGCTACCTTTTCGCGCTCCTCGCGCGTACTTTGCGCCGCGCGCCGAGAATGCAAGCGGCTGCCATGCTCCTTTGCGACTTTCACATCCACACGACCTACTCGGACGGCGTCCTGCCGCTTCCGAAGGTCGTGGATCTCTTCGGAAGATCCGGGCACGACGTCATCGCGTTCACCGATCACATCGTCAACCGCGACAGCGGTCTCGGAGAGATTGCCCACAGGATCCGCCACAGCCTGGATCCGGAGAGCTGGCAGCGCTACGCCGACGAGATCCGTCGCGAGGCCGAGCGCGCCTGGCGGACCTACGGAATGCTCGTCCTGACCGGCGCCGAGATGACGCGCAATACGATCAATCGGGACACGTCGGTGCACATCCTCGCTCTCGGTCTCGATGAGTTCCTCTCGGCCGATGGCGATCCGCTCGAGATGCTCGCCGAGATCCGGCAGCGCGGCGCCGTGTCCGTGGCCTGCCATCCGCACGAGATGAGCGAATGGTTCGCAAACACCTGGTATCTCTGGAACCGCCGGAAGAGAGTGGCGCCGCTGCTGGATCTCTGGGAAGTCGGCTGCCGCTGGGAGCTTTATCCCGTCATCTCGCGGGAGAGCCTGCCGCACATGGCCAACAGCGACTTCCATCGGCCGGAGCACCTGTACGCCTGGAAGACGCTGCTCAAGGCCGAGAAGTCGCGCGAGAGCGTTCTCGCCGCGCTGAAACGCGGCACCGGAATCGGCGTCCTGCGGCTCACACCGGACGCGGCGGCCGCCTCGGCGTGAGCAGCCTCGGCCTCGCCGGCCTGGTCGGGCTCGTTCTCTGCGTCGGGGCGTACGCGGCCTCGGCCGCGATGCTCCTGCGGCGCCGCCGGAGCGGCCAAGGGCAGCGAATCGTGGGCTTCGCCCCGCCCGTCTCGATTCTGAAGCCGCTGGCCGGCCTCGATGAGGGGCTCGAGGAGAATCTCGAGTCATTCTTCCGGCTCGACTACGAGACGTACGAGTTGATCTTCTCGTTCCGCTCGCCCGACGATCCGGCCTATGCGATCGCGCGGCGGGCCGCCGACCGCCATGCCGCCGTGCCGAGCGTCTTCGTGTTCGATCCTCGCGATCCGGGCGGCAACGCCAAGGTCAACCGCCTTGCTGCGGCTGCGCGCCACGCCCGGCACCGCCTTCTGCTGTTCTCCGACGGAAACGTCCGTGTGCGGCCGGACTTCCTGCGGCGTGCCACGTCGTGGTTCGCGGATGTGCGGGTCGGTCTCGTGTCGCACCTGTTCGTCGCGACCGGCGGGGAGAGCATCGGATCGAGAATCGAGGCGCTGTACCTGAACGGCTGTCTGCAGGGGGGCATTGCGCTCGTCGCGGACCTGCTGCGCATGCCCTGCGTGGTCGGAAAGTCGATCCTGGTTTCGCGCCCGGCGCTCGACACGATCGGCGGAATCGGTGTTCTGCGGGATCACCTCGCAGAGGACTTCCTGCTCGGCCGGGCGGTGCGCCGCGCCGGCTATCGCGTGGAGCTTTCCGGCGACGTGCTCGATACGAGCGAGGTGCACAAGGGGCTGCGCGCCGTGTGGGCCCGGCACCGGCGGTGGGCCATGATGCGGCGGCGGCTCGGCGGGCCCCTCTATCTCGGCGAGGCCCTGACGAGCCCGCTTCCCTGGTTTCTGGCGGCGATCGCTGGAGGAAGCCGCTCTTGCGTGGCAGTGGCCGGAGCGCTGTTGCTCGTGCGCTACGCGCTCGAGGCGGCGCTGGCTCGCCGCGTCGGGCGGCCGCTGGCCGTGCGGGACCTCGGACTCCTTCCTCTGCGCGACGCCGGGACGGCGGCGGTCTTTCTCGCCGGCCTGATCGGCCGTTCCGTGTCATGGCGCGGACGGCCGATGCGAATTGGCCACGACACGCTCATCGTGAGCCGCGCCGCCTGAAAGGCGGAGCTACAGGGCAGGAACGGCCTTGAGGCCGCGGCGCGCGAGGCGGTCGAGCAGGTCCTGCTGGGTGTCGTGGGGCGCTTCGCCGGCCGCCGGATGGCGGCGGACATACGTGCCGTCGCTCTGGAGGTCCCGGGCGCGCGTGTTGTCGGCGCGGATCGGGTCGAGGACCTCGTGGCGAATCTTCTCCTTGGCCTTTTCGTCGAGAACCGGCGTCATCAGCTCGACCCGGCGATAGAAGTTGCGCGGCATCCAGTCGGCGCTCGAGATGTAGATCTCCTCTTCCTCGCCGACACCGAACGCGAAAGCCCGGCTGTGCTCGAGGAAGCGGCCGACCACGCTCGAGACCCGGATGCGCTCGGAGACGCCGGGTACACCCGGGCGCAGGCAGCATATGCCGCGAACGGCGAGCTCGATTGGCACGCCGGCCTGTGAGGCCCGGTAGAGCGCGCGGATGACGAACGGGTCCACGAGCGCGTTCATCTTCGCGGTGATCGCCGCCGGTTTTCCCTGGGAGGCCTTCTCCATCTCGCGTTCGATCAGGCCGATGATCTTCTCCTGGAGGGAGAACGGAGCCACGGAGAGCCGCCGGTACTTCGTCTTCTTCGAGAAGCCGGTGAGAAAGTTGAACACTTCCGTCGCGTCGTGCCCGAAATCGGCCCGGGCGGTGAAGAGGCCCAGATCCGTGTAGACCTTCGAGGTCAGGCGGTTGTAGTTGCCGGTGCCGACGTGCACGTACCGCCGCATCGTGTTGCCCTCGCGGCGCACGACGAGAGCGATCTTCCCGTGCGTCTTGAGGCCTCCGACGCCGTAGGCAACGTGGACTCCCGCGCGTTCGAGCGACCGCGCCCACTGAATGTTGTTCTCCTCGTCGAACCGCGCCTTGAGTTCGACGAGAACGGCCACTTGTTTTCCGTTTTCCGCGGCGCGGGTGAGCGCATCGACGATCGGAGAGTCCGTTCCCGTGCGATAGAGCGTCATTTTGATGGCGAGCACGTCCCGGTCCGCGGCCGCCGTCTCCAGGAACGTCAGGACCGGATCGAAGGCGTCGTAGGGATGATGCAGGAGGACATCGCCCTTGCGGATCGTGTCGAACACGCTCTCGGGCGGATCGAAGACCGCCCTCGAGGCCGGCAGGTATGGCGTGTCCTTCAGGTCCGGGCGGTCGAGCTTGAGGACGGACAGCAGGTCGGCGGCTCCGAGCGGTCCGTCGATCGCGTAGACGTCCTCCGGCTCGAGCTCGAGCTGGGTCCGCAGGAGCTCGCGCACCGGCTCCGGACAGCGCTCCTCGACCTCGAGACGGATCGCAGCGCCGAAACGGCGACGCCTCACGTTTTCGGCCATGCTGTGCAGAAGGTCGCCGGCCTCGTCCTCGCGGATCTCGATGTCCGCGTCCCGCGTGACACGGAAGGCGGACGCCCCCAGGATCTCCATTCCGGGGAACAGGCGGTCCAGGTTCGCCTCGACAATCTTCTCGAGGAGGACGAACTCGAGCGTCTTGCCCGGCGCCCCCGGAACCGGAACGAAGCGGGGCAGAGACGGCGGGACCTTGACCCGGGCGAAAGCCGCCCGCTTCTCTTTCCTTTCGGACAGCTCCACGGCGAGCGACAGCGAGAGATTGGAGACAAACGGGAACGGGTGGGCAGGGTCGAAGGCGAGCGGCGTCAGAACGGGGAAGACGACGCTCTCGAAGTAGGCCGCGAGCTCCTTGCGCCGCTCGGGCTCGATCTCGTCCCAGCCGAGAATGCGCACGCCGGCCTCTGCGAGCTTGGGCTGCAGGTCTTCGGAGAGGGCTTGCATCGCGATTCCCGCGTCGCGCTCGACGATCTCGCGGATGAGCCGGAGCTGTTCGTGCGCCGAGAGCCCGTCGGCGCTGCGCTCGGTGACCGACGCCTCGAGCTGCTCGTGGAGGCCCGAGACTCGGATCATGAAGAACTCGTCGAGGTTCGAGTGAAAGATGGCGAGGAACTTCAGCCGCTCGAGCAATGGCCAGGCCGGGTCGAGCGCTTCTTCGAGCACGCGCCGGTTGAAGGCGAGCCAGGAGATCTCGCGGTTGAAGTAGAGCGAATGGTCTTCCAGCCGGTCGTCCGGCGTCTGGGCCCCACCGATGAAGTGCACTTCGCTCATGGCTGCTGAATCAAGAGTCGGCAGGGTACCACCGCCGACGGTCGACTGTGTGAAGATGAAGACGGAAGGCGGCTGTCTTGTTTTGTCCAGATAATCTCGTGTTCTGGCTACCTGATAAATACCTTCGAATAAGGGCTTTGTCTGCAGGTCGCGGCCCGCGAATGCGGGCAGGGCTTGACGTACAATAATCGAGGTATATATCTCGATTAATCATGGACACATTGCCGCCGTTGCCCTCGGCTCCGGGGTCTGCATCTCGCCGGGCCACTCCCCGCTTTCGTCCGGCGTCATAGGGCGAAGGGAGGCCATCCTGGAACAGCAACTGCGCGCCTCCTCCCTCGAGCCGAGCCTGTCGATTGGCGCGGTCGCGAAGGCCACCGGTTTCTCGCCGGACACTCTGCGGGTCTGGCAAAAGCGGTACGGCTTCCCGATTCCGGCGCGGAAAGCCTCCGGCCACCGCCTGTATTCAAGCGCGGACGTCCGACGCCTGCGCCGCATCGCGGAGGCGCTCTCGCGGGGCCACCGGCCCGGACAAGTCGTGCCCCTGCCCGAGCCGAGGCTGCAGTCCCTGCTGACGGAGGCCGCGATGCCGCGCGGGCATCGTCCGGAGCTGCCGACGCTGCGCTCGCTCATGGACCTGGTGCGCTCGCACAAAGCGTCGGAGCTCGTCGCGGCGCTGCTCGCCGATGCCGCGAGTCTCGGCCCGATCGACTTCCTGCGGCTGCGAGCGGTTCCCATGATCGCGGAGGTCGGCGAGGCGTGGGCTCGGGGGGAGCTCGGGATCCACCATGAGCACTTTTTCTCCCAGCGGCTCGAGGACGTCCTCCGCGCGGTGCGCCTGCCCTACGAGCGTGTGACCGGCCGTGCCCGCATCCTTCTGGCCGCGTTCGCCGGCGAGACGCACGGCCTCGGCCTCCAAATGGCCGCTCTCCTGGCGGCGTTCGCGGGAGTTCAGCCCCACATGCTCGGCACGGACACGCCAGTTTCCGAGATCGTTGCCGCCTGCAGGTCGCGGCGGTGCACGGCGGTCGGGATCAGCATCTCCGTCTCGACGGGGGGCGTCGCGTCCCGAGATCAGCTCGATGAGCTCCGGCGGGCGATTCCGGCGAGCGTCGCGATTCTCGTCGGGGGCACCGGGGCGCGGCGCAGCCACCCCCCGGGCGGGTGCGTCATCGTGGACGACCTGGAGGGTCTCTACGACCGGATGCGGCGGCTCGAGGCCGGCGACTAGTTCTCAGCCGCGCTCGGCAAGGACCTGGCGAGCGAGGTCTTTGGGGGCTTGCGCGAAGAGCTGCTCGCCGCGGGCGAGCAGGTCGCGGGCGCGATCCCGGATGGACTCGTGGATCGCTCGCGAGAGTCCTGGAGCCTCGGGCAGAGATCCCGCTTGCTGCCGTCGCGCCAGTTCTGCGGCGAGGACGATGAGATCGGTGACTTTACCGAGCTCCTCGGCGAGAATCGCGAGCGCATCCTCTCGCCTGGCCAGCTCCGCGCTTCCCGTGGAGGCGAGCAGCTCGACCTGGTAGCGGAGCTCCTTGACCCGCTTTCGCCACTCGTGGAAGTCCGTCTCCAGACCGGACACAGCGGCCTGCTTCAGGGTGCTCTGGGCTCGCCGGAAGCTGCGGGCGAGGCCTCGTTCGAGGTCGGCGATCGAGAACTCCCGGGGCAGCACGACCTGGAGCGTCGCGGGGAGGGGAGCGAGCATGCGCGCGCCGGCGGTCAGGCACTGCGCGGCGCGCCCCGGCTGGCCGTGACCCCGCTGCTCGGCTTCGAGCGCCTGCTCGATCGCCGTTCGCGCGGGATCCTCCGAGGCGGTCGAGCGGAGGGTGGACAGGAGGATGGCCTCGTCACGAATCGGGCCGGTCGCCCGGAACGCCTGCCGGAGCTCGCGGATCAGACCGGTGGTCGCCGTTCGACCGAGTGCGGGGCGCAGCAGGGCCACGAGCGCGCGCGCGCGGCGAATGGACTTGCGGTAGTCGTGGACCGATTCATCCGGATCCGACGTCGCCCGGCGTGATGCCGCGCGCGCGTGCGAAAGGATGCCGGCAAAGGCGAGCAGAACGGACTGCCGGAGCGGCAGTCCGCGCCGCATCGCCAGTCTGCGGCCGCGGCGCCGCGCGCGTTTCGCGCGCCGGGGCTTGCCCGGACGCGAGGACGGTGAGGCCGGTCGCTCAGCGTCGCCCGTGCCTGGCAATGCAGCCGCGAGCAGGTCGGTCAGGGCGGCTTCGACGGCAGCGATCGCGTTGGCGTCGCTCTGCGCCGGCTTCTCGCCGTCGGCCGAGGTTTCCGCCCCGGGCGCCGATCTACCAGCTTCCTCCGGCTCGACCAATTCGATCGTCAGCACGGCCGAGATCGTATCGTCATTTTGCCGCGGTGTGCGGTTTGGAATTTTGGGCCACGGCACTCGCCCGCCGGCCTCCCGAGCCGCGACCGCGCGTTCCAACGCGGTCCGTCATCCGATGCGCCGCACCACCAGAACCGAGGCGTCGTCCGGAAGGCGTTCGTAGCAGGAGTGCTCCTGCAGCGCGTCGAAGATTGCGGAGACGATGTGGGCCGCAGGCGCGTCGAGCAGCACCTGGGCGATCCCCGCGAGGCGTGCCTGGCCGAATTCCTCTCCGGATGGAGAGGGGCACTCCGTGACCCCGTCGGTGTAGAGCAGCAGAAGGCCTCCCGGCGGGATTTCGGCATGACCGATGCGATAGCCCGATTCGGGGGAGACGCCGAGGACGCGTCCGGACTCGGGAAGGCTGCGGGCTCCGTGGCGCGTCAGCATGAGGGGGGCGGGGTGACCGGCGTTGATGTAGTCGAACCAGCCGCTCGTATCGAGTTCGCCGTAGACGAGCGAAACGAATCGCGAAGATAGGGTCGCGTCGCAGAGAATGCGATTCAGGCGCTCGATGGTGGCGTCGATCTTGAGATGGCGGGCGGCGCCCATGCGCAGGCCGATGACTACGTCGCGGGCTTCGAGGGCGGCCGGCAGTCCGTGGCCTGAGGCGTCGGCGATCATCAGGCCGAGGGCATCCGGCGCGAGGCGACACGCGTCGAAGACGTCCCCGCCGACCGCGTCAGCGGACTCCGAGCGCGCCGCCAGGTCGAAACCGGGAAGCTCCGGCAGCGGATCGGGCAGGAGGCTTCGCTGAATCGCCCGGGCGCGATCGAGGGTGCCCGTCCATCCGGCTTCGAGCGACCGCTGCTGGATCGCGAGGCGTGCCATCTGCAGCAGGAGGGCCTGGCCCTCGTCCGGCAACTGTGCCAGGCGGAGCATGGCCAGCCAGTCCGGAGGCGCTCCGAGCAGCCAGATCGCAGCAGGGAAGGGAGCCTTCCAGAAAGCCGTCTTCTCGGCGAGAAAGATCTCGTTCTCGGCTCGGGAGAGGCGCTGGAGCCGGTCGAGCAGGTCCAGGTCGTAACCGGAGACCGCCTTCCAGCGCAATCCCTCCCGTCGGGCGAGGAGCACGGCTTCGATCCCGCATTCGCTCCCGAACCGCTCGCAGGTGCGCGCGATAGCCATCCGGAAGAATTCCCCCGGATCCGAGGCCGGCAGGTCGGAGTAGGCGGGCTCGATCAGGCGATAGAGACGCTTGGGCTCTCTCGTCGGAGACGTCGGGGTTTCCACGTGGGTCATCGAGACCTCCGGTTCATACGGGCTCGAGATCCTGCCCGAGCCGGTGGCCGTTCGTCGTGAAGCCGATGTGAGTGTTTGCTGAAGCCATCTCTTTACACAGATTTGACGGTCCGACCCTGTCAACTTCAGGTTGCACGAGGAAGCTGCGCGGCACTGCGTCGCGCGGCCCCTCCATGAAGCCCCGAGAGATCGGGGCCATTTTTTTGGGTCCGGTTCACGAACAGTTGACCGCAGGTTCGCGCGCTCTTTACATGCGGACCTTACGTTCCCGGCCCAGCCTGGTTGGATTCCGACACGAAGGACCGTTGTAACTTTCGATTCGAAGGAGGAGGCGAATGAAGAAACTGGCAACCCTGGCTCTCTTGCTGGCGATGCTGTCTGGGCGCGCCCTGGCCCAGGACGCGGCGGACGGCACGAAGAAGGAACCAACCCCGGCGCAATTGGAGCAGATGAAGCGTGCTCTCGAGGCGCAACAGCAACAGATCGAGAAGCTGAGGCAGGAGGCCGCCGAGCGCGACAAGGCGCTCGAGCAGATGCAGAAGCAGGTTCAGGATCAATTGGACCAGACGCAGGCCGCGGCGGCCGCCGCTGCCGCGTCGGCGAAGACCGTGGAGGCGGCTCAGGATAAGCCGGGCGTCTACCCGGCCTCGCTCACGAAGTCGATCGCTCCGACCCTGCAGCAGCCCAACCCGAACACGGGTGTCAATACGCCGCCCTGGGCCGTCATCAAGGTGAGCGACACGGTGAATTTCCGATTCGGCGCCGTGCTGCAGCCGACCTACGAGGCGTTGCAGGATCCCAACAGCAAGGGCTACTCGCAGAACTTCTACTTGCGGCGGGCGCGCTTCAACGTCCTCGCCACGCTGCCCGAGAACATCACGGTCTTCTTCCAGACCGACGATCCGAGGCTCGGGTACGCCGGGACAAATGGCCAGAAGAACATCAACTCGGGCCTCCTCATCCAGGACGCTTACGCGCAGTGGAACTTTCTGGGGCACGCCATGGCCATTCAGGCCGGCGAGTTCCTCATCCCGACCGAGCGGCAGGTTCTGACGAGCGTTGCCACTTTCCTCGCTCTCGATCTTCCGACCTGGTCGCAGCAGCAGGGCACCATCGAAGAGGCGAACGGCGGCCGCGACTACGGCGTCGGCTTCAACGGCGCGCTCTTCGGCGACCACCTGACTTACCGGACGGGCATCTTCTCGGGTTATCGTGCTCCCAGCTCTCCGCAGCCGGCGCCCCTGGGACCGGCCGCGGGCTCTCGCAACCCGCCCTACTTCGCGGGCCGCATCCAATACGACTTCTTCGACACGGAGTACGTCTATTCGTACCTCGGGACGAGTCTCGGCAAGAAGAAGATGCTGGCCATCGCGGCCTTCGGCCAGGGGCAGGACAACTACAAGGGCTACGGCGGCGACATCTTCTTCGACTGGCCGATCGGGGATGGCGCAGTCACGGTGGAAGCGGACTACATTCATTACGACGGCCACAGGCAGGTCTTTAATGACAATGGAACCCTGAACACGCTTCCGGAGCAGGATTCGCTCTATACGAACGCTGGCTTCTACTTTTGCGCCTTGAAGCTCCAGCCCTTCTTGCGCTACGAGTTCCTGAATTACGCCCAGGCCGTCAACTACGCGAAGGAACAGTCGCGCGTGGGCGGCGGTTTCAACTATTACGTGTTCGGACAGAACTTCAAGATCGTGGGCTACTACGAACGGATCTTGCCGAAGGTTCAGCCCGTGACCGCACAGATCAAGGACTACAACCGCTTCGTCATGGAGTGGCAGGGCTCGTTCTGAGTAGAGACCGGTGCCGGCGGCGGAGGCAGCTCCGCCGTCGGCGGCCGATCATCCCTGGTGGAAGAAGTTTTGCGATACGGGGCGCCCCCGGCTCGGTCCTGGCCGCCCAAGAATTAACCTGAGTTTCGCGCCGATTTTACGCTCCAACTTCATCTTCGCGGCGCAAGGAGAAGGCCATGAAATTCGTGCGATTCGTTCTGGCCGCAGCGCTCGGGCTTGTCGCGCAGGGCGCTCTGTCCCAGACCGTACAGATCAACGGTGCCGGGGCGACGTTTCCCTACCCGATTTATTCGAAGTGGTTCGACGAGTACCACAAGATGCACCCCGAGGTCGAGATCAACTACCAGTCGATCGGGTCGGGAGGCGGCATCCGCCAGCTCTCGAACCAGACGGTCTTCTTCGGGGCGAGCGACGGCCCGATGACCGACGAGCAACTGCAGGCCGCCCCGGGCCCGGTCCTGCACTTCCCGACCGTTCTCGGAGCGGTCGTCCCCGTCTACAACATCCCAGGCGTGGACGCGCAACTGAAGTTCACCGGAAAGGTGCTCGCCGATGTCATCCTGGGGAAAGTCAACAAGTGGAATGACCCCGCGATCGCGAGCCTGAACCCGGGTGTCAAGCTGCCCGCGACCGACATAACGGTTGCACACCGTTCCGATGGTTCGGGCACCACCTACATCTTCGTGGACTACCTCTCCAAGGTCTCTCCCGACTTCAAGACGACCGTGGGTGTGGCGACGTCCGTCAACTGGCCGGTCGGTGTCGGTGGCAAGGGCAACGAAGGCGTTTCGGGCCTGGTGAAACAGACACCGGGCTCGATCGGTTACGTCGAACTCATCTATGCCCTCCAGAACAAAATTTCCTATGGCCTGGTCCAGAACCTGGACGGCGCGTTCGTCAACGCCTCGCTGGAGTCCGTGACCGCGGCCGCTTCCGCGGCGAGCAAGGCGATGCCGAAGGACTTCCGGGTTTCGATCACGAACGCTCCGGGCAAGGGTGCCTACCCGATCTCCTCGTTCACCTGGCTTCTCTTCTACGAGAAGCCCTCCGACAAGGCAAAGGCGAAGATCATGGTGGACTTCGTGAAATGGGCCCTGACCGATGGGCAGAAGTACTGCGCGGAGCTCGGCTATGCTCCGCTACCCCGGGAGGTCGTCGCTCTGGAGATGGAAGCCCTCAAGCGCATCGCAATCTAGCAGCCCTGAGGCCCGAGGCACGACGATGAAGACCCCGTCCTCCCTCAGGAGCGCCGACGATCGCGGCTTCCGGCTGGGGACGGGGTTCTTTGCCCTTCTCGTCGTCCTGCTCGTCGCGGGGATCTTCTGGGAGCTCTACCGGACTTCGCATCTGTCGATGGCGAAGTTCGGGTTCCGATTCTGGACGGGAAAGACCTGGGATCCAGTCTCCGGGGAATTCGGTGCGCTTCCGTTCATCTGGGGCACGTTGTACTCGTCGCTGCTCGCGATGTTGATCTCGACCCCGATCGCCCTCGGCATCGCGATCTTCCTGTCGGAGCTCTCGCCGAGGGCTCTTCGCACGCCGCTCGCCTTCCTCACGGAGCTGCTGGCGGCGATTCCCTCGATCGTCTACGGACTGTGGGGCATCTTCGTTCTCGTCCCGATCGTCCGACAGCTCCAGGTCGTGACCCCGGAGTGGATGCGCAAGATCCCGCTCTTCTCGGGTCCGCCGCTCGGCGTCGGGATGGGCGCGGCGGCTCTAATTTTGGCGGTCATGGTGATCCCGTTCACGTCCTCCGTGGCCCGGGAGGTGTTGAAGGCCGTGCCCGCCACGCAGCGCGAGGCCGCCTACGCTCTCGGCTCGACGCGATGGGAGGCGATCCAGGCGGCGTTGCGTTACGGCCGGACCGGGATCATCGGCGCCGTCATTCTCGGCTTCGGCAGGGCGGTCGGCGAAACGATGGCCGTGACCATGGTCATCGGCAACAATCCCCAGGTCACCGCCTCCCTCTTCAAGCCCCAGTACACGATGGCCGCCGTCATCGCCAACGAGTTCACCGAGGCGGCCGACGACCTCTACCTCTCCGCGCTGATCGAGATCGGCCTGGTGCTGTTCATCATCACCCTAATCGTCAACGCGCTGTCGCGGCTCCTGATCTGGAGTGTCACGCGCGAGATGAAGGTCAAGGCGCCCCGGCCCGTCGGGACGATCGCCTTCAAGGCCCCGAAGGCCGCCGCATGAACCAGACCGCTCGGCGCAAACTCCTCTCCGGGGTCGTCGTCTTCCTCTGCGGCGCCGCCGTGGCCGTGGCGCTCGTGCCGCTCTTCTTCGTCTTCGCCTATGTCCTCCAGAAGGGCTTCTCGTCGCTGAACTGGGACTTTTTCACGAAGATGCCCAAGCCCGTCGGCGAGACCGGTGGGGGCATGGCCAATGCCATGTTGGGCACTCTGTACCTGATCGCCATCGCGTCCGTGCTCGCGGTGCCGGTGGGCGTGATCGCGGGTGTGTACCTGTCCGAGTACGGAAAGAAGCCGTTTGGAGCGCTCGTCCGCTTTACCGCCGACGTGCTGAACGGCGTTCCTTCCATCGTCATCGGCATTTTCGCGTATGGCCTGGCCGTGCTACCCGTCAAACATTTCTCGGCGCTGGCCGGCGGTCTCGCCCTTGGATTCATGATGATCCCGATCATCACGCGCACCACCGAGGAGCTGCTCAACCTCGTTCCGAGCAGCCTGCGCGAGGGGTCGCTCGCGCTCGGCGCCACGCGCGCCCGCGCCGCGTTCTCCGTGATGGTGCCGGCGGCGCTGCCGGGGATCATGACGGGAATCCTCGTCGCGCTCGCCCGCATCGCCGGCGAGACGGCCCCGTTGCTCTTCACCGCGTTCAACAACCGGTTCTTCTCGGCCAGCCTCGTGCAGCCGATCTCGTCGCTGCCGGTCCAGATCTTCACGTACGCCGTGGCACCCTACGAGGACTGGCACCGACAGGCCTGGGCGGGCGCCCTCGTTCTGGTCGGGTTCATCTTCGTCTTCTCGGTGCTGGCGAGGGTCGTGACGCGGAGACTGGAAAGGATGCATCGCACATGAGCGATACACTGGAGGCCACCGTGGAAGCTCCCGTCGAGCCGCGCACTGCGGCCCCGATCCCCTCTCGGGAGGGTCGTTCCGAGAGCGCCCCGTCGTCCTCGGCGAAGTTGCGGATGGAGTCGCGCAAGCTGAACTTCTCGTACGGCGCGAAGCAGGCTCTCTGGGACATCTCTCTCCAGATTCCGGAGAAGACGGTCACGGCTTTCATCGGCCCTTCGGGCTGCGGCAAGTCCACATACCTGCGGTGCCTGAACCGGATGAACGACATCATCCCGGACACCGTCGTGGACGGGGAGGTTCTCCTCGACGGCCGCGACATCTACGGCGCGGGGATGGACGTGGTCGATCTGCGCCGCCGTGTCGGGATGGTGTTCCAGAAGTCGAATCCCTTCCCGAAGTCCATCTTCGAGAACGTGGCGTACGGCCTCAAGATCAACGGCCTGTGCTCGCGCTCCGAGATGCCCGAGCGCGTCGAGAAGGCGCTCCGGGGCTCGGCCCTCTGGGACGAGGTGAAGGACCGGCTCGACGACGTCCGCCCTCGGCCTCTCCGGGGGCCAGCAGCAGCGCCTCTGCATCGCCCGGGCCCTCGCCGTCGAGCCCGAGGTCCTCCTGATGGACGAGCCCTGCTCGGCCCTCGATCCAATCGCGACCACGAAGGTGGAAGAGCTCATCTACGAGCTCAAGCGCCAGTACACCATCGTCATCGTGACGCACAACATGCAGCAGGCCGCCCGCGTCTCCGAATTCACGGCCTTCTTCATGCTCGGCCGCCTGGTTGAGCACGATCGCACCGAGAAAATCTTCACGAACCCCGGCCAGAAGATCACCGAGGACTACATCACGGGCCGGTTCGGGTAGAGAGTCGGCGGAGAAAGAGAAAGAGGATGATGAAATCCGTGGTCACCAAAGGAAAGGACGGCGCGCCGGCTCCGCGCGGCGAGGCGCAGCAGGGGGCAATGAAGCGCATCGCGCTCATCGAGGACGATGCCGACATCGCCTACACGATCCGTCTGAACCTCCGCAAGGAGAAGCGCTACCAGGTCGAGCACTACGTGTCGGGGCTCGCCGCCCTGGCGGCAGTGCAGGAGAAGCCGTTCGACCTCGTGATCCTGGATCTGAACCTGCCGGACATCGACGGCCTCGCCCTCTGCCGGGAGCTTCGGCGGGCCGATGAGACGCGCAAGGTGCCGATCATCATGCTGACGGCCCGCGTGGAAGAACGGGACAAGCTGCTCGGCTTCGAAATCGGCGCGGACGACTACATCACGAAGCCCTTTTCGATGCGCGAGCTCCTCGCACGCGTCCACGCGCATCTGCGTCGCGTCGCCGCGTTCGAGACGTCGGAGGAGGAGATCTTCAACGACGGCGACCTCCACGTGGACCGCGCCCGCTTCGAGGTCAGTCTCAAGGGCACTCGCGTGCATCTCACGAAGAAAGAGTTCGATCTGCTCTGGCTCCTCATCCGCAACCGGAATCGGGTCGTCACGCGCGATGCCATCCTCGCGCGCCTCTGGGACTACGATGCGGACGTGGAAACACGCACCGTGGACGTCCACATCCGGGCGCTGCGGCGGAAGCTCGGTGACGCGCGCATCGAGACCGTCGTGGGGCTCGGCTACCGTTACCGCGAGGCCTCGCCCACGAAGTAGCTTCGAGATTCGAATTTCTCGAGCTTGGCATGAGACTGCGCGCTCGCTTCACGGCTCTCTTCGCGGTGCTCGCGGCCGCGACGGTGGTGTTTCTGATTTTCGTTTCCGATGCCACCGTCGGACGGGCCGTGGAGGATCGGGTTTCCGACCGGTTCCGGAGAGAGCTCGATCATCTCGCCGAAGACCTCGACCGGGGGAAGCCGGGGGAGGAGGCCCGGGACGCTTTCCTGCGGCGAGCCGCGACCGATCTGGAGTGCCGGATCACGTACATTGCGGCGGATGGACACGTGCTCGACGACACCGACCTCCTGCCGGCGGACGTGCCCGCCATGGAGAATCACGCCGGGCGCGCCGAGGTGCGCGCGGCCCTGGCGAGCGGCACGGGCACCGCGCGGCGCCTTTCCCCGACCGAACAAAAGCCCATGCTCTACGTGGCGCGAAGACTCCCGGACGGCAGCGTCTTGCGTCTGGCGGTGGCCCAGGCGCGGCTTTCGCAGGTCGAGCTCGGGTACCTGTGGACGACGCGGCTGGCAACGCTGGCCGCCTGCCTGGTCCTCTTTCTCATCGGCGCGAGCGCGTCGCGGCGCTTCTCCGAACCGATCGCGGAGCTCACACGGGCGGTCTCGGCCGTCGCCGCCGGGGATTTCGCCCGCGACCTCCCTACCGGCGGGGGCGAGGAGGTGCAGCTGCTCGGCGCCGCGGTGCAGCGGATGAAAGCCTCCCTGTCCCGCGCGCTCGCCCTCGCGGAGGACGAGCGGAGGATGACGTCGGTCGTCTTCGAACGGCTTCCGGACGGGCTCGTCGTCGTGGACGCCCGCCTGCACGTCGTCGAGTCCAACGAACGATTCGCCGCGATGACCGGCGTCCCCGCACCGTCCGGAAGGGCCGTCTACGATCTCTTGAGGGACCGGGCGCTCTACGACGCGTTCGAGACGACCGCGAGGACCGGCGAGCTGTCGGAGAGCACGGTCCGGCTCGAGGACGGGAGGGTGTGGGCGGTCGTCGTGCAGGCGCTGCCGCCCGGATCCCGCGCGGCGGCGGTGGGGGTGCTGCGCGACATCACGATCCTGGAGAGGACGGAGTCGATGCGCCGGACCTTCGTCGCGGATGTTTCGCACGAGCTGCGGACGCCGATCGCGTCGATCGCCGCAGCGGCGGAGACTCTGGCCGACGGGCAGGCCGATCGGGCGGAGACCGGGGAGCTGCTGGGGCTCATCCGTCGCCAGTCGGACCGCATGCGCGAGTTGATCGACGACCTCATGGACCTCGCCCAGATCGAGAGCGGCGCCGTTCCGCTCGAGCGGGTGGACATCGTCCTGCGCGATCTGCTGACCGAGGTCGCGGAGGATCTCGAGGGGGCGGCGAGAGAGAAGCAGGTCGGCATCTCCGTCTCGGGAGACGGGGGAGTCACGATTCTGGGCGATCGGCGCCGAATCGGCCAGCTCGCCCGCAACCTGCTCGACAATGCGATCAAGTTCTCGCCGCCGGGCGGGCCCGTCGCCGTTCGCGTGTCCCGGGACGGGGGCCGCGCGGGATTCTCGGTCTCCGACCTGGGTCCCGGCATCCCGAAGGCGGAGCGGGACAAGATTTTTCAGCGCTTCTATCAGGTCGACCGGTCGCGCTCCAAGATCCGGCCGGGCTCGGGGCTCGGCCTGGCGATCGTGAAGCACATCGCACAGCTCCACGGCGCCTCCGTGGAGGTCGAGGGCGAGGTCGGCAACGGCAGCACGTTTCGCGTCGCTTTCCCGGCCGGTGTGTGAAGCGCGCGTGAAGCGGGCGCGTAAGGACGGGGTGAAGTTCTGAGATAGGATGGCGCCGCTTTCGACGGAAAGCGCCCATGCTGAACTTCCTGCCGCGGGACGAGAAGTACTTCGAACGATTCACCGAACTCGCTGTGCGCATCCACGAGAGCGCGCGGATCCTGGACCGGTTCTTCTCGGGAGAGTCTGCCGTGGCGACCGTGGCCGACCAGGTCAAGCGGCTCGAGCACGAGTGTGACGAGATCTCCCACGAGATCCTGCGGGGTATCGACCGCACGTTCATCACGCCGATCGACCGGGAGGACATCCATCAGCTGGCGGTGCGTCTCGACGACGTCATCGACCTGATCGACGGGACGATCCGGCGCGTGGCGCTCTTTCGGATCGAGAAGCCGACGCAGGTGGCGCGCGCTCTCTCGCAGCTCATCGTCCGGACGACGGCGGAGCTCGTCGAGGCAGTGTCGCACCTGCGCCAGCAGAAGAGCGTCATGGCGCACTGCATCAAGATCAAGCAGCTCGAGAACGAAGGAGACGTGGTGTACCAGGACGCGATCGCTTCGCTCTTTCGCGGAGAGCTCCCGGCGATCGAGGTCATCAAGTGGAAGGACGTCTACGACAACATGGAGCGCTGCATCGACTCGTGTGTGGCGGTAGCCCACGTGCTCGAGAGTGTCGTCCTCAAGCACTCGTGAGCTCTCCGTATTCAGCCAGGCGCCGCCATCGCCCACGGTCCAGCTGACAGCCGGCAGACTGACGGCGGACAGCCATGATCTACGTCTTCTTCATCATCGGGATCGCGCTCGTCTTCGACTTCATCAACGGAATGCACGACTCGGCGAACTCGATCGCCACCGTCGTGTCGACGCGAGTGCTTTCGCCATTCGTCGCGGTGGGGTGGGCGGCCTTCTTCAACTTCGCCGCGGCGTTCATCTTCGGAACGGCCGTCGCGAAGACGATTGGCTCGGGCCTCATCGACATCACCGTCGTCAATTCCGACGTCGTCCTCGGCGGCCTGGTCGGCGCGATCGTCTGGAACCTGATCACCTGGTACTTCGGCATCCCGTCCTCGTCGTCCCACGCTCTGATCGGCGGGTACGCGGGTGCGGCCGTGGCACGGGTGGGCGTGAAGGCGATCGTCCCGGGGATGGCGTGGGTCAAGACCCTGTCGTTCATCGTGCTCTCTCCGCTCATCGGCATGGCGGTTGCCTGGGCGATGATGATCGCCGTGTCCTGGACGTTCCACAAGACGCCCTACGGCACCGTCGACCGCTGGTTTCGGCGGGGCCAGCTCGTCTCGGCAGCCGGTTACTCGCTCTCCCACGGCGCCAACGACGCGCAGAAGACGATGGGGATCATCGCGAGTCTGCTGGTCGCGAACGAGGCCCTGTTTCGCGATGCCGCGTCTCCGCTGCACTGGATGCACCTGCCGGACATGAAGTCCATCCCCTGGTGGATCATCCTGTGCGCCCACGCCGCAATCGGCCTGGGCACACTGACCGGAGGCTGGCGGATCGTGCGGACGATGGGCAGCCGGATCACGAAGCTGAAGCCCTACAGCGGATTTTGCGCCGAGACCGGGGCGGCGGCGACGATCGCGTTGGCGTCGTTGACGGGCGTTCCCGTCTCGACCACGCATACCATCACCGGCGCCGTGATCGGTGTGGGCGCCACGCAACGCGTCTCCGCCGTGCGCTGGGGAGTGGCCGGTCGGATCGTCTATGCGTGGATCCTCACGATCCCCATGGCGGCGGCGATCGGCGCCCTCGGCTACGGAGTGCTCTCGGCCCTGACGCACTGAAGCCGGCGGTGCCGGACCACAAAAAAAAGCCCCCCGTCGCCGGGGGGCCCGAAGGAGGAGACCTGTGTGTCTGCCTGTACTACGGAGGGAGGGCGGGATTTGTTGAGGGTGTATTTTTGAGGCGGTCATGACGTTCCCGGCCGGTACGCGACTCGGCACCTACGAGCTCCTCGAGCCGCTCGGAGCGGGCGGTATGGGCGAGGTCTACCGGGCCCGGGATGCGCGGTTGGGGCGGGAGGTCGCCGTCAAGGTGCTTCCGGCCGAGCTTCGCGGCGGACGTCGAGCGCCTCGCGCGCTTCGAGCAGGAGGCCCGCTCGGCCTCCGCGCTCAACCACCCGAACATCGTCACGATCTACGAGGTCGGCTCGGCGGAGTCGGTGCTCGTACATCGCGATGGAGCTCGTCGACGGCAAGACCCTGCGCGAGCTTCTCGCAGCGGGCCCGATGCCGCTCGCGCAAGCTGCTTCCGATCGCGGCGCAGGTCGCCGACGGGCTCGCGAAGGCACACGCCGTCGGGCATCGTGCATCGGGACCTGAAGCCCGAGAACGTCATGGTCAACCGGGACGGCTTCGTCAAGATCCTCGATTTCGGCCTTGCCAAACTCGTCTCGCCCGTCTCGGATGCGGGCTCCCAGCTTCGCAACGCTGGCGGGCCCCGGGACGCGACCCGGGATGGTCCTGGGCACGGTCGGCTACATGTCGCCCGAGCAGGCGAGCGGCGAGGCCGTCGACTTCCGCTCGGACCAGTTCTCGATGGGCGCGATCCTCTACGAGATGGCGACCGGCAGGCGGGCCTTTCAGAAGAAGACGGCGGTCGAGACGCTTTCGGCGATCATTCGCGATGACCCCGAGCCGATTGCCGCCATCAGCCCGACCGCTCCGGCGCCCCTGCGCTGGATCGTCGAGCGCTGCCTCGCCAAGGAGCCCGAGGGTCGGTATGCGTCCACGCGCGATCTCGCCAGGGACCTGAAGCAGACGCTCGATCATCTCTCCGAGACCTCGATCGAAGCGCCCATGCTGGCGAAGCCAAGGAGACCCCGGCGCGCGCCATGGGCAGCCCTGGCGGCGCTGCTGCTGGCCGTCGCCGCCGCGGACGTGGCTCTGCGGCTGGGGGCCGGCACTCCCGCGGCGAAGGCTCCCCCGGCCCTCAAGCGCGTGACGTTCGGGCCGGGGCTCGAGGACGAGCCGAGCTTTTCGCCCGACGGCAAGTTTCTCGCCTACACGACCGACGAACGCGGCAACCTCGACGTCGTGGTGCAGCCACTGTCGGGCGGAGAGGCGATCCGGATCGCGGAGACGGACGCGGACGAAGCGGATCCCGCCTGGTCGCCGGACGGTTCCAAGCTCGCTTTCGTTTCCGCGCGTGACCGCGGCGGGCGCCTGGGCATCGCACTCAATACCTCCGCACTCGAGCCGTACCTGAACGCCAAGTTCGGGGACATTTTCGTGGTCCCGGCGCTCGGTGGGAGCGCGGTCAAGCTCGTGGAAGATGCCTACTACCCGAGCTGGTCTCCGGACGGCCGGCGCATCGTTTTCATGGCGAACCGCGAAGGACAATCCCATCTCTGGACCATTCCGGCGGACGGAGGCACGCCCGTCCGCATCACGAGCGAGTACGCGATCGACTATCAGCCCGCGTGGTCGCCGGACGGCCGGTGGATCGCGTATGGCTCTGGCGCCCTGACGTCGTCCGCCAGCGGCTTCAACTTGTCGGTGGTCGCGGCGGGCGGCGGCACGCCGCGCCGGCTGACGAAGGACTTCGGTTACGTGACGAGGCCCGCGTGGTCGGCGGACGGGAAGTTCATTTACTTTTCGGGTGAGCGAAGCGGAATCCTGAACGTCTGGAGGATCCCGTTCTCGGCCGAGGGTCAACCGGCGCCGCCCTCGCGCGTCACCCTCGGACAGGGCCAGGACACGGGCGTCTCGGTCAGCCACGACGGCAAGCGACTTGCCTTCGCGGCGGTTCGCAACGAGCCGAATGTCTGGGAGCTCACCGTGGAGTCCGGGAAGCTGCGACCGGTCACGACCGGGGCGGGCGGTCCCGACTATCCGCAACTTTCTCCCGACGGGAAGACGCTCCTCGTCCAATCGAACCGGACCGGGGAGCTCGCCGTCTGGACCGTGGATCTTGAAGGACGGTTTCTGACCCAGGTGACCACCGGCCAGCAGTTCGAGCCGCAGGCCCACTGGTCTCGGGACGGCGGGCAAATCTCCTACGTTCGTGGCGACCACCTGTGGCTGCAGCCGATGGGAAGCATGAGCGGGTCGGACACCGGTATCGTGGCGGCGGCCGCCTCGGAGTGGTCTCCCGATGGGACGGCGATTGCCGTAGGGGGCCCGGTCCAGGGAGGGGAGATTCTCGTCTACGCGTTGAAGGATCGGAAGGCGAGGCCGGTGACGGCCCTGAAGGGCGAGCTGGACTACCCGACATGGTCCCCGGACGGGAAACAGATCGCCTTCCAGAAGCAGAGCGGTCAGATCCGAGAGATCTGGGTCGTGCCTTCCGAAGGAGGAGAGGCCAAACCGCTGACGCAAAACTCCGAAGACTCCCACCCGGCCTGGTCGCCGGCCAACGCCGACGAGATTCTCTTTTTGCGCGACCACAAGCGCCTGGCCGTGCTGTCGCCCTCGACTGGTAAGGTGAGGTTCCTGCCAGTCAACCCGGAGGGCAGTTATCTCTTCGACTATCCGAGCTGGTCGCGAGATGGCAAGCGGATCTACTTCTCGATCTCTCGGAAGTCCGGCGACATCTACCTGCTCGAGGGCTTTTGATCCGACTGCGGTTGAAGCCCGGCCGCGAGGCGTCGGTCCTGCGTCGGCATCCGTGGCTCTTTTCCGGGGCGGTTGCGTCGGCCGAGGGTGACGGATCGGATGGCCACGCCGAGGTCGTCGATGCGGGCGGCCGCCCGCTCGGGCGCGGTGCCTACTCGCCGGATTCCCAGATCCTCGCGCGGCTCTGGACCTTCGGCGGGCGGGCGTGCGACGCAACACTCTTCCACGAGCGCTTTGCGGCCGCGAAGCGTCTCCGCGAGGGGATCCTTCCGCCCGAGACGACCGGCTATCGCGCGATCAACTCGGAGGGCGATTTCTGTCCTGGCGTGCTCCTGGACGTCTACGGAGAGGTTGCGGTGCTCGAGCTTCTCACCGGCGGGACGGAGAAATGGCGCCACGAGCTCGAGTCCTCCGTCCGCGAGGTCTTCAGTCCGCGCCGCCTGATCGTCCGCGAGAGCGGCGCATCCCGCGACGCCGGCGGCGCGCGCCCCTCCCGGCACCCACTCTCCGAAGGGGCGAGAGGGCAGGGTGGGGGGGGCGAGCTCGTGCCGTTTCTCGAGAACGGCCTGCGCTTCGTCGCCGACGTCTCCGGGGGCCAGAAGACCGGCTTCTTCCTGGACCAGCGCGAGAATCGCAGCCGCCTGCGTGAGCTTGCCCGCGGAAGGACGGTGCTCAATCTCTTCTCCTACTCGGGCGCGTTCTCGATCGCGGCGCTGGCAGGGGCAGCCGTTCGCGCCGTGGATGTGGATTCTTCAGCCGCGGCCCTCGCGCTCGCGCGCGAGCAGCGCAACGCCAACGGCCTGGCCAGCGCCGACGGCGACTTCGTCGAGGCCGACGTGTTCGAAGACGTTCGCCGCCGCGTCGCAGGCGCCGAGCGCTGGGACGTCGTCGTCTGCGACCCGCCGGCCTTCGCCAAGAAGAAGAGCGACGTGGACCGGGCCGCGCGCGGCTACAAGGACGTCAACCGGGTCGCGATGTCGCTGGTGGCTCCGGGCGGGTGGCTGCTGACCTGCTCCTGCTCGGGCCTCGTCGGCGCCGACCTCTTCCAGAAGATCGTGTTCTCGGCGAGCCTCGACGCGGGCGTGCCCTTCGCGCTCGCGGCCCGGCAGGGTGCGGGGCCC
>CAWERV010000003.1:0-60110 GCA_963811425.1 uncultured Acidobacteriota bacterium
GACGCCGGCGCCGCGGCCTCCGCGTCGCTCGGCGCTCCTCGAGACGATCCCGGACGAAAATCCGCCCGAGTTCGGCGAGGAAGCGCCGGCCGAACCCGAGGAGAGCGACCTCGACGACGACGAGCTCGAAGAGGGCGAAGAGCCGCGCGAGGCCGAGGAAGAGGAAGAGGAATACTGAGGCAGCTCCCGCCCGCGGGCGGATCGCCTACCTCGGCCTCGGTTCCAATCGCGGCAATCGCCGCGCCCGCCTCGAGGAGGCGCTCTCCCGGATCTCCCGCGCCGCTCCGGTCCTCGCCGTATCGTCCTTCTATCGCACGGATCCGGTCGGCTTCGCCGCACAGCCTCATTTCTGGAACCTGGTGGCCGCGATCCGGTGGGCCGGCTCGGCCGCCGGTCTGCTTCGGGCGACTCAGGGAATCGAGCGGTCGGTGGGCCGGACGGCCACGTTTCGCAACGGGCCGCGGGAGATCGACGTGGACATCCTGGACATCGGCGGGCAGGTACGCCGTGGACCGGACCCCATCCTGCCGCATCCGCGCCTGGCGCAACGCCGCTTCGTTCTTGCGCCCCTGGCCGAGATCGCGCCCGGGTGGGCTCACCCCGTGACCGGGGCCGGGGCGCGCGACCTCCTGCGCTCGCTCCCCCGCCGCCCGCGCGCTACGAGGCTTTCCTCCAGGCCGCGAGGTTTTGCCGCGCCTCTTCCTGGGTCGTGAGCTCCTCGACGACGCGCGTCGGTGAAGGCGCGTCCGCCACCAGCCCTTCCTCCAGAGCCACCGCCTCGGCCTGCTCCTTCGCGTCGCCGCTGTGGAGAGCCTCGGCGAGGAAATGCCGGTTGGCGAAGTTCAGTCCGTTCTCCTTCATCGCCATGCGCAAGTACTTGACGGCGTCTGCCCGCGAGACCCAGCCGGTGATGAACGGAATCCATGGCGCCTGGTCATTCAACCGGCCGAGCACCCGGTACCCGCCTCCGTCTTCGAAGGCTGGATCGATGCCGATCACGGTGAGCGCATAGTCCCGGATCTTCTCGGCCGCACCCGTCCGCGCCGCGTCGAGCTTTCCGGACGCGAGGGCCCATTCGCCCCAGGCGACCGCGGACCAGAAGTAGATCGGCGCCGCATCCGACTGGTCCTTCAGATGGCCGGCCAGCACCTGCGGGCCGAATTCGATCCAGCCGATCAGTCCGCGATTCTCGAGGGCCGTTCCCAGGATCGCGATCGCATCGTCGGAGACCTTCTTCGCCTTCGCGAACACGGCCAGGCGCGAGTCTTCGTCGAGCCCCGTGTACATCCCCTTGAAGTAGAAGGCGCGCATGAGCTTCCATCGCGCCTCCAGAAGCCCCGGAGCCCGCGACGCCTCTTCATACGCCGCGATGGCCTTGTTGATCGGGCCCGCGCCCGCCCGCGCACCGATGCGTCCCTCCTGACGCGTCCGGTACCAGCGGTCTCCCTCCGCCACGAGAGGGTTGGTCGAGAACGCCTCCGGACGGGAGTAGGCCTGCGCCCGCAGGAGCGGAGCGCCGGCGAGGGCCGCCAGGATCCAGAACGCGGCGAAGCGAGCGGAGCGACGCACGACGAGTTCAGTGTACCGCGCCTCCGGGATTCGAGAGCCGCGCGCCGGCGGCGGCGATAGACTGTCGGCCGGAGGCCGCCATGACCGACGCCAAGCCGGTGCCCGTCAAAGTCACCATCGACGAATCGACCGCCGAGGGGCACTACGTCAACTTCGCGAACATCCTGCACAACCCGACCGAGTTCGTGTTCGACTTCGGACGCGTCGTTCCGGGTCGCAGCGACGTCAAGGTCATGAGCCGCATCCTGACCACGCCCTTTCATGCCCGCCAGTTGCTGCGGGCGCTCCAGCAGAACATCGACCTCTACGAGCGGACGTATGGCGAGATCCGTTCCGATTTCCAGGCGCCCGCGGCCGAGACGACCGATACGCCGACGAACTAGTCCGGCTTCCGGATGACCCCTCCGCCGAGCACCACGTCACCGTCGTAGAAGACGCACGACTGCCCCGGCGTCACCGCACGCACCGGCGCGTCGAAGACCACGCGCGCGGTGTCGGCGCCGGTCGGATGGATCGTCGCGGGCACCTCGGGCGCGTGATGCCGGACGCGGGCGTGAGCGCGCAGCGGCCCCTCGGGAGGCTGCGCGAGATAGCGCACGGAACCGAGCGCGGCCTCCGACGCGTCGAGCCCCGGGGCGGGACCCACCACGACGCGGTTCTGCGCGGCGTCCACCGAGAGCACGTACAGACGCTCCGAGGCCGCGATTCCAATGCCGCGGCGCTGCCCGATCGTGAACCGGAAGTGTCCCGGGTGCGTGCCCAGCCGCGCCCCGCTCTGGTCCTCCAGCGGCCCGTCGGCCGGAACGGGACCGACTCCGAGCGCGTCGGCGTGCTCCGCGACGAACTCGCCGGCGCGCTTTCCGGGCGGCACGAAGCAGATCTCCTGGCTCTCCGGCTTGTCGGCGGTCGGCAGGTTCGCACGGCGCGCATGCGCCCGCACCTCGCTCTTGCTCAAGGCTCCGACGGGGAAGCGCGCCGCGGCGAGCTGATCGGGAGTCAGGTCGTAGAGGAAATACGACTGGTCCTTGGCTGGATCGACGCCCTTGCGCAGCACGGTGCGGCCGTCCGCGGGATCCCGCTCCGAGCGCACGTAATGCCCCGTCGCCACCGCCTCGCACCCGATCGCCCGGGCTCGGTCCCAGAGCGTTGCGAACTTCACCTTCGCGTTGCAGGCGGAACACGGGATGGGGGTCTCCCCGCCCAGGTACGCGGCGACGAAAGGACGCACGACGTCGCGCCGGAACTCCTCCTCGAGGTTCAAGACGTAGTGCCGGATGCCGAGCGCCCAGGCGACGCGACGGGCATCGCCCAGATCGTCCAGGGTGCAGCAGCGCCCCGACCGGCTCGCCTCGCTCGAGTGGTCCCAGAGCTGCATCGACAGGCCGACGACCTCGTGCCCTGCCTCCTTCAGGAGGAGTGCGGCGACCGAAGAGTCCACGCCTCCGGACATGGCGACGGCGATGCGCATGGCGGAAGCCTATCCGATGGGCCGGGCCTCAGGAGGCCGGCGTAACGATCAGCATCAGCGTCGACCCGCCGATCGTGAACTCGCCCTGGTTCTCGAGCGGCGCTTCCGAGATGAGCTGCTCGCCCACGAGCGTCCCGTTGGACGATCCGAGGTCGACGACGGTGACCTGCTCGCCCACGACCTCGAGGGCGGCGTGGTGCCGGGAAACCTCCGGATCGTCGACGACGAGGTCCACGTCCTCCCTGCCGATCACGACGCGCGGCTTCTCGAGCACGAACATCTTGCCGGCGTCGGGGCCCGCGATCACGGCCAGCGAGAGCTTGAGGTCGGCCGGCAACTTGAGCTCACGGGCTGCCTTCGGGCGCTCGGCTGCCGCGATCCGGCTTCGCCGCGCCGCCTCCTCGCCCGCGGCGTCGCCGCCGCGCCGGACGATCGTCTCCTCCGGCCGAACCGGAGGCCGCACGGCCGGCCGTGCCTCGAAGGCCCGCGTGTTGACGACCTCGAAGATCGCATGGCACCTGGAGCAGCGCAGCTTCTTGGTCGGCTTTCCTCCGAAGCGCTCCTCGTCGTACTGGTACTTCGCGTGGCACTGATCGCACTCGACGATCATCCGCGAGCTCCCGCGCCTGCGGTCGCGACCGGCAGGGGCGCCGGTCCGGCGCGCACGTCGCGGACCACGGCCGGCAGGAGTTCGAGCACGCGCGAGATCTCGTCCTCGGTCGTGTGGCGCGAAAGGGAAAAACGCACGACACCCTTCGCCTCCTCCCGGGGAAGGCCGAGCGCGAGCAAGGCTGGCGAAGGCGCGAGCGTTCCGCTCGAGCACGCGCTTCCAACCGAGACGGCGACCCCCTCGAGATCGAGACGGATCAGAAGGGCCTCGCCGGAGGCACCGGCAAACGCGATCGCCGACGTGTTCGGCAGTCGCGGAGCCTCGGCGCCGATCGCCCGCGTCCCAGGGATGCGCTCCAGTATCCCCCGCTCGAGCCGGTCGCGCAGGCGCACGATCCCCGGGGCTTCGGGCTCGAGCCGCCGGGCCGCCAGCTCGGCCGCCACCCCGAAGCCCACGATCGCCAGTGTGTTCTCCGTCCCGGCGCGCCGCCGGCGCTCCTGCCCGCCTCCCGGCGTGTGCGCCGAGAGCGGCACTCCCCGGCGGACGTAGAGCGCACCGGCGCCCTTGGGCCCGTGCAGCTTGTGCGCCGAAAGGGTCATCAGATCCACGCCCCAGGCAGCCGCGTCCACAGGCACCCGCCCGGCGGCCTGGACCGCGTCGGTGTGGAAGAGGCTCCCGCGTCGACGCACTTCCGCGGCGAGCTCCGCCACGGGGAAGAGCCCGCCATACTCGTTGTTGGCAGCCATGATCGAGACGAGCACCGTTTCGGGCGTCACGGCGGCAAGGACCCGCCCGGGATCGAGCGCGCCAGAAGGCTCCGGGTTGACCGTGACGAGCTCGAAATCGCCCGACTCCGAAAGCCGCGCTGCCGGCTCCCGCACCGACGGGTGCTCTGCCCCGGAAATCACGATGCGCCCGCGCCGTCCGGCGACACCGCCGAAAAGAGCCATGGCATTGGACTCGGTGCCGCCGGAGGTCAGAATCACCTCGTCGGCACCGACGCCCGCCAGCCGCGCGACGTGTTGCCGCGCCTCCTCGATGGCACGCCGGGCCCTCTGTCCATCGGCGTGGACGGAAGACGCGTTTCCGTGGACGAACGCCGCGTCGGCCATGGCCGACCACACCTGCGGGTCGAGCGGGGTCGAGGCGTTGTTGTCGAGGTAGATCATGGGCGCGGGATTTCGAGCGTTCTCGCCGAAATTATCCCTCCGGACCGGGCACCACCGTAGGGATTTCTTCAAGGAATAGCCGTGCCGAACCGCGGAGTTACGATCCTCAGTCCCATGAAGGCGCGAACGGCCCTTGCACTCGTGATCTCGGTGGGCGGCGCGCTCTTCGGGCCTGCCGCGCTGACCGTTTGGGCTCGCGCCGCGCCGGACGCGCTGCCGCCGGAAGAGCGCCAGTGGGTCGACGTGTTCGTCGCGCCCATCATCCTGCCCCAGGAGAAGAAGATCTTCCTGTCGCTCACCGAGCCCTACCAGCGCGAGATCTTCAAGCAGGACTTCTGGGCTCGACGGGAAGAGCCCGGCCTGCCGCCTCCGCTCGGCCCCGGCTATCGGCGCCGCTACGAGGAGCTGCGACAGCTGGCCGACGACAAGTACGACGGATGGCGCAAAGACGCCGGCCGTATGGTTCTTCGGTGGGGCGAGCCCGGCTCCGTCTTCCAGCCCTCCTGCGGGCAGGAAACCTTCCGGGACCTCGAGATCTGGACCTACAACAACTTCGGCACCCAGGGCCGGCAGACGGTCCACTTCATCTTCTATCGCCCCTCCACGGGAGCGGCCCGCCGACTCTGGACGACGGGCACGTCGGACTCCGCCGTGTTTCTGTCGGGGTCCTGCCGCAAGACTTTCGACTCACTCGCGCTCGACTGCAGGCAAACGCACGGGGACAAATGTTTCGCCTGCCAGGACCTCTGCGAGGTCTACAAGGCCTACGAGGAGACGAAGAACCGCGAGAGCGTGGCCGGTGGAGCCATGGAGGGAGAGCTCCTCTTCCAGCCGCCGGCGGTCACGACGGAGGGCATCGAAAAGCTCAAGGACCGATGGGCGACGATCGGGGACTCCAAGGCCAAGGCGCTGTCGGTCGAAGGGCCTTCGGCTACGACGGCCGCCCCGGCGAGCCCCGCGGTCACACCCGGGGCACCGCCGAGCACCACGCCCGCGGGCACGTCTGCCGCGCGGAAGGTCGCCGTTCTGACCGCCTCCGAGCGCGCCGCGCGCCTCAAGGCACTGCCGGACGAGGATCGGAAGTGGCTCGAAGACTACGTCGCCCCAATCATCCTCGCGGACGAGGCAAACCTCTTCCTCCAGCTGACCGAGCCGCACGAACGCGAGATCTTCGAGCAGGAGTTCTGGACACGCCGTGAGCAGCCGGGCCTTCCCGACCCCCTGGGCCCCTCCTACCACGCGCGCTACGACAACTACCGCGAGCTCGCGCAGACGGTCTACGACGGTCTCGCGAGCGATGCCGGGCGGCTCGTCGTCCGCCAGGGAGAGCCGACTGCCGTGCAGGAATTCAAGGACTGCACGGGGATCTTCCGGCAGATCGAGGTCTGGACGTACTTCCGGGCGCCAGCCGGCGTTGCGCGCACCGAGCTGCAGTTCCTGTTCTATCGGCCGACGTTCGGGGGGCCGAGAAAGCTCTGGTATCCCGGCGTTCCGGAGTCCGACCTTCTCGAGCGGGCATCCCATTACGCAACCGCGCAGGAGGCCTGCCGCCCGCCCTCGGGGGCCCATTCGTGCGATCAGGCCTGCGTCATCGCGCGGATCGTCGCGAGCGTTGCCGCCCGCGGGGCCTCGGAGATCAACACTGCAGCCAGCGCGCCACCCGCGGTTCCGACGGAGGACCTCGGGAGAATCGCAGAGAAATTTCCCAACGTCGGCGGGGCCGGCGCGAAGGCGCTCTCCGTGGAAGGCCCGCCCTCGGCGGCGGCGACGGCCGCCCCCGGCGCGTCGGGTCCGGTGGCCGCGCACAAGAAACTCTCGCACAAGGAGATCAGCCAGCTCACCGACGCGCTCCCCCAGAAGTACAAGGACTTCCTGACCCTCGTGTCGCTCATCATCAACGACGACGAGCGAGAGGTCTTTCTCGAGATCCACGAGGACTATCAGCGGGACCAGTTCATCGAGGCCTTCTGGAAGCGCCGGTCGATGGACGCGCAGGGTCTCCGGACCGACTACAAGGCCACCTACGTCCGGCGCGTCGAGCAGGCCACGGAACTCTTCAAGGACCTCTACAACGACCGCGCCAAGGTCTTCGTCCTGAATGGGGGCCCGGACGCCGTGATCCCGATCGAATGCAACGACGTCTACGTGCCGATCCAGATCTGGTACTACGAGCGCCTCGAATCGTTGAAGAGCAAGGTCTACCTGATCTTCTACAAGCAGTATGGCGGCGGCCCCTACAAGCTCTGGCTGCCCCTCGACGGCCGGGGCGTGCTGCTCGTCGGGGTCGGGTCGCAGGCGACGGGAGCGCGCATACCGAATATCCAGTCGTGCTTCGAATGGCGGACCGTCGAGCAGGCAATCAGCGCCACCACTGCCGTCCTCGGGACCGGTGCATTCGGCATGCTCTCCCAGAGCAAGATCTTCCAGCCGCCCGTGGTCGAGACGGAGGGCGTGGACCAGATCCTCTCGATGACGACGGACGTCCACACCGGAGCGGTCGATCTGGCCGTCGGCAAGCTCATCCGGTACCCGGAGATGCGCGCCAACAAGCTGGCCATGGACCTGTCGCTGCTCGTGCCCAAGGCGGAGTTGAAGCCGCGGGCACTCGGCGAAGAAAGCTTCTACAACGTCGACATCGTCGGCGAGATCGTCAAGGACGATCGGCTCATGGACAACTTCAAGTACCGTTTCGACATCCCCGTCGCCGATGCCACCGCAGCCAAGATCCCGCTGACGATCCGCCGATACCTCTATCCGGGCGAGTACAAGCTCGTCCTCAAGATTTCCGACGGCAACCAGAACGCCGAAGGGCGTCTCGCCGAGACGCTCAACGTCCCCGAGCAGGCGGACGCGCCGACCGAGAACCCCGTCGCGCGGGCCGACGGCAAGGCGGCCATCGACCGGATCAAGGGGACGGGGCTCCAGCCGTCGACCATCTCGATATTGCCCGTCGCCAAGGAGATCGCCACGGGACTCCAGCGGTTCGAGACGCGCACTTCGGAGGGCGTCCGCTCGGTGGACTTCTATCTGAACGGCGCCAAGGTCATGACCCGGACCAAGGCGCCGTTCGAGGCCGACCTGAACCTGGGCGCTCTCCCCCGCAAACAGACGGTCCGGGTCGTCGCCTTCGGCGCCACCGGAAAACAGGTGGGCGAGGACGAGTACATCGTCAACGAAGGCCGCGAGGTGTTCCGCGTCCGCATCCTTTCGCCCGAGAAGGGGTCGAAGGTCGCCGGGCCGACCAAGGTCGTCGCGGACGCCTCCGTTCCCGAGGGCAAGGCGCTGCAGAAGATGGAGTTCTACTCCAACGAGACCCGGGTCGCGACGCTGTATCAGCCGCCCTTCGAGCAGACCGTGGCAGTCAAGGACTCCAAGTCGCTCGGCTATGTCCGCGTCATCGGCACTCTCGACGACGGCACGGTCGCCGAGGACCTGCGCTACGTCAACGCGCCGCAGTTCGTCTCGGAGGTCACCGTGGATGCCGTCGAGATCTTCGCGACCGTGACGGACAAGGGGCGGCCCGTCAGCTCCCTCGACGCCACGCACTTCAAGATCTTCGAGGACAGCGTCGCGCAGAAGATCGAAGGCTTCGAGTACGTCAAGAACCTGCCTCTCTCGATCGGCGTCATGATCGACACGTCTGCCTCGATGCTCCCGTCGCTGCCGGACGCGGAGCAGGCGGCCCTTCAGTTTCTCGACTACTCGATCGGCGCGAAGGACCGAGCCTTCGTGGTCTCGTTCTCGAACGAGCCGTCTCTGCTCTCGAAGCTGACCGGCCGCAAGGACAAGCTGACGCGAGCCCTGTCCGGGCTCCGGGCGGAGGGATCCACGGCCCTCTACGACGCGATCATCTACGGCCTCTACGAGTTCACGGGCGTGAAGGGCAAGAAGGCGCTCGTGATCCTGACCGACGGCAAGGACACGTCCTCGAAGTTCGACTACGAAACGATGCTCGAGTACGTGCGCAAGTCCGGCATCGCCGTGTACGGCATCGGGCTCAGGATTTCGGGGGCCGACCTCGAGGTCAAGTCGAAGCTCAACAAGATCGCCCAGGCGACGGGCGGCCAGACCTTCTACATCAACTCCGTCAGCAACCTCGAGGCCGTCTACCGGCAGATCAACGACGACCTGCGCAGTCAGTACCTGCTGACGTATTACTCGTCCAACAACGACAACCGGGAGCGGTGGCGCAAAGTCGAAGTCAAGGTCGATCCGCCCAGTCTCCAGGCGAGGACGATCAGCGGGTATTACCCGTAGTCCGGAGCCAGGAGGAGTCGGGAGGAGTCAGGGGAGAGTTCGGTAGTATGCGGGGCACTTGAGCAACCAGGACTCCCGAGTCTCCCCGACCCCCGATTCCCCCCGACTCGTGCTGGCGTCCGCTTCCCCGCGGCGCGCGGACATTCTGCGGTCTCTCGGAATCCCGTTCACAGTCTCGCCCGTGGATCTCGCGGAGAACATTCTTCCCGGCGAGACCGCCGAGGCCGCTGCGCGGCGGCTTGCCGCCGAAAAGGCCGCCATTGCCGCGGCGCGCGAGCCCGGCCACTGGGTGCTCGCCGCGGACACCCTGGTGTTTCTCGACGGATTGATCCTCGGCAAACCCCGCGACGACCGGGAAGCCGCCGCAATGCTCGGTCGGCTCGCGGGCCGGGACCACCACGTCGTGACCGCCGTCCACCTGCGGCGCGGGGACGCGCCGGGCGCCGGCCTCGCCGAGCACAGCCGGGTCCGTTTCGCCCCGATGAGCGAGCCCGAGATCCGGTGGTACGTCGCGACCGGGGAACCGCGCGACAAGGCCGGAGCCTACGGAATCCAGGGTCACGGAGCCCGGTTCATCGAGGGGATCGAGGGCTCGTTCACCAACGTCATGGGTCTGCCCGCGCGGGGCGTCTACGAGCTGCTCAGGAACGCCGGAGATCCCGCTCTCGCGCTTCTCGCTCTTTCTTCCGGCTGAGCTTCATCTCGTACATCCGGGCGTCCGCTTCCGCGAGCGTCCGCGGAAATTCCGCCTTCGGTCGATGCGTCGCCCAACCAACCGACAGAGTCGGCTGGAGATGCTCCGCTCCCGGCACGTGCGGAAGCGAGCGGCCGAGCTCCTCCGCCTTTTGCGCGGCCGACGCCTCCTCGGCCTGTGTCAGGAGAATCAGGAATTCGTCACCGCCCCAGCGGAACACGAGGTCCGACTCCCGCACGCAAGCCGCCAGGTAGTTGGCGACGTACTGGAGGACCTCGTCGCCGACCGTATGGCCCCGTACGTCGTTGATCTCCTTGAACCGGTCGACGTCGATCAGGAGAACCGAGATCGGCATGCCGTGGCGCTGCGAACGGGCGAGCTCCCGTCGGATCACATCGTTGAAATAGTGGCGGTTGTAGAGACCGGTCAGCCGGTCGCGGATCCCCATCTCCTTGACCTGCGTATCGGACTCGACCAGACGCTGCATTTCCTGCTGCAGCTGGGACTGGCTGGCCTCGAAGAGCAGGATGATGATCCCGACGGCGACGGTCATCTCGAGAAACATCTCGAGAAAATGGGCGTAGAAGCCGAGGTTGCTCAGGGCGGCGGCGTCCCCGTGGCGCATGAACATCCACCCAGCGAAGAAGCGCTCGGCGGACCACAGGAAGAAGGAGGCGGAAAGGATGGCCCTTCCTCCCGCGGAGCCCGGCATGCGTGCGAAGGCGATGGCCGTGACCAGGTAGGCAGCGGCGCGGATGAACGCCATGGGCCCGGCGGGTGCGGGGAGCACCGTCAGCAATCCCGAGACGGCGAGGATCGGCACGGCCCAGAGCATCTCGACGGGCCGCGAGGGGCGTTTCCGTTGAAACCGCCAGACCCCGCGCAGCAGGAAGAAGACGTGCGACAGGAGCGCGACCGTCAGGGCGTAGAGGAGGGCCGGCCGCAGCGCGCTGGCCGACTGGCCAGCCGACAGCAGGCCGATCGCGAGCAGGAAGAACCCCCACGATGCGATCCAGTCCAGAAACGCGGGGCGGCGCAGCTTGCGGTACAGGAGCAGGAAGACGACGAAGAGCAGGACCGTGCCTGCCGCTTGGACCAGCAAAGCGAACTGATAGTTCTGCATTCGGGCGCTTGGAATACAGTGTAGCGTGACATCGGGCCCCCGGCCAGCCGGGGCCGGCACCGTAGAATCCCCTGCCATGGCACCGCCCATCGCATGCCTCGTGCCCGGCGGAAGACTGGCCCCGGCCGCGTCGGCCCGGATCGCGGCCGAGACCCGCCCGGCCACGATCTCGAGTTTCTCCCTCTCCGCGTATCGGGCGGCGCCGCGTCCGCCCGGACGCCTCGTCCTCTGCCCGGCGGGCCGATCGGTCGAGGCCGATCTGCGGTACCTGAGCCGGGTGGCGCAGTGCCTGTTGTGGCCACGACCCCCGGGCGGCTTCCAGGATGCGATTGCGGGAATCCGGGCCCCCGGACGGGTCGAGACGGACCGGCGCGGACGCCGCGCTCCGTCCTCCGGGGAGCAGATCGCCGCGGCTCTCCTGCTCGAGGGCGAAGTCAGCCTCCAACGCGCTCGGCGAGCCCTCGCCGCCCGAGGGCCATGCCAGTGGATCGTCGAGGACCCGCGGTGCGTCCGGATCCCGGAGAGGTCGCTGCGCGCGCTCGTCCGCGCCGGCGTGCGATGGTCCTCCCTCGAGGGGTTGGAGATCGTCGCGCTCTATGCCTCCCCGGCGCTGGCGCGAGCCAGGCCCCGGTTGAGGCGGGTGCTGCCGCCGCGCACTCCGATCTGGGTGCGGAGCTAGCTCGAGCTACGCCTGGGCCAGATCCCGAATCAGCTCCTCGACGGTTTCCTTCGCCAGGACCTGCGTCGCCCGGTATTCGCCGTGCTCCACTTCCAGCGCGGCTTCGGCTCCCGACATCAAGCCGCTGCGCCCCTCGTTGCCGAGGGCGAAGCGGATGTAGTGCACGGCGGAGATGCGGTCCTCCCGACTCTGGCCCGCCTCGAATCGGGCCTCGTATCGGTTCGGGCCGACCCGCAGTGCCAGGCGTCCCGGCTCATCGAGACCGATGAACCGGTCGAGGATCTCCGGAATCCGGTCCTGGTCCGTGATCTCGATGAAGAGCGTCGCGGCCACCTCCCCCGATCCTGGAAGGAGCGCGTTGTACGTGTCGATCTCGTGTTGAACCTTTTCGGGCCGCACGATGCGCTCGACCCGCAGCATTTCCTGGACCTGGAATCGAACCGTGTCCCGATTTTCGAAGACGATCGTCATGAGCGGCCCCAGAGGAACGCGGCGCCGCGCCTTGGCGTCGATGACCCGACGCCGAAAGTCCGGGCGTTCGAGTTCGTACTCGTGCAGGTTGGTGATGTCGGAGGCTGTCAGCGGATTCATGGCTGCCGGTCCTGTTCTGGCTCCGAGAGGAGGATTGTGAGCCGCCGTCGCCTAGCTGTCTCGCAAGCCGTAGGCTTCCGCGACGATTTGAATGGGATGTTTCGTCGTCCGTCCCGTCCCTTGCCGGATCTGAACGCCGGCGAGGGTGCAGTCGGTCGCCACGCGGTCGGGCTGCTCGCGCTGGATCTCGTCGAACACGGGCCTGCCGATCTTCATCGAGAGCGGAAAGTACTCCGTCTTCATGCTCCAGGTGCCGTCGTGCCCGGTGCACTTCTCGACGGTGATCACCTGGCTGCCCGGAATCAGCTGGAGGAGATCTCTCGACTTGAAGCCGATGTCCTGCACCTTGAGGTGGCAGGGCACCTGATAGACCACCTTGCCGGGCGAGCGCTGAAAGTCGGTCGAGAGTTTCCCCGCGGCGTGCCGCCGCATGAGGTACTCGCAGAGGTCGAGCGTGCGGGCGGCCACCTCTTTGGCTTCCTCCTCGGGCCCGAGGACGGGGTATTCCTTCTTGAGCGTCAGGCTGCATGTCGGACCCGGCGCCACGATCGCGTAGCCCGCGCGCGCGAAGGGCAGGAGCGAGGTCACGTTGTCCCACCGGCACTCGCGCGCCGTGTCCAGATCACCGCTCTCGAAGGACGGCATGCCACAGCAGCGCTGCCGGGGAACGACCACCTCGCACCCGTTCTTCTCCAGCACGGCGACCGCGGCGCGCCCGATCTCCGGCGCATTGGCGTTGACCGAGCAGGTCACGAACAGCGCGACGCGGTCCTCGCGCGGAGCCCGCGACGACGGTTCGGTCGCTCCTCCGCGCCGCTCCCACCACTGCAGGAACGTCTCCGAGGACCAGGTCGGCAGGAGCCGGTCGCGGTGCACCCCGAGGGTCTTTTCCATGAGAACCCGCGCGAACCGTGTCTCGCCCATGGCGTTGACCATGGGCGCGGCCGCCGTGGCCAGCCTGCCCAGCGCGTCCGTGGACGCGAGAACGCGCTCCCGCAGCGCCGGCTTGCCCTCCGCCTTGACGCGGGCGGCCCGGTCGCGCAGGACGAGCCGCGGGATGTCCACGTCCCAGCGGTGCGGCGGGTAGTAGGGACAGTGCGGAATGCAGAGCTTGCACTCGAAGCAAAGATCCGAAAATTCGGACAGGTCGCCTGCCGGGAGGCGGTCCACCTCGCCGTCCACCTCCGGGCGGTCGAGCGCCCGGAAGAGGACGTCGAAGGAGGGGCAGAGGTTGTAGCAGCGCCGGCAGGTGTGGCAGATGTCCGCCACCCTCCGGAGCTGTCCGTCGACAGCCGACCGGTCGAAAAAGTCGGGGGCGGCGAGATCGAACACGCCGCCCGCCCCCGCACCGCTCATGGGTTAGAACTTGCCCAGGTTGTCCAGGCCCTTCTGGAAACGCCCTGCGTGAGACTTTTCGGCCCGAGCCAGGGTCTCGAACCACTCGGCGATCTCGGTGAAGCCCTCCTCGCGGGCCGATTTTGCGAAACCCGGATACATCTGCGTGTATTCGTAGGTCTCGCCCTCGACGGCGGACTTCAGGTTGGCATCCGTCGCGCCGATCGCGAATCCGGTGGCGGGATCCCCGACCTCCTTCAGGAAGTCCATGTGCCCGAAGGCGTGCCCGGTCTCGGCCTCCGCGGTGTCGCGGAAGAGACCGCCGATCTCCGGGTAGCCCTCGATGTCCGCCCGGCGGGCGAAGTACATGTACCTCCGATTCGCCTGGGACTCTCCGGCGAAGGCGTGCTTCAGGTTCTCGTGGGTCTTGCTGTTGGCGAGCTTGGCCATTTCGATTCTCCTCCTCCTGTTTTGGTGCTGCGCCGGCAGGTCCGGCACAGCCCGTGAAATTCCAGAGTTCTAGCCGAGACGCAGTAGCCGCGAGCCCTCAGGTGGCGCTCGGCCGGCAGCGCCTCGTCCGATCGCGGAATGTCGATGAGCAGGCCGCATCCCTCGCACACGAAGTGATCGTGGAGCTCGAGATCGGCGTCGTAGCGGATCCGGCCGTCCCGGGAAAAGGATCGCAGCCGCCCCTCCTCGACGAGCACCTGGAGGTTGCGGTACACCGTGCCGAGCGAGACCCGGGGCATCGCACGCCGGACGCTCTCGTACACCCACTCGGCCGTCGGGTGGGACTTTGTTCCCATCACCGCCTCGAGGACGAGGCGCCTCTGGCGGGTGGAGCGGCGACGGGGTGGGGGCGCATTCATATCAGTAAGGATTCCTATTATTAATATAGATCGCGTGGCTGTCAAGGGACCCTCCCATCTCCCGCCGCCACTCAAGTTACAATCCACCCCGCTTGGAAGCTGCTGCTCCACCGACACTTCCCGCCGAGAGGGACTTCCCCCTCGGCGAGCCGGGCTTCTCGTACCAGGATCTGCACCGCGAGGACCGCCTCGCCGACCTCGACCGGGCGTTTCTCGAAAGCCTCGACCGCGACGACCCCTCGCTCGGAGCCCGGCTGCGGGCCTACCGCGAGAGCCCCGCCGCCCTCGATCCGCTGTCGCGGTCCCGGCTCCTCGTTCAGACCGCCCGCCTGCTGTCACTCTTCATCGCCCGTCTGTTCGGAATCGAGGAGGCGTGGCGTCGCCAGGCGGAAAGCGCCGGGCCCGAGGCCGTCCTCTTCCGGTTCCGCCGCGACTTCCTGTTGCGGCGGGCCGTCAAGACGAAGCTGCCCGAGGATCTCCCGGCCGTCGACCTTGCCCCCTTGCGGGCCGCGGCGGCCGCTCTCGAGCGGGAGCTCCATCCCGAGCTGCCCTGGGACTCCGACCCGGAGCTCGCGACCTCCCGGATGGTGAGCGGCCTGCTGGACCTGGAGGCCGACTTCATTGCAGCGCTCCGGCAGAGAAAGAAGCCCGAGGTTTCGGCGTCCTCGCGGGACGCGGCGCGCGAGCTCGCCCGGCGCGCCTCCGGCTCGTCGTCGCCTCTCCCGCGGCCTGCGGGAGTCTCGGACGAGGAACTCCTCGGCTTCCTCGAGAAGACGCTCGAACAGTACGCCCTCTGGTGCCATCTCCGGCGGGAGCATCCACGGCTCGAGCCGCAGATTCGGGGCTGGATCTCCTTCCGTCTACCCGAGACGCTGGACTACCAGCACCTCGTCGAGACCGAACGGCCCAACGCTGCACTGCCCGAGGAGCGCATCGGACCGGCCTGGCGCCGGCGCCGCCGCGAGGGCTTCACGCTCACCGATCCCCGAATGACGCGCCGCGAGGTGCTCGGCGAGACGCACTATTGCCTCCTCTGCCACGAGCGCGAGAAGGATTCCTGCTCCAAGGGGTTCCTCGACGCGAAGACCTCGTCGTGGCAGAAGAACCCCCTCGGCATCTCGCTCAAGGGTTGCCCCCTCGACGAGAAGATCTCGGAGATGCACGAGTTGCGGCGCGAGGGCGACTCGATCGGAGCCCTGGCTCTCATCTGCATCGACAACCCGATGTGTCCGGGCACGGGGCACCGGATCTGCAACGACTGCATGAAAGGGTGCATCTTCCAGAAGCAGGAGCCGGTCAACATTCCCCAGATCGAGACGGGAGCCCTGACCGACGTTCTCGCGCTGCCGTGGGGTGTCGAGATCTACGGTCTCCTGACGCGCTGGAACCCGCTGAACGCTATGCGGCCGCATCCGCTCCCGTACGCGGGGAGAAAGGTGCTGGTGGTTGGCCTCGGGCCCGCGGGCTACACGCTCGCGCACTACCTGTTGAACGAGGGCTGCGGCGTGGCCGGCATCGACGGCCTGAAGATCGAGCCCCTCCCGGAGGACTGGACCGGGGCCGACGGCAAGGGCATCCGACCCATCCGGGACTACGCCGCGCTCGCCCGGCCGCTCGACTCGAGGCCGCTGGCCGGCTTCGGCGGAGTCTCCGAGTACGGCATCACGGTCCGATGGGACAAGAACTTCCTGACCCTGATCCACCTGACGCTGGCGCGTCGCCGCCGTTTTGCGATCCTCGGCGGCGTGCGTTTCGGCGGGGCGCTCTCGGCCGAACAGGCCTTCGACTCCGGGTTCGACCACGTGGCCATCGCGGCAGGCGCCGGACGGCCCACGATCATCCCCCTGAAGAACAACATCATCCGGGGCGTCCGCAAGGCGTCCGACTTCCTCATGGCCCTGCAGCTGACGGGGGCCTTCAAGGAAGAGGCGCTCGCCAATCTCCAGGTGGAGTTGCCGGCTGTCGTCATCGGCGGCGGCCTCACCGCCATCGACACCGCGACGGAACTGCTCGCCTACTACCCCCTTCAGGCCGAGAAGGCGCTTCTGCGGTACGAAGCGCTGTGCCGGGACCGGGGCGAGGAGGCCGTTCTCGCGAGCTTCGATGTGGAGGAGCGCGAGATCCTCGATCGGCTGCTCGGCCACGGCCACGCCGTCCGCCGGGAGCGCGCCCGCGCCAGGGAGGCCGGAGAGGCGCCCGACCTCTCGGGCCTCTGCAAACAGTGGGGCGGCGTCTCGATTGCCTATCGTCGCGCCATGGAAGAGGCGCCGGCCTACCGGCTCAACCACGAGGAGATCATCAAGGCCCTCGAAGAGGGAATCTCCTTCATCGAGGGCCTGGAGCCGTCCGAAGCGGTGCCGGACGCCGACGGCAAACTCGCCGCGGTTCGGTTCCAGCGCGCGGGGTCCGGGGAGATCGTGGAGTTGCCGGCGCGGGCCTGTCTCGTCGCCGCGGGCACCACTCCCAACATCACGTACGCGAAGGAGTTTCCGAACGACATCGCCCTCGACGCCAAGCGGCGTTTCTTCGCGCCCCACCGTGCCGTGCCCGACGGCGCCACGTGGAAGCTCGTTCCGGCCCCTCCCGACGACGAGGGGGCGTTCTTCACGGGCTTTTCGCGGGACGGCAGGTTCGTCACGTTCTTCGGCGACAATCACCCCGCGTACAACGGCAACGTCGTGAAAGCCATGGCCTCGGCGAGAAACGGGTATCGTGCGATCGCCGAGGTCGTCAACGGCAAGGGATCCCCGGCCGTGCCCGATACGGAATGGGACGCCTTTCGGGCTGGCCTCGAAGACGACCTGACCGCGCGCGTCGTCGCGGTCCACCGTCTGACTCCGACGATCGTCGAGGTCGTCGTCCGCGCTCCCGCAGCGGCCCGCAATTTCCTTCCCGGCCAGTTCTTCCGTCTGCAAAACTTCGAGGCCCGCGCTCCACGCATCGGTGGTGCTCCCCTGCTGATCGAGCCGTGCGCGCTGACGGGGGCATGGGTCGACAAGCAAAAGGGCCTGCTCTCGATGATCGCCCTCGAGATCGGCGGGTCGACGCGGCTGTGCGCCGCCCTCGCGCCCGGGGAGCCCGTGGTGGCGATGGGCCCCACCGGTTCGGCCACGGAGCTGCCCGAGAACGGCACCGTGATGCTCTGCGGCGGCGGCCTCGGCAACGCGGTCCTCTTTTCCATCGGAAAGAGGGCCCGGGAGCTCGGCAACCGCGTCGTCTACTTCGCCGGCTACAAGAAGGCCGAGGACTTCTACAAGCGCGACGAGCTCGAGGCCGCGGCCGACGTCCTGGTCCTCTCGGTCGATCGGGGGGAGCCGATCCCCGCACGCCGCGCCTCGGACCGCAGCTTCGTCGGCAACATCGTCGAGGCGATGCTCGCCTACGCGACCGGAAAGCTCGGCGAAGCCGCCATCCCGCTGACCGCCGTCGAGAGGATCATCGTGATCGGCTCGGATCGCATGATGGCGGCGGTGGCGCGATCGCGGAAGACGGTGCTCGCGCCGCACCTCAAGCCGGACCACGTCGGCATCGCGTCGATCAACTCCCCGATGCAGTGCATGATGAAGGAGGTCTGCGCGCAGTGCCTCCAGAAGCACGTCGACCCGGTGACCGGCAAGGAAGAGATCGTGTTCTCGTGCTTCAATCAGGACCAGAAGCTCGACGAGATGGACTGGGGCAACCTGGCGGCCAGGCTGCGCCAGAACACGGTCTCGGAGAAGCTGACGAATCTCTGGATGGACCGCCTCTTCCGGCTGGACGATCCCCGGACGGTGTAGCTTCCCTTGTCATCCCGAGAGCCGCGGGGCCCGAGGGATCCCTTCGAAGTCAACGACGCGTCTCAGAAAGGGATCCCTCGCTGCGCTCGGGATGACGGGAATGCGGTTAGGGGACCGCGGCGAGGAACAGCAGGTACGGGTTGATCGCCACGCCGGCCTTGAAGTTATCGTCGTCCTCGGGCAGGCGCGTAATCGAGAAGTGCAGGTGCGGCCCGCCGATGACGTGACCGGTGCGACCGACGTAGGCGATCACGTCGCCCCGGCTCACCTTCCGGCCCGGCTGGACGTCGGCGGCGTACTTCGTCAGGTGGCAGTAGAAGAGGAGGTAGCGCCCCGTCGCGTCCTTCTGATAGAGCGAAATGCCGCCCCGCTTCTCGTGGCGCAGCTGGACGATCTCTCCGTCGGCAGCCGCGAGGACCGGCGTTCCCTTCGGCGCGCCGATGTCGATGGCGAGGTGCTGCTGGTGGCTGCCCCGGGAATTGAGGAAGGAGTCCTTCAGGCGGCTCGCGTCCACCCCCTCCACGGGAATCTGCACGCCGGCCGAGAGAAGGTCCGAGAGATCGACGTCCTCCGGGCGCACCGTGGATTGGGCCGATTTCGGCCGCAGGAGCGCACCGAGGGTCCGTGCGACCCGAGCCAGCGGGCTGACGGCATCCGCAGGCACGGCCTGGGCGACGTTGACCGGCTCTTCCGACTCCTCGTCCGCCTCGTGCTCGTGCGCCTCGACCACCGCGTCAAACTCGTCGCACGGAGGCTGAGGGAAGTCGTAGAACTCGGCCGGTAGAAAGGGACCGAACTGCTCGCGCGGCGCGAGGGAGACCCTCTGGACGACGACGGTTCCGGCTGCGTTCTGGCGGATCACGTGGCGGGCTTTCGTCGGCCCCTTGGCCGGGGTCGGCTTGTGAGCCGTGGCGGACTGCTTGGCGTGCGAGTCGGATCGGGACGAAGCGGTCTGCCCGGACGCCGTCTTCACAGCCGCACGATGATGGACGGTCGTCCCCTCGAGAAGAGAGGACTGGAAGAAAGCGAAACCGGCGGCCAGAACAGCCGCCGGAATGACCGACGTCCTACGCACGGAAGGGGATTATCCGGGGGGCTGGAGGGGCCGTCAAGCCGAAAAGGCCGAATGGCCGAGATATATATGCTGAATTAGCATAGCCCAATCGGCCCTGCCCTAGCCGCGCTCGAGGTAGCTGTTGTCCCGCGTATCGATCTTGATCCGAATTCCGGCCTCGACGAACTGCGGAACCATGACCTGCAGGCCCGTCTCGAGGGTCGCCGGCTTGTAAGACGCCGACGCGGTTGCGCCCTTCATTCCGGGCTGAGTTTCGACAACCTTGAGCGTCACCGTGTTCGGCAGCTCGATGCCGACCGGATTGCCCTCGTAGAAGTCCACGTGGATGACCGTGTTGGCGAGCAGGTACTTCATCTGCTCGCCGATGACCTCGTCGGAAAGAGTCACCTGGTCGAACGTGGTCTGGTCCATGAAATGGTGGCCGGCCGCGTCGGAATAGAGGTATTCCATCTCCCGCTCGTCGAGCGACGCCTTCTCGACCCGGTCCGTCGAGCCGAATCGATGCTCGTTCATGGAACCCGAGCGGACGTTTCGCATCTTGGCCTGCACGAAGCCGCGCAGGTTGCCAGGCGTCTTGTGGACCATGTCGTGCACACGGTGAAGCTCCCCGTTGTGAATGATGAGCATCCCGCTGCGCAGCTGTGTCGCCGGAATCATCATGAGACCTGCCCCCTGAAAAGACGGCGAAATCTAGCAGAAGCGGGCCAAAAGAAAAAGCCCCGGGGCAGGCCCCGGGGCCGAGATCGCGGCCGGAGGCTTCAGTGCGCGGCGTCCCTCTCGACGGACCGGGTCGGAGCACCGGCAGGCGCGCGGGGGGCGGACCGGGCCGGCTGGGGGGTCATCCGAGAAACGGGCGGCATGGTCACGGTCATGCCGCGCGCCGAGAACGTCCTCACGAGGAAGTCCCGGCCCATCTCGAGCGAATAGCCCCAGGGACCCCCGTCCCGCACGCTGGCGCTGCTGATGTCGGGTACGTTGGGCTCGAAGAGGATGTTGCTGAAGTTCGGGCGCGGGTACGACGTTCCCTTCACGGCGTTCAGCGTCCGAATGAACGTGTCCGCGAGAATTCCGTAGCCGATCGCGCTCGGATGAACTCCGTCATACGAAAACAGTCCGCCGGTCAGATACGAGGACGTGAGATGGATGCCGCCAATGTCATATCCGGTATCACCAATAACTTTGAAGGAGGCGTTGGCGTCGATCAGGATCGCTCCGTTGGCCGTGACGGCCGCCGCGATCGCCTGGTTGTAGGCAACCGTCGTTTGCTGGATCAACGCGACGTCGTCCGGGTAGAGAACGACGCCAATGTTCAACGTTGACGGCGGTGTGAACGAGCCGTGCGGAAGGGGCTGGCCGGTCCCGCCGACCGCCGTTGGGATCCCGATGCCCTGCCCGAGAAGGGAGGACGCGAGTATCGAAACCAGCGAACCCGCGGGGAGGGCGCAGCCCTGATCCGGCGGAACCGGCGTGCATGGATAGGCCGAATCGCCGGGCCCGAGCAGGGGGACGGGCTGGCCGTTGATGATGACCGGCTGACGGGTCGTGGGATTCACGACAACCGGTGGAATGGTGGTGGCGTACGGAATGGACGCCACGTCCGGGACATTGAAGGACACGAGAGTCCGACCAGACGCCGACAGGTCCGTCATGACCTGGTTGTAGCTCGCCGTAAAAGAGTCCACCGGCGTGATCGTCACGCCGACGATCGCGACTCCCGCGAACACGGCGTTGAGTACGTCGTTGTTCCCGCCCCAGAAGGCGACCAGGTCGGGATTCAGGGAATTCGCCTCGTCGACCGCGCTCATGTTGTAGAACGGCCCGCCCTGAAAGTTGCGCAGAACCGGCGCGGCGAGGTTGTCGAGATCTGAAGTGCCCGGCATCGTGACGGTGAGATTCACGAAATCGCTGATCAAGGGCGACCCATTGAATCCCAGGTTGTTGTAGGGCACGGGCAAGGCGGCGTTCAGGTTCGGGCCGATCATCGAGACCACGCCGACGCTGATGGAGGTCCCATCGAAGGTCGCCCCGACGCACGGATAGTTCGTTAGCGGATTCGTCGCCGCGAGCTCCTGGATGAAGGGCTGCTGAAAATCGTTCTGGAGGCCGAGCGACTTCGCGGCAAGCGCCACCCACGACCGCTCCTGGAAGCGTTGCACGACGCAACCCGATTCCTCTCCAGCGATCAGGCTGTCTCCGACGGTCACGAACGTGTGGTACGGCTGGCCGATCGACGGCACCGCGGCGAAGAGTGCGAACGCGGCCGCGAGGGCGACGGAACGAATGATGTGCTTGTTCATGGCTCTCCTCCTCACCTAAAACGAGATCCGCAGGTCGGCGACCGCGGCCCAACCGATCTCCGAGTAGGTCCCGAAGAAGTTGTCGGTGGATTGCGTCAGGACTTGGCGGTCCTTGAACACGATGTACGCGCCTCCGACGTCGATGCCCCACGACGGCGTGTTGTAGCCGAAGCCCCCGGTGTAGACGTTGCGGTCGTTGTCGGAGAGGATCGGCCCGACGTCCTGCGTCGGCTGCGGCGTGTTGTCGTAGTAGTACCCCACGCGCACGGACCAGCACTGCCCGAGCTTCTTCTCGAGACCGGCCCTGTAGGCCCATGAGTCCGTCCAGGCGCTCGGGCGGTGGACGTCCGGCGACACGTGGTCCGGGAACACGATGTTCAAGGCGGCGAAACTCGACCACTCCGTCCAATCGGCCTCTGCGGACAGGAGCCACCCGCCGCCGAGATCCACGCCAATGCCGGTGTTGAGCGACGCCGGGAAGGCGATCGACGACTGCACCGGGTGGTCCCCGAAGGGGATCTGGAGAGCGATGAGTCCGTCCAGAACGGCATTCCCGGTCGGACGCGGCGTGATCGTGACCGTGCCCGTGTAGTCCACGGTGATCTTGCTGCGGTAGGAAGCGCCGATCCCGATCGAGGGCACCGGTTTCCACATGAGCCCGACGTTCCAGCCCCAGGCGCCCTGCGAGGTCAGGTTGCTGTAGAGCTTGGCGTGCGCCACGTCCACCACGGCCCCGGTGAACGGGTTGGTCGCCGCCTGGTTGCGCTCGAGCTGCAGGCCGGAGAAACGATAGACGGCTCCCGCCGCAATCGAGAGCTGCGGAAAGAGCTTGTAGGAGAAGACCGGATTGATGTCCATCGTCTTGATGACGGCGTTCTGCGAGATGTAACGGCCGGGCCAGATGTTGGGATCGTTCCACCGCAGTCCCAGGCCGTATGGCGCGTCGATCCCGAGGCCGAAATGGAGGTCGGCCGTCAGCGGCACGAGGATGTAGAGGTTCGGGAGGAAGAAGACCTGCTTCTCGATGGAACCGAAGCTGCCGATGCCCGGATACGGGTCGGCGCCCGTGAAGTCGCCCTTCTCGCGGCTGAGCAACGTGCCTCCGGCCATCACCGAGAAATGGTCCTGGAACGCGATGCCGGCCGGGTTGTAGAAGATCGCCGAGGGATCGTCGGCCACGCCCGCGAAGGCGAGTCCCATCCCGGTGGCCCGGGCGCCCTGTGTCATGACCTGGAAGCCGGACGGATACGCGGGGCTCGCCAGCAGGAAGCCGACGATCGCCAGGATGAAACAGACGCGCAGCAAGGGGACGCGATCACGTAGTCTCACGGTGCTCCTCCCTCCATTTCCTGTCGGGGAACTGCAGCAACGAAACGGTCGCTTCGCACGTTTGTCGGCCAATCTAGACCTCGACGCCGGGAATGTCAAAGGCTCTCGCGGTCCGACGGCGCCATACAATCGCGTCATCGTGTCCCACGAGAGCAAGCTTCCGACCCGCGACGGCTCGGCTTCGAAATCGGGAGCCAGCGAGGCGCCCGTCCGGATCGGGACGATTCTCTCGGGCCGCTATCGCATCGATGCGGTCCTCGGCTTCGGAGGCATGGGAGTCGTCTATCGCGCCCGGGATCTGAAGCTCGACCAGGCGATCGCCCTCAAGCGCATCCGGCCGGACCGGGTGTCCCCGGAGCGACGCGAGACGCTGCGGCGCGAGATCATCCTGTCCCGCAAGGTCACCCACGAAAACGTCTGCCGCGTTTACGACCTCGTCGAGATCGAGGGCGAGGAGTTCGTTTCTATGGAGTATCTGCCCGGTAAGACGCTCAAGGAGCTCGAGGAGCAGGAGAAGACGCTCCCGCTCGGGCGCGGACTCGCCATCGCCAAGGGCATCTGCGGGGGCCTCGCCGCGGCGCACCGGATCGGCGTTCTCCACCGGGACCTCAAACCGGAAAACGTGATCGTCGGCGACGACGGCACGCCGCGTCTCATGGACTTCGGCATCGCCGTCGAGACCTCCCTCTACCAGGGCGAGAAGGGCGACACGGTCCCGGGTACTCCGCAGTTTCTGGCGCCGGAGCTGCTCGGCGGGGAGGCGCCGAGTCCGCGCACCGATGTCTACGCCATGGGGGTCCTGCTCTACGAGATGTTCACGGGCCGCGTGCCCTTCGACGACAACGACACCGCCCGGCTCGTGCGCCGCGTCATGTCGGAGTCGGCTCCGAGCATCCGGACCCTGCGCCCGGACCTGCCCCCCGAGCTCACCGACATCCTCGAGCGCGCGATCGCCCGAGACCCCGAGACGCGATTTCCCGACGCCCCGTCGCTCTCCGACGCGATCTCGGCCTTCGAGGGCCAGGTCCTCGACCGCGTTCTCGCCGAGGTCTCGGTGACGCGCGCCCGCATGGTCAAGCTGATGGTGATCCTCGAGGCCAACAAGTCGCTCGCGGCGACCTTCGACCCGACCGAGATGCTGCACATCATCCTTCGGACGGCGACCTCCGAGACCGACGCGGAGCGCGGCACGATCTTCCTGAAGGACCCCGACTCCGGCGATCTCGTCAGCCAGATCCTCGAGGGCGGCTCGGTGAACCCGATCCGGCTGCCGGCGGGAACCGGGATCGCGGGAACCGTGGCGCAGACGGGGAAAATCGTCAACAGCGTCGACGCGTACCAGGACCCCCGCTTCGACAAACGCACGGACGCGTCCTCGGGCTTCAAGACGCTCTCGGTTCTCGCGGCGCCGATGCGGACTCCGGCCGGAGAGATCGTCGGCGTCGTGGAGATCCTGAACAAGCGCCGGCGCGACTTCACGAAGGAAGACGAGGAGTTCCTCGCGGAGGTCGGCACGCACGCGGCCCTCGCCGTGTGGAGCCTGCGCGAGCACGAGGCGGCCGTGCGACGCGCCCGAACCGAGGGCGCCGCCGCGGTCCTGCGCGCCGTGACGCCTCTGCTGTCGCCCTCGTCCTGGCCACCCACGCCAGGGTTCGATTCGGCGCCGCTGCGCTGGCGCGCGGATGAGCCGAACGTGGCGGTCTACGCCGTCGAGGCCCCGCAGGGAGCCCTCTGCCTCCTCCTGCTCGAGGGGCGCGGGGACATCGAGAGCTCGATCGGTCCGCTGGTGCGCGCCGCGGCCATCGGCCACCGGCTCCTCGCCGCGGCGCCGCCGCTGGAGATCGTCTCCACGATCGCAACGGCCGAGCCCGCCTGCGCGGTGACCGCCGCCCGCTGGGAGGGCGACCGCGTCCTGCTCGCGTCGCACGAGGCGCCCGTGCCCTATCTCTTCCGGTTCGGCCGCCCGGTTCCCTTCGAGATCCACGAATCGCTCGGCATCCACGAGGTCGTCCTCGAGACGGCCCGGGGGGATGCACTCGTGATCGGCTCGAGCGGCCTCTTCGCTCTGCACTCGGCGGGCAAGCCCGCGTCCCCGGAGAATGCCGTCCAACGCCTCGCCCGCGCTGCGGAGAACCAGCCCCTCTCGGCCGCGTTCGCCTCGCTCGTCGCGGAGTGGAAGAGGGCAGGCATCGCACCGGGAAATCGGGACGTGCTGCTACTCGCCGCGAAGCGGCTGTAACGCTTCGTCACCCCGAGGAGCGCGCCTGTCATCCCGAGGAGCGCAAGCGACGAGGGATCCCTTTCGTAGCCACGCGGTGACTCGAAAGGGATCCCTCGCTTCGCTCGGGATGACAATGCGGTGCGAAAGGCTCGGGATGACAACGTGGTGCGAGGGGCTCGGAATGACAGACGGCTGAGGATGCCGACGCTAAGGCAGAACCGCGACGGCCATGGCGCCCGGCCCCGCGTGGGCTCCGAGTGCCGGCCCGCACTCCACGATCATGACGTCGGACTCCGGGTACCGGTCGCGGATTTCGCGCGCGACTTCCTCGGCGGCATCCTCCGCGTCGCAATGCGCCACGCCGAACCGGCGCGAGGCGCTGACCCGCTGCCCGGCCTCCGTAAAGAGCAGCTTCATCATCTTGCGCCGCACGGCAGGATAGCCGCGGGCCTTGGCGGCCGCCTCGACCTTGCCCTCCCGCGTGATCGTCAGGATCGGCAGGAGTCCGAGCAGCTTCGCGATGAACCCGCGCGTGGCCGACACGCGGCCGCCGCGCACGAGATGCTTGAGCGTCGGGACGGCCACGAAGACGCGGACCCGCGCGGCCGTCTCCCGGGCCACCCGCGCAACCTCCTCGGCGCTGCGCCCGGTCCGGGCCGCCTCGGCGGCGGCGCGCACCACGAGCCCCAGCCCGACCGAGGCGCTGCCGCTGTCGACGTGATGGATCGTCGTCTTCGCGACCGGCCTGGCCCCGACCACCGCCGCCTGGTAGGTCCCGGAGAGGCTCGCCCCGAGATGGATGGACACGATCGCGCCGGCGTGGGTCGCGACGTTGCCGTACACCTGCGTGAAGTCGGCCGGCGGCGGCTGCGAGGTCTTGGGCGCGACGTCCGTCACCGCGAAGCGGCCGTAGAACTCGGATGGCGTGATCGTGACCTTGTCCAGGTAGTTCTCCGAGCCGAAGTAGACGCGCACCGGCACGACCCCGACGCCGAGCTCCTCGAGCATCGTGACGGGCAGGTCGCAGGTCGAGTCGGTCACGATGCCGACCCGCTCCGCCCGGCTCTTGTCGAAGCGCGACTCGTGCTGCGCCCGCATGTCCTCGACCTTCGTCTGGGCGACGTCGCCAAAGCGCGCCGCGACCTCGAACAGTTTCTCGGGCTCATTGGTGTGAATGTGGAGGCGGATCCGCGAGGCGCCTCCGGCCATGACGATCGAGTCACCGAGAAGGGCCGCCTCCCTGCGCAGGGCGTCGCGGTCGATCGCGTCCCCCTCCAGCAGCGCCTCGGTGCAAAAGCGAAAAAGGATGTCCTCCGGCGTCCGGTCGAAGAGGGCGGCGCGGATGTCCTCGGGGGCCGTGGCCTGCGGCGCGAGTCGAGCGGATTCCCGGAAGTAGGTCACGATCCCCTCGAGCAGGTACACGAAGCCCTGCGCTCCGGCGTCCACCACGCCCGCCTTCTCGAGCGCTTTCATCTGCTTCGGCGTCCTGGCCAGAGACGCCCTCGCCTCCTTGAGCGACTCGGGCAGCAGGACGCCGAAGTCCCGCATCTCGCCGGCGCGATCCGCCACGTGCCGCGCCCAGTCGCGGATGACCGTCAGGATCGTGCCCTCGACCGGGCGCGCGATCGCCGAGTACGCCGACTCCGACGCCTGGACCACCGCTGCGCCGAACCCCTTCGTCGTGACGCGGGGCGTGTCGGGCAGGCCCTCCGCGAATCCGCAGAAGAACTGCGCCAGGATCGCTCCGGAGTTTCCGCGCGCACCGCCGACCGCCTCGTCCGCGACCGTTCTGGACATCTCGCGTACGTGCCGCTGGCGGACCCGGGAGATTCCGGCCGCGATCTTCTGGAGCGTCGAGGCGACGTTGGTGCCCGTGTCGCCGTCGGGTACGGGGAACACGTTGATCTTGTTGAGGGCCTCGGCGCGCTCGGCCACGAAGTGGGCACCGGCAATCACGGCCCGGGCCAGGCGGTTGCCGTCGAGATAGCCGATGGCGATCAAGGCTTGATCGTGGCGGGGTACCCTTCGGGAGCACGCTCTGCGTTGCGGGCGGTCCGGTACTCCTCGACGACCGCCGGCAGCCGGTCGAGGTAGAAGAGCACGACCCCGCAGCCCATGCACGCCCATGGATAGACCTTCTCGGCACCCCAGGCGAAGAGGCCGGTTCTCCAGGGCTTCTTCCAGAAATAGGTCGTGTAGCCGGAGGTATTGCTCCGTGAGCGGAGCAGGTCCCCCCCGCAGAGCGGGCACTTGCGGTGAAAGGCGTCGCTCATAAAGCCGTTTCGGGGCTCAGGATATCTCCGAACGCGCGAGGCGCCGGGGGTGAAACGGGAAACGGAGCCCCGTTTCCCGTTTTCCGTCGGACGCCCGGAGTCTCAGGGTCTCCACCGCAGCACGAGGTTGCGGGCGGCGCCCACTTCGTCCACGCGCTTGACCGGAGTCGTGTGGGGCGCGGTCCGCACGAGATCCGGGCTCTGCTCGCACTCCTTCGCGATCTGGCGCATGGCCTCGACGAACGCGTCGAGCACGGGCTTGCCCTCGGTCTCCGTCGGCTCGATCATCATGGCGCCATGGACGATCAGGGGGAAGGAGATCGTCGGCGGATGGAAGCCGTAGTCCATCAACCGCTTGGCGATATCCATGTTCGAGACCCCGCCCTCGGCTTGCTTCTTGTCGGAGAAGACCACCTCGTGCATCGAGGGCGCGTCGTACTTGAGGTGGTACACGCCGGTCAGCCCGGCCCGGATGTAGTTGGCGTTCAACACCGCGCCCTGCGCGACCTCACCGATCCGGTTTCCGTACGCCGCGATGTAGGAGAGCGCGCGCACGAACATCCCGAAGTTGCCGAGAAACGTCCGCAGCCGTCCGATCGAGTCCGGGCGGTCGAAGTCCAGGAAGAAGCTCCCGTCCGCACGGCGCTCGACGGTCGGCCGCGGGAGAAAAGGCACGAGCCCCTCGCACACCGCGACCGGCCCGGAACCGGGCCCTCCCCCTCCGTGCGGGGTCGAGAAGGTCTTGTGCAGGTTCATGTGCATCACGTCGATGCCCATGAGTCCGGGCTTCGCCACGCCGACGAACGCGTTGAAGTTGGCCCCGTCGCAGTAGAGGTATCCGCCCCGGGCGTGCACGATCCTGGCGATGTCGAGGATGCGGTCCTCGAAGATGCCGAGCGTGTTCGGCACCGTCAGCATCAGCGCCGCCACGTCCTCGGTCATCGCGGCCTCGAGAACGTCCAGATCGATCGTGCCACGCGCGTTCGACTTGAGCTCCCGGACTTTGTAGCCGGCAAAATGCGCGGACGCGGGGTTGGTCCCGTGCGCCGAGTCGGGAATGAGCACCGTCGTTCGTGCCCTGCCCGTCTTCTCGAGGGCCTTTCGGACCATGAGGATGCCGGCGAGCTCGCCCTGAGCCCCTGCCGAAGGCTGCAGCGTCACGCGCGGCAGTCCGGTCAACTCCGAGAGCATGCGCTCCAGGCGCCAGGCCAGCTCGAGCGAGCCCTGCGAGAGCTCGTCGGGGGTCAGGGGGTGCGTCGCCGCGAACCCGGGCAGGCGTGCCATCTCCTCGTTGGTGCGGGGGTTGTGCTTCATGGTGCAGGAGCCGAGCGCGTAGAGCCCCTGGTCGATCGAGAAGTTCAGGCGCGAGAGGCGGGTGAAGTGGCGCGCCGCGTCGACCTCGGAAATCTCCGTGCCGCCCGCGATCTCCCGGCGCCGGAGCCGCTCCGGGATCGCCAGCACCGGCGGGACGTCGAGCGGGGGCAGCGAGTAGCCGACCTTGCCCTCCCCCGAGCGCTCGAACACGAGGGGCAGGGGCCGCGGCTCCGGGCGGCGCGGGTCGCGGACCGCGGCGGCCTTCTCTTCGATCTCGACGCTCACGCCGGCCTCCCGGACAGAGCCGCGACCAGGCGGTCCATCTCCGCCCGCTCATTCATCTCTGTCGCCGCCACGAGGAATCGCCGCCGTTCGGCGGGGTCGTAGCGCGAGAGGGCAACTCCACCCAGAATCCTGCGGGCGGCCAGGCGCGACAGCAGCGGCGCTGCGTCCTCCGGCGCCTCCACGACGAACTCGTTGAAGGTCGGGCCCGAATGCGGCACCCGGAAGCCCGGGATCCTGGCGATCTCGCCCTTCAAGTACTCCGCCTTCGCGTGGCACTGCAGGGCGACCTCCCGCAAGCCGGCCTTGCCGAGCAGCGACATGTGGATGTTCGAAGCGAGGGCCATCAGGCCCTGGTTCGTGCAGATGTTCGACGTCGCCTTCTCGCGGCGGATGTGCTGCTCGCGGGTCGAGAGCGTCAGGCAGAATGCGCGGCGCCCCTCGGCGTCCTTCGTCTGGCCGACCAGGCGCCCCGGGATCTGCCGCTGGTGCTCGGTGCGGCAGGCCAGAAAGCCCAGCAGCGGCCCGCCGTTGTGCATCGGAACGCCCAGCGACTGCGCCTCGCCGCAGGCGATGTCGGCGCCGCCCTCGCCCGGAGGCGCGAGCAGGGCCATCGAGATTGCCTCCGCGACGACCGCGATCGACAGCGCGCCCTTGGCCTTCGCCGCCGAGGAGCCGACGTTCCAATCCTCGACCACGCCGAAAAAGTTCGGAGACTGGACCGCCACGGCAAGGGTCTTCTCGTCGACAGCCGCCGCGAGGGCCCGGGCGTCCGTGGCGCCGTCCGAGCCGATCGGGACCTCCACGATCTCCAGGCCGAGGTTCGTGAAGTAGGTCCGCACCGTTTCGCGGTACTCGGGATGGACTCCCGCCGAGATCACGGCGCGCGTCCTTCCCCGCGAGAGCCGCTCGGCCATCAGGAGCGCCTCGACGAGCGCCGAGGCGCCCTCGTAGAGCGAGGCGTTGGCGACCTCGAGCCCCGTGAGCAGGCAGATGTGCGTCTGGAACTCGAAGATGGACTGGAGCGTCCCCTGCGAGATCTCGGGCTGGTAGGGCGTGTAGGCCGTCAGCCACTCGGCCCGGTAGAGCATCTGGTCGGCAATCGCCGAAACATAGTGATGGTAGAGCCCCGCCCCCAGGAAGAAGGCCGTGTCGCGCGCATTCGCGTTTCGCCCCGCCATGGCGCCGAGGAACCGCCGAATCTCGATCTCGGACATCGGCGGAGGCAGATCCGGGCCGCGCCGCACGGCCGCCGGCACCGCCGCGAAGAGATCGTCGATCGAGCGGACGCCGATTGCCGCCAGCATGGCCGCGCGCTGGGCGTCGGAGGTCGGGAGGAACTTCACTTCTCCTGCTCTTCCTCCCGCACGTAGTCGGCATAGGCGTCGGCCGACATGAGCTTCGCGACCTCCTCGTCGGTCGAGAGCTTCAACTTGATGAGCCACCCGTCGCCGAACGGATCGTCGTTGATGATGCCGGGCTCGCCCACCGCCCCCTTGTTGATCTCGACGACTTCGCCCGAGACCGGGGTGAAGAGCTCCGACACGGCCTTCACCGATTCGACGGTCCCGAACTCGTCGCCGGCGTTGTAGACGTGGCCGACTTCCGGAAGCTCGAGGTACACGATCTCGCCGAGCTGCTTCTGGGCGTGATCGGTGATTCCGATCGTCCCGGTGTCTCCATCCACGCGGACCCATTCGTGGCTGTCGGCGTAGCGCAGCTCTTCCGGATTAGCGGTGGTCATTGGGGGTCACTCCTCTTGTAGAACGGTGTGGGCACGACACGCGCCGCGGCGTCCCGGCCTCGGATCTCGACCTGGAACTCGGTGCCTACGCCCGTCGCGCGGCTCGGAAGCAGAGCCAGGCCGATCGGCCTGCCGAGCGTCGGCGAGTGGGTGCCGGACGTGACGACGCCCGGCCCCGCTCCGGTCTTCGCGGGATAGCCGTGCCGCGCGATGCCGCGATCGACCATCTCGAAGCCGGCCAGCCTGCGCGGCACGCCCGCCTGCTTCTGCGCCAGCAGCGCATCGCGGCCGATGAAGTCGCCCTTCCCGAACTTCACGATCCAGCCGAGATCGGCCTCGAGCGCCGTCACCGTGTCGTCGATGTCGTTGCCGTAGAGCGCCATCTTGGCCTCGAGTCGCAGGGTGTCGCGGGCGCCCAGACCGCACGGGGCGACGCCGTCGGGACGGCCCTCCTCGAGGAGCCTGCGGAAGAGCCCCGCGGAATCCTCGGGCCGGCAATAGACCTCGAAACCGTCCTCGCCCGTGTAGCCGGTGCGTGAAACGAGCGCGTCGGCCCCGGCGACCCGTGTGCTGCGGAAGCCGTAGTACGGAAGGTCCGACGGGTCGGGCCGACAGACCCGCGCGAGCAGCGCCGCGGCCTTCGGGCCCTGGACGGCGATCAACGCGTAGTCGCGGCTCCGATCGGCGACCCGGACGTTGCCCTGCACGTGCGAAGTCGCCCACGCAAAGTCCTTCGGCGTGTTGCCCGCGTTGACGACCAGCAGATAGGCGTCGGCCGCCTTCCGGTAAACGAGCAGATCGTCCACGAACGTGCCCTTTTCCGTCAGGAAGGCCGAATAGTGGATCCGTCCGTCGTCGAGCCGGGCGACGTCGTTGGGCGTGAGTCGCTGGAGAAACGCCAGGGCGTCCGGCCCCATGACGTCGAACTCGCCCATGTGCGAAACGTCGAAGAGCCCCACCCGCTCCCGCACGGCGCGGTGCTCCTCGAGAATGCCGGCGTACTGCACGGGCATTTCCCAACCTCCGAAATCGATGAGTTTCGCGCCGAGCTCGCGGTGCACGTCGTAAAGCGGCGTGCGCTGGAGCGGCTGCGTCGCGGCGGCGGGGGCGGCCATCGGGACAGGAAAGTTAGCACAACGCACCCGCCGAGCCGGCAGGCCACACCGATCCCGTAGAATCGGTCCGGATTTCGGAGGCCGCATCGTGCTTCCCGCAGTGGGCCGACTCGCGTGACCGACGCGCCCGCACAGCGAGCGCGCGACGCGGCGCGCCGCTGCGAGACGAAGGGGCTCATGGCCGAGGCGGACATCCTGTACCGGCTCGCCGAGTCCCTGGAGGCCCAGGACCGCGCCGCCGCGGCGGCCTCGCTCGCCCGCGTCCTGATCTCGGCCGGCCGGATCGACGAGGCGAGGCCGTACGCGCTCGACGGCAACGACCCCGTGCTCGTCGCACGGCTGTTGCTCGAGGGCCACGAGTTCGCGCAGGCCAGGCGGCTTCTCGACGAGGCGCGGCAGCGGGACCCGTTCGATCCGCGGATCGCCTCGGCCCGGGGCCGCCTCGGCTTTCTCGAGAAGCGGTTCGGCGAGGCCGCCTGGGACCTCCTCGAAGCGGCGCTGCTGCGGCCGGACGGAATGCCCGACGCGACCGACCGGCGCTTCCTGCGGGCGGCGCGCGCCCTGGCGCCCGGCCAGATCCCTCCGTGGAAGGAGGCCGTCGCGGCCGCCCGCGATCGCCTCGCCGAGAAGGCGCAGGCCCGCGCCCCCGGAGTCCTCTTTCCGGACCGCTCGAGCGATCTCCTGCGCTGCCTCATTCGCCGCGCGGCCTCCGCGTCGGAAGGCGCGATCGAGAGGGCCCGGCGCCTCGCAGATCTCCCGTCGCTCCGGGGCCTCGACGAGGGTGCCCTGTTCTCGGCGGCGTCCGCCGGCGAGCTGCGGCGCCTGGCGACCGGTAGCGTCCTCTACCGCACCGGCGACGCCTCCGCAGAGATCTCCTTCGTCGTGCAGGGATCTCTCGAGCTCGTACGTCTCACGCCCGTCGGCGACCAGCCGATGGGCGAGGCCAACGCGGGAGACCTCGTCGGCGAGGAAGCCCTCGTGCCGGCTGCCCGAACGAGCGAGGCGCGCGCGCGGAGCGCTGTCACGCTGCTGGGATTCACACCCGACTTCTTCGCGCCGGAGCCGGAGCGTGCCGTCTGGCTGCGGTACCTGCGCACGCGCCTCGCCCGCCGGCTTGCACACTTGAACGACCTCTTCCGACAGTTCTTTCCCGACCAGGAGCTCCCCCGCCGGAGGGGCGCTGCCGCCGGCGCGCTCGCCGAGCCCGACGCGAAACTGTCGCTCGCCGAGCGTTCCCGGTCGCTCACGACGGTCGGCCTCGGGGAGTCCGATCGCTTCCTCTTCGCCGTCTTCGCGGAAGAGAGGCGCTATCCGGCCGAGGCAGCGATCTTCCGCGAGGGCGAGGCCGGCACGGCGATCTACGTCATCGCGCGGGGGCGCGTTCGCATTTCGCGGCAGATCTCGGGAGGCGAAGAGGCGTTCGCGATCCTCTCGACCGGCGAGATGTTCGGCGAAATGGCCCTCCTCGATCCGGGCTCGGGCCGCTCGGCCGACGCCGTCGCCCACGAGGACGCCGTGGTGCTCGAGCTCTCGCGCGAGCGCTTCGAGGCCCTCGAGGCCGCCGATCCCGAGGGCTGCGCCGAGCTTTCCCTTCTCCTGTGTCGCCTCGCCGCGCGCCGCGCGGTGGAGACGGCGGAGCGCCTGGCGAACTGGCGGGTGCTGGCGGGGCCAGGATAGGGTCTGGGGTCATCCCGATGAGCGAAGCGGACACCGTGACTCCGAAAGCCGTGCATTTCTTCTGTGATCCCGAGGAGCGAACCGACGAACGATCCCCTTCTGAGCCGAGCGGTTTCCCACGCTGCGCTCGGGAGGACAGAAGAGTCACTCCTTCTTCAGCGTCTCCTTGACCTTCGCCCGGTCCCTTCCGGCGTTGCCCGCGACCAGGATTCGCACCAGCTTCGACTTGTACCCCGGCGCCGACAGCACGAGGTCGTGGACGGTCGGGCCCCTGAGCTCGAGGGGCGATGCGGCGCCGAAGGATGAGACCGCGCCGAGCGGCTTGCCCGCTTCGCTGACGACGGCGACCGGCGGCTCGACGGAGAACTCGACCGCTCCGGTCGTGCGGTCGTAAGGAGCCGGAAGCTTCTCGTACGCCTGGCGGTCGTATCGTTCCATTTCCTCGTCCACCGACACGGAGTCTCTTCCGGACTCCGGAGTGAGGTCGATCTGGAGATTCAGCGTGCGGTAACCGGGCAGTTCCATCCGAACGTAATGCGGCCCGACTTTCTCGAGCTCGAGCTCGCGTCCGCCGCCGCGATTGTCCCAGTCGTCGGCGATGCCGACGTAGCGCCCGTCCACGTAGAGGCGCGCCTGGTCCGGGCTCGACGTGAAACGCACCGCGCGCCGGGTGGCGAACACGGCATCGATGCGATCCGGTTTGACGGGCACAGCGGCGGGCGGCGGAGCGATCGCCTCGGCCGGCGCCGGTGCCTGCTCGGCGCGCGGTGCCGCACCCGCCTTCGGCCGCGCGGTCGTCCGGGGGCGGGGCGGGGCCGTGGCCCGGGGGGCGACGGTCGCCTCCGCAACGGGCGCTTCGGTCGGCACGGCAGTCGCAGCGGGCTCGGCGGTCGGTTCCTGCGCGGGCTCGGTCGCGGGCGGGGCTGACGGCGCAGCCGCCGCACCGGGCAGCGCCGGCGCGGCCGAAGGCACGGGACGCACAGGACGCCGCTCGCGCAGCAAGAAGAATGTTGCGGCGATCAGCACCGCGAGGGCGGCGAGCACGACCGGCATCCCGCTCGGCGGCGATTTCGGCGGCGCGGCGGGGGTGCCGGGAGAGACCGGCTCGGTGGACGCCGGCTTCGGGGATGACGGCGGAGCTGCCGCGGCCGGACGCCCCGGGGGCGCCACGACGACCGCGCGCCGCGTCATCTCCGACTCCCGCTGGATCTTCTCGATTCGGGAGAGCTCGCGGATGAATGCGGCCGCGTCGGGTGCCCGCTTCGCCGGATCCTTGGCGAGCAGCCTCGCCATCACTTCGCGCGTCGCCATGGGAAGATCCGCCTTGACCTCCAGCGGATCCCGCGGCTCGGTGTGAAGGATCTGGTAGACCAGGGTCGTGATGGACTCCCCCGGGAACGGACGCACGCCGGTCAGCAGCTCGTAGAGGACGACGCCCAGCGAGAACAGGTCCGAACGGCCGTCGAGCTTTTCGCCCCGGACCTGTTCGGGCGACATGTACGCGGGGCTGCCGATCATCTGGCCCGTGCGCGTCAATTCTGCGGAGGTCGCCTCGGTGAACTTGCCGATGCCGAAATCCGTGACCTTCGCCCGGCCGTCCCGGGCGATCAGGATGTTGCCCGGCTTGATGTCGCGGTGCACGACCCCGCGCTGGTGGGCGTGACCGAGCGCCTCCGCCACCTGGCGGACGATGCCCACCTTGGCCCTGATCGGCAGCTCGTCCGCCCGGCCGAGGTACCGTGTGAGCGGGCTCCCCTCGACGTACTCCATGGCGATGAAGCAGACGTCGCCGTCGCGCCCGACGTCGAAGACGGTGACGATATTCGGGTGCTGGAGGCGCCCCGCGAGCTTCGCTTCCTTGAGGAATCGGCCCTCGATCTCCGCGGCGCTCGCGCCGCCCGCCGCCTCCGGGCGCACAGTCTTGATCGCGACCGCGCGCTCGATCTCCGGGTCCCGGGCCAGGTACACGACCCCCATGGCGCCCTGCCCGAGAACGGATTCGACCCGGAATCGTCCGATCTTCGAGCCGGCGGGAATCCGGCTCATTCCTCTGCGGCGAGGTTCCGCTCGGCGTCTTTCTCGCGCTCCGCGATGAGCGCCTTCGCCTCGGCGGCGCGATCGGGAGGCACCATGACGCGCGAGAGACCGAGCGCGCCGAGCGTCTCGGGCCACGGCGTGGCCGCGGCACCCTCGATCTCGCACGGGATGTCCTCGGACTCGAGCAGCCCCGCGATGATCTCCGCCTCTTCGTCGTCGCCCACGGCGGCGACTTCGACCCAATCCTCCTGGTCGGTGTCCTCGGTCATGGCTCTCCCTTCCCTACGTCGTCACCCGCAGAAGCGCCTGTCCTTTTTCCAGAACCCGGCCGACGACGGCGCCAGCCGGAGCGCCGCGTTCCCGACAGCGGGCGGCGTAGGCCTCGGCTTCCGGTTCCGGTAGCGCCACGAGAAGGCCGCCCGAGGTCTGCGCATCGCACACGAGGAGGAAGTCGTCATCCGTGACGCCGTCCTCGACCTGGGTCCGCGGGCGCATGTTCCGCACGTTGACCCGGGAACCGCCCGGCGCGATGCCCTGCGCCGCGAGGCGGCGCGCCTCGGACAACAGGGGGAGCCGCGACACGGAGAACTCCGCGGTCGTGTGGGAGGCCTCCATCATCTCGTGGGTGTGCCCGAGGAGGCCGAACCCGGTCACGTCGGTCGCCGCGTGGATGTCGAAGCCTTCCATTGCTTCGACCGCGGCGCGATTCAGTGTGCACATGACGTTGACCGCCTCCTCGAGGGCCGCGTCGGAGAGCTTGCGCTTGTGCAGGAGGCCCGACACGCCTTCGGCGGCCGCCGAGTCCGCGCGGCCGGCGCGAATCGTGATGCCGATTCCCAGTGGCTTCGTCAGGACGAGCGCGTCCCCTGGCTTCGCACCGGCGTTGCGCGCGACCTTCGCCTCATCGACCACGCCCGTCACCGACAGTCCGTAGAGCGGGATGTCGTGGTCGATCGAGTGGCCGCCGCCGATGACGGCTCCGGCTTCCGCCACCTTCTCCGCACCGCCTCGCAGGATCTCCTCCAGGACCTCGGAGGGCAGGACCGTCATCGGAAACGCGACGACCGCCAGTGCCAGGACCGGCCGGCCGCGCATGGCGTAGACGTCGGAGAGGGCATTCGTGGCGGCGATGCGGCCGAAGACGCGGGGGTCGTCGACGACCGGCGTGAAGAAGTCGATCGTCTGGACGATCGTGTGGCCGCCACCGAGCCGGTACACCGCGGCGTCGTCGGCCAGCGCGTTTCCGACCAGCAGGTTCGGGTCGGCACCCGCCGGAATCCTCTGGAGGAGCGCCGACAGATCGAACTGGCCGATCTTGCAGGCACACCCGGCACTGGAAGCGAAGGTCGAGAGCGCCGGATAACCCGCCTTCTGGGTCGCCATGGGCGGATTATAGGCGGGCGATCGTTGACCTAGTCGTCGTCGCCGCGCAGCAGGAACCCGAGCACGAAGCCGACCGCAGCCGAGATCGCGAGCGCGGTGCCCGGATTCTCCCGCACGTAGCCGCGGACGTCGTCCCACAGGTACCCGTAGTCCGATTCGATCTTCTTCGCGGTCGTCTTGACGGTCTTGCGCACGTCCTCGCTCACGTCGTCGAACTGGTCCCGGGCTTTCGTGTACGAATCCCCGAGGACCTCCTTGGTGCGATCGATCTTCTCTTCCACGAAATCGCGCGCCCGATCGAAGGGGGTGTCTTTGGGCATGATGGCCTCCCTCTGCAGAGGGGCGGCATCATATACCCTTCAGGGGGATTCGGGATCCGGGACTCGGAATTCGGAGTTCGGGCTTGGAGAGAATGGCCGGCAGCACCGGGAAGCAACAGAAGCGAGGATGGTCGCTCGTCGAGGTGGGCGCGGAGACATTTCGAGGTTTCCGCGCCGACCGCGGATTCGACCTGGCGGGGTCCCTCGCTTTTACGACCATCCTGACCGCCGTTCCGCTGCTGGCGACTTTCTCGCTCTTCCTCGTGACCTTCTTTCGCGAGAACGACGACCAGATCCTCGCGATCGTCAACGTGCTGCTTCCCTATCAGACGGTGCGCCTGACGCAGAACCTGCGCGACTTCATCGCCGAGTCGACTGCCATCTCGGGCGTGGGCCTGCTGTTCCTCGTCGCTGCCTCGGTGCGCCTGGTCTTCGTCGTGGAAGGAGTGTTCAACGCGGTCTGGGGGGCGCCGCGGCGCCGCGCGAGCGCCACCCGCCTCGCCCTGTACACGTTCGCCCTGCTCGCCCTCGGCCTGGTGCTCGGCGGCATCGGGTGGGGCGTGCGCGCAGCGCGCCGCTCGCTGGAGATGCACTCGTTCGTTCACTCTGCCGCCGTCGCCGCCATCGCCCCGTTCCTGCTCAAGGCGTTTTTCCTGGCGCTGCTCTACCGGTACCTTCCCAACGCCCGCGTGCGCCTGGCGGCCGCCGTCGCTGCCGGAGGAGTCGTGGCGCTCGCCCTGGAGCTGCTCCGGCTCCTCTTCGGGCGCTACGCCGAGGCCATGCAGGAGATGAACCTGATCACCGGATCCCTCGGCCTCGTCTTCTTCGCGATCCTGTCTCTCTATTTCGCCTGGGCCCTCATCCTCGTCGGCGTCGAGATGACCCACGTCCTGCAGACCCACGTGGCACGCGCCGGCACGATCGACGCGCGCGGCGGGCGCGCCGAGATGGCGATCCGCATGCTCCTGCCGCTCTCGGCCCGCGACCCGACTCCCCTGTCCACGATCGACGCCGATCCGGGGGCGTCGGCCGAGACCCTCGCCATGCTGTCCATGCTGACGAAGGCCGGCCTCGTCGAGGGCGACGAGGAGGCCGGGTTCCGGCTCGCGCTGCCCGCGCGGCAGATCACGGTTGCGAAGGTCGTGGATGCGCTCTCGCCCGATCTGTACCGTGTGAGCCCGCACAGCGAGGATCGCGTCGCACTCGTCCTGGAGCCGCTTTTCTTTCGCATCGATTCCGAGCGCCGCTCCCTGCTGAACGCGACGCTCGCCGACCTGCAGCGCCGCTGACGCGGGCTAGGTCTCGCCGGGCCGCAGGACCTTCAAGAGCGGCGGCGCGACGAAAGTGGTCGCGAAGACCGCCACGAGCACGGCGACGAAGACGCGCTCGGGCAGCGCATTGGTCGCCAGTCCGAGCGATGCGAAGATCAGTCCGACCTCTCCCCGCGGCACCATTCCGGCGCCGATGAAGGCCCGCCGCAACTTGCCCCATGCGCAAAAGCCCGCGGCGAACTTTCCGGCGAAGCCGACGACCGTCAGCAGGAGCCCCAGGAGCAGGGCCGGCCGATTCTCCGCCACGGCGGGATTCAGGAGCTTCACGTTCACCTCCGCCCCGACGTAGACGAAGAAGACCGGGGCGAAAATGTCGACCACCGGCTTCAAGGCCTCCTCGATGGCGTGCCGGCGGTCGGTGCGCGCGAGAGCCATGCCCGCGGCGAAGGCGCCGACGATCGGTGCCGACTCGGCCGCCTTGGCGGACCAGGCGATCAGCAGGGCGAAGGCGACCGTGATCGCCCCGAGGACGCCGCGCACGTTCGCACCGCTCACGATCCGAACGAGGCGATGCGCGAGCGGGATCCCCAGCGCTACGGCGACGGCGAGAAAGCCGACCGCGAGGACGCCGGACTTGACCGCGGCGCCGACGTCGAATCGTCCGCCCGCGGCGACCTTCGAGACCACCGCCAGGATCACGAGGCCGAGCACGTCGTCGACCACGGCCGCGCCGAGAATGATCTGGCCCTCCCGCGTTCCGAGCACCCCCAGCTCGGAAAGAACGCGGGCGGTGATTCCAATCGAGGTCGCGGTCAGGGCTGCGCCGACGAAGACGGCGGTCAGGTCTTCGTAACCGAGCGCGCGCGTGACGCCATAGCCGCCGGCGAACGGGAGGAGCATCCCCGCCAGCGCGACCGCCAGGGCCGGAGCGCCCACGCCCATGAGGTCCGCAAGGTTCGTCTCGAGCCCGACTTCGAAGAGCAGGAGCACCACGCCGATCTCCGCCAGCAGGTAGATCCCGTCCGACAGCGGAACCAGACCCAGGACCGAGGGGCCGAGCACGATCCCGGCAAGGAGCTCGCCGAGGACGGCTGGCTGTCCGATCTTCTCCGCGAGCTCGCCGAAGAGCTTCGCCCCGACGAGCGCCGCTCCGAAGGCGAGCAGGATCGGCCCGATGTCGATCCCATGCTCCACGCGGGGATCCTACTTGATCCAGGTCTCGCTTCCGCCGATGTCGAGCGTCCGAGCGCATCGAGTCCGGAAGCCTCGCCGCGCTTGGGACGACAGATGGAAGGATTAGGTTCGCGAGGCACGCGAGAACATCCGCTCGCGGCGCGAGGAGTCTCCCGAAGTAACCGAGGGAGGAGCCTCGCGCCGCGGGAGCCGGCGCGAAGCGACGGCGACGTTATTGGTGGAGCTGACCAGGATCGAACTGGCCGCCCCTCGCTACGCTCGGGCGGCTCGGCACTCCATAGGCGGGGGGCGCACGGCGCCCCCCGAACCCCCCGAGATCGGTCGCCAGTTCGATCCGGACCACGGCGTCCGCTCTACTGTGACAAGGAATTATTGGTGGAGCTGACCAGGATCGAACTGGCCGCCCCTCGCTACGCTCGGGCGGCTCGGCACTCCATAGGCGGGGGGCGCACGGCGCCCCCCGAACCCCCCGAGATCGGTCGCCAGTTCGATCCGGACCACGGCGTCCGCTCTACTGTGACAAGGAATTGTTGGTGGAGCTGACCAGGATCGAACTGGCGACCTCCTGAGTGCGATTCAGGCGCTCTCCCAAGCTGAGCTACAGCCCCACGCGAAGAGGGCGCGGAGGATAGCACGGGCGAGGAGAGACCGGCAACCGCCTCGGATTCCGCCGCGGCGACCCTCCACCCCGGCCGTCCCGCGGCCCTCAGAGCTCTCGGAAGCGCCCGAGACCGGTCACGATCGTGATCGCGCCCACGATCACCATGACGATTCCGTTGGCGACGAGCACCCGGGGCGCGGAGAAGATGCCGGCGAACGCGCCCGCGGCGAGGTTACCGAGCGGCATGGCGCCCCGAAACGCGAGCGAGTACACCGAGACGACGCGGCCGCGAAGGCCATCTTCCACGTTCGACTGGACGAGCGTCATGAACAGAGCGAACACGATCATCAGTGCCGCGCCCGCCAGCGCGAGCAGCCCGTAGGACAACACAGGAGTCCGCGAGACTGCGAAGCCCGTCATGAGGGCGCCGAAGATCATCTGCATGGTGACGGCGAGCAGTCCCTTGCGCGCGACGTTGCCGAACGCCGCCACGCCGAACGCACCGCAGATGGCTCCAATGCCGAAGGAGGCGAGCAGCATGCTGTAGCCCTTGGCGTCGCCGTGAAAGACGCTGCGCGCGAAGACCGGCAGGAACGTCACCAGCGGCATGGCGCAGAAGCTGCCGATGAAGGAGAGGACGATGAGGCCCCGCAGCGGCTTCGCATTCCATACCGCGGCCAGGCCGGTCTTGAGGCTCGCGAGCACTCCTTCGGTCGGAGGCACGGTGCCGCCCCCCCGCTTCAGGACGAGCAGCGCCGCGATGGGCGCGAGAAACGAGAGCGCGTTCAAGCCGAAGCAGGCCGCCGCGCCGAGCTTGTAGAAGGCGATGCCGGCCAGCACGGGGCCGATGACGCGGGCAAGGTTGAACTGGATCGAATTGAGCGCCACGGCGTTCGGAAGGTCCTGGCGGTCCACCAGGGTCGGCACCAGAGCCTGGTAGGCCGGGCCCCCGAACGATTGGGCGAGACCGACGATGAACGACAGCGCCAGGATCATCCACACGTGCACGGCCCCCGCGAGCAGGAGGACCGCGAGCAGCGTGGCGCTGCCCATCTGCACGTACTGGGACCGCAGAAGGATTCTGCGGCGATCGATCCGGTCGGCGAGAACTCCGCCGAAGAGCGAGAAGACGAGAAAAGGGGCGTCGCCGAGGAACGCGTCGAGCCCGAGCAGGAACGCGGATCCCGTCATCGTCAGGATCAGCCAGTTCTGCGCGACCTCCTGCATCCATGTCCCGACGCTCGACGTGAACGCTCCCGCCCACATCAGGCGGAAGTCGCGGTACGAGAACGCCCGGAACGTCTTGCGCAAGCCGCGGTAGCTTACAGCCCCGGCGATCTGCCGCCGGGCATCAGCCCAGGCGACCCTCCTGGAAATCCTCGAAGGCCTGTACGATCTCGGCGCGCGTGTTCATGACGAACGGGCCCGCGCGCGCAACCGGCTCCCCGAGGGGCCGTCCCCCGATCACGAGGGCGCGCAACGGCGAGCCCGGGTCGGCCTCGAGCCGGGCCGCGCCGCCGTCGTTCCCGAAGAGCACGAGCTCGTGCGGCCGCGCGGGCGTTCTCTCCGCGCCGAACAGGCCCGCACCCTCGACCACGTACGCGAACGCGTTGAAGTCTTCGGGCAGCGGCTGTTCCAGGACGGCGCCGGGGCCGAGCGTGACGTCGAGGTAGGCGATGGGCGTGCGCGTGTCGATGACGGCCCGGGCTCCAAGCGCCTCGCCTGCGATGACCCTCGCGGTGACCGAGCCATCGCTCGAGCGGCCGACCGGAATCGCGGCGGCGGGCACCTCCTGATAACGCGGCTTCATCATCTTGTCCTTGCGCGGAAGGTTCACCCACAGCTGGAAGCCGTGCATCCGTCCGCCCCGGGCCGCAAACGCCGGCTCCGGCATCTCCGAGTGCACCACCCCCGAGCCGGCCGTCATCCATTGGACGTCGCCCGGTCCGAGCTTGCCGCGATTGCCCCGCGAGTCGCCGTGCTTCATGCGCCCGTCGAGCAGGTACGTGACGGTTTCGAACCCGCGGTGGGGGTGGTCGGGGGCGCCCTTCGCCTGGTCGGGACCGAGGTCCATCGGTCCCATCTCGTCGAGCAGGAGGAACGGGTCGAAGTGGTCGAGTGCCGAGGTCGGGAACGGCCGATGGACCAGGAAACCGGCGCCCTCGAGCGTCTCGACACTCGGAAGGACGCGACGCACGGTGCGTGTCTTTTCCATGATTTCCGTATTACGCTCGGCGGCGCGAAACCGGTTCCACGGGAGGCACGGCAATGGCAAAGGCGACGTTTGGCGCGGGATGCTTCTGGGGCGTCGAGGAAGAGTTCCGGAAGATCCCCGGAGTCCAGGACACGGCGGTGGGCTACAGCGGAGGCTCGCTCGACAACCCCACGTACGAGGACGTCTGCACCGACCGCACCGGACATGCGGAAGTGGTCGAAGTGGACTACGACCCCTCGAGGGTCTCCTACGACACGCTGCTCGACGTCTTCTGGAATGGCCACAACCCGACCCAGCTGAACCGCCAGGGACCCGATGTCGGCACGCAGTACCGCTCGGTCATCTTCTTCCACACCCCGGAGCAGGAGACGGCCGCCCGCGCCTCGAAGCAGCGTCTGGACGAAAGCCGCCGCTTCGGGCGGCCGATCGTGACCGAGATCTCGCCGGCAGAGCGTTTCTGGCGCGCCGAGGAGTACCACCAGAGGTACCTCGACAAGCGGGGACTGGGATCCTGCCACGTCTGACGGGACCCGCGGCGGCCTCTGCGTGATGTAGTATCCGCCGGACCAAGAACGGTCAACCGGCACGCCGGGCGGCGCCGCCGGCATCCAGAAACTTAAGGAGAGGTCATGAAGAGAGTACTGGTTCTTTCCCTGCTCGCCGGCATCGCCGGCAGCGCCTCGGGTCAGCAGGCCCAGTCGGCCCCGAAACCCGCGATGTCGGGAGCGGCACACGACGCCATGAACATGGCGCGATACAAGACCGCGATCACCGACGCGCGTCGCAAGCTCTTCGCCGCGGGCATGAGCAATCTCACTCCGACGCAGCTCGAGACTTTCTGGGCCGTGTACGGCGACTACGAGAGGGAAAAGGACGCGATCGCCGCGGCCCGCGCCGACCTCGCGAAGAAGTACGTCGACGCGTACTCGAGCCCGACCGGTGTCAGCGACGCGGATCTGACTCAGATCGTCAACGACGCGGCCGTTCTGCAGAAGAAGGGCATCGACGTGCGCATCAAGTACTTCGGCGTGTACAGCCAGAAACTCAACCCGAAGGCCGCCGCGCGGTTCGCCCTCATCGACGACTACGTGGCAACGGCCGTGCGCCTGAATCTCCTCGAACAGATCCCGGTCTCCGCCGGCCCGGCCCAGTAGCCCTCAGATTCTCGGCCGACGCCCGAGGCGCTCCCGGATGACGGTGAGCGCCTCGGAGCGCTCGGTTCCCTCGAGCACCAGGCGTGGCGGCCGCACGCGCTCCGAGCCGACCCCGCATTCCTGCTGCACGAGCTTGATGAGCTGCACGAACTTCGGCACGACGTCCAGGCGCAGGAGCGGCAGGAACCAATCGTAGAGGGCCGCCGCTTCGGCATGCTTGCCGGCCATCGCGAGATCGAAGAGGCGTACGGACTCGGCCGGCAGCGCGTTGACCAGACCGGCGATCCAACCGACCGCGCCGGCCGCGATTCCCTCGACGATCAGGTCGTCCACCCCGACGAAAACCGCGAGCCGGCTCCCGAGCAGCCCGCGGATCGCCGTGACCCGCCGCACGTCGGCGCTGGACTCCTTGACGGCCGCCAGGTTCGCGTGCCGGCCCGCCAGCCCGGCGAGCTCCTCCGGAAGGACGTCCGTTCCGTAAGCAATCGGGTTGTTGTAGAGCATGCACGGCAGCGGCGTCGCCCCGATGACCGTCGAGAAGTGCGCCATGGTCTCGCGCCGGTCGCCGCGGTACACGTAAGGCGGCAGGACCATCAGGCCATCGCAGCCCTTCTCCGCGGCGAGTCGGGCGGTCGCGACGGCCTCGGCCGTCGAAAGCGCCGCGATGCCGGCCACGAGGGGGCCGCGCTTGCCGAGGACCCGCCGGCACGTCTCGAGGATCCTTCCCTTTTCCTCGAACGTCAGCGTCGCCGACTCGCCGAGCGAGCCGAGCGGCACGAAGCCCTTGCAGCCGGCGGCGAGCATCGTCTCGAGGTGCCGGGGCAGGAAATCGAGGTCGAGCGAGAGGTCCTCGTGGAAGGGGGTCGTGATCGCCGGGATGACTCCTTGCCAGTTCATGCCGGGTCCTCCGATGAAAGCAGGTTGCCAAGAGCGGCCGGTCTGGCCGGAGGGCGTACGGTATCCGATTCCCAGCCGTAGAGAAACGCGAGCACCGGTCCGCAGATGCGCCCCTGGCACGGGCCCATCCCGGCGCGGGAGGAGAGCTTCGCCTCCCGCGCACTGCGGCAGGCGGCGAGCGTCGAAAGAGAGACATCCTCGCAGCGGCAGAGGATCGTGTCGGGGCGCGCCAGCGCTCGCAGGGCGTCGCGAAGCAGGAATGCCCGGTCCATGGCGGCCGCCAGGCGACGTCCCTTCGCGCGCGCCGAATGGAGGCGCCGACCGCTCTCCCCGTCGCCCCTCTGCGCAGCAGCGAGGCCTGCGATCTCTCCCTCGGCGACGGCCACGTCCACGCCGGCAACTCCGCACGGCTCGCCGGCGCTGAAGACGCCGGCCACGCTCGTTTCCTGCCGGGAATCCACGGCCACCGCTCCCGCGCGCATCTCACACCCGAGCAGGCGCGCCATCTCGGTGTTCGGCACGAGCCCGTAGGCCACGGCCGCCAGGTCGCACCGCACCTCGAAGGTTCGGACTCCGTCGGTCAGGACGACGGCCTCCAGGCGCCCGTCGCCGCGCGCCTCGAGGATCCATCTCCCCGTCCGGTAGGGCGAGCCGGAAAAGGCGCGACGGTACTTCGCCGCTTCGACGAGCTTCCCGGGATATCGCACCAGCCGCAAAGCGAATCGCGCCAGCGCCGCCAGGTTCGCCTGCTCGGCGATCGTGTGCACGCGCACGCCGGCCTTCGCCAGCGACGCGGCGACCGGAAGAAGCAGCGGACCCGACCCTGCCACGACCGCGGTTCGACCGGAAAAAGACGCGCCCGACTTCCACATGGCCTGGGCGCCTCCCGCCCCCATCACCCCTGGCAGCGTCCAGCCGGGAAACGGGAGGAAGAGCTCCCGCGCGCCCGTCGCAAGCACGACCCGAGCGGCCGCGACCGTGCAGGAGCCGTCCGCCGTCTGTGCGGCGAGGCGAATGGCCGAATCCCGACGGACCGCATCGAACACCGACGCGCCGTGACGCACGACCGCGCCCGAACGCGAAAGCCTCGCGATCCACGCCTGCGCGCCGGGCGGCGACTCCCGATCCGGAAGATGCCGGTAGATCTGCCCTCCCGGCGCCGGGCCCTCGTCCAGGACGACGGTGCGGGCGCCGCTCTCGGCCGAGCGGCATGCCGCCGCGACGCCGGCCGGACCGGCGCCCACGACCGCGACATCGCACTCGAGCACCTCGTGCTCGAAGCGGACAGCGGAAGCCTGAGGGTGGACGGCCCGGGCTCCGGTTTCGACGACCATTCCCTCCCGCACCAGCTCCACGCAAGCCCGTCGATGCGCCACGCCGTCGATCGTCACGCGGCACTCGAAGCAGATCCCCATGCCGCACAGCACGCCCCGATCCTCCCCGGATACGGACTGGCGGCAGGTGCCGATGCCCGCGTTCGCGAGGGCGGCGGCCACCGTGATCCCGGCCTCGGCCGCGATCGGCCGGCCATCGACCCGGAAGGCCGTGGGATCAGGCACGCGTCGTCACCGGAAAGGCCCGCGTTGGGGAATAGGGCGACCGATCGATCTCGCTCGCGCGGCCGAGGATCGCGTCCGTGATGAGGCGCGCCGTTCCGAGCGACGTCGTGATTCCCAGCCCCTCGTGCCCCGCCGCGACGTAGAGGCCGGGGGTGGGCGCGTAGGGCCCGACGAGCGGCAGGTTGTCCGGCGTGGCCGGACGAAATCCCGCCCACGTGCGAATCGCCGAGAGCCGGGCCAGGGCGGGCATGAACTGCAGGGCGCGGCGGATCATGCGGTCGCGGATGCGGCGGTTGATGCCGGACTCGAATCCCACGAACTCCCGCGAAGAGCCGAGCAGCATCTGCCCGGTCGCGCGCGGCTGGAGGTTGAACGCGACCGACTCGGGAGACGGCGTGTGCGCGCTCTTCAGGTATCCGAGCTCGATGAGCTGGTTCCGGCAGAAGCCCGGGTAACGGTCGGTGATGATGAGATGTCCCTTGCGGGGTTGGATGGGAAGGCCGGGCGTCAGGAGCGGCGCCGCGGCCCCCGCCGCGTTCACGACGGCGGCCGCATCGATCACCCCCGCTCGCGTCTGGACCCGTCGAGTGCCGATCGCGACCACCTCCACGCCGTCGCGCCGCAGAGCCCCGCGCCCTTCTGCCCGCTCGAGCAGCCAGCGCGCCGCACCCGGCGGATACAGGACGCGATCGCCCGGCACCCGCAGGCCCCCCGCCAGGCCCGGCCGGAGGTTCGGCTCCTCCCTCACCAGATCCCGCTCCGACAGCTCCTCGACGGCGACGCCGCGCTGGCGATAGAACGCCGCCTTTTTCGCGACGTGCCCCATCTCTTCCGCGTCTTCGGCGACCCAGAGCGCTCCGGCCGCCTCGTCCTCGCAGGACCGCGGCATCTGCGGGGCAAGCTCGGTCCAGAGCCGTCGCGACAGCTGCGTCAACGCAAATTGCGCCTCGGAGTCGTCCATGACGGCGATGTGCCCCATCGCGGCGGCCGTGGCTCCCCCACCCGCGAACCGCGACTCGAGCACCTCGACCCGAAGCCCCTCTGCCGACAGAGCGTCGGCGCAGGCGGCGCCGACGATGCCGGCGCCGACGACTACGACATCCGGCGACGGCATGCGCTCGGAAGCCCGGAGAGATCCCGTGGCATCCCCGTCGTGGCCCTCGTCATCCCGAGGGCCCACGGCCCGAGGGATCCCCTTCGAGTCTCGGTGCGGCTGAGAAAGGGATCCGTCGTGGCCCTTGTCATCCCGAGGGCCCACGGCCCGAGGGATCCCTTTCGAGTCTCGGTGCGGCTGAGAAAGGGATCCCTCGCTGCGCTCGGGATGACAGGTGGCCACCAGGAGCTCGGGATGACGGGCGGCGCCCAGGAGCCCGGGTTGACCGGAGTAGATTCACGACTCACGACGCCAGGCCGTTGCGAAGCGGATCGCGCGGATCGAAGAGAAGCCGCGCCTGACCGGTGACGAAGGCGCGTCCCTGGATGCGTGGAACGAGCTTGCCGTCCCGTTCCTCGAGCCAGCCCGTGAAGAGGCTTCCGGTGATCGACTCCTGCCGGTAGCGCGCCCCGATCGGAAGCTCACCCCGGGCGTGGAGCGATGCCATCTTCGCCGAGGTTCCCGTGCCGCAGGGCGAGCGGTCGTACGCGCCGCCGGGGCAGAGGACGTAGTTCTTGCTGTCGGCGTCGGGCCGCTCGGCGGGGCCATACAGGATGACGTGGTCTACGACCTCGCCCCCCTCGCCCCGGATTCCCTGCGCGGCGAGCGCGCGCTGGATCGCGAGCGTCACGGTCCGCAGCCGCTCGCGGTTGGCGGCCTCGATCGATTCCGCCTCGAGGCGAGCGAGGAAGAACCAGTTGCCGCCGTAGGCGACGTCGCCGACCACATGCCCGAGGCCCGGCACTTCGACCGCGACGTCGCGGGCGTGGCTCCGCGCGGGGACGTTCTCGATCGTCACGAGACCGTCCACCGCCAGCTCCGCGCCGACGGGGCCGACGGGCGTATCGAGCCGAACCGCTCCCGGCGTGATTCGACCGAGGTGCTCGAGGGTCCGCACCACGCCGATCGTTCCGTGGCCGCACATCCAGAGCGGCCCGACGTTGTCGAAGAACACGACGCCGGCGACGGCGCCGCGCGACACCGGGGGCGTCAACAGCGCGCCGACGATCGCGTCGTGGCCCCGCGGCTCGAGGACGACCCCGCGCCAAAGGCCATCGAATCGTCGCGCGAGCTCCTCGCGGCGCCCTTCCATCGTCGGCGACTCCAGCTCCGGCCAGCCGGCGACGACGACCCGGGTCGGCTCGCCTTCCGTGTGCGAGTCGACGACCTCGATCGCGTCGGGAAAGTCCCTCGGGGTCACGACGGGTCCCGGGTCAGGGCCCCGTCGACGAGGCGCCAGATTCCGCGGGGGTTCTCGTCCCGGAGCTCCTCGGGCAGCGCGGATTGCGGGAAGTCCTGGTAACAGACCGGACGCACGAAACGCTGGATGGCTGCCGTGCCGACCGAGGTCGCCCGCGCGTCCGTCGTCGCCGGGTAGGGCCCGCCGTGATGCATCGCGTGGCAAACCTCGACCCCGGTCGGGAAGCCGTTGAAGACCAGACGGCCGGCCTTGCGGCGCAGCACGGCGACGAGCTCGGAGAACTCGGCCAGATCCTTCTCCGTACCGTGCACGGTCGCCGTGAGGTGCCCGTGGAGAGAGCGCGCGAGCTGCAACAGCTCCGGCCGCGAGGAGCACCGCACCGCGACGGTTGCCGGCCCGTAGATTTCCTCCGACAGGCGCGGATGGCCCGTGAAGGTCCCCGCATCGGTGACGAGCAGGACGGCCGGGGCCGCCGTGTTGGGATTGGCGCCTGGCATCGTCGCGCGGGCCCCGATCGCCACGCCTTCGATGCGCGCGGCCTCGCCGAGATCCCGATCGTACGCAGCCTTGATTCCCGCGTGCACCATCGTCCCGGGCGGCGTCGCGGCGAGCGTGTCCCCCGTCGTCTTGAGGAACCCGGGGACCGAAGGCGACTCGACGAGGAACACGAGCCCCGGATTGGTGCAGAACTGTCCCGATCCAAGCGTCACGGAAGCCGCAAGCCCACGGGCGATCGCCTCGCCCCGCTCGGCGAGCGCGCCCGGAAGGATGAACACGGGGTTCGACGAGCCCATCTCGGCGAAGACCGGAATGGGCTCGGGACGCAGCGCCGCCGCGTCGAAGAGGGTGCGCCCCGCCGTCAGCGACCCGGTGAAACCGGCCGCCTGGATCGCCGGGTGCGTGACGAGCGTGATGCCCACCTCCGGCGAACGGCCGTGCACCATGCCGAACACACCCTCCGGCATCCGCGTCTCCCGCGCCGCGGTGCGGATCGCCGAGGCGACCAGATCGGACGTGCCAGGGTGCGCCGGGTGTGCCTTGACGACCACCGGGCAGCCGGCCGCGAGGGCCGAGATCGTGTCGCCGCCGGCCACCGAGAACGCGAGCGGAAAATTCGACGCTCCGAACACGGCGACGGGACCGAGCGGAACGACCATGCGCCGGATGTCGGGGCGTGGAGCGGGTCTGCGGTCGGGAAGGGCGCGGTCGATCCGTGCCTCGACCCACGAACCTTCTTCGATGACCTGTGCGAAGAGCAGGATCTGGCTCGCGGTGCGCGCCCTCTCGTTCTCCAGGCGCGCCGCCGGCAGTGCCGTCTCCGCGCCGGCTCGCTCGAGCAGCCGGTCCCCGAGAGCCAGGATCTGCTGTGCGATCGCCCGCAGGAACTCGGCGCGACGCGCCGGGGCAAGAGCCGCGTATGGCTCGAATGCCCGTTCGGCCGAGCGGGCCGCGGCATCCACCTCGCCCGCGGTCGCTTCCAGGAACTCCCCTTCGAGGTAGTCGCCCGTCGTCGGATTCTGCGCCCGGAAGGCGATTCGCTCGGTCGTCGCTGTGGCCATCGTGGTCTCCGCGCTGCCTCTGTGCGGAGGCGCATCGTAGCAGACGGGTCCGGTGCCGGGCCGGCGGCTAGTGTGTAGCCAGTTCCTTCTGGAGCGACGCGATCGTCGACTCCGACCGCTGGCCTGGCGGCAGCGCCTGGGCATACGCCAGGGCCTCTTCGACGGTTTTCCGCGCCCCGGCAGCGTTGCCCATACCCTTATAGATGTCCGCACGCACCGCGAGCACACGCAGCTTGCGGGGCCCGTACACCAGGGCGAGGGCCCGGTCCGAAGCCGCAAGGGCCGTGTCGTACTGCTTGAGCTCGAGGTAAACCAGGGCGAGCCGGGCCGGCGGGTTGTAGTCCTGCGGAAACTCGCGCTGCGAGGCTTCGAGCATCGGAATCGCCTTCTCGACCTCCCCTGCGGCGAGAAACGCATTGAGACGGTCCGGGTCGAGGGCCGTTCGCTGCTCGGCCGTCTTCGCCCGAGCGGCCTCGCCGTCGAGGTCGGCGACCCACGCGAGCGCGACCGTGTGAGCACTTGCGGCGTCCTTCGCCTCCTCCCGGGCCGAGACAAGCGAGCCGTAGAGAGCCGAGCGGTCGTCGGCCGCCAGAACGAGCGACCGGTCCGCAAGCACCGTCCGTACGTCTTTCTCGAAAGCGGCGATCGTCTCGCCCCGGCCCGGCGCGCCATCGGGCAGCGCCATAGCGCAGTCGAGGCCGGATCCGGCGACATTGGCGGCGGAGGCGGCGTGACGGAGTCTCGGAAACGCCTCCCGGGCGAGCGTCACGCAGGCGGGCTCGTCCTTGATGGCCTGATCGCAGAAGAGCAGCGAGTCGACCACGCGGGCGTACTGGGGCGACTTCGGAGAGAGCTGCCCCAGCGCCTCGCGAAAGGCCTTGCCAGCCGCCGCATAGTCGCCCTCGCCATACAGGGCGTCGGCCTTCGCGAGCGCTCCGCTCACACCGGCGCCGCTGCCCCCCGCCGCACGCGTGCCGTCGGCAAAGATCTTCTCGAGCTGCGGGACCGTCGCCCCGCCGACCCAGCGCAGTGCCACGGTCTCCTTATTCGGGTCGATGACGTAAAACGACGGCCACGCGCGGATGGGGAACTTCTTCGCGAACGGGGCGTTCTGCGTTTTCTCCGTGTCGATCGAGAGCCAGACGAACTGCCCGGCGTGCTTCGCGAGAGCCTCATCCGTGAAGACGAAGGCCCTCATCGAGCGGCACGTGTGTCACCAGGGCGCCCAGGCCTCCGCAAAGATCGGAACCTTCCGGGCGCGGGCCTCGGCCAGGGCCTTCGCGTAGTCATCCTCGACCCAGGGAAGGACGGGCTTTTCGGCCGGCGTCGCCGGGGTCGCAAAGACCGGGGCTGCCGCGGCCAGAACGATCGGAATCAGCCGGCGCAGTTTCATGGGTGGATCCTATTCCAGGATGAGGGATCCCGGGTCACGCTCTGCACGGGCGGCCGGACATATTAGTCCCCGCTTATATGATGGCCGTATGAGCACACCCAGACAGAACGCCGTATTTCACGCCCTGGCGGACCCGACCCGACGACGCATCCTGGAGCTTCTCGAGGATGCCGAGCGTCCTGTAACGGCGCTGCTTGCGTTCTTTTCCATAACGCAATCCGCCGTTTCCCAGCACCTGACGGTTCTTTCGAAGGCAGGGCTCGTGCGTGTCCGGAGCTCGGGGCGGCGACACCTCTACTCCCTCGATGGGGCGGCTCTTCGGCCGGTCGCGCACTGGGCGGTCCGCCTCGCAGGCTCGAGGCCACGATAGCTTCAGGTACCCCAAAGGCGTGGGTTAATATTTTGCCCCTCGGATGCCATCCACTCACGTAAGGAGACCCCGCGCCATGCAGACCACCCGCAAGCTCCTCGCCACCTTTCTCGCTGCCGCAATCTCGACGCTGACCGCAGGGCCCCTGCCCGGACAGACCGCGCCGGCCGGCGCCGCTCCCAGCGCCGCCGCCGCACCGGACCCGTGGCCGCGTCAGGTCAAGAGCGAGACCGACACGTTCCTGATCTACCAGCCGCAACTGGAGAGCTGGTCGAACAACCAGCTCGAGGGCCGGTCGGCAGTCTCGGTCGGAATCGCGGGGTCCAAGGACCCGGTCTTCGGCGTCATCTGGTTCACCGCCCGAACCGAGGTGGACAAGGTCAACCGGGTGGTCTTCCTCGAGGATCTGAACATCACGCGCACGAGCTTTCCGTCGGCGCCCGGCAAGGCGGCCGCCTGGCAGGCCGCGCTCCAGGAGGACGAAAAGGGCAAGAAGACCAAGGCGATCTCCCTCGACCGGCTCGAGGCCGACCTCGGCATCCTGACCGAGCGCAAGGTCGGCGAGTCGCGGCCGCTGAACAATGCTCCGCCGCAAATCATCCTCTCCAACGTCCCCGCGGTCCTGGTGCTCACGGACGGCCCCCCCGCATACCGCGCCCAGACGGGTACCTCGCTCCAGCGCGTCCTCAACACCAGCTCGATCATCCTGAAGGCCGACAGCGGCGAGCTCTACCTGCACCTCTTCGACGGCTGGATGAAGGCCTCCACGATCCAGGGCCCGTGGGAAGTCGCCGATCCGCACTTGGGCCGAAAGGACGACCTGGACAAAGCCCTCCAGCAGATCCTGGCCGCCGGTAACGGCGACCCGATGACCGGGGGCTCGGCCTCGGATCCGAACGCTCCGAAGCCCTCGCTCAAGACCAAGCCCGTGCCGGTCGTCTACGTCGAGTCACAGCCGACCGAGCTCATCGTCGTCAACGGCCAGCCGAACTACGATCCCATCGCCGGAACCCAGCTCCTCTACGTGACCAACACGACGGGCCGAGTGTTCAAGGACATCGACAACCAGAACACGTACGTGCTGATCGCCGGACGCTGGTTCAGCGCGGCGACCACGGCGGGCCCCTGGCAGTACGTGCCGGCCGCCAGCCTTCCGCCCGACTTCGCGAAAATTCCGGACGAAAGCCCCATGGAGAACGTGAAGGCGTCCGTTCCGGGGACGACCCAGGCGAAGGAGGCGGTCGTCGCCAACAGCGTTCCGCAGACGGCGACCGTCCAGCGCAGCGCGCAGATCGCCAAGCCCATCACGTTCGATGGAGCGCCGCAGATGAAACCGATCGAGGGGACGAGCCTTCAGTACGTCGTCAACGCGTCGACGCCGATCATCATGACCGGCCCGTACGCCTACTATGCCTGCCAGAGCGGCATCTGGTTCTCGTCCGCGGCAATGACCGGCCCGTGGACGGTCGCCGCCTGGGTGCCGGCGTCCATCTACTCGATCCCGCCGAGCTCCCCGCTCTACTACCTGACCTACGTGCAGGTCTACGGGTCCACGCCGAGCGTCGTGTACGTCGGCTACACGCCCGGCTACACCGGCGCGATCATCTACGACGGCGTCGTCGTGTACGGCACGGGATACGTCTACACGCCGTGGATCGGCTCGGTCTGGTACGGCCCTCCGGTGACATACGGCTACGGCGTCGACCTGGCATACACGCCGTGGACGGGCTGGGGCTTCGCCTTCGGCGTCGGCTGCGGCTTCGCCATGGGTGCCGCGATGTGCGGCTACGGCTGGGGGTACTGCGGCTGGGGCTGGGGCGCGGCGTGCGGCGGCTGGTATGGCGGCTACGGCGCCGCCGCCTGGGGTCACGGCGGCGGAGCCGTGTGGGGACCGGGGTATGCGCGGTGGTCCTCGGGCAACGTCTACAGCCACTGGGGCTCGACGAGCGCCGTCACGCGCAGCGGCGGCGGCTACAACGCCTGGACCGGCAACGCGTGGCGCGGCTCGGAGGGAGCGTCCTACAACTCCGCGACGGGAGTGGCGGCCGCCGGCCAGCGTGGCGGCGGGTACAACGCCTACACCGGCAACTACGCGGCCGGCGAGCGCGGCACGGCGACTAACACCAAGACCGGCGCGAGCGCGACGGGAGCTCGCGGGACGGTCGGCAACGCGTACACAGGCAACTCGGTCACGGGAGGCCGCGGGACCGTCACGGGCCCCGGCGGCAATTCCACTACGGTCGCCGGAGTTCATGGGGACAACAGCGGGGTCGCGCGCGTCGGCAACAACGTCTATGCCGACCATGACGGCAACGTCTACAAGAGCGGGGGTAGCGACGGATATGGCGCCAAGAGCATGGGCAACCTCGGCTGGTCGCAGTACGACCACAACAGCGGCTCGTGGGGCAGCATGAGCGACAGCTCGATGTCCCACAACCTGGACAGCTGGGATTCGGCCCGCTCCTCGGGGGACAGCCACTGGGGCAACTTCGGCTCGAGCGGCTGGGGCGGCCATTCCTGGGGAGGAGGAGCCGGCTTCGGCGGGGGCGGCTGGGGCGGATTCCACGGCGGGGGCGGATTTCGACGGTAGGCAGAGAAGCGCGATACGATGCGCAGCCAAAGTTATTGAAACCGCGACGAAGGGAGAGAAAGATGAGAAAAGCAGCGACCGTTCTCGGAATCCTGGTTGGCGCCCTAACTCTGGCCTGCTCGACCGTAACGACGAGTTACGACTACGACCACACGATCAACTGGAGCCAGTTCCACACGTTCCAGATCAGCGAGGGGACGAAAGATCCCGTCACGTTCGTCCAGAAGCGCATCGAAGACGCCATCACGAGCACGCTCAGCTCCAAGGGATGGCAGCCCGTGACGAGCAACCCCGACATCCTCGTTTTCACGCACGTGGTCCTCTCGCAAGAGAAACAGTGGACGGCCACGAGCATGGGGGGCTACGGCTACCGGGGCTGGGGCGGCATGGGCGGCGGCATGGCGACGGCCACCCAGACCAACATCCCGATCGGAACGCTCATCGTCGACCTCGTCAACCCGAAGACCAAAGAGATGGTCTGGCGTGGCCAGGCAAGCGACCAGGTCTCGCAAAGCGGACAGGGAGACCCGAACAAGATCCAGGACGCCGTGCAGAAACTGTTCGACAAGTTCCCGCCGGGGTCGACCAGCAAGTAACGGCTCTCAAGAGCGGCCGGGTACCTCGCCCGGCCGCTTTCTTGTGCGCACGAAAGGCGAGAATCACATGAGTAGGAAATTCCTCCCGGGACTCTTCTTCGTCGCGGCCGGGCTCCTCCTTCACGCCGACGGCGCGAATGCCCAGCAGCTCATCATCAAGGGCATGTACGGGATGATGGCCGGGACCCAGGCGCCACCGGGGCTCTATGCGGGGATGTTCGGCGCCTTCTCGTGGGCCGACCAGATCAAGGGCCCCAACGGAAACAGCGTGAACGGTCCCAAGCTCTCACAGGAGCTCTTCGGCCCCCTGGTGATGTGGGTGTCGTGCATCAAGATCCTGGGCGGCAACTACAGCGCCGTCGCCGCCGTCCCCTTCGCGAACTTCCTGCTCGATTTTCCGCGCCTCGACAACGTGGGTGCGTCGACGGGTCTCGCCCTCTCCCAGGTCTACGTCTCGCCCGTGCAGATCGGCTGGCACTCGAACAAGGCCATGCCGATCTTCGGAGGAGGCACCGATGTCCTCTTCGCGTATACCTTCTATGCACCCACGGGCCGCTATACGCCGGGCGCCCTGAACAACACGTCGCTCGGCATGTGGTGCAACGAGGTTTCGCTGCGGGCCACGGGCTTCATCGACAAGGAGAAGAACTGGTCCGCCGCGGGCGCGCTCTTCTACGACATCAACAGCAAGAAGCAGGACGTCGACTGGAAGCAGGGCAACGCCATCAACTACATGTGGGGCGTCGGCCGCAACTTCGGCGAGCCCAAGACGATGTTGAGCGGCTGGGTCGGTGTCGCGGGTTACGCGCAGTGGCAGGTGAGCTCGACCACGGGCACCGACGTGCCCCCGGTCCTTCAGAACAACAAGACGACGATCTACGGCGTCGGGCCCGAGCTTACGGCGCTCGAGGGCGCGCTGACCGTCCGCTACTTCTGGCAGTACGGCGGAAAGACGACGACGCAGGGCCAGGGCCTCTACGTCCAGTTCGCGATGCCCCTGAACTTCTGAGACGTTCCGGAACGGGTTGAAAAGAAAAAAGCCCCCGCGTGTCGCGGGGGCTTTCCCGTCAGGAGAGAGCGCTACTTCGAGGCGGTGATCACCAGCGCGTCGCCCTTGTCGTCCACCGCAGCGACCCCGCACGCCGTGCTCCTGCCCGTTGCGTCGAACGTGCAGCCGTAGACGCCGGCGGCCTGAGCCGCGCATTCGCTCTTATCGACCTCGGCGGCCCACCAGCCCGAGCCCGCGGGCTTGTTGTGCGAATTGCCCTTGCCGTACACGGCGATGAGCATGCCGCCAGCTCCCGTGCCGCCGTTGGCGCAGGTGAAGGTGCCCTCCTTGTAGATGTAGAGCACCTTGTCCTCGTCGTCCCAGAGCAGGCTCGCCTCGTCGACGTTGCCGTCGCCGTCCACGTCGATCTTTTCGACCCACATGGAATCCGTGTCGTCCGGCGAGTTCGCCGTACTTGCCGAGACCTTCCCCTTTCCGATCGACTTGACCTGCTTCGCGCTGGCCGGCGGGGCGGGGGCATTCGCCTTGTCCTTGACCGAGGCCGGAACCTGGACCTTGACCGGGGCCCGCGGCGCAGCCGCTTGCGCGAGCATCGCGCCCGCACCCGCAAACGCGGCGAGCAGGGAGAGAACCGTCAACTTTCCTTTCACCCTCATCCTCCTCATTGCTGTGGGAACTTCTGATAGTTCGAGTTCGTGACCGTCACCTGGATGCCCTTGGCCGGCGCGTTGACGACCTCCTGGGCCGGATAGTTCGTCCCATCCGGCAGGGGCGCGAACCGGACCGACAGCGTCACCGGGCTCGACGGATCACCGACAAAGGTGTTGACCGCGAGAGCCGCGAGCTTTCGCGCTGCCATCGCGAAGTCGAGCGACATCGAGTCGCCTGGCTGCGCATAGTTCTTGAAGACGATCGCCGCTTCCCCGGCCACAGGTGCGGACAGGGAGACGTTGCCGGCTGCCCGAGCCGCCTCCATCCGGGCCGGGTCCGGCGGGACGTACAACCCGATCACGCCTTTGACCTTCTGCATGTAGTCCGTGAGCTCTTCCTTCTTCTTGTCGGCGATTCGCCCGCGGAGTCCGCGCTTGTCCTGCTGCTCCGGCGGCGGCCCGATCGGCGTGCACTGCGGCTTTCCGTTCGGCGCATAGCTGCAGGTCATCTGCCTGGTGGATTTCACTTCCCCGTTCAGGCTGACCTGCTGAGTCTCGGTCCACGTGTACTGGCGCAGCGCCTGTTGATTGGCAGCAGCCGCCTGCTTGACGGCTGCGAATCGATCCGCCAGAGGGCCTCCCTGCGGGGGCTGCTGGGCGGCGGCCGATCCCCGCAGCAACGCCAGGCCGGTGCCGGCAACAAGCGCCAAACCGAACTTGCCGGTCCGGACTCGGGTTCCCGATACTCTCCGCAGCGATCGCATCGACCCTCCTTCTCGCGCACTCAGGCGCAAAGCACCCGAATCTTATGTGAAGTCCCTTCGAAGGCAGCGGCGCGCCGCATCCGGTTGATAGGATGCGGCCCTCGAAGAAGGAGTATCAAGGAGGTTAGAACCACGCTCGCCGCCTCGCTGCTGACAGCCTCCCGCCGTCAAGCGAGCAGCCTGATTGACGACCCTGAGACGCACTGATCTGATTTCGCGAAACGCAAAACGACGTACCCGAGAGAGGAGAAAGCCATGCCGAAGAGTTTCTACGTGCTCGTCCTGGTTCCCGCGCTGCTGCTCGTCGCGGCTGCCCCGCAGGCCCAGCAGGGCCAACAGCAGTATCCGTTGATGGACATGATCGCCCAGAAGGTCATCGACAAGTACAACAACTCGACCTGCGTGCAGCTGGCGACCGCCAAGAGCGAGAAGCCGACGGGCGAGAAGGCCCAGATGGAGCAGCGGGTGATCGCAGCGCTCAAGGCCGATCCTCAGATGCGCCAGGCATTCATCGCCAAGGTCGCGCCGCCGATCGCCAACAAGTTGTTCGAGTGCGGGATGATCCCGTAAGCGGGCGTTCGGTCGGAAGAATGATGCAAACGCAGCAGCCGACCGGGAACTCGCATTTTCGGCGTCTGCCGGGGGATCGGTGCTCGGCTTCCAAAAGGAGAAGGTAACTATGAGAAGACGACTTCTCGCGACGTCCCTCCTCGCGGCCGCTCTCGGCGGCCTGCTTCCTTGGGCCTCTTTCGCTCAAGACGCGGCAAACCAGGGCCTGCGGGCCGGCATCGCGGAGAGAGTGACCGCGGCTCGGCAGGCCAATGCCGCGACCATGCAGCAGTACACCTGGGATCAGCGCACGGAGATGCTCGAGGACGGCACCGTCAAGGACACGCGGGTCGAGATGGTCAACTGGGTCAACGGTCAGTATCAGAGGAGCCTCGTCAGCAACGAGGGGCCCTCGCTGCCGCGCTTCGGCCTGCGCCGGCGCATCGCCGAGGACAAGCAGAAGGAAATGCAGGAATACCTGTCGGGCATCAAGTCGCTCCTCGGCCAGTACACCATGGACTCGAGCCCGCAGCTGCTCGCTTTCATGAACAAGGCGCAGGTCAGCGGGCCCGACGCGAGCGGCCTGATCGCCCTTTCGGGCGGCAGCGTCGTCTCGCCCGGAGACTCGGTGACCCTCTGGGTCAACGCGGCGTCCCACAAGGCCCAGAAGATCTTCGTCGCGACGACCTACCAGGGCAACCCCATCACGCTCAACGCCACGTTCAACACGCTCTCGACGGGGTTGAACTACATGAACTTCGCCGACATCCAGATCCCCGCCAAGCAGATGGAGGTCCAGGTCTCGAACTTCAACTACAACCGGAACAACTGAGGGTCCGATGACTCGAAGGAACGACCTCGAGCGATTCTTCTTCGCTTCTCTCTGCTTGAGCCTGGCCGCCCTGGCGGCGTCGGCGCAGGCACTCGCGCCGACCGCGAAACCGGCGAAGAAGGCGGCCGCCAAGCCGGCGCAGGCGCCTCCGCGGCCGGCGCCCGACCCGAAAGCCGTCGAGATCCTCAAGGCCTCGTGCGCGAAGCTCGCTGCCGCCGGCTCGCTGTCCTTCACGGCTCTCGGGGCCTACGAGGTACCGAGCCTCTGGGGGCCGCCATTGATCTACGGCCGGATCTACGAGGTGGCCCTCCAACGACCGGACAAGCTCGCCGTCCTCACGATCGGCGATGGCCCGAGGACCGAGTTCTACGACGACGGCAAGGTGATGATGAGCTTCCATCCCGCCGAGAATCTCGTCGCCGTCGCGGGCGCGCCGACGACGATCGACGCCGCGCTCGAGAAGCTCTACCGGGAGTCCGGCACCTACTTCCCCTTCACCGACGTCATCGTGGCCGACCCCTGGAAGGACATCGCTTCGGAGCTGACCGGCGCCTTTCTGGTCGGCGAATCCATCCTCGTCGGCGGCGTCGCGACCGACGTCATCGCCTACGAGAGCAACGGCGTCTTCATCCAGATGTGGATCGGCAAGGACGACAAGCTGCCGTACATGGCGCGAGCCATGTACGTGGACGATCCCCTCCAGCTGCGGCAATCCGTACAGTTCTCGAAGTGGCAGCTCAATCCGAGCGTCGCCGCTGAATCCTTCACGACGACAAAGGCCGCAAACGCGGACAAGATCCCGTTCAGTCACCCTCGGATGAAGTCGAGCCCGCCAGCAGCGGTAAAGCCCGTCGGCGCCGCGAAAAAGCCGGCCACGAGGCCCAAGGTCACACCCAAACCCCAGTGAGGAGGGACCCATGACGAGGAAGAGGATCGAGGCCGGCATCGCGGGATTTCTGGCCGCCTGGCTCACGTGCCTGCCGGCCCGGGCGTGGTCGCACGCCAACGCCTATGGCGGCCACTCCTCGGGCACGTACGGCGAGGGCGGAACGCACACCAACGAATACGGAGGCTCGACCAGCCACGAGTACGGCGAGGGCACCGAGCACACGAACGCGTACGGCGGCAGCACGGCGCACAGCTACTACGGCGGCACGGAGCACACGAACGTCTACGGCGGCACGACCGCCGGCGCCTACGGCGCGGGCGCGTACCACACGACCGCCCTACGGCGCGACCGCCTACCACCCACCCGACTACTACGGCGGCGCGTACTACCACCCGCCCGCGGCTTACTATCCTTACCCCTACCACCCGCCGACCTACTCCTCCTGCAGCGGCTGCGG
>CAWERV010000004.1:0-41333 GCA_963811425.1 uncultured Acidobacteriota bacterium
ATATGCGACGTCGAATCCCCGGATGCCCGAGTGGGAGATAGCGTCAGCAGGGCCGGATCCGAGGCAGGCGCGGCCGTGCCTTTGCCTTCGTAGCCGAGAAGGGTACAGGCCGCGAAGATGTAGCCGTGGCGCCCGCCGCCGAGTGGTCCTCGAAGCTCGACTCCCGTCGGAACCGTGAGCCTGGTTACGCGGTACTGGCCCTGGGGAAGGTAGACGGTGCCTCCTCCCCGGCTCCCCATCGCATCGAGGGCCGCCTGGATGGCAGCCGTGTCGTCGGCTCGGCCGTCCCCTGCGGCACCGAATGGCTGCTCTTTGACACTTGCGAAGTTTACCGTGCTGGCGGGGCCGCGAAAACCAACGAAGTCATAGCTCAAGCTCTCGACCCCGGGCACGTTGTCCGTGTTGAGAAAGTGGAGACCAGAGCCAGGAGCCACGTAGCCGTCGACATCGACGATCTCAGCATCGACTTTGGAGACCACGCTGAAGAAGCCTGCAACGTCGCCGGGCAGCTTCTTCACGAGCATGCCCTGATAAGCGTCGCGAACGCGCAGACCGTACATCCCGTAGGTGTTCATACCGATCTGGGCGCCGACGACATGGGTCGACGTATAGGTGTCGAGTGCGAGACGATCCTGGTCGCTGGCGGGAGCGTTGGTAATGATCGCGTGGGGAGCCGATTTCCAGGTGTCGTTGTCGAAACGCACATCTGTCAGCCATTCGTATTCGGCACCGTCGCCGGACGTGAGACCCGTATGGAGAGCCGTCCCGACGATGCCGGCCACGATGGTGCCGGCGCCGATGCGGATGGCGATTCCGTCGTAGGAGTTGTACAAGCGGATGTTGAGTGCATTGCCGCCGCCCTCGCGAACAAAGACGGTGAAGGGATATGGCCGGACGGTGTCGTTCGTGAAGCCCTGAGACGGATACCAGACGCTCAGGTCCCTGACGCAAGCCATTACATCTAGTGTGATGAACGAGGCTGCCGTCTCGTCCCCTTCACCGAACGACGCGAGAAGCAGCGTACCATTTCGGTTCGGGTCGCTGCGATCCCTCAGGTCCGCCCCTCTCAGCGTCGTGCTTTCGGGGATGAAGAGCGTGCCGTCGATTCGGTAGATGCCAGCGGGAGCGAACACGGTCCCGCCACTGTAGGCAGCGACGGCAGCGAGCGCGTCAGCGAAGGCCTGTGTCGAGTCCCGCACGCCCGTGGGGTCGGCCAGGAAGGGCGCATCGGTGACAACGGCGTCTGCGACGACGACCTCGGCGGTTGGTCCCGCGAGGGGAACGATTTTCGGCGTGAGAGCCAGCGGCGCGGCGACAGGATTGATCTCGATCCGATCAATAGCAATCGCAGGCGTCCAGAGGATAACGCCCAGTGTGTGGCGACCCGCGCCGAGATAGAAGCTTCGAGACCAGGTGTCGGCGAAATCATCCTGAACACAAACGTTGGGGGTCGTACCCCCCAACGGCCGATCGTCGATTAGCGTAACAAGAGCCGTGCACGAAGCCGGAGCGATAACGCGAGCGAAGTAATCGGCCTTGTACCAACCCGCCTGACTGACCTCGATCGTGTACTTCAGCCACTCGCTAATAACGTCCACGTCTACACGCGAGGCGATTACGTACGGACCGCCGGGACCGTTGGCGATGTCGACGTCCGTGTCGGGGCGGTAGCCGCTGTAACCGCCCTGATTGCCCGGCGTCGTCGCATAGTAGGCGACGAGCGGGCCGCCGTCGTTGAAGTCCACGGCCCGGATCACGCCGGGGACGTTGTGGGGGCCGTTGTGGGGCGTACCGTCGTCCGCGAGGACCGTTGCGAAGCCGGCTATCGACCCAAAAACGGCGAACCATGCAGTGACGATGGCCTTCATATGTGCCTCACGGGGTGGTGTGAATTGTGTCACGGCAGTAACAGCTCTTTCCTTTCATAAAGGCGCGAATGGAGGAGAAAACGTGACATTTCGCCGTTGATGATTCGGAGGACCGGCTGACCCGGCGCGGCGCTGTTCCAAAATGACTCGGCCACGGGACTCGGTCACGAGCGTCTAAGTGATTGACCTACACCTCCCCCACCCGCCCGCGCCCAAGTGCGACAGGATCGCGTAGGGGCCGAGGCGAGTGCCGGCTGAGAGTGCCATCGGATGACCGCTGCGCGGATTCTATGTCGCACCGGGAACAGTCCTGGCAGCGCCGGCGGAAACGACGTTGGGAGCCGCAGTCGCCATCGGGGAACGATGGGCTTACTGGCCTTCAACCCCCGCGCCACCACCAATACTTGTATTCCGCCACGGAGGCTCGCTTTCGCGACCTAGTGGTGGAAGTGCAGGACCCTACTTTCGGGCGCGTTTCTCGAAGTAGTCGTCGCGCTTCCTGATCGCCGCACGGTGGCGTTCGGCGCTCTTCAGGTGGTAACGCTGGACCATCACCGAGGTCTTGTGTCCGGAGAACGCCTGCACCTCGGCCTCGGTCAGCCCCGCATCGAAGAGGGCGCCGATCGCCGTGCGTTTGGTGTCGTAGAGCGTGAAGCCCCCCTTGCCGACCGGAAGCTCGCAGGCCTTGAGCGCCCGGTAGAAGTGCCGGCGGACCACTCGCGCCGCGCGCGTGCCGCGGTCGAGCGCCTCGCCGCTGACGTGGAAGATGAACGGACAGCCAAGCCGCCTCGCAGCCTGCCGCCGCTCGATTACGACCCGTAGGCTGCCGTCGATCGCGTACTCGCGCGCGTTTCCGCCCTTCTCGGACGGGACGGAGAGAGTCCAGGCCCCGTCGTTGCCCGTGTGGAGCCACTCCCATCGCAGGCGCCCGACCCCTTTCGGTCGCATCCCGGTCAGCAGAAGCCAGCTGCCCTGGCGGCGCCGCCAAGCGCCTGGTCGCGCGACATCCCGGGGGCCACCCTCCCCGGCGCCCCATCGTGAGATAGCATCTTCCTTTGCACGAAACGGGCGGCCCCTGACGGTCCCGCTCCTTGCAAGAGGAGGGTGTACCGTGAAGTCCAACCTCGGATCGAGGCCAGCTTTTTTCGGCCGCGGCGCCGCCTTTCTGATCGCCGCCGGATTGATGAGCGGCCACGTTTCGCTCCGCGCACAGACGGTGCAGCTCAGGGCGGACGCGAAAGACGAGGGATGGGGCAACCGCCAGGCAAGCACGAGCGGAGGCAGGATCCTCTGGTTCGAGCACGACGGCGGCGCGAACACCGACGACGTCGTCCTCTACGACGGCTCCAGCGCCTCGGTGGTGCAGCCCCAGGGCGCGCTGACCAACGTGGGAGACATCGTGTTCGCCCTCGGCACCGGCGCTACGCCGGGTCACGTGATCGCCGCATGGCGGCGGGACACCGACTTCGGCTGGATCTCGACGGACGGGGGCGCTCCGGTCGCGGTCACCGCGACGAACCCGGGAAACCCGCTGGTGCCCCTGAATCCGGAAGGCGCCGGGATCGCCGAAGGCTGCGTCTTCCTCATCCTGCAGGATGCGTCCGGAGCCTTCCCGAGGAAATACGTCTTCAAGGCCAATCCGGCGACCGGAGCGGCCACGATCCTCACGGATCCGGCGACCTACCCCGTCAGCGGCAGCGCCGACGGGGCGCCACGGATCACGACGAGCGGCTGCAAGGCGGCCTGGCGGTATTTCGACGGTTCCTCCACGATCAAGCTCCACTTCTACGACGGTGCCAGCATCTCGGTGATCGACTCCGGAGAAATCGACTTGCCTCACATGAGCGCAGGGCGCGTCGTCTACGCCAAGACGGTCGATGGCGTGAGCCAGGTCTATCTCTACGACAGCAACCTGGCCTCGCCCGCTCCGGTCGCGCTGACGAGCTACACCGACCCCTCGAAGGTCAACTCCTACGCGAAGACCGACGGCCGGCACGTCGCCTGGTTGCGGCAGAACACGGACAACTCAAACCGGCAGATCATTCTGAATGGCAACATGCCGCTCACCGATTCGGCCAGCAAGCCCCAGGACGGAGGCGTTTTTTCCGACTTCCCATTTCAGCTGCAGCGCGGCCAGCTCCTGTGGACGGATGCCGCCGGAGCGATTCGGTACGCGCACGACGGTGCGATCTCCACGGTCGACATCGCGCCCGCCACGAGTGTGATCCGGCCCTGGCTCGCGGACGGATACGTCGCGTTTACCGGGCTCTCCAACGACCTCGGGGCGGACACTGAGCCCTTTCGCTACACGGGCGTCGCGCCCTCCGACGCGGTTCAGCCTTCGGCGCCTTTTCGCGTGTCGGCGGCGCACGGCGACATGCGGATCACGCTCGCCTGGGACCGGATCCTCGGGGCGGGCTCGTACAACCTCTATTACGCGACCGTGCCGGGTGTCACGAAGGACAACTACGGATCCCTGCCCGGCGGCACCCGAGTTGCTTCCTTGACGAGCCCGCACGCGGTCAACGGCCTCGCCAACGGCACCACCTACTATTTCGTGGTGACCTCGGTTCAGGGCGCGACCGAGGGCGCGAACTCGCCGGAGGTCTCCGCCACGCCCAAAGCGCCGGCCTGCGTCTCGCCGGCCGGAGGCGGCTGCTTCGCCACGCTCCAGCCCGCTCTGGATGCCGCCTCCCCCGGGGACACCATCCGCGTCGCGCAGGGGACTTACACGGAATCGACAGTCGTCGGAGGCTTTACCTACAACTTCTACGTGGACAAGAGCGTCACCCTCGAAGGAGGCTGGAACTCCACATTCACGGCCCGCAATCCCGTGGCCCACCCCACGGTGCTGCACCCGTCGACCCCGGGCTTCTCGGTGCTCACGGTGCAGGGTCAATTCGGCAACTGGGACGCTGTGGCGCCCGTGATCGACGGTTTCACAATCTCGGGCGGGCGGGGCGATCTCGGCCCCAACCACGGCGGGGGCGTCCGGATGCGCGACAGCAGCGGAACCGTGCGCAACTGCGTGATTACCGGGAATGTCTCCTACTTCCTGGGAGGAGGCATCTGGGTGCAGCGCGGAGCCCCCAGGCTCGAGGGCAACAGGATCGAGAACAACGGCGTGACCGCCCTGGGCAGCGGGGGCGGCGTCGAGCTCGAGGACACGCAGGCCACGCTGGCCGGCAATACGATCACCGGGAACCACATCTCGGACGTTGCCGGCGTCGGCGGCGGGGTCGCGATCGAGGGCGGTGGGCTCGTCACCCTGACCGACAACACCATCGCCAACAACGCGGCGGCGAACCAGGGGGGCGCCCAGACCGACATAGCTTACGGCGGCGGAATCTCCGTCAACGGTGCGACCGTGTTCCTCGCGAAGAACCTGATCCGGGACAACCGCGGCAACTCGACGGTCCGGCTCTCGTCTGGCAACGCGAACGGAATGGGCGGCGGCGTCTACATCGTCAACAGCACGGCGTTCACGTTGACCGGCAACACCATCACCGGGAACATCGCCGGCTACCAGTACTTCCTCTACGAGCAGGGCGGCGGCATCCTGATCGACTCGAGCAAAGGCGAGCTCTTCGACAACGTCATCTCCAGCAATCAGGCCAACGGGAACATCCTGTTCGGTAACGGGGGCGGGATCGCAGCGCTCTCGACTACGCTGGCGATCCACGGAGGCCGGATCGACGGCAACGCGATATCGATCAATTGGGAGGGCTCCGGTGGAGGCCTCTACGCGAAGGACAGCACCGTCACCCTCGACGCCGTGATCATCAACGACAACCACGGCGGGAACTTTACCGGCTACGGGATGGAGCGGGCCTCGCGTTCTTCGACTCGACCTTCACGCTGACAAACTCGCTCGTCTCCGGGAACTACGGCCGTAATGATGACACCGCCGCCGGCGGCCTGTTCGCAGGGATCACGGCGACCGTTACGACGAACAACAGCCCGGGAACGGTCGTCAACAATACGTTCTCGAGCAACAAGGGGCAGGCGATCAATGTCGCGGCGGCCGCCACGATCTCGAACAACATCATCATGGGCTCGACGACCGGCATCAAGCTGAGCGGCGCCGGGCCGGTCACCGCGAAGAACAACGACTTTTTCAACAACAGCGTCGCCAACGTTTCCGGGCTCGCCCTGGACTCGACCAACATCGTCATCGATCCGCAGCTCGACGTCAGCTACATTCCTACCCTCGGTTCTGCCGTCGTCGACGCTGGCACGGACACGGGGTGCCCCTCCTTCGATTTGTATGGACGCTCGAGGCCGGTCGATGGTGATCAAAACGGAACCCCGGCCTGCGACATCGGGGCGGTCGAGCTCGGACCCCTGGTCTCGGCGATCGTCCCCTCCTCCGGGCCGGCTGCCGGAGGTACGTCCGTTTCGATCAGCGGGACTTTCTTTCTCGGCGGGTCGACGGCCGCGCTCGGCGGAGCTCCGGCGACGGCGCTCTCGGTGCTCGGGCCGACGACAATCGCGGCGACGACTCCGCCGCTGGCACCCGGGGTGCTCCACGACGTCGCCGTCACCGTCCCGGGCGTGCAGACCGCGACCCTCAACGGAGGTTGGCTGGCAGACTTTCTGGACGTTCCCGGCTCACACCCGTTCCATGCCTTTGTCGAAAAGCTGATCCGAAATGCTGTCACCGCCGGATGCTCCGGCGGCGACTTCTGCCCCGGCAACTCAGTCACACGCGCCCAGATGGCGGTCTTCTTGCTGCGTGGCGAGCACGGCAGCTCGTGGACGCCTCCGCCGGCGAGCGGCGTCGTGTTCACGGATGTCGCCGCGAGCTCCTTCGCGGCGGCGTGGATCGAGCGCCTCGCGGCCGAAGGCATCACCGGAGGCTGCGGCTCGGACAACTATTGTCCGGCGAGCCCGGTGAGCCGCGCCCAGATGGCCGTCTTTCTGCTCGTGGCCGAGCACGGCCCCGGGTATGCTCCGCCGGGCTGCACGGGCATCTTCACGGACGTCGCCTGCACGCCGACGCCCGCATTTGCCGTGAACTGGATCGAGCAGCTCTTCCACGAGGGCATTACGGGCGGCTGCGGCGTGAGCCCGGCCAAGTACTGCCCCGACGACCCCGTTACGCGAGGGCAGATGGCGGTATTCCTGACGGCGATATTCAAACTGCCGTAGGCGGTTGCGCCCTGCGTTCCGGAGCAGACATCTCCCATCCCGCCCGCGCCCAGAGGCGATGGGATCTAGTGGGGGCTGAGGCGAGTTCCGGCTGAGAACGCCGTCGGATCACCGCTGCGCGGTCATGACACGGACCCCGACACGCACCCGGGCTCTCAAGTCGTTGAGGGGCCTTGAAGAGACACAGTTTTCAAATCCCTGCACCGCCACCAAATTTCGCCAACCGTGGAGGCCCTTGGCGGCCGACTGTCTGCGCCAGACCCCCGACTGTCTGCGGCGCGCTTCTGGAACATCGCGCCTCCTGATCGCCGCGCAAGGTCGGTCGAGAATCAGTTCGCGCCCGCGACAAGCTTCTGGAACCTCGGGTTCTTGCGCAGCGGATCGAAGTTGGGGTCGACCCTCAACCACCCGGGTGACAGGAAATACGGGATCTTCAGCAGCGGCTCGAGCCGATCAAGCGCCTTCTCCGGCTCGCCGACGAGCATGTAGATCCGCGCGAGTTGATGCTGAAAGTAGGGGCCGTCCCGGGCATCCTTCGACACGGGATCGAGTGCGACGCCGCGCTCGCCATCCCGGATCGCTTCCTCGTTGCGACCCAGGTACGCCAGTGCGAAGCCCAGACCGACGTGGAGCGAGGGGTCCTCCGGAGCCGAGCGAAGCTGCTCCTCGAGGGCTTTCCTTGCCTGCTCCGCGTGGACGCGCACGTTGGCCGCATCGCCCTCGAGAGCGTATGCCTGGGCGATCGTGAGGGCCCAGCTGCCCGTGTCGCCGTCGAACGCGCTCGGCGTCAGCCGCAGGAGGACCCCTCGTTGCTCGTCGTCGAGGGCCCACGCGACATCGTAGTGGCTGACTGCATACGCCACGAGCGCCGCGGGCTCGACCTGCGAGGCCGCCGCCTTGAAAACTGCCCTTGCGCCGGCGAGGTCCCCCTCGCCGAGGAACGTCATGGCCTTGTACTCGATCATGGCCAGGCTCGCGGGCGCGAGGGCAAGGCCTCGGTCCAACGCGTCCCGCGCCTCCGCATAGCGCCGCAGGTACAGGAGCGCTCCACCGAGAGCCGACGGATTGTTCACGGACCGTGGATCCAGGCGCTCGGCCTGCCGGAAATGCACCACTGCGGCATCCCAGCGCCCGAGGCCCTCCTCGGCGAGGGCCGTTCCCCTCTGAAGGGAAGAATCTCCCGGAGCGACGCGCAACCCCTTCGCATACTGCTCGAGGGCGCGGCTGTAGTCTCGAGCCACGAGCCGTTCGTAGGTGCCGAGGGCCAAGTACCCCTCGGGGCGGCTCGGAGCGAGCGCGACGGCCTTCTCGCCCGCCATCAGAGCCCGCTCCGCGAGCGCAGAGGTCGGCCCAGCGTTGTAGTACAGGCTCGAATTCGCGCCCGAGACTCTGGCCCACGCCACCGCGAAGTTGGGATCGAGCGCCACGGCCTGATCGTAGAATCCGAGCGCCCTGCGTACGCTGGGAACGTCGTTGAGGGCCATCCCTCTGGAAGCTTCCTCCCCCTTCAAGAATGCGTCGTAGGCGGCGAGGTTCTGCGTAGGCTTCTCCTCCCCTTCCGCGAGCGCGCCGCCCAGCGCCTGCGCCACCCGGGACGCGATGTCCGACTGCACCTGGAAGACATCCGTGATCACCGCGTCGAAGGGCTGCTGCCACCGCGAGACGGGCGCCCCGGATTTTCGGACCTCGACGAGCTCGGGGTTAACCTGCACGCGATTGCCCCCGAGACCCTTCTGCCAGCGCACGGTCGCCGTGAGCAGGTAATGCGCGTCGAGCTCGCGGCCGATCTCCTGGGGAGTCCTGGTCGTCTTCCTGTAAGGCGTCGAACTGCCCCGCGCGATGACCTCGAGGCCCGGCACGGAGGTGAGCTTCCCGCGCACGGCATCCGCGATGCCGTCGACGAAGTAGTCGTCCTCGGGCGAGCCCAGGTTCTCGAACGGCAATACGGCCACCCGCCGCACGCCGCCGGCTTCGCCTGCGCCTCGATGCGTCCGGCGCCCGAAAAAGATGGCCGCCGCGGCGAGAACGACGACGACGGCGATGACTGCGGGGACCCTGGTCTTGCGGGCCAGCGGCGCCGCGAGCTGCACACCGCTAAAAGCGGGTGAGGACATCTCCTCCAGCGCAAACTCGATGTCCCGCGCAGACTGGAAGCGTCGTCCCCGATCCTTCTCCAAACAATGCCTCATGATGCGATCGAGATTGGGCGAAATGGCGCGACCCGACTCCGACAGATCGAGCGGTTCGTCTCGCATGATCGCCGCCATCGTGTCGCTCGCCGTGTCCCGCTTGAACGCCGTCCTGCCCGAAAGCATTTCGTACAGAACGGCTCCAAACGAGAAGAGGTCCGAGCGGTGATCCACGGGCAAACCCCGCACCTGCTCGGGCGACATGTAGCGCATCGTCCCCAGGACCGTCCCGGGCTCCGTGTAACCGGCGGCGCTCGGCCCGCTCGTCTGCCCTTCCGGGTCGACGGCCTCGACCCTTTTCGCCAGGCCGAAGTCGAGGATCTTGACGTGGCCGTCCCGGGTGATGAAGAGGTTCTCGGGCTTCAGGTCCCGATGGACGACGCCTTTCTCGTGAGCGACAGAGAGCCCCTTCACGATCTGAAGCGCGTAGTCGAAGGCCTGCTTCTGCGAGATCGGACCGGTGTCGAGCGTTCGACGCAGAGTCTCGCCCTCCAGTAGCTCCATGACGGCATAAGCCGTCCCTTCGTGTGTCCCGAAGTCGAAAATCGCGAGAATGTTCGGATGCGACAGCGCCGCGACCGCCAGAGCCTCGTTCTCGAACCGGGCGAGGGCATGAGCGTCGGAGGCGAGTGACTGCGGCAACACCTTGATCGCCACGTCGCGCTTCAACTTCGGGTCCCGCGCCCGGTAGACTTCTCCCATCCCACCCGCGCCGAGCGGCGCCAGGATCTCGTAGGGGCCGAGACGGGTCCCGGCGGAAAGTGCTATCGGATCACCGCTGCGAGATTCTATGCCGCGAGGACGACGGCTTCTGGCTGCGATTCTTTCTGCGAACTGTCCGGCGGTTAGGAGGTCAGCGGAAAAGGAACAGGCGCTGGAAACCCAAGTTTCCCAGCGCCAGTCCGGGCCGCGATTCTGATCTCAGCGGCGATCCCCTAGGCCCACTTCTTCCCGAGCGCCTCGAGGCCCGCGCGGCCGAGGTCCTCGGGCGTCATCGCAATCCGGAACTCCACTTCCGCATCGAACGTCAGGAACCACGGTTCCGCGTAGAACGGGATCTTTGAGGAATTGTCCACGTTTACGACCATGACGCAGCCGCGGTGGCCGTCCAGCTCGGCAAAGTGAGCGGATTCCGGCTTCGTCTCATCGAGGATCTTTCGCATCTTCTTGTCCGCGCTGCCGTCCCGGACGGCTGCGTTGAACTTCTCGAGCGGAAACTTTACGAACATCAACATCTTCATGAGACTCTCCTCCACATTGCCGGCGCCCCAAAATGAACGCCTCGAACACGATATGCCCGCGCGCGCCGGGCAAGCAAGCCGCCGGACGGCACTGCCCTCGGAACGGCGGCGAGGGGATCTCGTAGTGACCAAGCCGCGTTCCGGTTGAGAGTGCTATGGGATCACGGCTGCGTCGATTCTATGCCGCAGGGGGAACAGTCTTGGCGGCACCGTTCTAAATCGCGGGCGACGCGCATTCGCTGTCGGAAGGGCTTGCGTACCTGCCGCGCTTGTACGGAAGCGCACCCGGCCAAGAAGGTGATCGAGTCTCCGTCGTGACACGCACCCTGACACGCAATCGGGCTCTCAAGTCGTTGAGGGGCCTTGAAGAGGCATAGTTTTCAAATCCCTGCACCGCCACCAAATTTCGCCAACCGTGGAGGCCTTTCGTGGCCGACTGTCTGCGCCGCGCTTCTGGAACATCGGGCTCCCTGACCGACGCGCGATGTCCTCGCGGATCACTTCCCGCTGGCGACGAGCTTCTGGAACTTCGGGTTCTTGCGCAGCGGGTCGAAGTACCTTAACGAGGCAAATGCCCCAGACGCCCCGGTAGTCGTCGAACGCGCTCGGGGTCAGCCGCAGCAGAAGCTCTCGCCGCTGCGCGTCGAGAAGCCAGACGAGATCCCAGTACTGCGCCACGAAGGCCGCGAGCGCGGTTGGCTCGACCTCTACATTGGCCCAGGGGAGCCCCCATGACGGGTGCGACGTTACCCGGCAAACGGGGATCAGTCTTGGAGTCTCCAGAACGCGCCGGGATTGTCAGCGAACCGCGTTACGCTGGAGTCGCATGCCGGGCTCGGACAGGCCATCTTCCCGGGAAACGGTCCTATCGCCATACCCTGATTCCAGGAGTAGAACCAAACACCGCAACGCAGTCGTCGTTTCTGCGATTATCGCGTCAACCCTGCTTCTCGGTGCTCAGCTTCTGATCCCCCCCGTGGTTGGGCTCGCAAACAACGGCGATTTCGAAAAGGTCATGGAGTATGCGGGCCTGCGCTACGGCGGCCAAACCTACGAGGAAAAGTACTTCCACAATGTCATCACGAAGTTCGAATTCGCGCGGCCGGTCCGCTCGGGCACCGGTTACCTCACTTCCGAGGTGCCGCTTGCCCTGCTCGCCCGCGTCGCGGCCCAGAGTTTCGGCCGGGGCGGGCGCTTCGACCTTCGCTACCTCGGAGGTCTGCACGCGACGATCCTCGTTCTCGCCATTGCCCTCTTTGCGTGGGCCGCCCAGGATCTGAGGTTCCCGGTGCCATGGATAGTGGCGGCCCTTCTCGTCTTCTTTTTCACAGACGTGGGATACGCGGCGCCGCTAAACTCTTTCTACAGCCAAGCGGCATCCCTTCTCTTCTTGCTTCTGACGTCTGCGCTCACCGCCGTCTCTGTTCGCCGGGATCGGCTCGATGGGCCTCTGCTGATCTGCTGGTTTGCGTCTGCCGCGCTCTTCATCTGTTCCAAGCCTCAGGAGTCTCTTCAAAGCTTTTTCCTCGCAATCCTCGCCCTGCGGTTGGCCGGCGTTGAATTTCGAGGCGCGTGGCAGCGTAGCGCGACGTGGCTGGCGGTCGGCCTCGTCACCTTTGCGACAGCGTATTACTCAGCCATCCCTCGCCGCTCGGTCGCGGAGATCGGCCTCTTTCACACAACATTCATGGAGCTATTACCGCATTCGACCGACCCGGCTCGCGACATGGACGATCTCGGTCTGGATCGAGACCTGCTACGTTATTCCGGGACCAGCGCATACCAGCCGGGCGCCCCCCTGGCGGTCCCGGAGTTCCGCGAGCAGTTCTTTGCGAAGGTCGGCTTTCGCAAGATCCTTAGCTTCTATCTCTCTCATCCGGGCCGACTCTTTGACCGGGCGCGGCGCGGAGCAAGCCAGGCCTTCTTGCTGCGGACGCCTGGCGTGGGCAACTACGAGGCACCGGCTGCGCCCGGAACAATGGCACGACACTTCGCCTCGTGGAGCGCTGCACGTGCACTTCTGGACCGTGCTGGCCTTTTCTGGGTGTTCGTCCTGCTCTTCGGCAACTTCGTCGCAGCGACCGCGACGTGGCGTCGCTCAAGAGGCCAGGCACGGCTCTTTCGAGAAGCCATCATTGCCTTGTGCTCGATGGCCGTCGTCGAGTTCTTCGTGTGCCTACTGGCCGATTACCTCGGCGATCTAGCCCGTCACCTCTACGTTTTCCAAGCTATGTGCGATCTGCTCATCATCGCGGACGTCGGATGGGCAGCACAGGCTTGGCGTCCCGAGCTGGCCTGATTCCTGGGCCGGCTCCGGCGGAGCTTACCCGGCCGACCTGTCGCACGAAGGCTATGGCGATTCGCAGCAAGTGGTGCCTCGCGACGCGAGACGGCGGAGATGTTGGGAGAAGTCGAGTTGATGGTCGAGTCCGAGGAGAAGAGGCGAATCGTCGGCGTCGAGCCCAGAGTGCGATTAAGGCGGACTCCGCCTGAGAGTGTTATCGGATCACCGCTGCGCCGATTCCACGTCGTGGGGGAACAGCGTCGGCAGCGTCGCTGGAAGGCTTTGGGGAGTCACATTCGCTGTCGGAAGGGCTTGTGTGCCTGCTGCGCCTGTGCGGAAGCGCACCCGAGTCCTGACACGCACCCTGGACACGCTCCCTGGCTCTCAAGTCGTTGAGGGGCCTTGAAGAGACACAGTTTTCAAATCCCTGCACCGCCACCAAACTTCGCCACGGTGGAGGCATTTCGTGGCCGACTGTCTGCGCCAGACCCCCCGACTGTCTGCGCCCCACCTCTGGAACATCGCGCTCGGCAATCGGAGCGCGGTGACAATGGGGTGGCTACTTCTGGTTCTGGTGACAACCAGTTCTGGAACCTCGATTTCGCGTGGAGAGAGAATTGATTCCGAAAGAGGGAGGGAAACATGCCAACACATCGGCTCTTGGTCCTCGTCGTGGGGCTCTCGCTGATCAGCCAGTCTGCCGGGATGGCGCAGTCGCCGGTCGCGGAATCCCCGCGCGCGAACCCCGCGTTCGGAACCCAGGGGACGACCGTCTACACGGTCAGCGCGGTCGAGTTCTCGACGTTCCTCCAGACGGAGCAATGGAACCCGGTTCTCGGCTCGACGGGTCGGTACCTGCTGTCGCCGCTAGGCAACTTCGTCGCGGCGGTCCACCTTCCACAAGGAGCGTCCATCCAATCGATCGAGATCGAAGGGTGCGATGTCTCTTCGACTGGATCGCTGACGGGTTCACTCTTCGCCGCTCCCACTCCGGCCGGCTCCCCGGTGGACCTGGCCGACTTCGACACGGGAATCGCGAGTACCCCGGGCTGCAGCGTCTTTCCGACCGCGGTATCTCCCGCCGTGACGGTGGACAATCAGCACAACACGTATTACTTCCAGCTGAGCAACTCTCCCGGCGACCAGACCACCTTCTATGTGGCCACGAGGGTGTACTACCGGCTCCAGGTGAGCCCGCCACCGTTGACGGCCGACTTCCAGGACGTTCCGACGTCTCACCCTCTCTTCAAATTCGTCGAGGCGCTCTACAAGGCCGGGATCACCGCGGGCTGCGGAGGAGGGAACTTCTGTCCGGATGCCCCGATGACCAGGGGACAGGCGGCCGTTTACCTTGCCGCGGCCCTCGGGCTGTACTGGCCGGACTAACTTGCGGCCGTCGGCGCCGCGTTCTCGAGGAACTCTACGCGCTTACTCGACGCGCCGCGCGATATCCGTCGAGGATCACTTCGCGCCTCGACGAGCTTCTGGAACCTCGGATTCTTGCGCAGCGGGTCGAGGTTGGGGTCGATCTCGAGCCGCTCGCGCGGACCCGGACGAGAGGTCTCCTGATTCAAAGCGATCACGCTCCGCCCGTCCATTCCGTGGCAGAGTTGGTTGTCGGCGGAAGCGCCCCCGCGAGAGGTTGTCGTGAAAAACCCGTCGGCTTTGACTGCAGCGCATATCGCCATCAAGCTGGGGCTGATCCTGTTCGCGTTGCTGTTCCTGTCGGGCTGGGCGCTGGTGACGAAATGAATCGGAGCAAAAGTCGCAACCGGCCTCCCAGGCGCGACATGGCGGGGGCAATCGGCAGTCTGGCCGTCATGCTGGTCGCGCCCGAAGCGATTCGAGGAGGAGGCGCGATCCGCCTCGACCTTGAACCATCCGAACATCACGATCTACACACTCGGGTTCTCAGACGAGGTCGGCTAAATCGCCATGGAGCTGACGGAAGGAGAGACGCTGCGGGCGACGCTGCTATGTGGCCCGGTCGCGACGACGAGACTGTTGCAGATCGGGTGACGCTCTGCTCTGTGCCGAGGTCAGGTCACGTTGACGTCCGACGAGGACGCCCCGTCCAACCGCCGGAATCCATGGAACTTCCGGCCCCCCTAGACGCTACACCGCGTGGCCCCCTTCTTGCTTAATTGGAATGTGAAAGCTGCGTCCATGAACAGGTCTTCCAGGTTCGGCTCGAGGATTCAACCGCTGCTTCTGGCGGGCGCGCTGGCGTTTGCCTCAGCGTCTGCGGCGCTCGGCCAACATTCGGGCGGCGGGTCCCACGGAGGCGGCGGCGGGTCCCACGGCGGCAGCGGCGGGTCCCACGGCGGCAGCGGCGGGTCCCACGGCGGCAGCGGCTATCACGGCGGCGGCGGGTTCCACGGAGGAGGCGGTTATCACGGCGGCGGCAGTGGTTACTACGGTGGCCACGGCTACTACGGGCACGGATACCGCGGCTACTACGGCGGCCGCTACTACTACCCCGGTTGGGGCTGGGGCACGGGTTGGGGATACTGGGGTTGGGGCTGGCCCGGCTGGTGGGGCGGCTACTATGCGCCCGGCTACAACTATGCGCCCGGCTACGTTTCGACCTATCCGTCCGTAGACATCCAGGCGGGCGAGGACCAGGGCGAATGGGTCCAGGACCAGAACCAGTCCTGGCGGGGCAGCGGGCCCGGACAGCAACCGCCAGCCCGCGGCCAGTCCGCGCCCCAGGGTGAGTACCTGGAGGGCAATGAGGGTCAGGTCCAGGCGCCGCCTCCGGCGTCTCCGGGCGCCGGCATGGTGCCGAAAACGAGGGCCCGCATCGTCTTCCGGATTCAGCCGGGCGACGCGGCCGTCTACCTGAACGACAGTTTTGTCGGAACTGGGGAAGAGCTCTCGACTCTGGCCAGGGGCATGCAGGTCCTGCCCGGACAGCACACGATCACCGTCTCGCGGCCCGGTATGAAGAACGAGGAGCGCACGGTCGTCGTGGGACCCGGAAAGAGCGAGACCGTCGGAATCTCCCTGAAGCCGTAGGGAGGGGTCGGCTCCGAGCGGGAGAAGGAGCGCCAGTGATCTTTCCCGAGAGTAACGTGCTCCTCGACCTCGAGCCGCTGCTGAAGATCCCATGTAGATCCGCACCAGCTGGTGCTGGTAATAGGGGCCCTGGTCGGACCTACGCCATTTGGCCTCCCGTCGGATTGCGAACGCGCGCGAACCGAAGAGCCCAGCGCAACGCATGCGTCGTGGCGATGAGCAGGAGCGATCCACCGGCCACTCCGACCGGCACCAGCCACCAGCCCAGAACGTCCCGCGCGCCGGGGTTGCCTGTCACGCCGATCACGAAGGAGGTGTTCGGGCCAACCCACGCGCCGAAGTGGTTTGGAGCGATGATCTTTCCGAGGCCCGCGAGGACGAGCCCGAACGCCGCGCCATAGCCGGCGACGCCCATGACGAAGAGGAAGAGGCCCGCGGCGCTGAGCGTGGCCCAGCGATAGACCCCTCGCAGGACTGCGCCCGGAGAAAGGCTGCCGCGCGCCCTGGCCATGAGGGCGTCCGCCTGATAGAGCGGAGCGATCTCCTCGGGTCTTCCGAGAGCCTTCAGGATCGAGACGAGCCGTTCTTCGGAAAGACCTCCACCCGCTTCCGCGCGCTCCAGGATGTGGCTCCGAATTTCCCTGAGTATTTCGGCGACCTCCTCGGGCGGCAGCTCTCCGAGGCTTCGTCGCAGCTGCATGAGATAGGCGTCGATTCTTTCCTGAACCTTCTGAGGGTGGCTCATCTCTCCTCCTTGCCGAGCAGAGGCTCGATCAACGATCCGATACTCGAGAGAAAATTCCGGGCATACCCGGCCATCGCGACGGCGCGGTGGCGGCCGGCGGCGGTCAGCCAGTAGTACTTGCGCGGATGTCCCGCCTCGGCCTCGACCCACTTCGAGTCGATCCACCCGTCTCGCTTGAGCCTGCCGAGAATCGGATAGATCGTTCCCTCGGAGACGAGCAGGTCCGAATGGGCTTCGAGTCGACGCAGGATCTCGAGCCCGTAGAGCTTCGCTCCCCAAAGGCTGGCCAGGATCGCCAGTTCGAGCCACCCCTTTCGAATCTGCGTCTCCCAGTTCTCCGGCGCTCCCGCCCGATCGCTTATAGCCATGCAATGAAGTATACGTGGTATAACAAGGTATGTTTCGCGGGCTCCTGTAGCCCTTCCTGGCCGAGGGTCTGCGCCGGACCCTGTGTCGGCGCCGCCACTCGTGGTGCCAGCGTAAACTTCGGCGACGGACATCGCGCGCCGATCGTCGCCCCCGACGGAAGATTCAGCGCCCCATAGAACCCATAGAAGATGTCGCAGATGGCGCCAGTCGAGAAGAGAAGCCTGTTGGTGCTAGCCGCGGCAACCCCGCCTGATCGGGTCCTCGCCAAAGCCTGCAATGATGAGTCCTTCTCTCAACTGTTCCCGTAGCGTAAGCAGCGGTTTCCTCCGACAGGTTTCGAGCACGGGATCCCATCCGGATTGCCTCCGGTTGTAGACTTTCTGGCATGGTCGCCGGGCCGGGCCTGAGCCGGCGGGGATTCCTCGTTGCGGCCGCGGGGGCCGCGGTGGCGAGCGCACTGCCCGCGCTCGCGCCACGGCGGCGCCTGCTGCAGATGAACGGCTACCCGATCGACGCGGAGACCCCGGTCGACACGTTGACCGACTACCTGACGCCTAACGACCTCTTCTTCGTCCGGCACCACTGGAACCCAACCTTCCCCGACGCGGGCAGTTGGGTGCTCACCGTGGACGGGGAGGTCTCGAAGCCGGTGCAGTTCTCGCTGGCGGACCTGAAGGTCCTGCCGCAGACGACGGCTACGTGCGTCCTGCAGTGCGCGGGCAACGGCCGCGCACTGCAGCGGCCGATCGTCCCCGGCGTCCAGTGGCGCTACGGTGCGGTGGGCAACGCACGTTGGACGGGCGTGCGCGTGCGCGACCTGCTCGACCGGGCGGGGCTGAAGGCGGGCGCCCGGCACCTCCACACGTTCGGCGCGGACAAGCCGCCCGAGAAAGTGCCGCCCTTCCACCGCAGCGTGGAGCTCGAGAAGATCCTCGAGGACGGCGTCGTCGCGCTCGCAATGAACGGCGAGCCCCTCCCGCGCCTGCACGGCGGGCCGGCGCGCCTGATCGTCCCGGGCTGGGCGGGGGATCACTGGATGAAGTGGCTCGATCGCCTGACGGCCGCTCTCTCGCCGCAGACGGGCTTCTACATGGACACGGCGTACCGGTTCCCGAATGCGCCGGGAGAGCCGGGGGTCCCCGTTCCTCCCGCGGAGACGCACCCGGTCACGGAGCTCTTCGTCAAGTCGAGCATCACGCAGGCGCCGGCGCGGGTCCGCATCGGCCAGGCAGTGACGATCCGCGGCTTCGCCTTTTCGGGCGCGCCCGACATCGCGAAGGTCGAAGTGTCCGACGACGGCAGCAGGAGCTGGAAGGCCGCCGAGCTCGGCAAAGAGCACGACCCGCATGCCTGGCGCTTGTGGTCGTATGCGTGGCGGCCGTCGGCGGCGGGAACGGTCACTCTCCATGCGCGGGCGACCGACAGCCGCGGCAGCGTCCAGCCGAAGGACGCCGTCTGGAACCCCAGCGGCTATTTCTACAACGCCTGGCCGGCCGTCGAGATCGAGGTGACCGCTTGAGGGCGCCCGCGCGTTCCGCCGTGGTCGCCGCGGTCGCGCTCGCCGGGGCGCTGTCGCTGCACCCGTCGCCGGACCCCGCGCCCGCCGAGCAGCCCCTTCCGGAACTCGGCACGGAACTCGGCCAGCTTCCGCCGGGGCCCATGAAGGCGGTCGCCGACCAGGCGTGCCTCCACTGTCATTCGGCCGACATGGTCCGGCAGCAGCGGCTGACCGAGAAGCAGTGGACGGCCGAGGTCAACAAGATGATCGGCTGGGGGGCGGCCGTCCCGGAAGACCAGAAGGACGCCCTCATCGCCTATCTCCTCGAGCACTTCGGCCCGGACAACGACCGGTTCCAACCGGTCGCTGCGAGCCCGCTCGCCCACTGACGCTCCGTTACGGTCAGTCAGCGGCTTATCAATGCCCCCGCGGAAACTGCCATCCCTCTGACCCCCACGAGACCCAAGCGGGCTAGTCTCTTCTCTCGCGCCGGTCAGCGCCAGACCTCCCGACTGGCTGCGCCGCGCTTTTCGAAACACATCGTTGCTAGAGTAGTGACCAGGGTGAGAGCATGAAAAAGGCGGGCACGAGCCAAGGCCAGTCGGCATCAGAGCTCATCTCCAAGAGAATCGCCGAACTCGGGGACTGGCGCGGGGCAACCCTCTGCAGAATGCGCAAGCTCATCCAGGAAGCAGTCCCGGACGTCGTCGAGGAGTGGAAGTGGATGAATCCGATTTGGTCGCACGACGGCATCCTCTGCACCGGCGAATCCTACAAGGGTGTCGTGAAGCTCACCTTCGCCAAGGGCGCGTCTCTGAAGGATCCGGCCCGTCTCTTCAACTCGAGTCTCGACGGAAACGTACGCCGCGCGATCGACATCCACGAAGGAGAAGAAGTGGACGCGTCCGCCTTCAAGGCGCTCGTTCGCCAGGCGGTCGCCCTCAACAGTTTGGGCAAGTCGAAACCTTCGAAGAAAGCGAAGTCCTAGAACAAGGGTAGCAAGACAGTTGAGACGCTCACTTCAGCCCCGTCACCAGAAACAAGTCATCCAGGGTGCGACGGTATGAGTAGACGCAGGACGTGCCGTCCGGCGTGATGAGAATCGGGCCGACCGTGAGGACGCCGGCTGGATCGGGCGGGACGATTTCCTTCCAGAACCGGCGCGCCCCCGTAACGATGTCGCAGATCTCGACGCGCGCCGGCATCGCGATCCGGCCGACATAGAGCGAGCGGCTGTCCGCGGTCCAGCCCCATGCGATCTCGCCGGCGGAGACTCCGGGAAGCGGCCGCGGCGCCGCACCATCGACCGGGCAGATCGTGATCTTGCGATCCGGATCCGTCGCCACGACCATCCGGCCGTCCGGGCTGATCACTCGCCCGCCGAAGGCCACGCCGAATCCCTCGGGTGTGATGGCTTGCGGCTTGCCCCCATCGATCTCTTGAACGTAGAGCCGGCTTCTCTTGCCCGGCTCGCTCGCCCAGAGCAGAAGCCGCTTCCCGTCGGGGAAAAAATAACCCCACTGGTAGAGAAGGCCGGTCTTCGCAAGCGTCTTCGGGCTGCCGGCTCCCGTCGGGACCAACACGAGCTGCTCCGCATCGAGACGCTGCGTGAGAACCCAGCGTCCGTCCGGCGACAGCGAATACCCCTTGGATTTCGTGAGCAGGACGGCCGGCGAGCCGTCGGTCTTTCGCAGGTAACAGAGATAGTTCTGCCGTCCGCCGCTCTGCTCGTCAAAAAGCAGCGTGCGGCCGTCTTCCGACAGGTCGTCGGGGAAGGACCAGTCGAGCCAGGTCAGGTTGCGTTCGCGGGCCTGGCCCTCCACGACACCGACGATCTCGCGGCGGTAGTTCGTCCGCTTCGCCAGCAGCCTTCCATCCGGCGCGATGTCTTCGGGGATGAAGCCGCCGGCGAGCGTGATCGAGGGACGCGCGTTGCCCGAAGGCGAGACGCGCTGGAGGACGCCTCCGCCTCCCACCACGACGTCGCCTCGCGGCGACCACGCAAATCCGGAGGTCCCCCCCACGCTTGGCCCCTCCACCCGCGTGCGACGGGCCACGTCGAAGATGGCCAGGCGGCCGGCGTTGTCTCCCCTTTCGGGGTGATCCCACACGGCGATGAAGCGGCCGTCGGGCGAAACGCGCGGATTGCTCAGCCAACCCGACGCCTCCGCGATCACCGTGCCGATCGGGTACTCCAGGCGCGGGCGATCTCCGATCCGGTGGATCGCTGCAAGCTCCTTGCCGTCGGGAGACCAATCGGCGTCTTCGACGTTCTCGAGCACTTCGCGCGGAGCGCCACCAGCCACGGGAACGCGCGCGAGAAGGCCGGTGGACTCCCACCCGACCACGGGGTGCCAGCCCAGCGAGATCGCCAGCTCGCCCTGGCGGGACACGGAGAGCAGGTTGGCCGGGGGAAGGCCGAGGGACTTCGACTCCGGGCTCTCCGGCCGAGCCGTGAAGATCTCCGTCGGGCTTCCCTCCCACGCCGCGCCGTAGACCACCGCGACTCCGTCCGGGGCAAAGCGCGCCGTGACGACCGCGCCCCGGCGGAAGGTGAGCCTCTGGAACACGGGCGGGGGCGGCTCGAAGAGCCGGAGGCCTTTCCCGGCGAAGAGCGCAACGCCTGCTCCGGCGAAGAAGGCGAGCGCGGCCGGGAGAAGCCAGCCGCGGCGGCGGACCTTCGCGGGCCCGGCGACTTCGAGGGCGCCCGAGGCCGAGGTTTCGGTCAGGTGGTCGCGCACGCTTTTCAGTTCGCGTGCGAGGTCCTTCGACGAGGCATAGCGCTCCTCGGGGTCCTTGGCGAGGCACCGCTCGACGATCCACCGCACCGGGGCCGGGGTCCTGGGAGCGAGCTGCGCGAGCGGCTCGGGTTCCTCCCGGATGATCGCGACGAGCGTCTCTGCGCCCGTCTTTCTCTGGAAGGCGCGCTGACCCGTGGCCATCTCGTAGAGAATCGCGCCCAGCGTGAACTGGTCCGATCGGAAGTCCACGGGCTGCCCGCTCGCCTGCTCGGGCGACATGTAACCGGCCGTGCCCATCACGGTGCCGGGTTGCGTCGGAGCGGCGATCGCCGTCGGCAGCACGGACGCAGCCTGCGAGACCGTCTCGGTCAACTTCGCCAGGCCGAAGTCCAGAATCTTGACGAAGCCGTCCCTGGAGACCATCAGGTTCTCGGGCTTCAGGTCCCTGTGGACGATCCCCACGCCGTGCGCCTTGGCGAGGCCCTCCGCGGTCTGGACCGCGATGTCGAGCAGCTTCTTCGTCGCGAGCGGCTCGCCCGAAGCAACGAGCTCGCGCAGAGTCTTGCCCTCGACGAGCTCCATGGCAATGTAGATCGTGCCTTCCGATTCGCTGATGTCATGGATCGTGAGGATGTTGGGATGGTTCAAGGCGGACGCCGCGCGAGCCTCCTGCTCGAACCGCTGGCGGCGGTCCGGGTCCCCGGAGGTTTCCGCGGGCAAGACCTTGACCGCGATGTCGCGGCCGAGCTTCGCGTCGCGCGCCCGGTACACCTCCCCCATCCCACCCGCCCCGAGAGGCGCAAGGATCTCGTAGGGGCCAAGACGAGTGCCAGCTGAGAGTGCTATCCGATCACCGCTGCGGGATTCTATGCCGGGAGCGGGCGAGTCTTGCGACTCCGCGCCAAACGTTCAGACCGGCTTATCAGTGCCCGCCCGGGAAAATTCGACCGTAGAAGTGTGATCGCTTGTGTGTCGCTTCGGCGGGTGAGATTTCTCTACGGTTTGGCCTTCCAATCCCTGCACCGCCACCATCTCGGATGCCGGCCCCGGATGAAAGTGTCATCGTTCATCTCACTGGGACTTGATTTCCTTCCAGTACTGGTCCATCAGCTCGGTCGCCTCGCCGATGTCCTCGACGAGCTCGCAGCGCGCCAGGGCTTCCTCCGGCGCGTAGATGGCCGGGTCGTGGATGATCTCGGGCTTGATCCACGTCAGCGCCGCCCCGTTGCCGCTCGCGTAGCTGATCGCGTTGATGATCCGCGCGTTGACCTTGGGATCCAGAATGAAGTTGAGGAACGCGTAGATCGAGTCGGTGTGGCGGGCCTGCGCCGGAATGCAGACGCTGTCGACCCAGATCGTGGCGCCCTCCTTGGGAACGACGTAGGCGAACCGGCCAGGGTTGGCCGCCATGATCTTCGCGATTTGCCCGTTGTAACCGTGGGCATAGGTCACGTCTCCGGCCGCAAGGATGTTCTCGAACTCACTGCTGTTATAGGCCTTGACCAGAGGCTTCTGCTTCTTCAGGAGCTCCGCAGCCCGCTTCAGAATGGTCGGGTCGCGCGTGTTGATCGACTCCCCGAGGAACTTCAGCGCCGCCGAGAAGCATTCGCGCATGTCGTCGAGCATCAGGATCCGACCCTTGTTCGCCGGGTCGAACAACGGCGCCCAGGTGTTCACCGTCCCCTTGACCCGCTCCGTGCTGTAGCCAAAGCCCGTCGTCCCCCAGACGTACGGGAGGGAGTAGCCGTTTGCGGGGTCGAAGCCCTTGTCGAGGAATCGCGGGTCGAGATTGGTGAGGCCCTGGAGGCGCTCCTTCTCGAGCGGCTTGAGGAGCTTCCGGTGGATCAGGATCCGCACCATGTAGTCGGACGGAACCACGAGGTCGTAGTCGGCGAGACCGGATTGGAGCCTTTCCAGGACCTGCTCGTTGGAGTCGTAGAGGTCGTCGTGCACCGCGATGCCGGTTTGCCGGGTGAAGTCGTCCAGGACGCTCTGCGGCATGTAGGAGGACCAGATGTACAGATTCAGCTTCTTCTCGTGGGCGCGCGGCGAGGTCTCTCCAGGATTCTCCTTTCCCCGGCCGCAGCCGCTCGCCGCCGCCAGGGTCGCAGCCGACAGAAGAGCGATCGCAATCCGCGCCGTGCGCATCCGTGCTTCACCCCTTCGAGCGAGCGGAAGACCCTCGCAGTCGGGTTATCGGATAACCGCCGCGGGATTCTATGCCGGGAGCGGACCAGCCATGCGACTCAGCGCCAAACGGTCATCCCGGTTCTTCTGGTGTCTACCCGCGAGAATTCGCCCGCAGGCGCGTGCCGATTGTGTGTCAGCCCCGATGACTCGCCGCGATCAGCGCGCCGCGATCGGCCGCCCGCGCCAGGGCGGACTTCTCCACTCCGCGGCCTCGAGGCGTTCCCATCTGCCACCCTGGTACCAAAAGACTTCGACGATCGAGCCGAGAGCGGGTCGAACGGCTTCGCACCGCGGGCACCGGAACTTGTACTTGCTGATGCTCCGGTTTGAGACAGAGTTCCACTGGACGCGGAGAGCGGTGCCGCAGACGCATTTGACGTCGGTGAGACGAATCCCTTGTTTCAAGAGCCTTGATTATACCTGTCCCTCGGTACAGGTTGGAAGAGGCCTGCCGGCCCGATCGGGCACGGCACGTAGGGGCTGCGAAGTCCTTTACCGCGAACACGTTGGCCGGGCGGAACGACCAGATCCTGCGATCCGGATCAATTCCCGATGGGCCTGCCCGGCGGCGGCGCAAGGCGCTCCTTCCGCGGCCGGCGCAGCTCTGGCTTTTCCAGGAACTCGGAGAGATCCCGCTCCGCGAGGCGCACGTGGGCCTGCGCCGCCGGGTCGGCCGGCCGGCGCGCGCGCAGCTCCTGGCGCAGTCGCACGAGCCGTGCGATGACGGCCGCGCGCACTTCCGGAGAGCTCTCGGGTCGCGCGGCGAGGTCCATCGACGCGTCGAGCACCTCCCGCTGCGCCAGGCGGCGCAGGCCGGCCAGGCGTGGCGACGCGTCCGGCGGCGCGCCCCAGGTGGCCCCGATCAGGTGCCCGAGCATTCCGTCGAGGGTCAGCGCATCGGGACCCGAGGCGAGCGAGAGGCGCGCCGCACGCTCGGGCTCGAGCAGCGGATCGACGATCAGGCCGGCGAGAATACGCGCCGCGGTCAGCCGGTCGAACGCCGGGCCCGCCGTGGAGGCGAACTGCTCGCGGCTGCGGGGCGTGTCGTTGGGCGGCTGCAACCAGGACGGCCAGAATGCGGTCGGGGATGTCGAGGTTCACGGGCTCGAGCGCAGCCAGCAGGAGGTCGAGCGCCTTCCTCTGCCTGTCCGCGGGAACCCAGGCGAGCGGCGTCTGGCCGTCGCCGGCGACGGCCGAAGCCTGGTACTGCCCGCCGACGTACTGCTGGGCCGCCTGGATCCCGAAGCGGTGGTACAGGTACGCGAGGTTGAAACGCTCCTGAAGCTCGTAGACCCACTCGCCGGGCTTCGAGCTGGCCCACGCCGAAGCGCTCCAGGATCACGCCGACGCACGGCCTGCGTCGTCGCGAGCCACCGATCCGGGTCCGGGCCCCAGTCGTACTCGGCCCAACGCGGGGTCGCCCTCGAGCGGATAGACGATCCCCTTCGCGTAGCCCGTCGCGCACGATGCGCGTCGAGCCGCCGCGGATCCGCGTCCGGCGTGTAGCCCCACTGGATCGCGAGCCGGTCGTAGGAGCCGACGTCCTTCGGGTAGGCATCGGAAAGGTCGAGCGCCCCGCTCCTTGATCTGGATGTTCGGCGCGAGGTAGTCCATCACCGAACCCCAGCCGAACGTCGTCGCGGCCCAGTTGTGCTCGAGCCCGAGCGTGTGGCCGACCTCGTGGGCCGAGAGGTACGCGAGCCGCTGCAGGACGAGGGATTCGCTGCCCCGGCGATCCGCGTCCGCCGCGAGGCAGCGAGACGTCGGGCGCGTCCGCCGCGAGGCAGGCGCTCTCGCGGAGGCCGGAGGCTCGAGGTTCCGCCAGATCCGCGCGGTCGTGCGCCGGCGGTGCGAGTCGATGCGCGCCACGCCGTGCAGGATCTCGCCCGTTCGCGGGTCGACCTGAACGTCGCCGACCGACCAGGCCGCGCTCGGCGCGGTTGATCCACTCGATCCCCGAGTAGCGCGCGTCGAGGAACGTCGCGCCGGGCGGCAGATCGCGGATCACGAACGCGTTCCGGAAGCCGGCCGTCTCGAAGGCGTGGTTCCACCAGAGCGCGGCCTCGCGGATCGCGGTCCGCTCGGGCTCGGGGATGCCCCGGTCGAGGTAGTAGACGATCGGCTGCGACCGGCTCGGAGATCGCCGCCGACGGGTCCTTCTTCTCGAGCCGCCAGCGCATCGCGAGGAACTGCTCGATCGGCTCGGTGAACGGCGCCGTGTGGTCGAGGCGCCGCAGCGGAATGAACCCGATCCGCGGATCGAACGGCGCGCGGCGCGATAGCCCGGCTCCGGCAGCTTCAGGAACGTGTGGTGGACGCGCAGGCTCATCGTGCGGCCGTCGGGCAGGCACGTCGGCGACGCGCGGCGGGCGGCTTCTCCGAGACGAAGGTCAGCACGACCTCGATCTCGGTGTTGCGCGGGAACGCGCCGGTGCGGTCGAATGCGAGCGCCGAGCGCGCGGCGTCCTGCTTCCAGTCGCCGATGCCCGCCGCTCGCAGCGCGGGCAGCACCTCGGTGTCGGCGAGCAGGAACGCGGTCGCGTCCACGAGCACGCGTTCGCCCGTCCTCGGCCGCGACGGAAAGCGATGCGAGGACCGACGGACGGGAACGACTCTTCGACGACCCGCGTGCGCTCGGCGTCGGTGACGGCCGCTGCGCGTGCGTCGTCTGCCGCTGAACGAGCAGGACGCGCGGCCCGACGCGCTCGAATCGGCAGACGCCGAGGCCGTTCATTTGCCCGCGGTCGAGACTGACATCGAGCAGCCCCGCTCCGCCCGGCGAGGCCCGAGCCGTAGAGGAAGTCGCCGGCCTTCCCGGAGACCTCGAGCAGCAGCTGTCCCCGACGCGCGTCCCAGTAGAAGGGCAGGAACCCGTCGTGTCGCTCGAGGCCGCGGGTCCGGTCCGAAATCGTCGGGGCCGTGTCGGAAGAGGCCTCCGGGCTCGGTCCGGTAGGTGCCTGGCCGTCTGCCGCCGTCCAGCGAGCGGCCAGAAGAAGCGTCGCGAAAGCCACGGAGCGCATCGGGCACCTCATTTCGGAAGCGGCGCGCGATTTTAACTCGCCACACTCACATCCTCGTTGTGCGTGGCACGGCCTCTGGGCTCTGTCCGAGGAGATCGCCAAAAAGAAATCGCCCCGGTTTCCCGGGGCGAAGTATGGAGGGGACGGGCGCCCGTCAGAAGGCGTTCGTGTCCGCCCCGCTCGACGTCTGGCCCTGCGCGTTGGTATAGGTCTTCAGCGCCCCCGTGACGGTGTCCGTCACCGTGAGCGTGAATTGTGCGTGGGTCAGTGATCCGTAGTACACCCAGAACTTGCCGTTCGCCTCGCGGGCGTCCACCACCTTGACAACCACATCGATGTTGTCGGGCGAAAAGAACCAGAACCCCTTCGTGTCTGCTGCGATGTAGGTCTGGGTGCCGGTTCCCGTCCTGCCGTCTGCTGAGGTCCAGGTCGCGGTTGCCTGGAAGCGAACCGACGTCGCGGGCACAACCTGGGCCGGCGGGATCGGCGCAAACAGGTCGGACATCGTCGAGACGTCGGCATCGCAGGCGTGATTCAGGCAAGGAAGGCCGAAGCCTGCCTCGAGGGTCTTGAGCAGCGAGAAGTGCGTGTAGAGGTTGTTGCTCTGGACGCCGCTCACTCCGTAGTTCGTTTCCACGGTCAGCAGAACCTGATTCGTGTTCGGCGTGGCGCTGTAGTCGTTCTCGTCCCAGAGAAGCACGATGGCATTGTGGCCCGTGCCCCAGGCAGGAGAAGCGTGGATCGCCTTCACCAGCGTCCGGATGGTCTGGTCGCCCCTGTAGATCAGGGCCGGGTTGAGACCGGCCTGCGTGCCGGTGCTCGAGGGATCGAAATCACAGGTCGGGCCGGCGTTGCCCCGCCCGTGCTGGTCGTTGCACTGGTTGGGCGCTATGAAGGAAAACGAGGGCACCTGGCCTGAGGCGAGGTCGTCGAACAGGCCGTGCGGGCCGTCGAAGCCGACCGAGTTGGCCAGGCTGTTGCCTGCCGTCGAGCCCTCCTGAACGCTCTTGAAGTAGGCGAAGGGGTTGTGCTTGACCGCGTAGAGGTTGATCAGCGTCTGCGTTTCCGCCGGCAGCGCCGTCGCGATCGTATACACGTTCGAGAAGTAGCCGTCGCTGTTGTTCACCCCGTCAGCACCGTTGGATGGCAGGCTTTCCTGATAGCTCTTCCAGCTCAGGCCCTTTGCAACGAGCTGGTCGCCGATGGTCTTGCCGACCGTGCCGGCCGCGGCCGGAATCGAGAGGACACCGTCGATGTTGGTCACGGAGGTGATCGACGGCGGGGTGACTTCGTTCGACGTATCGAACACCGGAGTCGCCGCGTCCGTTCCGGTGCCGGCGATCGGGCAGACGGGAGGGCTGGTCGAGACGTCGTACGATGCCGTTCCGGAGGCGAGGTTCGTCGTACAGTTCGCGTTGTGCCAGTCGGGGCTGTTGTCGTTCAAGACCCCGAAATTCGACCCGCCGACGACTTCGAGGTAGTTGGTCAGACTCGGATGGGCTATCGCGAAGTAATTTTTGGCCGTGTTCGCCAGGGTCATGTACTTGTTCGTGTACGGTGAACTGGGGTTGCCGACGATCTGGCCGTAAGCGTGGTTTTCCATCATGATGACCCAAACGTGATCGAGACTCTGAATCCCGCTCGGGACGCTTCCTTCACCTGCAAAGGCCGGCCCGGCCAAGAGAGCGCAAATCGCACCGAGGGTCACGACTTTCCTGATCTGATTCATGCTTCCTCCTTCGTTGCGTGCCCCGGAAAGGGGCGCAAGCGGGCGCGACGATAAGAGGCGAGCGCTAACGCTGAGCCAACATGGCGGTAATCTGATGTGAAGAGATTGCCCGGGCTCTTCAGTTCGAGTGAACGTCGCTCTCGGATCCCAGCCGCGCGGATTCGACGTCCGGGGAACGTTCTCGCGGCACTTCGGAAGCGGTTCTCACCCGCTCTCCCATCCCTGCACCGCCACCGACCGAATTCGTTGGCTACTCGTGCCGCAGCGCGACCATCGGGTCCACCTTCGTGGCCCGCCGCGCCGGAACGTAGCAAGCCAGGAGTGCTGCCGCGACGAGAAGTAGCGTCACTCCGCCGAACGTCACCGGATCCGTGGCCGTCACGCCGAAGAGCAGCGACGCCATCGTCCGAGTCAGGGCCACCGACCCGGCAATCCCGACCGCCACTCCGATGAAGATCGTGCGCAATCCCTGGCCCAGGATCAGTCGGAGAACGTCGCGGGAGCCCGCGCCGAGAGCGACACGCACGCCGATTTCGCGCGTGCGGCGGCTGACCGAATACGCCATCACGCCGAAGACCCCTGCCGTTGCGAGCAGCAGCGCGGTGATTCCGAAGAACCCGATGAGAATGACATTGAACCTCCGCGAGCCCAGCGAAGCGGAATAGACCTGCGAAAACGTCCGGAACCGAGCCGGAATCTCCGGGTCGAGATCGTGCAGGATTCCTCGCGCCGCCGATGCGACCAACTGCGTCTCCGCATCGCTCAGCATCGTCACCGTGATCGCGGGGCGAGGCCGCTGGAACAGGTTCACGTAAACGGTCGGTCGCGGAGGCACGTCGAGGCCATATTCGCGCGTGTCGCCCGCGATCCCGACGATCGTCAGCAAGCGCCAGTCGCCATCCATGTTTCCAAACTCGATCGTGTGGCCGATCGGGTCCTGATTCGGCCACCGCTCGCGTGCCAGCGCCTCGCTGATTACGGCAACGTGCGGAGAGTCCGCGCCGTCGCGCCCATCGAAGCCTCGCCCTCGGATCAGCGGAATTCCGAGGACCTGGAAGTACCCGTCGGTGGCAACGCAGAAATCCGCGTTGCCGACGCGCTCCTTTTGCTGCGACAGCGCGATGAACCCATCCACGCTCCTGGGAACCTCGTTCGGCGCGATCAGGAGAAACATCCCGTCGGGGAGACCTTCGTCCAACGGCAGGCTGCTCGCCGCGCCCACCTTGCGCACGCCCGGGATCTGCCGGAGCCTCTCGATCAGGTTGGAGAAGAAGACAGCCTGGCCCGCCTTTGCCCCGGGATCGTCCACCCACGGAAGCGAGACGTCCATCGCGACGATCCGGTCCACGCGGAACCCGGGATTCACTTCGAGCACCTTCATCAGGCTGCGTCCGAGCAATCCGGCTCCGACCACCAGAACCAGCGTGATCGCGATCTGCGCCGCGACGATGATCCTGCCGACGCGCTGGCTGCCCTGCGAACCCGCCTGTCCGCGCCCGCCTTCCACCAGACCCTTGCGCAGGTCGCCGGAGGTCGCGCGCAGGGCGGTGAAGGCTCCCAGCCCTGCGGCGACTGCCGTGGAAAGGAGGAACGCGAAGACGAGCACGGGAATGCTGATCGAGATGCTGTCGAGTCGCGGCAGACTCTGGGGCGCCAGCGCGACCAATCCCGCCACGCCTCCGAGCGCTCCCACTACGCCGAGGCCGCCGCCGGCCAGAGACAGCAGGAACGCCTCGGTCAGGAATTGACGAATCAGCCGTCCGCGCGCCGCGCCGAGAGCGCTGCGAATGGCGAGCTCGCGCTCTCTCACCGACGCCTGCGCCAGCATGAGGTTCGCCACGTTCGCGCACGCCACGAGCAGCAGAAATCCCACCGCACCGAGCAGGACCAGCAGCGCCCCCCGAGCCTTGCCCGTGATCGACGCCTGCAGCGGCACGACCGATCCCATCCCTCAGGAGATAGTCGCTCTGCTCGCTGGATGCATCGTGAATGCGCCGGGCGATCGCGCTGATGTCGCGATTCGCCTGCTCGACGGTCACGCCCTGCGCGGAGCCGCCCTATGGCTTCGTAGTTATGCGACGTGCGGCTCGGGTTCTCGCCTTCGAGCTCGGCCGGCACCCACAGATCGGCGTCCGCCGGGAAGCGAAATCCGGCCGGTAGCACGCCGATGACGGAGAACACCGCGCCGTCGATCTTCAGGTGCGACTGCGAGAGATCCCGCGGCGATCCGAGATCCTGCCTCCAGTATCCATAGCTGACGAGGACCGTGGGAGCGGCCCCTCGTGCCGCGTCGCCGGCGCTGAAATCCCGCCCGAGGAGCGGCTGGATACCGATGACCCGGAGAAAGTCCGGCGAGACGTGCGCCAACCATCGTGCGCGTCGGCTGCGCAGCCCCCGAGACGGACATCGACGTACGTCGCCGTACTTCGCCATCGCCTGGAAGCTGCGGTTCTGATCGCGGAAGTCGTCGAAGTTCGGGTCCGCGAGTCGCGACGGCCTGCCCTTCGAGGTGACCTCGAAGATAGCCATGATCCGGTTCGGATCGGGATACGGCAGCGGCCGCAGGAGCACGCCGTAGACGACGCTGAAGATCGCCGTGGTCGCACCGATGCCGAGCGCGAGCGTCACGACCATGATCGCGGGCACGCCGGGGTGCTTGGCGAGACCTCGCGCGGCGTGTCGGAGATCCTGCCAGAGGCCGCCCATGTTCACCTCGCTTCTGACGCTCTCAAAGCATGGGTACGGCCAATCACGCAGGAGGTTTCGATCCTCCGCTGGCTGGACGGTCGCTCGCCGCGGCGCTCGGCAATTCCGGCATCTCGGCGAAGCCGCGCGAGTCGTGCGCCGGGACGAGCGTCAGACCGGGAAGGCGCGCGGCGATCGCGGACATGCGCAGGATGCCGTCGCGGACCCCGTCGCGTCGACGTCGGCGAGCTGCGCTGGAGCCACGGCCGCTCCTCGCGCTCGGTGATGCCTTCGCGCTGCCACACGAGATCGCCGAGGAGCGCGTAGCGCTTGCCGCTCGGCAGCGTGAGGAACACGATGACCGAGCCCGGCGTGTGACCGGGCGCGGGCACGACGACGATCGGAGCCGTCGCCGTAGACGTCGTGGCTCCGCGGGAAATCCGAGATAGGGACCGCCCTCGAATCCGTACTCCTCGTAGCGCACGTCGCCGAGCGCTGCGCGCGACGAGCGGTGATCCAGCCGCCGTCGGCGATGAAGCGGTGCTCCTCGGCGGTCACCCAGACGGGCGTGCCCGGAAACTCGGGGAGGCCACTGACGTGATCCCAGTGCGCGTGCGTGAGCAGGATCGCGCGCAGGCGGCGCGCGATCGTAGCCGGCCGCGTCGAGCTGCTCGGCCGCCGAGCGACCGCGCGTGTAGCTCGTCGTCGCGCGAAACCAGAACGGCATCGCCTGGATCTGCTGCGTCGATCGCGGTGCCCGAGCCCGGTGTCGATGAGCAGGTCGCCGCGCGGATGCTTCACGAGCACCGCGGTCATCGCGAAGTCGCGCTTGTCGAGGAACGAGCCGCCGCGATACGCGAAGCCGGCGCTGCGGTGCGTGACGCCGGTGGGCAGCCGATAGACGGCCATCTCGGCCGGCGGCGAGGCCACCGGCAGCGCGCCCGCGAATGGCGCCGGCGCCGGAAGCGGCGAGGCCCGAAACGATTGCGCGAAGAGCAGGACTGCGGCGAGCAGGACGCCGGCGCTGACGACGAGCTTCCGATTCTTCATGAGCGATGCGATCGACCTACTCCGCGGTCACCTTCTCCTCCAGTCCCAGGCCACCGAAGAGCAGCCGGCCAGCCAACGCGGTCCGCGTCGCCCAGACTGCCAGCACGACCACACCGATCACGACGATGACGCCGGCGTAGAACAGCCAGGAAGACGGGTCGTGGCTGTAGATGAGATACCCGAGGATCCTCCGGCAGGTCTCCGCGACGATCGCGGTCAGGACTCCGAACCGGATGGTCAGCGCGACCAGGATTCCCATCGAGACGAACGCCAGCGCGAGCGTCACTGCCCCTCCCGGACTCCCGATAAAGATCGCGGTGAAGATCAGGGCCACGACCACCCCGGCGATCCATTCGCGGCGCAGGAAGCGGCGCATCAGGATCAGCAGGAACACGAGCCCGAGGACCCAGAACGCCGAGAGAATTCCGAAGGAGATGGGCCAGGCCAGCGCGTTCCCGACGTTCACGGGTGCCGCGTAATCGAAGGAGTGCGGCGGCGGGCCGGCCAGGCCCAACCGCGGCGGGAGCAGGACGCGGAGCGGGCCCATGATCAGCCCCATGGCGACTCCCGCGACCGACCCGATCAGGATGTCCCGGCCGACCAGGGGATCGCGCCAGCCTCCGGAGATCGCCCGGGTCCAGGAGATCAGCATCTCGGGCCAACGGCGGCGCGCGAAAGGCTCCATCGCGAGGTAGAGGACCCAGAACCCTACGCCCATCCCGACGGCGTTGCAGAAGCCAAAGATGAAGGTCCAACCCTCGTTGGCGGAGGCGACATGGTGCGTGCCCAGCACCCACATCGCAAACTGCAGGAGGATGACGGCCCATGCCAGGCGAATGGCGCCCCGCCGGTCTCCGCGACCGGCTCGCAGATTGTGGCGAGCGACCACGGCTCCACCCAGAAGGAAAAGCAGAAGCAGACCCTCAAAGACGAGGTCCCCGGCGTTGCCTTCGGGCGTTCCCTCCGGGTCACGCGACGGCCGGGTCCACGGCCCGATCCACAGGAAGCTCACGGGACGCCCCGCAAAGGACGCCGCCTCGACCCGCATGGTCACGCCCGGCCGCTCCGGATGGGGCCCTTCCCAGGCCGCGCGCTCGCTGGCGAAACTGCTCGGAGTCCAGCGTGGCTGCACGGACGTGAACCGACTCATGTCGAGACCCGCCTGCTGGAACAGAAACTCCCAGTTCGTTTCGGATGGGCCGGCGTCTTCGCGCTCCCGCTCGGGCGGCACGATCGAGAGCTGGACGAGCCGGCCGCGCGGATCGACCACGACCTCCGCCATTCCGGCCTCGAGCGGAGGCGGGTCCGATTCGGTCACCACCGACGTCGGGTAAGGGCCGGTGTTGGCGGTCACGGCGGTGAGCGGCCGCATCGCCTGCCTGTACATGAAGCCGATTGCGTCGCGAGACAGATCCCCGCCGAAGCCTCCGTGTGCCGCAGCCCAACTCAGGAACCTCCCGTCCGTCGAGAAGGCCTCTGCATGGTCCGCGGGCTTCGCATCGAGCCCCGCTCCCTTCAGGATCTCGCGGGCGCGTTCGCGCAGGATCTCGGGCGACTTCTCGAGCCCGACGAAGGACGCGATGTTTCCCTTCGGCGTCAGGACCACGGAGAGAGCGATTCCGGCCGCCAGCGCGAGAAGCAGCCACCGGGCCGTCGGCGGCGAAATGCTGCCGCGCTCGCCCGCCGCCGCGACCATCTCGGGGGACGGCGTCTCGCCGGCGGCGATCGCCGCCGCCAGCGGGTCGCCGCCGGGCAGCGCCGCGGCGACCTGGGCCGCGGACGCGGGGCGCGCCTTCGGGTCCTTCTCGAGGCAGCGCAGGATCACGCGTTCGACGACCGGATCGAAGCCGGGCGAGATCGCCGAGGGCGAGGTCGGTGGATCCTCGGCGTGCTTGCGACGCAGCTCCGGAAGAGTCGCGCCGTCGAACGCCTTGCGCCCGGTGTAGAGCTCGTACAACACGAGGCCGAGCGCATAGACGTCGCTCCGAATCGACGCTCCCTTGCCCGCGAGCTGCTCGGGCGCCATGTATGCCGGCGTCCCGGAGACCTCTCCCTCGACGACCTCGCCGGCCGCAACCGCGAGGCCGAAGTCGGTGATGCGGGCGCGCCCGCGACCGTCGACCATCACGTTGGCGGGCTTCAGGTCGCGGTGCAGAACGCCCCGGTCGTGCGCCGCGGCGAGGCCCGCACAGAGCTCGCGCGCGATGTCGAGCGCCTTGTCCGCCGGCAAGCGCCCGATTCGCTTCAAGAGCGAGGCGAGATCCTCGCCGTCCACGTACTCCATCGAGAGGTACTGCTGCCCCTCGATTTCGCCGACGTCGTGGACGCGGCACACTGGTTCGGATGCGAAACCTGGCGGGCGATGCGCACCTCGGCGTAGAAGCGCTCGAGCCGTCCGGAGTCCGAGGCGAAGTGGCGCGGGAGAAACTTGGCGACCGGCTGGCCGAGCTTCAGATCGTCGGCCCGATAGACCTCGCCCATGCCGCCCCGGCCGAGCAACCCGATGATCCCGGTATCGAGAGGCGAGAATCGCGCCGGGCGTGAACCCGCCGGCCTCGACCGACCCCCGACGACGCCAGTCGTCCGACCGGCGCGGAGGCGGTCATCCTCCTGCGGGCCGCCCGGTCCACGGAGGGAGACGCGAGGTTCGTCGGCATCTGGGAAGCCGACGAGATCGCCTCACCGCACTCGGGACAGAAACGCGCGGAATCCGGAATCTCGGCCGAGCAGGACGGGCAGAAAACCACGGCGCGATTCTAACGGGGTCGACTTCATGGCCGATTCCGGTGTATCGGAATGACGCCGGTGATGGTCCACGCCTTGAGTCTCGTGAACTCCTCCGGCAACCCGGGCTCCGAGGCCCGAACCTCGAACCTGCTGCTGCTGCGCGACGCCTCGAGCCAATCCGCGTCGCGGGGCACCACAAGCTGGCAGCCGCGGCGGCGGTAGGCCACTGGGTCGAACACACCGGGGAGGCTCCTCGCCCCGGTCGCGCAGGCGCAGCGCCGCGTCGAGCAGCCGCTTGCGCACGTGGATGATGCCGACGTCGGTCGAGCCCAGATGCTCACGCGTGCGGTCGACGATCGGCCCCATGCTCTCCTGGACAGCCGCGTCCTGCAGCGGCGGAGACTCCTCGATTCCTGTGAAGTTCGCCGAGCGCTGGCGCTTGCGATCGATCCGATAATCGTTCTCGAGGGCTGGCTACAAAGCGGCCGCCGGTCGAGCGGATTCCCCCCGGCCTCGCGCATGCCGCTCGGAGGGACGCGGCCTTTCCATCCACGGCGATTTTCGTCGGCGAGGGCCTCGGTCGGGTGCCAGTTCGGCTCCCAGACCAGCGTGTGGTGGTCGTCGATCGGCACCCAGGCCTTGGCGCGGTATTGCGATTCGATCGCCGGGACGCTCGTGAATATCGGCATCAGGAATTGCGTGATGCGCCAGTAGTGGTCGGGAGTCGCCGTGCTCGCGCCGCGCGCCGATGACGACGCCGGCCGCGGTGTCGATCACATGGAGCGCGGGTCGCGTGTCGGCAACGGCGATGTTTCGGAGGCGGTCCGCGGCGTTGAAGGCCACCTCTCGCCGCCCGTCCTCGCTGAAGCGCGCATGCAGCCAGCCGAGGTGCGCCGTGTCGATGTCACCCTCGAGGGCCTGCAGCCAGTTGCACGCGCGTTGATACTTCAGGTTACCGCGTTGGGCTGCGGCACGAGTGCCCAACCGAGCTCCGGTAGCGATGGAGGGTCCGCGCTCGGCCCGAGGTAGGCCCAAATGATCCCCTGCCTTTCTCGGCAGGGATAGGAGGTCGCGCGCACTCCATGACTGAGGCGGCTGTCGGGCGGCTCGGTTGGCATGTCGACGCAACGTCCACCGATGTCGAACTTCCAACCGTGGTAGACACAGCGCAGGCCCGCCTGCTCGTTACGTGCGAAGTACAGCGACGCGCCGCGGTGCGGGCAGCGTTGTTCCAAGAGGCCCACCCGCCCCTGCGTGTCGCGAAACGCCACGAAGTCTCGCCGAGCAGCCGGATGCGCTGCGGCGGCCCGTCAGGCGGACCGAGCTCGGAGCCCTCCATCATCGGTAGCCAATAGCGGCGCATGAGCGCCCCCATCGCAGTACCGGGCCCCACTCTGGTCAGCAGGTCGTTTTCGTCGGGAGTCACGGTCCGGCTCGAAGGCCCTCGAACTGCAGGATAAGGCAGCCAAAGGGCAGGGCCGACCGGGTCCACCCCCCGCGTATGGCCCGCTTCTCCGATTGGTCGAGGCGTCGGCAGGCGCGGAAGGGTGCAGGGTCGCGACAAATGCCGGCTTAGAAATGAAAGGGTACTTACGAGTTGGTCGGGTCAGCCGCTCAACCCCAGATCGGGGATTCGAGAACTCTGCCGATACCCCTGTCCCATTAGGCAGGTTAGACTATCGCACCTCAACAAGGAGTAGGGCGTGGAGCCGAGTCGCGGCGTGCTTCGGCAACGGGCCCGGTGGACGGGCGCGGTCTTTGCGCGAATGCGCGAAGCGAGTGCGAATGACGGCGTCTGCTCGATTGGTGTCCTGCCAGGCGAGGGCGTCGGCCCCGAGGTCATCGGCGCCGCGCTCGGTCTGCTGCCGGCGATTGAGAGGGCAGGCGGCGCTCACTTCGAAGTCCGTGTCGGAAGCGAGATCGGGCGGGATGCCGAGCGGCTGACCGGTCAGCCGCTTCCGGCCGGCGTCGTGAAGTTTTGCGAAACCGTGTTCTCCGACAACGGCGCGATTCTGGCCGGCCCCGGGGGTGGCCGATTCGTCTATGAGTTGCGGCGCCGCTTCGATCTCTTCTGCAAGATCAGTCCCGTCCTCGTTTCCGAGGTCTTGGCCCAAGCGGGCCGGCTAAAGGCCTCTGCCGTTCGCGGCACGGACCTGCTGGTCGTCCGCGAGAACGCCGGCGGGATCTACTTTGGCGAGGCCACCGAGAGCGCACGGTCAGGTGATGGGCGCGTTTGCGAGCACACCTTTCGCTACAGCGAACGCGAGATCCGGCGAATCGTGGAGGTCGGCGCGGCTCTGGCGGCGCAGCGGCGACGATTGCTGACTGTGGTCGTCAAGGACGGAGGTCTGCCCGCCTTGACCGCCCTGTGGCGGCAAACGGCGGAAGACGTGGCCGCGCGCGCCGGATTGCGCGTCAACTTCGTCAACATCGACCTCGTGGCCTACCAACTGGTCCAGTGCCCGTTGATGTTCGACGTCGTCGTTGCGGACAACCTGTTCGGCGACGTGCTCGCAGACGTGGCAGCCGTTCTTCTGCGGAGCGCGCGGTCTGTCTTACTCGGGCAACTTCTCGGCGCAAGGCGCTGCTGTCTACCAGACCAATCACGGCGGGGCGGCAGACATCGCTGGCGAAGACCGCGCCAACCCGATCGGCCAGATCTACTCGCTGGCAATGATGCTGCGCGAGAGCTTCGGCCTCTGGGAAGAAGCCTCATGGATCGAGCAAGCCGTCGACGAAGTCTTTCGTCAAGGGTTCCGCACCTTCGACATGGCCGAACCGGGCGCCGCCCTCGTCGGGACGAAGGAGTTGGGCGCGCGCATCGCGTCGGCAACGGAACACATCGCGCGCTTATCGAGGAAATGAGGCCGCTCCTTCTCCTCGTCGATCTCCAGAAGGATTTCCTCGGGGCGCCCGGACTCGAGCCGGCCGCCGGCGAGGTCATCGAGCGGGCCACTCGCCTGCTCTCCCGAGCACGCGCTATCGGCATCCCGGTCGTCCACGCGATGACGACCGTCGACCGGGAGCCGGACGACCGGATGCCCCACTGGAGAGCGCACGACTGGTGGAAGTGCGTCCGGGGCACGGAAGGACACGAGCCTCCGGCATCTCTGCGGCCTGGCGAGGCCGAACCGATCGTGCACAAGACCAACTTTTCGGCCTTCTCGAGCGTTGAACTCGACCGGATCCTTTCGAACGTCGTGCCCGACACGCTCATCGTGGCCGGCGTCCATCTGCACGGTTGTGTGCGCGCAACGGTGCTCGACGCGTACGCGCGCCGGCTCGAGGTTCTGGTCGCGGAGGACGCAGTGGCGAGCGATGATCCGCTCCACGCCGCCATCACGCAGCGATACCTCGAAGGCCGTGCCGCGCGATTTCTGCCGGTCGATGCGATTCTTCGCCGACACGAAACGGGCGCCGCAGGCTCCACCACGCAGGGAGAGCGGCTGCCGGCCGCAGTCATCGGCGGACAGGAGCTGCGCCCCGCATCGCTTCCCGAAGGCGTTCACAACGCGCCGCGCCAGCGTGACCGCGAACTTTTCAGCGTTCCTGCCGCCGGGCAGACAGAAGCCTCTGCGGCCGCGCGCACCGCCCATGAATCCCAACGAAGCTGGGCCTCTGCCGGCGCCGCCGCTCGCAGGGCCTGCCTGACGCGGCTGGCCGGAGGGCTCGAGTCGACAGTGGAGCCTCTGGCGCGGGCGATGGCGGAGGATGTCGGCAAGCCTCTACGGCTGGGGCGCGCCGAGGTCGGGCGCGCAGCCGCGCTTCTGCGCGGTGTTGCCGCCGCGGAGGACATTGCGCCCCAGCGCTGTGGACCGACCTCCTTTGCGCGACGCGTCCCGCTCGGCGTCGTCGCGATCGTGACTCCCTGGAACAATCCGATCGCCATCCCGATCGGCAAGATCGCGCCGGCTCTTGCCTTCGCGAATGCCGTCGTCTGGAAGCCGGCGCCGGCCGCGACACGGGTCGCCTTGCAGCTTCTCGCGCTACTGCGGCAGGCCGACGTGCCGACCAGCCTTGTCGGCCTCCTGGCCGGCGACCACAAGACGGCCGGCACCCTGATGCGCAGCGAGGGTGTCGACGGAGTTTCGATCTCGGGCTCCTCGCGTGCCGGATGGGCCGCTCAGGAGATCTGCGCCGCCCGGCGGATCCCCCTGCAGGCGGAGCTCGGCGGAAACAATGCGGCGATCGTCTGGGGGGGGGCTGATTTGCCGCGGGCAGCCGCGCTCATTGCACGGGGCGCCTTCTCGTTCGCGGGGCAACGATGCACGGCGAATCGGCGAACGGTCGTGGACGCAAGCGTGTACGACGACTTCCAGGGCGAGCTCGTCGCTGCGACGGAGCGCATCCGGTGCGGCGATCCCCTGGATCCAGAAATCGAAGCGGGGCCGCTCATCTCCGACGAGGCGTGCCGGCGTGTCGCCGCGCTGCTCGACCGGGCGCGCGCGGGGGCCGTCTCGATCATTGCGCCGCATGCCGCGACTCCCGCGTTCAACGCACTTCGGGGAACGGGAGCCTACCTTGCGCCGACGCTCGTCTTCGGGGCCGCGCCAAAGAGTGAAATCGTCACCGAAGAGACATTCGGGCCGGTCCTCGTCGTGCAGCGGGCTGCGGACTTTATCCCGAAGCGCTCGCGCTTTGCGACGGGGTCCCGCAGGGTCTCGTGGCCGCACTCTTCGGAGGATCGCCCGAGCAGCGTCGATTCTTCCTCGAACAGGCGCGAGCCGGCGTCCTCAAGCTCGACGATGCCACCGCCGATGCCGATGCTTTCGCACCGTTCGGCGGATGGAAGGCGTCGGGCATCGGCCCGCCGGAGCATGGGCCGGGGGCGAGAGAGTTTTTCACGCGCTCACAGGCTGTCTACGGGGCGACATGATGCCCGGATCCCAGGCCCATCCGGAAGCAACGCGCCCCGCGCGCGACTCGCCCGCACTCTCACGTCCGAATTTCGCACCGGGCGAGATCGAACAGTCCGTGAGCCGCCGATTCGAGAGCATCGTTCGCGCCCACCCCGATCGGGTTGCGGTGCGAGCGCCGGGTCAGCAATGGACGTACTCGATGCTCGGCGCCGCTGCAGATCGAATCGCCCGGGGTCTCCAGAGTTGCCCCCATCCGGACCGCCCGATCGCTCTATGGCTCCCGGCCGGTCCCACGCTCTTCGCGGCGATGCTCGGCACGCTGGACAGGCGCACCGGTTCTACGTGCCGCTCGACCCCGCCTTCGCGCCTTCGCGGCTCCGGTCGATCCTTGGCGAGGCGGACGCGGCCGCGATCTTGACGGACGAGCGCGGCGCCGCGAGGCCGCCGCGCGAGAGAGTGTCGATGGCGCACCGATCCTGCGAGCCGACGAGATGACAGCCGAAGGGCCGCCCGACAATCTCGGCGTTCCCGCCTCGCCGGACGACCTCGCCTACATCCTGTTCACCTCGGGGTCGACCGGCAGACCCAAGGGAGTCATGCAGAGTCACCGCAACCTCCTGCATAACATTCTGAAGCTGTCTAACGGCCTGGGAATCGTGCCCAACGACCGTCTCACCCTGCTGTCTTCATGCAGCTTCGGCGCCTCCGTCTCGGACGTGTACGGCGCACTTTTGAACGGCGCGGCCGTTTGCCCGTTTTCGCTGTCGGAGGGGGGGCTGCTCCGCCTCCGGCTCTTCCTCGTGGAGGAAGGAATCACGATCCTCCATTGCGTCCCGAGCCTCTTTCGGCAGCTCGCCGCCTCGCTCGATGGAAGCGAGGATCTCTCTCGTCTGCGGCTGATCAAGCTCGGCGGCGAGCCGGTGCTCTCCTCGGACTTCGATCTCTATCGCGAGCATTTCCCAAAAACCTGCCCGGCTTGCACGTTGGCCTCGGCGCGACCGAAGTGCACGTGATCCGGCAATGGTTCGCCGATCACGACTCGGTGTGTCCGACGTCGATTGCGCCGCTCGGGTACGCCGTGGACGGGACAGAGGTCCTCCTGCTCGATGAAGGCGGCCACCCCGAGTTCCGGCGACACCGGCGAGATCGCCGTCGTTTCGCGCACGCTCGCGATCGGGTACTGGAACAGCCCGACCTGACGGCGAAGGCTTTTCTCCCGGTCCCTGGCCGCGAGGGCGAACGGATGTTTCGCAGCGGGGACCTGGGCCGGCTGTTACCGGACGGCTGCCTCGTGTATGTCGGCCGCGGGGACTCCCGAATGAAGATCCGCGGTTACTGGGTCGAGCTCGCAGAGGTCGAGGCGGCCCTCAACGCGCTGCCGGGAGTCGCTGAGGCTGCGATCGCGGCAAATGACGGCCCCGGCGGAGCTGGCTGATGGCGTACGTGGTCACGGCAGCATCCGACCATCCCGGCGCCGGCGCACTGCGCCAGGCCCTGTCCGAGCGCCTCCCGGACTGGATGATCCCGACACTCTTCCTCTTCCTGACGGCGCTTCCGAGGACGGCGACCGGAAAGATTGACCGCGGAGCGCTCCCCGCGCCGAATGCCTCCCGGCCGGAGCTCCAGGAGGCTTTCGTTCCTCCTCGAAACTCTCTCGAGGAGAAGATCGCCCGGATCTGGTGCGAGATCCTGGGCCTCGAGCGGGTCGGAATTCATGACAACTTCTTCGATCTCGGCGGACACTCGCTGCTGGCTGCTCAGCTGGTGGCGAGGATCGAGAAACAGCTCCGCGTGCGAGTGGCATTGGCGACGATCTTTCGGGCTGCCACGCTGGCTGAACTGGCCGAGATGCTGCAGGACAGAGAGCGCTCCGAGGGCCCGCTTCCTTCGCTCGTCGCGGTCCAGCCGAAAGGGACCAGGCCGCCCTTCTTCTGCGTCCATTCGATTTTCGGAATCGTCAATTACCGGC
>CAWERV010000005.1:0-42380 GCA_963811425.1 uncultured Acidobacteriota bacterium
CGGTCGCCGGAGCGGCGATGGCCGGGGCGGCCGTCGGCGCGGCCGCTGCATCCTCGAGCTCGCAGGCTGCCTCGGCGAGCGCGTACCAATCCGGATACGCCGCTGGCTCAGCCTCCACGGCCGCCGCGACGACCAGCGCCTACTCCACCGGGGTGGCTGCAGGCTCGGCCAATACGGCCGTCGCCTACTCGACCGGTGTCGCAACGGGGGCGGCCGCCGCTTCGCACCCGGCAGGCACGGTCTTCTACGCCATGCCCGCCGGCGCCGTCCACACGACCATCAATGGAACGACGTACTTCGTATCCAACGGGACGTGGTACCTTCCCTCGGCCGGGGCGAATGGAGTGAGCTACACCGTGGTGCCCGCTCCCTGAGAGCGATCCTCAGCAAGGAGAACACGCTGACACCGAAACTGAGAATCGCGCTTGGCTTGCTTGCTGCGGGCCTCGGACTGGTTTCGTCCACTCGCGGCGCGACCAGCGATTCGCCCGAGGCGGCGGCTCCCACGGCCGCCGAGGAAGCGGCCGACGCAAACAAGCTCGCCCAGGCACTCGCCAACCCGGTCGCCAACCTCTGGTCCCTGCAATTTCAGTTCAACAACTTCGAACTGACGAACGGCCGCTGGAACTACAACTTGAACTTCCAGCCCGTCATGCCGGTGAGCCTGACGAAGGAGATCAACCTCATCACCCGCCCCGTGATCCAGGTGTACAACAGCTTTCCCTACTCGAGCTCGACCGGCCAGGACGAGCGCACGACCAATTTCGGCGACTGGACTCAGCTCGAGCTGTTCTCGCCGGCCCACAGCGGCTGCTGGCTTCTCGGCCTCGGGCCGACGTTCATCTTCCCGACGGCCGGCTCCGTCTACACGGGCCAGGGGAAATTTCAGGTGGGGCCCGCGCTCGTGCTCGCGTACATGACCCCGAAATTCATCCTCGGTGTCTTTCCGCAGCAGTGGTGGTCGTACGCCGGCGACGCGAGCCGGCCGAACACCAGCCAGATCAACATCCAGCCGATCGCCAATCTCTTTTTCGAGGGCGGCTGGAACGTCGGCTACTCGGGCAACATCACGGCCAGCTGGAAGGCCCCGGGCGACAACGCTGGACCGTCCCGATCGGAATCGGCATCGGCAAGGTCGTCAAGTTCGGGCGCCTGCCGGTCAAGATCAGCCTGGCCGGGCAGTACATGGTCATGCAGCCGGATCCCGTCGGGCAGAAGTGGAACGTCCAGATCCAGTTGACGCCGGTGCTTCCAAAGCTCATCCCGGGGACGCTATTCGAATAGGAGCCGTTGAGCCCATTCGTGATCTAATCTGGTGCCGTTCGTCGAGGAGGCTTTCCATGCGCTTGCAACTCCGCCGCACCGCGCTCACCTCTACCCTTTCCGCGATTCTCGCCCTGACGGCTCCCGTGGCATTCGCCCAGCAGCCCAATCCCGACAAGAACGCCTACTTCGGCGAGGAGCACATCCACACGAGCTGGTCGCTCGACGCGTGGGTGATGGGCAACCGTACGACCACCCCGGACGATGCCTTGAAGTACGCCCAGGGACAGACGATCAAGCACCCGATGGGCTTCGACATCAAGATCGACACGCCGCTAGACTTCATGGGCGTGACCGATCACTCGGAGTACGTGGGCGTCACCAAGGAGGCCAATACCCCCGGCTCCTACGTGAGCAAGCTGCCCGAGGCGCAGCCCATGATCATGAAGGACCCGAACAGCGCGGCCGACCAGCAGAAGGTCTTCTCCTACCTGCTTACCCTGACCAACAAGCCGCCGATCAAGGCGCTCATGGACCCGAAGATCACCTCCACGGTGTGGAAGGAAAACATCAAGATCGCCGACGCGAACAATCATCCCGGCAAGTTCACCGCGTTTTGCTCGTACGAGTGGACCTCGATGCCCGGCAATCGCAACCTGCACCGCAACGTGTTCTTCCGGGCCTGCGACAAGGTGCCGCCGTATCCCTTCAGTTCGCTCGACTCCAACAAGCCCACGGAGCTCTGGAACTGGATGGACGCGCAGCGCAAGGCGGGCAACGAGCTCCTCGCGATCTCGCACAACGCGAACGTCAGCGACGGCTGGATGTACCCGGTCGAGGTCGACAACACCACCGGGCGGCCGATCGACGCCGCCTGGGCGGCGGCCCGCGACCGCAACGAGCGCCTGGTTGAGATCAAGCAGGGCAAGGGTCAATCCGAGACGCATCCGCTGTTGTCGCCGAACGACGAGTTCGCGAACTACGAGCTGTACCAGGCCATCCTCGGCCTTCCGGACGACGTCGGCCGGATCGATCACATCACCGGCAGCTTCGCGCGGCAGGCCTACAAGGACGGCATCACGATGCAGGACGTGCGCGGCTACAACCCGTACAAGTTCGGCATGGCGGGCGGCTCCGATTCGCACAACACCGGAAGCCCCTACCGCCAGGACAACTTTTATGGCCTCCACGCCGATGCGGACGGTTCGGTCCAGCGGCGCTTCGCCGGCGTGCTGATCGGCGGCACCATGGACGTGCGCCTCGAAAACCCCGGCGGACTGACCGGTGTGTGGGCCGAGGAGAACACCCGCGCCTCGCTCTTCGACGCGATGTACCGCAAGGAAACCTTCGGTGTCAGCGGTCCGCACATCAAGGTCCGCTTCTTCGGAGGCTGGGACTACGACAAGAACGCCGCGGACGGGCAGGACTGGGTCCACCGGCGCGTACGCAGGGCGGCGTTCCCATGGGCGGCGACCTGCGCCCGATGCCCGCGGGAGGAAAGGGCGTCGCTCCGCGCTTCGTCGTCTGGGCGGTGAAGGACCCGACCTCGGGCAGTCTCGACCGCATCCAGATCGTCAAGGGCTGGACTCAGAACGGTCAGAGCTTCGAGAAGGTCTTCGACGTCGTCTGGTCGGGAGACCGCAAGCCCAACAAGTGGACCGGCAAGGTCCCGGCCGTCCGCAGCACCGTGGATCTGGAGAAGGCCACGTACACCAACGACGCCGGCTCGGTGGAGCTGAAGACGGTGTGGACGGACCCGGAGTTCGACGCGAGCCTGCATGCGTTCTACTACGCACGCGTCCTCGAGATTCCGACGCCGCGCTGGACCCTGATCCAGTCCGTCAAGTCCGGCCTGCCCCCGCCCAACGTCGTGCCGCTGACGGGGCAGGAGCGCGCCTGGACCTCGCCGATCTGGTACACGCCTTCGGCCGAGGCGCGCAAGGGCGCGCCCACGGGCATGACCGTCGCGGACCTGAGGTCGAAAGGCGCCACGCCCCTGAGCGAGGAACAGCTGAAGGCGCTCGTCGTCGGCAAGGCTTTTTGGATGCGGAACAACGTGATCGGAGAGCAGTTCTTCCAGGCGTTCACCGCCGAGGGCCAGATGAACGTGTTCCGCGTCGGAGCGAACGAGGTGGTGCCGAGCCATTTCGGCAACGTCGGCCGCGACGGCTACCAGGGCACGACCAGCGCCTACAAGATCGAGGGTGACAAGCTCGTCGTCCTCGTGTCGCAGGATCCGTACGACTTTGCGTTCTACAAGCTCGGGAGCACCTACTATGCCGCCCGAAACAACGAGTTCGGCTACGCCAACTACGAGATCATCGCGGCGCCGCTGGCGGCGACGAACCCGCTGACCGCGCTGTCGAACCAGTTCTCGATGGAGCTCGGGCTGACGGCGCAGCAGAAGCGGGAGGTCGTTCCCATCCTGGAACAGGAGATCAAGCAACTCGGCGAACTGAAGAAGGACACCAAGTTGAGCGACCTGCAAAAGGTGGAGGCGCTCAAGAAGGCGGGTGCGTCCTTCGACGAGAAGATCTCGCCGATTCTCAATCCGGAGCAGCAGCAGAAGTTCGAGACGATGCGCGAGGACTTTCGGCGGCGGATGATCGAGGGGATGGGCGACAAGGCCGTGCAAAAGGTGGAGGCTTGGTTCGCCGCTGACAAGCACTGAACCGGCCCTCTCCGAGACGAGAAGGATCTGCTAGAGGCGCTCCGCCTCTAAAGATCTTCTGCAGTTGGCCCATAGCGGCCTCGCGCTACGAATGCTACCCGACGCTCGGAGCCGCCTAACATGTACTAAGGCTGCCCATGCGAAACAGCCGGAGGCAGCCGAGGTTAGCCTCGCTGGCCGAAGGCGGGCCGCGGGCAGTGGAATTTGCCGAATGGCCGGGTCCGCCACGTGATACGACTACCGGCGAGAATCCTGCACGTGGAGATGACCTTCCGGCCCGCCCCGAAATCGGCCGTCGCCGTTCTCGCGGCGGTGGCGACCTTGCTCTTCGCCGGGTGCACGACGGCGGAGCGCCGTCAGGCCGTGCCGGCCAATCTCGTGACCCGGGCCGAGGTCGCCGGGTTCCCTCCGGGGATCCGGTATTTCCCCCGCGATGTCGAAGCCATGCAACTGTTCCAGCGGGACTTCGTGGAATCCTGGGCCCGCGAGCGGGCGACCCTCCAGCTCGAGGACGGCGCGCCGTTGCCTCCCGTTGCCTACCTCGCCATCTCCGGGGGAGGCGACAACGGCGCGTTCGGTGCCGGCCTCCTGAACGGCTGGACGAAGGCCGGGACACGGCCGCGGTTCAAGCTGGTCACGGGAGTCAGCACGGGAGCGCTGATCGCTCCATTCGCCTTCCTGGGGGCCGAGTACGACGACAAGCTGAAGTCGCTCTACACCGGAGTGTCCCTCAAGGACATCGCCGAGCCGCGGTCGGTCTTTTCAGCCTTCTTCGGGGACGCGATGGCGGATACGTCGCCTCTCTACGGCCTCGTGAAGAAATTCGTCACTCAGGAGATGCTCGACGCGATCGCGGGCGAATACGAGAAGGGCCGCATCCTCCTCGTCGGGACGACCAACCTCGATGCACGGCGCCCGGTGATATGGAACGTCACGAAGATCGCCGCCACACGCAGCCCCGGAGCTCTCGAGCTCGTCCACAGGATCCTGATGGCCTCGGCGGCCATCCCCGGCACCTTTCCGCCGGTGATGATCGGCGCGCAGGCCGGAGGGCAGGCCTATGAAGAGATGCACGTGGACGGCGGCACGTCGACCCAGGTGTTCGTGTATCCGGTTGCGGTGGAACTCGCGAAGCTCTCGGCCGAGCACGATAACGAGAGGCAACGGACGCTTTACATCATCCGGAACGCGCGGCTCGACCCGGAGTGGGCGCAGGTGGATCGCCGGACGCTGCCGATCGCCATGAGAGCCATCACGTGCCTCATCCAGTATCAGGGGATGGGAGACCTCTACCGGATTTTCACGATCACCCGCCGGGATCACGTGGACTACAACCTCGCTTACATCCCCGCCACGTTCAAGACTCCGCACGTCTCGGAATTCGACACGGCCTACATGCGGTCCCTCTTCGATCTCGCATACGCGATGGGCCTGGAGAACAACGAGTGGGCCAAGCATCCCCCGGTTCTGCTGTCCGGGGAAGGCGAGGACGCTCGCGCGGGATCCCAACTGGGGGAAGGATCCCCGGGATCGCCGCCGAACTGACAGACTGCGTCCAGGAAACGACCACGCCCTCCAACATCGAGAAGGACAGAGTGGTGACGACGATTCCCCGGGATTCCTGTCCGTATGATGGACTCCGATGAAACGCTGGCTCCGCGAGCCCCTCGTCCATTTTCTTGTCCTCGGCGCGGCGCTCTTTGCCGTCTCGCGCGCGGTCGGGCCCGCGGTGGATCGGACGCCGCCTTCCCGGCAGATCGTCCTCAGTCTGGATGACCTGAGGCAGCTCCAGGTCGGTTTCGCCGCCCAGTGGCGGCGCCCGCCGGGCGATCAGGAGATGATCGGCCTCATCGAAAATCGCATCCGCGAGGAAATCCTCTACCGCGAGGCCCTGGCGATGGGCCTCGACAAGGACGACACCATCGTCAAGAGGCGGATGGCCCAGAAGATGGAGTTCCTCGCCGAGGACGTCTCGGCCGCGCACGAGCCGACGACCGAGGAGCTCAAGGCCTGGTTCGCGAAAAGCACGGCGACGTTCGCGCAGCCGGCGCGCGTGACTTTTCGGCACCTGTACTTTTCGCCCGACCGGCGCGGCAAGAGCGCCTGGTCCGACGCGAAGGCGGCCCTGGCTCGGCTCGCCGGCAAGCCCGCCGGCTGGGCGGGGGCGGCCGCCCTCGGAGACCCCTTCATGTTCCAGGACTATCTCGCCGACCGCACGCTCGACCAGATCGCCAAGGACTTTGGTCCCCCGTTCGCGAAGGCGCTGTTCGCGCAGAAGCCCGGCTCCTGGACGGGCCCGATCGAGTCGGGTTACGGCTGGCACCTGGTCTTTCTCGATTCCCTGACGCCCGAGCGCGCTTCGTCTTTCGAGGAGGTCGAACCGGACGTCAAGACGGCCTGGCTCGCGTCGCGCAAGGCCGAGGCCAAGGAGGCGGCGTACAAGGCGATGCGCGCGAAGTACGAGCTCCTGCTTCCGGCGCCCCCCGCGCCGCCCGGACGGACGCCGTGAGCCCAGGGAGGAGCTTCGGATAGACTGGACCGAGCGCCCGAATAAGATCCGGAAACATAAGGAGGAAATCATGTCTCGTCGTTTGACCGCATCGATTGCACTTGGAGCGATGGTCGCGCTGGTGGCGGCGGCCGGGCTGGCCGCGGAGGCCAAGAAGAAGGCGGATGCAACGGTGACGCTGACGGAGGGATCCGTGGCGGTCGGGATCGGCTGGAGCTGGGGCCACGGCGTGCTCACGTACATGGGCAAGGCCCATAAGTTCAAGGTCGAAGGACTCTCGGTGGGCGAAGTCGGGATGACCAACGCCAAGGCCACCGGAAATGTCTACAACCTGAAGAAGCTCGAGGATTTCGACGGCGTCTACGCGGCCGGGGGCGCCGGGGCGACGGCCGGCAAAGGTGCCGGTGCCGGCGCGCTCACGAACGCGAACGGCGTTTCGCTCCTGCTGACGAGCGCGACGAAAGGCGCCAGCCTGAAGATCGCCGCTGAGGGGCTGAAGCTCCAGATCGAGAAGTAGAGCCGATTCCGGGCCAGTGATGAGGCGTCAGGGACTCTTCCTCGCCGGCCTTCTCTTCTCCTTCGCGCCCGGCGCGTCGGCCCACGAGGCGCGGCCGGCCTATCTCGAGGTCAAGGAGACGGCTCCCGGCCGCTACGACCTGCTGTGGCGCACGCCGGTCCTCTCCGGGATGCGCCTGCCGGTCGTTCTGCAGGTGCCGGCCGGCGTGCGGAACCTGAAGGAGCCGACGGTCCAGGAGCTCACCGACTCTCTCCTCGAGAGGCGGGCGATCGACGCGGGCCCGAAGGGTCTCGCGGGCCAGCGGATCGAGTTCCCCGGGCTCCAGGCCACGATCACCGACGTCCTCGTGCGCGTCGAGCTCGCCGACGGCAGGAAGTGGTCGGTCATCGTTCACCCGTCGCAGCCCTGGATCGAGATCACCGCGGCTCCGGGCAGGCTCGCCGTCGTCGGCTCCTACGTCGTCCACGGCATCCGGCACATCGCCTTCGGCGCCGACCACCTGCTCTTCGTCCTGGGGCTGCTGCTCATCGTCAAGGACCGCTGGACGCTCGTCAGGACGATCACGGCTTTCACCGTCGCCCACTCGATCACGCTCGCCATCGCGACCTTCGGCTGGGCGGAGGCGCCTGTGCTGCCCCTCAACGTCGCGATCGCCCTCTCCATCTTCTTCCTCGGCCCCGAGATCGTCCGCGCGTGGCGCGGCCAGACGAGCTTCACGATCGAGAACCCCTGGGTCGTGGCCTTCGTCTTCGGCCTGATCCACGGCTTCGGCTTTGCCTCGGCGCTCACGAGCGCGGGCCTGCCCCGCGCCGATCTGCCCCTCGCGCTGCTCGGCTTCAACCTCGGCGTCGAGATCGGGCAGATCGCCTTCGTCCTGCTCGTGCTCCTCCTCGAGCGCTCCTTCCGCCTGCTCGAGATCCGCTGGCCGAGGTGGGTCGCGGCCCTGCCGGGATACGCCGTCGGGACCCTCGGCGCGTTCTGGACGATCCAGCGGACGGCAATCCTGTTCGGATGGGTCCGTTGAAGCCCGGAGCTCGAAACTCGAAATCACGCCGCCTTCGCATGTCGGGGGTTGTCGGAGCTCGTTTTCGGATTTCGGATTTCGGATCTCGAATTTCCTTCCTGACGCTCGTGACGTTCCTTGCCCTCCGCAACACGGCCTTCGCCCACACCCGGGGCGGCGAGGCCTCGGGCTTGCTCGCCGGCCTGTCGCACCCGGTCTCGGGCCTCGACCACGTCCTCGCGATGATCGCCGTCGGCCTCTGGGGCGCGCAGCTCGGGCCGCCGGCCGTGTGGCTGCTGCCCGTGACGTTTCCCGTGGTCATGGCCTTCGGCGGTACGCTGGGCCTGCTCGGCGTGAAGATTCCGGGCATCGAGGTCGGAATCGCCCTCTCGGCGATCGGCCTCGGCGCGGCCGTCCTCTTCGAAGCCCGGCCGAAGCTCGGCCTCGCAGCCGTGCTCGTCGGCTTCTTCGCGATCTTCCACGGCCACGCCCACGGTACGGAGCTGCCTGCCGGCGCCAGCGGTGTCCTCTACAGCATCGGGTTCGTGATCGCGACGGGCCTCCTCCATGCGACCGGCATCGGCATCGGCCTGATCCACCGCTGGCCTGCGGGGCGCACGGCCCTGCGGTGGGCGGGCGCGGTGGTGGCGCTGGCCGGCGTTTCCTTTCTCTGGCGCGCGCTGACCTAGCCGATGCTCCTCTTCTTCGCGCACCTCATGAACACCGGGCTCGGGCCCTTCTACGACGGGCTCGCCCATCTCTTCACGACACCCGAGGACCTGCTTCCCGTCCTCGCCCTGTCGCTCCTGTCGGGTCTTCGTGGCCCGCGCTGCGGGCGCCTCGTCCTGTTCGTCCTGCCGCTGGCGTGGATCACGGGCTCCGCCGCGGGGCGCCTCTTCGCTCCCCACTGGATCTGGCCCGCGTTCTCGGCCGTCCTGACGCTGGCGCTCGGCGCGCTCGTGGCCGCGGATCGCGCTCTCCCCGCGCCCGTCGTCGCCGGCTTTGCGGCCCTGCTCGGGCTCTGGAACGGCTCGTGGGACGGGATCGAGCTCGCGCGGGCGCGCGCAGGCGCATTGGGAGCGTCCCTGGGCGCGGCGTGCGCGGTCTTCGTCGTCGTCGCGATCGTCGCCGCCCTGGTCGCTTCCCTGCGCATCCCGTGGACGCGCATCGTGGTCCGCGTGGCCGGCAGCTGGACCGCCGCCGCGGCCCTGCTCATGCTCGGGTGGTCGCTGCGGCCCGCGGGCCGGATGTAGGATTCGAGCCCTGGTGTCACTCCCATGACTGCGAACGATCTCGTCGATCGGCTGGCGAATCACCGGACCGTCGGGGCCGCGCCCCGCGAGGAGCTCGAGTGGCTCGCCGCGCACGGGTTCGTTCGGCGGATCGAAGTGGGCCAGGCGCTCTCCGCCAAGGGCGCCCCCGTGGAGGGCCTGTTCGTCATCCTCTCGGGCCACATCACCCTGTTCGCCGATCGCGGCGCCGGACCGTCGAAGCTCTTCGAATGGCGGGGAGGAGACGTCGGCGGGGTTCTTCCGTACTCCCGCCTGGTCAACTCGCCCGGCGAGTCGGTCGTCGAGGAGCCTTCGGACGTGCTCGTGGTGCCTCGCCAGCACCTTCGCGCGCTGACCGAGGCGTGCCACGAGCTGACGTCGATCCTGGTTCATCGGATGGTCGACCGGGCCCGGGACTTCACGTCGCACGAGCTGCACGACGAGAAGATGATCTCGCTCGGGCGGCTCTCGGCCGGCCTCGCCCACGAGCTGAACAATCCCGCGTCCGCGATCGAACGAAGCGCGGCGCTGCTCGGGAGCCGGCTCGAGGGCGTCGAGCAGGCGGCGCGCGCGCTCGGCGCGGCGGGCCTGACGGAGGCCCAGTTCGACGCCATCGACGGCGTGCGCATTGCGTGCGCGGCCGCGCCCGAGCAGGGAGTCCGGTCGCCGATCGAGCACGCCGAGCGCGAAGAAGCCATCTCCGACTGGCTCGCGGACCGCGGCCTCGATACGGTCACGGCCGAAGCGCTCGCCGAAACCGCGGTGAAGATCGAGGCTCTCGATCGGCTGGCCGACGCCGTCGATGGTCCCGCGCTCGCGGCCGCGTTGCGTTGGGCCGCCGCGGGTTGCTCGGCCCGCCGGCTCGCTTCGGAGATCCAGGACGCCGCGACGCGGATCGCCGGACTGGTCCTGGCGGTCAAGGGTTTCACGCACATGGACCAGTCGACCGCGGCGGGGCCGGTGGATCTCGCCCAGGGCCTCGGAAACACGGTCGCCGTTCTGAAATCGAAGGCGCGCGGGAAGTCCGTCGCCGTGTCCGTCAGCGTGGAACCGGATCTCCCGCGCGTTCGCGGGTTCGCCGGCGAGCTCAATCAGATCTGGGGAAACCTGATCGACAACGCGCTCGACGCCGCCCCCGAGTCGGGCCGCGTCGAGGTCGTGGCCCGGCTCGATTCCAGGCGGGTCGTGGTGCGGATCGCCGACAACGGCCCCGGCATCCCCGCGGAGATCCGCGACCGGATTTTCGATCCCTTCTTCACGACGAAGGCGGCGGGGCAGGGGACCGGCCTCGGCCTCGACATCGTCCGCCGGCTCGTCCAGCACAACGACGGCGAAATCGCCGTCGAGTCGCAGCCGGGCCGGACGGAGTTTCAGGTCACGCTGCCGATCGCGGAAACCGAGGGCTCCGAAGGCGGGTCGTGAACAAACCGGTTCTTCTGGTCGTGGACGACGATCCGCAGGTCCTCGCGGCGGTGCGGCGCGACCTGCGCTCCCGATACCGGGACGGGTACACCGTCATGAGCGCGGCGTCGGGGCCGGAGGCGCTCACCACGGTGCGCGACCTGAAGGGCCGCGGCGATTCGCTGGCGATGGTGATCAGCGACCAGCGCATGCCGGGGATGCTCGGCGGCGAGCTGCTCGCCCGGTCGCGCGAGGTATACCCCCTGGCCCGGCGCGTCCTGCTGACGGCCTATTCGGACATCGAGGCGGCCATCCGCGCCATCAACGAAGCGCACCTCGATCATTACCTGTCGAAGCCCTGGGATCCGCCGGAGGAATGCCTCTTCCCGGTGGTCGACGATCTGCTCGACGCATGGCAGGCTGAGTCCCTGCCGGAGGCGAAGGGCCTGCGCCTGATCGGACACCAGTGGGCGACGCGATCGCACGCGATCAAGGATTTCCTGGCGAGCAGTCTCATCCCGTATCGCTGGCTCGACGTCGAGCGGGACGCGGAAGCCCGGACGCTGCTCGAGGCGGCGGGCGTTCCGACCGACGCGTTGCCGGTCCTCTTCTTCGAGGACGGGAGCGTGCTGACCGACCCGGAGCCGCGCCAGGTGGCCGAGCGCCTCGGCCGGCCGCTCCTGGCGGCTTTCGACGTCTATGACCTGGTGGTCGTCGGCGCGGGGCCCGCCGGGCTCGCGGCCGCGGTGTACGGCGCCTCCGAAGGGCTCCGGACGATCCTGCTCGATCGCCACGCCCCGGGCGGACAGGCGGGGACGAGCTCGCGCATCGAAAACTACCTCGGGTTCCCCGCCGGCGTCAGCGGCAGCGAGCTGACGCGCCGGGCCATCATGCAGGCGCAGCGGCTCGGCGCCGAGGTTCTCGCGCCGCTCGAGGTGACGGGCGTCTCGATCGACGGCGGCTACAAGCGCCTGGCTCTCACCGACGGGCGGGAGCTGGTCACGCGAGCCCTGCTCGCCTCGACGGGCATGTTCTATCGGGAGCATCCGGCTCCCGGCGTGGCCGATCACACGGGCGCAGGCGTCTACTATGGCGCGGCGACGACCGAAGCGCCGGCGTTCCGAGGCCGGCGCGTCCTCGTGGTGGGCGGCGGAAACTCCGCCGGCCAGGGAGCCATGCACCTGGCCCGGTACGCCGCGGACGTGCAGATCGTCGTGCGCCGCGAAGGCCTCCGGGAGACGATGTCGCAGTACCTCATCGAGCAGATCGACAAGACGCCCAACATCCGCCTGCGCCCTCGGACGGAAATCGCGAGCGTCGAAGGCGAGGGCCACGTCGAGCGGGTGACCCTCCGGTCCCTCGACGACGGATCGTGCCGGACCGAGGAGACCGACGCGGTGTTCATTTTCATCGGAACGCGCCCGCGAACCGACTGGCTGCCGGCCGGCGTGCTGCGCGACGCGAAGGGCTTCGTCCTCACGGGCCGCGACCTGATGGCGGCGGAGCCCTATCCGCGGACGTGGAAAGAGCAGCGAGAGCCGCTTCCCCTCGAAACCAGCGTGCCGGGGGTCTTCGCCGCCGGCGACGTGCGCGCGGGAGCCATGAACCGCGTGGCCTCTGCCGTCGGCGAAGGGTCCATGGTGGTGCGCCTCGCGCACGAATACCTGGCGCTGACCTAGACCGTCGCCCTCGCGGATCGCGCTGCTGCGCGACCACTGCGGGCTCCCGCATCGCGAACCTCCTCCCTCCCTTCGGTCGGGAGACTATTCGCGATGCGAGCGAGAGTCTTCGCTTCACACCCCTCTTTGCTGGGCGTGGTAGGTTCCGGGACCAAGGAGGAACCTGCCATGCGCAACTCCACCTGCAGAGCTTCGATCCTGATCCTGGTCCTCGCCACGGCCTCGCTTCCCCTCCTGGCCGACACTTCGCACGCCGAAGCCCAGGAGGAGGTCGTCGCCGCCGGCAAGACGCTCGACACCTTCATCCACGACAAGGACATGAGCTGGTTTCGCGGCCACGCGAGGGAGGCCAAAGGCCTGCTCATCTGCTCCAAGGTCGTGAAGGCGGGGTTCATCATCGGCGGCTCCGGCGGCCGCTGCGTCTTCGTGGCGAAGCAGGGGGGCACCTGGAACGGTCCGGCGTTCTATTCGGTCGGGACGGCGAGCGCCGGGTTCCAGGCGGGCGTTCAGAGCTCCGCGATCATCGGCCTCGTCATGACCCAGAAGGCCCTCGACTCCCTGATGTCGAGCGAGTTCAAGCTGGGCGGCGAGGCGAGCGCTGCGGCCGGGCCGGTCGGAACCGGGAAGGCGGAAAATCTCGGTGCGGACATCGTCTACTACAGCCGCGCGAAGGGACTGTATGGCGGGCTCGACGTTTCCGGCGCCGTGATCAAGCCGAGCGAAGACTACAACAAGGCGTACTACGGCAAGGACGTGTCCCCGATGGACATCATCGTGCACGGAGCGGCCCACATTCCCGCGGCCACGCCGGCCCTGTTGACGAAGGTCGAAAAGCTCTACGCGGGAAAGTGAACCCGGAAGTCTGGCGATCGCGGTGACCGCCGGTCCCGAAGGGCCGGCGGCACTACGGTTCGGAGTGGCGGCGTCAGGAAGACTTGCGGCGCCGGAGCATGATCACGATGATGATCACGATCAACAGGATGAGCAGGATGAGCCAGGTCGGAAACGGACTTGCCGCCGCGGGCTCCGGGGCTGGAGCAGGGGCCGAGGCCGGGGAAGAGGCGGGGGTATCCGCGGGGGCAGGGGCACCGGCAGCCGCGGTCGGGGCCTCCGCGGGCGCAGACGCGGGAGCTTCGGCGGGCGCAGCGGCGGAGGCCGCAGTCGGCGGCGCAGAAGCAGGAGCGCTGGCCGGAGCCGCAGCGGGGGCCGCGTGGACCATGGCCTCGACCTCGCGCTCGGAGACGACCCTCGGCGCTTCGTCCGTGATGATCACGGCCGTGAAGATGTCGCCGACGCGCAGGTCGCTCATCGAGACCTTCTCGCCGTTGCGCATGATCGTGGCATTGCGCTTCACCGCGTCCTGATTCGAGAACACGCGATTGCCTTGCGGCCCCCGGACGATCACGCTCTGGCCGGAGACCGCGACGACCTTGCCCGATTTGATCTCGGTCACGTACACGGGGGTCGTGGTGGTCGTCGTCGTGATCTTGGCCGTCACGTGCATTCCGGGCTTCAAATCAGCGACGCTGATGTCCTTTCCGTCGAGCTGGAACTTGAAACCATCCGGGATCGTGTACTCCGTCGCTTTGCCGGCGGCGTCTGCGGCGACGACTTTGTTGCCGTTCGCGCTGACGACGACGGCATGGACGACGCGTGTGCTCGTCGATGTCGCGGGCTGACCCGTCGAGGTAATTTTCGTGATGCTGGGCTGCTGAGCGGTTGCAATGGTCGCGGACGCCGCGAGCAGACCGACCCCCAGGATGAGTGAAACGCCACCTGTCCTCGCCATGGTTTTCTCCTTTCGTTCGTTGGGTGGATTCTCTATCAGCCAGGGCCGGCCCTGGTCAAGGAATGTGTCCTTTTTTGTTGTCGCGGCGTCCAACAGCGTCCGGGCCTGTGACACCGATGGTCAACAGGCGCCCTCCTGGCCCTCGATCTGCCCTGCTGGCCCCGGGAACCCGCCAGGGGATAGGCTCGAGGCCGTGCCATCGAGATCGTCGTCGTGAAGCTGAAGGACCGCGTTGCCGTCATCACGGGCGCCACGTCGGGGATCGGCGAGGCTTCGGCCCTGCTTTTCGCGGAGGAAGGCGCCCGTGTCACGGTGACCGGCCGCGACGACGCGCGGGGCCGGAAGGTGGTCGCCGCGATCGCGGAGGCCGGCGGCACGGCCGTGTTCGTCCGCGCGGACGTCCGGCTCGCCGGCGACTGTGAACGCGTCGTGGCGGAAACGTTGCGCGCCTTCGGCGGCCGTCTGGACATCCTCTTCAACAACGCGGGCGTGTTCCATCCGCACAACGCGATCGACTGCACGGAAGAGGAGTGGGACGCGACGGTGGATTCGAGCCTGAAGGGCGCGTGGCTGATGTCCAAGTACTCGCTGCCCACGATGATCGCGCAGGGGCGCGGCGTGATCATTCACCAGGCGTCGGGCTGGGGGATTCAAGGCGGCGACGAGGCCGTCGCCTATTGTGCGGCCAAGGGCGGGCTCGTCGTGATGACCAAGGCGATGGCGATCGATCACGGGAAGCAGGGCATTCGCGTGAACTGTCTCTGCCCGGGCGACGTCGAGACCCCGATGCTGGCCGCCGACGCCGAGGCCCGGCGAATGACCTACGCGCACTACATGAAGGGCGCCGCGAATCGTCCGCTCGGCCGGGTCGGCACGCCATCGGAGCTGGCGCGGGCGGCGCTCTTTCTCGCCTCCGACGATTCGTCGTTCATGACCGGCGCGGCGCTGGTCGTGGACGGCGGCGGAATCGCGGGCTGATCCCGATGAAAGGCCTGGCCAACAAGCGTGTGGTGATCACGGGCGGCGCCAGCGGAATCGGCGCGGCGACCGTGGGGCGCTTCCTGGAGGAAGGTTCGCGCGTGGCGGTGATCGACAGGGACGAGGCGGGGGGTCGAGCCCTTCGCCAGAGGCATCCGAATCTCGCGGGCGTCATCCGTGCCGACGTGGCCGACGCGGCCGCCGTGGACGGCGCATTCCGGGAGCTCGACGGGCTGCTCGGCGGAGTGGACGTCGCGATCAACAACGCCGGGATCAGCATCCGCCACGACTTCATGGACATCACCCCCGCGGAGTGGCGGCAGGTGATGAGCGTGGATCTCGACGGTGTCTTCTACGTAGCCCAGCAATCGGCCAGACGCATGCTCGCCGGCTCGGGCGGCGTGATCATCAACATGGGCTCGACGTCCGGCATGAACGGCTACCCGCGGTACGCCGACTACAACTGCGCGAAGGCCGGCGTGATCGAGCTGACCCGCACGATGGCGCTGGAGCTCGCGCCCACGATCCGAGTCGTCGCGGTGTGTCCCGGCTACGTCTGGACCTCCATGCAGGAAGCCGAGTACACGCCGGAGATGAAGGCCGCGGTGGACGCCAAGATCCCGCTCCGCCGCCATGCGACGACCGGCGAAATCGCCGCGCTCTTTGCCTTTCTCGCCTCCGACGAAGCCCCGTACATCACGGGGCATCCCGTCATCATCGATGGTGGCGAAATCGCGGGAGGCCTGGCGAGCCGATAAACGTCGCCCTTCGCGCGTCGCGCTGCTGCGCGATCGCTCCGGGCTCCCGCATCGCGGACCTCCTCCCTCCCTTCGGTCGGGAGACTATCCGCGATGCGAGCGCACGGGACTGTGACGCGGCGCTGAGGATTGCGGGGGCGGCTTCACCTGTCGAAGCCGCGCTTTTTCATCAGTGCGGCGGGCATCCCGGATGCGTCGCTGTGCCTCGGCATAGAATCCGCGGGCGGAAACGGAATGGCGCTCGTTACCGGGACTCGACTCGGCCACTACGAAATCCTGGCGCCGCTCGGCGCAGGCGGGATGGGAGAGGTCTATCGGGCGAGGGATACCAAGCTCGACCGGGAGGTCGCCATCAAGGTGCTTCCCGAATCCGTGGCCGCGGACCCCAACGCCCTCGCCCGGTTCGAGAGCGAAGCCAAGGCCGTCGCGGCGCTTTCGCACTCGAACATCCTCGCGATCTTCGACTTCGGCCGGCACGGCGGCGTCGCCTACGCCGTCACGGAGCTTCTCCAGGGCGAGACCCTGCGCGGCCGGATCGCGTCCCGCCCGCTGACGCCGCAACGCGCCGTCGAGTTTGCCCTGCAGATCGCGAAGGGGCTGAGCGCGGCGCACGACAAGGGGATCATCCACCGGGACCTGAAGCCCGAGAACCTCTTCGTGACGAGCGAGGGGACGATCAAGATCCTCGACTTCGGCCTGGCCAAGCGGGCCGAGCGCGCGCGGGACGAGACCGGGACGAGCTCTCCCACGCGGGAGCAGCGCACGGAGCCGGGCACGGTCATGGGCACCGTGATGTACATGTCGCCCGAGCAGGTGCGCGGCGAGGTGGTCGATCATCGGTCGGACGTCTTCTCGTTCGGGTCCGTGTTGTACGAGATGTTGACCGAGAGGAAGGCCTTCTCGAGGGGCTCGGTCGCCGAGACGATGGCGGCGGTCCTCGGCGCGGAGCCGCCGGAGATGGGAGGAGCGATCCCCGGCGCCGTCGCCGACGTCGTCCGCCACTGCCTCGAGAAGAAGGCCGAGCGGCGGTTCCAGTCTGCGCGGGACCTGGTCTTCACGCTCCAGCAGCTCGTCGGCGGCGCGCACGACGTCGACGCCGGGATCGGCGCGGGCGGGGTCCCCACGGTCGCGGTCCTGCCCTTCCGCAACTTCAGCGCGGACCCGGAAAACGAGTTCTTCACCGACGGCATCACGGAGGACGTGATCGCGAACCTGTCGAAGGTCCGCTCCCTGAAGGTGATCTCCCGGACGTCGGTCATGGCTTTCAAGAGCCGGGAGCTGAGCCTCGGCGAGATCGGCAGGACTCTGAGGGCGGGTGCGATCCTCGAGGGGAGCGTGCGGCGGGCGGGTAATCGCGTGCGCATCGTGGCCCAGCTCGTGGACGCCCGTACGGACGAGAATCTCTGGGCCGAGACGTACGACCGCGAGCTCACCGACATCTTCGCGATTCAAACCGACGTCGCGTTGCAGATCGCCGGCGCGCTGCGGGCCGAGCTCTCGCTCGACGAGCGGAACCGGCTCGAGAAAAAACCGGTGCGCAACGTCCGCGCCTACCAGCTGTATCTCCAGGGGCGGTATGCGTACTTCCAGTGGACGGAGCAATCCTACGCCCAGGCCCTCGGGTTCTTCGAGCAGGCGGTCGCCGAGGACCCCGAGTTGGCCCTCGCCCACGTCAGCCTCGCGCTCATCTATTCGGAGCTCGGCGCGGGGCAGGGCGCGGGGCTGATCGAGCCCACGGTGGCCTACGCAAAGGCGAAGGCGGCCGTCAAGAAGGCGCTGGAGCTCGACCCCGAGCTGGGAGACGCTCACGGCGTTTCCGCGACGCTGCGGTTCATGTGCGATTACGACTGGCCCGGCGCGGAGGCGGAGTTTCGGCTCGCGCTGAAGCTGAGCCCCGGAAGCGCCGACATCTACGACCGCTACGGCTGGCTCTGCTCGGCCCTCGAGCGGTACGACGAGTCCATTCGGTTCGTCAAGCGCGCCCAGGAGCTCGATCCGCTGGCGCACCGGACGGATCTGTCCAACGAGTTGCTTCGCGCCGGCCGATACCAGGAGGCCCTGGAGCTGGCCACCGGGGCCCTCGCGCTCGATCCGCGACTCACGAGGGGGCATGCCATTTCCGGCTGGGCGCACATGATGCTGGGTCACCACGAAGAGGGCGTCGCGTCGCTCGAGCGCGCAGTCGCTCTGTCGCCCGAGAGCACCCTGTACCAGGCGCAGCTCGGGCAGGCGCTGGCGCTGGCGGGACGGCCCGAGGATGCGCGCGAGATCCTGCGGAAGCTGCATGCGCTCGAGGGCCGGCGGTACGTCGCGCCGTACCACTTCGCATACGTGCACACCGGGCTCGGGGAGCAGGACGCGGCGCTGGATTGGCTGGAAAAGGCCTACGATCAGAAGGCCGGAGCCATCTACGGCATCAAGGGGTCCTTTCTGTTCCTGGGCCTCCGTTCACATCCCCGGTTCCAGGCCTTGCTGAAGAAGATGAACCTCCTCTAACCGTCGCCCTTCGCGCGTCGCGCTGGTGCGCGATCGCTGCGGGCTCCCGCATCGCGAACCTCCTCCCTCCCTTCGGTCGGGAGACTATTCGCGATGCGAGCGGATGGGACTGTGACGGTGCGCTGAGGATTGCGGTGGCTGCTTCACTTGGGGAATCCGAGCTTTTTCATCAGGGCGGCGAAGCGGGGGTCGGAGCGGAGGGGATCCCAGATCCGGTCGCCCCGGATGTAGGGCATCCATTGCGAATTGTTGTCGTAGGCCTGTTCGAGGTAGTCGAGGGCGCGCGCGCGATCGCCGAGGCCCAGATGGACGATCGCAAGGTTGAACGGGGGGATGTAGCCCTTCAGCGAGGTTTTCTTCAGGTCGTCGAGTGCCGCCATCGCGCGCGCCCGATCGCCGGTGACCCCGTAGGCGTACCCGAGCCAGGCGGCGACGAACGGCGGCGATCCCACCGCGATGGCTTTCTGGAACAGCGGAATGGCGTCCTTGACCCTGCCCGCCTGGATTTCCATCCACCCCTCCATGAAGGGAGGGAAGAAGTATGTGGGATCGAGATTCGCCGCCTTCCTCGCGAGGGCCTTCGCCTCCTGGAACTTGCCCTGCCAGGCAAACGCCATGAGAGCGTCGACGGGGATCTGTGGAGAGAGCGGGTCGAGCTCGGCCGCGCGCTTGCCTTCGGCCACCGCTTCGTCGAGCCGGCCCGTGAGCGCGAGCAGGATCCCGAACTGGTCGTGCGCGAAGGAGTAGTTCGGGTTCAGTGCGAATGCCCGGCGATATTCGGCCTCGGATCTGGCCCAATCGTGCGCGTACCACCCCAGGTAGGTGGCCAGGGAGGCGTGTGCCTCGGCAGAGGCGTCGTCCAGGCGGATCGCTTCCTGCGCGGCGGCCTTTGACTTCGGTCCCGCTTCCGCGTTGACGAGAACTCCCTCGTTGTAACCCGCCCAGAGGTACGCGTCCGACAGGCCCGAGTACGCGGGCGCGAACTTCGGATCCAGCCGGATCGCCTCCTCGAATTGCGCGATCGCCTTGCTCAGGTTTTCGTCGCTTGGGCGGTTGAAGAAGTACCGGCCCTTGAGGTACGCGTCGTACGCCTCGGGATTCACGCTCGTCGCGCGCGTCAACCGGGACTGCTCCTCCGGGGTCAGCCGCACGTGGATCTCCCGCGCGATCGCCGACGCCAGCTCGTCCTGCAGCGCCAGCACGTCGCGCGAGTTCCGCTCGAAGCTCTTGGACCAGAGGTGCCGGTCCGACCGCGCGTCGATCAACTGCGCGGTGATCCGGACCTTGTCGCCGGAACGCAGCACCGAGCCCTCCACGATCGCGTCGACGTTGAGGATCCTGGCGATCTCCGGAGTCGGCGGCCGCTGCGCGCCTTTGAACTGCATCACCGAGCCGCGGGAGATCACGCGGAGCTGGCTGATGTTCGCCAGGTCCGACGTCAACTCGTCGGTCATCCCTTCGGCAAAGTAGTCCTGGCTCGGATCGCCCGAGTAGTTGTCGAGAGGAAGGACGGCGATCGAGCGGATCGTGCCCGGCGCGGACGCCGTCTCGAGCTTGCGAGTCGGAACCGAACGCGAGCGCCCGATCCACACGGCCACGGCCAGGAGGACCGCCGCAGCAGCGGCGGCGATCCACCCCCTCCGTTTCCGGCCGGGCGCTCCTGCGGAGGCTCCGGGCTCCGGTACGGGCGGCGCCGGGACCGCCTCGACCCCACGATCCAGGCCCGCCTTGAGCAGGCCGTCCATCAAGTGCTCGACGAGGTCGGGGTTCCACCATTTCGAAAGCTCGTCCCGCGCTCGCGACGCAAACTCCGGCTTGGCCGCGAGGAGCTCGCGCAGCGCTCCCGCGGCCGCGTCGCGCTCTCCGAGCTGACCGTGGGCCGCGGCGAGAGCGAGGTTCATGCGCCAGAATCCGGGCATCTGGATCTTTCGGGCGATGTCCAGCGCCGCGCGGTAGTCGCCCTGGCGATAGGCGTCGAAGCAATCGGAGAACCAGTACCAGCCGGGATGGTGCGGGTTCAGGTCCCGGGCCTGCTTCGCCATCGCGCAGCCGCGCTCCCAGTCCCCGGCGTAGGCGACGAGGGAGCCCAGGTACGCCATCGTGAACCCGTCCATGGGGTTCAGGGCGATGGCCCGCTCCGCCGCGCTGCGAAAGGCCGGAAGTTCCCGGCGGAGAAAGAGCGCCGTGGCCAGAGCGTGGTAGGCGAGGTGATTGGAGGGCGCGATCTCCACGGCGCGCCGGGCCGCGGCGAGCGCGCGTCCGAGAGGGTCCGGCTTGGGGTTGAACCCGTGCGCGTACTCCTCCCGGCACATGTTCGAAAGAAGAGCCCAGGCGTCGGCGTAGCCCGGCGCCTCCTCGACGGCGCGTTCCAGCCCGGCCCTCACCGAAGCGTGCTGTTCGGGGCTCACGCTGATCACCTGCGCGAGGCCCCGGAGGACGGCCTCGTAGGGAGTCAGTGCGTCGGGGCTCTTGCCCCGGAGCGCCTCGCCCATGCTGTGCGGCAGGATGCCGTGCGTGTCGGCGACCGTCGAGACGATCCGGGGGACGAGATCGTCCTGGAGCTGGAACATCTCGTCCGCGTGGAACGTCCGGTCGTAGGTCTCGGCCCAGAGGTGCGCTCCGGAAACCGCATCGATCAACTGGACCGAGACCCGGAGCGTCGGGCCGGCCTGACGCAGACTCCCGTCCAGGATGTAGCGCGCTCCGAGCGCCTGGCCCACGGAACGGGCGTCCGCCGTCTCGCTTGCGTATCGCGCGGTCGAGCCGCGGGAGATGACCCGAAGGTACGAGAACCGGGACAGTCCGGTGACGATCGCCTCCGTCATCCCTTCCGCCATCGATTCGAGGCTCGGGTCCGAGCCGTGGTGCTGGAAGGGGAGCACAGCGACCCAGAAGCCCTCGTCGGCACGGGCCGGCCCGGAGGACGGCGGCCGAGTGTCCGCCACGGGCGCCCGCTGAGGGGGTGCGGGAGAAGGGCTCGACGAGGACTCGGACTGCAGCTCCCGGAGCTCGTTGTAGACGTCGCGCGAGGTCTGATAGCGATCGCGCGGGTTCTTCTCGAGGCAACGGCGGACGACCCTGGCCAGGTGCGGTGGACTGTCCGCCCGCAGGTCCGCAACGGAGGGAGGCGTGTCGCGCAGGATCGATGAAATCATGTCCGCCGCGCTCGCGCCGTGGAACGGTCGGTCGCCCGTCAGCATCTGATAGAGAACGACGCCGAGGGAGAAGACGTCCGACCTCGCATCGACCTTGCCGCCCCGCGTCTGCTCCGGCGACATGTAGGCGACCGTGCCGAAGACCTGGCCCTCGCTCGTCAGCTCCACCCGGCTCTCCGTCGGAGTGCTCGTCAGGTTGGGATTGGAGTCCGCGGCCTCGAGCTTGGCGAGGCCGAAGTCCAGCACCTTGACGCGCCCCTCGCGCGTCACCATCACGTTGCCGGGTTTCAGGTCCCGGTGCACGATGCCGCGCTCGTGCGCGGCCGACAACGCGTCGGCGAGCGGCACGGCGATCTCGAAGAACCGCGGCAGCGCAAGGCCGCCCGGCGCGAGGAGGGTGTCGAGGCTTTCGCCCTCGACCAGCTCCATGGCGAGAAACCGATTGCCGCCGTCCTCCTCGACCGCGTAGATGGTGACGATGTTGGGGTGGTTCAGCGCGGCGAGCGAGCGCGCCTCGCGCTCGAAGCGAGCCAGGCGCTCCGGGTCCTGAGCCACGGCCGCCGGGAGCATCTTGATCGCGACGTCCCGCCCGAGCTTCGCGTCGGCGGCGCGGTACACCTCGCCCATCCCGCCCGCGCCAATGGCGGCGGTGATGCGGTAGTGGCCGAGGTTGCGGCCGATCATCTCGGACCTCCTCGGGACCAGAAAGCGCGCGTTCCGGTTTCGAATGGGAAAATGGCAGGAGCGATTCTAATCTCGTGAGGCACGGGATCCCCATTGCCTTCCGCTGGCTCCTCGCGGAGGATTCCGGACAGAGAATTCCCCGTGAAGGGACTTCACGCGCCCGCAACATTTGCGACGAGCGTTTCGGATAGGCTACGACCCGTGGAGCCTGTCCGGTTCCCGGAGTGCTCGGCTCCACGGTGGAGGAGTGAGGTCGACGGCCCGCTGTCTGATTCAGCGGTACCGGAACCTCCTGGAAAGGAACCACATGGGAATCCTGGACGATCTCGAAAGCCTCGGTAAGCAGCTGGCGAGCGGCAAGATGTCGGACAACGAGGTCCACGCCGCCTACGATCAGACGGCGAAGGCCGTGCCGGCGGGGACGCTGGCGGAGGGGCTCTCCCACGCCTTCCAGTCCGACCGGACGCCGCCTTTCGAGCAGATGGTGTCCGGTCTCTTCGGGAAGTCGAATCCGGACCAGAAGGCCGGCCTTCTCAACCAGCTCGTCGCAGCGCTCGGTTCGGGCGCTTCGACCCAGGCGCTGACCTCGGGCGGGCTCGGCGCGCTGGCGGGACTTCTGTCGGGCGCAAAGGTGACGCCGGATCAGGCGCAGCAGGTCACACCCCAGGCCATCGAGGTCCTGGCCCAGCAGGCCGCCAGGAAGGACCCGTCGATCATGGAAAAGGCCGCGGGTTTCTACGCCCAACACCCCACCCTCGTGAAGTCCCTCGGCGCCGGCGCGCTGGCGCTTCTCATGTCCAAGATTTCACAGGCGAGGAGGTAGACCATGGGAATCATCTGGTGGTTGATCGTGGGTCTGATCGCGGGATGGCTGACCGGGAAGATCATGGGAGGCCCGAGCAAGGGCGCGCTCATGGACATCATCATCGGACTCATCGGCGCCCTGATCGGCGGCTTTCTCATGCGCCTGGTCGGGTTTGCGGGCGAGGGGGGGATGATCTACACCGTCCTCGTGGCGGTCCTCGGAGCCGTGGTCTTCACCTGGATCTACCGCAAGGCGACGGCCGCAAGGGCGTAGACCAGGCGACGTCTGCTCCGGTCGTCAACGATTCATTGCCGACCGGCAACGCGTTTTCCCGGAGCGGCCCCGGTTCTGCGTCGGTTCGAGCCGTTCGATCAGTTCGCGGGCTTCGGCTACGCGCTGTCGCGCATCGGCGCGCCGGCTTGCGCGCCGGTCTTCGCGTTGCCCATCGCCGCCGCGGTCGTGTCCAGGAACCCCTGCGCAAACCGGATGAAGCTCAGGACGTCGGCAAAGTTGGTCGCGAGCCCGACCGAGATGCGGATGGCCCCGATCTCCTTGCCGTAGGTCTTTCGGATTCGCGAGCGCAACTCCTGGAAGGGCATCCCCTCCTCGCCCCGGAAGAACTTCGCGATCTCGCGTCGGCCGAGCCCATAAGCGATCTCGCCGGCTCCCGGGTTGCAGAAGCAGCCCGTGCGCAGGGAGATGCGGGCCTCGCTGGCAAGTTCCTGGACGCGCAGGATGTCCAGGCTCTCGCCATCCGGGTCGACGAAATTGAATGCGATCGTTCCACCCCGTTGCTCGAGGTCGCCGGGCCCGTGCACTTGAACGAGCGGCGTCCGGTTGCGGTGGCGCAGTCGGCCGAGGCTCTCGAGCAGCCAGCCCGTCAGGCAGCGCACGCGCTCGTGGATGAGGTCGGGGCCGGCGGCCGACAGGTGCCGCAGGCCGACTTCCACCGCCGGGAGGCTCAAGTAGTCGACCGTGCCGTCCTCGAAGGCGGCCGCGTCCCGGGCCAGGTAGTGGCCGTCGCCCTGCACCGACGCGATCTGGACCGTCCCGCCGGAAAACCACGGACGGCGCAGCTTTGCGAACATCGGCTTGCGCATGAACAGGCAGCCGACGCCCGTGGGGTAGCCGAACATCTTGTAGAAGGAGAGGGACACCAGGTCCGGCTTCCAGCGGCCGAGATCGAGACGGTTGGTCGGGACGAACGCGGCGGCATCGAGCAGCACGTCCCAGCCCGCGGCGTGCGCCTCGTCGATGAGCGCCAGCGGATGCTGGACCCCGGTGAAGTTCGACTGGGCCGGGTAGGCGAAGAGGTTTCCGCCGCCCGGCCGCGCCTCGGCCAGATGCGCGGCGAGCTGCCGGCGGTCGATCCGCATTCCCGGCAGCGTCACCGGCAGGTAGGTGATCGCCGCGCCCCGGGCGCGCGCGAATTCTCGGATGCCATTGACCGAGTTGTGGTTGTCGTAGGTCAGCAGGTAGCGGCCTTCCGGCCCGAAGGGATAGGACTCGCCCGCGAGCCTGAGCGCCCCGCTGGCGTTGGGGGTGAAGATCGCGAAATAGTCGTCCGGCGAGGCGTTGAAATACTCGAGCACGCTCGCCCGCGCCCGCTCCACGCGCTCGGTCATCGCCAGAGATGTGGGGTTGTTGGAATGCGGGTTGCCGAAGACCCCGTTTTCGAGAAGCTCGAGGTGCCGGCGAAGCTGGGTCTCGGCGTAGAGTCCGCCGCCCGTGTAATCCAGATAGACATGGCCGTGGCGATCCAGCCGCCCGTACTCGCTCGCACGCAGGTCGTCGAGGATCCGGGTACCCGCATAGGAGGGGTAGGCCCGGAGGAAGGCCGAGTAGGCGCCCTCCAGTTTCCCCGGCACCGTTGAGCCGGCCTCGCCCGCGGTCACGTCCCGACCCGCATCACGCCGATCATAGGGCAGCAAGCGACCGGCCGAAGGCATAGTTCCGCTGATGCGCCTGCATCAGGCGCGCGGTGGACCGGGACCGTAGAGTCGGTCCATGCAGATCGAGTTTCCCGGAGGGTCGCGGGTCGACGCGTTGTACGAGGGCTTCCGGATCCGGACCGATCAGCCGGTCGCTCGAGGAGGCAACGGCACGGCTCCTTCGCCTTTCGATCTCTTTCTTGCGTCGATCGGCACGTGCGCCGGCTTCTACGTGCTGCGCTTTTTCCAGCAGAGGCAGCTCGATACGGCCGGCCTGGCCCTGTCGGTGACGCCCCGCCGGGACCCGGAACGCAGGCTCGTGGCGGGCATCCGGATCGAGATCACGCTGCCGCCGGCGTTCCCGGAGAAGTACCGGGAGGCGGTGCTCCGCGCCGTGGATCAGTGCACCGTCAAGCGGCATCTCGCACAGCCGCCCTCGTTCGAAGTCGTGACGGTCGTGCCGGACGAAGCCCTCGCGGCCGGCGCACTGAGCGGCCGGCTCGCGTAGCTTCGAACGACTCCCTCGGTCAGTGCGCGGGCTTCGACGCCTCCGCAGGCTTCGCCCCGCCATTCATCATCGGGCAATGCGGCCCGTGACCGGCGGGCCCCGTGGCGCCCTCGCCGCCGCCGCAGCAGTCCATCGAGCCCTTGGCCATGTGGCCGGGCCCGTGCCCGCTCATCATGGGGCAATCGCCCATCGCCGGCGCCTGGAATGCCACCAGCTTCTCGACGACCGACTCGAGCGCCGCGACCTTCTGGTCGCCGCGAGCGTTCCTGGCCAGCTCGAGCTGCGCCTCGATCTCTTTCCAGGCGGCCTGACGCTGCTCCATCATCTTGTGATGGGCCGCTGCCATTTCGCCGCCATGCTTCGCGCACGTCTCGGGACCCATCGCCGGCGCGTCCTGACCGTAAACGGCGCTCGCGGCGATCAAAGCCATCACCAGAACAGGGAAACGAACTTTGAACATCCTGACCTCCCGCAGCGAGTCTAGCGGAAGGCGGGGGCCCCGGCCTGAGTCAAGTGCACCATCCCCGGAGATTGCCGCGGCGCCACCGTCGCCACGGCCCGGCACGGGGTCCGTCCGGAATTCAGAACGCCGTCGTGTCCGCCACGCTCGCGAGCTCGCCGCTGGCGTTGTCGTAGGTCTGGATCGCTGCGGTGGCCGTGTCCGTGACGGTGATCGTGTACTGCACGTTCGACAGCGCGCCGTAAAACACCCACTGGTGGCCGTTGATCGCGTCTGCGTCGAGCACCTTGATCATCAGCTCGACGTTGGCGCTGTCGAAGAACCAGAAGTAGCCGGTGTTGCCGGTCACGGGAATCGCGACGCCGGTGCCCGATCTTCCCTCTCCCGGCACCTCCCACGAGACGGACACCCGGAAGCGGGACCCGTCGAGGCAGAGGGTGGCGCTGCCGGCGGTGCAGTCCGCGGCCTCGGCTTTGCGGCGGACCCGTGACTGCGAAAGGACCCCGTACATCCCGTAGAGCTCGGCGGCCGAGCGGCTTCTCGTCGCCGCGGACGATCTCGCCGCCGCCGGGCGCGTGGAGAGGGAAGCGAGCTCCGGGAAGGCGGATGTGTCGGCCCGCGACGAGAGGGCGCCGCTCGGATTATCGTAGGTCCGGATCGCGCCCGTCTCCGTGTCGGTCACCGTGATCGTGTACTGCACGTTCGAGAGCGCGCCGTAGAAGACCCAGAACGAGTCGTTCAGGGTCCGCCCGTCCAGCACCTTGAGGACGAGCTCGATGTTGTCCTCCGAGAAGAACCAGAAGGAGCCGGTGTCGCTCGTCAGCGGCCGGGCCATTCCCGCGCCGCTGCGGCCGCCCGAGGGAACGCTCCAGGAGACCTCCGCGCTGAAGCGGTTGCCGACGAGGCAGAGCGTCGTCGGCGAGGGTGCGCAGAGCGGCCCGGCCGGCGCGTCGAAGGTCCTCGTGAAGACTCCGGAAAACGTGCCCGCGTACAGGCGCGAGGGGTTGGCCGGATCGATTGCGAGCGAGGTGACGTCGAGGTTCGGCAGGCCGTCGTCGACGGCGGACCAGGTCACGCCGGCATCGAGCGAGCGGTGCACGCCGGGAGAGACGCCCTGGGACCAGCTTGCGCGGTAGACGATCCGGGGATCCGTCGGGTCGACCGCGACGCTGGTTCCGCAGAGCTGATAGTCGGTCGTGGGCTGCCACGTCGCCCCTCCGTCCGAGCTCTCGAACTGCCCTCCGCCGGTTTCGCTCGTGGCGTACAGGGAGGAGGAGCGTGGATCCAGGCGCAACGTGCAGGCGCCAGTACTCGAAGTTCTGCGGCAGGCCCGTCCAGTGGTTCCCGTCGTCCGTGCTCTTGAAGACTTGCCCCCGCACAGGTCCATGGAACGGGAACGGGTTCGAGTGGATCGAGAGCGCGGCATAAATGGTCCCTGGCGACGCGGGGTCAACCACGAGGGCATTGATGCCGGCCCACTCATCCAGTGTGAGAGGAAATCCGCCAAGAGTGCTCCAGCTCATCGCGCCGTCGGTGGTCTTGAAGATCCTCGTGACCGTGGCGACATAGACGACGTTGGACGCCGAGGGATCGGGAATTATGGCGGTGACCTGGAAGTCGCCCTGGCCGAGGTTTCCGTTCGCAGGCGACCAGGATGTGCCTCCGTCCGTGCTCTTGAAAACTCCCCCTGGAATGCCAACGTAGAGCGTCGACGGGTGGAAGGGATCGACGGCGACGGCGGTGATCTCCGCGCTCGGGCCGATCGGAGCGAGCGGGGACCATGGACCCGGATCGGCAAGAGCGGCGGCCGCCAGGGCAAGGCCGACCAGGAAGAGCGCCGGGGTCGAGCGATCCTTCCCCGGAATCTCCCGATGTCGAGGATTGCTCATGCCGGGTATACGAACGTGACGGCGCGAGCGCACATTCCGCGCGCAGCAGTTCGCCGCGATCGGGCCGTCGTCGTGCGGCCTCCGCGAGGAAGCGAGGAACCGGAGCGCTAGATCTCGAGGCTGTCGAGCCCCTGCGCCACGTGGGTCGTCCCGGGCGCGGCCGACGCGCAGGTGGCGTGGAGGTTGACCATCTCGACGAAGAGCGCGAGCCGCTCGATGAACGTATCGACGACCTTCGGGCCGTCGCTGGCGCGGCAGGTGAACGAGACGAGGCCCTTGCTCGGTTCGAGCCGGTACCGCTTGAACGAGTCGGAGTCGTTGGCCACTTCCGCGTAGGACTCGAGCCAGCGCGCGTCCACGGTCCCGGCGAGGCTCACGACGTGCCGCTGGAACAGCGGCCCGAGCACTTCCTGCCTCATCGCGTTGCGGTCGACCGTTACGTTGTACATCGGTGTCCCTCGCCCTGTAAGAGAGCAAGGCTGGCGCCAAGAGGCCTAAAGCCTTTGTGCTGTGTGGCTTTGGTCACCGGCGGAGGCTCGAAGTGACGAGAATCGTCGGCCCGACGGCCGAGGACTGTCACTCCGTACAGGGCAGGCGCCACGCGAATCGAGGAAGGCAATTCTCCGCGACCGGGGCCGTTGGCGCGAACCGAAAACGATTGATCGCGTTCGGCGATTCGCCAACACTGTCGTCGTGGCGACCAACGGCACGAGCGCGAGCGTGGACGCGAACATCGGAACGTTCGTCTACTTCTCGGAGCTGCTCTCGCGCACGGTGGTGGACGCCGCGGGCAAGCCGATCGGCAAGCTCTGGGACCTCTCGATCCAGCTGCCGGAGCCCTATCCGTCCATCCGCCAGCTCTTCATTCGCCCGCCCGGGCAGGCCGACCTTCTCCTGGTCGCCGAGGGCAGCCAGGTGCGCTCCTGGACCGAGAGCCCGATTCCGCTGACGGCACTCGTGCCCGAGCTTCGCCCGAGCCGCCGCAAGGAGAAGACCGAGATCCTCCTGCGCGAGGCGCTGCTCGACAAGCAGGTGGTGGACGTTTCGGGCGCAAAGGTCGAGCGCGTCAACGATCTGCACTTCCTCGTGGCCCGCGAAGGGCAGCTCGTGCTCGCACACATCGACGTCGGCCTGCGCGGCCTCGCCCGGCGGCTCGGCTGGGAGCGCGGCATCGAGGCGGCCGTGCGGTTCGTGCGCCCGCGCGCGCGCTACCTCGGGTCGGAGGAAGGGCTCATCGGCTGGAAGTACGTGGTGCCGACGCTGGCCGATCCGGCGGGCCTGCGGCTGGCGCTTTCGACCAAATCGATCGGCCGCCTCCACCCGGCGGACCTCGCCGAGATCCTCGAGGACCTCCCGTCCGAGTCCCGCCGTTCGGTGTTCGACGCGCTGGAGTTCCAGACGGCCGCGCGCGTGCTTCCGGAGGTGGACCCGAGGATGCAGCAGGACCTGCTCACGAGCGAGAGCGACCCGGAGCGCGCCGCCGACCTGCTCGAGCGAATGCCCCCCGACGCGGCGGCCGACGTGCTCTCCGAGATGCCGGAGGAGGAGGCGCAAGACCTGATCGACCGCATGCAGCCCGACGACGCGCGCGCGGTCACGACGCTGCTCGGCCACGAGGAGGACACGGCCGGAGGGCTGATGACGACGGACCTCGTCACGTTCTCCGGCACGATGACGGTCGCGGACGCCTTCCGGCGGCTTCGAGAGATCGCCCCGGACGTCGAGTTCCTCTACCAGTTCTACGTGGTCGACGAGAAGCAGCGGCTCGTCGGCGTGATCAACATGCGGCGCCTCTTTCTCGGCAAGGAAACCGACCTGCTCCGGGACGCGATGACGCCCTGGACGATCCGCGTGCACCCCACCGACCCGGCCTCGCACGTGGCCGCGGTGATCGAGAAGTACAACCAGGCGGCCGTGCCGGTCGTCGACGATGACGGCGTGCTCGTCGGGATGATCACCGTGGACGACGTCCTGACCGAAGTGCTTCCCCTCGCATGGAAGAAAAAGCTCCGGCTCTGAGCGCGCGCACCGCCGGGGGCCGGGGAATCCGCTGGAAGCAGGTGGTCCTGTTCCTCGGCGTGATCGGGCCCGGCCTCATCACGGCCAACGTCGACAACGACGCCGGCGGCATCACCACCTATTCGCTGGCCGGGGCGCACTACGGGACGCGGCTGCTCTGGACGCTCATTCCCATCACCATCGCGCTCGTGGTCGTGCAGGAGATGGCGGCCCGCATGGGCGCCGCGACGGGCAAGGGGCTCGCCGATCTCATCCGGGAAAACTTCGGCGTGAAGCTGACCTTCTATCTCATGCTCGCGCTGCTCGCCTCGAACTACGGCAACACGGTGTCGGAGTTCGCGGGCGTGGCGGCGAGCATGGAAATCTTCGGCGTGCCGAAATGGATCTCGGTCCCGCTCGCGGCGGTGGCGATCTGGCTGCTCGTCGTGCGCGGGCACGTACCGACTCGTCGAGCGGGTCTTTCTCGTCGCCTGCGTCTTCTACTTCGTCTACCCGGTCTCGGCCTACCTCGCGCACCCGGACTGGAAGGCCGTGCTGCACGACACGGTGATTCCCTCGCACATCTCCTTCGATTCGGGGTACGTCGGGATGCTCGTCGCCCTCGTGGGCACGACGATCGCGCCCTGGATGCAGTTCTACCTGCAATCGAGCGTGGTGGAGAAGGGGATCCGCAGGGACCGGTACTGGATGACGTGGTGGGACGTCGTCATCGGCTGCATCGTGACGGACGTCGTGGCGTTCTTCATCATCGTGGCCTGCGCCGCGACCCTGTACGCGCATGGCATCGCGGTCACGAGCGCCGCCGACGCGGCGCGGTCGCTCGAGCCGCTGGCCGGGCATTACGCGGCGGCGCTCTTCGCGTTCGGGCTCCTGAACGCGTCGGTCTTCTCGGCCGCGATCCTGCCGCTCGCCACCGTCTACTACGTCTGCGAGGCCTTCGGCTGGGAGGCCGGCGTCGACAAGAAGTTCGCCGAAGCGCGGGCCTTCTACTCCATCTACACCGCGATGATCGTGCTCGGCGCGGCGGTCGTCCTCTGGCCCGGCTTCCCGCTCATCCGCGTGATGTTCCTGTCGCAGCTCGCCAACGGCATCGCGCTGCCGCTGGTCCTCGTCTTCATGCTGCTCCTCGTCAACCGCGAGGAGCTCATGGGCGATCAGGTCAACGGCCGCGCCTTCAACGCGGTCGCCTGGGTCACGACCGTGACCATGATCGCCCTGACGCTGCTGCTCGTCGCCAACGGGTTCGGGCTGAAGCTCGGGGCCTAGGGCTTGATGATGATGTGGCCGTCGACCTGATGCTTCCCGTCCGTCGGCGATCGCCAGAATCTGCCAGTACTTGTATCGCGTTGCGCTCCGCCGGTTCGGCATTCCTTGATGTCTCCGGAGAAACAGGTCCGCGACGTCTCGCAGTCGAACGCGATCCAGCGCTTGCCGTTCGGCGCCTGTGCGTCATGTCTTCGAACGGGATCTTTTCTCGAACTCGATGCAGAGCGTGTCTTGGTCTCGATCCTCGACCAGAACGCCACCAGGCGATATCGACCTTCGAGTCTGCTCGTTGGGATAGTTCACTGATCCGGCTTGCGATCGACGACGATGGCGAACATGCCCTTGCAAGGTCGACTCGGTCACGAGCCGGTTGTCCGTGGCTGACGCGGCGGACCGCGCGGGTTTCGGCATGAGCCAGCAACCCGATCAGCGACGCCGACAAGCAAGCGCGAGCAGAGGCGGGGCAGATCGAGACGATCCGTTGGCCATGGTTCCCTCCTTCAAGAACCGGCCGCAGTGCGCGGCGCGGCGACGATCGAGCGGAATTCCGGGTTGTCGCGGAATCGGGCGAACTCGGGCTGCCAGATGATGATGTCCCGGCAGTAGCCGGCGCCGACGGCCCTGCGCATCCACCCGAGGGCTTCGGCGTCGCGGCCCGCGAGCGCGGCGACGATGGCTGCGTCCGAAAAAACGTCGGGCTCTTTCGGGTCGAGAGCAATGACCTGTCCCATTCCGACGCTCGCCTCGGCCACGTGTCCCGTCTTCGCGAGCCCCGTGGCCACGTAGCAGCGAGCGAAGACGTCGTTGGGGTTGAGGCCGAGCTGCGAACGGGCGAGTGCGACCGAGCGCACGTAGGCTTCACCGGCCTTCGCCGTGTCGCCCCGCGCCCGGTACGCGTCACCGAGGTTGCCCCAGACCATGAACTCGTCGCGGCCTTCTTTCGCCGCGCGCTCGAGCAGGGCAACGGCTTCGTCCGGGTGTCCCGTCCAGAGCTGCGTCATCCCGAGGTTCGACAGGGCGCTCGAGTCCTTCGGATTGAGCTCGAGCGCCTTGTGGTACGCCTCGAGCGCGGCCGGGTAGTTGCAGCGATATGTCTCGGCGCCGCCGAGGTTGCTCAGGGCCCAGTAGCTGTCGGGCGCGATCCGCGCGGCCTGCCGATACATCTGCGCGGCCTCCGCGTAGCGGCCGAAACTGAAGTACGACGAGGCCAGCTGATTGAAGACCGCAAAGGAGGGCTGGAGCTCGATTGCCCGGCGGAAGGCGGTCTCGGCCGCCGCCTGGTCGCCTTCGGCCTGTTTCGCGCGGCCGAGTCCGATCAGGGCTTCCACGTTGCCGGGCCGCGCGGCCAGTGCGCGGCCAAAGGCGACAACCGCTTCCTTTTCCCTGCCCGTCTTGAGCAGGGTGTAGCCGACCGTCACGTCGACTTCCGGCAGGCCCGGGTCGAGACCCCGCGCGGCGTCGCTCGCGGCGATGGCCCGGTCGGCCCACGCGCGCTCCTTCGTGAAGTCGAACATCGCCAGGTCCGCGCGCGCGAGCGCGGCCTGGACGAGGGCGGAGTTCGGCTTCTCGTCGGCCAGCTTCTGCAGGATCCGGAGCGCCTTTTCGACGCCTTCGCGCAGGTCGTACCGCTGGAGGAGGCCGATCGCCTCGAGGTAGCGCTCCTGTTCGGCCGGCGTGTCGAGCCCCGATGGCGTGGGTGTGCGCTGTGCGCCCCGGCGCAGGCGCAGGTCCTTCACCACGCTGTCGGCCACGAGGTACTGCAGCGGGAAGATCGCGGGCCCGTCCATCGTGTTGGCCGCGATCTGCGTTCCGTTCGCGTCGAGGAGGCGATAGGTGATGCGAAAGACGCCGTTCTCGCGCTGGAGCGTTCCGGAGAGCAGCGTGTTCGCGCCCAGCTTTCGCGCGACGGTGACGAGGCTGCCGCCGGAGTCCGATGCGTCGAGCGTGGCGCGCGGCGTGACGACCTGGAGCCCGTTCACGTCGGAAAGGCGCGCGCCGACCGTATCGGCGAGAGCGACCCCCCACAGCTCTCCCTCGGTCGCATTCGTCAGATTGCGGAACGGGAGGATGGCCAGCTGGCGGCGCCCGGACGGTGCGCCGGAGATTCCGATGCGAGGCTTGACGAAGACGTATGCCGCGACGGCGATGGCCGCTCCCGCCGCGACGGCGGCCAGGGTCTTCCATCGCGCGGCCCTGCCGGCCGCGGGCAGCGCCCCCGCGCCCGACATGCCCGCGAGCGCGGCCTCGAGCTCGAGCCGCGCGTCGCCGGCGTCCCGCATGCGCCGGCCCGGGTCCTTCTCGAGGCACATCTGCAGGAGCTCGCGCACGCGCTCGGGCGTTCGGGCGGGCAGTTTCGACCAGTCCGGCTCGACGTGCAGGATCGCACCGACGACGTCGGGGACGGTCTCGCCGGTAAACGCGCGCTTGCCCGAGAGCGATTCGAAGAGGACACAGCCGAAGGCCCAGAGGTCCGTGCGCCGGTCCGTCTCCTTGCCGCGGGCCTGTTCCGGGCTCATGAACTCCGGCGTGCCGAGGACCTGGCCGGGCTGCGAATCCGACATCACGAGCGTGGGGGATTTCGACACGTCGCCCGCGAACGGCATCTCCATGGCCTTGGCGAGGCCGAAGTCGAGGACCTTGACCTTCCCCTCGGGCGTGATCTTGATGTTCGCGGGCTTCAGGTCGCGGTGGATGACGCCCTTCTCGTGCGCGACCTCGAGCGCCTCGGCGATCTGCGAGGCCACGCGAAGCGCGTCGGGAATCGCGAGCGGGCCCGAGGTGAGGCGCTGCGCGAGCGTCTCGCCCTCGACGAGCTCCATCACGATGTAGCGCGTCGCGCCGTCTTCCTCCGCTCCGTAGATCGCCGCGATCGTCGGATGGTTGACGGCGGCGAGCATCCGCGCTTCGCGTTCGAAGCGGGTGACCAGGTCCGAATCTTTCGAGTACTCCGCGGGGAGCACCTTGATCGCCACTTCGCGGCCGAGCTTGCGGTCGCGCGCACGGTAGACCTCGCCCATGCCGCCGACCCCGAGCAGGTCGACGATCTCGTACGTCCCGAGCCGGGAGCCGGACGGAAGGGTCATGGGAGCCTTGGCGGATTCTATTCTCTGGCTGCCCTTAGAATGCACATATGAAGCCCCTCCGCGCGGCCTTCATCCTGAGTTTTTGCCTCTTTCTGCGGTCCGGGGCGGCCTCGGGGGACGGTCCGGGCCTGGCGGAGATCGTGGAACGCTTCGATCATCTGCGGGTCGGGGACGCGGTGGCGGTGTCGGGCCTGCGTCTGTCGGCCGGCCACTTCGAGGGCTCCCTGAAATCGGGCCGGGCGGCACCGGTGCGCGCGGGCGACGAGATCGTCGGGCTCTTTTTCGAGGGCGAAGGGTCGATGGAGTACGTCTCGGTGGACCCCGTCGAGGCGCCGGTGGTGCTTTTCGATACGAAGAAGGGCTCGGGCCTGAAGGCGGAAAAGACCGGGCGGGGAGTCGTGCTGCGCGACTCCTTCCGGCGGCTCCTGTGGCTCGCGCAGGCGGCGCCGCTGCCGGAGCTCTCGGGGGCGCCCGCGGCACCGCTCGCCGAGGCCTTCCGAAAGGAGCGCGAGAAGTTCGCGAGGATGCACACGGCGCCGCTCTCGCACGACTTCGCCCTGCAGCGTTTGAACGCGCCGTCGTCGCCGCTCGTGTGGGCGGAGATGGAAGGCGGGAAAGAAGATCTCGTCTACGAGCTCGACCGGGTGGACCATCCGTCCGAGGCCCTCATCCTGCTGCACGCGAGCGAGTCGCGCGACCCGGAGCTGCGCAAGTTCCTCTGGCCCGTCGCGCTCTCGCACCAGCCCATCGGCCGGGATGCGCGCGATCCGGCCCCGCCGCGGTTCCTGTTGACGGCCGTGGACCTCGATCTCGTCGCGACGGCCGGCAACGACGTGGCCCTGAAAGTCGCCGAGACCATCGTGCCGGTGGGATCTTCTCTGGGTGCCCTGCGTTTCGACCTGGACAACGTCTGGTACGCGCAGTCGGGAGCGAACCTGGGCACGCGCGCCGAGCGGGTGCGCCGGGTGACCGACGACGCGGGCCGCGCCCTCGCCTTCGACCACCGCAACGACGAGATCATCGTCGAGCTCGCCGAGCCGGTTGCCGCGGACCGCCCGGTGCGCCTCCACTTCGAGATCGAGGGCGACTTTCTGGTGCGCCCGGGCGGCGACAACTACTGGGAGCTCGGCGTGTCGTCGTGGTTCCCGCAGCCCTATCTCGGCGAACAGGCTTACACCTTCCACGCGGTGGTCCGGGTGCCGAAACCCTTCGTCCCCTTCGCATCCGGAACGACGGTGCGCCGCGAGACGGAGGGCCGCAACAACGTCCTCGAGACGAGGATCGATCGGCCCGTGCAGTACGCCGTCGTGCTCGCCGGCAGCTACGAGACGCAGGAGGAAGTGCGCGACGGCGTCACGATCCGCGTCGCCACGTACGCGCTCGAGAACCTGGACTCGATGAAGCAGCTCACCAGCGTCGCGGCGGAAGTCATCGCGTTCTACAAGAGCTTCCTCGGGCCCTTTCCCTTCGACGAGTTCGACATCATCGAGATCAACGATTACGGGTTCGGCCAGGCCCCGCCCGGCGTCATGTTCATCACGAAGGAGGCGTTCGATCCGCTCATCGGCGACATGACGCTGCTCTCGGCGCGCGGCGTCGCGCGGACCTTTGCCCACGAGATCGCGCACCAGTACTGGGGCGTCGCGGTGCGCATCCCGGGCTACTCGGAGCAGTGGCTGTCCGAGTCGTTCTCCGAGTATTGCGCGGCGCTCTTCCTGAAGTTGCGCCGCGGCGAGCCCGTGTACAAGTCCCTCGTGGCCCAGTGGAAGCGCACGGCCGGTTTCGCCGACGACGCCGCGCCGATTCCCATGGCGAGCCGCGTGTACGTCGCCGACGATGCCATTCGCCGTTCGGAGATCCGCCGCGGCCTTCTCTACGGCAAGGGGCCGCTGCTCCTCGCGGCGCTCCACCGCGAGCTCGGCGACGAAGTCTTCCTCTCGTTCCTGAGGGCTTACCAGGAAGCGCACGCGTGGAAGTTCGGATCCACGAAGAGCGTCGCCGATCTTCTCCAGGCGACGACGAAGAAGGACTTCATGCCGTTCTTCGACCGGTACTTCTGGGGCACGGAGATGCCGAAGGACTAACGGGTCGATCGGCTCTTCCGGTATGACGTCTCGACGGCGAGGGCGCGTGCCGGCGCCTTCCCAACGGAGACAGGCTCATCACGCTTTCGCAGCGGGATTATGTGACCGAGGGTCACTCCGCCTGCTCAGACCGTACGGAGCCTGATGCGAGAATCGCAGCGGGTGGCTCTGCGGAATTCGGCGGTGGCATCGAATCCGATCAACGCACCGCCTGGCATTTCCTCGCCGCGAGAGCGGCGAAACTTTCAGACGTGCGGGCCACGACGTCAAGATCCGTCTGCTCGGAATCGGGGAGCCGCTCTATCGCTTCGATACCAATGCCGGCTCGGGCCGGGGGCGTGTCGGCTTGGTGGTCGGGAAGAAGATTAATGCAAATGCATCACGTCCGGGCGAGCGGTTTCAGGAGACAACGTCCTCAGCGACAAAACTCGAAGCAATGAACTCAGAGTCATCTGGTCCTTCGAATAACCCGGATTCCAATCCGGACGAGGAGGTAATGTTATGAAGTCGCTGCGCGGCGGCCTGGTGATGGCGATGACGGCGGGAGCGCTCGTCATCCTGCCGATGTCGAACGGTCGCGTGACGCGCATCGTCGCGCGGGCAGCCCCCGGGCAGGCGACCGATCCGAAGACGATTTACGCGCCGCAGCAGAAGGAATTCTGGCTGTCGGCCGACGAGTTCGGCTACATCCGGCCGGGGCTGAAGATCACGGTCAACAGCATCACGATCAACGACGGCCTGCACCCGGTCGTGGACATCAACTATACGGACGACTGGGCCAGCCGTTCGATCGCAAGGGACAGATCACGGCCGGCCCCCTCACTATCAACATGGTCCTCGCCTGGTGGGACGCCGGCGAGCGTCAGTACACCTCCTATACGACCCGGCAGAGAAGCGGAGCCGCCGGGAGCCCCTACGCGGGCGTCCCGGTGACCCAGGCGGCGGCCGACGCTCAGAAGTCGGCAACCGTCCCCAATGGCGGCACCTGGAAGGACCTCGACATCGGCCACTCCATCTACACGTTCGGGACCGCTCTGCCGGCCGGGTACGACAAGACGATCACGACGACCCTCGGCATCTACGCCACGCGCAACATGGCCGGGATCCAGGACAAGAACTACTTCAACGACGTCGAGCAGGACTTCGTGCCCGACGGCGGCGCACGGTGACCCAGGTCTGGGACGAGACTCGCGAACTCGGCCTGCAACACCTGCCACAACCCGCTTTCGGCGCACGGCGGCTCGCGCTACGACGTCAAGCTCTGCGTCCTCTGCCACCGCCGCAGACGGTCAATCGCGAACGACCGGCAAGACGGTGGACTTCAAAGTGATGGTCCACAAGATTCACATGGGCGAGAGTCTGCCGAGCGTGGCGGGCGGCGTTCCCTACTACTTCTACGGGCGCGGCCAGAACACCGACTTCTCCGAGGTCGCCTTCCCGCAGGACATCCGCAACTGCGCGACGTGCCATGCTCCACCGGCGACGCAGAACAACACCTGGTACACGTATCCGGCGCAGGCCGCCTGCGGCGCTTGCCACGACAACATCAACTGGACGACCGGCGAGGACCATCCCGCCGGGGTGCAGCCGGATAGCGCGTGCGCCTCGTGCCATCAGCCCGTGGGCAGCAGGAATGGGACGCGTCGGTCCAGGGCGCCCATACGATCCCCTTCAACTCGACCCAGCTCAAGGGTCTGAACGCGCCGATCCTGTCGGTCGCCAATACCGCGCCGGGCCAGAACCCGACGGTGACCTTCACGCTCACCCAGAATGACGGCACCGTCCTGCCGCCCGCGCCGTTCACGTCCAACCTCAACATCGTCATGGGCGGCCCGACGACGGACTACGCCATCAACCCCTTCCGCGAGCGCGCCGATGGAGCCACGTTCAACGGCACCAGGCGAGCTACACCATGAAGGCTCCCGTCCCGGCAAACGCGACGGGGACCTGGGCCTTCAGCATCGAAGCCCGCCACACCGTGAACCTCGACCCGCATCCGAACAACCAGACCACGGTCACCGAGGGGGCTTTCAACCCCGTCTATTACGCTTCGGTGGACGGCAGCGACCCGGCGCCGCGACGCGTGGTCGTGAACCTCTCCAATTGCAACAAGTGCCACAAGCGCCTCTCGCTTCACGGGGACCAGCGCCTCAACACGGTGGAGTGCGTGATCTGCCATAACCCCAACGAGAACGACTCGGCCCGCCGCCCGGCCGACCAGGCCCCGCCGGAGTCTGTCGACTTCAAGCGGATGATCCACCGGATCCACACGGGCGAGGCGCTGGTGACGAACTCGGACTGCACGGGCGACCACGTCAACGATGCCGGGTGCTACACCATCTACGGGTTCGGAGGGAGCGTCAACAACTTCAACCATGTGCTCTACCCGGGCGATCGGCGCGACTGTCTCCAGTGCCACGCCACCGATACGCAGCAGGTCGACGAGAATCCGCCTCCGGGCCTGCTGGCGACCCCGACGTTGCGCGACTGGTACACGCCGATGGAGCACTACGCAACCGCGTGTCTCGGCTGCCACAACACGAAGGCGGCGGCTGCCCACGCATACTCGATGACGGCGCCGTTCGGTGAAGCCTGCGCCGCCTGCCATGGAGCGGGCACGGATTTCGCCGTCGACAAGGTTCACGCTCGGTAGGAACGGTCGCAAGACCGTTCCTATCTTTATTCAGGAAGGAGTGAGGGTGTGATGAAGCACCGGTCCACTCTTCCGCTGGCGCCGGCGGCGCTGACCCTGGCAGTCCTCCTGGCCGCGGGAGCTGCCTCGGGTCAGATGTCCGCGCCGACGCCCGCGGCCACCACAGGGAAAACCTCGACGGCGCAGGAAGCGCCGAAATGCGTCGATTGCCACACGGAGCTCGTGCAGGCCTTCGCGAGCAATCCCGCACGCGCGGGTCCCGCACGGCGAGAAGTCCCGACCCCAACGACGCCTGCACCACGTGCCACGGCGACGGCGCCAAGCACATGGAGGCGGGGGGCGACGCGAGCCTGATCCACGCGCTCAAGGGCGCGGCCGGCGCGCAGGACTGCCTCACCTGCCACGAAAAGACGCCCGGCCCGCACGACTCGTTCGCGACCGGGTACCACTCCAACACGGCCACCGTCAATTGCCTGACCTGCCACTCCGTCCACAAGTCGGTTCCGAAGAGCGAGCACCTGCTGGCCAAGGCACCTGGCGCAGCTCTGCGCGACGTGCCACCTGAACCAGACCGCGTCCTTCGAGAACAAGCCCTACACCCACCGGCTCAACCGGGGCGGGATGACCTGCCTCGATTGCCACGGGCCGCATGCCGCCAGGGGCGAGCCCGTCAAGATGACCATGCAGGGCGATCTGCCCTGCCTCAACTGTCACGCGGAGCTGCGCGGTCCGTTCGTCTTCCAGCACGTCTCGGGCTCGGGCGGCAACTGCCTCTCGTGCCACCAGAACCATGGGTCGAACAACCCCAACATGCTCCAGTGGGCGCGCGTCGACCAGCTCTGCCTCTCGTGCCACTCGCAGACGGGAGGGCCGAAGACCTACGGCTCTCAGCCGCCGTCCTTCCATGACCTCAGGTCGCCCCGTTACCGCAACTGCACGACATGCCACGTGGCCGTCCACGGCTCCAACGTGTCGCCGCAGTTGCTGAAATAGGAGGCCGCCATGAGAACGACTCAACGGCTTCTTCCCTTCCTCCTGGCGCTCGCGGCGGTCCTGATGTGCACGGCCCTGCTGAGCGCCCAGGCCATCCCGATCGACGTCGAGCTCGGCTACCGCTTCGTGGACGTGACCGGCAACGACCAGATGTACCGCACGCAGATCAACGACCGGCCCGGCCTGCTGCTGCGCTCCCTCGACTACACCTCGCAGGGCCCGCTCGGCTTCCTCGACACCTTCCACGTGGACGCCTCCGACGTCGGTGCCGGGCCCGCCGGCCGGCTGCGCCTGCTTGCCGCGCAGACCAATGTCTTCCGGCTGACCTTCACCTGGCGCCTGACGGACCTCTATAGCGCCCTGCCGGCCTTCGCCAACCCTTTCATCGACGAAGGTATCATCCCGGGCCAGCAGACCTGGAACCGCACGCGCAACATCTACGACGCCCAGCTCGAGCTGCTTCCCGGCAAGATCATCACCCCGCTGCTCGGTTACACCCGCAACGTGTACCAGGGCCCGGGCACGACGACCTACCACCTCGGCGGCAACGAGTTCCTCCTCAATCAGCAGGTGCAGTCGATCGACCAGCTGTACCGCGTCGGCCTCGGCTTCAACTACGGTCCGGTCCAGGCGGGCTTCACGCAGGGCTGGCGCATGTACGACTGGAAGGACGTGGCCGCCCTCTCCCCCGGAGCGGGAAGCGGGAATGTCACGACGCCGGTCCTCGGTCAGACGATCACCGCCGACGCCATCGTCGGCACGCAGAAGAACAAGATCAACACCCCGGTCACCAACGCCTGGATCACGGGGAACCTCTTCGGGCGCTTGAAGCTGATCGGCACGTACATCAAGGCCGACGGCAGCAACGAGACGCAGTACGTCGAGGCCGACGCGGGCAAGTTCGTGTCGTTCGAGATCGCCCGGTTCTTCTCGGGCCTGGGCGAAACGGTCAACTCGCGGTCGCGGACCGACTACTGGCGGGCGTCCGCGCGCGCCGAGCTGATGGTCGTCCAGAACGTCGATCTGGCCGGAGGGTGGGCCGAGAACAGCCGCACGCTGGACGGCCAGGCCCTCATCTCCACCCTCTTCTTGAACACGGTGACCTACGCCGGCCAGAGCACGGGCGACCTGCTGCGCGAGGTCAACGCGCGCACCGTGGTCGACGACATGAGCCGCGTCTACGACGCCGGCGTCACGGTCCGCATGCTCGGACCCTTCGCCGTCAACGCCGGGTGGTCCCAGACGCAGCAGAACGTGACGGCCACGCCCGACGCCTCGGAAATCGTGGTCCCGGGCGGCCAGGGCGGCCGGTACGAGCGGCGCGTCAACACCTACGGCGGCGGGGCCTCCTTCTCCCAGTCGGGGCTGACGCTCACGGCCGACTACCACCACGACTCCGCGGACAGGCCGATCTTCCGGACCGACTACATCGATCGGGACCGCTACAACGTCCGGGGCGTCTGGAACTTCAAGGACTTCCTGAAGCTCGGCGCCTTCTTCCGCGAAACGCACGCCGCCGACGACGTCGTCGAGATCGGCTACAGCACGAAGGTCCGCGAGTTCCAGGGCGACATCGAAGTCACGCTTCTGAAGAACATGCTCACGCTGCGCGGCTCGGGCGGCGAGTTCCTGACGAACCGCAAGATCCTCATCCGGGTCCCCCAGGACTTCGACATCGCCCCGACCGAGGACCAGGAGTTCGGGCACAACTGGGAGGGCGGCGTCCACTTCCTCTGGGACTGCCTCACGCTCGACGCCGCGTACCTCTGGATGAACAACAACGGGTCCATCCCCTTCACGGTGGGGCGTGTCCGCGTCCAGGCGGAGTACTTCTTCCGGCCGAACCTGGGACTCAACTTCGAGTGGCTCCAGGACAAGTACAACGAGGCCCCGGCCTTCGACCAGGCCGGCCCCCTGGCCGACTACAACGGCAACCGGTACTACGTCGGACTGCACTGGCGCCCGTAGCTGTTATCATGCGGCGCGCGGAATTTTCCGCGGTAAGAGGAGGATGCTCGATGAGAACCCGAGGGACCCGGATTGGCGCCATGGTTGCCCTTCTCGTGTGGTGCGGATGGATTGGCATTTCCGCGACCTCAACGGCCACAATGGACATCCAGAAGCAGGCCAAGGCCGCGGGCGTAGACGCCAAGAACTGCCAGTTCTGCCACACCGTGGCGTTGCCGAAGAAGGGCGAGGGCCAGAACGAGATGAACGATCTGGGCAAGTGGCTCGTGGCCGAGAAAGACAAGAAGGGCGCCAAGGCCGTCGACGGCGCCTGGGCCAAGGACTACCCCAAGAAGTAACGGCCTCGGTGTTTCTTCCGGCTTCTGCTGCAGGGGCGGCCCACTGAGGCCGCCCCTTCCTTTTTCCGTCGAGCCCTCGCGTCGTCACGATTCCCGCCCCGCCGCTCCCGTTGGCCCACCGGGCCCAGGGCCCCCCTGATGCATACGCATCATTACCCGCGCCTCCCGGCCTCCTATCCTCGGTCTTGCGTTGACGCCAGAAACGATCG
>CAWERV010000006.1:0-13790 GCA_963811425.1 uncultured Acidobacteriota bacterium
CGGCCGCAGCAAGCGCCGTGACGCCCATCGCGACGCCTCCCCATCCAGGGACCGCGGTAAACGACGACGCCCGCTCCATCGCGTTCCGAATGAAGCGCAGGTTGTCGGCGGCCCGAGTCTCGATCGGAGACGGATTCATCGAAGGAAAGCCTAGCGGGCCGGTGGCCGATCTGTCAAGTACTTTATAACGCAAAGTCTCAGGCATCGAAGAGCGTTCGCTGGGGTGACGGCTTCCGGTAGGTGCTCGTCTTCGGGGCGCCTCTCCTGTCGTCCGAGTCCGCGTTGAATCCGAGGCGCCGGGCCTCCACTTCGAAGACTCGCTCGATCGCCTCCCAGCGGGGGCCCTGGCCCGTCATGCGCTCGCCGAAGCGGCTGTCGTTGCGCCGGCCGCCGCGCATCTCTTCGATGCCGCTCCAGACCTTCTTGGCGCGCAGGGGAAAGGCCTCGGAGAGGCGCTCCTCGAAGACCGAGAGCACTTCGGCAGGGAGCCGCAACATCGTCGAGAAGGCGTACCGGGCTCCGGCTTCGCGTGCCCGCGCGAGCAGTTTCGGGACGTCGCTGTCGTTGATGCCGGGGATGATGGGGGAGATGGAGATGCCGGTTTCGATGCCGGCCTCGGAGAGGGCCGCGATCGTCTCGAACCGCTGCGACGGGAGAGCCGCATTCGGCTCGAGAAGTCGCGCCGTTGCGTCGTCGTCAAAGGCGATCGAGACGTACACGCGCGCCTGCGCATCACGCCCGAGATCGGCTAGCAGGTCGCGGTCGCGGCGGATCAAGGCGCCCTTCGTGACGATGCCGACGGGATTGCGGAACGAAAGCAGGACCTCCAGGCACCGGCGTGTGATCCCGTAGACCGCTTCGAGCGGCTGGTAGGCGTCGGTGACTCCGGAGAAAATAATTGTGTCGCCCTTCCACGACTTGCGCGAGAGCTCCTTGCGCAGCAGCTCTGGCGCGTTCGTCTTGACGACGATCTTCCGCTCGAAGTCCGTCCCCGCTCCCCAGTCGAGATACTGATGCGTCGGGCGGGCGTAGCAGTTGTGGCTGACGACTCCGTTGGCGATGAAGTCGCCGGTACCGGTCGTGATGTCGTAGAGCGGAAGCGTGACTCCCAGGGGCTCAACGGAGACGACTCTCAAAGGTGTGTCGTTCTTCAGGGCTTGACCCGCGATATTTCGCTTGCGAGTAATGGCTGGGTCGACCGTGTGAAAGAACCTCAGGTGCTCCCTGAGTCCGCGCCGAACTCGGACATGATGAACTGGCTTCCCATCTCGCCTCGGTGTCTCGACGATGAAGTCAAAGCCAAAGTGCGCCAGGGCGCTTGTGGTCTGGTTGATGATGACTTGATCGGTATTGGCGATTCTTAGGATTCCGCCGCTGTAGCTCCCTTCAGCATCAAAGATTCCTGCCAGGAAGCCCTTACGCCAATCGTCACCGGGCGCCGAGGGCCATCGGATGATTTCTTCGATGAGGGCGACGCCAGCCCTGCGGGTGTGTACGAATCGCAGACAAGGCCTTGCGTTCGCCGACAGCGGCCTGAAAGAGGAACTCGTGCGTGCCGATCCCGAACTCAAGAAGGAAGTCGTGCGTTCGCTGGAGCGCCTCTTGATCGACCATCGCAAGGCGGAAGTGATGTTGGGTCTCGATAACCCTACGAGGCCCGCTGTAGGTGTAGTGGCCGATGAGGGCGTCACCCCGAACGACGCCGCACAAGTATCCAGTCTTGTAGTCAATGTTTGGTTGAGGCTGCTGCGCGAATTGACCGGTCCCAAGGAGGTGGTTGTTCGTCGTCAGGTGAGGTCTCCGTAGTCCCGCCGCGCTGGGAGGCATGACGTGCTTCCACCCGCGTTCCGTCAGGAATCGGTGGTCGGCACTCGCAATCAGCGATGTTCCGTCCTCCATAACCACTCGGCACGCGGCATCGATACGGCGCCAATGGTTCAGAACGGTTGTCTTCACATAGCGGCGGTACTTCCCGGTCTTGACAGTGCCAAGAACGTCATCGCCGACGAGCAGGTCTGCTAGCGGCTTAGTGCGCCCGTCGCCCAGCAGAATGGGCGTATCGCCCGACATGCAATACGCGCAAGCGTGGAAGCATCCACGATACGGATTGACGCTGAAGCGGAAGCCGATGTCGGGGCTGTCGTTCTCGGAGATGATCGAGCGGGCGCGCTCTTCGTAGATTTCGAGCTCGGCTGCGGGCGGATCGCCCAGCCATTCGGCGTGCGTCGTGAGCCAGGGGTTCGGGGGGTTGGAAATGCGGCGCACCAGGGCAATCTACCCGAGGCGGCAATCGGGCGCAAGCGGCTTCAGTCGGGATAGAGTTCGCCGCCAATCGAGGAGGATCGCGTGAAAAAGACGTTCCTGTCCGTCGCCCTGTGCGCGTGCGCTGCGTTCGCCCTGGCCCAGAAGCCCGCCGCAACGCCGACGCCGGACCACCACGACCGCCAGCCGGCCGACATCTTCAGGCTTCAGGCGCTGCCCGGCGGCGTCTACTGTCTGTACGGGCGCGGCGGCAACATCGGCTTCTTCGTCGGGCCCGACGCCGTGCTCGTCGTCGACTCGCAGTTCAAGGACATCGCCCCCGGTATCGTCGAGCAGATCAAGAAGGTCTCCGACAAGCCGATCAAGTTCCTCCTCAACACGCACCACCACGGCGACCACGTCGGCGGCAACGAGATCTTCCGCCAGTTCGCGATGATCGTGGCGCACGACAACGTGCGCAAGCGCATGCTCGCCTCGCCCGTCGACATCCTGCGCGACTATCCCGCGATGCTCGATGCGGCGAAGAAGGCGGGCAACGAGAACGGCGTCAAGTTCTTCAGCGAACAGATCGAGTGGGCGAAGACGGCAAAGGTGGAAGAGATCCCGGCGCCCGTGATGACCTTCGACTCCGAGCTGCGCATCTACATCGGCGCCGAGACGATCGACATGTGGCACACGCCGCCGGCCCACACGGACGGCGACAGCTCGGTGTACTTCGAGAAGGCCAACGTCGTCCACATGGGCGACATCATGTTCAACAAGGTCATCCCGTTCATCGACGTCAAGGGCGGCGGCTCTGTCCGCGGGTACGTGGACGCCCTCGACAAGGTGGCCTCACGGGTGCCGGCCAACGTCACTGTCATCCCGGGCCACGGAGAGGTCACGGACATGGCCGGTATCAAAGCGTTGAGGCAGTACATCGTGGATGTCCTGGAGGCGGCCGCGAAGGCGAAGAAGGCTGGCAAGTCGAAGGAGGACTTCGTCAAGGAGGTCGACCTGCCGGCTTACAAAGACTGGAACGGCTACAAGGATCGCTTCAAAGCCAACTGCGGTTCGGCCTACGACGAGGCCAAGTAGTAGCCGTTTTCGCGAATTCGTCCGATAATGTTCGGAGTTTGAGCGAAGGATCGTTCTGGCGCAGCCGGCTCGCCGGCGAGGCGCTTGGCATATTGCTGTTCCTGGCCGGCGCCTTCACGGCGCTGTCGCTGGTGTCGTACGACCCGAAGGACCCGAACCTCTTTTCCCTGACCCGGGGAGGGGAGGCCGCGGCCCCAAGCAACTGGATCGGCGGCTTCGGCGCCTCGCTGGCGACGGCCCTGTACGCCGCGGTCGGCCTGGCGGCCTGGGCGATCCCGGTCGTTCTGGCGCTCTGGGGATGGCATCGTTTCTGGCAGCGTCCCCTGGCCAACCCGGGCTCCAAGGCGGCCGGTTTCGCGATCCTCTTTCTTTCGGTCCCAGCGCTTCTCGCGCTGACTCTCGGCCGCCGCTCGCTCTTTGGCGAGGAGATGGAGTGCGGCGGTGCGCTGGGCAAGGGCGTTGCCGCCGCGGCTCACGGTTCGCTCGGCTCAGCCGGAGCCATCCTCCTCATGGCAGCGCTCGTCCTGCTGGCCGTTCCCCTTTCGACGCAGGTCTCGCTCGCGGACGTGGCCCTGGCGCTGCGCGTGCGGTTTGCGGGGCTCTACTCGCGGCTGACCGTCAACTGGGCGCGCCGCCGCGACAAGCGCACCAAGGAGCGGCTGCGCCGGACGGTCGTGGCCCGGCACCTCGAGAAGGCCCGCAAGGGGGGCATCACGCTCGAGGAAGTGCCCTTCGCCCGGGATGATGGGCCGCCCGTTCTCCGGGAGGTCCCGGGGCCGGGCAAGTTCTCGATAACGAAGACGACGGCCGCCCCGAAGCGCGATGCGGCGCCGCCGGCTTTCGCGTCGGTTCCGGCCGCTCCGGCCCCGCGCAAGAAGGCGGATGCCCAGAAGAACCTCCCGCTCACGATCGAGGGCTACACGTACCCGCCGGTCTCGCTGCTCGAGAAGCGGGAGGGGGCGGGGGCCGTCGACAAGAAGCTGCTGGCGGAGACGGGCCGGCACATCGCCGAGAAGTGTCTCGAGTTCGGCGTCGAGGGAGAGATCACCGAGTACCACCCGGGGCCCGTCGTCACGACCTACGAGTTCCGCCCGGCCGCCGGAATCAAGGTCCAGCAGGTCATGGGCCTCTCGGAGGACCTCGCCCTCGCCCTGTCCGCCGAGTCGATCCGCATCGAGCGCCTGCCCGGCCGGGCATCCGTCGGCATCGAGGTCCCCAACCCCGGCGGGGGAGAGATCATCAGCCTGCGCGACGTCGTGGAATCGGAGAAGTTCACGCGTTCGCCCTCGCTCCTGACGATCGCGCTCGGCAAGGACATCCACGGCGAGCCGGTCGTCGACGACCTGCGGGCGATGCCGCACCTGTTGATCGCCGGCACGACCGGCTCGGGCAAGAGCGTCGGCATCAACGCGCTGCTCACCTCCCTGCTCTTCAAGGCGCGGCCGGACCAGGTCAAGCTGATCCTCGTCGATCCGAAGATGGTGGAGCTCGAGATCTACGAGCACTTGCCGCACCTGCTGACGCCGATCATCACGGACCCGAAGAAGGCGAAGAACGCCCTGAAGTGGGCAGTCGGCGTCATGGACGACCGCTTCCAGACGCTCTCGGACTTCGGCCAGGTGCGCAACGCCGAGCAGTACAACGCCGCGATCAAGGACCCGGAGGCCGTCGCCCGGGTGCGGGCCCAGCACCCGGAGGACCCGGACCTCAAGCTCGAGCCGATGCCGCTCATCGTGATCGTCATCGACGAGCTGGCCGACCTCATGATGACGGCGCCCAAGGACGTCGAGGAATCGATCGTGCGCATCGCGCAGAAGGCGCGCGCCGTCGGAATCCATCTCGTCGTCGCGACGCAGCGGCCCTCGGCCGACGTGCTCACCGGCCTGATCAAGGCGAACCTGCCGTCGCGCATCGCCTTCAAGGTGTCTTCCAAGATGGAATCCCGCATCATCCTGGACGGCAACGGCGCGGAGCGCCTGCTCGGCCGCGGCGACATGCTGTTCCTGCCCCCGGGGACCTCCCGGCTGCGCCGCGTGCACGGTTCCTACGTGTCCGTGCAGGAGACGGCCGGCCTCGTCAAGTTCCTGCGCAAGCAGGCCAAGCCCGTGTACAACGAGGAGATCACGAAGGAGCGCGAAGAGAGCGTGCGCCGCGACGACGCTGGCGACGAGACGGATCCTCTCTTCGACGAGGCGGCGCGCGTGGTGGTCAAGGAGCGCATGGCGTCGATCTCCTTCCTGCAGCGGCGCATGGGCGTCGGGTTCTCCCGCGCCGGCAAGCTCATCGACATGATGTCCCGCGACGGCCTGCTGGGACCCCCGCGGGGGTCGAAGCCGCGCGAGGTGCTCGTTTCGGAGGACTACTTCGAGCAGGTGGACCAGCAGCCGCGATGAATCGCCCGATGATGTTCTTCGTGCTCGCGCTCGTGGCGGCGCCGGCGCTCGGCTATCTCGCCTTCCGCCTCGCCCGCGAGCTCGGCTTTCTCGACCCGCCGGCTAACCCCGAGCAGGAGTACAAGCGCACCATCGTCATCGCGCTCTACGCGCTCCTGCTCTTTCTCTCGATCTTCCTCTTTGGCTGGGGCCAGGGCTGGCCCCGGGCCTGGATCATCTTCGCCGTCGTCAACGGGCTGGCTCTCGTGGTCTTCGCGGCCGTCGGCATCGTCGCGGGATCGCGCCTCTGGAAGCTGCGCCACCCGGAGGTGCCGGCGCCGGCGGGGGAGCCCGAGGCCGCCTCTCCGCCGACGGAGCTGTCGTGACGGCCCTCCGTCTCGCGTGAGAGTCGTCTTCTTCGGAACGCCCGAGTTCGCCGTGCCCTCGCTCGCCGCCCTGCTGGACGGCGGAATCGAAGTCCCGCTCGTCGTGACCCGGCCGGACAAGCCCGTCGGCCGCCACGCCGCCGTTCAGGGCTCGCCCGTCGCGCAGCTGGCGGCCCTGCGCGGCATCCAGACCTTGAAGCCCGAAAAGATCCGGGGCGAGGGATTCCTGGAGGAGCTGCGCGCCGTCAAGCCGGACGCCGCGGCGGTCGTCGCCTACGGCCGGATCCTGCCCCGCGAAGTGCTCGAGCTCCCGCGTCTGCGCTGCGTGAACGTCCACGCTTCGCTGCTGCCAAAGTACCGCGGCGCATCGCCGATCCAGGCCGCCCTGCTGGCGGGAGACCGCGTCACGGGTGTGGTGACGATGCGCATCGAGGAGGAGCTCGACACCGGCGCGATCTACCTCGAGCGCAGGGTTGCGATCGAACCGGGGGAGAACGCCGGGGAGCTCTCCGAGAGGCTCGCGCGCGAAGGCGCGTCTCTTCTCGTCGAGACGATGCGGCGGTTGAACGCCGGGGACCTGGTGGCCCGACCCGCAGACGGGCGAGCCGTCGTATTGCAAGACGATCCGGCGGGAAGACGGACGCATCGACTGGTCGCTGCGCGCCGAGGACATCGAGCGCCGCCTGCGCGCCTACACGCCCTGGCCGGGCGTCTTCACGTTCATGGGCCGCGAACGGATCAAGCTGATCGATGCGAGCGCCGAGAGGGCGCCGGCGCCGGATCAGCGCGCGCCCGGCACGCTGTTTGAAAACGCCGGCGCCGTGCTGGCTGCCGCCGGTGAGGGGAGCGCGCTGCGGCTCAACCGCCTCCAGCGGGCCGGCAAGAAGCCCGTGACCGGGGAAGAGTTTCTGCGGGGCATCGCGCCGCTGCCGGTCCGCTTCGAATGAGCCGAGGGCGCGGCCGCGCGGGCGGCGCGCGCACGCAGGCCGTTTCGGTCCTTCGGGAGGTCCTCGAGCGCGGCGCCCGGGCCGGGCCGCTCGTGGCGGTTCGCGCCGAGGGGTTGGCCGAGGCCGATCGCGGCCTTCTGCGCGAGCTCGTCTTTGGCGTGTTGCGCTGGAAGGACGCGCTCGACCACGAGGTCGCCGGGGTCAGCCGCGTGCCGCTCCAGCGCCTCGCTCCCAACCTGCGGGAGATCCTCGAGGTGGCCCTCTACCAGCTCCGTCACCTGGATCGGGTCCCGCCCTATGCCGCCGTCTCCGAGGCCGTCACGCACGCGAGGTCGAGCGGCGGCGAGGGCGCAGCGAAACTGGTCAACGGCGTTCTGCGAGGCATCCTCCTCTTGCCTCCTCCGAAACCCCCTCTCCCCCCGGGAGCGGGGGAGGGCGAGGGGTCTCCCCTCGCTCCACTTCAGCGCCGGCCGCGACCGGAGGTTGCGCCTCGCGGAGCGAGCGGCCGGCAGGGTGAGGGGAAAACCGAAGCCGAGAAGCTCGCTCGTTACTTCTCCCACCCTTCCTTCCTCGTTGATAGGTGGTTGACTCGCTTCGGCGAGGACGCGACCCGCCGCATCCTCGAAGCGGACAATCGCCCGCCGAGCCTCGACCTGACGGCCAACCCTCGGCGCACGAGCCGCGATTCGCTCGCCGCGGCTCTCCTCTCGGAAGGGATTCGCACCGAGACATCGGAGATGGCTCCGCTCGCGCTGACGGTCGTCTCCGGCAACGCCATCCGGTCTCCACTCTTTGCCGCCGGCCATTTCTTCGTGCAGGACATCGGCTCCCAGGTCCTGCCGCTCCTGCTGCCGCCGGGCGAGACGCTCGTCGATCTGGCCGCGGCGCCCGGGAGGCAAGTCCTTCTCGGCGATCGTTCATGGGCGTTGCCGGCAGTCGGCCGCGATGGATCTCGCGCTCCCGCGCCTGCGGCTGCTCGAGGAAAACCGGCGCCGCCTCGGGATCCCGGAGGCGCGCCCGGTCTCAGGCGACCTTTCCCGGCTGCCCTTTGCGCCCGGCCGCTTCGATCGCGTCCTGCTGGATGCGCCCTGCAGCGGCACGGGGACCCTCCGCAAGAACCCCGAGAGCCGCTACCGGGTGACGCCCGAGGCCATCGAGCGGCTGGCCCGCGCGCAGGAGTCCTTCCTGGCGCAGGCGGCGGGGTTGCTGGCGCCGGGAGGCTACCTCCTGTACTGCGACGTGCAGCCTCGAGGAGGAGGAAAACGAGCGAGTCGTGGCGCACGTCCTCGCGGGCGACCCCGAGCTTAGAGCCTGCCCCGATCGATGCTCCCTCGGGTCTTTCCGCGTTCGTTGAGGGCGCCCGCCTGCGCCTCTTTCCGGGCGACCGCACGGACGGCTTCACGGCGCAGCTGCTCCGCCGCCGGTAGAATGCGCCGCGCATGAGCTCGCATCCCATTCCTATCCTCGACCTGACCCGCTACGACGAGGCCTTGAAGGCCGCCATCGCCCGAAACGTCGGCAGAGGTCTTCGCGACGGGCCGATTCGTTCTCGGGCCGGCCAACGACACCTTCGAGAAGGCCTTCGCGGAGATGCTGGGGATCAAGCACGCAGTCGGCGTGTCGTCGGGCACGGATGCCCTGCTCGTCTCGTTGATGGCCCTCGGCGTGGGACCCGGCGACGAGGTGATCACGTCGCCCTTCTCGTTCTTCGCGTCGGCGGGCGTCGTGGCGAGACTCGGGGCCGTCCCCGTTTTCGTCGACATCGATCCGGACTCGTTCAACATCGACCCTTCGAAGCTGGAGGCGGCCGTGTCGCCGCGCACGAAAGCGATCCAGCCCGTGGACCTCTACGGCCAGTGCGCCGACATGGATCCGATTCTCGAGGTGGCGAAACGGAGGCGGGTCCCCGTCCTCGAGGACGCCTGCCAGGCCGTTGGCGCGGCCTACCGGGGCAGGCCCGCGGGCACGTTCGGAGCGCTCTCAGCCTTCTCGTTCTATCCGACGAAGAACCTGGGCGCAGCGGGCGACGCCGGCGCCGTCACGACGGACGATGACGTTCTGGCGGCGCAGGTCAGGATGTTGCGCTTGCACGGCGGCACCAGGCAGTACCACCACGACCGGGTTGGCGGCAACTTCCGGCTCGACGCGGTGCAGGCCGCCGTGCTGAATGCCAAGCTGCCGCGGCTTGCCGGTTGGAACGAGCGCCGCCGCTCGATCGCCGCGCGCTACGGAGAGCTCCTGCGGCAGCGCTGCTGGCGCCGGCAGGATCCGCCTTCCCGTCGAGACGCCCGGACACCGGCACGTCTTCCACCAGTACGTCGTTCGCGTCGCCGATCGCGACGGGGTGAAGGCGCGGCTTGCCGAGAAGGGCATCAGCTCGGCGGTCTTCTACCCGATTCCCTTGAACGAGCAGAACTGCTTTCGCCACCTCGGCCAGGAGGGCAAGTGCCCCGCCGCTTCCCGGGCGGCTGCCGAGGTTCTGGCTCTTCCGGTCTTTCCGGAGCTGACGGATACCGAGGTCGAGCAGGTCGCCCGGGCCGTTCTCGCCTGCCTGCCCTGATCCAGGCGGTCCTTCGGGGAGTCTTAAGAATAAGGAAATGAAGGATTTGCGTCACAGGCCTGGCCTGATGCATCCATTACTAGCACTCGTCGTCGATGAGTGCTAGCATCCACCCCGCTCGCGGAGGTCGCCCTTTGGTGTCCCCGCGGGCAAGTTCAAAGAGTTTTTGACAGGAGGATCGACATGAAGATTCGTCCGCTCTATGACCGAATCCTGGTGAAGCGAATGGAGACCGGCGAGACCAAGAAGGGGGGAATCATCATCCCCGACACCGCCAAGGAAAAGCCCATGGAGGCCCAGGTCGTGGCCGTCGGCAAGGGCAAGGTGAACGAAGAGGGCAAGCAGTTCCCCCTCGACGTGAAGAAGGGCGACCACATCCTCATCGGCAAGTACGCCGGAACCGAGATCAAGATCGACGACGAAGAGCACCTCATCCTGCGCGAGGACGAAGTTCTCGCGGTCATCGAGAAGTAAAGGAGCAACGAACATGGCTGCGAAAACAATCATCTATGGCGAGGAGGCGCGTCAGCGCGTCCTCCACGGCGTCAACAAGCTCGCCGACGCCGTCAAGGTGACGCTCGGTCCCAAGGGCCGCAACGTCGTCATCGAAAAGAAGTTCGGGTCCCCGACGATCACCAAGGACGGCGTGACCGTCGCCAAGGAGATCGAGCTGCAGGACTCGCTCGAGAACATGGGCGCCCAGATGGTCCGCGAGGTCGCGTCCAAGACCTCGGACGTCGCCGGCGACGGCACGACCACCGCGACGGTGCTCGCCCAGGCGATCTACCGCGAGGGGATCAAGAACGTCACGGCGGGAGCCAACCCGATGGAGTTGAAGCGCGGCATCGACGTGGCCGTCAAGGCTGCCGTCGAGGCGCTCGACAAGCTCAGCAAGCCCGTCGAGGGCAAGGACATCGCGCACGTCGGCACGATCTCGGCCAACAACGACTCGGAGATCGGCAAGATCATCGCCGAGGCGATGGACAAGGTCGGTAAGGACGGCGTGATCACCGTCGAAGAGGCCAAGGGCCTCGAGACGACCCTCGAGGTCGTCGAAGGCATGCAGTTCGACCGCGGCTATCTCTCGCCCTACTTCATCACCGACGCGGAGCGGATGGAGTGCGTGCTCGAGAACGCCCGGGTCCTGCTCTTCGAGAAGAAGATCTCGAACATGAAGGACCTGCTCCCGATCCTCGAACAGATCGCCAAGCAGGGCAAACCCCTCCTGATCATCGCGGAAGAGGTCGAGGGCGAGGCTCTCGCGACGCTCGTCGTCAACAAGCTGCGTGGCACGCTCCAGGTCTGCGCCGTCAAGGCGCCGGGCTTCGGCGACCGCCGCAAGGCCATGCTGGAAGATATCGGCATCCTGACGGGCGGCAAGCTCATCTCCGAGGACCTCGGCATCAAGCTCGAGAACGTCAAGTGGGAAGACCTGGGCGACGCCAAGAAGGTCACCGTCGACAAGGACAACACGACGCTCGTCGTGGACGACCGTTCGAAGAAGAAGCAGGAAGCCATCCAGGGCCGGGTCAAGCAGATCCGGACGCAGGTCGAAGAGACGACGTCCGACTACGACCGCGAGAAGCTCCAGGAGCGCCTGGCCAAGCTCGTGGGCGGCGTGGCGCTGATCAAGGTGGGCGCTTCGACCGAGACCGAGATGAAGGAGAAGAAGGCTCGCGTCGAAGACGCGATGCACGCAACGAAGGCGGCTGTCGAAGAGGGCATCGTCCCGGGCGGCGGCGTGGCGCTGCTGCGGGCAATCGACGCGGTCGACAAGTCGGCCAAGGAGCTGAACGGCGACCAGAAGATCGGGGCGCGCATCGTCATCCGCGCGCTCGAAGAGCCGACCCGCCAGATCGTGGCGAACGCCGGCGCCGAGGCTTCGGTCATCATCAACGAGCTCAAGCAGAAGGGCGGCAACTTCGGCTTCAACGCCAACGCGGAGAAGGTCGAAGACATGATCAAGGCCGGAATCATCGATCCGACCAAGGTCACCAAGAACGCCCTGCAGAACGCAGCCTCCATCGCCGGTCTCATGCTCACGACCGAGGCTCTCGTCTCCGAGATCAAGGAGAAGGAGAAGGCTCCGGCGATGCCGGGCGGCGGCGGTATGGGCGGCATGTACTGAGATCCGGTTTCCGATTCGCCTATTCGAGCCCCGGCGCAAGCCGGGGCTTTTCTTTTTGAAAGGGGAGCCGCCAGAGAGTTCTCTGCCGTGGAGCCTGCCGGAGAAAGCCGAACTCGCAGGTGTGGCGTCCGGGCGACAGCGGTCCGGAGTCGAGGACCGCAACGCCCTGCCAGCCCTGCTGCACGCGGCTGCAGGTCCAGGAGAGAAGCGGGTGAGGCCGCCCGTCGACCTGGAACCTCGGCGGTCCCTCCGCCTCCCGCAGGTCGAGCGCGGTCGCCGTCCGGCCGATCCCGACGATCGAATCGCCCACCGCGTCGGCGTCGGCGACCTGGATCTCCCGGTGTTCCCAACGGTGCGTGCCTCCGGGCCCGGGCCAGCGCAGCGAGACGCGATGCTTCCCGGCGGTGACGTAAGGGATGGGGACCACCTCGGCGAAGCGCTCCCCGTCTACCTGACGGCAGTCGGCGAGCCGCGCGACCAGGGTGTCGCCGATGAAGACGTCCGGAAGGGCTTTGCGCCGGCTTCTCCGGCGCCACCGCTCGCCGAGCGTCCCCGACAGGATGAGGGAGCCCGCCACGACCGATCCGGATGCCGGGACATCGACGGCCACGGCGTCGTCCGGAGGCCCGGGCAGTTCGGCCGGGAGGCGATGCCCGGCGAACAGGAATGGCGACCGCTTGACGCGCCCGTTCGCCACGCAATTCGCGCAACCCCGGGGGGTGCGGCCCGCTGCGTGGTCTCCGCGCAGAGTGAGGAATCCCGGGCTCTCCCAGATCGATTCGATCGGTTCCTCGGAGAGCCGCCCCATCACGGTGTCATTGAAGCAGCAGGTGCGCACTTCCCCGGACGCGTTGACGTTGATCGTCATCCACGGCTCGCTGCAGGCCCAGGGCAGACCGGGGGCGGGAGGTGTCCTCGGCGATGCCGCCGCACGGACCGGGAGGTTCTCCGGAGCGGCAGGCGGAGGCCCTGCCCAGGCCGCCCGCTCTCCCAGGCGGCAGGACCATTCGAGGCCGAGCTCCGCGGCCCGGCGTGAGGCGCGATCGAGAAGCTCCCGAACCTGGTCGGCGGGCAGGCGGCCGAGGTTCTCGCGCTCGCAGAACTCTTCGATCAACGGGTGCTCGAACGGATAGAGCTCCTCCAGGTAGACGCCGTCTCCCCCGGCTTCGTGGCAGAGATCGACGAGCGCCGGCAGCTCCGCCAGGTTCGACGCCATCCCGACCATCGACAGAAAGAGGCGCGGCCGCCCGAACTTCCGCCGCGCGGCGCCGAGTGCCCGGATTCCGCGGAGAGCGTCTTCGAGGCGCCCGGGCCGCCGGATGCGCTCGTATGTCTCGCTGGTCGCCCCGTCGATCGAGACCGTGACGCGCGAAAGGCCGGCCTGCGCGAGCGCGTCCGCGCGGGCCTCGCCGATGAGCGTCGCGTTCGTCGTGATCCAAACCTCGACACCTGCCCGCGCGAGCTCCTCGACCCACCGGGTCAGGTGCGGGTTCAGGAGGGGCTCACCGAGGCCGAACAGGTGAATCCGCGAGAGCGTGGGAAACAGGGGCTCGAGACGGTCGAAGAGGTCCTGCGTGAGGAGGGCCGGACGCCCCGAGCCCGGGAAGTAGCGCGGGTCGACAGTGATCGCGCACATCGGGCATTTCAAATTGCATCGGGCCGCGACCTCGACGAAAGCCTCGAAGGGCCGGCCGGCCATTTGCGCCACGCCTCCCGTGTAATCCCGGTCGATCGCGATGACGTTCGAGAGCCGGGCAACGTCCACTCTCTGTGTACGGAGACGCCGCGAGAGGCGTCGCTGTCCTCCGTATACTGGCGCCAACGTTCATGAAGCCTCTCGTGTACTCGATCCTGCCGCGGCCTCCGCATCCCACTCGCGACGGCCTGGCCATTCGCAACTACCACCTGCTGCGCGGGCTCTCCGCGTCGTTTCGCCTGCGCTGCTTCACGCTCGTGCCGCCCCACCTCGCCCGCGAACCGGGCGAATACCCCGACGGGGCCGACGTCGAAGCGGTTCCCCAGAGAGGCCGGAGGCTGCGGGCGGCCGGCGCTCTGGCG
>CAWERV010000007.1:0-169624 GCA_963811425.1 uncultured Acidobacteriota bacterium
ATCGAGGCGCTCCGCCTGCCTGAAGTGTTCCACCGCCGCATCCCAGCGTCCCGAGGCCCTGCTCGGCAGAGCGCCGTCCCCCTGAGAGCAGAGGCGTCGGCGGGGGCCAGGCGCAGAACCTTCTCGTACTGCTCTAAGGCGCGGGTGTAGTCCTGGGAAACCAACCGTTCGTAGGCGCCTAGGGCCAGGTACACCTCCGGGCGGTTCGGCGCAAGCGCGACGGCCTTCTCAGCCGCCCGCCGGGCACGCTCCGCGAGGGCGGGGGTGGGAGTGCTGCTACCGTACAGGACCGAATTGGCGGCCGATACCCCCGCCCACGCCTCCGCGAACCCGGGGTCCAGCGCCACGGCCTGCTCGTAGAAGCCGACCTCCTTGCGCAGGCTGGAGGGATCGGTGGCGCCGCCATTCCGAAGCTCCTCGCCCTTGAGGAAGGCGTCGTAGGCGGCGAGGTTCTGCGTAGGCTTCTCTGAGAGCCGCTTCTCCTCGCCCGCCCCGAGCGCGGCACCCAAAGCCTGCGCCACCTTCGTCGCAATCTCGGACTGCACGGCAAAGACATCCGTAATCGCCGCGTCGAACGGCTGCTGCCACCTCGATCTCGGTGCTCCAGAGCTCGAGACCTCGATGAGCTCGGGGCTCACTTGCACGCGACTACCACCGCCGCCCTTCTCCCAGCGCACCGTGGCTGTCAGGAGGTAACCAGACTTCCAGTTCCTCGGTTATCTGCTTGGGCGTCTTGGTCGTTTTCTTGTACGGGGTCGAGCTTCCGCGGGCGATGACGAAAAGGCCCGGCAACGACGTCAACTTGCCACGGACGGCATCGGCGATCCCGTCGGCAAAGTAGTCGTCCTCGGGAGCGCCCAGGTTTTCGAAGGGCAGCACCGCTACGCGCTTGATGCCCCCGGCCTCGCCACCCTTGTGCGGCCGACGCACGAGAAAGACACCAACTGCGGCCAGGACGATGACCGCCGCAACCGCGATGAGAACCTTGCTCTTGCGGGCTGGTGCCGCGGCGACGAATGAACCGCTGGCGCCGCTGCCGACACTCGACGACGACTGCTCCGAGAGGTTGAAAGCGACGTCCCTGGCCGTCTGGAACCGGTTGTCCCGGTTCTTCTCCAGGCAGTGCTGGACGATGCGGTCCAGCACCGGCGAGATGTTCCGTCCGGACTGCGACAGCTCCGGCGGCTCGTCCCGCAGGATCGCCGCCATCGTGTCGCTGCGCCGTGTCCCGCTTGAACGCCTTCTTCCCGGAGAGCATCTCGTAGAGGATCGCGCCGAACGAGAAGATGTCGGAGCGGTGATCGAGCGGCAGCCCCCGCACCTGCTCGGGCGACATGTAGCCCATCGTTCCCATCACGGTCCCGGGCTCCGTGTGGCCCCGAGCCGTCGGTGCGCTCGTCGCCTCGCCGCGGGGCAACCGGCTCGACTTTCTTCGCCAGGCCGAAGTCGAGGATCTTGACGTGGCCGTCCTTGCGTCACGAAGAGGTTCTCGGGCTTCAGGTCGCGGTGGACGATCCCCTTCTCGTGGGCGGCGGCGAGGCCTTTCGCGATCTGCAGCGCGTAGTCGACGGCCTGCTTCTGCGGAATCGGGCCGGCGTCGAGCTTCCCGCGCAGCGTCTCGCCTTCCAGAAGCTCCATGACGGCGTAGGCGACGCCGTCCTGGTCGCCGAAGTCGTAGATCGCGAGGATGTTCGGATGCGAGAGCGCCGCGACCGCCTTCGCCTCTCGCTCGAACCGCGCGAGCGTCTCGGGATCCGCCGCGACGCTCGGGGCAGCACCTTGATCGCGACGTCGCGGTCGAGCTTCGTGTCCCGCGCCCGATACACCTCGCCCATCCCGCCCGCGCCGAGCGGCGACAGGATCTCGTAGGGCCCGAGGCGAGTGCCGGCTGGGAGCGTCATCCGACCGGGCGAACTGTACACCGGTGTTACGGGAGCGAAGGCGCGAAGGTTAGTGGCTCCCCACATAGTTCCCAGTTGGAACCTTTACCGGGGCTGGCTGCGGAATTGGCGGGGGTACGCGCCGTCCGGTAGCACCGGGAACTTCTTGTCCGTGACTCCTGGCACTTACGCGTCGGGGGTCGAGGCCGAAGTCACGCGGATTCTCGAGGCGATCGATCAAACCCGAACGAGCTCGGCTTGATGGACTATTGCCGGGGACCGACTTGACGCGTCGGGCCGCGGGGCGCCGCGCGCGTGACAGGCGCCCGAGCCACCGGTTCGTTGGTGAAGAGAAAACGCCCGCGCCGTTGGTGGCCGCATACAATGCGCCGTCTGGACCGGGCGCACGGACAAGGGCATTCACCCGCGGTTTAATCAGGCCGTCATTCATCGGCGTCCAGCTCGCACCCCCGTCCGTGCTCACGAAGACGCCGCCGCTGGTCCCCGCGTAGAAAGTCGAGGGCGAATCCGGATCGAATAGAAGCGCGAAGATCCCCAAGGCTGTCAGGCCGTTGGTCACCTGCGTTCCAAAGGTCATGCCGCCGTCGGTCGACTTGAAGAGGCCGCTGCCGGCTGTACCCGCATAGACGATCGAACGCGAGACCGGATCCTCGGCGACCGCAACGACGCGCCGGCCAACCAGCTGGCCGATTGCGACCAAATGCAACCCGCCGTGTAGACCGACGCTGGTCCAATAGATTCCCTTGTCGGTACCGATGATGAGCGGAGAAGGCGACGAGGGAGGATTGACCACGGCGGCATTAAAAACGGGAGGGAAGGTACCCGTATCCCCGACGAAGTAGTAGGGCCATGTCAAGCCACCGTCAGTGCTATAAGCGATTGCGCCGAGCCCCCCCGCGCGAGATGGGCCAATTCCGCCCACCGCGTAGACGGTCGAGGGCGAACGGGGGTCGATCGCGTACGCATAGGGATTGGGATTCTGCGGAGCGCCCTGCGTCCAGGTGACGCCGCCGTCGGTGCTAAGGTAGCCTCCGCTATCCGTGCCCGCTAGGATCGCCGAAGACCCCGGGACAACCACGAGCGACCAGACGCGTACATTGGGCAGAGTATTGGTGGCGAGCGTCCAGCTCTTGCCGCCGTCCACGCTCTTGAAAATGCCGGTTTCCCCGCCTACATAGATCGTCGAGGGTGCCGCCGGATCAACAGCGAGAGCGTAGGCGGTCAGCGGTGTGAAGCCCGAATTCGAGACCGCCGCGCTCACGCCGGCGTCGGTGCTCTTGAAGATTCCGATTTGCGTCCCCACATAAAGGTTCGACGGCGTCACGGGATCGACGGCTATCGACCAGACGATCTCGCGCGGTACCCCTGTTGTGAGCCTCTCCCACCTCCCCGCTCCGTTGACGCTTTTCAAGACCCCTCCCGAGACGCAGCCGTAAACCGTGGCCGGAGTCTTGGGATCGATTGCCACGGCGAAGAATTGGTACGCCAGGCCTCCGACGGCGTTCCAGCTCCCTCCGCCGTCCGTGCTCTTGAAAAGCCCGGCTTGCGACCCGGCGTAGATCGTCGAAGGCGACGTGGGGTCAATCGCGAGGGAATGGATGAGGTTGTCGGTAATGCCGCTTGTGGACGGCGTCCAGCTCGCGCCCCCGTCCAAGCTCTTGAAGACGCCGGCGTCGTTCGTGCCCGCGTAAATCGTCGAGGGCGATTTGGGGTCAACCGCCAGCGCATTGACGGGATGTGAGCCGAGACCGCCGCTCGCGCTCGTCCAACTCGCCGCGCCATCGGTGCTCTTGAAGACGCCGCCCCCGGTTGCGGCGTAAACCGTGGCAGAAGTCTGTGGATCAACGACCAGGGCCGAGATGGATGTTACCGAAAGCCCCGCGTTGGCCTGAGTCCAGGTCGTGCCGCTGTCGTTACTCTTGAAGACTCCTTCACTGCTGGTACCGGCATAAAGAGTCGATAACTGGATCGAATCGATCGCCAACGTGAATACATCGGCTCCCGCGACACCGGAGAAAGCCCAGCTCGCCCCGCCATCAACGCTCTTGAAGACGCCACCGGAGCCTCCCGCATAAATCGTCGAGGGGATTCGGGGATCGACCACCAGAGCCCGCACGGTGCCGCCTTCCGGGCTGACGCTGACCCAGTGGCCCTCGCCGGACTGCGCAAGCCCAGCACTGGACAAGACTCCCAGGGCCGCGGTCGCGGCCAGGATCGGGAAAGCTGCGAAACGCGACACGAAATTGCCCTGCTGTCGCGTCATTCTATGACTGTTGCGGCGCGGTGCCACCGACGGCTACTGCACCGGCTTCGGCGGCGGCTTCCCTTGGCCAAAGCGACGGGGTTTCTCGGAGCGCTCGCTCGATTCGATGAGGAGTGACAACTCACGCCCCGAGCAGAGAGCACCATCCGACTGGGCAAACGCTACACTCCCCCCCGAAGGAGGATGCGGGAGAGTAGTGGCTCCCCACATAGTTCCCAGTTGGAACCTTTTCGGGGCCTGGCTGCGGGAGATAGCGAGGCTTCGTGCGGCAACCTGAGGTGGGATTACTTCCCGCCCCCGACGGCCTTCTGGACCCCCGGGTTCCGCGCAGCGGGTCGAAGTTGGGAGTCGATCTTGAGCCAGCCGGGAAAGAGCTTGGGAACGAGGATCTCGTAGGGCCGAGGAGTACGCCTGCAGAGAGCGTCAATCCGAGTCAGCGCCGGAGCAGGGAAGGCCAGTTGGTGGTTACCGCAATCGCGTCCGCGTCCGGGGCCGGGAGGTTCTCGATGACGAGAAACCGCTCGCCGTCCGCCGTCACGTCGTAGTCCTGCCAGCCTGCAGAACCCATGAGAAAGAGACGCTGCGGCGCGCCGACCTGCGCGCTCGAGCCAAGCCGCACAGGCGTCGCGATCATCTCGTTCCCCGCAGAAACGAAATAGAGTTCGTGCCCGTCCCGCTTCCAGCGAGGAACCGATCCGCCGAACGCCGACACGCGGATGCGCCCTCCCGGCTCCGGAAAAGACGTGAGAAAGACCTCGGACCGGTCGGACTCCGGCGCGCAATACGCAATCCAGCGGCCGTCGGGAGAAAACTGGGCCCGGATTTGAGGGATGGCATCCGCCGATACCGACAGCAGCTTGCGGGACTTCCGTTCTCCTTCGAGATCCACGACCCAGAGACCGGAGTCCGCCCCGGAGCGCAGGGTATACAGGAGGAAACGGCCGTCCAGGGACCAGTCAGTTGGGCGTTGGGTCGCGCCAGCGGGAATGATCGGCTCCGGGGATACCGACCCGTGCAGCGCGAGCCAGGACAGGTTGGGACCGTGACTTAACGACGCGACGCTAAAGGCGATTCGAGTGCCGTCGGGCGACCAGGTTGGGGCCAGAAAATCCTCCGAGCTGAGGTTCAGACGCGTGAGCACCGGGCGGGGCAGCTCACCGACCCAGAGATCGTGTGTGCCCATGCGCGAATCAACACGGGCAACCACGACCCCTCGAGAGTTTGGAGAGAGCCGGACCGAATCGAATTCGGCGGGCGACGCGAGTGAACCGGTCTCCCGGCCGGCGCGGTCGATCCAGGCGAGCCGCGCCTCGCCCGCTCTGCCTCGAGAGGCGAGAACCCCGTTGTCCGAGGCCGAAAAGGTGCCGCTGCCCATGAATACGTGTTGCCAGATCTCCTGGCCCGCTGGAATCGCGTCGCCCGCAAGCCTCAGACGATCGCTGTCGAAGGGCTGCGCCAGCAGGCTCCCGTCGCGCGCATAGAGAAGGTGGCCGGATCGGCTGCCGGCTGGGGCATTCGGATCACCGGGCACGTACTGCGCACGCGAACAGTTCGTCAACAGCGGCGTCGTCTTGCCATCCTCGAGGCTCGCCAGACGGACATAGCTGTGAGTCTCGGCCTTGCTGCGCCCCACGTAAAGGAAGTGGCGTCCATCGGGAAGGAAACTCGGCCAGCCGAGGGAACCCTCCTGCCTCGACGGATCCACCTTCAGGACTATTCTGGGAGCGCCTCCGGCGTCCTCGACGAGGCTCACGAACGGCTCAAAGTGTGAGGCAAAGAGAATCTTGTGCTGGCTCCCCCATGAGCCCGAAGGAGTGGCACTCGGAACGTCACAAAGCGTGATCGGAGGCCCCGTCGACGCATCGATCTTCTTGAGCTTCCCGCCCGCGAAGAAGGCGATGAAGCGGCTATCCGGCGACCAGAAGGGCGCCGCGGCGCCTTCGGTGCCCGCGAGTGGCACGGCTGACAGCTCTGCGAGCGTCCGCACCCAGAGGGAGTCCCGCCCGTCGGCGCCGCGCGTGACGAAGGCGATGCGGCGTCCATCCGGCGAGACGGCGAATAGATTCTGTGTCCGGAGCCATGTGAATTTGGTCCCCTCCGGGGCACGGACGGCGAAGCGGATGGGCGGTGCCACCGCGCTCGACGGGCGCCGAGCATAGAGCGCCGCGAACGCCGCGGCGGCCAGGAAGCCTGCGGCGGCAAGACCGACCAGCCATCGAGGACTGGACGAAAAGCCCCTGGCCGGCTCCAAGCCGCCGCTCGTCTCGGCAAGCCGGTCCTTGAGCGTCCCGAGATCGTGCGCCAGATCGCGGGTCGCGGCGTAGCGGCCGTCGGGGTTCTTCGCGAGACAACGTTCCACAATCCAGCGCAGCGGCGCCGGCGAGAGCGGGCTGAAGTTTCCGATTGGCTCCGGCTCTTCGCGGATGACCGCCGTGAGTGTCTCGGGCACGCTGTTTCGCGCAAACGCCCGCCTGCCCGTCGCCATTTCGTAGAGAATCGATCCGAACGAGAACTGGTCCGACCGGAAATCGAGCGGCTTTCCCATCGCCTGCTCCGGCGACATGTAGCCCACGGTCCCCATGACGATCCCGGCCGCAGTCTCGCCCGAAACCGTCGGTGTTTGTGTCGCCCCGCTCGCGTCTTCAGGCTGCGTCAGCTTCGCCAGACCGAAGTCCAGGATCTTCACGAAGCCGTCCTTCCTCACCATGACGTTTTCCGGCTTCAGGTCCCGGTGGACGATCCCTGCCCCATGCGCCTTGGCCAGACCGTCGGCCACTTGCGCCGCGACCTGCAGAAGCCGTTTGGTCGGCAGCGCCCCGTCGGCCAGGATCTCCCGCAGCGTCTGGCCGTCCACCATCTCCATCGCGATGTACGACGTGCCGCCCGACTCGCCGATATCGTGGATCGTCACGATGTTCGGGTGGTTCAGCGCCGAGGCCGAGCGCGCCTCCTTCTCGAAGCGCCTGAGCCGATCCGGGTCCGATGACACGGCTAATGGCAGCACCTTGACTGCCACCTCGCGCCCGAGCCGCGTGTCCCGCGCCCGGTACACCTCTCCCATCCCGCCCGCGCCGAGTGGCGCCAGGACCTCGTAAGGGCCGAGACGAGTGCCGGCCGAGAGCGTCATCCGATTGGCCGAACTCTACAACGCGTCACCGAGGCTCCCCATCTAGTTCCCAGTTGGAACCTTTTCGGGGGTTGGCTGCAAGAATTGAAGGGGCTTCTCGCTACGGCGTAGGCAGGGACCACCTGTGCCGGCGACGAGCCGCACCCTCACCTCGCGCGGCGGCGTAGTTACTCGGCAGGAGGCGACCATGCGATTCGGAGTGCTCGGAAGCGGAATGGTGGGAGCGGCGATCGCGACCAAACTCGTGGCTCTCGGCCATGAAGTGAGGATGGGAGGCCGCAAGGCAGCTGGCGAGAAGGCGCGGACATGGGCCACGAAGACGGGGCGAGGCGCCTCGGAGGGGACCTTTTCCGACGCGGCGTCTTTCGGTGAGATCGTCTTCCACTGCACGCTCGGGGCGAGCGCGATCGAGGCCTTGCGGCAGGCCGGCGCGGCGAACCTGCGGGGGAAGATCGTGGTGGACGTCTCGAACCCCCTCGATTTCTCCAAGGGGATGCCGCCGACGCTCTTCACTCCGCCGGGAGACTCCCTCGGTGAGCAGATCCAGCGCGAGTTCCCGGAAGCGAGAGTCGTCAAGGCGCTGAACACCGTCAACGCGGGAATCATGGTGGCGCCGGAGAAGCTCCACGGCGAGAGCGATCTCTTCATCGCGGGAAACGAAGCCGATGCGAAGAGGCGAGTAATCGAGATTCTCGTCGCGTTCGGCTGGAAAACGATTCATGATCTCGGCGACATTCGCAGTGCGCGCGGCATGGAGGCGTATCTGCTGCTCTGGCTACAGCTCTACGGCTCGCTGAAGACGGCCGACTTCAACGTCCGCGTCGTGCGTTGACAAGAGCCGCCACCTTGAAGCGGTCGAAAAGAAAGCTGGCTCCCCAGGTAGGATTTGAACCTAACGCTTAATCACTTGAATCGTTGCGATCGTTCGTGGTCTGGAAGAACGAGAAGACCGGCGCACTCGAATCGTGGACTCCGACGCCGCAGGAATATGCCGACGAGGCCGACGCATACGCCGTAAAGACCGGGTTCGTCGAGCGGGAGACGAGCCACGAGATCCGTCGATTCGGGAACGTGGCGACCGTCTTCAGCGCTTACGAGGGGAAGCTCTCGTCGACCGGCGAGCTCTACACGCGCGGCGTGAACGTCTACCAGCTTTACTTCGACGGAAAACGGTGGTGGATTTCCTCGGTGTCGTGGGGCGGGGAGAGCATGATCGGGGAGATTCCGCGCGAGCTCCTGACGTCCAAGGGGCCGTAGTCTCGCCGCGCCCGAGGAGGTGCCCGATGCGATCCGCTCTTCTGGCCCTGTGTCTCGGCGTCGTTGCTTCGTGCGGCTATGCACAGAGCGCCGATCCCTCCGATCGCGCCGCGGCCGAAGCGGCAATTAAGACGATCCGGGCGGACGCGATTCGTGCGCACATGCGGTTCCTCTCCGACGACCTGCTCGAGGGCCGACTTCCGGGAACGCCCGGCCACGAAATCGCGGCACTCTACGTCGCGACGGAGCTCGAGGGCATGGGTGTTCAACCGGCGGGGGAGAACGGAACGTGGTTCCAGAAGGTGCCGTGGCGTCGCGGCACTCCGGATCCCTTTCGCAGCTCACTGTCACTGTCGAAGCCCGGCGAGGACATCGTGCTGAAGGATCCGGAAGACTACTGGTACTACTCGGACGTCGCGCGCACGGACAGCGTCGTGGAGGCTCCGGTCGTCTTCGTGGGATACGGCATCACGGCGCCCGACATGCACTACGACGACTACGCGGGCGTCGACGTCCGGGGCAAGATCGTGGCGCTGATCAGCAACGCTCCGCTGACCTTCCCGTCGTCGCAGGCCGGCTACTACGCGGACCTCGCGCGAAAAGCTCGCAACGCCGTGGGGCACGGCGCCGTCGGCCGGCTGGAGATCTTCCTGCCCGACGACGACGTCGACCTCTCGGGCGACGGGGAGTGGCTGGAAAAAGACGGGACGCCTCACAATGACGTTCCGGGAATCCGCGCCTGGGCGTGGCTGCACCAGCGGGGCGCCGAGAAGCTGTTCCAGGGGGCGCCGAGAAGTCTCGGTCAGGCTTTCGCCGAGGCGCGCGCGGGGCGACCGCAGTCCTTTCCGCTCGCCTGGAAGGCGAAGATGCACGCCGTGAACACGCACCAGCCGTTCGAGGCCTCGAACGTCGTCGGGAAGATCATCGGTTCGGACCCTCGCCTGCGCGATCAATACGTCGTCTACACGGCGCACGTCGATCACATGGGGGTCCAGACCGGAGCGGAGGGAGATCGGTGCCTGGCGGCCGAGGGAACCAAGGACAGGATCTGCCACGGCGCCATAGACAACGCGTCCGGCGTCGCCGCGCTCCTCGAGATCGCCCGCGCCTACATGCGCCTGCCCGTGGCCCCGCGCCGCTCCATCTTGTTTCTGTTTCCGACGGGCGAGGAGGACATGTTCGAGGGTTCCGATTATTTCGCCCATTTCCCGACGGTCCCGGCCTCGGCCATGGTCGCCGACATCAACATCGACATGCTTCCGGGCACGCTCTACGCGAGTAAGGACCTGGTCATCGAGGGGGGAGATCACTCGACGCTGATTGAGAATGCGACGCGCGCCGCCCTCCTTACGGGCTATGCGCTCAGTCCCGACCGGATGCCGCAGATGAACTTCTTTGCGCGCAGCGACAATTACCCGTTCACCCTGCAGGGGGTCCCGTCGGTCCAGGTGCGCCGGGGAAACGACGGGAACGAGGTCACCCTGAAATGGCTCGCCACCCGGTACCACACGCCGCTCGACAACATGGAGCAGCCCATCGACTACGAGGCGGGCGTCCGGGCGACGGGGATGATCTTCCTGATGGGCTACGACGTCGCGCAGCAGGAGAAGCCACCGGCCTGGAACGCGAACGATTTCTTCGCCAGGCCTGCCGGCAGGTGAGCAGCCTCCCGCCAGCTGGTGAGGAGTGGCGGAAGCGTGTGGGAGTCGAACCCACACTGCTCGATTACTAGCAGACCACCATCGCGCGGACCAAGCGCGACTAGGTCTGGAATGGCGCGGAGGAGAAGATCTCGGAGCCGGCCTCCCAAGCGCTCGCCGCGGAGGTCTCCGCGCTGGGCTAGAATTTGCCGAGGCTCCAGCGCATGCCGCTGAGCTGGTAGGAGCCGGATGTTTCTCGACTTCGGTCCGAAGCGACGAGGAGCGACGTTGACGCCGGGTCTCGGCGGGAGCGCCTCGACTGCGGCCTCGGAAACGATCGGGCGTTTCCGCCTTCTCGAGCGCATTGGCGCCGGTGGCTTCGGGTCGGTCTTCAAGGCCGTCGACCCCGAGACTGGCCGCCTCGTGGCGGTCAAGACCTGCTCGCTCGGAGCGGATGGGCATGCGCGGTTCTTCCGCGAGGCCAGGCTCGCGGGAGGCCTGCGTCATCCCAATATTGCGGCCGTTTACGAGTCTGGGATGCACGCAGACACGCCCTTCATGGTCCAGGAGCTGCTGACCGGCCGCGACCTATCGACGCTGATCCTCGAACGCCAGCCGTACGCGCTCGAGGAGAAGCGACGGATCCTCATTTCGGTAGCCGACGGGCTCGATTACGCGCATCGGAAGGGCGTGATCCATCGGGACATCAAACCGTCGAACGTGCGCGTCCTCGAGGACGGCGGCGTCAAGATCATGGACTTCGGGATCGCAAAGACGATCGGCTCGAAGACCGGCATGACCCGCGTCGGGACGGCGGTCGGCACCGTGGCGTATATGTCGCCCGAGCAGCTCTCCGGCGGAGAGATCGGACCCCACACGGACATCTTCCTTCTCGGGACCCTGGCCTACGAGCTCTTGAGCTTCCGGCCCGCCTTCCGCCACGCCAATCTCTTCCGGCTGATGGAGCTCATTCTCAAGGAGGACCCCGATCCGCTCATCGACGTCGCGCCGTCGGTACCGGACGGCTTCGCCGCCGTGGTCGCAAAGGCCATGCGCAAGCTGCCGGAGGAGCGCTTCGCTTCGGCGTCAGCGCTTCGCGACGCCCTCCTGGCGTCGGCCCCGTAAACCTGCAACTGGGGTCAGCCTCGAAAGTTCGTAACTCCGGCCGAGGTCGTGCAATACGGCCGGGCGCACGCGGACGCCGTCTTCGACCCGGTCGCTCGGGGCCTCCGGTCTCCGGAGGTCCTCGACGACAAGATCAACAGCGGGCTTCGGAGATCTCTTCTCTCTGGTGCCGCTTCTCACCGGGTCCTTGAGGAAGCTACGTGTCCGAGTTTGTGTCCGAGTCCTCGGCCCAAAAACACCCACTTTTCCCAATTCTGGCCGGTTGCGCCGGAATCGTAGAGACGTGCGCAACCTACTCTGCGACCGCGCGTTGTTGGGTTTCGTTGGAAACTGTGAGAGGGAATGAGTGGTGAGCCGTGTAGGACTCGAACCTACAACCTAGAGATTAAGAGTCTCTTGCTCTACCAATTGAGCTAACGGCCCACTCGGGAGCGCGGAGAATACCCGATCGCCCGCGGGCGGGCAAGCAGGCCGAGAAGCTCGTCGACTTGCAGCCCGGTAGCGAAAGGGATCCCTCGCTGCGCTCGGGATGACAAGAGAGGTTGAGCCGCGCGACCGCCGTTTAGCCGCCCCCAACCAGCTCGACGACTTCGAAGACGTCTCCCTCGGCCAGCGGCGTCGAGGGGTAGTTGGCCTTGGGAAGGATCTCGCGGTTGCGCTCCACTGCCACGCGGGGCGTGGCGACCCGGAGCCGTCCCAGCAGGTCGGCCACCGAGGCGCCGGCGGGCAGTCGCATCGCCTCGCCGTTGACCGTGATCGTGAGCTCGGCCGTCATTTTCTCTTGATCGCGTACTGGATCTCGGAGCTCGCGTTGCCGCCGGTCACACGGATCACGGCCGCGGCCGTACCATTCGGGAAGGTCGGGATCATGAACGAGACGAAGCACGAGCCGTCGGACGCCGTCTTGCCCTGGAAGGCGGTTGCCGGCTGAACCGACGTCGAGAGGATGCGCACCTGGACCAGGGCCCCGGCGAGTGGCCGCGCCGGCGCACCCGTCGTGGCCTTGAGCTTCGTCTGGATGGAGCGCCCCGCCACGAAATCAGGCGTCGGAGTCAGCGTCAGGTCCACCTCGTCCGGCACGTCGTCGGAAGCGAGGTACGCGAGCACCATCTGATCGAGGCTGCGATCGGGCGCGGGAAGGGGCGACCGAGCGCCTGGCGGCACCGTGGCGTCGCCCTTGTCCTTGTCGCTCTTGCCAGCTCGCGGGGGCCTCTCGATCCTGTCAGTCTTGTCCGGCTTGTCGACCTTCACGGGTTTCGGCGCCGCCGCGGCGACGGCGGCTGCTGCGCTCGCGGGGGGCGCGGCCGGAGGCGGCCCGGAGCCCGGCGCCATGCCTTCCGGAACCTGAATCGAACCGTTCGGGCCGTCGAAGCGGCCGCGCTGGATCGCCGCGATCATCGTGCGGTGCTGCTGCTCCATGAGGTCCTGCACCGCGTGATCGTCCCGACCGGCCTGGAGGATCTCGGCGTACGAGGTTCTCTTGGTCGCAAGGATCTCGCCGCCCACGTACACCAGCGACTCGACGCAGGGATTGCCCTCCCCCTTGTCTTCGGTCTGGATGTGGAAGACGCGGTTCTTGTGCTTGACGTCGGTGTTGAATCCGGTGATCACGGCCGGCGCAAATTGTAGCGCGGCGGGGGTGTTGGCAGGGTCAGAGCAGCTCGAATCGCGCCGTGAAGTGCCGCAAAAGCGGCGCCTGGTACACGATCCGCACCCCGCACAACCGCCCGGGCACCGGCTCGACAGGCGCGGACCACTCACTTGTCATCCCGAGGAGCGCAGCGACGAGGGATCCCTTTCGTAGCTGCACTGTGACTTCAAAGGGATCCCTCGCTGCGCTCGGGATGACAGGAGGACGCCCGAGAGAGCCCCAGGCGACGGAGGACGGGTATTCTTGATGCGATGACCTTTCCCCAAGGCGCCGCCCGCAGAGCGGTTCTCGTGCTCGTGTTCACGTTATCCGGCGCGAGCGCGCTCATCTACGAGGTCCTCTGGACGCGCCGACTCACGCACGTCTTTGGCTCGACGACGCTGGCCGTTTCGACGGTGCTGGCGGCCTTCATGGGCGGCCTGGCCGCGGGCAGCCTGCTCTTCGGCCGCTGGGCGGACCGCAATCGCGCAAAGGCTTTGCGCGCGTACGGGCTCCTCGAGCTGGCGATCGGGCTCCTCGGAGTTCTGGTCCCGTTGCTTCTGCGCGCAGTGGCCGCCATCTATCTGCGGCTTGCCCCGGCGCTCGAGTCGGCTCCGACCGTGTTTTTCGTCGTCCAGTTTCTGCTCGCCGGCGCGGTGCTCGCGCTTCCCTGCGCCCTGATGGGCGGCACGCTCCCGGTCCTCGCACGCTGGCTCGTCGGGCGCGAGCAGGACATCGGGGGACGCGTCGGCATGCTCTACGCCGCCAATACGCTCGGCGCCGGAGTCGGTACCGCGGCGGCGGCGTACCTCCTGCTCCCCTACCTCGGAGTGCGGGAGAGCGAGCTCGTGGCGGTCGCGCTCAATCTCGCCGCCGCATCCGTCGCGCTGGCGCTCGGGCGAGGATCGCGCCCCGCCTCGGCATCGGTTGCAGCGGCCGCCGTCACGGATCCCGCGGCTCTGGCCTCCCCGGTGACCGACCCGAGCCGCCTGCTTCTCGCCGCGATCGGACTCTCCGGCTTCGCCGCGATGGTGGACGAAGTCGCGTGGGCGCGGCTCGTTGGCCTGGTCTTCGGGAGCTCGGTCTATGCCTTCGGCCTGATGCTGCTTCTCTTTCTGATCGGAATCTCGATCGGCGGCGCGATCTTCGCCCGGATCCGAAACGCCGACCCCGCGAAGGTCCTGGGTCTGGCTCTCGTGGGCGCCACGTTTGCCGCACTCGCCGGGATCTGGGCCGTGCCGCATCTTCCGACGTTGTACGTGCGCGAGTTCCCGGCGGTCCGTGACTCCTTCGTTCTCCAGCAATTGCTGCAGATCGTCGAGACGGCGCCGGTTCTCGTGCCGCTTGCCATGTTTTTCGGCATTTCGTTTCCGGCGGCGGTCGCCGCGACATCCAGCCTGCCCGGCATGGGCTTCGCCATCGGCCGGGTCACCGTGTGGAACACGATCGGCACCGTGGCGGGCGCTTTTCTTGGAGGCTTCGTTCTCATTCCGCAGCTCGGACTGAGGCCTTCGCTCACGACCGCTGCCGCCGCGACCGCGCTCGGCGGCGCCCTGGCACTGTGGCGATCTCCGGCAACGAGCCTGAAGCGAGCCGGGCTCACCGCCGCCGTGGCCTCGCTGCTCGTCGCTCTCATTCTGCCGTCGTGGCCGCGGGACCTGCTCGCGCAGGGGGCCGGATTTTACGCGGCAATCTACGGAACGACCGAAGGGCTCCTCGCGGCGACGCGGAATTCCGAACTCCTCTTCTACAAGGACGGGATCGCGACCACTCTCTCCGTGGACCGCCAGGGAACGACGCGCTTCTACCGGTCCAACGGGAAGACCGACGCCTCGACGGATCCGGGCGACATGGCGAACCAGCTCCTCCTCGGGCACCTGCCGCTGCTGCTGCACCCGAATCCGCGCGACGTCTTCGTGCTCGGCCTCGGAACCGGCGTCTCCGCCGCCGCCGCGGCCCGCTATCCCGTGAAAACGATCGACATCGCCGACATCGAGGGAGCTTCGCGCGATGCAACGCAGTTCTTCGCCGCCGAGAACCGAAACATCCTCGCGGATCCGCGCGTCCGATTCCTCGTCGCCGACGGCCGCAATGCCCTGCTCGCCCGCGACAAGACCTACGACGTGATCATCTCCGATCCGTCCGACGTGTGGGTAGCCGGCGTCGGCAACCTCTTTACGCAGGAGTTCTACGTGCTCGCGCGGTCCCGGCTGAAGCCGGGCGGCGTGATGGTGCAGTGGTTCCACATGCACTCGCTGCCACCCCAGCAGATGAAGCTCATCGTCGCGACGTTTCGGTCGGTGTTCCCCTATGCGTCGCTCTGGCGCCCCAATCGCGGTGACGTCATCCTGCTCGGCACGGCCGACCCGGTGCCGTGGGACCTCGGACGTCTCAAGCAGCGCGTGGAAACCGTCCCCGGCGTCGCGGAGGACCTGCGCGGAATCGGGTTCTGGCACCCGCTCGCGATCTTCGCTGCCTTCGTGCTCGATGGAGAAGATCTCGCGACGATGCTCGCGGACGTCCACGACGCTCACACGGACGATCACCCCGTCGTCGAGTACCTCTCGCCGCGAGCCGGATACGTCGACACGACGACCGCCAACGACGCCGGGGTGCAGGCGCTGCAGACGAAGCGACTGCCCCCGATCGCCGGGTTCGACGAATCGCGCGACTTCGACGCGCGGGCGCGGTACCTGCTCGGATTCGGCCTGGCTTCGATCGGCCGCGTGGACCCGGCCATCGAGCTGATGGAGGAGAGCGTCCGGGGAGACCGCCCCGACCCGAAGTTCCTGGTTGGCCTCGGCAACCAGTACAGGGCGAAGGGCTCCACCGCGAAGGCGATCCGCGCTTACGAGCGAGCGCTCGCCCTGTCACCCGGCGAGCCCGAGGCGTCGTTGCACATGGCCGAGCTGCGGCGCGCGCAGGGCGACGACGCCGGCGCGGAGAAGGTCCTGCGCTCGGCGATTGCCGCGGCGAAGGAGGACCCGGCGCTGGCGTCGGCCGCGGCCCGGCTGCTCCTGGATTCGAACCGCCCCGCCGAGGCCGTGGCGGCGCTGACGCCGGCCCTGGAGAAGGCCCCGGAAGATGCCGGCCTGCTGCGCCTGGCCGGTGAGGCGTTCGCGGCGGCCGGAAGGCGAGAGGAAGCCATCGAGGCGCTGCGCCACGCGGCCGCCGTCGAGCCGCAGAACGCGGAGCTCCAGCGGGGCGTCGCCGAGGCTCTTCTGGCGCTGGGAGACCTCGACGGCGCGAGCGTCGGGTTCGAAAGAGCCTCCCGGCTCGAGCCCGGAAACGCCGCGGCGTTCGTGGGCATCGCCGAGACCGCCTTGCGCCGTGGGGATCGGGCGGCGGCCCTGGCGGCGCGAGATCGGGCACTGGCGCTGGATCCATACAACGCGAAGGCACTGGCGATCCAGTAGAGGTAGCCCTCGACCCTCGGCTCAGCGGCCCGGCGCGGGCTAGCGTTTGACTTCGGGCAGCCAGTTGAAAACGAGGTTGATGAGAGGCTTGGGAGCTTCGCCCTCGGAGACGATCGCGAGGAAGCGCTGGCCATCAGGGGCGACGTCCTCTATGGAGGAGCCCTGGCTGACGCGAAAGAGCGACCGGGGGGCGGTCGCCTTGAAGACGGGGCGCGTCTCGATCGCTACGCCCATTATCTGGCCATCGGGAGAAAGGTAGAAGAGCTCCTTGCCGTCTCTCCGCCAAACCGGCGGGGAACCGCCGCCGCTGGAGACCTGCCAGCGCTCGACCGCCTGCGGGAAGGCCTGGACATAGACCTCGTCGCGCCCCGACTCGTCGGACACATAGGCGATCAGGCTTCCGTCCGACGAAAACCGACCAGATACCTCGCTGAAAGCAGATTGCGTGACGGGGAAAGGCTTGCGATCTTCCGTCATGGGGAGCGCCCAGAGATGATAGGTCCCGTCCCCCAAGCCATTCGTGTAGAGGATGAAGCGCCCGTCCGGTGACCAGTCGTTCACGAGCTTGAGGTTGTCCGACTCGAGCAGAGGCGATTCGGAGGCTATCCCGCTGGCTGACTTCAGGTAGATGTCGTGTTGTCCCTTCCGGTGCGAGTTGAGAGCCACCTGGCGCCCGTCCGGAGACCAGACAGGGTTGTATCCGGAGCCGGACGTTAACCGAGTCGTCGCGCCCCGAGCCAGGTCATAAAGCCAGAGATCGGGCGTGTCGGTGCGCGGGTCCGGCAGTTCGACGGCCAGCCGTGTTCCGTCCGGCGACAGAGCAACACTCCTGTATTGGTTGGCGTCCCCGAAGCTCGCGAGGTTTCTGCCGGAGCGATCGAGCCAGTGGAACCTGCCCGGCGCGGGCCGGACCCGGGCCAGGTAGGCGAGGACACCAGTGCGCGAGACCGAAAAATTCGGGAGGCTGGCGAAGCGCCCATAGCTCGAGACCTGTTCGGCAACCAGAGACCGGCCGCCGAGGAGGCGCAGATTGTCGACGTCGAAGGGCTCCGCGACCAGCGTGTGCTCGGCCGTTCCCGAGAGTAGATATCCCGGAGGGGTGTAGGCGACGACTTCGGATTCCACCTTGCCGAGGAACGTAGTACTCGGAGCGTCGAGAGATCCCGCTTCGAGGGCCAAAGAGCCGTCGCGCGGCTTGGCCACGAAGAGAAAGTGCCGGCCGTCGGGAAGGAAATAGGGGAGTCTGTGGCCGCGCTCCCCTCGCGTGGCGTCCAGTCGAGTCACCGCGCGCGGCTGGCCTCCTCCGGCGGAAACGCGGTAGAGAGGCCCGTTGGAAGTGCCAAAAAGAATGGTGCCGTCTGCCCCCCAGCTCCCCCCGGCCGTATCGTGGAAGTTGCAGATCACCACCGGCGCGGTATCCGAGATTCCGATCCGTTCGAGCTTCTCTCCTCGCTGCTGCACTTGCGCGAAGAAACCGACCGTGCGGTTGTCGGGCGACCAGAAGGGATACCGCGCGCCCTCGGTTTCTGGAAGCGCGTGCGCCTCCGCTTCGGCGAATTCGCGCAAGAACAATTGGTTGCCGGCGACAAAAACCATGCGCTGGCCATCGGGTGAGACGGCAGGTGGGTTTTCTATGTCGAACTCCGTTCCGGCCGGAGGAACGAGAAGGGCGTGTCGGCGGAGCTGCGGAGCCTCGGCGGGACGTCGAAGGAAAAGGACTGCGGCGACCGCGGCGAAGAGCGTTACCGCCGCCCACGCGACCAACCCCGTCCGGCGCAGCCGCGAGGGCTTCAATGCGGGGGCTGTCAAGTCGGTGGAGCTGACCTCCCCGAGACGGTCCCGCACTGTCGCGAGCTCCCGCGCGAGATCCTCCGTGGAGGCGTAGCGCAGTCTCGGCTCCTTGGCCAGACAACGCTCGGCGATCCAGCGAGCCGGGGCCGGCATCTTGGGATTCAACACCCCGATCGGCTCGGGCTCCTCCTGGATGATCGCCGCGAGCGTCTGGGCCGCGCTCTCTCGCTGGAAGGGCGGCTTCCCCGTAGCCATCTCGTAGAGGAGCGAGCCCAGGGAGAACTGGTCCGACCGGAAGTCGACGGGGCGCCCGCTCGCCTGCTCGGGCGACATGTAGCCGACCGTCCCCATCACGACCCCCGGCATCGTCATGTGAGAGACCGTGGGCCCCTGGACCGGCTGACCCTCGTCGTCCGCGGGGTGCGTCAGCTTGACCAGGCCGAAGTCCAGGATCTTGACGTGGCCGTCCCTGGTCACCATCACGTTCTCGGGCTTGATGTCCCGATGCACGATGCCCGAGGCGTGGGCGCGCGCGAGCCCCTCGGCGATTTGCGTGGCGATGCCGAGCAGTTTTCGAACCGGCACCGGACCGCTTTCGAGGACCTCCCGCAGGGTCTTGCCCTCGACCAGCTCCATGACGATGAAGGAAGCCGAACCGATCTGCTCGACCGTGTAGATCGTCACGATGTTGGGGTGATTGAGCGACGAGACCGCCCGGGCTTCCTTCTCGAAGCGCTTGAGCCGGTCCCGGTCCGCCGTCACGTCCCGCGGCAGCACCTTGATCGCGACGTCGCGACCGAGCCGCTCATCGCGCGCCCGATACACGTCGCCCATTCCGCCGGCGCCAAGCGAAGCCCGGATCTCGTAGGGCCCCATTCTGGTCCGCGGCGCGAGGGTCACCGCGTCACCTTCGAGGCTGTCGTTCCGGTCGCTCGCAAGATGCGGAAGTCGAGCCGGGCCGAACCGATGCGGATCTCGTCTCCGCTGGAAAGAGCTACCCGTCCTGCGATCCGCCGGTTGCCGACGTACGTTCCGTTCTTGCTGCCGAGATCTTCGAGGATCGCCTTGCCCCCGGACACGACGATCCGGGCGTGGAGACGGGAGACGCTGTTGCGATCGATCCATGCGACCGCGTCGGGGTCCCGCCCGAGGATGTTTTCACCCTCGACGAGCCCGATCTCGCGCTCCCCCCAGATCAGGCGGCACTGAACCGGTTCCCCGGGGCCTCGCCGGCGCGCTGTCAGCTCCGCCGCTTCGCCCGAAAAAGCATACCCGTAGCCACGAACGGTGCGGATGTAGCGCGGTTCTTGCGCGTCGTCCCCGATCAGCTTTCGGATGGTGAGCACGAGGCGGGCGACGTTGTGCTCCGAGACGAACGTCTTCGGCCAGAGTGCGTTCTGGAGCTCGTCCTTCGAAAGCGCCCGGGGCCGCGCCAGCACGAGCAGCTCGAGAAGGCGGAAGGCCTTGGGCTCGGCGTGCTCTGCCCTTCCCGAACGCAGTAGCTCTCGCGTCTCGAGGTCGAGCGTGCAATCGCCGAACCGGATGCGCATCGCCTCCCCCAATGGAAACCGGACAAAATCCGGACCTCGTCCGAAAGACTCCCGACGCCTCAATCCTAATGCTGTTCATTGCGCCGAGACACCGCCGCGCGCCCGCGGCGGCCACACGACCGAAAGGAACCGCTCTTGCCGGAAGGCGATTTTGGGGGTCCGGGTCCAGTCCTCGAGGCCGCTTCCGCCAGAATTCCCGGCAACACCCCGGGACTCGAGGCCCGCGACCTCATCGGCGAGCTGCGCCGGCGCTTCTCGTTGACCCCCTCCGAAGGGCGCATCGCTCTCCTTCTGGCGGACGGCTTGTCCTATGAGGAGGTCGCAGCGCGCCTCGAAGTCTCGTACCACACCGTGCACACGCACGTGAAGGCGATCCACGCGAAAGCGAAGGTCAAGAGTAACGGCCGATTGCTGGCCCTCATCCGCGGCATCGAGAGCGAATGAGACCGGAGGAGGGCCTACCCAGTTCTGGCGATGGTGCCTCGAGGCCCCTCTCGCTATCTTTCGGCCAACTCAATCGCGAACTCAGTCACTCGGGATTTTGGAGAGAGGACCCTACGCGCTCTCAGTCCATGGAGTCACAGGCAAGTGTTGATTGCTCACGGACTCAAAAGGAGACCGCACATGGCGCACCACAGACTTCTCCCGGGTAGGACCTTCGCTCGATACGGTTTCACGATCGCAGCACTCGCTCTGGTTTTCCTCGCTGCCTCTCCGACGCAGAGCTCGGGCGCGCCGCCTCCCCCGCCTGGCAAGTCGAGGCCGCCCGATATCGCAATTACGGCCGACATCAGCGATTTCGACACCCAGGGTCTCCCTGCCGACACCGCCAGCGACGGGCTCGGGGCTTACCAGCACAACGTCGATGGCGTGAAGTCCTTGTTGATCTCGGGCGGATACAACGGCCTCCAGTACGGCGACTGGAAGTTCGACACTTACAGCTCGGCGACCCGCGGCGTCACGCACAGTTTCGACCAGGGCGACGCGGTGCAACCCGGCGATCCCAACTACACGGCTCTGGCCAACCCGCCGTACTGGAGCCCGCCCGCGCAAACGCTCCCAACAAATCTCCAGCTCACCTGCACGCTCGTCCAGCACGAGATTCTTACAATGACTGCGGGATCGTCATTCACCTGCCCGTTGCTCAATGACCTCGTCACCACCGACGGCGTCGCTCATGGACTTCAGACGGCACCCTCACAGAACGGATTTCCAGAAACGACCGACGTCCAGGTGAAGTGCAACACCGCCGACGCTGGCGGCTGCAACGACTGGTACATCGACCCGATTCCCCCTGGCCCCGCGGTCGGCCGGCTCGTCCACCGGACGGTCATCGGACACAAACAAGTCCAGGTCAATGACGGAGACTTCTACCTCCGGTTTCACATCCACCTGACGAGACCGTAAGAGCGAGTGACAAGAGCGTTGTTCTTGAAAGGAGCGCCTCGTGACCAAGCATGATTCTCGGCCGTTCAAGATCGCAGTTCTCGCGCTGATGCTCGGCTTCGGCGGGCTGGCGACCGCATCCGGCGCCAAACCGCCCACCTGTACGGACCTCCCCGTTACGACAAACGTCGACGATGTGGATCCGGCCGGTAATCCCTACACCATCGCAAGCGATGGCAAGGGAAGCTATTTCAACGGGGTGGACTACGTCATGTCGATCCTGACGTGCAACGGCTACAACGGCGTCAAGAATGGAGATTGGCAGTTCAACAAACCCGTTACCGTCAAGGTCCACGGGGTGGACGTCCGGCAGAACCTCCGAGACATGGGGGTCAGCCTCAACGTGACTGACGCTGTCCAGCCTGGCGATCCCCATTACACGGCTCCCGCCACTCCCCCGTTTTGGGGAACCGAAACCCGGTACGCCTACGCGGAGGTCAAGTGCACCATGCTCAACAAGAGCATGTTGACGATGACCGCTGGGACCGCGATGACCTGTCCGCTGATTTTTGCATTCTTTACGGTAAGCGACGTGAAATACGCTCTGATGCCCGCGTATTCGTTCACGGGCAATCCGGAGACTACGGATGCTCAAGTTGCTTGCAACTCGGCAGACTCGGGCGGTTGCAAGGACTGGTTCATCGAACCCATTGGCTCTCTTCAAGCCGTGGGGCGGCTCACTACAGGTTCGCCGGTCAACGACGGTGATTTCTACATGAGGTTCAAGTTTCACATCACACGACCGTGAGTAGCAGCCGAGCAGGCGGGGCACGGTGAGGGGCTACTGACTGCTCTGCTATTCGAGCGCGCCGGATGAGATCGAACTTGGATTTCACCACGCCGGCGGCCTTGGATTCTGCGGACTCCGGGCTGCGGAGCTCCAACAGAGTCGATAAGGAGCACGGCACATGACGCACCGCAGCTCTCTCCCGGGAAGGATCTTCGCTCAAGCCGGTCTCAAGATCGCCGTTCTTGCGCCGATCCTCACCCTGGGCGGTCTAACGTCCGGCGCCACACCGGGCCTGGCACTTGATCGTCCGGCGGCTCAACCTGGATCCTGCACAGACGCTCCGGTCACCACCTACTTCAGCGACCTCGATTCCCATGGTCTTGCCTCCGATATCGCGAGCGATGGTCTCGGAGGGTATCGAAACAACGTCGACGGCGTCACATCGATTCTGATCTGCAACGGGTACCACGGCATCACGTTGGGCGACTGGAAGTTCGACACTTACAGTTCGACGACCAGGGGCGTCACTCACAGCTTCGACCTGGACGACGCGGTGCAACCCGGCGATCCCAACTACACGGCTCTGGCCAACCCGCCGTACTGGAGCCCGCCCGCGCAAACGCTCCCAACAAATCTCCAGCTCACCTGCACGCTCGTCCAGCACGAGATTCTTACAATGACTGCGGGATCGTCATTCACCTGCCCCTTGCTTGATGACTTCATCGCCACCGACGGCGTCGCTCATGGCCTTCAGACGGCGCCCTCACAGAACGGATTCCCAGAAACGACCGACGTCCAGGTGAAGTGCAACACCGTCGACGCCGACGGCTGCAATGATTGGTTCATCGACCCGATTCCACCCGGCCCCGCGGTCGGCCGGCTCGTCCACCGGACGGTCATCGGGGACAAGCAAGTCCAGATCAATGATGGAGACTTCTACCTCCGGTTTCACGTTCACATTACTCGGCCGAGCCAGACGATCAGCAGCCAGTCGATCACCGAGTTTTCGATCCCAACACCTGGGGCACACTCAATCCGGATCACCGCGGGTCCCGACGACAATCTGTGGTTCACCGAGCTCGAGGGCAACCGCATCGGCCGCATCACGCCGGAGGGAGTGATCACGGAGTTCACCATCCCGAGTCGTGTTTCGGGTGCCGCTAGGGATTACGACGAGTCCCGACGGCAATCTGTGGTTCGCGGAGTTTTTCGGCAACCGCATCGGCCGGGTCACGCCGTCCGGCTCCGTTACCGAGTTCCCGATCCCGACCCCAGCGAGCCGCGTCACCGGCATTGCGAGTGGCCCCGACGGAGCTCTCTGGTTCACGGAGTATGCCGGCAACCAGGTCGGACGCATCACGACGTCGGGAGCGATCACCGAGTTCCTGGTTCCGACTCCCGACACTGTGTTGGAGGGGATCGTCGCGGGCTCCGATGGGGCCCTCTGGTTCCTCGAGCGGATCGGGAACAAGATCGGGCGGATCACGACCTCAGGCACCATCACTGAGTTCCCGATCCCGACACCTGATTCCCAGCCCATCTTCATCGCGGCAGGCCCCGACGGGGCCCTCTGGTTCGGGGAGTCGAGCGCCAACAAGATCGGGCGTGTGACGACCTCGGGCGCGTTCGCCGAGTTCCCGATCCCGACGCCGGATAGCGAACCCTACGGCATCATCACCGGGCCGGACGGGAACCTTTACTTTGCGGAGTTTAGGGGCGACAAGATCGGCCGCATCACGACATCGGGCGTCATCACGGAGTACCCGATGCCCACACCGGGCTCGGCCCCCCAGGGGATCGTCTCGGGCCCGGACGGCGCGATCTGGTTCACCGAAGAGTTCGGCAACAAGATCGGCCGGCTCTCGATCGGTCCGCTGACCTGCGAGTCGGATCCGTCCATGTGCCCGGTCGACCGAATGCCGCCCGTTCTTGCTTCTCCTCGCGAGGGAGATCCACGGCCTCTTGCGCCGCGAGACCAGGCGGCGTCCACGCGGTAGGGCGGACCTTGGAGCATGATCTGGTGGACGTCGTCGATGCCGGCGTCAAGAACCGCTCGCCATCGATGGCCTCGTTAGCGGCGGTCCTCCGGGAGTCAACGGGCAGAAGATGTCCGCTTGCGGAAGACCAGGAACGTCTCCTTCGTCCCATCCTTCTGCACGGTCCAGGTCTGCCGGGTCCAGACGTTGCCGTTCTCGCGAAGCCGCCAGACCATCCGCTGCACGGCCGCGTTCGGATTCTCGTCGGTGCCGGCGATCGCCTGCAGCCAGAGCGACTGGTCGTCCTTGCCCCACTGGGCCTGGAGGCTCCCCTTCCGTCCGCGGCCGACCGTCTTGTCGTAGACCTTTCCGTCGACCACGATCTCCTCGGCGAGCAGCTTGGGCGCCTTCTGCTCGATCGGCTCGATCCAGATCCGATCGCCGTTCTGCCGCACCGAGAGCACGGCCCCCTCCATGAGCGGCGAAAGGCCCTTGCTGGCCTTGACATCGATGTCCCAGATTCCCGAAAAGTCGAGCGGCGGCTTGGCTGACTTCCCCGCCGGAGGCCGCGCGGGCTTCGGCTTCGCCGTCGGCGCGGGAGCGGGCGCCGCCTGGGCGCGCAGAACCGCCGCGGCGAGCAGCGCGAGGAGCGTGCCGGCGAACCTTCGCCTCACGCGCGGGCCCTCTCGCGCGAACCGCGGAGCATGCGCCGCAAGAACTGGCCTGTGTGCGAGCCGCGGACTTGCGCCACGGCCTCGGGCGTTCCCTCGGCGACGATCCGGCCGCCCGCATCGCCGCCTTCCGGACCCAGGTCGATCACCCAATCCGCGGTCCGGATCACCTCCAGATTGTGCTCGATCACGATCACCGTGTTGCCCTTCTCGGTCAGCGATCCGAGCACGCCCAGCAGCTTGTGGATGTCGTCGAAATGGAGGCCGGTCGTCGGCTCGTCGAGCAGGTAAAGCGTGCGGCCCGTCGAGCGGCGAGCGAGTTCCCGGGCGAGCTTGACGCGCTGCGCCTCGCCGCCGGAGAGGGTCGTCGAGGACTGGCCGAGCTGGATGTAGCCGAGGCCCACTTCCACCAGTGTACGGCAGATGTTGGCGACCGGGGGCACGTTCGCAAAGACCTCCAGAGCCTGCTCCGCCGTCATGGCCAGAATGTCGGCAATCGACTTGCCCTTGTAGTGGACCTGCAGGGTCTCCCGGTTGTACCGGCGACCGCCGCACACGTCGCACGTGACGTAGATGTCCGGCAGGAAGTGCATCTCGATCTTGATCTGCCCGTCGCCGGCGCAGGCCTCGCAGCGGCCGCCTTTGACGTTGAAGGAGAAGCGCCCCGGCTGATAGCCGCGGGCCCGGGCTTCGGGCGTGCGGGACATCAGCTCCCGAATGGGATTGAAGACGTTGGTGTACGTCGCCGGGTTCGAGCGCGGCGTGCGGCCGATCGGCGCCTGGTCGATGTTGATGACCTTGTCCACGTCGAAGAGCCCGTCCACTTTGTCGTGCGCGCCGGGCTTCTCGGACGCTCCGTGGAGCGCGCGGGCCAGCGAGCGATACAGGATGTCGTTGACGAGCGTGGACTTTCCGGAGCCGGAGACCCCCGTGACCGCCGTCATGACGCCCAGCGGAAAGCGCACGTCGATGCCCTTCAGGTTGTGCTCGCGCGCGCCGCGCACGACGAGGGCTTTCCCGGAGCCGCCGCGGCGCCGCTCGGGAACGGGGATCGAGCGCTCGCCGGACAGGTACTTCGCGGTCAGCGACTCGGGAAATCGCTCGAGCTCCTCGGGCGCAGCCGCCGCCACGATCCGGCCGCCGTGTACGCCCGCGCCGGGGCCGAGGTCGATGACCCAGTCGGCCGATCGGATGGTCTCCTCGTCGTGCTCGACGACGATGACCGTGTTGCCGAGGTCCCGCATCGAGATCAGCGTGTCGATGAGCTTGCGGTTGTCGCGCTGGTGCAGGCCGATCGACGGCTCGTCCAGCACGTAGAGGACGCCCATGAGCTTGGAGCCGATCTGCGTGGCCAGGCGGATGCGCTGCGACTCGCCGCCGGAAAGAGAGGCCGCGCCCCGCGAGAGGTTGAGGTAACCGATCCCGACGTTCGCGAGAAACCGCAGCCGGTCCTGGATCTCCTTGAGGATCTTGCCGGCGATCTCCTTTTCGCGCGGCGTCAGCCGCAGGTCCTCGAAGAACGCGATCGCGTCCGAGATCGTCTCGGCGGAGACCTCGTCGATCGGCCGGCCGCCGACGCGCACGGCGAGGGCTTCGGGCTTGAGTCGGCGGCCGCGGCAGGCCGGGCACGGCTCGGCGGACATGTACGCCTCGAGCTCCGCGCGCTGCTCCGGGTTCTCGGTCTCGCGGTAGCGCCGCTCGATCATCGGAACCAGGCCCTCGAAGGAGGAGCGCCAGTGGTACTCCCCCTTCTCGGCGACGTAGGAGAACTTGATCTCGTCCTCCCCCGACCCATAAAGAATGACCTTCTGTGCCGGCTTCGGCAGCTTGCCGAAGGGCTGGTCGAGCCGGAACTTGTAATGCCGGGCCAGTGTGGCCATCTGGCGCGACCGCCAGTTGGTCGAGCCCGGCTTCAGAATCGCGATGGCCCCGCCCTCGATCGACTTGGAGGGGTCCAGGACGAGGCGATCCGGATCGGCCTTCAGGTTCGTGCCGAGCCCCGAACACGTCGGGCAGGCGCCATACGGCGAGTTGAAGGAGAAGAGGCGCGGCGTGATCTCCGTCAGCGAGGTGCCGCAATCCGGGCAGGCGTAGTTGGCCGAGAGGACCTCATCGGGCCCGTCCGCCACGGACAGGATGATCAGCCCCCCGGACACCCGGGCCGCCGTCTCGATCGAGTCGGCCAGGCGCTTGCGATACTCGTCATCGTCCGCGGCCTTCGCCACGAGGCGGTCGACGACGATCTCGATCGTGTGCTTCTTCTGCTTGTCGAGCTCCGGAGGATCGTCCAGGTCCACGATCCGCCCGTCCACCCGGGCACGCAGGAAGCCTTCCTTGACCATCTCGGCCATCTGCTTGCGGTACTCCCCCTTCTTGCCCGCCACGTAGGGCGCGAGCACGAGGAACTTGCTCGCCAGGGGCAGCCGCAAGGCCCGATCCACCATCTCCTGGATCGTCTGCGCCTGGATGGGCCGGCCGCACTTGGGACAGTGGGGCTTGCCGACCGATGCATAGAGCAGGCGCAGGTAGTCGTAGATCTCGGTCACCGTGCCGACGGTCGAGCGCGGGTTCTTCGAGGTCGTGCGCTGCTCGATGGAGATCGCCGGCGAGAGCCCCTCGATCGAATCGACGTCCGGCTTCTCCATCTGCTCGAGAAACTGGCGCGCGTATGCCGAGAGCGACTCGACGTAGCGCCGCTGGCCCTCCGCGAAGATCGTGTCGAAGGCGAGCGAGGACTTTCCCGAGCCGGACACGCCCGTGATGACGACGAGTCGATTGCGCGGGATGTCACACGAGACGTTCTGGAGATTGTGCTGGCGCGCGCCGCGGATCCGGAGGAATTCCATCGGGAGGCAGATTCTAACTTCAGGGGCGGCGCTCGCGCGAACGGCAAACGCGAAGGCGATCTCCGTTGCGACAACGGACCGATCTGGCTAGAATCGCAAGAACTTGCGGACTTCTTGAGAGAGCGCGACGACCTCGATACCGGAGGCGCATGAGAGCGCGCAGAAGCCCGAGGTGGGAACTGGCTCGGGCGCTTCTCGCCCTCATTCTTCTTCTCCCCGAGTCCCCCGCTTCCGCCGCCGTGGACTGCGCGACCCCGGGGAGGGATGGCTCGGGCAGCCTGACGGGCGTCGTCAACACCTACTGGCCCGGTACGGCCACGGCCGTCGCGGGCACCGCGTCCATCACCCTCGGCACCAGCCGCGGCGCGGCCACGCCGATCGCCTCGGGAGACCTCCTGCTGGTGATCCAGATGCAGGACGCGGCGATCAACTCGTCCAACTCTGACTCCTATGGCGACGGTGTCGCCGGCGGCAACGCCAGCGGCTCGACCAGCCTCGCCAACTCCGGCAAGTACGAGTACGTCAAGGCCACAGGGGCCGTGCCGACCGGAGGCGGCACCCTGACGCTGCAGGGCACGGGGGCCGGAAACGGGCTCCTCAACACGTACACGAACGCGAACGCGACGGCGACCCAGGGGCAACGACGCTTCCAGGTGATCCGAGTCCCCCAGTACAGCTCGGCCACCATGACCGCCGGCCTCACCGCCGCGGCCTGGAACGGCTCTACGGGCGGCGTGCTCGCCGTGGACGTTTCGGGAGCCCTCGACCTCGCGGGGGTCACGGTCAGCGTCGACGGACTTGGCTTCCGAGGAGGCGGCGCCCGGCAGCTCGCGGGCGACACCGGGGGGTCCAACGCCGACTATGTCCAGAGTTCGGCGAAGAACTTCGATGGCGCCAAGGGCGAAGGCATCGGGGGCACTCCCGGCTTCATCTACGACGCTCCATCCAACACGACCGTCGCGAGCGGCACCGACTACCCGAATCAGGGCACGACGATCGACGGAGGCACGGCCCGGGGCGCGCCGTCCAACGCGGGGGGCGGCGGGACCGACGGCCAGCCGTCCGCCAACGATCAGAACTCCGGTGGCGGCGGCGGCGCCAACGGCGGGACGGGCGGAAAGGGTGGCCTCACCTGGAACAGTGGACTCGATCGGGGTGGCTACGGAGGCACGGCGTTCGCGGCGAGCGCGACCGCGGCCCTGCTCGGCGGAGGGGGCGGCGCGGGAACTCGCAACAACAGCTCGGGTGCGCTCTCGAGCGGCGCCGCGGGCGGCGGCATGGTCATGATTCGCGTCGGGAACGTGACGAACTCAGGCACTGTCACGGCCAACGGGGCGACGGGGCCCGTACCTCTGAACGACGGCGGAGGTGGAGGCGGCGCAGGCGGAAGCATTCTCTTCACGACGCTCAACGGCAATCTCTCAACCCTCACGGTGGCCGCCCACGGCGGAGCGGGGGCCAATGCCTGGCCAACCTCGGGCCCGGGCACGGGCTGCGGGAACACTCCTCCGGGCTCCGGCTGCAACTACCACGGCCCGGGCGGAGGCGGAGGCGGAGGGGCGATCCTCTTGTCCAGCGCGCCGGCAAGCTCCGACGTCGCCGGAGGCGTCAACGGAACGACGACGACCGACGCGAACGCTTTCGGCGCAACAGCCGGAAGTGCCGGGACCGTCGTCACCAACATCCTGCCCTCGCAGATTCCCGGATCCAGCTCGGGCGCCGAGTGCCTGCCGACGCCGACACCCACGAGCACTCCCACGAACACTCCAACCAATACGCCGACCAACACGGCGACCAACACGCCGACGCGGACGTTCACCCCGACCAACACTGCTACGAATACTCCGACTCAGACCCTTACCCCATCGAACACGCCGACCAACACACCCACCCGGACGTTGACCCCGTCCAACACGCCCACGAACACCGCGACGAACACGGCAACGGCCACCAACACCCCGACCTTCACTCCGACCCCATCCAACACACCGACCAATACCCCGACCAACACCGCGACGGCCACCAATACCCCGACCTTGACCCTGACTCCATCCAACACACCGACCAACACCCCAACCCTGACGCTCACCCCGTCCGATACACCGACGAAGACACCCACGAACACGGCGACCGCGACCAATACGCCCACGAACACTGCGACGAATACGGCGACTCCAACTCAAACCCCGACCAACACCCCCACCTTCACCCTGACGCCGTCCAACACGGCGACGAATACTCCAACCAATACCGCGACGGCGACGAACACGCCGACCAACACCGCGACGGCGACCAACACGCCGACGAACACCCCGACTGCAACTCTCACGCCGTCGAACACGCCGACGAATACCGCCACCAATACTGCGACTGCGACCAATACGCCCACGAACACTCCGACGAATACGGCGACTCCAACTCAAACCCCGACCAACACCCCTACCTTCACCCTGACGCCGTCCAACACGGCGACGAATACTCCAACCAATACCGCGACGGCGACGAATACACCGACCAACACCCCTACCAACACGCCGACCGCAACCAACACGCCCACCAACACACCGACCAACACCGCCACCTTCACGCTCACGCCCTCCAACACTCCGACGAACACACCAACGAACACGGCGACCGCAACCAACACGTCCACGAGCACTCCGACCAACACACCAACGCCGACTCGGACCCTAACCAACACCCCGACATCTACTCTCACGCCCTCCAACACTCCGACGAATACACCGACGAATACGCCGACGGCTACAGCGACGAACACCCGTACGGCGACGGCGACATCGACCCCCACGCCGACCTCGACGCCGACCAGAACAGGGACCGTGACGCTGACAGCCACTCCGACGACTGCGACCCCCACGCCCACACCGGGCATCGGTGCGGACCTCGTCGTGGTGAAACGGGCATCGAGCAACCCGGCGACCCCTGGCCGGCCGCTCGTCTACGTCATCGATGTGACGAACCTCGGCCCGGATCCGGCCGTTGCGGTCACGCTGACCGATCCCCTGCCCGCCGGCACGACCTTCACCTCGTGCACCGCGACACCGGGCACGTGCACGGGGCCCGTCTTCGGGGCCAACGGCACCGTCGACGCGGCGTTCGGGACGCTCAACGTGGGCGCTTCGGCAAGCCTGACGATCGCCGTAAACGTCACGTTATCGACAGGCAGTCTGAGCAACACAGCGACCGCGACGTCGTCGACACCGGACCCCGATCCGGGCAACAACCACGACACGGTGGTCACGACCGTCGGCGCCGGCATCCCCGCCCTCTCGCCGCCGGTTGCCGGACTCCTGGCGCTCATGCTGGCCGCAGCGGCTCTCTGGTTCGTCCGGCGCGACTGAGCTTCTTACCGACTCGCGTAGTATTCGCGAATGTTCTCGTCGGCGGACGCCAAGTTCGTGGTGCTCGCGTTCTCCTCGCTCTTCTCCGTCATCAATCCGATCGAAGCGGCGCCGATCTTCGTCACACTGACGGCGAACATGCCCGACCAGCGGCAGAAGATGGCGCTGCGCGCATGCACCGCCGCGGCCCTGATTCTCGCGGTCTTCGCGTTGACGGGCGGCGCCATCTTCGCGCTCTTCGGAATCACGCTGCCGGCGTTCCAGATCGCGGGGGGAATCCTCTTCACGATCATGGGCCTGACGACGCTGCACGGGGACGAACACCGCGAGCGCGGCCAGGTGACCCTCACCAGCGACCCTTCGATCGTCCCGCTCGGCATGCCCCTGATCGCGGGACCGGGAGCCATCTCGACCGTCATGGTCCTCGTCGGGCAGGCACGTGACGGCGGTCACAGGACGGCCCTCGGCGTCGCGATCGCCGCCAACATTCTCCTGACTCTCTTGATCCTTCTGGCGGCCCCCAAACTCGTTGCCCGGATTGGAGAAACGGGCCAGCGCATCGTGTCGAAGATCATGGGCCTGATCGCGGCCGTCATCGGGGTCCAGTTCATCCTGAACGGCGTCGAGACCGTCGCTTTGGCGATCCTCAAGGCCGCCAGGGCCTGAATCGGCCAGCTGTCCTTCCCCCTTTCCGAGCACGAAAAGGACAGCAGACGTAAAGCGCTGATGCCGCTATAATTACGGCATTCGTCAATGAGTCTTCCGGTCCGGGTTCTGCTGGTGGACGATTCTGCGTCCAGCGCGCAGCTCCTCGTCGAAGAGCTGCGTCGCGGAGGCTTTGATCCGACCCTCGAGCGGGCGACGACCCGGGAAGATCTCGAACGCGCGATCGGCGCCGCAGGCTGGGACGTCGTGATCTCGGACGTCTCGACCAACAGGCTCGCCTCCCTCGAGGCGCTCTCCCTGATCAAAGAGAGGGACCTCGACGTTCCGTTTCTGGTCGTCTCCCCAAGCCTCGACGAGGAGACCGCGGTTCGGGCCATGAAGGCCGGCGCCCAGAACTGCATCCCCCACTCGAGCCTCGCGCGGCTGTGCCCGATCCTGGAGCGCGAGCTCCGCGAGGCGCGGATCCGGCGCGAGCGGCGCCAGGCGCAAGAGGCGCTCTCGGAGAGCGAGCTGCGGTTTCGCGCGCTCGCGGAGTCCTCCCCCGACGCGATCATCACCGTCGACCCCGCAGGCACGCTTCTCTTCGCGAATCGACCGGCCGAGGGCCTCTTCGGCCGCCCCGTCGCGGCGCTGCTCGGCCGCCCCGTCACGACACTGATTCCGGCCTACGACTCCCTCCCCGCGCAAGCCGTCGAGGACGGAGCGCCCGCGCGATCCCGGACGGATGGGCTGCACGCCGCGGGACATACACTCGCCCTCGAGTTGTCCCGGGCCGAGCTCCCGCGGGAGGGCAAGCGGCTGACCGCGGTCTTTCTTCGGCAGGCCGGCGGCCCCGGCGACGCGGACGCCGAGCTGCGGGAATCGGAGAGCCGGTTCCGCCGTGCCGCGATGATGTCGGCGGACCTGATCCTCGAACAGGAGCGCGGCACCGACCGCCTTTCCTGGTTCGGCGACGTCGACCGGGTCCTCGGTTACGCAACCGGCGAGTTTCCGCGCACGGTCGAAGCCTGGGAGCGGGCGATCCACGCAGAGGACCGGGCCCGCGTCCTGGCGGCGGTAGCAAGACACTTCGAGTCCGGGGAGCCATTCGTCGAGGATTACCGGGTGCACCGCCGGGACGGCGCGGTCGTCCACTGGCATCACACGGGAACCCTGTTGCCCGGCTCGGAGGGACGGCCCGCACGCTTTCTCGGAGCCGTCACCGACATCAGCAGCCGCCGGCAGGTCGAGGAAGCTCTCCAGGTCTCAGAGAGGCGGTACCGCGCCCTCTTCGAGCGAAACCTCGCCGGCGTGTACCGGTCGACGATCGAGGGCCGATTCCTCGACTGCAACGAGTCCTTCGCCCGCATCTTCGGTTACTCCTCGCGGGAGGAGGTCCTCCGGCAGGGAGCCCTCGACTTCTACGTGAAACCCGAGGACCGCGAGGCGCCCCTTGCCAAGCTCCTCGAGCGTCAGAGCCTGACGAACTACGAGCTGTGCCTGAAGCGCAAGGATGGCAGCCTCGTCTGGGTGTTGCAGAACGAAAACCTGGTCGAGGGCCCGGACGGCACCCTCTCCGTGATCGAGGGCACCACGATCGACATCACCGAGCGCAAGCGGGCCGAGGAGCAGGTCAAGCACCTCGCCTTCCACGACCCGCTGACCAACCTTCCCAACCGCCTCCTCTTCAACGACCGGCTGACGCTCGCCGTGGCCCAAGCCCACCGGCACAACCAGCGGCTCGCCGTCCTCTTTCTCGACCTGGACCGTTTCAAGGTCATCAACGACTCGCTCGGCCATTCGGTCGGCGACGAATTGCTGCGCCAGGTCGCCGAGCGCATCCAGGAGTACGTCCGCGAGGGAGACACGGTGGCGCGCCTCGGCGGCGACGAGTTCACGCTGCTGGTGCCCGGCATCACGGCCGAGGAGGACGCGGCGAAGATCGCGCACAAGATCTGCGACGCGATCCACGACCCGTTCTGGATCGACGGCCGCGAGCTCTTCGTCACAACGAGTCTCGGCGTGTCCGTCTACCCGGCCGACGGGCACGACGCCGAGACGCTGGTGCGCAATGCCGACTCCGCGATGTACCGGGCCAAGGAGCAGGGTCGCGACAACTACCAGCTCTACACCCCCGCGATGAACGCGAAGGCGGTCGAGCGGCTCTCGCTCGAGAGCCGGCTGCGCCAGGCGGTGGCCAACGACGAGCTGGAGTTGCACTTCCAGCCCTTCATCGACCTGCGCACGGCCGAGCTGCTCGGCGCCGAGGCCCTCATACGCTGGCGGCACCCGGAGCTCGGCCTGATCCCCCCGGGCGACTTCATCCCCATCGCCGAGCTCTCGGGCCTCATCGTGCCGATCGGCGAGTGGGTGCTGCGCACGGCATGCGCCGAGGCGCGCAAGTGGCACGAGAAAGGCTTCGGGCGTCTGACGGTCTCGGTCAACCTCTCGAGCCGGCAGTTTCAGCAGACGGACCTCGTCAGCCAGGTCACGCATGCGCTCGAGGAGACCGGGCTCGAGCCCGACAAACTCGACCTGGAGATCACCGAGTCCAATGCGATGCAGAACGCGGAACACTCGATCAACACGCTCTGGGGCCTCAAGAAGCAGGGCGTGCGCATCTCGATGGACGACTTCGGAACCGGTTACTCCTCGCTCAACTACCTGAAGCGCTTTCCGATCGACCGGATCAAGCTCGATCAGTCCTTCGTGCGCGACCTGCCGACCGACAAGGACGATGCGGCGATCGCGATGGCCGTCATCGCGATGGGGCGCAGCCTCGAGCTCGTCGTCATCGCCGAGGGCGTCGAGACCGAGGAGCAGCTCGCGTTCCTGAAGGGCCACGAGTGCGACCAGCTCCAGGGGTTCCTGCTTTCCCGCCCGCTGCCCGCCGAGGCCTTCGGCCGCTTCCTCGACAAGAGCCTCGGTGAGGAAGCCACCCTGGAGCGCTCGCGCTTCGCCCGGACGCACTGAGACTCGGCGTAGCCCCGGTTGACAGGGGTGCGGTCCACCCCTCATCGAGCCGGGGCCTCACCTCGACAGGAGCGTTGTCGCCACCCGTCGTCTCCCATGTCATCCCGCGCGTAGCGAGGGATCCCTTTCGAGCCACCGTGCCACTTCGCAAGGCGCCGATTGACTCTCGCGGCGTCCCGCCGGATTCGGCTAGTATGCGGTCGTGAGCGCAGTGGCCCAACCGACCGCCCCGCGGCAGCGATCGATCTTCACGCCCGCCACCCAGCAGGAGCGCCTCGAGAACTTCGAGTCGTACTGGGCCTTCACCCAGCGGCACGACGGCGAAATCCTGGAGGACCGCCGGGAGCTGACCCGCAAGAACCAGCTCCTCGCCGGCTTCCAGGAACACCCGGTCCGATCGCGCCGGCCCCTGCCCGACCCGGAGCGCTTCTACCGTAACTACGTGCGCATGAAGGACGACCCGCGGACGTTCGACCGCAAGACGCTGCTGCTGACCTTTCTCTACAAGTTCGCCCGGCACGAATGGGTGGGTATCTCCGCCGCGTGGGACCAGATCCCGACCGTGGCCGAGGCCACCCGGACCAGCGAGAAGATCAGCCGGTACCATCTCTGCGAGGAGTTCTGCCACGTCCGGCTCTTTCACGAGATGTTCCGGACCTTCCATCTCGACCGGGTGGAATGGGTGCCCCTCGGCCCGTGGATGGGCCGCGTCTATCGCCTCTTCCCCAAGTTTCCGGAGGCGGTCATGTCGCCGCCGGCGTTCGTCAGCGAGCTCATGGGACTGACGCTTTACCTCCACATCGACCGAATCCTCGACGAGATCTTCGACGACGAGCCGGAGGCCCGCGATCGCGTCCGCGCGCTGCTGCGGGAGATCATGACCGACGAGATGGCCCACGTCGGCCAGCGGCGGAATTTCATCGGGCCGCTCGGGCTCGCGGCGTCGCGCGCGATGGTCGAGCCGATGTACCGCATGTTCTTCCGGGACATCCCTGAGTCGAAGCTCCTCTTCGACGTCGACCAGATGGTCCGGGACGGAAAGGCCTTCGACTACAGCACGATCCCGCAGGACGTCATGGGGCGGAGCTGGATTCCGTCGTACTGTAAGGCGTAACCGTCGCCTCCGCTCCGCGACGGGTCTGCGCCCCTACGGGGCGCACCGGTGTCCGGCTCGCCCGGATGCGGGCTCGACCGGACGCCTGACCCCTCGCTGCGCTTCGGCTCCCGCGGCGCGAGCCTCCTCCCTCCCTTCGGTCGGGAGACTACTCGCGCCGCGAGCGAAGAGTTGCTGGGCCCCGGTTGGAGCCGCACTACCCCACTTGTCATCCCGAGCGCAGCGAGGGATCCCTTTAGCCGCCGGAATGCCCGTCGCTCGCGATTTCGAGAGCGTTTAGCCGTCGGGCTTCTTGTTTGGATACGACCGCACCATCTCGTATCCATCCAGCCCGGGTCCGTAGTAGGAGCGCAGGGTGCGCGTCCGTTCGAAGCCCAGGCCCTCGTAGAAACGGATCGCGCCGGCGTTGCGGACGTCCACTTCGAGACGGATGTGCCGCGCGCCGGCGGCCTCGAGCCGGCGGGAGAGCTCTTCGAAGAGCCGGCGACCCAGGCCCCGACGGCGTGACGTCGGCGCAACGTCGATCGTGACGACGTGGCCGCGGCCGCCGCGCCGCTCGGCGATCGCGAAGGCTTCCAGCGCCCCATCGGCCTCCGCCGCGAGGGCCACCGCGCCCGGTCGCGAGAGGAAGGACCGGATCTCGGAGCGCGAGTACGCGATCCCCGGATCGAAACACTCCTGGTCGAGCGCGTAGGCGACCTCGAGATCGCCCGCTCGGAGGTCGCGCAGGGCGATCGGCGGCAGGCTCGTCACCGCCTCCGCATCTCCCGGTCGGCCTCCCTCTTCAGGTCCCGGTCGCGGATCGCGTCCCGCTTGTCGTGCAGCTTCTTGCCCTTGACGAGGGCGATCTCCACCTTGACGCGCGACCCCTTGAAATACAGAGAGAGCGGTACGCACGCAACGCCCTTCGTCGCCACGGCGGAAGCCCAGCGATCGATCTCCCGGTGGTGAAGGAGAAGCTTGCGGTCCCTCTCGGGCAGGTGGTTCGTCCAGGAGCCCGCGCCATACGTAGAGACGTGCGCACCCACCAGGTAGGCCTCACCGTCACGAAACTGGACGTAGGAGTCCTTGAGCTGGGCCCGCCCCTGCCGCAGCGACTTCACCTCCGTTCCGGTCAGGGCCAACCCTGCTTCGATCCGGTCGTCCACGAAGTAGTCGTGAAACGCCTTCTTGTTCGTCGCGATGGGCTTGCGAACCTCGGACCTGGGCCGAGTCGTTTTCTCCTTCATGGAAGTCAGGCCGGCGAGTCTACCCTGCCACCCTCGGTCCGCCCCGGTGACCCCTGCAGAGGGCACTGCTGTTCACCTTTTTGCTTCTCATCAGAGAGTCGGAATAAGTGACTTGTATGCTAAGCTTCTCAAGCTGAACGAGATATCATCAAGTTCTCCGGAACGTGCAATCTGGCACTGATACTGAATTAGACCGGCCTGCGTAAGAGAGGCATGAGGCAGCAGACAACACTCCGGACGACCGTTTCGATCGACGGTGTCGGCCTACATTCAGGCCATCCGGCACGTGCCCATTTCCATCCGGCCCCCCCGGACCATGGCCTCGTGTTCATTCGGCGGGAGCACCCGGATCGGCCCATCCCCGCGGGCCTCGAGTCGGCATCCATGTTCGATCACGCCACGACACTCAAGCTCGGGGATGTCTCCATCGGGACGGTCGAGCACGCGCTGGCGGCAGCTGCCGGGCTCGGCCTCGACAACTGCCTCATCGAGATCGAGGGGCCGGAAGTTCCGATCGTGGACGGCTCAGCCCTCCCGTTCGTGCGCCTTTTCCACGCGGCCGGTTTCGAGCGCCAGGAGGGACGCGTCGAGCCCCTGAGCCTCTCGCGCAGCGTCGAGGTCTGTCGGGACGACCGTCGCGTCTACTACGAGCCGGACGGCCCGAACCTGACGATCACCTACGAAATCGACTTCCCCCACCCCGTCGTCGGACGCCAGGAGATGACGTTCACGCTGCGGCCCGACGACTTCGCGGCGCGGGTCTCCCCGGCGCGCACGTTCGGCTTCGCCCGCGAGGTCGAGGCCATGCGCGCCCGCGGTCTCGCCCGCGGCGGCAGCCTGCACAACGCGGTCGTGCTGGACGAGACGGGGATCCTCTCGGGCCCGCTGCGGTTCCGGGACGAGTTCGTTCGCCACAAGGTCTTGGATCTCATCGGGGATCTCGCCCTGCTCGGGCGGCCCCTCCACGGCCACATTCACGCACGCAAGGCCGGGCATGCGCTGCACATCGAATTCGCGCGGGCCTTGTACGCCGCCCTCTCGGCTCCGGGAGAAGAAACGGCGTCCGACGCGGGGGCCGAGCGCCGCAAGGCTTCGGCGCGCCCGTAGCCTCAACCGGCTACTCCTCCAGCAGTTTCGTCTCCAGCACCTGCTCGGAGGAGAACCTCTCGAGCCTCAGGTAGTGCTCGGCGGCGGCGTAGAGCGCCTCCGCCGGCGTCAGGCCGACGATCTCCGAGCCGACGATCGCCACGCCATGGCGCTCGGCCTCGCTCCGCACGCACTCGAAGACGCGGTGAAGCGGTGTCTTCTTGAAGTTGGTCATGTTGATCGAGACCTGGACGATCCCCCTTTCCGAGAGCTCCACGCCCATGGCCTTGACGAAGCGAAACCCGCCGGAGAGATGGCGGATGGCCCTGGCGATCCGGTCCGCAATCGCCATGTCCGCGGTCCCGAGGTTGACGTTGTAGGCGATCAGGAAGGCCCGCGCGCCCACCGCGACCACGCCCGCCGTGGGGTGCGGCTGTCCGGGCCCGAAGTCCGGGGCCCAGCGCGTATCCTTCATCTTCTCGGAGAAGCCCTCGAACTGGCCCTTGCGCACCTCGGCCAGGTTGCGCCGCAGGTCCGTTGCGGCCGAGTCCTCGTAGAGATAGACGGGGACCCCGAACCGCGCCGCAATCGCCGCCCCCACCTCGCGCGACAGGGCGACGCAGTCCTCGACGGAGCTGCCTCGGATCGGAATGAACGGCACGACGTCCACCGCACCCATGCGCGGATGCTCGCCCTTGTGGCTCCTCAGGTCGATGCGCGGAATGGCCGCCTCGAAGAGCGCTTCGACCCCCGCCCGCAAGGACTTCGCGTCCCCCACCAGCGTCAGCACGCTCCGGTTGTGGGAGGTGTCGGAGGACACATCGAGCAGGCGCACGCCCGACACGCCCCGGACAGCCGCGGTGATCGCGTCGATCGCCCCCCGATCCCGGCCTTCGGAAATGTTGGGCACGCACTCGATGATCGTTCTCATAGCGTAAGTTCCTGACGGGGCAGTTTATAATCACCGGCAACGTGAACGACAAAATCCAGCCCTCCCCGACGGCCTCGGGGAGCGGTGCATGAGCGGCGTGGCCGAGCCCGGCACCTACCCCGGTAACCCCTCGCTGCCGCGCGAGGTCCGGGACAAGATTCTCTCGACCTTTCGCCATACCCTGAATCTGTTCAAGGAAGGCAAGACCGACGACTGCCTGATCGGGTGCGACTTCATCCTCAAGATGGACCCGCGGTTCGTGCCCGCCCGGCAATTGATGGAAAAGGCCCGGAATCCGGCCGCCGAGATCGACGTCGCGAAGCTCGAGGCCATCGTCGCGGAGACCCCCACGCGCCAGGAACGGCCGCCCTCGGTCGAAACCGATCGGCTGCTCGTGCGCGCGGCGGAGAGCTTCAACGCCCGCGACTTCGACGCCGCCATCGCCGCCGCGGAGCAGGTCCTTCATAGTCTGCCCGGAAACCAGGACGCGTCCCAGATCCTCGAAAAGGCGAAGCAGAAGAAGACCGCCCAGCCGCAGTTCGAGGTCGCCCGCCAGCGGGCGCTCGCCGCGCTGGATGGCCATCGCATGGGCGAAGCGCGGGCGGCCCTGGAGCGCATGCGCTCGCTCGACCCGGAGCATCCGGCAGTCGCCTTGCTCAACCGCCGGCTGGCCGCTCCCGCACCGCCCGAGGTCGGCGAGTCGACGAACCCGGGTCTGGGCCTCTCGGCCACCGGGACCGAACCGGCACCTCTCGGAGGGGGCCCGGACAGCCTCGGCCTCGACTCGCTTTCCCTCGATGACGGGATGAGCAGCTCCGCAGTCGTGCCTCCTCCGGACACCGGCGAGCCGGTCACGGGCCCGCTGTCGCTCTCGGGCACCGGCTTCGGCAAGGAGAGCTTCTCTGCCGAGGCCGACGACGGCCCGGGGAGCCTCTGGAACGATGCGCCCGCAGCGGACTCGGGCGACCTCGGAAGCCTTTCGCTCGACTCTCCGCCCGACACGGCGTTTTCTCCCTCATCCGCCTACTCTCCCGCCCCCGCCATGGAAGAGCCGGAACCGCCGTCCCAGCAACAGGAGATCGCCTCGCTGCTCGAGAGGGGAGACGAGGCGGCACGCGGCGGGAACCGCCAGCAGGCCATCGAGATCTGGTCGCGCATCTTCCTGATCGACATCAACAACACCGAGGCCGTCGGCCGAATCGAGAAGACGCGCCAGGAAATGGCCGAGGGTAACCGCCGCGTGGCCGAAGCGCTCAAGCGCGGGCGGGAAAGCTTCGAAGCCGGCGACTTCACCGGCGCGCGCGAGGCTTTCCTTCAGGTCCTCGCGGTGGACGAGAACGACTCCACGGCACGCTCGTATCTCGACCGCATCGAGTCCGAGCTCGCGCGCCCGTCCTCGGGGCTCGACCTGTCGAAGAAGGCGCCCGCGACCGACATCCTCGCGGAGGAAATGGCGGAGGCGGCCGATACGAAACCCGAGGACGAGGCCGAGCTCGAAGGCGAGGAGGAACAGACGCCTCCCGAGCGGGCGCCGCGGCGCCCCGTCGATCGCCGGTTCCTGGGTGCCCTCGGAGTCGCGCTGCTCCTGGCCCTGGGCGTCGGCGGGTACTTCATGATGCGATCCCCTCGCGGGCGGGCCAACCGGGCTGCGCAGGAAGGCGGTCCCTCGCTCGAGCACGCCACCTCTCTCTTCCGCGAGGGCAAGGTCGCGGAGACGATCGACGAGCTGCGCCAGATTTCCCCCGAGCACCCCGATTACGCGCGCGCCCAGAAACTGCTGGCCTCCCTCACGAAAAAGGCGGAAGCCGGCGGCGCGCCCGGCGGCCCGGGAGCCGGAGCGGAAGCCGGCGGCGAGAAGGCCGCGGTGGCCGCGGGACCTCCGCCGGAGGCCGTGCACGAGCGCGAGGAAGGCGAGAAGGCCCTCGCCGAGAAGCGGTACATCGACGCCCTGAAGAGCCTCAACCTGGCTGCGCCGGCCTACCAGCAGGACCCCACGTTCGCGCAGTCGGTGGGGGCCGCCTCCGAGAAGGTCAACGAGCTCACGCCCGCCGTCAAGCTCTACAACGAGGGCGAGTACGACACCGCGATCCCGATTCTCTGGCGCCTCTACCAGGCGGATCGCAACAATCAGGACGCCCGGTCCTACCTGCTCCGGTCCTACTTCAACCAGGGCGTCGCGCAGCTCCAGAACGGCCTCTATCCGAAGGCCGTCGAGAGCTTCAAGGAGGTCCTCGCGATCGATCCCTCGGATGCGGACACGATCCGGCACAAAAAGTTCGCCGAGCACTACCTCAAGGGTGACCTCGATCTGATGGGGCGGATCTACGTTCGCCACGTTCAACAGCGGCCCTAGCGACGATGGCCGATCCCTTGCCCGACGCAAGTCCCCTCGACGATTTCCCTCTCCACGCCTCACGACCGGGAGAATTGCCGCACCCGCTGCCAGAGCCCGGAGCGCTGTTCGATGCCCTGGGCCCGGGAGCCGACGCAAGTGCCGGTGCCGCCCCCCTGGGGCCACGCCTGACGGCGGCCGCGGCGGACGCCGCGATCGTGCTGCTGACCACCGCTCTCGCAATCCTCGCGGCGCGCATCCTTTCCGGCTCGAGCCCGCGGCTGTCCGGCATTCCCTGGGCGCTGGCGTTTCTCGTGTACCTCTCCTTTTTCGCGACCGTTCCCGCGCTCGTGCTCTTCGGCCGAACCGTCGGAATGACGCTCGCCGATTTGTCGGCGCGGGCCGACGCGGACGGGGGCATGCCGGCAGCCGTCGCGGCCGAGCGATGGATCGGAACGCTCGCAACGGCTGCCACCGCCGGCCTGCCCCTGCTCTGGACCGCGCGCGACCCGTCGGCCCCCACACCGGCCGATCGGCTGTCGGGTCGCTCGCTGACCGTTGACTAAGCAGCGGCCTTCTCTTCGCGTCGCCGTCGCGCAGATCGACACGACGGTCGGGGATTTCGCCGGCAACGCCGAGAGGATCATCGCGTTCGGACGCCGCGCCGAGGAGTCCGGAGCCGACCTCGTGCTCTTTCCCGAGCTCGCGGTCTGCGGTTATCCGCCGCGGGACCTCGTCGAGCGCGCGTCTTTCGTCTCCGCAACCGAGAGCGCGGCGTCGCGAGTCGTCAGGGCCGCTGGCGAGGCGACCTGGGTCTTCGGCACACTGCTGGCAAACCGAAAGTCCTCGGGCCGGCGCGTGTTCAACGCCGCCGCTGCCGCCCGCCGGGGGCGCCGCGTCGCCGTCTATCGGAAGCGGCTCCTTCCCACATACGACGTCTTCGACGAAGGGCGATACTTCGAGCCGGGCGACCGCCCGCTGGTCCTGAGCGTGAAGGGCCGGCGCGTCGGCGTCACGATCTGCGAGGACATCTGGAACGACAAGACGTTCTGGCGCCGGCCGCTGTACGACACCGATCCGGCGGCGGAGCTGCGCCCGCTGGAGCTCGACCTGCACGTCAACATCTCCGCCTCCCCGTACACGCTCGGTAAGAGCCGCCTCCGGCGCCGGATGATGGAGCGCATCGCAAAGCGAAGCGCCGTGCCGCTCGTCCATTGCAACCTGGTCGGAGGCAACGACGGCCTGGTCTTCGACGGCGACTCGAAGGCGTTCGACGCCCGGGGGCGCCTCGTCGCCTCCGGGCGCTGCTTCGAGGAGGACTTCTGGACCGTCGACCTGCCGGGCGGACAGGGGCCCCGCGCGCCCGAGGAGTCGGACATACACGGTCTGCGCCGGGCCCTTCTGCTCTCCCTGGCGGACTACGCCCGGAAATGCGGATTCTCGACCGCGGTCCTGGGGCTCTCGGGAGGCATCGACTCGGCGGTCACCGCGGCCCTCGCAGCGGAGGCCCTGGGACCGGATCGCGTGCACGGCGTGGCGCTGCCCGGCCCGTACTCCTCCGAGGGCAGTCTTCGCGACGCCCGGGAACTCGCCACGCGGCTGGGCATCCGCTTCAGCACGGTGCCGATCGGCCCCGTGTTCGACGCGTACCGCAAGACGCTCGCCCCGTCTCTCGGCCCGGACGGCCCGTCGACGACCGAGGAAAACCTCCAGGCCCGCATCCGCGGTGCGATCCTCATGGCCCTGTCGAACCGGTTCGGGCACCTCGTGCTCTCGACCGGGAACAAGTCGGAGATCGCCGTGGGCTACTGCACGCTCTACGGCGACATGGCGGGAGGCTTCGCGTTGATCTCCGACGTGCCCAAGACGATGGTCTATGCCCTCGCGGACGAGATCAACCGAACCGCGGAACGCATCCCCCGCGCCACGATCGACAAGCCGCCCTCCGCGGAGCTCCGGCCGAACCAGAAGGACACCGACTCGCTGCCGCCCTACGACGTCCTCGACCCCCTCATCGAAGCGCTCGTGGATCGGGCCCTGCCGCCCGGTCGGGCCGCTCGCGCGGCAGCGGTGCCCGTCGCGCTCGCGCGGGAGATCGCCCGCAAGATCGACGCGGCCGAGTACAAGCGGTTCCAGATGGCGCCGGGGCCCAAGGTCACCGCGCGCGCCTTCGGCGAGGGCAGGCGGTATCCGATCGCCCAGAAATTCCGTGGCTGAAAAGTACGTCTGGAAGGAGATTCCCGGCTCCTCCCACGACCTGCTCAGGCGCCGGATCCGTGCGCTGCCTCCGGGCCTGAGGTTGCTCGACCTCGGGGCCGCGGGAGGGCACCTCGGGCGAGCCGTGCGGGATCGCTGCTCGTACCTCGCCGGGGTCGAGCCCGACCCGGCGCTGCCTCCGGCCTGCCGCGAGGGTTACGACGACTGGCGCGCGGCGGACGCGCTGTCCGCTGGCACCTGGAGCGCGCCCTTCGACGCCGTGGTCTGCGCCGACGTGCTCGAGCACCTCCCGCACCCGGAGGAGCTCCTCGCCCGCATCCGGGGCTGGCTGCGCGAGGGCGGCACGATCCTCGTCTCCGTCCCGAACGTGGCCAACCTGACGGTCCGTGCGGCGCTCTTCGCCGGCCGCTTTCCCTACGCCGACCGTGGCATTCTCGATCGCACGCACCTGCGGTTCTATACCCGGCGCACGGCGGCGGAGCTGCTCGCCGGCGCCGGTTTCGCGGTTCGGGCGATCGAAGCGACCGCGATGCCGTACGAACTCGCCCTGCCGGCGCTCGGCCGCGCGCCGCTGCGCGCCCCGGTCCGCGCCTTCGCGGGCGTCAGTGCGCGGATGTGGCCGACGCTCTTCGGCTACCAGTTCGTGATCGAGGCCGAAAGACGATGACGGCTTCTCTGATCATTCCCGCCTTCAATGAGTCGAGCCGGATCGAGAACTGCATCCGGTCGGCCGCCCGGTGGGCGCGGTCACGGCCGGGGGACTGGGACTGGGAAGTGATCCTCGTGGATGACGGATCGGCCGACGACACCGTCGCGCGCGCCCGTCGCTTCGCCGGCGAGGAGAAATTCGACGTGCGCGTCGTCTCCTACGGCCAGAACCGCGGTAAGGGTGCCGCAATCCGGGCCGGCGTGCTCGAGTCCTCGGGCGACCCGGTCCTCGTTTCGGATACGGACCTCTCCACGCCTCTTTCCGAGTGGGTCAAGCTCGCCGAGCAGCTTCCGACGCACCCCATCGCGATCGGCTCGCGCGCGCTTCAACACGATCTGGTCCGCAGGCGACAACCCTTCTATCGCCAGTTCATGGGCAGGACATTCAACCGCTTCGTGCGGCTCCTGACCGTCCGCGGCATCGGGGACACGCAGTGCGGTTTCAAGCTCTTTCGCGGCGACGTCGCCCGGGAGCTCTTCCGCGAGGCACGCGTGGACCGCTTCGCGTACGACGTCGAGATCCTCTACCTCGCCCAGCGCCGCGGGATCGCGATCGCGGAGGTCCCGGTCGTGTGGGTCAACTCGCCGGACTCCAGGGTCCACGTGGTTCGCGACTCGCTCCGAATGCTCTGGGACCTGCTGCGCATCCGCTGGATGCACCGCGCCGGCAAGCCGCAGGGGCCCGGCTAGCGCGGCAGCTTCGCGGAGAGCCGGCTCCCGAGCAACGCCGCGGAGCCGTCGCCGAGGCGGCGAATCGCCTTCATGACAGCGGGCAGCGGCACGTCGAGCAGCCGGACGCGGTCCTCGGGCAGGAAGTAGATCGCGCCCGAGAGCGGAGTGGGCGCGGCGGGTATGAACACCGTCCGGTGGCCGTCTTCGTGGACCTCCATCACGAAGGCGAAGACCCAGCAGTCCTCGACCCACGCCAGGGCCGGCGCGACATTCCCCCGGTCCACGCTCTCCGCGCCGCCGACGAGCCCCCGAAGGACGGCGTAGGCGGGAACCCGCCCGAGTATCGTGTCCTCGAGCCAGTCCTTGACGCGCCGGCCCGGGCGGGTCTGCGCGAACACTCCGATGCCGAGCGCGATGAGCAGAAGCAGACCGACCGAGGCGAGGGTGGCGACCGCCACGCCGCCGACGCTGTGGATCGGCGTGTAGGCGACGATCGGCTTGACCACCTTCTTGCCGAGTTCGACGCCGTGTCGCAGAACGACGAGCAACAGGATCACGGGCACCAGGAACAGGAGCCCGCCCACCAGCGTCGCCTTCAGGATCCGGACCGCGCGCCTCACGGCCGCCATGCTATCGCCCCGGTAGCCGCGCCGCGAGTCCGGCCGCAACGAGAGGCGCGAGGGACGCGCACGTGCGAGCGAGCGCGGTGCGCACGAGCCACGGCGGCCCGAGATCCGGTTGCCCGGGCAGGACCGCAAAGCCCGGCAAGAGGACGTAGGCCGCCGCCGACGCGCCGGCGAGCAGGAGCAGCCGGTCTGCGGCGGGGGTCCGGCGGCCCGCGAGGAAGATCATCGTCGCGGCGGCGAGTCCCGGCAGGGCCGGAAGCGCCACCTCGCGCGCGGCTACGCCGAGCGCCTCGGCCTGGCGGCCCAGCAGGGCGCCCCATCGAGGCGGCGCCAGGAACCCGAAGTCGAAGTCCTTGAGGCCCGCGCCGCCCGCGACGGCTCGATGAAGCACGAGAACGGCGGCCGCCGGCAGGAGCAGAGCCGCCATCGCCCGAGCGCGGCGCTCGCCGCGGAGCGAGGCCGCAGCGATCACGAGCGACGTGATCACCGCAAAGAGACCCTCGTTCTTCGTCGAGACGGCCAGAAGCGAGGCGAGAGCGAGCCGCCGGGCGGCGCCCGGATCGGTTCCGTCGATCACGTCGGTCAGCGACGTGCCGAGCAGCAGGAGGACGAACGAGAGCGGGATATCCGCGAGGCCGGTGTGGAAGGCCGAATAGAGCGGCGCAAAGAGCGCGAGCAGGGCGGCGGCGCCCGTGGCGACCGGCAGCGATGCGCCGCGCCGCCGCAGCCAGCCGAAGAGGCCGAGGAGCGTCGCGACCTGCAGGCACGGGAAAAGGAGCGCCATCGCATGGTCGTCCCACCGGCCGAACAGGAACGCAATTCCCGCATAGGTCAGCGGCAGGCCGAGCGGGTACTCCGGATGGGAAAAGGCCGAATCGGGATCGTGGAGGAGCGAGGCCGGAATGGCGCGCAGTGCGAAGATCATCTTGCCCTTCAAGCCCCAGATCGCCAGGAAGTCGAGCGACCACATCGGCTCGGTGAGCGCCTCGAGGGCGTACACCGCGATGCCGAGGACGCAGAGGCCCGTCAGGACCGGAGAGATGCGGGATGCGGGATCGCTCGAGGTCACGAAGGGCTCGGAGTCCGGAAGGCGAAATCGGAGTCCGGCGGCGACGGCCAGCGCAGCAAAGAGCAGATGCGCCGCGAGGCCCGGACTTCCCCCCGCGAGGAACGCGACCGGGACAGGCAGCGCCAGCACGGCGAGTCCCACGGCGAATCCCCACGCAAGGCGCTCGACCCGGAACCGGGCGCCCGGCGGCACGATCGCCGCTGCCGCGATCCAGCCCGCCAGCCCGGCGGCGCCCAGGATCGCAGCCACCGCGACGAGCGACAGGACGAGAGGCATCAGTGCGGGGGCGCGAGCAGGGCGCCCCCCTCCGTCTCGGCGATCACCCGAGCCCCCGGGGGGCGCCGCACGCCCTGGGCCAGGACGAGCCAGCCGTCCGGAATCGGATCGGGGGCGACGGCTGCAGGCACCGGCGCCAGCGCGTAGATCGTCAGGTAGGTCCCCTTCCCGGGGATCTTGCGCTCCGGAAAGACGGCCACGCCCGGCGTACCGGGCGGCAGGACACGCCGCGCCCACTCCAGAAGAATGAAGTAGGGACGGTCGAAATCCGCCGAGGACCCGCCGAGGCGGCGCACGGCCGGTTCCCGCGCGGCGTAGCGGGCAACGACCTCGATCCGCCGCCGCAATTCGCCCAACGGGATCCGCAGGACCAGGAGGGCGGCGAGAAGGCCGGCGCCCAATGCGGCGAGGGCCCGCCGGCCGCTCACGCGGGAAGCGGGAACGCGGCGCAGAGCTCGCGGACGAGCAGCCGCACCGATTCCAGAGCGGCCGCGTCCTCGCGGGCGTCGAGGGCGCGCGCGATCGCACCCCCGATCGTCTCCATCTCGGCCACACCCATGCCCCGCGTCGTGACCGCGGGCGTGCCGATGCGAATTCCGGAGGCGACCATCGGCGGCCGCGTGTCGAACGGGATCGCGTTCTTGTTCACCGTCAGCCCGACGCCCTCGAGCAGCCTCTCGGCTTCCTTGCCCGAGATTCCCCGGGCACCGACGTCGAGCATCATGACGTGGTTGTCCGTTCCGCCCGACACGAGACGGAAGCCCCGTCGCATCAGGGCCGAAGCGAGGGCGCGCGCGTTCTCCACGATCCGCGTCTGATACGCCACGAACTCCGGCGTGGCTGCCTCCGCGAAGGCCACGGCCTTGGCCGCGATGACGTGTTCGAGCGGCCCGCCCTGGATGCCCGGGAACACGTTGCGGTCGAGGTCCTTCGCGTGGGCCGCGCGGCACAGCACCATCCCGCCCCGCGGGCCCCGGAGCGTCTTGTGGGTCGTCGTCGTGACGAAGGGCGCATGGGGCACGGGCGAGACGTGGAGCCCCGCGACCACCAGACCGGCAATGTGCGCGATGTCGCACATCAGGGCGGCACCCACTTCCTGCGCGACCGCGCCGAAGCGCGCGAAGTCGATCTCCCGCGCATAAGCCGAGGCCCCCGCGATGATCATCCGGGGACGGTGCTCGCGCGCCAGGGCCGCCATGGCGTCGTAGTCGATCCGCTCGTCCTCGCGGCGCACGCCGTAGGCGACGACCCTGTACTCGCGTCCGGAAAACGAGAGCGGATGCCCGTGCGTCAGGTGGCCGCCGTGGGACAGGTCCATGCCGAGGATCGTGTCGCCGGGCTTCAGGGCGGTCAGGTAGACCGACATGTTCGCCTGCGAGCCCGAGTGCGGCTGGACGTTGGCGTGGTCGGCGCCGAAGAGCGCCTTGGCCCGATCGATGGCGAGCTGCTCGACACGGTCCACGAACTCGCAGCCGCCGTAATACCGCTTTCCGGGATAACCCTCGGCGTACTTGTTCGTCAGCACGGAGCCCTGGGCCTCGCGGACCGCGCGCGACACCCAATTCTCGGAGGCGATCAGTTCGATCCCCTCGTTCTGACGGCGCCGTTCGGCCTCGATCCAGCGGGCGATCTCGGGGTCGACCACGTCGAGGTCGCGGTCCATCAGTGCGGCGGCGGGAAAGGTCGCGTGCGGCATTCGCTCCTCGTTCTTCAGGCTATCAGTTCGAGATTCTTTCGTCTGTCATGCCGGTCAGCCTCTTTCGCTTGTCACTCCGAGCGCAGCGGGGGATCCCTTTCGAAGCCGCACCGTGACTCGAAAGGGATCCGTCGGGCCTTCGGCCCTCGGGATGACAGGCGCAAAGGTCCTCGGGATGGCCCTCGGGGTGACAGCGGCCGGGCTGCCCCCCGCGAAACCACGAAACTCCACTTGTCATCCCGAGCGCAGCGAGGGATCCCTTTCGTAGCCACACCGTGACTCGAAAGGGATCCCTCGGGCCTTCGGCCCTCGAGATTGACAGGGCCAACGGCCCTCGGCATGACAAGGGCAACACCCTCGGGATGACAGGGCACGTGAAGGTCCCGTGTGGCTCTCACGTCACTCGACGACGAGCGCCCGGTATTCGCTGTTGCAGTAGGTGTCGGTCATGCCGGCAACGTGATCGGCGATCGCGCGGTAGAACGCGGGACGCGGCCGATAGTTCGCGGCGACCTCGCGCTCGACCTGGGAGAGCGGCAACTCGCGCAGGAACCGCACCTCCAGGTCGCGCTCGATCCCGCGCAGAACGTCGTCCGGCAGCAGGCGCGGGTTGTCCCGGTACGCCGCGAAGAGCGCGGCCAGCACGCGCCGGGCGTGGCCGTCGTGCCGCGAGACCGGAAACGAATGGATGATGTGCCGATAGACGAACTCGCGCAGCTCCGCGTACAGGCGCCGGCCGGAGTCGCTGAACCCGACGAGATCTCCCGGCAGACGGTCGCGGCGCGCATAGAACTCGTCGGGAGTCCCGATGCCTGCCGTCCCGAGCCAGCGCTCGATTCGGGCCCGCGACGCATCCACGAGGTCCGCCGACAGCGTCGCGATCATTCCCCGAATCAGCGAGGCGCGGCGCGAGGCCGCATCATTGCCGAAGCCGCGCGCCGCCCGCACGAGCCGCGCGATCGCGAGCTCCTCGATCGCCGGCTCCTCGGTCAGCGGCAGGCCGTCCTCGAGATCGTGCGTCTGCTGCGCGATCTCGTCGGTCCAGTTGACGACCTGGGCCTCCAGGCTGCCGCCGGACTCGAAGCGCAGGCCTTCCACGAAGTCCAGCGGGAAGGGAAAGTCGCGCGGCCAGGCCGTGTGCTTGAGCATGCCCTCGCGCACGTCGTGCGTCAGGTTCAGGCCCGGTTCCTCGTACCGCTTCTCCAGGCGGTCCACCACCCGCACGGACTGGTAGTTGTGCTTGAAGCCGCCCGCCTCCGGATGGCTCTCGCGCAGCAGCCGGTCGAGGACGTACTCCCCGGAATGGCCGAACGGCGTGTGGCCGAGATCGTGGCCGAGCGCGATCGCCTCGGTCAGGTCCTCGTTCAGTCCGAGCGAGCGCGCCACGCTCCGCGCGATCTGAGCCACCTCGATCGTGTGCGTCAGGCGCGTGCGGAAATGATCGCCTTCGTACGGGATGAAGACCTGGGTCTTGTGCTTCAGCCGCCGGAACGCGCGCGAGTGGATGATTCGGTCGCGGTCGCGGGCGTAGTCCGTCCGAACGTCGCCCGGGCTCGAGGCCACGGGGCCGCGAGGGCGCACGGCGCGCCCGCTCCGGGACGCGTAGATCGCGAGTCGCTCTTCCTCGATCCGCTCGAAATACTCCCGGGTGAACGGGGTGGCGACGGTGGTCATGGCCTCGGTCTCAATCGAAACGGCCGGCGAGGAGCAGCGTTCGCGCCTCGCCAACCAGGTAAAGCGATCCGGCCACGATTATAGGTTCGCTCGAAGATTCGGCGAGAAGCTCTTCGAGGGCTCCGCCGAGGCTCGACGCCGCGCGCGCGTCGGGGCGCACCGCCCCGAAGCGGCGCGCGAGCTCTTCCGGAGGCGCCGCGCGCGCCGAGCCCGCCGGAACCAGGATCAAGCGGCGCGCGAGCGGACCGAGCACCGCCGCCATGGATTCGACGTCCTTGTCCGCCATCGCCCCGAAGACGAGGTCCGGGTGGGCTCGGGTGCCCGCCACGAAGCGCGCCAGCGCTTCGGCTCCCTCGGGGTTGTGACATCCGTCGAGGAGCACCGTCCGGCCCCGGGCCGAAAATCGCTCGAGACGGCCCGGCCACCGCACCGACGCGACGCCCCGCGCCACCGTCCCCGGTTCGATCTCCGGCCAGAGGAGCTCGGCGGCCCGGACGGCGACCGAGGCGTTGCCGGCCTGATGCTCTCCCGCCAGGGGCGTCGCGAGCACGTAGTGGCCCCGGGGCGTCGCCAGGCGAAAGCGGGCCCCGGACAGCGAGGGCGGCTCGGGCTCGGTCCTCGCCTCGACGACCATCTCGTGGAGCGCGGCTCCGAGCCGATCGGCGGCCGTGCGAAATGCGCGCCGCGCGTCGGAAAGAGGGCTCGCGGTCAGCGCGGGCCGGCCGGCGCGAAAGACCCCGGCCTTTTCCGCGGCGATCGCGCCGATCGTCCCGCCGAGGTCCTCGACGTGATCCAGCGAGATCGAGGTGACCACGGAGAGCGAGGCCGGAGCCACGTTCGTCGCGTCGAGGCGCCCGCCGAGCCCGACTTCCAGGATGGCGAGATCGACCGGGTGCCGTGCGAAAGCGACGAACGCCGCCGCCGTCATCGCCTCGAAGTACGTCAGCGCGAGCGCGGGAGCCCGGTCGGCGGCCGCGAAGACCTCGGCCAGCGCCGCGTCGAGATGGGCCGCGGAAATGTCGTCCGTGCCGATCCGGATCCGCTCCGTAACGTCGACGAGGTGCGGGGAGGTATAGAGCCCCGTCGCCAGGCCCGCCGCCTGGCCGATCGAGGCAAGCGTCGCCGCGGTCGAGCCCTTGCCGTTGGTCCCGGCGACGAGAACCGAGGGCACCCGCCGCTCCGGCCTGCCGAGCCGCTCGCACACCGCGTCGATCGCGGCGAGCCCGAGCTTCATCCCGCGAAGGTCGAGGGATCCGAGGTGCGAGAGCGCCGGAAGGCGCGGCGTCAAACCTTCACCCATCGAGGAGCCGGCGGCGCGCGGCGCGACGGGCCCGTCAGGCGGCGTTGCCGTAGAGCAGGCGCAGGCAGCGGCCGAGCGTCGCCTTCATCTCGGAGCGGTCGACGATCAGGTCGAGCATGCCGTGATCGAGCAGGAACTCGGATCGCTGGAATCCCTCGGGCAGCGTCTGGCGGATGGTCTGCTCGATGACGCGCGGGCCCGCGAAGCCGATGAGCGCGTTGGGCTCGGCGATGTTGAGGTCGCCCAGCATGGCGTAGGAGGCCGTGACCCCGCCGGTGGTCGGGTCGGTCATCACGGAGATGTACGGGACCCGATGTTCGGCGAGTCGGGCCAGGGCGGCGCAGATCTTTCCCATCTGCATCAGCGAAAGGATCCCTTCCTGCATCCGCGCGCCGCCGGAGGTCGAGACGATGATCAGCGGCTTGCGCTCCGCGAGCGACCGCTCCGCGGCACGCGTGACCTTCTCACCGACGACGGATCCCATCGAGCCGGCCATGAAGAAGAACTCCATGGCGCCGATGACGACCGGCATGCCCTCGAGCGTTCCGGCTCCGACCACGATCGCGTCGGAAGGGCCCACGTTTTCTTCCGCGTCGCGAAGCCGGTCCCGGTATTTCTTGCTGTCCCGGAACTTCAGGGGATCGGAGGACCGGAGATTCCCGTCGAGCTCGACGTACTCCTCGTCATCGAAGAGCATCCTGAGCCGCTCGGGCGCGGAGAGCCGGAAGTGGAAGCCGCACTTCGGGCAGATCTTGAAGTTGCGCGCGAGCTCCTTGTTGTAGAGGATCTGGCGGCAGCCGTCGCACTTGACCCAGAGCCCTTCGGGGACCTTGCTGGTCCGCCCCTCCCGCGGTTGCTTCGGCGCTCGATCTTTCTTGAACCACATGAGAAAAGGGAGAGGATGGTAGCAGGATCGCGGCGAGGATGCCGGCCTGCCGCCGCCCAAGGCCCTCGAGAAACTGGGGTTATGGCTCGGCCGGGCCAGCCGGCAAAACGTCGCTCCGGACTCCGAAACGGGCGCCTCGTCTCTCGAACGGGGTGCCGAAGGCCCGGCCGAGGTTCTCGACCGTGAGGACCTCTGCCCGCGGGCCCTCCGCGATGGTCCGCCCGGCCTTGAGGAGCAGGACTCCGGAGGCGATCTCGGCGGCGAGCCCGATCTCGTGCGTGACGAGAAGGACGGTCGTCCGACGCTCCCCGTGCACTCGCCACAGCGTCTCCAGAAACTCCAGCCGGTGGCGGGGGTCCAGCCCGGCCGTGGGCTCATCGAGCAGCCAGACCTCGGCTTCCTGGGCGAGGGCCCGCGCCAGGAAGACGCGCCGCCTCTCGCCGCCCGAGAGCGCCGAAGCGTCGCGGTCGGCCAGCGACTCCACGTCGCACGCTCGCATCGCGGAGCGCGCGAGCTCGCGGTCGGCCGCCGTCTCGGCGACGAAGCCCCGGCCGTGGGCCGCGCGTCCCTGCAGCACGAGGTCGAGGCAGCGGATCGGAAATACGAGGTCCACGCTCTGCGGCACGTAGGCGATGCGCCGCGCCGTGTCGCGACGCGGCGTCGCGTCGAGGGGCCGGCCCGCGAAGACGAGCGCGCCGCCCGAGGGGCGGAGCACCCGCGCGAGCACCTTCAAGAGCGTCGACTTGCCGGACCCATTCTCGCCGAGGATCGCGACGATCTCGCCCGCGGGGAACGATGCGTCCAGTCCTTGCAGGGCCGGCGTTCCGCCGTAGCCGGCCATCAACCCCCGGGCCTCGATCAGTGCGGCCGTCACGGCGTTCTCAGCAGAAGCCACGCGAAGAGAGGCGCTCCGATCGCGGCGGTGATCGCGCCGATCGGCAACTCGGCCGGGGCGAGCGCGGCGCGCGACACGGCGTCCGCCGCGACCAGCAGGGCGGCCCCGGCCAGCGCCGACAGCGGCAGGAGCGTGCGCTGGTCGTTGCCCGCCACGGCACGCACGGCATGCGGCACCAGAAGGCCGACGAAGCCGATGACTCCGGCGAATGCGACGGCGGCCCCCGTCAGGAGCGAGGCGGCGAGGAAGACCACGCGCTTGGTGCGCTCGGTATCCACGCCCAGCGCCGCCGCGTTCTCCTCCCCCACCGAGAAGAGATTCAGCCGCGATGCGGCGCCGATGAGCACCGCCGCCCCGCCGAGCGCGTAGGGCGAGAGCGCGGCGATCTTGCCGGGCGTCGCATCGGCGAGGCTCCCCATCATCCAGAACAGCATCGTGCGCGCCGCGTCGCCGGAGGCAACCGAGAACACGGCGAGCAGCACGGCCGAAAAGAACGCGTTCGCGATGAGACCCGCGAGCAACAGCCGCTGCAGATCCAGTCTTCCGCCGCGCCGGGCCAGGGCCGCGACACCCACCGCCGACGCCGTCGCGCCGAGAAACGCGGCCGCCGGCGAGACCAGCGGCGAAGCGCCCAGCAGCGCCGCGCAGGCCGCTCCGGCCGCCGCCCCGCCCGAGGTCCCGAGCAGGAAGGGGTCGGCGAGCGGGTTCTTCAGGAGGGCCTGGAGCGCCGCCCCGGCCAGGGCCAGGCAGCCGCCGACGATCGCCGCGAGGACGACCCGCGGCGCGCGCAGGGATGCGACCACGCGGGCGGTCTGTCCCGCCGCGCCGCGTCCCGAGAAAAGGTCGGGCAACGAGAGGTGCACGCCGCCGATCGAGAACGCCGCCAGGGCCACGAGGAGCAACAGCAAACCGCCCAGAGCGATGATCGCGATCCGGCCCGGTGCATTCATTGCGTTGCCTCGGCGAGGCGCTCGAGCATGTCAAAAACGCGCGGCCCCGGTCGAGTCAGGGCAGACTCGTCGAGCAGAACACGTCGGGCCTTCGCGATCGGCCCGCGTGACAGAGGCCCCGTCGCGAAGGCCAGTGCGTACGCCGGACGGGTCTGCGGCGAGTCCGGCACGATCAGCAACTCGACGGGGACGGTGGCGACGTACTCGTTGGAGAGCACGGGCCAGCCGCCGCGCGAGGCGACGAGATTCTCGGCGCCGGCCTCCGTCATCACATCATTCAGGAAGGTCCCGCCGCCCGCCGCCTGCGTCGGGTCCGGCCACACGAGCAGAAGGGTCGGAGGCCGCCGCCGCCGGCCCGCGACGCGCTGGTGCACCACGGCCCTCCTGGCCGAGAGCTCCTCGGCGAGGCGCCGACCTTCCGCGGCGCGGCCGAGGCGATCGGCGACGATCCGAATACTCTCGAGCACCGCATCCAGAGACCCCGAAGGCGTCACGGTGACCGGCAGGCCCGCGGCCTCGAGCGCCCGTACCGTTCCCCGGGCGTTTCCCTCGGCCACCGCCAGAACGAGATCGGGATGCAGCGCCGCGACCTTCTCCGCGTCGACCTCGAGGCCGCCGACCCGCGGGATCCGCCTGGCTGCCTCCGGAAAGTCCGAATATTCCGAGACACCGACCAGGCTGCCGCCCCCGCCGAGCGCGAAGACGATCTCGGTCAGGTTCGGAGCCAGCGCCACGACGCGGCGCGGAGCCCCGGCGGTCGGAGCATCCGGACGCGATTGGCGGGGGCAGCCGAGAAGGAGGCCGGCTGCCACGAGCAAGCCGGCGACCAGGCGGGCGCGGCTTTCTCGATCGGGCCGGGGCCGTCGGGTCAACCCTGCGATTCGGCTTCTTCGAGCTCGTTGCGGACGCCGAGGCGCTGGCACGCCGCGTCGTACATCTGCCGCGCGGCCTTCTGCGCGGTCTGCAGCTCCGCGAGCCGGTCCTTGACCTTGGCGAGCTCCTCCTGGATCTCGCCTTCGAGCTCCTCGATCTCCTTCTTGGTCACCGCCAGGGTGTTTTCGTAGAACTTCTTCTGATCGTTGGAAAGGGCCATGCCCGTTGACCTCCTCATGTCGTCAAACGATTCGTTCGCTTTACGGCTTCACTTCCACAATGACGGGACGCCACATCTTGACCGGAATTTCGTTCTTCGTGGCGGCCCGGAACTTCGCGCTGCGCATCGCGGTCACGACGGCGTCGTTGATGGCGCCCTGTCCGGGGATGCCCTGCTGGAGCTTTACCTCGGCGGCCCTCCCGTTTTCGTCGACGAGAACGAGAACCGTGACCTTTCCGGTGACCTGCGCCTGGCGCGCGAGCGGCGAGTACTCGACGCGGGGCGTGGACAGGAGAACCGGCTCCACGACCCCGGGCCCGGGCCCGACGAGATCGCCGCGCTGCGTCTCGGGCTCCCGTGCGGGGGCCGGCGGCGGCTTCGGCGCCTCGATTGTCGGCGGCGGCGGCTCCGTCGGCACGGCCGTCGGCTCGGGGCGGGCAGCGGGCATCGGCGTCGGCACGACCGGCTCGGGAGTCGGGGGCTCGGCGACGGCCGCCGCCGCCTCGGCCTGGGACGGCGTGAGACTCTTGCTCGCGGTCGCGGTTTTCTCGAGCTCCTTGCGCTTGGCAGCGAGCTGGCGCTGCACCTCCGCTTCGACGGCCTTCGGATCGAGGGCGGGAGCGGCCGTCGGCGTCGGTGCGACGAGGCCAGCCGGCGAGGGCACCGGGGCCGCCGCCGCAGGTGTCGGGACCACCACCGCGGGAACCGTCTCCTTCGGCCTGGTCATCTTCCACGCGAAGAAACCGGCAAGCGCCACGGCGGCCGCAGCAATGCCGACGACGAGCGGTACACGGCTCGCTTTCTCTCTCTCGACGGATTTCGCTTCGAACGATCCAAAGACTTCGGCCGGCGGAGCGGCTGGCGGAGCGGCGACGGGGGGAGCCGGTGCCGGACGAGGCGGCTCGGGCCGGGGCGGCGAGGGTTCGGGCCGGGCAGCGGGCGCGCCCTTGCGCGCGATCGGAGTCCCCTTCGACTTGCGCTTCCGCGAAGACGGCTCGGGCTCCGCAGCCGTCTCGACAGCCTCACGGGCCTTCGCTTCGGCCATCGCGCCCTCCTCGGCCTGGAGCCGATGGAGATAGATGGCGACGTCCGCGCTGCCGGGGGCCGGCGTATACGAGTACAGGACCGAGTCGAGGTCGCGCAGGAGATCGGACGCATTGGCGTAGCGATCGTCGGGTTCCTTCGCGAGCGCCCTCAGCACGACGGCGTCGAGGTTCTGCGGCACCTCGGGGTTCGAGCGCGAGGGCGCCTTGACCTCGGCGCTGCGCACCTTCTCGAGGACGTTGATGTCGGTGTCGCCGCGGAAGAGCCGCTCCCCCGTCAGCATCTCGTGAAGGACCACGCCGAGCGAGAAGAGGTCGCTGCGACGATCGATGGGCCGCCCCCAGGCCTGCTCGGGAGACATGTACTGGATCTTGCCCTTGAGTGCTCCCGACTGCGTCTTCCCGGCCTTGGACGCCGCCTTGGCGATCCCGAAGTCGCAGAGCTTGATGTCACCCTCGTACGCGATGAGGATGTTCTGCGGGGACACGTCGCGGTGCACGATGTTGAGCTCGTGGCCCTCTGCGTCGCGGCGCCGGTGTGCGTAGTCGAGCGCCGAGGCGACCTTCGACGCGATGTACACGGCGAGCGGAACCGGCAGCGGCACCCCGGAGGTGGAGGCCGCCTGCTGGATGGCGCGCAGGTCCCTGCCGTCCACGTACTCCATCGCGATGAAGTAGCCGCCGGCCTGGATCTTGCCGAGGTCGTAGATGTGGATGATGTTGGGGTGGTTCAGCTGTGCCGCGAGCTTGGCCTCGTCGGCGAACATGGTGACGAAGTCCTCGTCATCGGCCAGGTGCGGCAGGATCTTCTTGATCGCGACGATCTTCTGAAAGCCCTCGACGCCGGTGCGCTTGGCCTTGTAAAGCTCGGCCATGCCGCCGCTGGCGATCTTCTCGAGGATTTCGTACTGGCCGAACCGATCCGGACCGGACGACGGCACCGCAGCCGCGGGCTCTTCGCGTTTGCGCGCCGCGGCGGGCGCCCCGGGTGAGGGCGCCGGCGCCCCGGTCGCTGCGGGCTTGGGCTTCGGAATCGCCAGGCCCGACAGGGTGTCCGAGATGATGCGGTCCACGTCGGTGTCGGAAGACAGCTTCGGACGCGGCGGGGCCTGGGGCGGGGCCGGAGGCGGTGTCCTGTCGGAGGGCGAGGCTGGCGGCCTTGCCGCCCCCGTCGGACGCGACGGCATGAGGCCGGAAAGCGTGTCGCGCAGGCGCTTGTCCATGTCTCGTTCGGGCTGAGGCGGGCGCGTCGTCGCCGCCGGCGGCACCGCGGGGGGCGCAGCGGGAGAAGCGACGGGAGGAGCAGCCTGAGGCGGCGGGGGCGCCACCGGCGCCCGCGGCGTCTCCGCTCCGAGGTCGTCCAGGACGTCGGAAAAAATGTCCGAGGACGTCAGGGGCGAGGCGGCAGCCGCTGCCTGCGCCGTGTCGATCCGCGTCGTCCGCGCCCCGACGTCGGTCGAGTCGAGGGCCTCCCGCACCGAGGCCATGAAGTCCTCGTCGGAGAAGGGTCTCAACAGAATGTCGAAGGCGCCGACCTTCTGGGCGTCCGCCTTGCGATTGGACCCCTTGTAACCGCTCATCATCAGGACGATGGGGGGAGCGGTGGCGCCTCCCTTCTTGCGGACTTCCCGGATGACCTCGGCGCTCGGCAGCCGCGGCAGCATGCCGGAGAGGAGGATGACGTCGAACTTGGCTGCGTTGAAGGCCTGCAGGCCGGCCTCGCCGTCGTGCGCTTCGCTGACCGTGTGCCCGAGCGGAGTCAGCAGGTTGCGAACCCGCTCGATGTAGCGCGGCTCGTATTCGATCAAAAGAACTTTCTTCGCCATGGACTGCAACCTATTGTCGCTGGAAACGCAATAAAATCAAGGAGAACCGCCCGATCGAGGCGCAGAGAGCGATTCATCTCGAGGCGAGATCGGCTCGCGTCCCGCATCCCGGATCCCGCATCCGGATCCCGGATCGCGCATCCCGCATCCCGCATCGCGTCCCCATATAATCCGCTCTCGTTAGGAGACGTCATGTCCGGTCACAGCAAGTGGAGCACGATCAAACACAAGAAGGGCGCCGCCGACGCCAAGCGCGGCCGTCTCTTCACCAAGCTCATCCGCGAGATCACGATGGCCGCCAAGCAGGGCGGAGGCGCGCCCGAATCCAATCCGCGCCTGCGCAAGGCCATCGACGACGCCAAGGCCGTCAACATGCCGGCCGACAACATCAAGCGGGCCGTGCAGCGCGGCACGGGAGAGCTGCCGGGCGTCTCGTACGAAGAGATCACGTTCGAGGGATACGGCCCGGGCGGCACGGCAGTGCTGATCGAGACCCTCACGGACAACAAGAACCGGACGCTGCCCGAGATCCGGACGATCTTCTCCAAGCATGGCGGCAACCTCGGCGAGTCGGGCTCGGTGCGCTTCCTCTTCCAGAAGAAGGGCTACATCGCCATCGAGAAGGAAAAGGCGAGCGAGGACGCCGTGATGGAGGCCGCCATCGAGGCGGGGGCGGACGACGTCGCGACCACGGACCAGTACCACGAGATCCAGACTGCGCCCGAGAACTTCGACGAGGTCAAGAAGCAGCTCGAGGCCAAGGGGCTGCCGCTCGCCGTCGCCGAGATCTCCATGATTCCGACGACGGAAGTCGCGCTCGACTCGCGCAAGGCCGAGCAGATGGTTCGCCTCATGGAGGCGATCGAGGACCACGACGACGTGCAGAACGTCTGGGCAAACTTCGATTTCGCGGAAGCACCCGCCGAGAAGTAGCTCCCATGAAAATCCTCGGCCTCGACCCCGGAACCGTCGCGACCGGTTTCGGGATCGTGGCCTTCGAGGGCGGACGGCTCACGCTGGAGTGCTGCGGAGTCTGGCGGCCGCCAGCGAAACTGCCCCTGCCGGACAAGCTCGAGTTCCTCTCGGCGGCGGCCTTCGCTCTCATTGGCCAGACCGGCCCGGCGGCCGTCTCGGTCGAGACCGTGTTCGCGGCCAAGAACATCGCCTCGGCCCTGAAGCTCGCCCACGCCCGCGGAGTCCTGCTCGCGGCCGCGGCCCGCGCGGCCCTGCCCGTTTTCGAGTACGAGCCGCGCCTGGTCAAGAAGGCGCTCGTCGGCTACGGCCAGGCGGAAAAGGAGCAGGTGCGCGCTATGGTGCTGTCGCTGCTGGCCCGCCAGCGCACCCGAATCCCCCTCGATGCCGCCGACGCCCTGGCCGTCGCGATCTGCCACGTCCACGCCGCACCCACCCGGTAGCCCCATCCCGCATCCGGTATCCCGTATCCCGTATCCCGCATCCCGTGTCCCATCCGGACGGGTGCTAGCATCTGAAGGCGTATGTCGTTCCAGGGGTCCATCCAGGAGCTCCCCGTCCCCGACATCATCCAGCTCGTTTCGGTGTCCGGCAAGACCGGAATGTTCATGCTGGCGCGAGGGGCGGAGCGGGGCTACATCTACCTGAAAAACGGCCGGATCGTGCACGCCGAACTCGGCGGCCAGTCGGGGGAAGAAGCCGTCTACGCCCTCGCAATCTGGTCGACCGGAGACTTCCAGTTCACTCCGGGAAAAGAGACCGAGGCGCTCACCGTCGACAAGACGAATACCTCGCTGCTCATGGAGGCTGCCCGGCGCCTGGACGAATGGAAGGTCCTCGCCCGCAAGATTCCGAGCGTCGACCACATTCCGATTCTCAAGGGGCGGGAGCTGACCGAGCCCGTGACGCTGTCGCCGCCGGAATGGAACCTCATCATCCGGATCGACGGCCGCCGCACCGTCGAGGAGCTCGCCCGCGCGACCTCCTCCAACTCGTTCGATACGGCCAAGGTTCTCTATGGCCTCGTGACCGCCGATCTCGTCGCGATGCGTGCGCGGGACACGTCGCCGCGGCCATCGCCAGCCACCGGCGCCGCTGCCCCCGCGCCGCCGCCGGTCGCTCCGGCGTCCCCGGCGCCGACTCTGCCCATGCCATCGCCCGCGCCGGGCGGGGTCATGGGAGACGAGAAGAAGATCCTGATGATCCTCTGCACGCGGGTCAAGCAGGAGGCGGAGACCGCAATCGGCGAGGCGAACCTCCCCGGCATCGACCGACCCTACAAGCAGGCCCTCGCGGAGATCGATCGCGGCCGAGGGGTCGAGGCGGTGCGTGATCTGATCCGCCACACCGAAAAAGCCATCTCGTCCATCCGCGGTCCGGCCATCATGCGGGCCTTCCAGGAAAAGATGTCCCTGGTCATGCAGCCAAAGGTCTAGGTCTCTCCGAGCCGCGCCGTCCCCGAAGGCGAGTCAAGCAGCGGCGGCCAGATTCCCAACGCAATCCGGATCGAGCCGAGAGGGCGGCCGCCGTCTGCTTCAACTCGCCCCGAGCCGCACCGCACGAGACACCTGTCCGGAAGGACGGCCCCCTGCCCAGTCAGAAGATGTTTGGCAATTCCGCCGATTTGTCTTATTCTATTCGGCAGCTACGTTTCCCCGTCCGGGCTCGAAAGGAGACAGTTCATGATGGCGAAGCGGACCCTGCTCCTCGGGATGCTGATCTGCCTCACCGCCGGCGTCGCCTTCGGGCAGCCGGCCGTCATCGCCCCGAATGCGCAGGGCGACATCGGACTCTTCACGATGCCCACGGCCGACGCTCCCCGGGCAGGCCAGTTCACTCTGGGTTTCTACGGCTGGTACACCCAGCGCATCGCGGGCGGCTTCAACACGGACGACGCGACCCAGATCCGCGCGATCAGCCAGTGGGGCTTCGGACCCTCGTTCGGGCTCGGATTGACCGACTGGTGGTCCGTCTACATCTCCGGCGGCGGCATGGGCACCAAGTCCAACGGCGGCTGGCAGCAGGGCGTCATCAACGGCATCGGAATCCAGGGCCCCTTCGACATCAGCGAGGGACAGAAGATCCGCGTGGGTACCAAGATCAGCTTCCACTCGGAGGCGGACCGGGACTTGCGCTTCGGGGTCTGGTTCGCCGGACTGTTTCCCGTTGGCAACCACAATGTCGCGAACGGATCGGGGGACATCGTCCACACCAACCTGAACTCGAACCGGTCGGACTGGGAATGGGGCGCCGCCGTCACGAAGTCGTATTTCACGGCCGCGGCGTCCTACACGCTCGTCGGCCAGCCGACGGACGTCGATGTGCGGCTGCCGAACCTCCTGCGCTTCGGATTCGGCGCCGAAGTTCCCGTGCTCGATATCATCCATATCATCGGTGAGATCAACTACAATGTCTTCGACGGCGGAGACCGTCCCGAGCCCAACTACGCCACGCTGAACGGGGGCGCGCGCATCTGGTTCGGCCATACCGGCTGGGCGTTTGCGGCTGCCCTGACCACGAACCTCAACATGCTCTTCGACCACGGCGTCAACCCGAACCCCTTCGGCGGCATCATGGGGTTCACCTACGCCGCGTGGCCGCCCGCGCCGCCGGCTCCGGTCGTCGTCCCGGCACCCGCGGCCGAGCCGATCGTGGAAGAGAGAACGGCCGCGGCTCCCGCAGCCACGGCGCCGGCCCCTCCCCCGCCGCCGCGCCCGGCTCCGAAGACCACGACCGACGAGATCCTTTTCGACGGCAAGAGCGCGCGGCTCACGAACATCGCCAAAGCGGTGCTGGACGGCGTCGCGCTGAGGATGAAGAACGACCTCAACGCGACGGCGGTCGTCACCGGCTACACCGACAACAACGGTGCCGAGAAGGCGAATCTCGACCTCGGCGCCAAGCGCGCCGAGGCGGCCAAGCAGTACCTCGTGACCCGGCACGGCATCGACCCGGGCCGCATCACGACCGCGTCCAGGGGCGCGGCCGATCCCGCGTACGACAACAACAGCGCCGAGGGCCGCACGAAGAATCGCCGGGCGCAGATCGTCGTGACCCTCGTCTCGGGAACGTGAGCCGAGAGGCCTCCCCGCGCCTTCCTGAACCCCCTCCCCCTGAGGGGGTTTTTTGACGTCGCCATCGGAGGCCGAAGCTCCCCACAGCCCGCCTCCCCGGGTCGTCGGCCTGACGGCCATCTCGACGGCCGCCGTCATCGGTCTCCTCTATTACGGGCGGCCTTTGCTGGTGCCTCTCGCCTTCGCCCTGTTCCTCTCCTTTGCCCTGCGCCCGTTCGTGTCCCTGCTCGAGCGCGCCGGCGTGCCGCGGGTGGTCGCGATCATGCTGATTCTCTTCGTCATCATCGGCGGCGTAGCGCTCCTGGTCATCAACGTGACCGCGCAGTTGAACCAGTTCTTCGCTGAGCTGCCCCGGTACCAGGCGCGGATCCGCGATCTCGTGAGCCGGGTCATGGAGTTCGTCAACCGGCTGCGTGAGCGCATGGGGAGCATCCTGCCGGAAGAGTCGTCGGGCGTGCGCGAGGTCAAGCTCACCGAGTCGCAGCTCGACACCACCCGGGCCCTCTTCGCGCAGGTCGGGGAGACGCTCGGAACGCTCCTCTACGCCGCAGCGATCCCGTTCCTGACCTTCTTCATGCTCAAGGACCGCGAGAAGTTCGGCCGCGTGCTGGCCGGCATCTTCACGCGCAACGAGCGCCTGGGCGAGGCGGACGTTACGGGTGCAATCTCGCGCACGATGACGGCGTACGCGCTCGGGCTCTCCTTCGTGATGATGATCATGGCCGCCGCCACGACGCTCGGCCTCATGGTGCTCCGGATCAACTATTACTACGTGCTCGGCCCGATCGCCGGCATCGCGATCCTGCTTCCCTACGTCGGCGTCATTCTCTCCCTGGTGCCGGCCGTCGCCGTCGCGTACTTCCAGTACGACGGGGAGAAGGCGCTGCTCGTGTTCCTCGTCTACAGCCTGATGCAGTTTCTCGAGGGCAACGTCCTGACCCCGTACATCGTCGGCGGCAAGGTGCGCCTCTTCCCGCTGACCGTCATGGTGGCTTTCGTCTTCTGGGGAACGATCTGGGGCATTCCCGGAGCGGTTCTCGCTGTCCCCCTGACGTCGGCGATCAAGGTCGTCTGCGAGCACGTCCGTGGGTGGGAGGGCCTCGCGCGCCTCCTCGGCGAGCCGGACCTGCCGCACTTCAAGAAGAGACCCCGGGAGAAGGCGGCCGCGGCCGCGAGCTAGAGGCCCGCCTCAGTGGGGGGACGAGCGGGTCCCCTTACATCCTGAACCTCGACTCATGTCATCCCGAGGGCCCGCAGGGACCGCAGGATCTTCTTTTTCAGCCGCATTTCGGCTCAAAAGGGATCCCTCGCTGGGCTCGGGATGACAGGGGGAGACCCCAACTCGACAAGGGGGGACAACAGCCCCCTGTCAAAGCGAAGGGACGCAGGTATGACATGGAGGGAGACCGCGACTAAACGAGGGACGACCGCCCCCTGTCATCCCGAGGAGCGTGAGCGACGAGGGATCCCTTTCTCGGCCGCACTTCGACTCGAAAGGGATCCCTCGCTGCGCTCGGGATCACAGTGGGAGACCCCAACTCGATAAGGGGGACAACAGCCCCTGTCAACGCGAAGGGACGCAGGTATGACATGGAGGGAGACCGCGACTAAACGAGGGACGACCGCCCCCTGTCATCCCGAGGAGCGTGAGCGACGAGGGATCCCTTTCTCAGCCGCACTTCGACTCAAAAGGGATCCCTTTCTCAGCCGCACCTCGGCTCTCGGCCCGCGTTCAGCGCGAAACCGGAGCCTGGGTTCTGGTGAGCTCCTCGAGAAGCTTCTGCGCCTGGGGATCGGACGGGTCGAGCTCCACGAGCTTGCGGGCATAGCCCACCGCCGCCGCCCAGTGGCCGGACTTCGCGCTCAGGGATGCGAGGGCGGAAAGGATCTCGCGGTTTCCGGGGTGCCGCCCGTGGGCGGCGGCAAGCACCTCCAGCGCGCGGTCGGTCTGACCCGACGAGTCGAGCGCCACCGCGTACACGTACACGTAGTGCGCCCGCTCCGGAGGGAGCGTCGCGGCCTTCTTGAGCTCCTGGATCGCTTCGGGCATCCGCTTCTGGCGAACGAGCGTCAGGCCGAGGGCGTGATGGATTCCAGGGTCCCCGGCCGCCACTGCCAGACCCTGGCGGAGCACCTTCTCGGCCTCGTCCTCGCGCCCTTTCTGGCGATAGAGATCCGCGAGGTTGACGTAGGTTCCCACCAGCGCCGGCATGAGCGCCAGGGCCTTCCGATACTCGCCCTCGGCCTTGTCGAGCTCGCCCTGATCGATGGCGATCGCCGCCAGGTTCAGATGCGCTTCCGCGCGATCGGCATCCACCTGCTGCGACTCGACGTACTCGGCGAGCCCTCGCTCGAAGTCCGCACGCTCCGAGGAGTTCATCCTGTCCGTCGGCACCGAGGCGAGCGCACGGGCCGCGTCGATGCGGACCGTTCGAACCGGGTCGCCCAGCAGCGGCGAGACGAGCGTGAGGCGCTCGCCCGGCTCGAGCGCCTCGGCCGCCGTGAGCGCACCGTCCCGCACCATCGGATCCGGGTCCGCCAGGGCGTGCACGAGCGCGGCGCGTGCGCCCGGCCCGCTGTTGCGGCCGAGCAGCGACGCGGCCGTGGCCCGCCGGATTGCGGGCTTGCTCGAATCCTCGACGAGGCGCGCGAGCGAGACCTCGGCGCCGGCGAGTTCCTCGCGGCCCGCCTGGATCGTCTGACCGTAGTGCGGCTCCTGGCGGACCTTGTCGCCCCACCACTTCAGGGCCGCGTCCGCGGCCCACTGGTTCGACTTGTCCTTGTGACACTGGACGCAGGCGTTGGGCGTGCCCATCGACACCGAGAGATCGGGGCGCGGCACCCGGAAGCTGTGGTCATGCCGCGCGTGCACCACCATGTAGTCGCGCGTCGGCATGTGGCAGGCGACGCAACTCGCGCCCTTAGAGCCCGCCTTGTGGAAGTGATGCCTGGGCGAGTCGAATTTCTCGGCCAGATGACAGGCCGCGCAGACGCGGTCCGCCGACACCGGGACCTTCAGGTCATGGGGATTGTGGCAGTTGGAGCAAGTCACTCCAGCCGCGTACATCTTGCTCTGCCGGAACGAGCCGTACTCGTAGACTTCGTCCTCGATCTGCCCGTCGGCGTAGTACAGGCCTTCCGAGAGAAGCGCCGGCCGGAACGTCTGCATGAGCGGCTGGCCATATGCATAATCGGCGGCAACGACTGATCTCCGAACGTGGCACCGCGCGCACGTCTCGATTTCGGCGTGCGAGGCCAGAGGAATGCTGCGCTTTGCCAGGCCCGTCTTCATGTCGATGTCCCACGTCGCCTTGTCGTTCTTCAGCGTGACGGCCATCCCCTTGTCGGTGTCGTCCTTCTTCGCCTTCCCGGCCTTCACGGCCTCGGCCCAGGAGACGTGCGCCGAACCCGGTCCGTGGCAGGCCTCGCAGGAGACGTCGAGCTCGGACCAGGTGGTGGAGTAGCTGTTGGACGCGGCCGCGAAGCCTTTCTTCACGTTCGTCGAGTGGCAGTCGGCGCACATGTAGTTCCAGTTCTGGTAGGCGCCCGTCCAGTGGAGCGGGTCGTCGTGCGCGACCTCTTCCTTCGGATAGAGATGAATCCAGCGCTGCCCCCCCTCTTTGGCCGGACGCGAGTCCCAGACCACGTTCAAGGCCTGGTACCGGCCGCCCGGGAAGGCGATCAGGTACTGCTGCAGCGGATACAGGCCGAAGGTGTATGCGATCTCGTATTCGTGGAGCTTGCCGTCCGGGCCGTCGGTCCGGACGAAGAACTTGCCGTCGCGCTTGAAGAAGGTCGAAGTGACCTTGTAGTGCGTGAAGGTCGCGTTGTCGAAGTTGCCGAGAACCGTCTTGTCCGTCGCCTCCTGCATGGCCAGGTCGTGGTGCGAGCCCTTCCACCGGCGCTCTTCCTCGGCATGGCACGGCGCACACTTCTCGCGGCCGACGAAAGTGGCATTGGCGGCGCTCGATGCCGGAGTCGGCGTGGAGGTCGCCGCCGCCGGCCGCGACGACTGCTCCCGGCAGGCTGCCGCTCCGCCGAGCAGGGCGGCCAACGACGCGCTGGCCAGAATCTTCCTGCTCAGACGCACCGCGGCATCATAGCGGGAGTTGGGCTGCGGGCCGCTCGCGGGCGAACAGTTTGCGCGCAAGGCCCTTGTACGCCAGCGCCGCCAGCACCGAGCCCACGAGCAGAGTCGCGACGAGCACGAGGCCCCGCCAGAAAGCACGGTCCACCACGCGCTTCAAGTTCTCGGCCGCTTCCTGGCTCGCCTGCCCGATCGCCGGGACCGACTTATCCACCGAGCCGAGGAGCGCCGTGAGGTCACGGGCCATTCCGCCGACGTCGGTTGCAGCCTTGCCGTAGTCGAGAGGGTCGAACGGCTTGCCCGTCGATGCCGGCTTGGGGGCGTTCGGGTCCGGCGGAGGCGAAACGTAGTGCACGAACGCGTCGAGGGACTTGATCGTCGCATCGAGAGAGGTCGACATGGCGGTGCCGGCCTCGAGAGTCTGGCGGGTCTGGCCGAGGAGAGTCTGGATCGTGGCCTCGCGGGAATCCAGCTCCTTCAAGATCGCCGCCCGCTCGGCGGCCACGCCCGCGAGCAGTTGCTCGATGGCCGCCTTGCGCTGCTCGTCCACGAGCGTCGGCACGCCCTCGGCGGTCTTCGCGATGCTCTCCATGGACCGCGAGGCCCTGCCGGCGTCGGCGAGGATTCTCTGAGGGTCCGGTTGGGCGGCGAGCTGGAAGGCGAGCAGCTCGGCCTGCCACCGTACCAACGTCGGCGCCCGCTGGAGGTACGCGATTGTCCTGGCGGCGAGCTCGCGGGATTGCTCGATCGCCACGGTCGTCGGGTCCAGGCCGGCGAACGGATCGAGGTGAAGGAGCTGGAAGACGCTTCCGGTGCGGAGCTTGCTCAGCGGGCTCCCCTTCTCCGTCGTGAGCGCGAATTCGCGGAAGTGAATCGCCCCGACGCTGCGCTCATGGGGATTCTTCTGACGCCACTCGGCGATCAGGCCTTCGAGCTGCTCACGCTGGCCGGGCCCGAGGATTTGGCCGGCGAGGGTCCACGCGCTCCCCTCGAGCTCCCGGTGGGTCTCGATGAGCGGCACGATGGCGGCGCCGAATTCCTCCCTCGCTTTCGGGTCTTCGATCACCATCCGGGACACCACTGCCAGGACGACGACGTCCAGCGTGTTCCAAACGGGGTTCTCCCCCGTGGCGCTCAGGTAGGCCGCGGTGGCCTCATCGAGCTTCCACTTGAGGGCAGCCACTTGCGCGTCGCGGGTTCCCGCGCTCTTCGCCGCGCCGTCGGCCGCCTGCGCGACCGACGAAGAGTAGTCGTCCGCGAACCGGAGGACCTGGTTCTGCAGCTCGTTGAGCGTCAGGTTGCCCTGTCCCGGGGCGGCGATGTTGGGCGCCGTTTGCGTCTTGTGGAACAGCGAACAACCGGCGCTCGTCAGAAGAAGCGCGACAAGGGCGGCTGGGCCGATGACGGCCCGACGGCGCGTTTTGATCTCGTCAGTGTTCATCGGCGAAGCCTCCACGCTGCCCAGTCTAGCCTTTGGAAAGTTCCCGAATCCCGGCCTCCCGCCACGCGCCCGCCCCGGGTGTTATACTTCGTGCTTCCGAGGAGACAAGTCATGAAGAACCGGATCGGGCTCGCCGCCGCTTTTCTGCTCGCCTGCGCGTCCCTCGTCCAGGGCCAGCAGAACTTGTTCAAGATCGAGCTCGTCCCGTCCGGGGCCATGGTGTCCCTGAACGAGCCGGCGCTGACCGGCGGGACGTACGTCTTCAACGCGTGGCCCGACGGAGGCTCCACGAAGCTTCCGCAGACGCGGGTCAAGAAGATCACCCGTCTCACCGGGGCGGCGGCTTCGACGATCTACGAAATCGCCCTCCTTCCGTCAGGGGCCATGACTGCCAAGGACAAGCCGACGCTCAAGAACGGCATGTACGTGTTCCACGAGTGGCTGTCCGGGGACCTGATGAGCTTGCAACAAAAGGACGTGCGGACGATCACGCCGATGTCGGGGGACAAGGCCTTCTGGATCGAGCAGGGGCTCCAGGGCCTTTCCAAGAACGCCAATCTCGCCATGGAGGGAAGCGAGCACCTCGTCGTGATCGGAACTCCTCCGACGGGGGGTAACAGCAGCCAGGCCGGCCGCTCAAACCTCAATGCCGTTGGGGGAAAGAATGGCACCACCGGCATCAACGGCGCCCCCGTCGGCAACTGGCAGTACCAGGGCACGCCCGGGGTCTCCGACGCCTATGCACCGGCGAATGCCAACTTGAACAACGGCGTCCCGACGATGCCGGGCGCGACCAACGGCACCGCGCCGCCGCAGCAGCCACAGCAGTAACCGTCCGGAACAACGAGAACAAGTCGGCGCTCGCGCAGCCTCATCCCGAGCGCAGTTCCAGCGCGCTGTCATCCCGACAGCAGCTCCAATGCGCTGTCAACCCGACAGCAGTTCCAATGCGCTGTCATTCCGATGGCAGCTCCAATGCGCTGTCATCCCGAGCGCAGCGAGTCGAAGTAAGGCTAGGAAAGGGATCCCTCGTCGCTTCGCTCCTCGGGATGACAAGCCGGTGGCCTTTCCCCCCAGGTCGCCATGTTTCTCTGCCGGAAAAGGTATCCACACCTCGGAGACACCGCGGACGTTACAGCTGAAACTGCAGCCGCAGCTGGTAGAAGTTTGTCCGGCCGTCGAGCCCGCCCCGCTGCAGCCGCCCGTAACCGTAGTTGAACTCGAAGCGGAATTGGCTCGTCGGGTACCACGAGAGCGCGCCGCTCCAGCGGTCGAACTTGCCGCCCTGGATGGCGCCGCTCGTCAGGTCGATGTCGGAATAACGGGCGGCCACTTCCCACGCGCCGAGACCGCTGCGCTTGAGCGAGAAGGGCGCCGCGGGGCGGATCATGCCGAAGGCGCCGCGCGAGTGGTCGTAGGGACGCACTTCGCCAGTGAGGGCCCACGCCGCAGTCACGTACCACCCGGTGAACCTCGGGTTGCCCGTTTCGGGTGAAGAGATGCCCGTCCACGTGTACTCGCCCGAGACCATGACGGGGCCGTCGACCAGCGCAAGCTCCCCCCCGATGGAGGTTCCGTGGTCGGCCGGAAACGATCCCGTGTCGACGAAATCCGGCGCCTCGTAGACCTCCGGCACGCTCTTGAGCTGGAAGCTGCCATTCGGCGCCTCTCGATAGGCCGCCGAGACTCCGACGTGAACGAGCCGGCGGTCCCCGTCCGAATCGAAGGGCAATCCTGAGACGCGGCCCGCGAAGATCTGGCCGCTCTGGTCGAAGGACAGGCCGTCGTCGAGCCAGTTGTTGAACCACCCGGCGGACCAGGTCGCCCGGCCGTCGGCGACCGTATTCGAGAACCGGACGCCCACGATGTGCGAGTCGATCAACGTGAAGGCGGTCGACATCGTCGAGCGTTCCATGAAGGAGAGTTCCCGTCCGTTCTCGACCATCTCGAGGCCGACCATTTCCTTCTGCTTGCCGATGGTGACGTCTGCGAAATCACCCAGGGGAATTCGTAGGAAGACATACGTCGTCGTCCAACCACGGGCGCTCGTCGGATCGAGACCCCGATAGTTGCCGCCGACCAGGAACGTCCAGGGATGGGCGAACTTGATCTGTCCGGACAGGGACAGGTCGTCCACCCGGAAGAGCGCCGTCGGGGAAAGATCTCCGACCTGCTTCTTGTTCGCCGCGTCCTGCGAGTAGAAAGCACCGTCCTCGAGAGCCTCGAAGTTCAGCCGGAGGTGGATCCAGGATGCATCGAGCTCGTTCCACCCGCCCTTCAGGCCGGGCAGGAGCGGCGCCTCGGGAGGCGGCGACGCCGGCGCTTCTTGTGCGAAGGCTGCGGCGTTGAGGCCGCCGAGACCGAGGAGGAGCGCAATCCATGGCGTGAGCCGTACTCTCATCGCCTGGTGACGTCGTCAGCTACCCGTTTTTCCGGTATTCTTCCGGAAGAAAAGGTCGAAGAGCTTCTCGTCTCCGACCATGTTGCCAAGTTCCCACAGGGCAAAAAATGGGATGAACGCAACGAAGAGCACCAGCCCGCGTCCAACGATTTCGTAGGCCCCCTGATTCAGCATGTCGTCGATTCCCACCGCGAGTGTCTTCCCATGCAGGAGCGCCTCGATCACATGCTCGAGAACGGCGAAGATGGCAACGAGAGCCCCGTAGATCAGTGACGCACGCAGCACCGAGAAAGCGAGCGTCCTGTCGGTCGTCCTCTTGCTAAGGCCCAACGCCTTGCCAATCAGGATGACCTTGGCGATCAGGAATGCTTCGAGAAGCGCATAACCGTAGCGAAAGTAGCTCACGCCCAACTCGCGCGATATGAGACGCCGGTAGGTCAGGAACGCGACGAAGAAGACCGCGAGATACGCGGAGATCAGCAAAAGCAGCCGGAACTCTTCGGCCGCCTTTTCCCTAAGTCGCGTCTTCCTGTCGCCGGCCATGTCTCTTGCCGCGGCCACTTTACATCTAAAGAAACGGGCGCCCCGAGGGGCGCCCGCGACCGTCGAATCAGCCGCTAAGGGGGGTTAGCTAGTCATCTCCCTTGTTGCCTTCCATTTGCTTCAGGATGCCATTCAGGTTGTAGGTTTCCGGCGCCTGCAGCGGCGGGAACTCCTTGAAGGAGTAGAGTTCCTTCGTCCACAGCAGCTGGCCGATGGGCAGCATGTTCCAGTCGTACAGGTAGGCGGTAGCTCGGGGCGGCAAGTGCACCGCCCAGGGCCATGGCTGATTTTGAGTCCGAGAAGCTGATCGTCTGCTCGAAAGGGTCACGCTTGACGTTGCCGACCAGCGTCCAGTGATAGTTGACCAGGGGCAGGAACCAGCCGGATGCTCCCCCGGGAGCCATCGAGTAATACATCTTCCAGTTCTTGTAGCGCACTGCCGATGGCGTCGCACCCGAGTAGTAGAAGAAGACATCACGCGCTGAGTGCTCCGACGTGCCTTCGAGATAGGCGCGCTGGTCGAAGCCGTCGAGCATGGTCTTGACGATGCCGGGGTACTTGCCGGCCTGGATCTGCTTGTTCAGGTCGTCGCCCTTGGGACCGCCGGCGATGTCAACAAACGTGGGCAACCAGTCGAGGGCCGCAAACAGTTCTTTCTTGACCGTGCCCGGCTTGATGTGACCCGGCCAGCGAACGACACAGGGGGAGCGATAGCCGCCTTCCCATGCCTCGCCTTTCTGACCTTTGAACGGGGTGATGCCGCCATCGGGAAAGCTAACCGTCTCGGCGCCGTTATCCGTGGTGAACACCAGAATGGTGTTGTCCAGTTGGCCCATCTCTTCCAGCTTCGCCATGACGACGCCGATGTTGTCGTCCATCTGCTTCATGCCGGCTTCGTTGATGCCCCAGTCCTTGCCGCCCTGAGTGCCCATCATGGCCAGGTACTTGTCCGGCAGCACGGTGGTGACGTGCATGCGCGCCGGGTTGTACCAGACGAAGAACGGCTTGTTGGTCTTCTTGGGGTCGTTGCGGTCGAGGAAGTCGACGACCTTGGCCGAGATTTCCTCGTCCACTGTCTTCGACTGCGCTCCAGCGTCAGCGGGCCCTCGTCCTTGCACGTCTGGTTCTTCTCCGTGCCGTCGGAGGAGTGGCACCAGATGACCGGACGCGGCGGTGTCAGGCAGGTCGAGGTCTTGGGATCGACGGCGCCGGGAGGATCAGAGAGGCCGGGGACCGGCGTGTTCTTGCACGGCGGCGCGATGCCCTGCACCGTCGGGCTGCTGTTGATGTCGGGGAAGCTCACCTGCTGCATCGCGTCCAGGTGATAGAGGTAGCCCCAGTACTCCTGGAAGCCGTGCGCGGTTGGCAGGGATGCGGTGTGGTCGCCGAGGTGGTTCTTGCCGAACTCGCCGGTGGTATAGCCGAGATCGCGCAGGAACACCGCCATCGCCGGGGTGCCGGGCCGCAGATAGGACGGGCTGCCGGGAAGTTGCGGCGGGATCATGCCCGTGCGCAAGCGGATACATGCCGGTGAAGAAGGCATTGCGCCCGGAGGTGCAGCTCTGCATGGCGACATAGTCCATGAAGATTGCGCCTTCGTTGCCGATGCGGTCGATGTTCGGCGTTTCTCCGACCATCAGGCCGCGATGGTAGATGCTCGGCTGCATCCAGCCGATGTCGTCACCCATGATGACGACGATGTTGGGTTTCTTGCCCGCCGCCTGGCCGAGCGCCATCGCGCTCGTCATCACACCAACAAGGAAGCCCAGAAACATTCGAGACCCTGTCTTGACCATCTTCGCCTCTTTCATGAAAATTCGAACATACGCGTCGGACGGACAAAATATCCCAGCGACGGAATAATTGAAAGCAAAGCGGGCGCTCATGATGGAGCGGCATCAGGAGGCCCCTGCGCCGGTCCCTCGCAGTCTTGTCCGGCAGGTCGCGGGAGAACGAACTCGCTGGCGCAACTCTTGCTTACTCGACTTTGTCAACGGTTTCGATAGGTGAGCGCACCCCAAAGAAACGGTCAGTGCTTATAGACGATTGCCCGCGAGAAGAAATACTGTCGACGACTCAGTTCACCCGTTGGGCCGCCGGGGCCGTGTCGAAGGTGCCGCCGAGCGCCAGGAGCAGCCGGACGCGGTTCACGCGCTGAAGACCGCGCAACCGGATGAGGGCTGCCTCCGTCGCGATCTGGCCGGTCTGCAGGTTCGAGACCCAGAGCAGGTCTCGGCGGCCGGCCAGGTACTGGACGGTGGCGATCCGCACGGCCTCGGTGCGGTCGCTGAGCGCTCCCTCATCGAAAGGCAGGCTCTCTGCCAGCAACCGTTCGTTCGCGAGCGTGTTCTCGACTTCGCGAAACGCGGTCAGCACGACGTTGCCGTATCGGGCGACGACCTGCGCCTGATGTGCGGTGGCGATCTGGACCTTGGCGCGCAGGGCTCCCCCTTCGAAGATCGGGATCGAGACGCCGATCGCCGCCGACGCCATCCAGGGATTGAGACGCAGCAGCGAGAGGAGCTGGTCGCCGAGACGCCCGCCCGCGAGCGAGATCGAGAAGTCGGGCAGGAGCGCCAGCTTCGCCGCCTCCTCCTGGCGAAACGCCGCGAGCACCTCGCGCTCGGCGGCGACGATGTCGGGCCGGCGTTGGAGAAGCGCCGCGGGAACGCCGGTCGCCGGAGGCGCGGACAGGAGGGGGTAGTTCAGGGCGACCTCGATCTCCCCGGCGGGATAGCGCCCGAGCAGCACCTCGAGAGCGCGGCGCGCCTCGCCGTACCATTCGCGCGCCGATTCGGCGTCGCTCAGCGCGGATTCGAGCTTGGCGCGAGTGTCGTAGACGTCGAGGTCCGAGTCCTTGCCGGCGGATCGCCGGATCGCCACCAGATCGGACAGCCTGCGGTAGATGGCGACGGCCTGCTCGGCGAGCCCGACGAGCTGGCGCGTCTCGATGGCGAGGAACCAGGCCCGGGCGGTGGTCGTGGCGAGTGATTGGCGCGCGAAGGCGTAGTCGAGCGCCGTCGCCTCGTAGCCCGCCTCGGCCGCGGCGCGCTGGGCGCGCAGCTTTCCCCATAGGTCCAGCTCCCAGGCCACCCCGGCGTAGGCGAATCCGCTATTGAAGTTCGAGTCGTGGTCCTCGTCGCGGGTCGTGCGCCCGCCGAGCGCGACGCCGACCTGCGGCAGCAGCTGCGCCCCCACGACGACGACCGCCTGCTGGGCGATCGCCACCCGGTCCGCCGCCTGTCGCAAGTCCAGGTTGTTGGCGATCGCCTCCGCGACGATCGCCTCGAGCGCCGGATCGTTGAACGACTTCAGCCAGTCGTCGGTCACGGGCGCGTCGCCGGCCTCAGCCTTCCACGCCGGCGGGATAGTGGTTGCCTTCGGCAGCGCCTCGGTCACCACCGCGTCGTGCGGCGGAGGCGTCTTCAGCGCGCATCCCGCGGCCATCGCGGCGGTGATCGCAGCGACGAGCACGCGGCCGCGCATCAGCCGGAGAACGGGTAGACCCAGTTGAACCATGTAGTAGGCTCGAATTCCGATCTTGCGAAGCACGACGAAGCCGCTGTGGGGGTTGGTGTAGATCGCGGCCCGGCCCTGGGTGCCGATCGGGAACTTGGACTGGTCCGGGTCGTCGAGCCGGATCGCCACCGCGAACTGCCCCTGCGGAACCTTGGGGGGCACGGCGCTGAAATCGGGCAGCGTGCCGCTCGGCAGCATCTGCCCGGCGCCGCTTCCCCGCCAGATCGCCAGGACCTTGCCCCGGAAGATCTGCCCCGGATAGAGGTCGATCGCGACCTCGACCAGCTGGCCGGCCTTCACGTACTTGAGGTTCTCCTGGAAGAAGCTGGCCAGCAGATAGCGGTCGGCGTCGCAGATGAACGAGGCGATCGCGCCGATGCGGACGTCGCCGGCGACCATGCCCGGGACGCACCTGCAGGTTGATGATGTAGCCGTCCTCCGGCGCGACCAGCAGGGTGTTGTCGAGGTAGTACCGCGCCTGGTCGAGCTCGGCCTGGATGGTCGCGACCGTCGTGTTCACGCCGTCGATCTCGGAGGTGTAGCGCAGCTTCGCGCGCAACTGGTCCGCCTGCGCCTCCTTGATGGCGGCCTCGTCGGCCGCAACCTGGGCGGTCCACTTCTGCGCGTCCTCCTCGGGGCCGGCGCCCTGGCTGGCGAGATCGGTCGAGAGCTTCTGCTGATACCCCGCATAGGCGAGCTCGCTCCTGAGCTTGGCCACCTTCTGCGCCGCCACCTCCGCGTCGGCCTTCATCACCAGCACGTTCTGCTTTGCCTGCAGCGAGCTGCGCTTCGAGCTGCTGGACCTTGTACTCGTATGGCCGCCGATCGAACTGGAAGAGCGGCTGGCCCTTCTTGACCGGCACGTTCGGCTCGACGAGCACCGCCGTGACCAGCGTCGGCTCGGGCAGGCGCGGAATCAGCTGGATCGTGTGCTGGATGACCTTCGCGTCGGTCGAGTAGGGCGTCACGAAGCGCAGGCCGATCATGAAGATGATCAGCAGATGCAGCCCGAAGAAGAGGCAGACGACGCCCCACGGGATGCTGAACTTGAGCCACCGGAACTTGAAGAAGACCAGCCAGACGACGACGACGAAGCCGAAGAGAAGGACGAAGCCTGCAATCATTGGCGCTCCCCGGCTCGGCCGCTCCCGGGCTGCGGGCGTGCGGCGGCGCGGTCGCGGCTTGCCGCCGAGGCGAGCGATCTCCTCGTCAGTGTCCTTCGCCTCTTCGCGGGGGAAGCGCCGGATGTCGACGACCTCGGTGGGCTTGAAGGCCCAGATGAAGGCCTGCATCCACGGGTAGACCGTCGGCAGCAGACCCGCGTAGCCCAGCAGCTTGACCGCCTCGGCCTCCGGGTGCTTGCGGGCGATCGCGATCCGGCCCGGCAGCCCCGCAAGCCAGATCCAGAAAACCACCACCGCGACGACGGCGAGGAACAGGGTAAGAAACGTCAGGTAGTCCCAGATGTCGAGCTCAAATCCAAGCATTGCGGCCTCCTCGAACTCGAGTCTCGCGGGCGACACGTGGGGGCAGGCCTTCGAGCGAGAGATAATATCTATGCATGGCTGAGCCTGCGAGACGCCCCGCCACATGGGAGAATCTGCTGGAGACGCCGGACGACGGGCGTATCTACGAAGTGCTGGCCGGGAACCTGGAGGCTCAGCCGCGTCCGCGACCTGCCCACGGGCACACGCAGGGGCTTCTGGTCAGCGAGCTCACCGGCCCGTTCTACCGCGGCCGCGGCGGCCCCGGGGGCTGGTGGCTCGTCATCGAACCGGACGTCGAGCTCGACGCGCACGACATCGTGGCTCCTGACATCGCCGGCTGGCGCCGGGAGCGAATGCCCGTCTTTCCTGATGAGAGGCCGATCACCGTCAGGCCCGACTGGATCTGCGAGGTCGTCTCTCCGAGCAACCACCGACGTGATCGCGGACCCAAGGCGGACCTCTACCAGCGGGTGGGGGTGCCGCACTATTGGATTCTCGACCCCGAGGAACGGACACTCGAGGCGTTCGAGAACCGCAGCGGCGCGTGGGTTCGTCTCGGCGCCTGGAGCGACGGCGATTCGGCACGGATCCCGCCCTTCGACGCCATCTCTCTGGATGTGGGAGGCTTATTCACGCCGCTCTCGTGATTCCGGGCGCCAGGCTCTTCGTTCTCATAGAGGGTCACTCGAACCCGAAAATCTTCTTCCAGTCGCTCTTCATGCTGATGACCGTCCAGCCCTTCTTCTTCGCCTCGTCGTGGAGGGTCTGCGTGAACGTGCCGACCTTTGTGTCGGGCAGTCCCATCGCCGGACCGTAGGCGTACTCGCGCTTCGCGTCGTCGTGGAGCACGAGCATCATGAGGCGCGCGCCATCGCCGGCCCCGGTGTACTCGAGCATCTGCTGGTCGCCTGTCGAGTTGCCGAACGCGGCGTAGGGACGGCGTCCGATCATCAGGTGGATGCCCTCGGGCTTGCCGGCGTCGTTGTCGTTCAAGAGCAGCTTCGGCTCCTTCGTCAGGAACGGCTTGCCGTTCCTGTCGTAGCCGTACTTCGTTCCTAGAGCCGTACCGACGACCTGCTCTGGCGGAATGCCGTAAGTCTGCTCCGAGTACACGCGAACGAAGTCCTGGCCACCGCCCGTCACGATGTAGGTCTTGTAGCCGTTGGCGCGGAGGTACTTCAGCACTTCCTGCATCGGCTGATAGGTGAGCTCCGTGTAGTGCTTCTTCCAGCGCCCGTCACGGGCTTCCCCGATCCACTTCTTCACGTCGGCCTGGAAATCGTCCGTGCTCATACCCGTCAGCGTGGCAACCGCGATCTTCTCGACGTCGGGCATGGTGAGCTTCGCCATGGCCTCGCGGTCGCCGGACATCACCGTCTTGAAGGGCTCGACGTTCGCGAGCTCGGGCTTCGCCTTGACGAGAGCGGGGACCCGGTCGAAGCAGTACATGAGCTGGCTGTAGACGGGGTGCGAAACCCAGAGCGTGCCGTCCTGATCGAAGGTGGCGACCCGCGCTTCCGGAGGCACGAACTTCGGGCTCGCCTTGTCCGTCGTGACCTTCACGAAGTCCACGATGGCTTTCTTCGCGGGACCCTCGTTCCAGGAGGGCAATGGATCCTGACCCGTCGCCGTCAACCGGCCGGCAACGACGAAAGCCACCAAAATGACTGCTGTACGAACCGTCTTCATGGCCAAGACCTCTCGTTTCAGCAAGTACCCGCGGACCCGGAACGCCCTGATGCGAATCGGACCGTCATGGACAAGCTGCGGTCTTCTCCTCACTCGAAAAGCGTGCCCTTGATGAGCTTCGGGAGCACCGGCGTCAGCTGGATTTGGACGTTCCAGCGCTGACCGACGGGATCCGGCTGGGTCACCATGTACTGGCCCGCGAGCGAAATCTTCACGGGGAGGCGCCCGAACTTGACGACCTTGCCGCCGCCGATACCAATGGGGACGGTCCAGCGGTTGTTCGAGGGCGCCCGCCAGTCGACCAGAATGTTGCCCGAGTAACCCACATTCCACCCACCCTCGAAGAAGAGATTGGCGATGGGCTGGATGTTCATCTGGCTCGTGTTGGAACGGTTGGCGTCTCCCGCATACGACCACCACTGCTGCGGAAAAACGCCGACGATGTACTTCTTGGTCATGTAGGCGAGCACGATCGCGGGCCCCACCTGAAACTTCCCCTGTCCCGTGTAAACCGAGCCGGCAGTGGGAAAGATGAACGTCGGGCCGGCGCCGAGCAGCCAATGGCCGCTGTTGGCCGGCGAAAAGAGCTCGAGCTGTGTCCAGTCGCCGAAGTTCGTCGTCCGAGCGTCCGCCCCCGTGGAGGTCTCGTAGGGAGCGCTGTTGTAGACCTGGATGACTGGCCGAGTGATCAAGTTGATGTCCTTGGTCAAGCTCACAGGCATGACGGGCTGAAAGTTCAGGTTGTATTGCCACCGATCGTTCGTCAGCTGGAAGTTGTTGAACTGGAACTGCAGCGACCACAGGTTGGCGACAGGGTTGGCGAGCTCCCGGGCGAGCTCGTTTGCCTTCTCTCTCTCCTCCGCCGCAGTCGCCGACGACTCGGGCGCCGCCTGGCCTCGAGCGACGATCGCCGAACCCAGCACACTGGCAGCGGCCAGAAGAACGCGTAAACGTCGGGTCATCCGAGAATCTCTCCTCTTCGCCGTCTCGCGCTTAGAAGGTCAGCGTGACGTAAAGACGCGGGCCGTAGTAGCTGTACTTGAACTGGACGTACGTGGTCGTCTGTTCCTTCTTCAGGCTGAACCTCTGGTAGTCGAACGCCGCGCTGAGGCCGAAATTCTTGCTGAAGAACCAGTCGAGGTGCGCTTCCGCATCGAACACCGCGCCGGTGTAGGGGGAAACCGGAGCGAAGAGGCCGTCGAAGATCAGGCCCAGCGAAACCCCCTCTGCCAACTGCTGGTCGAACTTGAGGCCGAGCAGCGGAACCGGGAGCTTCTCCTCCGCCGTCTTGGTCACCGTCTGCCCGACGACGGGGCCTCCGGGCCCGACGACCCCCGCCGCGGCCTGGAGCTGCGCCTTCAGGGACACGTAGGAGGCACCGAGGGAGAGGCCGAACTGCGTGTGTTCGTTCTTGATGAAGTCGTAGCGGAAGTCGAGATACGGGAGGTCCGATTTCGTGGAGGCCGTGACGGAGGCGCCCGCACTGTACGTTACGTCACCGTACGGGATGTCCACCGCAAAAGCCTTCGTACGGCTTCGGCGAAAGCCCGTGTAGCCGAAATCGAGATAGAAGCGGCCGAGAAAGTTCCAGTAGCCCCGGGCCACGAAGCCGGGCGTGGAGGAGGGCAGCAGGCCCAGGCCCTCCATGTCGACGCCCGCGCCGATCGGCCCACCGGGGGTCAGGTTTTCCTGAAAGGTCACGTTCGTGTTGAACCACGCATACTCGCCGCCGAGGTAGAGCCGGAACGTGTTGGGCACGTCGCCGGGAAACGTGGCCGACGACTCTGCGGACACCACCCCGGCTGCGAGCATCAGCCCGGATGCAGCCAGTAAGAGCGTCGACAACCTGGCACGAACTCTCGATCCTGAACTCATGTGATCCCCTTTCGGTTGGGAATGTGTCTGATCAATGCCTCCGCGCCCGTGATCCGCCGAATCAGCGCCATTGGGCTCTGAATTCCGCCAGCCATATCGAGCGCGGCGACCCCACGCGGGCGTTCAGGCGGCCTCTCAGTTCTCGAGCTTGATCTTGAGCCCTTCCGCAGCCAGCTTCAGGCTGGCGCCCTTGGTCGCGCTCGTGAGAACCAGCGACACCCCGTTGGGGTTGGAGACCGCGGTGGCAGACACTCCCTTGCCCGCCGTTGCCCCGGCACTCGCCGCAGTGTAGACACCGTCGAAATCGGCAAGACTCTTCAGGTGGTACACGTTGCCGGTGGCCTTCGCTTCGGTCACACCCACTTCGCCCACGGAGAGGCCGTCGATCTTGAACTTGTGCGTCTTGCCCTGGTAAGTGATCGTGCCGTGGCCCCAGCTCCAGCCGATGCCCAGGGCCATCGAGCCCTCGGAAATCTTGACCGTGGCGTCGGCCTTCTTCGCATCCGCGGCAAGTGCGGACCCGGCCAGAAACGTCACCATGGCTCCAAATGCAATCGATGCAATCCACCGACGATTCATGAGGTTCTCCTTGTTGTTTCCGTTGAGGGAGACCGCGCTATTCCGGTTGTTCCCGCTGCTTGCGTTATTTCTGCTTCTTGACATCGTAGAGGTCGACCGGGTTCTCCCCCCAGGAGCCGACCTCGATCTTCCCGTCTGCGCCGATCTTGAGGGCCGCCGCCTGGATGAGCACGCCCGTCCACTTGCCGCTGGCATCCGAGTCGAGCTGGATGACGCCAAAGGGGTAGTTGGTGGTCGCGGACCCGGACGCGACCGCTCCGAACCCGAGAGGCCGCGCCGCCGCGACCAGGATCCGGGTGCCCGAGCCGTTCGAGTATGTCCGGGCCACGTTCATGGGCCAGCCGAGCGAGCCCGTCACGGAGACATATCCGGAGCTCCCCTTGAGCATCGCGTCGCGCAGCGCGTTGTTCCCGCCGGACTTGAAGGCCGCGAGGAGCTGCTGAGCCTCCGCGTCGGTCGTCCAATCGTTGATGCCGATCGTCAGGCGCAGCGGCGGACCCGATTCCTGGTCGACGATGGCCGTGTAGCGCTCTTTGCCCGCTGGAGAAGCGCCCGTCACGAGCACCAGGGAGAGGCAGGCAATCGCGCCGAGGAGTTTCTGGACACTGTTTTTTCTCAAACTTTCCTCCAATTCGCAGCAGCCTATCGAAGTTCGAGGCAATCTGGCTATAGGCCTTTGGGGGCAGTGGGGGGCCGGGGGCTCAAAGCTTGCCGCACGGCCCCATTTCGAGGAAGCTTCCCGCGCCGCGATGCAAGACATCCTGACCGTCGCACCGATGGCCTTCGTGATGGTGGCGGGGCCACAGATCGTCACTGCCATCCTTCTCGCCACGAGCCAGCGCCCGCAACGTGACTCCGTGTTCTTTCTCGCCGGCGCGGGCATCGCGACGACCATCGGCGTGACCCTCGCCTACTGGCTGACCGGGCTGCTCAAAGGTGGCGAGTTGCCCTGGAAGGCGAACGCCCGGCTCGAGCGCGGCGTCGACGTGGCGATCATCAGCCTGCTCCTCTACCTCGCCTGGAAGGAATTCCGAGGCCGCGCCCGCACCGACCCGCCTCGCTGGATGACGCATCTCGAGGCGGCCACGCCGCTCTTCGCACTGAAGATGGGATTCCTGCTGTTTCTCCTGCTGCCCGGTGACCTGCTGAGCATGTTCACGGTCGGCGCTTTCCTCGCCCACCACGACGTCCCGTGGTGGCAGAGCCTCTTTTTCGTCGCCCTCACGGTCGCTCTGGCCGGCATCCCGCTCGGGCTCCTTTTGCTTTTCGGCAGACGCGCCACGAAGTTGCTCCCAAAGGCGCGCGACTGGATGACGAAGAATTCCTGGATCGTCAGCGAGATCGTGATCGCCTTCTTCCTGGCGATGACCGTCAAGAGCCTGCTCGGCGCCTGACCGAGTCGCAGTGGCGGTCGCCTCAGGCGATCCGGGTGACGCGGCGCGTCTGGCGCTTTCCGAGCGAGAGGAGGCTCCCGACGAGACCTGCGGCAGCGCCCGCCGCCGGCAGCAGCAGAGCGGTGGGCACGCTCAAGAAGCCCACCCAGAGGACCGACAAAACCGGATGCGGGTCCCGAGCGAGCCAATGCGTGGTGAACCGGTACGTCGCGTAAAGCAGCCCGAGCGCGAGCCCACCACCCACCAGCCCCTCGGCGGTCGCGTACAGCCAGAAGGGTGCGCGAATCGCCGACTCCGTCGCGCCCATCAGGCGCATGATCCCGACCTCGTCGCGGTGGAGGTCGAGGGCGAGGCGCACGGCAGAGGCGACGGACAGGATCGCCGCGAGCGTCAGGACCGCTCCCAGGAAGAGTCCCGCGTTGCGGACCAGAGCGATGGCGTCCCGGAAGCGGCGCGAGAACTCCTCCTCCGACTCCGCCGACTCGACGCCCGGCCACAGGCGCGCCGCTCCGGCGATCTCGATGGACGAGTACCGCGCGGAGCCGGGTTTCAGCGTCACCTCGAGCGACGGCGGAAAGGGCGCCTCCTTCAGGTCGGCCAGCGCCGCACCGAGATCCGGGTACGCGCGGCGGAAGCGGTCGAGGGCGGCCTGGCTTCCCACGATGCGCACCGTCTTGATCCGGACATCCTGCGCCAGCCGCGCGGCGAGGGCACGGGCATCGGCCTGGGGTTGCAGCGTCACGACCACGGCCGTCGGCTCCGCATCCGAGGCAGCGAGGCGCCCGAGATTGCGCGAGAGCAGGGCGAGCAGGCCGGGCACGTAGAGGGCGAGCGCGATCAACGTGATCGCCGCCGCCGTCTGGCGGGGGCTGCTCTTGGCGACGGACCAGGCCTCGGCGACCACGTAGCGCGGGCTAGCCATGTCGCTCCAGGGCGTGGACCGTCACGAGAGCGGCAGAAACGGAGCCTCGCGCACGATCGGCGCGCTCTCCCGCGCGCGGTCCGGGTCGTGCAGGCGGCCCCGCTCGAGAGTGAGGGTACGTTTGCCCATGCGCCGGATCATCTCGAGGTCGTGCGTGGCGACGACCACCGTCGTGCCCCGGATGTTGATCTCGACGAAGAGCCGCATGATCTCCTCGGCGAGCACCGGGTCGAGATTGCCGGTCGGCTCGTCGGCGAGGAGCAGCGTCGGCTCGTTGACGATTGCGCGCGCGATGGCAACCCGCTGTTGCTCGCCGCCCGAGAGCTCGTCCGGAAAGGAGTTCATCAGGTGGTGGAGTCCGACGCGCTTCAACACATGGTACGCCCGCCGCTTCTGCTCGGCGCGGGCGAGGCCGAGCACGTTCTGGACGAAGGAGATGTTTTCGAAGACGGTCTTGCGTCCGATGAGCTTGAAGTCCTGGAACACGACGCCCATCGTGCGCCGCAGGTACGGGATCTGGCTCTGGGGCAGCACCCCGATGTTGCGCCCGTTGACGAGGATCTGTCCCACCGTGGGCGGCTCCTCGAGGAAGAGAAGCCGCAGCAGCGTCGACTTGCCCGCGCCCGAGGGCCCGGTCAGGAAGACGAACTCGCCCGGTGCGACCCGGAAGGACACGTCGTTCAACGCGTCCCGGAACGGGCCGTACTTCTTCGAGACGCCGTAGAGCTGGATCACGAGCCCGACGGCTCCGCGGTCCCGAGTGCCCGCGTGAGGGCCTCGCGCACGGCGGCAGGATCGGCCCGCCCTCCGGTCTTCTTCATCACCTGCCCCACGAACCAGCCAAACGTCTGCGTCTTGCCGGAGCGATAGGCCGCGACCTGGCCCGGATTGCCTCCGACCACCTCGGCAACGGCCGACTCCAGCGCACCCGAATCCTCGAGGCGTCCGAGCCCCTTTTCCGCGACGAGGGCGGCGGCCTCCGCCGGCGAATCGAGCATCGCGAGGAACACTTCCTTGGCGGAAGAGGCCGAGATCGCCCCGGAGTCGACGAGACCCAGCAATCCCGCGAGACGCCGGGGAGACACCGCGAAGGAGAGCGCGTCCTCGATGGAGACCTTCCGCTCCTTCATCCAGCGCAGCGCTTCGCCGATCACCCAGTTCGCGGCGAGCCGCGGCGGCAGGTTCTCCGCAGCCACCTGCTCGAAATAGTCCGCGAGCTCACGCGCGCCGACGAGCGTCTCGGCGTCCTGCCGCGAGAGACCATAGGACTTCTCGAAGCGTGCGCGGCGGGCCCGCGGCAGCTCCGGCATCCCGGAAGCCGCCTCGGCGATCCACTCTCCATCCACGACGAGCAGGCCCAGGTCCGGCTCCGGGAAATACCGGTAGTCGTGCGCCTCTTCCTTGCTCCGCATCGAGACCGTGCGGCCGGCCTTCTCGTCCCAGAGCCGCGTCTCCTGCACGATGGCCTCGCGGCGGGCGAGGGCCTCCCCCTGCCGCTCGATCTCGTGCTCGATGGCCTTCGCGACGAAGCGGATGGAGTTCAAGTTCTTGATCTCGACCCGCGTGCCGAGGGGAGCGGTCTCCGAGGCGCGGACCGAGACGTTGGCGTCGCAGCGCAGGCTTCCCTTCTCCATGTCGCCGTCGCAGACCTCGATGTAGCGAAGCAGGCGCCGGAGCTCCGTGAGGTACGAGGCCGCCTCTTCGGGCGAGCGGATGTCGGGCTCGCTGACGATCTCGACGAGAGGCACGCCGGCGCGGTTCCAGTCCACCAGCGACACGTCCGTCGGTACGTCGGCGTACGGGGTGTCGTGGAGGAGCTTGCCCGCGTCCTCCTCGAGATGGGCCCGCACCAGGCGGATCGCCTTCTCCCCGCCGGGCGTGTCGATCACGATCTCGCCGCCGGTCGAGAAGGGCCGGTCGTACTGGGAGATCTGGTAGCCCTTGGGCAGATCCGGGTAGAAGTAGTTCTTCCGGGCGAACTGCGACTCGCGATGGATGTTGGCACGCGCCGCCACGGCCAGCCGCAGCGCGAGAGTGACCGCCTCGCGATTCAGGACCGGGAGAGTCCCCGGGAAGCCCAGGCAGATCGGACACGTGGCCGAATTGGGCGGCGCGCCGACCGTCACGGGGCAGCCGCAGAAGATCTTCGAGAGGGTCTGGAGCTGGGCGTGGACTTCGAGCCCGATGACGGGAAAAACGCTGATTTTACGGGGCGTTTCGACGGCCGACACTCCGAAATCTTAGCACGCGGCGAGCGGCCGCTGAGATCGTCGCACTGTGACTCGAAAGGGATCCCTCGCTTCGATCGGGATGACAAGGGAGGGTTCGGAGACTCGACGAGGAACGAACGCGCCCTTGTCATTCCCGGAGCGAAGCGACGGGGGATCCCCTTCTCAGCCGCACGGTGACTCGAAAGGGATCCCCCGGGCCTTTGGCCCTCGGGATGACACAGCGCGATAGGGAGACTCGACGAGGAACGAACGCGCCCTCTGTCATCCCCGACGAGCGACGAACCCGTCTTCGGTCATCCCGAGGAGCGCAGCGACGAGGGATCCCTTTCTCAGCCACACCGTGACTCGAACGGGACCCTCAGGCGGGCGAGCACGCTCGTCCCTCCCCTACAATGCCTCCGGTGAGCAGCGACCGCTGGCGAGAGGATCGGCTTGGCGAAGTGGATGTGTTCCGGCCCGTCGAAACGCCGGGTCGGATCGTTGTCGCGTTCTCCGGCCGCGGGCACGCGCCAGAAGACGAGGCCACACCGACGGCGTTTCTCGCGCCGCCTGTCCGATGCGCTCGGACTCGACGGAATGCCGATCCACTGGGCACGCCAGGTCCACGGCGACACGGCGGTGACCATCCGCGACCCGGCCCGAACCGGCGAAACGAGCGCCGGCGAGTGTGACGCGCTCGTCACGGATCGTGCCGGAACGGCGCTCGTCGTCCAGACCGCCGATTGCGTGCCGATCCTGCTCGCCGCTCCCGGTGCCGTCGGGGCGGCGCACGCCGGCTGGCGCGGCTCGGCGAGAAACGTCGCGGGCGTGGCCGTGGCGGCGCTCCGCGAGATCGGCGCTTCGCCCGAATCGCTCCAGGCCTGGCTCGGGCCCTCGATCGGCCCGTGCTGCTACGAGGTCGGCGGCGAGGTCGCCGCCCAGTTCGCCGGCGACTTCGTGCGCGAGGGTTGCGGCGGCGGATTTCGCCTCGACCTTCGCGGCGTCAACGTCGCCCAGCTCGAAGCCGCGGGGTTGCCGCGATCCTCGATCTCGGTGCATCCCGCCTGCACCCGGTGCGGCGGCGAGCGGCTGGCAAGCTACCGCCGGGACCGCGACCGGGCCGGCCGCATGATCGCCCTGATCGCCCGCCTTGGCGACTGCTGAGAGCGGACGGCCAACCGCTGCTCAGGCCGGCGTCAGATCCGCATAGCGCGCGACGAACTTCTTCTTGCCGGCGCGGTCGAAGTAGACCGTCAGGCGCGTTTCTTCGCCGCTGCCTTCCTCGGTCAGGATGACGCCGTAGCCGTAGCGCGGATGACGCACGCGCTTGCCGCGGCGCAGCGGGCGATCGTCCTGTGGCTCGGCCTCGTATGCCCGCGCCGAAAAAATCGTGGGTGCCGGCCGGCCGAAATACTGCTCCTCGAGGGCGGCCTTCGGGATCTCCTCGACGAAACGCGACGGCCGGCGCGGCTCGATGCGCCCGTACACCATCCTGCGGTCGGCAAGGGTCAGCGTCAGCGAGTCCTTCGCGCGCGTCATCCCGACGTAGAGCAGACGCCGCTCCTCCTCGAGCTCGTCCTCATCGTCGGAGGCCTGGCCGTGCGGCAGGTACCCTTCCTCGAGACCGACGGCGAAAACGGACGAAAACTCGAGCCCCTTGGCGGCGTGGAGCGTCGAGAGCGTGACGGCCCCGCCCTTTCCCGCCGCGTCCGCGTCCGTGGCGAGGGCGACCGTGTCGAGATACTCGGCGATCGTCGCGCCCTCGGCGTTGCGGCGCTCGAACTCGCGCGCCGACGACAGCAGCTCCGCGATGTTCTCGCGGCGGCCGACGTCCTCGCGGTCCTCCGAGCCCTCGTACAGCGCGGAATACCCGGTGACCGCAAGGAGATGCTCGAGGAGAGCCGAAGGCGTCCAGGCCGCCGACTTGTCGTGCAGATCCCGGACCACGTCGCGAAAGCGCGAAAGCGCCGTCCGCGCCCGCTCAGTCAGGCCCTGCAGATTCTCCGACACCTCCCACCAGGACCGGCCCGTCTCGCGGGCCGCCGCGGCGAGGCGATCGAGCGTCGCCGCGCCGATGCCTCGCGCGGGCACGTTGACGACGCGCCGAAATGCCAGGTCGTCCTCGGGACGGGCTGCCAGCCTCAGGTACGCCAGCACGTCCTTGACCTCCGCGCGCTCGTAGAACTTCATCCCGCCGACGACGACATAGGGAATCCGCCGACGCACGAGCTCCTCTTCGAACGGCCTGGACTGGGCGTTCGTGCGGTACAGGATCGCGATCTCGCCCGGGGCCTTTCCCGACGACGCGATCTCTCTCGCCACGGCCTCGGTCTCGGCCCGGTCTTCCTCGAAGCGCCACAGGCGCACGGCGAGGCCTTCGCCCCGGTCTGCCCGCAGACGCTTCTCCCGGCGGCGCCGATTGTGCGAGACGAGGCCTGCGGCCGCCGCGAGGATCTTCGCGGTCGATCGGTAATTCGCCTCGAGCGCGACCACGCGCGCTCCGGGGAAATCCTCCTCGAAGTGCAGGATGTGCTCGACCTCCGCGCCCCGCCAGCGATAGATCGCCTGGTCCTCGTCACCCACGGCGCAGAGGGAGTCCGCGCCCTCGCCAAAATGCTTCACGAGGGCATCCTGCGAGGTGTTGGTGTCCTGGTACTCGTCGATGAGGAGGTGCCGGACCCAGCGGCGCTCCTCGGCGAGCACGGCGGCGTTGCCGGCGAGCAGGCGGACGGACCGCGCGATCAGATCGTCGAAGTCGAGCGCGCCGGTCGAGGCCAGCTTCTTCTCGTAGAGGGCATAGATCTGGCCGATGCGCTCGCCGGCGTAATCGGTCTGTGTGGCGACGAAACGCTCGGCGGTGACGAGGGCGTTCTTCGCCGACGAAATGCGCCCCCGTACCGTGTTCGGGGGCAGGACCTGATCGGAGATCGAAAGCTCCGCCATGGCCTCCTTGATCAGTGCGAGCTGATCCGAGGAATCGGCGATCGCGAAGCGCGGCGGCAGGCTCGCCTCCCGCGCCCGGCGGCGCAGCAGGCGCAGCGACCAGGAGTGGAAGGTGCCGACGAACGAGCCCAGACGGCCGCTGCCCAGGAGTTGCTGCGCGCGCTCCCGCATCTCGGTGGCGGCCTTGTTCGTGAAGGTGACCGCCACGATGGTCCGCGGGTCCACGCCGCTCCGCACCATGTGCGCCAGCCTGTGCGTGATGACGCGGGTCTTGCCCGAGCCGGCGCCTGCCAGGACGAGCAGGGGGCCCCTCTGGTGAAGGACGGCCTGGCGCTGTTCGGGGTTGAGGCCTTCGAGAAGGTCAGATTTCGGATTGCGGATTTCGGATTGCGGATTTTCCAAGGCCGGGAGTCTAATGCATTCCCAAATCCGAATTCCGAAATCCGAATTCCGAAATTCTCACTCCACCGTGACGGACTTCGCGAGATTCCTGGGCTGATCCACGTCGCATCCCCGGCGCACCGCCACGTGGTACGCGAAGAGCTGCAGCGGCACGACCGAGAGAATCGGTTGCAGCTCCGGGATCGTCTCCGGCACGAGGATCACGTGGTCCGCGATCGCCGCGACCTCCTCGTCCGGCCTCGTGCCGAGGACGATCGCGATCCCGTCCCGCGACTTGACCTCCCGGAGATTGGAAAGGGTCTTCTCGCGCCAGGCGTCGTGGGGCGCGAGCACGATGACGGGCATGTTCTCGTCGATGAGCGCGATCGGCCCGTGTTTCATCTCGCCGGCGGGGTAACCCTCGGCGTGGATGTAGGAGATTTCCTTGAGCTTCAGCGCGCCCTCGAGCGCCACCGGGTAGTGGAGCCCGCGGCCCAGGTACAGGAAGTCCTTCGCGTGCTGATACCGCCGGGCGAGCTCGTCGAGCTCGGGCTCGATGGCGAGGGCCCCGCCGACGGCCCGGGGCAGGTGCGCGAGCGCCAGGCGTTCCTCGGGTGAGAGCACCGCGGCGAGGCCCCGCGAGGCCCGCAGCTTGGCGGCGACGAGAAACAGCACGGCGAGCTGCGTCGTGAAGGCCTTGGTCGACGCCACGCCGATCTCGGGCCCCGCGTGCGTCGCAAACACCGCCTCGGCCATACGGGCGATCTGGCTGCCCGGCGAGTTCACGATCGCGGCAATCGGGGAGCCCGAGCGCCGCGCTTCGGACAGCGCCGCCACGGTGTCCGCCGTTTCGCCCGACTGCGAGATGCCGATCGTCAAGGTTCGGTCGTTCACGACCGGCCGGCGGTACCGGAATTCGCTGCCGTAGTCGACCTCGACCGGGATGCGCGCCATGCCTTCGATCAGGAACTTCCCCACGAGGGCGGAGTGCCAGGACGTCCCGCAGGCGAGCAGGAGCACCCGGTCGAACCCCGCAACCCGCCCGGCGGAGAGGAGCGGCGCATCGAGGTAGAGCTCGCCGGTCTCGAGCGAGACCTTGCCGCCGAGCGTTTCCGCGATCGCCGTCGGCTGCTCGTGGATCTCCTTGGCCATGTAGTGGCGGTAGCCGCCCTTCTCGGCGGCCACGGCGTCCCACAGGATCCGGTGGACGGGGCGTTCGAGCCGGTCGCCGTCCGCGTTGACGACCCGGGTGCCCGCCACGTCCACACGGGCCACGTCCCCGTCCTCGAGAAAGATGACGTCGCGCGTCCAGGGAACCAGAGCCACCGGATCGGAGGCGACGAAATTTTCGCCCTGCCCGAGGCCGAGCACGATCGGGGGGCCGGAGCGTGCCGCGACGAGGACCCCCGGCTCGCGGCTCGAGGAGACGAGCACCGCGTACGCGCCCGTCAGTCTGCGGGTCGCCGTCCTCACCGCGGCGAGCAGATCCCCCGTGAACGCGGCCTCGACTTCGTGCGCGAACACTTCGGTGTCGGTCTCGCTCGTGAACCGGTGCCCCTCGGCCGCCAGAGCCGCCTTGCGCTCGGCGAAGTTCTCGAAGATGCCGTTGTGGACGACGACGATCTTGCCCGAGCAGTCGGTCATCGGGTGGGCGTTCATCTCGGTCGGCCGGCCATGCGTGGCCCAGCGCGTGTGCCCGATCCCGACGACGCCGGTGGCTGGAGCACCGGAGAGCTTTTCGACGAGATTGCCGAGCTTGCCCGGGGAGCGGTGGATCGTGAAGCTTCCGTTGGAAAGCGTCGCGATTCCGGCGGAGTCATAGCCCCGGTATTCGAGCCGCTTCAGGCCCTCGAGCAAAAGGGGGCTGGCCTGGCGGGGACCGACGTAGCCAACGATGCCGCACATGTGAGTGGTGAGCCGTCGGCCGTCAGCGATCGGCTGGCGGCTTCGGGCAGTCCTCCTGATGTCGTGGAGGAGGCATTTTACTCCGTTTTGCGCGCCTTCCGGCGGACCGCCCAACCCTCCTTGTTCGTCTGGGGCGAGCGGGAAAGGGCAAGGGCTCCGTCGGGGACGTCGGTCGTAACCGTCGTTCCGGCGCCGACATAGGCCCCCTTGCCGACCGTCACCGGGGCCACGAGCTGGGAATCCGTGCCGACGAAGGCCCCCTCGCCGATCGTGGTGCGGTGCTTCTTTTCACCATCGTAGTTGCATGTAATGACCCCCGCCCCGATGTTCGCGCCGGCCCCCACGTCGGCATCGCCGAGATAGGCGAGGTGGAGGGCCTTGGCTCCCCTGCCGAGCCTCGAGTTCTTGATCTCGACGAAGTTGCCGACGCGGACGTCCTCCTCGAGCTCGCATCCAGGCCGCAGCCGGGCGAAGGGGCCGACCCGGACTCTCGGACCGACCTTGGCTCCCTCGGCCTCGCAGTGGGGCCCGATCGCGGCGCCCGCGGCCAGCTCGGTGTCGACCAGTCGCGTGAACGGGAAGACCTCGCAGCCCTCCGCGAGCGAGGTCCGGCCCTCGAGGGACACGAACGGGTGGAGAACGACGTCGGGCGCAATCACGACCCGCGGCCCGATCCGAACGGTCGAGGGATCGAGAACCGTCACGCCGCCGTCGAGCGCCCGCTCCACGCCGCGGCGCCGCTCCATCTCCTCGGCGGCGGCCAGATCCCTCCGCGTGTTGACGCCCCAGGCCTCCCGCCAGTCCTGCGCCTCGATCGCTTCGACCCGCCCCCGCGAGCCGGCGAGGATCTCCACGGCGTCTGTGAGGTAGTACTCCTTCGAGACCGGGTTGCGCGCGATCTTCGACAGGGCCCGCGCGAGGGCATCCGGCGCGAAGCAGTACACGCCCGCGTTGACCTCTCCGATTTTCTTCTGGCCGCCGGAGGCGTTGCGGTCCTCGACGATGCGCGTGACCCGCCCCCGGGCGTCGCGCACCACGCGGCCGAATGCGCCCGGCTCGGGCGGGCGAAAGGAGAGGAAGACCAGATCGAGATTCCTCTCCTGGCGCAGCGCCACCAGCCTTGCCAGGGTTTGCGGCGAAAGCAGCGGCGTGTCGCCCCCGAGAATGAGTACCGGCCCGCCGTCGGGCGATAGGTCTCGGAGCGCCTGGCGGGCCGCGTCGCCGGTCCCGAGGGGAGGGTCCTGCACGACGAAACGCAGGTCGCGCCCCTCGAGGCTCGCCACGATGCGCTGCCGGTCCGCGCCCACGACGACGACCGAGCGCGAGGGGGAAGAGGCTCGGTCGAGTCGAGGGCTGCTTCGACGAGAGTCCGGCCCGCGACCCGGTGGAGCACCTTCGGGAGCGAGGACCGCATGCGCGATCCGACTCCCGCCGCCAGCACGACCACCGTGGGGGCCGCCACCGCAGCGACCGAGGCCCGCTTCGACGCGCCCTTCGAGGGCTTTCTCATCCGCCCAGTATAGAAGCGGCCGGCTGACAGCTTCGCGCTGACAGCCGACGGGTCACGAGGCCAGCAGCTTCTGGAATTCGGGCGCCTCGCGGACCGGGTCGAAATCCCGGTCGTGCCGCGCGAGCACGCGGTGGCGCTGGTCCTCTTCGATGGCCTTCTGCAGGTGTCCGACGGCGGTCCCGAGATCGCCTTGCTGCGCGTAGCAGCAGGCCAGCAGGAAATCGACCCGGCCGCCGCCATTCTTTCTGGCCGCGCGCTGCAGGTGCTCGATCGCAACGGCCACGTTGCCCCGGTTCTTCTCGAGAACCGCGGCGTAGTAGAAGTCCTCGGGCTCCGTCAGGGTCGGACGCGGATCCCGCCGCTGACGCTCGCAGACGGTCAGGTAAACGCGGGCGCGGTCGACGAGCTCGCGCTCCTCCGGATATTTCTGGATGAGGTCGAGGAAGTGCCGCTCCGCCTCGTCGAGCTTCTTCTTCTGCAGCGCGGCCACTCCGCGGTCGTAGTCCTTGCGGGCGTTCTCCGTGTGCTTGGAGAGCTCGCGCAGAGTCTGGGCCTTCCTGGGCGCCGGCGCATCCGTCGCGCCCCCGAGCAATCCCAGCTTCTCCATTCGTTTCTCGAGCTCGTCGATCCGGACCGACAGGGCGTCGGCAAGGGCCTGGACGCTCATCTTCTCCGCGTTGTCCTGGAGAAACCGCAATTCCGCTTCCGACCAGCGTTTGACCATCCCGGACTTACCTCCCGATCAGTTGTCGAAAAACGGCGTATTGTAGGGAGGGTTCCCCCCGCTGTCAAATGCGGGGAATGGCGTAGACCGGTCCGGCGGTTTTCCGGGGAGGACTCCAACGAGGTCGAAATGCGCAGATCCATCGCTGTCATCCTGCTTGCCGGCGCGGCCGTCCTCGCCGCGCCCCACGCCTCCGCCGCCGACAAGGCGTTGACGGCGACCGGCACCATCGCGAGCGTCCGGGCCTCCGAGAGGGTTGTTGCGGTGACGCTCGCGGACGGTTCCGAGGCCCGCTTCGTATGGAACGCCGACACCAAGATCGGCGGCGTGCTCACACCGGGCGCGAAGGTCACCGTGCGATACGAGGCCTCCGGGGACGGAACGAATCGAGCCCTGCAGATCACCGTATCCAGGAGCTGAGAAGCCGGTTTTCGGGAGCCGCCCGGCGCTGCTAGAATCTGCGCGCGCCGGGCCAGGCCGCGGCGAGGAGGAATAAGCCCATGGGGATGTACATCATCGCGGAGCCGTGCATCGGCACCAAAGACACCGCGTGCGTCGACGTGTGTCCCGTCGATTGCATCCACCCGCGCAAGGACGAGGCGGCGTTTGCGACCGCCGAAATGCTCTACATCGATCCCGACGTCTGCATCCAGTGCGGCAACTGCGAGCCCGCGTGCCCGGTCACGGCCATCTTCACCGAAGAGACGATCCCCGAGAAGTGGAAGCACTACCAGCAGGTCAACGCCGACTGGTACAAGAAATAGTCGAGACTCGCGGCCCCTTACTTCTTCAGCACTTTCGCAAAAAAGGCATTTGCCCGCGCGTCGGCGTCCTTCGCGTCGGCCGGGCGAAAGACCTTCGGATCGGTCGACGAGGCAAACGCGTGCCCCGCGTCGGGATAAATCTTGAAGTCCACGCTCTTGCCGTCCTTCTTCGCGATCGTCTCGAACTCCTGAACGCTGGCCGGCGGGATCCCCTGGTCCAATCCGCCGAAATTGCCGAGCAGAGGCACCTGGAGGCTCGCGATCGTGGCCGGGTCGGTCATGAGGTGGCCGTAGTAGATGACGGCGCCGGCGAGCGTGGGCTGGGCGAACGCCAGGTTCAGGGCCCAACCTCCGCCCATGCACCAGCCGACCGTCCCGATCTTCGCCGCCTCGACGTCGGGCCGTGATCGGAGATACGCCACCGCGGCCTTCAGATCCCTCAAAGCGCGGTCGTCGGGCAGGCCGCGCATGAGCTGATGGGCCACGTCGGGATCGGTCGCCGACTTGCCCCGATACAGATCGATCGCCAGCGCGACGTAGCCCTGCGCCGCGAAGCCATCGGCTTTGCCCCTCGAGAAGCCGTTCAATCCCAGCCAATCGTGAATGACGACGACCGCGGGCTTCTTTCCGGCACCGTCGGGAGTCGCGAGATATCCCGAGATCGTCTCGGTCCCGCTCGGGTAGGACACCGCCGTTCCCGCAAACGCCGCAACCGCAAACGCGAGCCCCGCAACGACCAGTGCGACTGCTTTTCTCAGCATGATGCCTCCATGCGCTAATCTTATTTCGGTGCAGCTCTCCTTCCCCATCGCGACGCCCGAAATCGACCCCGCGGCCCGCCTCCAGTTTCTGTACGACCGCCTGGCCGCCCGTTTCGCCTTCGGACCCGCGCACGTGCGCCTCTCGGGTCGGAAGCTCACCGGAGGCGAGATCGTCTACGGAAACCCGCACCGCATCACGATCTCGGCGCACCTGTCGCCGTCCGAGCAGGAGGACACGCTCCGGCACGAGGCGGCGCACGCCTGGGCCTGGAGCGTCGAGGGCCCGCGCGCCGGCCATGGTCCGCTGTTTCGCCGCCTGTCCCGCGCGCTCGGTTCCCGCGGCGGCCACGCGCCCGAGACATCGGCGCTCAAGCGGTTCCGCGACGCTCGCGCGCGCGTCGTCTATCGCTGCGACGGATGCGCCCGCACTTTCCGCCGCTTCCGGCCTTTCCGCGGGCGACGCGAGTGCCTCTCCTGTCATCGCGCCGGACGGCCCGCGCGCCTGCGGCGCGTCGACGCATGAGGGCCGAGCGGCGAGGCATTCTTCTCATCGCGGCGGCCGCCCTCCTCTGGTCGACTGGCGGCATCGGGATCAAGTGGCTGGCCGAGCCTCCGCTGAAGATCGCCTTCTACCGCTCCGCGACGGCAGCGGTCGCCCTGCTCGCGTTCTTCCGGCCCCGCGTGTGGCGCTGGACGCCGGCCTTCCTCGTCGGCATCGTCAGCTATGCCGCGACTCTGACGACGTTCGTCCTCGCCACGCGGTGGACCTCCGCGGCCAATGCCATCTTTCTCCAGTACTGCGGCGTCGTCTGGGTCCTGATCGCCTCGCCGTTCGTCCTGAAGGAGCCCCTCCAGCGCCGCGACGCCGCGGCGATGGCGGTCGCGCTCGGCGGAATGCTCCTATTCTTCGTCGAGAAGCTCGACGCGCGCGGGTTCGCCGGCGAGGTTGCGGCGCTGGCCTCGAGCGTCTCGTTCGCCGTGCTCGTGCTCGCTCTGCGCCGCGAGCGCGGCAGCGCGGCGGAGGCGGTCGTCACCTACGGCAACATCTTCGCGGCGCTGGCGCTGCTGCCGTTCGTGCGGCACGACCTGGCCCTGTCTCCGAAGTCGGCCATCGTGCTCGGCTTTCTGGGCGTCTTTCAGATCGGCGGCGCCTATGCCCTCTTCGTCAAGGGGCTCAAGCACGTCACCGCCACCAAGGCGTCGCTCGTGGGGATGCTGGAGCCCGTGTCGAATCCGATCTGGGTCTTCCTGTTCCTCGGAGAACGGCCCGGCGTCTACTCGGTGCTCGGCGGCGCCATCGTCCTCGGGGCGATCGGCTGGCGCACCCTCGGAGGCGGCGCCGCCGTCGCCGTCCCGCCGCCGGATTGATCGGCGGACCGCACGTCCGCCGATCATCCCGAGGGCCCGCAGGCCCGAGGGATCCCTTTCGAGTCTCGGTGTGGCTAGAAAAGGGATCCCTCGCTTCGCTCGGGATGACAGAGGTCAGTACGATCCTCGTCGAGCCGCGCTCTCCCCCTGTCATCCCGAGGGCCAGCAGGCCCGAGGGATCCCTTTCGAGTCTCGGTGCGGCTAAGAAAAGGGATCCCTCGCTTCGCTCGGGATGACAACGGGGCAAGGGCCGGGTCGGTCCTCGATGACCGATCAGGGTCTCTCGATTCGAATCAGCGACAGCGAATCGACACCCTGCCCCGGCACGCCGAGCGCGGCCGACATCGGCCCGTGGCGAAACGCGGGTCTCCGGTCCAGCACCTCCCACTTCAACGCGAGCCTTTCGAAGTGCGGCTCCTGGCTCGTCCAGGTCACCACGAACGCCTTGCGGTGGGCGAGCCGCTCCGGGATCTCCCGCGCCGGATCCGCGATGAAGGTCCAGTCGAATCCCGAGTAGAAATCCATGCTGTTGAAGTTGTTGGCGAATAGGAATCCGTCGCATCCCCCGCCGCACTCAGTGCGCACTCTCGCGCCCCAGTCCGGCAATGGATCGAACCGCCCGAGCCGCGCCTCGAAGCCCTGAAGCGCGAGGAGCAGAACACCACAGGCGAGCGCCACGACGAATGGCACGCGGGAGTCGTTCGGCCGCAGCGCCGCCAGGCAGATTGCGGCACCGAGCGCGAGCAGCCCGGAACCGAGAAACAGGACGGCTCCGCGCGACTGCGCGAGCTCCTCCAGGCGCCCGGAGGCTTTGGCCCAGAAGACGAGCGCCCCGGCCGGGACGAGAGCGCCGGCAATCCACGCGAGGCGGCGCCACCGGGAACGGACCTCCCCCGGGCCCATGATCCCTTCGGCCGCCACGGCCGCCGCGGCGGGCAGAATGGTCATCAGGTACACCTCGCGTTTCATCACGAGAAGTGACCAGAAGACGAAGCCGAAGGTCAGCCAACCCAGAAACACGCTCGAAGGCTTGCCCCGCCGGAGCAAGCCGGGCAGCAAGAGCGACCAGGGGAAGAGGCCCCAGGCCAGGACACCGAGGTAGTAGACGGGGCCGCGCGAGGCTTGCATGAACCGCGACGTGGCGCCGCGCAGAAACTGGTTCTCCCAGTAGAAGGTCCGCCAGAACTGGGCCCCGAGCCGATGCGTCATGGCGACGTGCCACGGGGCGGCCAGCAGGACGAGCACGACCAGCGCCCAGATGCCCCGACGCAGCGGCCGGACCGGCCTCCTCCGATCGAACAGCAGTCCCGCTGCGACCGCTCCCGCGGGCAGCGCGACGCCGACGAGCCCCTTGCAGTAGAAGGCCGCGGCGAGCGCCACTCCCGCAAGCGCCCCCCGCGCGACATCCGAACCTTGCTCATGGCGACAGGCGGCGTCGAGGGCCGCGATCGCGAGCAGGAGTGCGAGGGTCAGGAAAGTGTCCGCCGCAAAAGTGAGCGCGACCACCGAGAACTGGAACGAGAACGCGAGAATGAGCACGGCGAGGATTCCCGATCGCGTTCCGGCGCGCCTGCCGACCCAGATTCCCAGCGAGAGCGCGGTCGCCAGTCCTGCCAGCGCCCCGGGCAGCTTCGCCGAGAAGACCGAAACGCCGAGGACCCGGTAGCCCGCAGCGAGGATCCAGAACGTCAGCGGCGGTTTGTCGAGGAACGGGCGATATTCCCATCGGGGCACGAGGTAGTCGCCGCTGGCGAGCATCGCGGCGGGCGGGGCCGCGTACATCGCCTCGTTGCCGTGCTGGATCAACGCGCGGTCCAGGCCGCCGAGATAGAGCCAGACTCCCAGCACGACACCCGCCAACGCGAGCGCCCGCGTGACCGGATCCAACCGGTCCTGCGGGAGCGAGCTCATGATGGCAATTCGAACTCCCGCCGAATCCGCTCGCCGTCGGCATCGAGCGCGGGCGGAAAGGCGATGCGGTTGTCCTGGCCCTCGACGCGCACCGGAGAGGCCACGAAGCGCACGCCGCCGGATTCGACCACGCTCCCCAGCGCCTGCGCGGTCTCGCACAGGAGGGCTTCGAGCGGCCCCCGCACCGGGCCCGCCGGTATGCCGGCCGCGCGGCAGCGGGCCACCCAGTCCTCCCGCGGCGCGCCCCGGAAAATCGCCTCGAGCTCGCTCTCGAGGGCCTCGCGATGCACGACGCGCGCGGCGTTGGAGGCGAAACGGTCGCTCGTGGCCCACTCGGCGCGCCCGACCAGCGCCGCCAGTCGGGCGAACTGCCGGTCGGTGCCGGCGCCGAGAACGAAGGGCCCGTCGGCGGCGTCGAACGTCCGGTAAGGGACGATCTGCGGATGCGCGTTGCCGTGACGCACCGCTTCCTTTCCGGTCAGAAGCGCGGATTGTGCGACGTTGATGAGCGAACCGAGGGTGACCGAGAAGAGATCGATCTCGACGTGCCTTCCCTGCCCGGTGCGCCCCCGCCCGGTCAGCGCCGCGAGGATGCCGATCGCCGCGTAGCAACCCGCGAGCAGGTCCGAGACGGCCACACCGACCTTGGTCGGACCGCCCGCGACGGTCCCGGTGATGGCCATCATTCCCGCGCCGGCCTGGGCGAGCAGATCGAATCCCGGCGCGGATGCGTCGGGGCCCACGCGGCCGAAGCCGGTGATCGAGGCCGTGACCAGGCGCGGGTTTTCCCGCCGCAGCGCCGCGAGCGAGAGCCCGAACCTCTCGATGCCGCCCGGCGGAAAATTCTCGACCAGGACGTCCGCCCGGGCGGCGAGCCGCCGGACCGACTCGGCGCCGGCGGGCGAGGCGAGGTCGAGCGCGATCGACTCCTTGTTCCGGTTGACGGAGAGGTAGTAGGCGGAGAGGCCGCTCGCGTCGTGGTACGGCGGGCCCCAGCCGCGGGTGACGTCGCCGTCCTCGGGATGTTCCACCTTGATGATGCGCGCGCCCAGGTCGCCGAGCATCATCGTGCAGAAGGGCCCCGCGAGGACCCGCGAGAGATCGACGACGAGCACGCCCTCGAGCGGCGGCTTCACGGCAGTGCTAGCGCGCCGCGGCGGGCGCGGGCCGCCAGCCCAGAGGCCCGGGCAGGAAGTGGAAGAGTCCGAGCGGCGACACCGTGACGCCCTCCACGCGCCTGGCCATTCCCCAGTACTGGTCCACGCCCCAGAGAAAGTCGGCGGGAGGATCCGCAGCGAGGATCCGATGCACCTGGCGATAGAGCTCGAGGCGCCGGCCGGGGTCCACCTCGCGCCGGGCCGCCTGCATGGCCCGGTCCGCCTCCGCATTCCTGTAGAAGCCGACGTTCTGGCCCTTCGGCGCCCACTGGCTCGAGTCGTAGTATGGATACGGATCGAGGTTCGGCGGCAGGAAGAGTCGCGCGTACAGCATCGCGTCGAATTCGCCGGCGTCGGCCCGCTGCGCATACGCCGCCCATTCGAGCGGGCGCAGAACGAGTTCCACGCCCAGCTTCTCGTAGCTCGCGCGGAGGATCTCCGCGAGGTTCGCGTCCATCGCCGCGCCGGCGCGATAGAGCAGCTCGAGGGCTGCCTTTGGCCCGCCTTGCGTCGCACGCCGTCGCCCCCCGCCCGCCAGCCCGCTTCGTCCAGCAGGCGGGCGCTCTCGATCGGGTCGAACCTGGGCGGCGCTACGTCGGGCGCGTTCTCCGCCGCACCCGGCGGATACGGCCCGGAAACCAGGGCCGCCCCGTTCGGGGGATAGAGGCGCTTGGACGCGTCCTCCCGCGGCCACGCGAGAGCGAGCGCCCGCCGCACGCGAAGGTCCGCGAGCAGCGGCCCCTTGAGATTCCACACGACCATCACCTCGAGAAACTGGGGCACGGTCAGGATCCGGTTGCGGGCCAGGAAGTCCGGCGATGCCTCCGCGGTCTTGCGCTGATCCCGGCCGATCCGAAATTCGTCGAGCTCGCCTCGCGACCCCGCCTGGAACCGCACCGCGGGATCGGGAATCACTCGAAAGACGATCTTCGGAAACGCAGCCTCCGCGTCGCGCACTCCGTCGCGGCGCACGAGCTTCAGCGTCTGGTTCGACTCCCAGGATTCGAGGCGATACGGGCCGCTTCCGACGGGCTTGCGGTCGACCTCCGCGGGCGCGCGGTCGTACGCCGCTGCGGAGACGATGGGCAGGCTGAAAGCGAGCAGGCGCTCGGCGTACGGGTTCCGGAAGCGCACCCGGACCGTCGTCGGGTCGGGCGTCTCGATCGCGGACAGGTCTTCGAACCCCCAGCTCCACGTCTGACCCTTGATTTTCGGATCCCGGACCCGCTCGATCGTGAAGCGCACGTCATCCGACGTCACAGGAGACCCACCCTCCCACGTGGCCCCGGGGTCGAGATGGAACTCGTACACGAGCCCGTCCGGCGAGACGGTCCAGGACGCAGCGAGCGCCGGCACGGGCTGGCGGTCGGCACCGATGCCGACGAGGGGACGAAAGATCATTTCCTCGACGAGCAGGCCCGCCTCCTCCGTCGTGGTCGTGGGATCCAGCGAAGCCGGGTCGCCGGCGAGATGCCGGAAGAGCGTCGGCCTCGGGCTCGAGGAAGCCTCGGGGCGGCCGCACGCCAGAGCCGCCAGCACTTCCAGGGCGGCGAAACTCCACCAAAGTCGCTTCATCGGCGGCCGCCGACAGAATAGCATCCCTGCCGATGGCTACCGTCGTCTTCGACATCGAAACTGCCGGTCACGCCTGGGACTCGCTCGACGACGCGCAGAAGACGTACCTGCAGAAAAATGCCCGGACCGACGACGAGCGCGAGCGCTTGCCCGAAACGCTCTCGCTCTGGCCGCTGACCGGAAAGATCATCGTCATCGCGATGCTCAACCCCGACACCGGCCGCGGCCGCATCTGGTACGAGAACGAGGACGAACGCGTGGAAGAGAGCTCCGCGGACGGCCGGTTCAAGCTCGTGGGCGACGCGGAGCCCGTTCTGCTCGCCGAGTTCTGGAAAGCCATGCGGCGGTTCCAGAGGTTCGTCACCTTCAACGGGCGTGGATTCGACGGCCCCTTCCTGATGCTGCGCAGCGCCGTTCTCGGCGTGCCCGTGACGCGCAATCTGGTCGGATATCGGTACGCCCTTCGCCCGCACACCGACCTGCTGGAGGCGATCACGTTCTTCGGGGCGTCGCGCAAGTGGAACCTCGACTTCGCCTGCAAGGCCTTCGGGGTCGAGAGCCCGAAAGAGCACGGGATGGACGGCTTCTCGGTCGGCCCTTTCTATCGTGCCGGGCGCCTGCGGGAGATCGCCCTCTATTGCCGGCGCGACGTCGAGGCGACGGCCGCGCTGTTCCGAAAGCTCGAAAAGAACTTGCTCCCCGCCCTCGAAAGCCGTTAGAAATGGTCTGATCGGAACCCTGTGCTAGGATTCGGGGACACATTAATTTGATGACTTCCAAATCCCAGAGGGAGCGCGCCATGGGCCGCATGCCGGCCAACGAAAGGGCTTCGGAGCGCATCCGTATCGGCGCTCCGGCGACGCTCAAGTTCGGCGAGCAGGAGCTCACCGGGTTCGTCGAGGTCGTCAACGTCGCGGGGATGTACGTCGCGACCCCGAGGGTCCAGCAGCCGCAGATCGGCGACTATGTCGAGCTCGTGTTCTCCCTGCCGGGCGACAACCGTAGCTTCCGGGTGCGCGGCAACGTCGTCTTCCTGGAGGACCAACCGAGCCCGGGTGTCCGGCGGCCGGGATTCGGTGCCCGCTTCGAGCGTCCCCCCGTCACCCTGCTCGACGCGATCCGGAACCTGCACCGCGAGCACTAGCAGGCTGCTGAAAAAGGGTGTGGGATGGCGTTACGAGCGCCGCGGGGTCAGATGCAAGGAAGCGCGACGACGGCGATGCCTTCGCATCGCCGAGGAGCGATGACGCCGCCGATGGCCCCGCGCCGCCGTAACCCGAAGGGTGGCCGGCACTTTGCCGGCGCCCGTGAAGGTGGGATGGGAGACCGAGTCACGACGACCGGGATCGGGCGCCGGATGCAAAGTGCCGGACACGACGCCCGCATCCATTTTTCAGCAGCCTGCTAGGGCGAATTTCTAGTCCGGTTTCGCCTGCACCAGGTTGAGGGTGTCGTAATAGAAGTCGACTGTCGCGTCGACTTCCCCGGTCGAGCCGGACGCCGTGGAGGTGATCGTCGCCGGGATCACGCCGGTCATCTCCCAGCGTACGAGAATCGTTCCGTCTGCCTGCCGCACCACGAAGGCGACGTTGGCGGCAGCCGGGTTTCCGGGAAGGGTTGACGTCAGCGAGTTCAGCCACGCCTGGAGGCGATTGAGCCCCTGCTGGGTCACCGTGACCGAAAAACGCCGGACGTCGGGAGAAAACGCCGAATCCATCCTCCGGGCGTCGCTGCGCGAGAGCGGGTCGTGGTTGTAGGACAGGTTGAAGCCGATGACCCCCGCGGTCAACACCCCGTTGACGAAGAACTGATAACTCTGTGTCCGAAGATCGGGCTGCGCGCGGAGCGAAGACGCAGGCAGCAACAGCACGAGGGCGAGGAAGCACGCAAGTCGTTTCATTTGACCTCCCGGATCGGGCGGAGAGCCTAACACCCTCGGACGCCGCCCCCAACAGACATACGGCGCTGGCGTCACGGGCGTTACGCTTGAATTTGCGGGGCAACCGGCGTACAAGGGCCGAAGACGGAGCACTCCGGGAAACGGGGATAGCCACCGCACGAGCGGCGGCGTTTCTTCTCGAAAGGAGGTCGCATGAGTCTCAAGAGCAAGGTGGTGGTCGTTTCGATTCTCGTCGCCGGCATTGCCATCGTCAGCGCAGGTACCAGCGGGGGCCGCTCTGGCACCTACGATGTCACGGCGGACACGATCGAAGGCTGCTCGTGCCCCCTCTTCTGCACCTGCTACTTCGGTCCCTCCGCCGACGAGCACATGTGCCAGGCCACCAACGTCTACAAGTTCCGCAAGGGAAGCCACTGGGGAGACGTCGACCTGTCCGATCAGATCGTCTGGCTGAACCTCGATCTGGGCGGGGATTGGCACAAGAAGCCGGGCCCGGGAATGCCGACCGAGTGGGCGCTGGTGACGTTCGACAAGAAATCGACGCCGGCGCAGCGCGACGCCATCGGCAAGGTCCTCGGCGTCGTTTTCCCGGTGAAGTGGAAGAAATTCTCGACGCGGGAAGACTCGTTGACCTTCCAGGACGACGCGCAGGCCACGCGCGCCGCCATGGGGAGCGGCCTGTCGGAGATCTCCATCGACAAGAGCGCGACGCTCAGGCCGGACAAGAACGGACCGGCCGTCATCAAGAACCTCCAGTACTGGTTCTCCACCGCGAACGAAGGCTTCGTGCTGGGCTACTCGACCCACCACTTCAACGGCGCCGACGGCGACCCGAAGTTCTCCTACGCGAAGCGCAACGGCTTCACGATCGCGTGGAGCGCGAAGGGCGAAATCCAGCCGGCGGCCAAAAAGGCCTCGACGTAACCCCCACGGAGGCTCGATGGACGAACGGGCGGATCCAACCGCCCGTTTTTCTTTGGGCTTCTGTTGACTGCCGACGGTCGACTGTTGACTAATACCCGCATGACACCCGACGACATCGCCGCCGAATTCCGGGTTGCGCCCAAAGACTACGCGAAGCCCCTGCCGATCGAGGGCGTGCGGGTGCTCCGCCTCGCCCGCTTCACGGACGACCGCGGGTTCTTTCTCGAGATCTTCCGCGCGAAGGCCGATCACCCGCAGAGCCGCGAGCTCGCGGGCTTCTTCGACGGAGTGCCCGTCGCGCAGATGAACTTCTCGGTCGTGGACACCGAGGGCCACATCAAGGGACTTCACTACCACCTGAAGCAGGACGACATCTGGTTCGTGCCTCCCCCGTCCAAGGCCAAGTTCGTCCTGCTCGACGTTCGTAAGGGATCGACCACGTTCGGCAAGACCCAGGTGATCGTGGCCGGCGGCGGCCAGGATTTGCTCGTGCGCATTCCGGCGGGCGTCGCCCACGGTTACCGCCCGCTCACGAATCCGTGCGCCCTGCTCTACTTCGTGACCCAGACCTTCGACCCGGCGGCGCCGGACGAGTTGCGCATCGCCTGGGACCACCCGGCGGTTCGGGACCTCTGGGACGTCCCGAACGGATAGGGAATCGAGGCCGGTCTCCTACGTCCGCGGCTCCGCGAGACGCCGCATCGCCCCCTCGTCGAGCGAATAGCGCACCCAGTCCTTTTGGGGGCCCCCGCCCAGGCGGCGGTAGAACCGCATCGCGTCGACGTTCCAGTCGAGGACGAACCAGTCGATCCGCAGGACGTTGCGCTCGACACCCTCGCGCGCCAGGGCCGCCATGAGAGCTTCGCCGACCCCCCTCGAGCGAGCCGATTCCGCCACGACGAGGTCCTCGAGAAACAGAAACGGCCGCGCCCGGAAGGACGACCCGAGGCCCTCCCAGAAGATCGCCATTCCCGCGATGCCTCCGTCCAGCTCCGCGACGAAGGCCTCGAGCTTGCGCTCGTCGAAGAGCATCGCGCCGAGCCGGGCCGCCTCGGCGTCGTCGGGCGGAGGGAGCTTCTCGAACCGCGCGAGCTCGCGGTCGAGCTCGACCATCCGCGGCCAGTCCTCGCGCCGCGCCCGCCGCACGACGACAGCCGGCGGTGCGCCAGATTTCACTTCGTCGCCGCGATGCGCGGGAAGTCGACCTGCGACAACAGCTTCAACGCCTGGTCGCGATCCACGTTGGCGCCCTGGGCGAGCACGAGCCGCGAAGGCAGAACGACCACCGTGATCAGGGTCGTCGGATTCCCGCTCGACCGGTCCGTCACGGCGAAGGCCTTGAGGCCGGCGATCATGACGTCGCGCGTCTCCACGCCGGGATGCGTCCCGGCCTCCGCCACGGCCTTGCGGATCTCGGCCTCGAGGGCCTTGTCCTTTCCGTAGTCCTGCACGACGAGCCGGAATTGCCGCGTGACGGTCGGGCTCTCGATTCTCTGAAAGAACCGCGACACCTCGGTGAAGACCCCCATGTCGTTTTCGTCGGTGTCGGGCAGCGGATCCGTCGGGGCGGCGGTGTAACCCGGGAGCTCCCGGGGAAGGCCATCGGCGAGCGAGAGGGGCCACGCCGTCTTCTTTTCCTCGCCCGACAGGGCCGCGGCCCAGACCAGGAGCGCGACGAGCAGGCCCTTGCGCATGCTCGAAAAGAATAGCGCATTGATACAATTTCGGCAGAACCAGACGGTCCCGTGGACGAAGTCGAAAGCGCGCGCATCCGCGTCTTCCTGAACGACCCGGCGGGCCGTGGCGACGAGCTCGTCGCGTCCGCGGCGCCCCGTTCGACGGAGCGCGGCTCCTGGGCATTCCACGTCGAAGGCCGTGCTCCCGCTCCGCGCGCCTATGCGCCGGACACCCCGGAATTTCTGTACTGGCAGCTCGCGGCGGCGCTCGATCGGGGCAAGCGATTCTGGACCACGCTGCTCCCGCGCCCCGGAAAGTGGATTCCCGGCCCGACGCTGCCGGCGATCCCGGTCGACGGCAAGGATCTCAACGCGTTCTACGACCGCCGGGCCCTGCACTTCTTTCGCGACGTCGACGCGAAGACCGGGGCGATCATCCAGTCGGGCGAAAGCCCGGACGTCGTCACCCACGAACAGGGACATGCGATCCTCGACGCCATCCGTCCCGACCTCTGGGACGCGCCGCACTTCGAGGTCGCCGCCTTCCACGAGGCCTTCGGGGACCTCGCCGCGATCTTCGTCGCCCTTGCCGAGCCCGCGCTCGACGACGTGGTCGTCCGGGCCACGAGGGCGGACCCGGCGCGCTCCAACCTCGTTTCGCGCTTGGCGGAGGAGCTCGGCGCGGCCGTCCGCGACCGCTACGGGAACGACGCCGCGCCGTCGGGCGCCCTGCGCGACGCGGTCAACGACTTCGAGTACGTCGACCCGAAGAGCCTCCCCGACGCGGCCCCCGAGCGGTCGCTGGCGGCCGAGCCGCACTCGTTCTCGCGCGTGATGACCGGTGCCGTCTGGGACGTCCTGGCCGCGGTCTTTCGCGCCACGCCGGGCGAGGATCGCGCCGCGGCGCTGCGACAGGCCTCCACCAAGACCGCCCCTCTCGCAATCGCGGCGGCCGAGACGGCACCCTCGGGCGCCGACTTCTACGGCCGCGTGGCACGCCGGATCGTGCGCGAGGCGCACGCGCAGGTCGGCGCGGCGCTGGCGCGCGAGCTCGCCGCCGACCTCTTTCGCCGCCGCCTCCTGGCGAGCCCCGAGGTCCCGCCGGAGCTCACTCCCGACGAGGACCCGGGCGTCCTCGCGCCGCCGGAAGGCGGAGCGGTCTCCACCGCTCTCGTCCACGCCCTCGACCAACGGCTCGGGCCCCCACGCGGGGGCGAGATCGTGCTGCTCCGGGCGCACGGTGGCGAGGCGAGCCCGCCGCGGACCCTGCGCGGGCGACGCAAGCGGGATCTCTTCCTGCACGGACCGGAATACGGTCCGGCGGACGGAGCGGCGGTCGAGATCTCCGATGCGTTCGCGCTCTCTTTCGGCGAAGCGGGATTTCTCACCGCTTCGCGCATGCATCCGGCGTCCGACCTCGACGAGGAGGATGCGCGGGCGTTCGTGCGCTTTCTGGCGCGGCGCAATCGCATCGCCCCCTCGGCCGGCGGCCCGCCGGATTCGAGTCGCCTCGCGCGGGACGGGAAGTCGCACGCCGTCATCCGGGATCCCGACGGCGTGGCGCGCCTGCGCAGAATCTGGATCGCTCGAAAGGAGCCGACATGAGGGAAGCTCGCCGGATCCTCGTTCTCCTTGCCGCGCTCTTCTCCGCCGCGCGCTGCGCCTCCGCGCCGCCCGCCTCCGCGGCCGCACCCGTGACGGAGCCGATCACCCCGGCCGAGCTCGTGGGCTCGATCGCCGACGTCGCCGCCGGCCGAAACCCGGCGATGGCCGAGGCGGGTCTCGTCCTGAAACGCATCGAGTTCCGCCTTTCCGTGGGAACGGAGACGAGGCAGGGCGCGAAGGTCGAGATCCTGTTGCTCGACGCGGAAGCCTCGCGGGCCGCGGAGACCGCTTTCCTCCAGCAGTTCACTCTCGAGATCCCGGCGACGCCAGGCAAGAGGGTCGCTGCCCAGCCTCTCGTGCCGGGCGTCCAGGATTTCGTGGACGCCGCCATGAATACGGCGCGTGATCTCGCGCGCGCCGCCGCCGGTGCCGGCCTGCCGCAGCGCATCCAGGCGGTGGAGCTGACGGCGAAGATCACCCGTTCGAAGAAGGCCGGTGGGGGCATTTCCGCCACGATCCCGGCATGGGTCAAGCCGTCGGTCGGAGCCGATCTGGGCGCGTCGCGCGAGGAAGAGAACACCGTCCGCCTCTTCTTCGAAGCGGGGCCCGCCGGGGGCCGCTGAGGGCCTTCGCCCCGAAAGAAAAAAGCGGCCCCTCGCGAGACCGCTTCTCCATTCCCCTGAGGCGGGGACTTACTTCTTCACTCCCAGGATGGCGTCCTTCGCCTTCTTCGAAACGCGGAACTTCACCACACGCTTGGCGGGAATCTTGATCTCCTCGCCCGTGGCCGGGTTGCGGCCCATGCGCGCCTTGCGGTTCACGAGGACGAGCTTGCCGACGCCCGGGATCGTGAAGCTGTTCTTCGCTTCCTTGTAGGCCAGTGCCGTGAGGTCATCGAGGAACTGCGTCGCGACCCGCTTCGTGGTGCCCGTGGACTTCGAGAGGTGATCCGCGATCGAGGACTTGGAAAGCGCCTTGGTGTCCTTTGCCATATTTCACTACCCCTTTTCTGTCTGGAATCGCCCCTGCGAGGGGCGTATCAAACTCGGGCATTCTAGACCGCCCGGCGCGACGCGGCGCAACAAAATTTTTCGCCGGAGCGGGCCGTGCTCGCTCCGGTCCCGCCGGTCCCTGCGCTTCGCCCGGGAGTAAGATCGCTCGCCCGATGCACGAGCGACCCGGTCATCCCGTCCGGCTGAGGCTGCTCGCGCTCGGCGTCTTCGCCGCGACGTTGCTCGGAGCGGGAGGATGCGGCGAGACCGCGGCGTCGCAAGCCGCCCGGATCCTCGATCGATATCGCGCGGCCTCCGGAGCCAAACCGTTGACGGTGGGAGGGATGATCCGGATCCAGCTCTCCCCGGTGGAAGGCCGGAAAGGCGCGCCGGGCCTGGCGCAGATCGAATGGGAGACGGGCCGGTACCGGGAAAGCGTCTCATCGGCCGGTCTGACGACGCATCGGGGCATCGAATCGGACCGGGCCTACTACACGGACTTCGACGGCGTGACCCGCGTCGTCTCCGACCCGGTTCTGCGGGAACTGCGTACCCGGTCCTATTTCTGGCGCCGCGCCTGGCTCTTCCGCAGCCGGGAGGGCGCGCGGGTGAGTCCGGGCCCGGCCGACGCCGCGACCGAGTCGGTGACCCTCACACCGGAAGGCGGCAATCCCCTGCTCCTCTCCTTTTCGCGCGCGGACGGCCGCCTCGTGTCCGTCCGATCGCCGCGCTTCGACTTCGAGTTCCGGACTCCGGCCGCCTACCGGGACGAATCGAATCCCGCGTTTTCCCGTCGACGGATCGATCACATGGGTCGGCCTTCCGACCGGTCACATCCCTCAGCCATACGCAGGGGGAGGAGAAGCGCGATTCGGCCCTCCGGCCCCCGTCCCGTTCGAGAACCCCGGCGGGGCCGTCGTCGCGGCCGCGCGGCTGTCCGGGTCGACGATTCGTCTTTCGATCGACGCCGCGGTCGACGGCCCCCTGCGGGTCTCCCCGCAGCTCGCCGCGAGGCTCCCGCTCACGTTCCAGGAGGACGTCTTCGGCCGATTCATCGCGCCCGCCGCCTCGCTCGAGGTCGGCGCCGCCGTGTATCCATCGCTCTTCGTGCAACGGTCCGACGCGGTCGCCCCGGGGGCCGATGCCGCCGCGGGCGCCTGCCTCTTCCGCGAGGGCATCGTCGAGATCGACCCGCTCGCCGCGCGGCTGGCCGTGCATGGCCCCGCCACCTGGGTCGTGCCCGAAGGGTATTTTCGGATGCCCATCGACGACGACGAGGACCGCCCCGTCGCTCTTCTCTACAGCGGCAACCGCGAGGCGCGGTTCACCCTGGGCAGCGACACGGGACAGATGCCCCTCGTGATGGCGAGTGCGACGGCCGCGCGTCTCGGCTTTTCCGACGCCTCGGGAGCGAGCGGCCTCACATGGGGGCCGGTTCGCCTGCCGATTCTGCCCCTGCGGGTCTCCGCGACCGGGTTCTTCCCGAAGTGGGGCGACGACGGAACGCTCGGCTTCCCGCTGCTGCTGCGGTTCCACGCGTACGTGAACATGCCGCAGCGCTGGATCTACGTGAAGGCGATCGAGCGATAGGGCAGCGAGATACGGGATGCGAGATGCGGGATGGGTCTAACCCGCGCCCCTCTCCTGCCTCGGGCCGACGATCGGGATCTCGGTCTCGCAGCGGCCGCACAACGCTTCGGTCTCCCCCTCCAGCCAATCCCGCTCGAGGCGGAACTCGGCGCCGCAGGTCGGGCAGAACAGGACGATCGCCGTGGCAGCCGGGGTCCCGTTCTTGTCGGGCGCGCCGCGCCGAGCCATTCCCCCTCGGGCTGCCGGATCGAAGGGCACCACGTTCTCCTCGTTCACCGTCGTTCCTCCTGTCCGAAATGCCGTTCTGTTTCGGCAACGGCGCGCCCGTCGGGCCGGCCGGCGAGCCAGAGATGCGCCGGTCCGGGTCTCTTGCCTTTTCGGAACACGAGCAGGGCCACGCCGACGACGAACAGGACGGCGCCCGTCGTCAGGAGGCTCGCGAAGGCCGCGCGCACGGGCCGCGGCGCCTCCTCGAGGTCGCGGCCTCCGGCGCCCACGACCACGCCTCCCAGGAAGATGCAGAGGACCGCGACGAGGAGCAGGCTTCGCGGCCGGTCGCCCGAGCGCCGCGCGGGCTGCGACCACACGAGCCTCATGCGCGGCATCGGGGAAGAACCATCGCGGCAGGCCGGGATGACCGCCGCCTCACTGCGTTCGGAGCGAGGTCGAGTTCCAATCGGCCCTCCGAAGCGTCCGGGGCGCAGGCTCTACACGTCGAGTGCCCGGGCCCTCTGTTTCAACGAATTGATTCTAACCGACGCCCGGTGCGCGGGCAATGGATTTATGCTTGCGACGCTTTTCGAAAGGAACACCCATGCAGCGTCTCGTTCGCCTGGCTCCCGCACTCCTGCTCGTCGCCGCGGCGCCGGCGACAACTCCCACTGCGCCGCGCGGGTTCTTCCCCGAGAACGCGGCAGCCGAGGCGAAGGCCGAGCGCGAGTTCCGCGCGATCCCGGATCCTGCGGTCGCACGCGAATCGATGCGTCAGCTGTCCGCGGTCCCGCACAACCTGGGCTCGCCGGGGGGCGCGAAGAACGCGGAGTGGATCCTGGCGCGGTTCAAGGAGTGGGGCCTCGACGCCCACATCGAGACCTTCGACGTTCTCTTTCCGACGCCGAGGGAGCGGGTCGTCGAGCTGCTGGAGCCGGTCGCGTTTCGCGCATCGCTGGCCGAGACCCCGCTCAAGGACGATCCGACCTCCGGACAGACGGCGCAGCAGCTGCCGACGTACAACGCGTACTCCGTCGACGGCGACGTCACGGCACCGCTCGTCTACGTCAACTACGGCGTTCCGGAGGATTACGAGAAGCTCGAGCGTCTCGGCGTGGACGTCCACGGGCAAGATCGTCATCGCCCGTTACGGCGGCGGCTGGCGCGGGATCAAGCCGAAGGTCGCGGCGGAGAACGGCGCCATCGGCTGCATCATCTACTCGGACCCGCGCGACGACGGCTACTTCGAGGGCGAGGTGTATCCGAAGGGCCCCTTCCGGCCGGAGCAGGGCGTCCAGCGCGGCAGCGTCGCGGACATGCCGCAGTACTCGGGAGACCCGCTGACTCCGGGGATCGGAGCGACGAAGGACGCCAAACGGATCGACCGCAAGGACGCGCAGACGATCACGAAGATCCCCGTGCTCCCGATCTCCTACGGCGACGCGAAGCCGCTGCTCGCGGCGCTCGAAGGGCCGACGGCGCCGGAGGCATGGCGCGGCGCGCTGCCGATCACGTATCGGATCGGGCCGGGGCCCGCGAAGGTCCACTTGAAGCTCGTCTTCGACTGGAAGCTCGTCCCCGCCAACGACGTCATCGCGAAGATCGAGGGCTCGGTGTGGCCGGATGAATGGGTCGTCCGCGGCAACCACCACGATGCCTGGGTCAACGGCGCAGAGGATCCGGTCAGCGGGCTCGTCGCGCTGCTCGAGGAGGCGCAGGGCCTACGGCGCCCTGGTCGAGCGCGGCTGGCGGCCCAAGCGCACGATCGTGCTCTGCGCGTGGGACGGCGAGGAGCAGGGCCTGCTCGGCTCGACCGAATGGGCCGAAACGCACGCGGCCGAGCTCTCCGCAAAGGCCGTCGCCTACATCAACTCCGACTCGAACAGCCGGGGGTTCCTGGACGCGGGCGGATCGCACTCCCTCGAGAGCGTCGTCAACGGGTCCGCCTCGGAGGTCGAGGACCCGGAGAAGAAGATCACGGTGCTCGCGCGCGCACGGCTCAAGCAGATCGCCGACGCGGCCAAGCCCGAGGAGCGCAAGGCCGCCCGCGACCGGGCCGGCCTGCGCATCGACGCGCTCGGCTCGGGCTCCGACTTCACTCCCTTCCTGCAACATCTCGGGATCGCGTCGCTCAACATCAGCTTCGGCGGCGAGGACGACGGCGGTATCTACCACTCGATCTACGACGACTTCACCTGGTACACCCACTTCGCGGATACCGACTTCGTCTATGCGCGGGCGTTCGCCCAGACGGGCGGGACGATGACTCTGCGTCTCGCCAACGCCGACATCCTGCCGCTCGATTTCGCCGCGGCGGCGCAGGCGATCGCCAGCTACGTCAAGGAGGTCGCCGATCTGGCCGACGCTCGGCGCAAGGAGACCGAGGAGCAGAACCTTCAAGTCGAAGAGAAACTGCCGTGGGCCGTGGCCGACCCGCACAAGCCCTTCGTGGCGCCGAAGACCGAGGTCGCCGTGCCGCACTTCGACTTCGCATCGCTGCAGAACGCGTCCGACGCCCTGACCGCTGCCGCCGGCGCCTATGGGCGAGCCTACGATGCGGCCTTCGCACCGGACGCGCCCAGGCTCTCACCCGAACGGCTCAAGGCTCTGAATGCGACCCTCGCCGGTTTCGAGCGAAGCCTCACTTCCGAGGCGGGACTGCCCGGACGGCCGTGGTACCGGCACTTCATCTACGCCCCGGGGGCGTACACGGGCTACGGCGTCAAAACGCTGCCGGCCGTGCGCGAGGCACTCGAGCAGAAGCGCTGGAAGGACGTCAACGGGGCGGCCGCATCCACGGCCGCCGTGATCGAGAAGGCGGCCGAGCAGGTGCGCACGGCGACGAAGCTGCTGAGTGCGGCGCCATAATCGGTGTCATCCCGAGCGAAGGCCCCGTCCAGCCCGGGTGGCACCCGGAGCGCAGGCTCTGTGTCATCCCGAGCGCAGCGAGGGATCCCTTTCTTAGCCGCCCCATAACTCGAAAGGGATCCCTCGGGCCTCCGGCCCTCGGGATGACAGGGTCATCCGGCCTCTCGTCGAGTTGCGGTTGTCATCCCGCGCCCAGCCCCGGGATGACAACGGGGACTACGGCGCGACGCCGCCGCCCCGCATGCGCTCGTAGATCTCCTGGCTGTCGGACTTTCCGAGGGCGATGGCGCAGGTGCCGTCGCATCGCGCCGTCACGCGGCCCTCGGCATCGAAAATCTCGGCCGCGGCGAAGACGAGGCTCAGGCCCGAGCGGATGAGCCGGGCCTCGGCGACGAGGCGGTCGCCGCGCGTCGGACGGAAGAAGCTCATCGACAGATTGACCGTGGCCGAGCGCGTGTCGGGGCGCGTCAGCCAGCCGACCGTTCCGATGACGAGGTCGAACAGCCCGGCGAGCACGACTCCGTTGACCGCGTCCGTGCCGAGGCCGCCACGGTGGACGCTCGTGACGGGATCGATCACCGCCCGCACGCGATCCACGCGAGTGAAGTCGAGCTTCGCGCCGAAGTGCTGCATGGGCGGCGATGCGTTCCACATGTCCCCGAGGGCGCGCAGGGACTCGAGGGTCGGATAGGCGGGCGAAAAAGGCTGCCCTTCGTGGCTCATCCCAGGAGCAAACTCCTGGGGTCAGACCCCTGCGGGGGTCAGACCCCGCTTACTTCAAACCCTCGACCACGAAGAGATCCGAGAGAAGGCGCGTGAAGCAGTAGGCGTAGCCCTTGCCGTCCGGAGTCACGAGGACGTTCGAGATGCGCTCGACGCCCGAGGGGTCGGCCGGCAGCAGTTCCTTCCAGGCCTCGCGCCCCCCGGTCTCGACGTCCACACGCGTGACGCGCGCGGGAACGTCGCCGCGCTTCCAGACGTAGAGGTGGCGCCCGTCCGGAGAAAAACGCAGCGGGAACTCGCCGTCCTCGACGCCGGAGATCGCCCGGCCCTGGCCTCCCTCGACGGGAAACAGCATGGCCCTGCGGTCCTTACCGATGGCAGCCACGAACTTGCCGTCCGGCGTGACGGCAAATCCGGGAAGTGCCGCCACGATGCCTTCCGGGGAGATCGGTCGCGGCTTGCCCTCCTCGATGCCCTGGACGTAGAGGCGAAGCTCGTGGCCCGGCTCGCTGCCGGCGAAGACGATGCGTTTGCTGTCCGGGAACCACGCCGCCGCCTGCTCGGGACTGACTCCGCCGGCTGCGAGCTGCTTGTGCTCGCCGGTCCCGGTCGGCAGAAGGATGAACGGGGAATTCGGGACCGGCAACATCGAAAGCGCCCACTTGCCGTCCGGCGAGATCGCCATGGCATTGCCTTCCCCGAGGCGCACGACGGGAGAGCCGTCGGCCTTGCGGACGAAGACCGTGTAGTTGGCGCCGCCGGCCTCCCCCTCCTCGTCGAACAGGAGGACGCTCGCGTCCGGCGTGAGGTCGGCCGCGAAGGAATAGTCGAGGAAGGACATGTCGCGCTCGCGCGTGTCGGCCTGGAGCATGGCGCGCACGCCCACTCGTGGGCTCTCGCGCGTCAGCAGGACCCGACCGCTGCGGGCGACGTCGTGGAGCTTCAGACCTCCCGGGACGCGAGCCACGACGCGGAGCTTTCCGGCGGGTGTGACGGCGTACAGCGACCGGTTCGCTCCGGCCTCGGTCGCCGTGAACCATACCTCGTCCCCCGTGGCCGACCAGGCGAGACCGCCCTCGCTCGCCCACTTGCCCGTCACCGTCGTTTTCTTGCCGGCCAGATCGATGACCGCCACGCTTCCCGCATCGTCCAGGGGAAATGGATGGTCCAGGAACGCGATTCGATCTGCCTTCGGCGAAAGACGAGCGTAGCTGATGTGTCCCGAGGTTTCGTAGAGAACCTTTCCCATCGGAAACTCGAGGCGCGCCTTCCCGCCGACGTCGCGGACGACCATCAGAGTCGCTCCATCCGGGGCCCAGTCCGCCTCTTGCACGCCGTCGGCTACGTCCCGGGGCGACCCGCCGGTGAGCGCCGCCCTCGCCAGCGTTCCCGCGCAAACGCCGGGGTGGTTGGAGCGGCAGCCGATGGCGATTGCCATCTCGCCCGAGGGTGATATCGAGAGCAGGTTCGCGCTCGGAAGCTCGAGCGGGAGCGAGTCCGGGCTCGACGGATGCTTGAGGAAGAGCTTCAGAGGGCTGCCGTCCCAGCTCGCGCTATAAACGATCGTCTGGCCGTCCGGCGCAAAGCGCGCGGCGCGGATCGTGCCGCTGCCGAACGTGATCTGCTGGTAGGACGGCGGCAACGTCTTGACGAGGCGCTTCTGGAGAAGCATCCCGGCCCCCAGGGCGGCCAGAATCGCCAGGCTTACGACGACCGCACCGGCCCGGGACCGCCTCGCGGGCGGGGAAACCGCGCCGACGGCGCCCGAGATCTCCCCGGTGACCACGGCCGAGACCTCCGACAGGTGCTCGCGCACGCCGCGGACGTCGCGGGCGAGGTCGCGCGTCGAGGCGTAGCGTTCCTCGGGGTCCTTCTGGAGGCAGCGCTCGACGATCCACCGGAACGGGGCCGGCACGTTCGCGTTCAGCTGCCCCACCGGCTCCGTGTCCTCGCGGATGATCGCCGTCAGAGTCTCGGCGTGCGTTCCCCGCTGGAAGGCGCGCTTGCCGGTGGCCATCTCGTAGTAGATCGAGCCCAGGGCGAACTGGTCCGACCGGAAGTCGAGCGGCTTTCCGCTGGCCTGCTCGGGCGACATGTAGCCGACCGTGCCCATGACGGTGCCGGCCTTCGTCTCCTGCGCGGTCGGGAGGTTGGACATCTCCTCGGGCTGATGCTTCTGGAGCTTGGCCAGACCGAAATCCAGGATCTTGACGGCCCCGTCCTTGGAGATCATGACGTTCTCGGGCTTCAGGTCCCGGTGGAGGATCGCCTGCCGCGTGCGCCTTGGCGAGGCCATCGGCCATCTGGTAGGCGAGGTCGAGCAGCTTCTTCGTCGAGAGGGCGCCGCCGTGGAGCACTTCGCGCAGCGTCTGCCCGTCCACGAGCTCCATGGCGATGTAGATCGTCTCGCCGTCGGACCCGATGTCGTGGATCGTGACGATGTTCGGATGGTTCAGGGCGGACGCCGAGCGTGCCTCCTGCTCGAAGCGCTTGCGGCGATCCATGTCGGCAGCGAATTCGGGAGACAGGACCTTGACGGCAACCTCGCGGCCGAGCCGCGAGTCGCGCGCGCGGTACACCTCTCCCATACCGCCCGCGCCGAGCGGGGCGAGAATCTCGAACGGGCCGAGTCGCGTGCCTGGAGAAAGCGTCATCCGATTGCCGCGGGGATTCTACCCAGATTCCGCCATAGAATCGCCGACATTCTGCGCGGAAAGGAAAGCTCATGAAGCTCACCCGATGCGTCGCCGTGTTCGCCGGCGTCGCGACGGCCACCTTCGCGGCGCAACCCGAGATCGTCGCCGTCAGGGCCGGACGCCTGATCGATCCGAAGGCGGGCACCGTCGTCCCGGGGGCCGTCATCGTGATCGAGAACGGAAAGGTCAAGGCCGTCGGCCCGGGGATCGCGCTTCCGGCCGGCGCGAAAGTGATCGACCTCTCCGCGTTGACGGTGTTGCCCGGTCTCATGGATTGCCACACGCACCTCGTCGGCGACTACGTCAACGACAAGGACCCACTGTCGGACCTGAAGAAGAGCGCCGCCGACCGCGCATTCGAATCCGTGCCCAACGCCAGGGCCACGCTCGACGCCGGGTTCACCACCGTGCGCGACGTCGGAACCTATCGCGCGTTCGTGGACGTTGCGATGCGAGACGCGATCGCTCGGGGTGACTTTCCGGGGCCGCGTATGTTCGTCGCGGGCGCGTACCTCACGATCTCGGGCGGCGGCGGCGCGATTACCGGATTTGCGCCCGACCTCGCCCTCCCCTGGGACCTGCGGTTCGGAATCGCCGATGGCGTCGATCAGGTTCGCCAGCGCGTCCGCGACATCGCCCAGCACGACGTGGACCTCATCAAGATCCTGGCGACCGGGGCCTTCCTGACGCACGGGAGCAACCCGCATGCGATCGAGTACACGTACGACGAGATCCGCGCCGCCGTGGAGGAGGCGAGCCACAAGGGCCTCAAGGTCGCGGCCCACGCCCACTCGACCGAGGGGATCAAGCTCGCCGTGAAAGCCGGCGTCGCCTCGATCGAGCACGGCACCTACCTCGACGACGAGGGGATCCGGCTCATGAAGGAGCATGGCACCTATCTCGTCGCCGACATCTACGATGCCGAGTGGATCCGGCAGGGAGGCGCCGCCGGCTACCCCCAGGACCTTCGCCGAAAAGCAGCCCGAGAGCGACGAGCTCCAGCGCCAGAACTTCCGGAAGGCGGTCCAGGACCGGCGTGAAGATCGCTTTCGGCACGGACGTGAGCAACTTCCCCCACGGGCTCAACGCGAACCAGTTCGCGTGGCAGGTGAAGTACGGACAGACCCCCATGGAAGCGATCCGCTCAGCGACGGTCTCGGCGGCGGAGCTCATCGGCCGCGACAACAACGCCGGCTCGCTCGAGCCCGGCAAGTGGGCGGACCTGATCGCCGTCCAGGGCGATCCGCTCGCGGACGTTCGCGTCCTCGAGCACGTCTCCTTCGTGATGAAGGAAGGGAAGGTCTACAAGGACGCGCGGTAGCCGCCGGAAGTGCTACCGCGCCGTCAACGCCGGCCAGTTCGCGAGCACGGAAATGGGAGCCGGATCCGGTTCGGCGACATCCACAATGAAGCGTTGACCATCGGCCGCCACGTCGTAGTCGCGCACGATACCCTCGACGCGGAAGAGGGGCGACGACGCGCCCGGCTGGGGATGGTCGCCGGATGAGAGCGCGACATGCATCACCGCATTGTCGGGAGCCATGTAATACAGCTCCTTACCATCCCGGCGCCACCGCGGCATGGTGCCTCCACCCGAAGAGACTCGGAACCTCTCGCCAGAGGCCTCGACCGGGCGCAGGTACACCTCCCGACTGCCCGACTCGTTCGAGTAGTAGGCGAGCCACCGGCCGTCGGGTGAAAACCGCGCGCCCTTTTCGTCGAAGGGTGCCTGCGAGAGCGGAAACGGTTTGCCACCCCCGGAGAGCGGCAGGAGCCAGAGGTCTCCGTTGGTCCGGCGGATGAACTCCGTGAAAACCAGCAAGCGCCCGTCCGGCGAGACGTCCTCAGGAAACTGAACTCCCGGCCGGGCAACTGCAGGGGCCGCGCTTTCCGGAGAGCCCACCGAGATCTTGTAGATGTCCGGCGGACCCATCCAATCGGCGCGGAAGAAGATCGACTTTCCGTCGGCCGACCACACCGGGTTCTTCTCGTCGCGCGGATCGAGCGTCACGCGGACAGGGAGCCGCCGTTCGAAGTCGTAGGTCCAGATGTCGGAGGACCCCTTCTTCTCGTCCTCGATGCCCATCGCGAGGCTCCGACCGTCGGGCGATAGCCGAACGGCCCGGATCGCCCCCGTCACGGGAAGCCTCTCCAGCTCTTTGCCAATCCGATCCAGCCAGGAGAGGCGGCTCGAACGAGTGCTCCCCTCGTAGATGACGACCCCCGTCCGCGAAGACGAGAACCCGGCCATCAGCGGCCCGTTGAACTGGTAGACGTGGTCGGCCAGGGCGACGGGCTCGCCGGTCATTCGCGCCTTCCGCTCGTCAAACGCCTGAGCCAGCAGAACTCCTTCTCGGACGTGGAGGAGATACCCCTGCGCGTACTCGACCCGGGACGCCACCGTGCCGACGTTCGTCGTCTCGGCCGAATCGAGCGAGCCCACGCGGAGCGGAAGGCGTGAGCGGTCGTCTGACCTGAAACTCATCGTGATGAAGAGAAAGCGCCGGCCATCGGGAAGGAAGTACGGCCAGAGGTGCGCGGTCTCGCCGCGCGAGGGATCCGTGGCGATCAGCCGCCGTGGCTCGCCGCCGCCTGCGCTCACGACCCAGAGGCCGCTCACCTTTTCTCCGAGCTGCATGAAGAGAATCTGGCCCGCGGAGCCCCAGCTCGGCAGGCCCTCGATTCCCCCGTTGCAGATGATCTGGGGGGGCCCGCCGACGACGGCGATCTTCTGGATCTTCCCGTCCGCGTAGAAGCCGATGTGGCGGCTGTCCGGGGACCAGAATGGAGTGATCGCTCCTTCGGTTCCGGGAAGGGGCCGAGCCTCCAGCGAGTCGATCGCCCGGAGGTAGAGCCTCTCCTTTTCACCGGAGGAGCCGACGAAGACGAGCCAGCGACCGTCGGGCGAGATCGCCGAGTGCGACTCGATGTCGCTCTCGCTCAACGCCACGCCTTGAGGCAGGGTCACCGAAAAGCGTAACGGCGCAGCCGCCGGGGCACTCTTGGGCGAGCCCGCGATCAGCCGCCACATCAACCCCAGACCGAAGAGCGCCGCCAGCGCCCAGGGAACCAGGCGGAGCCCTGGCCGTGCAAGGGAAACGGCGGCAGCCGCCGAAGCTCCGCTCGTCGCCTCGGAGAGCCGATCCTTCAGCGTCGCGAGATCTCGCGCCAGATCGCGCGTCGAGGCGTAGCGGTCGTCGGGGTTCTTGGCAAGGCACCGCTCGACGATCCACCGCAGCGGCACCGGGGAGATCGGACTGAGCGTGCCCATCGGCTCCGGCTCGTCCCGGATGATCGCCGACAGGGTCTCGGGCGTGCTTCCGCGCTGGAACGCCCGCCTGCCCGTGGCCAGCTCGTACAGGATCGAGCCGAGCGAAAACTGGTCGGATCGAAAATCGAGGGCCCTGCCGAGTGCCTGCTCGGGGGACATGTAGCCCACCGTTCCCATCACGATCCCAGGTTCCGTCCCGCCCGAGACCGTCGGTGCGGCCGTCGCCCCGCTCCCATCCTCCGGTGCCGTCAGCTTGGCCAGCCCGAAGTCCAGGATCTTCACGAACCCGTCCGGGGTCACCATGACATTCTCGGGCTTCAGGTCCCGATGCACGATCCCCGCGCCATGTGCCTTGGCCAACCCATCGCCAGCCTGCGCCGCGACCGTCAGGAGTCGCTTCGTCGGGACGGGTCCGTCGGCCAGGGTCTCCCGGAGCGTCCGTCCTTCGACCAACTCCATCGCAATCCAGGACGCGCCGCCCGTCTCTCCAATGTCGTAGACCGTGACGATGTTCGGGTGATTGAGAGAGGACGCCGCCCGCGCCTCCTTCTCGAAGCGCTTCAACCGCTCGGGATCCGACGACACGCCAGCCGGCAGCACCTTGATCGCCACCTCGCGCCCTAGCCGCGTGTCACGCGCCCGGTACACCTCCCCCATCCCGCCCGCGCCCAGCGGCGCGACGATCTCGTAAGGACCCAGGTGCGTTCCTGCGGGAAGGGTCATTGGGATCTGCGCGGATTCTATCGGGGAGCCGGCGAAGAAGCTTTTCACACCCGGGATGGGCGACAAGAAGCTTCGCGCGGAGCCCGGTCTTCGGAAGCGCGGTCAGGGGCGCGATCCGGCCCCTCCGAGTCCCGCCGTCCAGTTTTGGATGAGCGTCATCGGAGTCACCCGCGCTTCTTTGTCGGGAACGACCATCAGGAAGCGCTGGCCGTCGGGCGAGACGTCGAAGTCTTCCGATGGCCAGGGGAAGAGCGGCCTGGGAGACCCCGTTTCGAGCTTCGAACCGGACACCCGCACGTCCACCGCCACGACTTCGCCGTCGTCGGAGAGGTAGAACAGCTCCTTGCCGTCGCGCCGCCAAACGGGATGGTAGGCTCCGCCGGTCGTGACCTGCCACCGATCTCCCGGGCCGGGAAACGGAAGCACGTAGATCTCGGCTTTGCCCGATTCGCGTGACAAGTACGCGACCCATCGCCCGTCGGGAGAGAACCGCGCCCCTCCGACCGGCGACTTCGAGCTCAAGAATGGATAGGGCTTTCGGTCCCCGAAGAGCGGCAAGACCGAGAGATTCGAACCGTCACCCTGGTAGAGGAGGAAACGGCCGTCCGGAGACCAGTCGGTCGCAAACAGTTGCTTCTCGGTATGGAGAAGGAGCCGCTCCTCCCCGGCGCCGCTCGAGTCCTTGACCGTGAGATCGCCCTGCCCGGTGCGAGTCGACGTGAAGACGATCTGGCGCCCGTCCGGCGACCAGACCGGAAGCTGGTCGTCGTACTCGCCGGAGGTCACGCGCGTTGCAATGCCGCGCGAGAGATCGTGGACCCAGAGGTTGTTCGGGCTCTTCGCATCCTCGGTCTGAACAGCCACCTTCCTTCCATCCGGGGACAAACGCGGGAACCCATGTTCGCCGGGCGACCCCACGGAGCCTACCTCCCGTCCGGAGCGGTCGAACCAAACCATCTTCGTGGGTTCGCCGTGGGGCAGATAGGCGAGAAGCTCGGGCCCCGCTGCGGAGAAGCCGGGCTGCCCCTTGCCCCCGAAACCGTGGACGCCCTCCGCCACGGGAATGGGCGCACCCGAGAACCGGAGGCTGCCAGCATCGAAAGGCTGCGCGACGAGCATTCGGGAGGCGTTGACGAAAAGCAGATACCCCGGCGGCGCAAAGAGCGCGCTCGAATAGGCTCGGACGAGAAGCTTCGTCTCCGGCGAATCGAGCGAACCGATGAAGACTGCATTGTCCCGGTCGCCGGTCGTCGTCATGGAGAGGAACAGAAAGTGGCGCCCGTCGGGAAGGAAGCTCGGCCACCGATGGCTGTTCTCCTTGCGCACCGGATCGAGCCGCGTGACAGCGGCCGGCTCACCGCCGGAGGCCGGCACCCGGGAGATCGGCGTCAGGGGGCCGGGAGCAAACAGGATGACCCCCTCCCGATTCCAGGTTCCGCCGCGGCCACCGGCTCGAACATCGCACAGCGTCTTCGGTGTGCCGCCGCTCGGCTCGACCGAAAGGAGCTTCTCCCAGGAGAAGAACCCGAGCATCCTTCCATCCGGCGACCAGAACGGATTCTGGGCGCCGTTCATCCTGGAAAGCTGCCGCGCCTCCGGCTGTGCGAGGGACCGGATCCAGAGCTCGAGGTTGTCCGTAGCGTCTCTGGCCCCGAAGGCGACCTGTCTTCCGTCCGGCGAGATCGCGACCTCTCCCAGGCTGAACGTCCGGCCCTCGGGCGGAAGAAGCGAGGTGCGCACGATGGGGGTGGGCGGTGTCCGCGAGAGCCGGAGCCCGGCCGCGGCGATGGCCGCGCCGATCGCAACGCCGCCGAGCAAAATCAAAGCCGCGCGAAGACGGCGGGACGGGAGCCGGGAAGCCGCGGCGGCCGCGACGGAGCCTCCGGAGAGGGTCCCTTCCGAGATGCCGTCGCGAAGGCGCGCCAGATCCCGGGCCAGATCGCGCGTCGAGGCGTAGCGTTCATCGGGATCCTTGGCGAGGCAGCGCTCCACGATCCAGCGCAGCGGCACGGGTGTCGACGGAGCGGCCGCGGAGATTGCCTCTGGCTCCTCGCGGATGATCGCGGCCAGAGTTTCCGGAACGTTGCCTCGCGCAAACGCTTGCTTGCCCACAGCCAGCTCATAGAGGATCGATCCGAACGAGAACTGGTCCGACCGGAAATCGAGCGGCTTGCTCAGAGCTTGCTCCGGCGACATGTAGCCAACGGTTCCCATCACGACGCCGGGCTCCGTCCCCGCGGACACCGTCGGGGCATGCGTCTGCTGTCCCTCGGGCGCGTCCGGCTGTGTCAGCTTCGCTAACCCGAAGTCCAGGATCTTCACGAACCCGTCCTTCGTGACCATGACGTTCTCGGGCTTCAGGTCCCGATGCACGATCCCCGCCTCGTGCGCCTTGGCCAGTCCGTCGGCCGCCTGCGCTGCGATTGCGAGCAGCTTCTTCGTGGGTAGAGCGCCGCCGGCCAGCATCTCCCGCAGCGTCTGTCCGTCCACCAGCTCCATCGCGATCCACGACGTGCCAGCCGACTCGCCGATGTCGTAAACCGTGACGATGTTCGGGTGATTGAGAGAGGACGCTGCGCGGGCCTCCTTCTCGAAGCGTTTCAAGCGCTCCGCATCGCCGGAGACGCCGGCCGGCAGCACCTTGACGGCGACCTCCCGCGAGAGCCGCGTATCCCGCGCCCGGTACACCTCCCCCATCCCGCCCGCACCGAGCGACGAGAGAATCTCGTAGGGACCGAGGCGGGTCCCGTTGGTCAGGGGCATGGGCTGCCTGGGACGATTCTATCGGCTGCGGAGCTCGCCTTCAGCGGTCCGGGGTCTTGTCGAACACGAAGAAGTGCTGGGTGGGCAGAAACTCGTAGAACTTCTTGAGCCGGAACCCCGCAGGCTCCCATTCGGCGAGCACTTGTTTGCGCGACATTCGGTGTTCTTCAGAGACATGGAGGGCGCTCAGCCCCTCGAGGCGGTACTCGACGAGCGCCATCCGGCCAGTCGGCTTCAGAGCCTCGCGCATTCTCGCGAGCATCGCCTTCGGCTGCTGAAACTCGTGGTAGACGTCCACGAGCAGGATCCAGTCGCAAGACTCCCTCGGCAGCTTCGGGTCGTCGGCCGTGCCGAGCACTGCCACCACGTTGGAGACCCCTGCCTTCTGCATGTTCTGCTTCAGCAAGTCGATCATCTCGGGCTGAATGTCCACGGCATAGACGCGGCCCGAGGGAGCGACTGCCTTCGCGAGGCGCCGCGTGAAGTACCCTGTCCCGGCGCCGAGATCGGCGACCACGTCCCCGTTCTTCAGGCCCATCGTCGCGATGATCTGGTCGGGTCGCTGCTCCTGGTCTCGACCCGGTCGCTCGAGCCACTCGGCACCCTGAGCGCCCATGACTGGAGCAGGGCGACGCTCGTCCTGGGCGTGGGCTACCGGGCTGACCAGGGCGGCAGCGAGGACAATCCGCAGGATCCGCCGGGTCGTTCGGTTCATGGGCGAATGCTCATTACGGCAGTCCGGTGACGGACTCTCGCGACTGATAGCATGCCGACAACATAAAGGAGGGTTCAATGATCCGGAAACTCTTGTTGCCCGCGGTGTTTCTCTGTCTCGCGGTCCCGGCCCTTGCCCAGGAAAACTACACGGACGGCCCCGTCTGACGCGTCACCTATCTCACGGTCAAGCCCGGCAAGATGAGCGCCGCCCTGATGGACCTGCGCCAGAATTTCAACAAGGTCTATGCAACGGCGAAGGCTCAGGGAATCATCCTGGACTACAAGGTCTACCTGAACGCGACCAACGACGGCCCGACCGACTGGAACATCGCCACGGCACTCCTCTACAAGGGCTACGCCGGCCTCGATGGCCTGGCGGCGAAGATGGAGGCCATCACGCTCGCACACTACGGCTCCGCGGACGCCCGTCAGGCCGCCAACGACCAGCGGGTCCTGTTGTGGGACGTCGTCTCGAGCCGGCTTGCCCGGGAGATCACGCTCAAGTAGTCCCGAGGATTGCGGCGCGGGGCGCGGCGCCGCCGCCGTGGCCCGCCCGTCCGTTTCAGCGAAACAGGATCTTGCGCACCAGCGGGATCGGCAGCCCGCCCTGCGGCCACGAAGGCGTCGTGGAACTGCTGGAGCGAACGCGCCCTTGGCCTTGCGGTACTCGTCGCGCAGCTTGAGGATCTCGAGCTTGCCGAGCGTGTAGTAGAGGTACGTCGGGTTGTAGGCGCCGCGCCGCGCTTCCTCGTACGCGTTGGCCGGCTCCTGGAAGCCCTTCTCGACGAAGATCTTCGCCCCGTCCTCGACGGTCATCCCCTGCGTGTGCAGCTTGATGCCGACGACGTAGCGGCAGTCGCGCAGCAGCGCCTCCTGGAGCTGCGCGAGGCGGATCTTCGGGTCGCCGTCGCCGAAGCCCTCGTCCACCATCATCTGCTCGGTGTAGTGCGCCCAGCCCTCGACGTTGGTGCCGCAGAAGACGAGCTTGCGCGTCTTGGTGGGGAAGCGCGGCGCGTAGAGGAACTGCAGGTAGTGGCCCGGAAAGACCTCGTGGACGTTGATCATCGCCACGACGTCGGCGTTGAAGAGGCGCAGGTGCTCTTCCTGGTGCTTGGCGTCCCAGTCCTTCTCGGGCGGCGTGACGTAGTAGAACGCCTCCGCGGCCCTTGGTCTCGTAGGCGCCCGGCGTGTCCATCGAGGCGAAGCTGCCGAAGCGGGCGAACGGCGGCGTCTCGGCGACCGTCGGGCGCACCTCCGACGGGATCGTCACGATCTTCTTGTCGACCAGGAACTGCCGGGCCGCCTCGACGCGGGTCGCGACCGACGGGATGCAGGTCCGCGGCCGTCGGATGATCGTTCGAGAGCGACTTCATGACCTCGCGCCGGCGTCTTCGACGGGTCGATCTTCTTCGCGGTCGCGACGAAGGCCTCGTAGTCCTTGGCGAGGTTCGCCTCGCCCCTGGCGAGCAGGTCGTCGAGCGGCATCTCGACCATGCTCGTCGTACTTGAGCTTGGCCAGGAAGTTCGTCGGCGCCGATCGCGTAGCGGCCGTTGGAGCGCGGCAGCAGGTCCTTCTCCAGCCAGTCGGCGAAGTCCCGGGCGGCCGCGACGGCCCTACCGTCGGCCTCCGCGAACTCCTTCAGCAGCGCCGCGTCGCCTCCGGCGGCGTCCTTCGCCCAGACGGCGAGTCCGCCCTCGAGGAACCCGACCGAGCCCTTGGCCATGCTGATCGCGAGCGTCGTGAACTCCTTGGCCGGGGTCTTCACGTTGGCCTTGCCTGCGGCGAAGATGGCCGGGACGGCCTGGAGCCGCGACGTGATCGACTTGAGCCGCTCGGAGGCCGGAGCGAAATCGCGCTTCATCAGGTCGTTGACCGAGAAGCCCGCGATCCCCGCGTACATCATGGGGTTTACCTCCCACCTGCGCAGGGTCTCGAGATCGAGCAGCTCGGAGCGGATCTCGCCCTCGAGCGCGGCCGCGTCGATTTGATCGTCGAAGGGCAGCTTCGCCCGATCGAACGCGAGCAGCCGGGCGAGCTCGCCCTTGAGCTGCGCGATCCGCGCCTCGATTGCGGTCCGGGAGAGATCCGGCATCCGCGGGTCGTACTGGTGGAGTCCGGCCGCGCTTCCCTGGGTCGGCCTCGCCGCGAACTGCGCGTCGAAATAGTCGTCCACGAACTTGGCGAACGCGGGATCGATGCCGGAGGCCGGGACGACGGGCGCCTGCGCGAGGACGAGGCCCGCAAACGCCAGGGCGACGACGAACGAAAGTAGCTTTTTCATGGCGCGCAGGCTAACACGAGCCCAACCAGGCTTGCGCTCGTGTCGGCCGGCGAGTAGCCTCTCCGGGTGACCCGGAGCACGGCCAGTTTTCTGGTCGTCGGATTGCTCGCGGTCAGCGCTGCCGCCGCCCAGGAGCCGTCCGACCGGCGCGGATCCGTCCGCGAGCAGGCCCTCGTCGAGCGCGTCGTGGTGGACGCCCATGTGACGGGCCCCGACGGGTATCCGATCGTCTCTTTGACGCCAGCAGATTTTCTCGTCAAGGTAGACGGAAAGCCGATCGCGCTGGAGTCGGTCGACTGGGTGCCCGCTGGAGTCGCCGAAATCGACTCCTCGGCCTTCGCGGGAGACGGCGTCTCGCCGGATGCCAGGGTCCCGGAGTTCCCTCCGGGGCGGCTCATCGTCATGTTCTTCCAGACGGACGAGGACGACTCGCGCCTGATCGGGTTGATGCGCATGGCACTCCAGGCGCGGCGGTTCGTCGCGACGCTGCTTCCGACCGATCGGGTTGCCGTCGTGTCCTTCGACTCGCACCTGAAGGTGCGGCAGGACTTCACCGCCGATCGCGCCAAGCTCGAGCGCGCGATCGACGCGTCGATCCTGCGCGGCGATCCGCCGGACCCGGACCCCGACAGCCATCCGTCCCTGGCCCGCCACCTCGACCCGCTCGCGGCGCGCAAGTGCGCAATACCGGAGTTGGCTCTGGCGCTCGTCGCGCACGCGCTTGCGCCAATCCCGGGCGGCAAGTCTCTGCTCTTCTTCGGCTGGGGGCTCGCCACGGTCGGCGGCAACGGCGGCCAGAACCGAAAGGAATGGGAGGCCTGGGACGAAGCGCTGGAGGGCATGGCGCAGGCGCGCGTCAACATCTTCTCTCTCGATGTGACCAATGCCGTGTACCACGGCCTCGAGATCTACCTGCGGCGGCTCTCCGACCTGACCGGGGGCCGCTACGAGAAGACGGACGTCTTCTCGAACCTCGCGATGGACCGCGTGCGCCGCGCCATCTCCGGGCGCTACGTCCTCGTCTTCGTCAAGCCGCCGGCCCCGCGGGGCCGGCACGCGATCCGTGTCTCGCTCGTCGGCCGGGAAGGCCGGGTGTACGCGAGGCAGTACTACGTGGACTGAGGGAATGCGGGAAGCGGGATAGGGAGGACACACCGCGGCTAGCGGCGTAGGAGCTGCGCCTTCTGGCCGCTCTCCGTGGCGAGCGCATCCGACTTCAGGAACGCCATCGCGTTGGCGTCGCCCTTCAAGCACGCCTCCCAGAACGCGAGGCTCGCGATCTTGACGTCCTTGAAGATCGTGACCTCGTCGTCGGCCGTTGTTCGGTCCTTGCCCTTCCCTCGCGGCAGTGCCGCGCCCGGCTCGGCCGTGAGGCCGGTGAAGGAAAGGTGCCCGGCACCCTCGATGAGCACGGCGTACTTCCCTCCCGCCGGCGAAAGCTGATACGGATCGAGCCGCCAGGAGGGATCCTGGCCCTTGACGCCCCGGTCCCGTGACCCCGTGACGACCATGACCGGCCGTTCGACGGAGATCCAGGACTTGTCGGTCAGGCCCTGCTGACCGGCGCCCGGCGGCGAGAACAGCAGGAACGCCTTCGGGAGCGGGTCGGCGAAGCTCTTCGCCCGGACGCTCCTCGAGAGGTCGACCGTGGCGCCCGCCAGCAGCTCGGCGGTGAAGGCGCCGTAGGAATGACCGCCGACTCCCACGCGGCCGTCGTCGAGCTTGCCGCGGACCTCGGGCACCGCGGCCTCGATTGCTCCCGTCGCTGCAACGACGAACGTGACGTCGCGCGCGCGATTCTCCCAGTTCTTCGGATCGCCGGCGGCGCCCGCCGCCGTCTCGCGCAGATCGTCGAGGCCGGGCTCCTTGCCCCTTCCGCCCGGAGAATCCGCGTGCGTCGGTGCGAGAACCACGAACCCGTGAGTCGCCCAGAACCGGGCGAGGGACCGGTAGGTCTGGCCGGAGGCACCCGCCATGGGCGAGAAGACGATGACCGGAAATGGTCCGGCGCCGTCCGGATACGTGACGCGTACGGGTATGTCCCTGTGCCGCGACGAGTCGGAAAGCGTGACGTCGGCGTCGCGGACGACGGCAAGGCCGCTGCGCGCGAGCTCGGCGGCCGCCGGCGCGACGGGAGCCGGCGGGGGCGGCGCGGCCGGGGGCGGTCCCGACGCGCAACGCGCGGCGAGCACGGCAGTGGCGAGGAGGCAGGAGCGGCGCATTCGCATCGACTTATACGTCTTTTACGGCCGGTAGATTAGCTGCGCGTACCCACGCGCCGTCCGAATCCGGGGCGTGTCGCTCGTGATGTAGCCGACACCGACATGAAACGTCACCGAGCGGCCGAACTCCTCCGGAATCAACCTCTCGAGCCGCACCTCGAGTCCTGCGACGCGGATCGGGTCGGGCCGAGCCGCGCCTGCGCTCCACGCGCGTAGCCAATCTGCGTACAGCGCGAGGGGCAGGGTGCCGCCGGAAAGCTCGATTCGTCCCGATTCGAATCGCCCCCCGGTCTGCAGGTCGGCGGGAAGCGCCGGGCTCTCGATCCGATTCCGGTCGAGCAGAGCAGGCAGAATCGAAGCAGCCGCACCCCCGACCGCAAAGAGATCGAAGCGGGTTGGAGAGCCGCCGGTCTGGCCGTAGCGCCCACCCACCGTCAAGCTCGCAAATGGAAGAATGCCGACCGCGCTCGCGCCAGCGGTCCACTGATTCCACGACCTGCCGTCGGTGACGCCGAGCGCGCCCCCGGCGTCCGCATCGACGCCGAAGCCCGAGCGGCCTTGCGTGCGTCGCCATTGCATGCCGGCGCCGGCCGAGCCGAGGGCGCGGACGAACGTGTTGTCCGCCGAGAACGCATCGACGTGCGTCGCGCCTGCGCCGGCGCGCGTCCGGACCCTCCCCCAGGTGAACGGCCTTCCCCACGAGCCTTCGACGGCGCCGCCGAAACGCTCCTCGTCGAACGCCGGGCGCGGGGCGAGACTCTGGTTACCGGGCTTCTCGATCGCCGAGAAGAGCTGCGCCGTGATCGCGACCGGCAGTCCGCGGTAGGCCGCTGCCAGCGCGCCTCCGCGCGGCCCCACCGCGTCGCCCGCCGATCCCATCGCGAGCCAGTGGAGCCGCCCGAGCACATCGGCCGCATCCACGCCGAACTGGGCGGTATTCCCCGAGGGGCCGACGGAGAAGCCAATGAGCGGCCGAACGACCTGCGTCGCCCATGCGTCGTAGGGCCGGGGCGCCTCGACCTCCGACGTCTCGAGCGGCGCGACCGAGATGGGCGCGCGAGGCAGAAGGGGGTACGCGTCCTGCGTGCGGGCGATCGCGGACGGCGCCGCGGCTCCCGCCGGCAGCCTCCGCACGTTCACCCCTCGTGCCGTCAGTTCCAGAAAGAAGAGGGCCGAGCCGTCCGGCATCGGCGCCGGGGCGAAGGCACCGCCGCTGACTCGTGTGAGGGTCTCTCCTGCGCCCGTGCCCTGCGCATCGACCGACACGATGTCCCAGATTCCCGAAGCATCGCTCGTCACGAAAAGCCGCGACCCGTCCGTGCCCCAGGCAGGGGCGGAGGCGGGAGAGCCGGACAGCGGCAACTCGCGGGCCTGCCCCCCTTCGGCCGGCAAGCTGACGAGACGCCAGCGGCGCCCCGCGTGCAGCAGAACGGCGATCCGCGTCCCGTCCGGGGACACGCGCGGCCGGCTCCAGACCGGCCAGGCCTCAGCGACCGGCAGAGTGACCACGATGGGCGTCGCCGCACCCGTCGCGAGGTCCACGCGGACGAGCGACGAGACTCCGTAGCGTTTGCGCACCGCGATCACCCAGCGCCCGTCCGGCGCGGGATCGGCGTCGAGGACATCGGCGCCGCAAGTCACGCGCGAGACGCCACTCCCTTCGAAGGCCCATCGATACAGGTCCCAGTGCAACACGCCTCCGGCGTCGGGAGCCCGGCGCGCGAAGAGCACCGTCCGGCCATCGGGCATCCAGCGCGGGTCCGCGGCAGCAAACCCGTCGATCCGGGGCAGCGTCCAGCGCGGCGAGCGGGGCCGCGGCACCTCCTCGCGATCGGGAACCTCGTTGGGCTCCCGCCGGAGCTCGGCGTCGCTCGCCCGGCGCCGCTCCCGGCTCTCGCGCTCCAGCGGGCTCTCTGCCAGTTCCCAGACCGCGAGAAAGCTGCGGCCGCGCTCGGGATCCCGCCGCACGAGAAGCTTCGAACCGTCCGGAGAGACCTCGAGTGCCGAGGTCCCGCCCGTCAACTTCTGCCAGAGCTCCCCCTCGACGAGGCCGCTCTCCGCGAGCCGCTTCTGCTCGGCGAGCGCGCGCGCCGTCAGCTCGGCGCGAAAGCGGTCGTAGAGGTCGCGGGGCGACTCGCCAAAGACGCCCCGAAACGATGCTTCGAACCCGCCGCCCCGCGAGGACGCCATGCGCTTCCAAAGGTTCGGCAGGCTCTGCGCGCCCTCCCGACCATCCAGCCATTCCAGGTACGCGGACCCGAGGAGGTATGCCATGGAGCCGCCGAGCCATCCGCCCGTCGAATCGAGAGCGCCGTACGCGGGAAGCTTGCCCTCGATCGCGAACTGCCTCAGGACCATCGCGCGAAAGCTCGAGTTGGGGCGCCCCGATCCCGTGAGTGCTCCTTCGACGAGCGTGGCGTACCCCTCGGCCAGCCAGCGTGGCGCATCGATCGCCAGAGGCCCGAACGGAGCCGGCGAGAGCGCGGCCAGGATGGAACTCGAGCGGTTGCGCGGCCGAGCGAGATGTGCGATGTGCGCGAGCTCGTGCGTGGCAAGCAGCTCCATCCAGTCGCCATATTCCCCGCCCCCGGTCTCGGTGTCCGGCGGCGAGGCCCACAGCGTGATCTCCGGCCGATCGAGAAACGGTACGGCCATGCCGTTCCAGTCAGCCAGGGGGTCGGCGACGACGACCTCGATCCGCCGCGCCGGGACATAGCCGACGAAGGCGGTCACGCGAGTGTGGACGGCCTCGAGCTCGCCCGCCGCATGGAGCGCCCACGCCTGGAACGGGAGCGGAAAGTGGACACGGAAGTGCGGCGTCTCGACGGTCTGCCAGTCGGCCGAAGGCCCCTGCGCGGCGGCGCGGGAGGCGGCGAGCAGAGAAAGCAGCGCGACGAGGCCGGCGCGGCGCATCGAACAAAGGCTATCAAGAGGCTGCTTGATAGAATGCGTTTCACCCGCAATCTCAATCCCCCCGAGGAGGACGAACGATGCGCCCTCGCTGCCACCTCGCCGCCCGAGTCGCAATTCTTGCCGCCGCAATGGCGCTCGCGGCCGTCGCCGTGCAAGCCGCCCAGCCCTGGACGTCGATCGGGCCCTGGGGCGGACAGGTCAATGCGCTCGTCATCGACCCGTCGGCTCCCGCGACCCTGTACGCGGCGACCTACGCCGGAGGCGTGTACAAGACCGTCGACGGCGGAGAGAGCTGGACCGCGCTCTCCGGAGTTCCGCGGCAGGCGAGCGTTCTTTCCTCACGATCGCACGATCCCGGCCCCAGGCGATCCTCGCGGGCACCTACGGCGACGGGCTTTATCGTTCGACCGACGGCGGCGCGAGCTGGCAGCTCGTCCTGACGGTCGCAAGACCTCAAACCCAGGCCTCCGTGACCGCCATCGTCGCCGATCCGAAGACGCCGACGACGATCTACGCAGCGACGGACACGGGGCCGAACGACGGTGTGTTTCGATCCAACGACGGCGGCCTGACCTGGAAACGGTCCTCCGACGCCCAGGGTCTTCCGCACAACTTCCGCATCACCTCGCTCGTGCTCGACCCGAGATCGTCCTCCACGCTCTACGCGGGCCTCCTCTCCCAGGGCGTCTCCAAGTCCGCCGACGGTGGCGCCACGTGGTTCGCCGCGGGGATTCCCGAGGACTTCGTCCAGGCACTCGCGATCGATCCGGCCGCCGGCTCTCTCTTCGCGGCGACCACATCCCACGGGATCCAGATGAGCCCCGACGGCGGCGCGACCTGGAAACCCATCGTCAATGATTCGGGCAAAAAGGGAAAACCGTACGCACTCGCCGTCGATCCGGCCGCAGCGGGAACCCTTTATGCGGGCCTCGCCAACGCGATCCTCCGCAGCCGCGACGGCGGAAGCAGCTGGGCCGCGCTCGGCGGCAGCTTTCACTACGTCAACTTCCGGACGATCGCGGTGGATCCGTCCGGGACGATCTACGTCGGCACCAGCCGCGATGGCGTTCTGAAGTCGACCGACGGCGGCAAGACCTGGAAGGACGCGGCCGCCGGCCTGCACGCCATCGACGTGACCGGGCTCGCGGCCGATCCATCTGCGCCGCGGACGATCTATGCCGCCAACCCCCAGGCCGGCGTCTACAAGTCGACGGACGCCGGAGCAACGTGGTTGCGCCGGGGAGAAGAGCTGTCGACGAGCGCTCTGAGCTCTCGATCCGTCCTCCCCCAAAGTGCTCTTCGCCGGGACGAACGAGGGCATCGCCCGCAGCGAAGACGGCGGCGACAGCTGGACGCTCGTCCACAAGGACATCGTCACGCGGGGAGTGATCGCCTTCGCGTTCGAGGCAGCGGGCTCGAAATCCCTCTGGGCGCGCGACGCGGACACCGTCTACCGCAGCACCGACGGCGGAAGGAAATGGACCGAGGAGCCGGATCTCGAAAGCGGCGGCAGCCTCAACGGGCACTTTGCCTTCGGCTCGATTGCGGGCTCTCCCGGCACGCTCTTCGCGAGTACCCAGGCGGGACTCTTCAAGAGCACGGACGCCGGTAAGGCCTGGACCCGGAGCGCCACCGGCCTTCCTCCAGCCGTGCGTATTCAGGCGTTTGCCTCCGACCCTGCGGGCAAGACCCTCTACGCGGGCACGGAGGAGAACGGCCCGTTTCTCTCGACCGATGGCGGCGCGACGTGGAAGGCTTCCGGAAAGGACATGGCCGGCGGCAACGTCCAGTGCCTGCTGGTCGACCCGGGCTCTCCCCGAACCGTCTACGCGGGCGCGTGGAAGAAAGGAGTCTTTCGGTCCACCGACGCCGGCGCGTCCTGGGTCAACATCGGCGGCGAGCCCCCGCATCCGGACATCGTCCTGCTTGCGATCGATCGCTCCGCCCCGGACAGTCTCCTCGTGGGCACGGGAGGAGCCGGGGTCTGGCGCCTGGACGCCACGGCGGTTTCTCCGCCTCCCCCAGCCACCGCTGCGCCAAAGAAGAAGAAGCCCTGAGATCTCCGACAACGGAACGAAACCTTTCCCTCGACCCGCCGTCTCCCGTCCTGAAACGGGAGGGACCATGAAGCTCGCCATCCGGACGGCTCTGTTCACGACCCTGCTGCTCGCGTCCACCGCGTCCCGAATGGGCGCAGGCGCAAATCCTGCGACCCCGCCGAACCCTCCCGCTCCGCCGGCTGCCCCGGAGGCGCCCGCCCCGCCGGCGCCCCCGAGGAGCCGCGAGATCGTCGTGGACGGTGACCGCGTGACCGTTTGGGGCGATGACGGCGAGTTCGACGTGGATGCGCCGGAGGCCGAGGAAGGTCCGGCGACAATCCACGTGCGTCGGCGCGAGGGCGATGGCTACCTCGGCTTTCTTCCGATCTGGATGACCCCCGAGCTGCGCCAGCACTTCGGCGCGCCCAGGGATGCCGGCGTGCTCGTCGGCAAGGTCGAGGCCGACAGCCCGGCGGCAAAGGCGGGTCTCGAGGTCGGGGACATCGTGACGGCCGTCGGAGGCGACCGGGTCAAGTCGACGAGCGAGCTCGTCCGCGACGTCCGCCGCAGCAAGGCCGGCGAGACGCTCCAGCTCGAGATCGTCCGGAGCCGTGCAACGAAGACCCTCCCGATCACCGTGGGCAAGCGGCCGGCCGAGGAGCTGCGAATCGGGGACCTCGCTCCCATGCGCCGCTTCCACGGAATGGAGCGGGGCATTCCGCCGGCACTCGTCGCGCCGATGCCGCCGGATTTCCAGGGCCTCGACGAGCGGATGGAGGAGCTCGAGAAACGCTTGAAGGAGCTCGAGAAGCGCCTGCCCTCGAAGTGAAAGGTGATACAACACCCCCAAAGACTCAGGGGGTGTTTGTGAGTCAAGCCGAGAGTCCCCGCGGCCACGGCGTCGGGCTCGCCCGCGAGCTCGGTCTCTTCGACACGATCAACATCGTCATCGGCGTCATCATCGGCTCGGGGATCTTCCTCGTCCCGGCCGAGATCGCCCGCGCCGTCCACACGCCGGGCTGGATGCTCGGTGTCTGGATCATCGGCGGAGCGCTGACCATGCTCGGAGCCCTCTCGCTCGCCGAGCTCGGTGCGGCGATGCCGGAGGCGGGCGGGCTCTACACTTTCATCACCCGCGCATTCGGAAGGCTGCCGGGCTTTCTCTGCGGCTGGATGCTCTTCACCGTCGGGACGTCCGGCTCGATCGCCACACTCGGCGCGGCGTTTCCGATCTACCTCGGCGGCTTCGTCCCCCTCACGCCGACCACCGGCAAGGTCGCGAGCATTGCCGCGATCGCGGCGCTGACCTGGATCAACGCCATCGGGGTGAAAAACGGCGCGCGCGTGGGCAACGTGCTCACGGTCCTCAAGGTCGGCGGCCTGGTGGCCATGGTGCTGGCGATCTTCCTGCTGCCGGCGCCGCCCGCCTCGATTCCCTCCGTCGACGTGCCCGCGCTCCCGACCGGGGCCGTCCCCCTGACGGCCGTCGGCGTCGCGCTCGTCGCGGTGCTGTGGGCCTACGAGGGCTGGCACGACCTCACGTTCGCGGCGGCCGAGATCCACGACCCGCAGAAGAATTTCCCGCGGGGCCTGATCGGCGGCGTCGGCATCGTGATCGTGCTCTACCTCGCGGCCAATCTCGCCTATCTCCACGTCCTGACGCCCGCCGAGATCGCCTCCACCGAACGCGTGGCGCTGACCGCCATGACGCGCTCGACCGGGCCGTGGGGCGGAAAGCTGCTGACCGCGGCGATCCTCTGCTCGATCCTCGGCGCGATGAACGCGCTGATCCTCGCCGGGCCGCGCGCCTACTACCAGATGGCCAAGGACGGCCTCATCGTCGAGCGCATGTCGCGGGTCCATCCGCGCTGGCGCACGCCGGTGGAGGCGATCGTCTTCCAGGGCCTCTGGGCGAGCTTCCTCGTCCTCTTCATCGGGGGCTTCTCGCAGCTCTTCACGTACGTGATCTTCGGCGCGTGGATCTTCTACGGTCTCGCGGTCCTCTCCGTGATTCCGCTAAGGCGCAAGGAGCCGGACCTGCCGCGGCCCTTCCGTGTGCCCGGATATCCGATCGTTCCGCTCCTCTTCGCGGCCATCGCGCTGGCGATCGTCGTGAACACGTTCGTCGCGACGCCACGCGAGTCTGGAATCGGCCTCGCCTTCATCGCGCTCGGCGTGCCGCTCTACTACTTGCAGCGGACGCTGAGCCGCTCGCGCACGAGCGCCTGAGCGGACCCGCGGGCCCCAAACGGTCGTCAGCCCCGCATCCGGAACTCCGCGGAGGAGTTCACGAGTGCGGGGCTGACCCCGGCCTACGTTTGGAAACCGAAACTTACTCGGACAGAATCAGGACCTCGACCCGCCGGTTCTCGAACCGGCCCTTTTCCGTCTTGTTGTCCCCGATGGGATCGGCCTTGCCGCGCCCGGAGGTCTGAATCCTGGCGCCGTCGACGCCGTGCTTGGCGAGGTAGTCCTTCACGGATTCGGCTCGCTTCTCCGAGAGCTTCAGGTTGTACGCGTCGCTGCCGATGCTGTCCGTGTACCCGACCAGGGAAATCTGGGCCGAGGGGTACTTCTTGATGAAGGCGATCGCCTTCTGAAGGTCGGCATCGTCCGGCTTGCGGATCGTCGCCTTGTTGAAGTCGAAGTTGACGTGAAGCGTCAACTTGTCGACGACCTTCCTCACCGTCACCGTGGTGGATGCGGAGCGGGTCCCTCCCGCGCTGACCGCGGTGATTCCGTACTGCGTGGTCCGATCGGGGCAAACCTGGCGGGAACCGTTGGCGTCCACCCTTCCGACTCCCTGGTCGATGGAGACGTCATAGGAATTCGACGTCGACCACGTCAGCGTCGTGCACTGGCCCTGCTGAATCGCAGACGGGCTCGCCGAAAGGGACGCGGTGGCCGCCGGGGGCGGGGGCGCAGGCGCGGGTTCTGCCGGCTTCGCGACGACCGGAGGCGCCGGCTTCGCCGGGCACAGCCCGTTCGCCTTGATCGTCGCCTCGTTGGCCAGTGCGATGGCCTTTGCCTGGTCGCAGGGCTTGCAGATTCTGTACGCCTCGTCCTTCATGTTCTGGGCTGCCGCGAATTCGTTCGGGCATTCCTTGTCCTTGCCGGCTTGCTTTGCCGTCTCGACCGCCTGGTTCGCGGTGACAAGCTCCTTGGGAACCGAGCACCCGACAAAGGCACCAACGAGCAAGACGGAAATGGCGACGGTGAGTTGGGCTTTCCGGTGTGTTGAGTCGAACATGTTCCGCTCCTTCCTTACCTAACCTAAACGCGTATGTTGAATCGTCGGCAACGAAACGATCCGGTGGTGGCTCGGCCCGGCGCCGAGACCGCAATACTATCGCCCTGGTGGGACGAAAGTGCGCTCCTTACGCTTCTTACATTGCCCCCGCGGCAGAGAAGGACTCGGAGAGAAGCACCAGGGCCTCCTCGACGTCTGCCCGGGTGACGTTCAGGGCCGGGGCGATGCGGAAGGTGTTGCCCTCCAGGCCTCCCTTGCCAACGAGGAGGCCCCTCTTCTTCGTCTCCTCCCAGACCTTTGCCGTCAATACTTTAGCCGGGGTTCGATTGCCGGCCTTCTCGTCCTCGACGAGCTCGAGGGCCTGCATCAGGCCCATGCCTCGCACCTGGCCGATCGAGCGCGGGTGGCGGCGCTGGAGCTCCTCGAGGCCGTCGCGCAGGAGCCTGCCCATGCGCTCGGCGTTGCCCGGGAGGTCCTCCTCCTCGATGATCCGGAGGGTGGCATTCGCGGCGGCGCAGGAGACCGGGTTGCCCCCGAAGGTCGAGATCGTCAGCGCCTTGAGCGAGGCCGCGATCTCCGGCGTGGCGATCGTCGCCCCGAGCGGCAGCCCGTTGGCGATCCCCTTGGCCATGGTCATGATGTCGGGCTCGACGCCGTAGTGCTCGATGCCCCACATCGTGCCGCCGGTCCTCCCGAAGCCCGTCTGCACCTCGTCGCAGATGAAGACACCGCCGTACTTGCGAACGATCGCAACGGCGATCTCGAAGTACTCGGGGGGCGGCGTGATGAAACCGCCGACCCCCTGGATCGGCTCCGCGAGAAAGGCCGCGACGTGGCCGGTCGTCGTCGTCCGAATGAGCTCCTCGATGTCCCGGGCGCACGCCACGCCGCAGGAGGGATACGTCAGCTTCAGCGGACAGCGGTAGCAGTACGGCGCGACCGCGTGCTTGATGCCGGCGACCTGGGTGGGCAGGGCCCGCCAGGTCGAGTGGGCCGTCAGCGATTGCGCGAGGGCGGAGCGCCCGGAGTAGCCGTAGCGCAGGGCGACGACCTCGGTGGAGCCCGTCGCGAGCTGCGCGAGCATGACGGCGGTCTCGTCGGCCTCGGTGCCCGAGGTGGCGAGGAAGCACTGGCTCAGCTTGCCCGGAGCCAGGCGCGCGAGACGCTCCGCGAGCTCGACCGCAGGCAACGTCGGGTAGAGCGTCGAGACGTGGGAGAGCCGCGCGATCTGGGCGACGACGGCCGCGTTGACCTTCTCGTTCGCGTGACCGACGGAGACCGTGAGGATGCCGCCGAAGAAGTCGAGGTACTCGTTGCCGTCGGCATCCCGGATCCGCAGGCCCTTCCCCTCGGTGAGGACGATCGGCTCCTGGTAGTACTGGATCGTCGCGGGAAGCATGTACTCCTTGTGCTTCTCGCGGGTCCGGCGCGTGAGCTCGCTCGTCGGCGTCTGAGTCTTCGTGGTGCTCATGGATCTACTCTCCCCCTGTCATCCCGAACATCCACCGGCGTGTCATCCCGAGCGGAGCGAGGGATCCCTGTCGAGTCACCGTGGCGCTTCGAAAGGGATCCCTCGGGCCTCCGGCCCTCGGGATGACCGGCGACGGCTTGGCTTCGCCGGTCAGAACCACCTCGATATGACTACCTTCTTGTCCGTGTAGAACTCGTACGCGTCCCGGCCGTGGGCCTTGAGATCGCCGAAGAAGCTGTCCTTCGCGCCGCCGAAGGGGAACTGCGCCATCGGGGCCGCGACGCCGATGTTGACGCCGACCATCGAGGCCGTCGCCAGGCGCGCGTACTCGCGGGCGGCCTTCCCGCTCGACGTGAAGATGGAGGTGGCGTTGGCGTTCGGGTGGGCGCGCATGACCGCAATCGCATCCTCCAGCGTCTTGACCGGGTTGATCGAGGCTACGGGGCCGAAGATCTCCTCGCGCCCGATCGTCATCGAAGGGTCGACGCCGTCGAACAGCGTCGGCCCGAGAAAAAACCCGTTCGGACGGTCGGCGACGGGGTTCGCGCGCCCGTCGAGAACGAGCCGGGCACCCTCGGCGATTCCCTTCTCGATGTAACCGAGGACGCGCTCCCGGTGGACGGCCGATATGACCGGCCCCATCCCGACGCCCTCCTGCGCGCCGTCACCCACGCGCAGCGCGCGAGCCGAGGCCGCCAGCCGTTCGCGTGCCTCGGCGTGCACCGGCCCGACCGGCAGGAGCACGCTGCCGGCGAGACACCGCTCCCCGGCGCAGCCGAAGAAGGACTCCGTGATGATCTCGATCGTCCTGTCCAGATCGGCGTCGGGCATGACGACGATGAAGTTCTTCGCCCCTCCGAGCGCCTGCACGCGCTTGCCGGAATGCGTGCCGCGCTGGTAGACCGCTCTCGCCACCGCCGTCGAGCCGACGAAGGAGACCGCGCGGATGTCGGGATGGTCGCAGATCGCCTCGACCACCGCGCGGCCGCCGTTGACGAGGCTGACCACGCCGGGCGGCAGGTCGCATCGCTCGAGCAACTCCACCATGAGCCGCTGGGTCAGCGGTACCTGCTCGGACGGCTTGACGATGAACGTGTTGCCGGTCGCCACGGCGAAGGGCAGGAACCACAGCGGCACCATCGCCGGGAAGTTGAAGGGCGCGATCGCAGCGCACACGCCGAGCGGCTGGCGGATGACGTTGCAGTCGATGCCGCTCGCGATGTTCTCCAGGCCGTAACCCATCATGAGCGACGGCGTGCCGCAGGCGACCTCCACGCACTCGATGCCGCGACGCACGCTGCCCCGCGACTCGTCGATGGTCTTTCCATGCTCGCGCGTGACCGTCTGCGCGATCCGCTCGAAGTACTCCTCCAGCAGCTCTCGAAACCGAAACATCGTCCTCGCACGCACGACGGGCGGCGTGTCGCGCCAGCCCGGGAACGCCTTCTTCGCGGCGGCGACGGCAGCGTCGAGATCCTCGCCGGTCGAGAGCGGCGTCCGCGCGATGACCTCGCCGGTCGCCGGATTGTGCACGTCGAGAGACTCGGCGGCGCGTGAGGCGACCCAGCGCCCGTCGACGAAGTTGGTGAGTGTTTCCACGCCTGTCCTTGCTGACAGCCGACAGCCGAACGCGGACGGCTTCAGGCGGGGATTCTACTCGTCGCAGTCGGGACAGCCGAGAAAAGGAATGCGCTCGGACGGTGTGGGGTGGGCGTCCCCCTCGATGCCGGCCCATGCACCGCCGTGGGCGTGCCAGAGGTAGCACTCCAGCGTGTAGGCCTCGTTGGCGTCTTCGGCAAGAATCCAGCCAAAAAGCACGTTGGGATGGCCGTCCCGCGCGTACTGCAGCAGCCTCTGCCGCACGTCCACGTCGTCCCGGCCCACGCGCTCGGCGACCTGGCCGTCGGGACCCACGCTCTTCAGAAAGTACACGCCGGGGCGCCCGGGAGGCACCGTTCGGGCGACGTTCGCCTCCGTCAGGCGGACTGCCGGCTGCACGCGAGTCGAAGGGGGCAGGCCGGGAAACAGGGAAAGCTGCGCCGCGTTGGGTGGAGCCGGTTCGTGGCGTGGCCGCCCGGCAAGCCTCATCGGGCCATTAGTTTAGCGCGGATCGGCTCCTGCCGCCAGAGCCGAACGACGCTGTTCGACCGGTCAGATGATCATTGACTGGGGTGGGTGATGGACAGAGACTCCCGATCACATGCCGGCATCCCCGCTGGCCGAGGAGGATTCATGAGAGTCAAGAGTTTCGTCGTGGTTCTATTCGCTTTCGCTCTCGCCGCCGCCGCATCCGCGCAAACGAAGACTTCCGGCAGAGTCACGTGCAAGTCGGATCCATCGACCCCGGTTGACATCACCGACCATCCCGGCCACGCCTTCGCGGTCGGCAAGGCCCAATGCGAATGGAGCGGCTTTGAGGTGGCGGGCGTGCGGTCGAAGGACGGCGTCTCCATTGATCTCGACGAGATCAGCGGCGACACGATGTCTTTCCACGGCTATCACGTCGCCACGATGGACAACGGGGACAAGACCACCGTTCGTTATCAAGGAACGGGCGCGATGAAAGACGGGAAGCCCCTGAACGGCCGCGGCACCTGGACCTACGTGAGCGGCACCGGCAAGTTCAAAGGCATCAAGGGCAAGGGCACCTTCAAGGGAACCGCCAACGCGGACGGGAGCATCAGCTACAAGGTCGACGGCGAATACCAGCTGCCGTAGCAGGCGACCGGAGCCGCCGATTGCACGCGGATCCACGCTGCGCCCTTGACGCAGTGCGGTAGCGAGCACATGCTTCGCGATTACATGCCGGCACCCCCGCCGGCTGAGGAGGATTCATGAGAGTCAGAAGTTTCGTGGTGTTCCTGTCCGCGATTGCGCTGGCCGCTGCAGCGTCCGCGCAGACAAAGACTTCGGGCACGGCGCAGTGCAAGGCGGACCCGGCCGCGCCGGTCGAGATCCCCGACATGTCAGGCCACTCCCTGGCCGTCGGCAAGGCTCAATGCACGTGGACGGGCTTCGCGATCGCGGGGGTGCAGTACAAGGACGGTGTCAGCGTCTCCCAGGATGAAATCCACGGCGGCAATGTGACCAGCAACGGCTATCACACGGCCACGCTGGCCAACGGCGACAAGACGACGGCTCACTTCCACGGCGCGGCCGTCATGAAGGACGGCAAGTTCCAGAGCGGAGGAGGGACCTGGACCTTTTCGAGCGGCACCGGCAAGTGCAAGGGCATCAAGGGCAAGGGCACCTACAAAGGCACTCCCAACGCGGACGGGACCGTCAGCTACAAGGTCGACGGCGAGTATCAGATTCCGTAGCAGCGTGCCCGGCCACCCTTGACGCGGCGAGGGTGCCGGTCGAGACTTCGCAACCGCATACGTCGGCAAGTCGCCGACGGAGGAGGGTCGATGAGAATTCAGAGAGTCCACGCGTTTCTCTTCCTCGTGGCGTTTGCGCTCGCCGCGACGGCGGCCGCGCAAACCAGGATCTCCGGGATTCAACAGTGCAAGTCGGAGCCGCCCGCTCCAGTCACGATCCCCGACAGGCCGAACCACGCCTATGCCATCGTGAAGGCCCAGTGCACGTGGACGAAGCCGATGGAGATGGCCGGAACGCAGACCAGGGACGGCCTCGACACCATTCAGACGGAGATGAGCGGAGACGACTCCACCGATCACGGCTACTACACGGGCAACATGGCCAACGGCGACACGATCGCGGTCCGATTCCAGGGCACCGGCAAGGCGAAGGCCGGAAAGCCCGTCAGCGGCCAGGGCACGTGGTCCTTCACGGGCGGCAGTGGAAAACTCAAGGGCATCAAGGGGAAGGGCACCTACAAGGGCACGGCCAATCCCGACGGCAGCATGACGTACACGATCGACGGCGAGTACGCGTTGCCATAATCAACCCATCCGGGTGCAGTGCTGGCCCGGCTCGCGCGAAGCCGGGCAGCGGCTGCGGGTTAGAATCCTTCGCCGTGAGATACAGATCCCTCATCACCCGACTGGCCGTGCTGGTCCTGGCCGTCCTCTGGCCGACGTGGCTCGCGGCGGCGGGTCCGACGCCGGAGAATTGTCCGGCCATCGACCCCCCGGCCCGGCCCACAGGGAACATGCGCGTCTTTCTCGACTCCGCCACGGGAAAGCGCCGCGCCCCGACCGACGAGGAGCTGCGCGCGCTCGCGGAGGAGCGGTTGCGCAGGCGCGCCGAATCGCCCCGCGTCTACGACGTGGTCGTCTATCCCGACGGCACGCGCTACGTGAATCTCCAGGGCGCCTTCGGGTTCGACGTCATCGCCGAAAAGAAGCCGGACGGCTCGACGCAACACCGATGCGTTCCGCGCAAGCCGGCCGCGCCGCAGAAGTAGGGCCATGCGCCGCTCTTTTCCCGTCGTTCTGGTCCTCGGCTGTCTCGCCGCGGCACCGCTCGGCGCCGCGCACATCACGATCGTGAACGCCAACAAGGCGGGCGAGGGCTTCAGCGACACGACTCCCGCGACTCCGGTCGGCGGCAACCCGGGCACCACGCTCGGCGAGCAGAGGCTCAATGCCTTCCAGTACGCGGCCGATCTCTGGGGAGCGCTTCTCGAAAGTTCGGTCGACATCCGCATCGAGGCCCTCTTCGAACCGCTCGACTGCTCCAGCGACATGGGCGTTCTCGGCTCGGCCAGGCCCGTCGGCGTGGTCAGCGACTTTGCAAACGCTCCGAGGCCCGCCACCTGGTATGCCGTCGCACTGGCCAACAGCCTTGCCGGGTTCGATCTCGACCCGACTGCGACAGGACACATCCATGCCAGCTTCAATTCGAAACTCGGCGCGACGGGGTGCCTCGACGGGCTCCAGTGGTACTACGGGTTCGACAACAACCATGGCGACGCAGAGGATCTCGTCACGGTGCTGCTCCACGAGTTCGCGCACGGGCTCGGCTTCCTTCCCTTCGTCGACTCCACGACCGGGGCCGAGCTGACCTACCACGACCCTGCGACGGGCGACGATATCCCCCTGCCGGACATTTTCGAGGAGCACATCCTCGATACGTCGAGTTCCAAGCACTGGGACGAGATGACCGACGACGAGCGCAAGACCTCGACGATCAACACGGGACACGTGGTCTGGGACGGAGCCGCCGTCCAGGCGGCCGTTCCGGCGACGCTCGCGAATCTGCCGGCGCTGACCGTGACCTCCCCGGCCTCGATCGGTGGCGACTACGCCATCGGCCTGGCGGACTTCGGCGCGGAGCTCACGGCCAGCGGAGTGTCGGCCCATCTGGCCGCGGCGGTCGATCCGTCGGACGCAGCCGGCTCGGCCACGACCGACGCGTGCTCGACGCTCTCCAATGCTGGCTCCGTGACCGGTAGGATCGCGCTCGTGGACCGCGGGACCTGCAATTTCGTCGTCAAGGCGGCAAACGCGCAGGCCGCAGGCGCGGTCGGCGTGGTCATCGCGAACAACAAGACCGACACGAGCGCCCTCGAGATGGCCGGCAGCGACCCATCCCTCACGATCCCCGTCGTCAGCGTCACGCAGGCCGACGGCAGCCGCCTCCGCGCCCAGCTCTCCAACGGAGTCGTGGCTGTCACGCTGCACGTCTATCCGCGCCGTCTCGCTGGCGCGGTGATCGAGAATCGCATGCTGCTCTTCGCACCGAATCCGGTGCAGGACGGCTCCTCGACGGCGCACTGGGACACGAGCGCGCTGCCAAACCTGCTGATGGAGCCCAACATCTCCGACGGCCTGCCGCACGCCGTGGACCTGACGCTGCCGCTCCTCTTCGACATCGGCTGGAACTCGGGTGCGGTCGCAACGCCGTCACCGCGCGCACCGATCGCGGAGGTCGCGCCCGAGGGCACCGTGCGAGCCGTCGCGCCGCGGCCCTGATGGGGTCAGGTCTGTGAAAGTGTGAATTTGGGGTCGCCTGTCAGCGCGGCGAGACCCCGCTCAAATTCACACTTTCACAGACCTGACCCCGCTCATTTTCTCGATACGGGTCCACTCCGCGTCGGATACCGGCATGACGGAGAGGCGGGAGATGCGCACGAGCGGAAAGTCGCGAAACGCGGAATTCGCCTTGATCTCCGCCAGCGTGACCGGCCGGGCGAGCGCGCGCACCGGTTCGACGTCGACGGCGTAGAGCTTGCCGCTCCGGTCCTTCGGATCGGGATAGGCGTCCCCGGCCGCCCGGGCGATCCCGACGACGGCCCGCTCGCCGCCCGTGTGGTAGTAAAAAATCCGGTCGCCCTTCTTGACCGAGCGCAGGTGCTTCTGGGCGAGTGGATTCTTGACGCCGGTCCAGCTCGTCCGCCGGTCGCGAACCAGGTCGGCGAACGAATAGTGCTCGGGCTCTTCCTTGAAGAGAAAGTTCACGCCGGATCTGCCTCCGTCTAGGGCTTCGGGTCTGCCGGTTTCGGCCGCGTTCGGTACTTCTCGTAAAGCCGCTTCTGTTTGTCGGTCAGGTCGAGGGCCCGTCCGTCCAGGTACGCGGCGACGACGTGCGATCGGATGTCGAGGATGTCCCCGTCGGTCACGATGAGGGTGGCGTCCTTGCCCGGTTCGAGGGAGCCGACGCGGTCCGCGACACCGAGGAGCGTGGCCGGGCCGAGCGTCATCGCCGCAACCGCCTTCTCGCGCGGGAACCCGAAGGCCACCGCCATCGCGGCGAGCTGCGGGTAGTTGCGGACGTTGGAGGCGCCGTCGGGAGTCCCCCCCTCGTTGAAGACGACCTCAACGCCCGCGTGCGCCAGGCGCCCGGCGTTGGCGAACTGCACGTCGTACGGCTCGTCCGGGCGCAGCGGCAAGTCGATCGGCGAGTCCACGATGACCGGGACCTTGGCCTTCGCGAGCTCGTCGGCCACGCGCCAGGCGTCCGCGCCGCCCCAGATCACGAGGTGAAGATTCTGGTCGCGCGCCCAGCTCAGCGCGTCCCGGATCTGGTCCAAGCGCGCGGCCTGCACGACCACCGGGATCCTTCCTTCGACCGCCGGCCGCAGCGCCTCGAGCCTGGGGTCCACGTCATGCCGGGGAACGCCTGCTTGTCCCTCGGCCGTCTTCGCTTTCGCGTAGGCCGAGGCGTCGAGGAAGGCCTTCTTGAGTTTCTCGACGGCCTCGTCGCGCTTCTTCTCCTGGAGCCGCACCGACAGGCGCGCGTTGGGAGAGCGGTCGATCGCCAGGTCCGGCCAGACCACGGTGACCGCGACGGGATCCCTGAGGGTCGCGTCCTCGCGCGTCCATCCGTCCAACCGCATCGCGGCGGCCGTCCCGGAGATGATCCCGCCCGTCGGCGTCACGCCCGCGATCAGGACTCCTCCCGAGCGCGCCACCGGCAGAAGCTCCGAGTCGAAGTTCACCGCGACCGAGGCCCGGGCATCGGGATTGATGTCCCCGGTCTCCGTCGTGTCGAGCGTGGCCCGCACCGCCTGGATCTCGGCGAGCCCGAGTACCGTCATCGGCGGAAACAGCGACGGATAGACGTGCTTGCCGGTCGCGTCCACGACGGGCCCGTCCGCGGCGGCCGCGGCTCCCGCCGAGACCGAGACGATCTTTCCGTCGCGCACAACGATCGTGCCCTTCGGAATGTCGGGGCCCGAGACCGGATGGATCGTCGCGCCGACGATGGCGAACGCTCGCAGCGGCGGGGCCGCGGGTTTCGCGGCAGGCGCCGTCTGCGCCCGCGTGATCCCCGCGGCCAGCAGCAACCCGAGGGTCAGGACGCGCGCCCTCATCGCGGCCCTCCCGGCTTCTCGACGGCCCTTTCCTTGTCCTTGGTGTCCTTGCCCTTTTCGGCCCGGAGCTTCCCCTTCGCCTTCGCGGTCAGGGCCGCGCGCTCGGCGTCGAGCGCCGCACGGCTGGTCAGATCCACATCCCGATCGAAATACTTCTTGCCCTCGATCCAGGTCTGCATGGCGATCGTGGACGTCGCGAGCGGGTCGCCGCTCCAGACCACGAAGTCGGCGTCCTTGCCCGGCTCGAGCGAGCCGACGCGATTCTGCAAGCCGAGTTGGCGCGCCGGATTGGACGTGACGAACGCCAGCGCGTCCGCCGGGGCGAGGCCGCCGTACTTCACGGCCTTGGACGCCTCGAGATTCAGGCGGCGCGCCAGCTCGTCCGAGTCGGAGTTATAGGAGACCAGGACCCCGCGCTCGCGCATGAGGGGAAAGGCGTAGGGAATCGCGTCGTACGCCTCTTCCTTGTAGGCCCACCAGTCCGAGAAGCCCGAGGCGCCCGCGCCGTGCCGCGCGATCTCGTCGGCGACCTTGTACCCCTCGAGGACGTGCTGCAGCGTGTCGACCTGGATGCCGAACTCCTCGGCGACGCGCAGCATCTGCAGGATCTCGTCCTTGCGATACGAGTGGCAGTGAATGTGGCGCTTGCCCTCGAGGATCTCGGCGATCGCTTCGAGCTGCAGGTCCGGCTCCGGCGGAATCGCGTGCGCGCCCTTGAAGCCCGTGGCCTTCCGATACTCCTCCTGCCGCTTGCGATAGTCCCGGGCCGCCTGGAACCGCTCGCGAATCAGCTCCGACACGCCCATCCGCGTTCGCGGGTAGCGCACCTTGGGGTTCTGCCAGTTCGACTGCTTTGGATTCTCGCCCAGCGCGAACTTGATCCCGTCGGGCGCGCCGGCCAGAGGCAGGTCGTCCGGTCCGGCGCCCCACCGCAGCTTGATGATCTGCGTCTGTCCGCCGATGGCGTTGGCGGAGCCGTGGAGCACGTTGGCGATCGTCGTCCCTCCGGCCAGCTCGCGGTAGATCGCCGGATCGAACGGATCGAGGACGTCGCGGATCCGAACCTCGGCCGTGACGGCGTGGGTTCCCTCGTTGATGTTGCCGTCCACGGCCGAGTGCGAATGCGCGTCGATGATGCCGGGCGTGACGTGCTTTCCCCGGCCGTCGATCTCGATGGCTCCCGGAGGCGCGGTCAGGCCCTTGCCCACCGCGGTCACCTTGCCGGCCACGACGACGAGGTCGGACTCTTCGAGAATGCCGGACCCACCCTGGGTCCAGATCGTCGCGCCCCGCACGACGACGGCCGACGGCGCCGCGATCGGGCCGCCCTCGCGCGCCGGAACGGGGCGCACGTCCGGCAACGGCGCTCCCGCCGACGCCGCGCCGGCGGACGGGGCGGTGTGCGCGGCGTCCGCAGCGATGCCCTCCTCGCGATCCTTCTTGCGTTCCTTGAGCTCGATGCGCGCGCCGTCGATCCAGATCTCGGAGACGCGGCTCTTCTCGGCGAACGGCTCCCCCGTCTCGACGACGAGGTTCGCGATCTTGCCCGCCTCGATCGTGCCGAGCCGGTCCTGCAAGCCGAGCTGGCGCGCCGGGACGGTCGTCACTGCGGCGAGCGCGTCGTCGGACGAAAGTCCCCGCGCGATCGCCTCGCGTACGCGCGACGAGAAGTCCTTGGGATCCTCCAGGCCGGCCGTCGTGAAGGAGAACTCGAGACCGGCGTCCCGCATCCATCTCGGGTTGGACGGGGTGCGATCGAAGGCCCGCAGACGCGAGATCGGCACGTCGAGCCACTCGTCGTCGGTCTCGAGCTTGTCGGGCTGCGGGAAGTTGACCCGCAGGACGAGCTCCGGTTTGACCGCGACGACCTCCTTGCGGAGGCGGTACTCGTCTCCCGCTCCGACGTAGCGGGCCTTGAGCTTCATCTCGTGGGCGACCTGCGCCGCCCGCAGCAGTGACAGCACGTCGGTGGCCTCGAAGACCACCGTCTCCTTGCCCTCCGCGGCCGGAACGAGCGCTACCGTCGCCGCACGCATGGGCGGACGCGCCTGGCCGGACGGCTTCGCCGCGTACGCCGCCTCGGCCTCGCGCCACCAGGTCGCGTCCAGAAAAGCCTGCCGCGCCACGGCGACGGTGCCCATCTTCGACACAGGGTAGTCGCGGTCGGCGCGCTCGGAGGCCTGTTCCGGCTCGAGCGAAACGAACTGTCCGCTCTCGGCGACGAGGATCCGGCCCGAGACCGGCCCGTCCGCCAGGCTCACGACGGCGCCCCGCCCGCGCATCACGCCGGCCGTCGGCGCGGCCTCGACGACCGCATAGCCGAGCCGCCGGTACGTGTCGGCGACGTCGTCCTTGACGACCAGCGTCTCGATCACGCGCTCCTCCGCGCGAACGGCGGCGACCGGATGCGCCGCGGGCCCCTGAGGGCGCTTTGCGGCGCCGGGCGAGCTTCCCGCGCCGCTCTCCTCCTCGTCCCGCGGCCGCTTCGGCGTCTTGCCGGCCAGCCGGTCGGCGGGTACGTGGGGATCGATGAAGGCCGCGTGCACGACCTTGCCCTGGACGTCGATGACGCGGGCGTCCGCCGGAATCGGAGTCTTGCCCTCCGGACCGACCGCCTCGATGACGCCTCCGCGGACGACCACCACACCCGGGTCGATGACGTGCCCGGGGGACACGATGACGCGCCCGCCCTCCAGGGCGTAGGCGAGGCGGTCGGCGCCGGGCGGGCCGGCAGCCGGGACGGGAAACGCGAGAAGGACCAGGAGAAGGCCGCCGAGCGCCCGGCGAATGATCTTGGTCATGTCGGCGCCGAATTCTATATGCTTCGCCCTTGCGGACCGGCCCGAACTTGCGGGCCGCCGCTCGAAACGAAAGACAGGAGGACACGATGATTCGGAAGACTTCTCTACTCGGCATTTGCCTGTTTCTGGCGGGCGCGGTTCTGGCGACCGCCCAGGAGCGCAAGCCCCTCTCCCCGGCCGGCACGGCGGCCACGATGGTCGGCGGCACCTGGGGCGCGCCGGACAAGGAAGGTGAGCGCCCGTACACGGCCGGCAAGTGGATCGAGGTGACCTACAGCCGCCCGATACTGCGCGGCCGCACGAACATCTTCGGCAAGGGCGCCGACTACGGCAAGACCGTCAACGGCGGCGCGCCGGTCTGGCGCGCCGGTGCCAACGCCACGACCAAGCTGAAGACCGAAGTGCCCCTCATGATCGGAGGCAAGAGGATCGAGCCCGGCAGCTACGACGTGTTCGTGGATCTCAAGGAGGCCGGCTGGACCCTCATCCTCTCGACGCAGCCCACGCAGGACAAGTACGACCCGGACGAGAAGACGAAGATCTGGGGCTCCTATGGCTACGATGCCAAGTTCGACGTCGTGCGCGCTCCGATGGCGATGATCACGCCGGCCGTCTCGATCGACCAGTTCTCGATCGGTTTCGTCGACATGACGGATGCCGGCGGAAAGCTCGCCATGGCGTGGGACAAGACCGCCGCGGTCGTCCCGTTCACCGTCGCCAAGTAAGCTCCTCGCGGTGATCGCCTCTCCAGGATCCCCTCTCCCCCCGACGGGGGGAGAGGGCCGGGTGAGGAGGGCGGCCCTTGCCCTCGCCGCCGGCGCTCTTGCCGCGCCATGGCTGACCGCCCAGGATCGCGCGATCCCCTTCTTCCCCGACGAAGTCCCCGCCGCGATCCACGCGGAGGTGGACGGCGCCGCGACTCTCGAGACCGTCCGGGAGCTCGGGCGGTTCCACCGCGTGCACGGCTCTCCGGGCTATGCGGCCGCCGCCGAGCACATGCAGAGAAAGCTCGTGGCCGCCGGGCTCACCGACGCCGCGATCGAGAGCTTCCCCGCCGACGGCAAGACCCGCTACGCCCACTTCCTGAGCTACTCGGGGTGGGCGCCGGTCTCGGCAACCCTCGAGGAGATCTCGCCGGTCAAGCGGCAGATCGCGTCGTTTCCCGAACTCCCCGTGCTCCTCGCCGACTACAGCCAGGACGCCGACGTCACGGCGGAGCTGGTGGACGTCGGCAGCGGGACGCGGACTGCGGACTACGACGGCAAGGACGTGCGGGGCAAGATCGTGGTCGCCGACGGGCCCCTGCCGGCCGTGCACCAGCTCGCCTGCATCGAGCGGGGCGCCGCCGGCTTCCTGTCCGACTTCCCGAACCAGACGACCGCCTGGTCGGGCGACGATCGCGATCTCGTCCGCTGGGGGCACCTCGATCCGTACCGGCTCGACAACAAGTTCGCCTTGATGCTGTCCAAACGCCAGGCCTCCGACCTGCGCGCGCGCCTGGTTGCGGGCGAGACGATCCGTTTGCGCGCCCGCGTCGCGGCCCGGATCGTGCCGGCGACCTACGACGTCGTCGTGGCGACGATCCCCGGGACCGACCCGGCAGCGGGAGAGGTCGTCGTGACGGCGCACCTCTGCCACGAGTCCGCCGGCGCCAACGACAACGCCTCCGGCAGCGCCGCAATCTTCGAGGTGGCCCGGGCGCTCCAGTCTGCAATCCATAAGCAATCACTCATGCGTCCCCGGCGCACCATCCGGTTCCTGTGGCTTCCCGAGATCGCCGGCTCGCAGGCCTACCTCGTCCGCCATCCGGAGATCGCAAAACGCCTGGTCGCCGGCGTCCACATGGACATGGTGGGAGGGCTCCTGGCGACGACGAAGGGCACCTTTCATCTCTCGCGCAGCGCCGAGTCGCTCCCCCACGCCGTCAATGCGGTCGCCCGGGCGTGGTTCGACGAAGTCGTCGCGGCCTCGGCCCTCTACGCCGAGCGCGGCGGCGACCCGTACGCGGGCTTCGTCTGGCCCACGGGTTCGCGCGAGATGTTCCTCGGCGACGTCCGCCAGTTCGAGCTCGGCAGCGACCACGAGGTCTTCCAGGAGGCATCGTTCGCCGTGCCCTTCGTCTACTTCCACGACTGGCCGGACGTGACGATCCACACCGCCAAGGATCAGCCCGAGAACCTCGACGCGACCAAACTCGGGCGCGTGGCCTTCATCGGAGCCGGAATCGTCTGGACGCTGGCGGCGCTGCCGGCCGACGAGGCGCCGCGCCTCTACGCGCTGGCGCGCGCCGATGCGGAAGAACGGATCGCCCGTTCGCTCGCGGCGAGCGGAGCCGACGCGCCGCTCGTGCAGCGCGAGGCGATCCTGGCCGCGATTTCCACCCTCGAGTCCGCCGCCGCCCTCTGGCCTTCGCTCGCGCCAGCCGTGGCGGCCGAGACCGGAAGCCTGCGACGGCGCCTTCCGCCACCCTGGCCGGGCCGGCCGGCCCGGCCGGCGGACGCGCGGGTTCCGATTCGGAACCCCGAGATCCGCGGCCCGCTCGACGTCTACTACTTCAGTTACCTCGGCGAAACGAGCCCGACCGTTCCGAGCAACGTCCCCTCGGCGACCCTCGAGTACGAGGCCTTCAACCTGGCCGACGGCAAGCGCACCGTCTCGGAGATCCGCGACATCCTCGAGGGCCGCTACGGCGACGCCCGGCAGGATGCGATCACCGCCTACTTCGACCTTCTCGCCAGGGCCGGAGCCGTTCGCTTCCGGTGAGGATCGCCCAGATCGCATCCATCTGCTTTTCCGTGCCGCCCCGGTCCCATGGCGGAACCGAGATCGCGATCGACCTGCTGACGCGCGGGCTCGTCGAGCGCGGGCACGACGTCACCCTCTTCGCCTCGGGCGACTCGCGCACCCCGGCCGCCCTGCATGCCGTCGTCCCGCGGGCGACGCAGGACGATCCCGCATCGAACTCGTATCTCGAGCGGGAATTCGAGGTTCGCAACGCGGCCGAGGCCTACGCCGGCGCCGCACGCTTCGACATCCTGCACGCGCACTGGCCCACGCCCGCAGCTTACTTCTCGGACCGCACCGATCGTCCCACCGTCTTGACCTGCGCGTACCTCGAGAAGCACCTCTACGACTACTACGGCGCCCACTATCCGAATCTGCGCTTCGCCTGCGTGAGCCAGGCGCAGGCCCGAATGCTCGGCGGCAGCCCGGCCGTCATTCCCTATGGAATCGACCTCGCGCGCGTGCCCTTTCGCCCGGAGCCTGGAGACTTCCTGCTGACCGTCGGCCGCCTGGTCCCGACCAAGGGCGCGGACCGCGCGATCGAGATCGCCCGCCGCGCCGGGCTGCCGCTCGTGATCGTGGGCGACGTGACGCCCTACCTGAGCGAGAGCGAGCCCTACTACGAGCGGAGGATCCGGCCTCACGTGGATGGCATACGCGTGAGGCACCATCGAACGCTGCCGAACGCCGAAGTCCTCGCCCTCATGGGCCGGGCGAGGGCGTTTCTCTTTCCCATCTCCTGGGAGGAACCCTTCGGGCTCGTCGTCGCCGAGGCCATGGCGGCCGGTACGCCCGTCATCGCCACGCCGCGCGGCTCCCTCCCGGAGCTCGTCGCGCATGGCACGACCGGCTTTCTCGGCGAGACGGACGAGGAGCTCGCCGCCTTCGTTCTCCGCGCCGGCGAGATCGACCGGGCCGCCTGCCGCCGTCGCGCCGAGGAACGTTTCGGAGCCGAACGCATGGTCTCGGATTACGAGGCGTTTTATCGGAGAATCTCGGGCTGATGACCTTCGACTTCTCGGCCGCCAACCTCGACCACGAGTTCCCGGTTCGTCGCAACCTCGTCTACTTCAATCATGCGGCGGTGGCGCCCCTGCCGCGCCGCGTGGCCGACGCAATGACGGCGCACGTCCAGGACGTCCGCGACCGCGGAGCCGCCGGATGGCGTGAGTGGTATTCGATGATCGAGGCGACGCGCGAGAAGGCGGCTTCCTTCATCGGCGCATCCGGAGCCGAGGTCGCGTTCCTGCCGAACACGAGCTGGGGTCTGAATCTCGTGGCGCTGTCGTTCCCCTGGAGGGACGGCGACAACGTCGTCACCGACGACATGGAGTTTCCGTCGACCGTGTATCCATGGATGATGCTCGAGAGCCGGGGCGTCGAGTGCCGTATGGCGAAGAGCCGAGAGGGCCGCGTCACGGTCGAGGACATCGCGGGCGCCCTGGATGCGCGCACGCGGGTCGTTGCCGTCTCCTGGGTCGCCTTCCACAACGGGTGGGTCTATCCGCTGGCCGAGACCGGACGACTGTGCCGGGAGCGCGGCATCCTCTTCGTCGTCGACGGGATCCAGGGTCTCGGTGCGCTTCCGATGGACGTCCGGGCGGCGCACGTGGACGTCCTCGCCGCCGACGCCCACAAGTGGCTCTACGGGGCCGAGGGAGGCGCGGTCTTCTACATCAGCGAGGCGGCTCGCGAGCGTGTGCCGCCGATTGCCGCCGGCTGGTGGAACGTGAAGACGCGGGATCGCTACCTCGACTACAGCCTCGACCTGCACGCGGGCGCCCGTCGCTACGAGCCGGGGACACTGCCGACCGATCACATCGCCGGCCTCTCTGCCTCGATCGACCTGTTGAACGCGATGGGAGCGGAGACCGTGCGCCGCCGGATCCTCGAAATCGTGACGGTTCTGCGCGATGGCCTCCGCGAGCGCGGATGGAGCATCGCCTCCCCCGAGCCCCTCGGCTCCGGCATCCTCGCCGCCCGCCACCCCTCGCGCGACGCGCGCTCCGTCGCAAAGGCCCTCGAGGAGCGCGGCGTCATCGTCTCCCCGCGCGAAGGCTCCGTCCGCTTCTCCCCCCACGCCGGCAACGACGTCGCTGAGGTCGCGCGGGCGCTCGCCGAAATCGATACCGTCGCCTGAGGCGCTCCGCGGCTCCCGCTACGGCGCGGGCTCGTCGGGGGGAACGGCGTCGATCGCCACGCCCGAGTCGTCGGCCAGGGCCGCCCGGTTCCCGCCGGTCTGCTGGGCGCGCTTCAATGCGACGTCGGCCGCGCGCAGCAGCGACGCCGCGTCGGTCGGGGCTTCGCCGCCTTCCGCCGCCACACCGAGAGAGAGCGTGACGGGAACCGGGCCCGAGGAAGTGTGTACGGGGCGCTTGGCAAACGACTCGCGAATGCGCTCGGCCACGGTGAGGCCGCCGAGCCCGTCGGAGCCGGGCAGCACGATGAGAAACTCTTCGGCCCCGACGCGGCCGACCGCGTCGTAGGGGCGCAGCGACGAGCTCATCCGGCGGGCGGACTCGCGCAACACCTCGTCGCCGACCGGATGTCCATGCGTCTCGTTGACCTTGCGGAAGGCGTCGAGATCCGCGAGCACGACGCCCACGGAGCCGCTCTTGCGGCGCGCCCGCTCGCGTTCCTTGTGCAGCAGATCGAGGATTGCCGCCCGGTTCCAGGAGCCCGTGACCGGGTCGCGCGTCGACTGCACGCGCAGGGCGTCCTGCGAGGCCTTGAGCGCCAGCTCGATCTCTACGATCCGCGCACCCGTGCGCACACGCGCCCGGACCTCGGCTGCGTCCAGCGGCGCAAAGAGAAAATCGTCGGCACCCGCATTGAGCCCGTCGAGCAGGTCCTCCTTCTCTTCGCGCTCCGTGAGCAGAAGGACGTATGCCGTGGGCAGATCGGGTTGGAGCCGGAGTTTGCGGCACACGTCGATGCCCGGCAGCCCCTCCATCCGCCAGGCGAGAATCGCCAGGGTCGGCGCGCGCTCGGCCTCGAGCCGGCTCCACGCCTCGGCCCCGGTCCGCGCGGGCGCCACCTCGTAGCCCCACTTGCCGAGCCAGCCCTCGAGCTGTCGCAGCCTCTCCGGATCGCTGTCGGCCACGAGCGCTTTGATCACACTTTTCTCTCCTCCACGGAGCGTCGTCGAAATCCTAACAGGTCGGCGCGATGGCGGCGCCCGGACACGGTCAGAGCGCGTCGAATCCGATGAGCACGATTCCGAGCGAGCGGACGAGCTCCCGGATCCCCGGATCGCAGAGCACCTCGATCTCGCGCTCGCGCTCCAGCGCGTAGCTCGACCCGCGCTGCAGCTCGTCGTCCGCGTGGCCGGGGTGGCACATGAGCTCGGCCGTGCCGTCGGGCAGAGTCTCGAGCAGTCCCTGCAGCACCTCGAACGAGACCTGGTCCGCATAGAAGACGTCGATGAATCGGTCCGGCGTCCGCACACCCGCGTCCCGCAACGGGCGCCTCGCCTCGTCGCTCGCGGCCCGGGCCGGGAGACCCCGCGCGACCGCGACGGAGGCGAAGACCGGCCCGACGGCCGGGTGCAGGGCGCAGTGATGATGCGAATCCAGATGGGTCGGCGGCTTGCGCGCCAGAATCTGAAATACCTCGATCTGCGCGTCGAGCTCCCGACGGATTTCCTCCGGCGGAATCCGCTCCGGCAGCTCCTCCCTCGTGCGGGCGAAGACCCCGCCCGGAGCGAGCGTCGGGACATCCCGGGCCGCGGCCGCGGGCACGCCTCCCCCCGTGAGCACGAAGTGGAGACCCAGCGACATCGCCGGCGCGCGCTCGGCGGCCTCCCGGATGCTGCGCGCGGCCGCCCTCTCCAGAACCATGACCGTCGCCGACGTCACGATGCCCTTCCGGTGCGCCTCGAGGGCGCCGGTGCTGACCCCGGCCGTGCGGCCGAAGTCGTCGGCGTTGACGATGAGTCTCTTCACGGTCTGACGCCCATTCTGCAACAGATTCCTCGGCGATAATCGGTCAGGCATGACGACACGGGGCGTGCGCGGCGCCAGCACGGTCGAGCGCAATGGAGCGGCCGAGATCATCGAGCGGACGCTCGAACTGCTGCGCATCCTCATCGCGTCCAACGGCATCTCGCCCGCAGACGTCGCCAGCGCGACGTTCACGGTCACCGCGGACCTCGACGCCGAGTTCCCGGCGCTGGCCGTGCGGTCGCTTCCCGGCTGGGAGGACGTGCCTCTGCTCTGCGCGCGCGAGATTCCGGTGCCGGGATCCCTCCCCCGCTGCGTCCGTGTCCTGATTCACTGGAACACCGGAATGCCGCAGGGCGAGATCCGGCACGCCTTCCTGCGCGGCGCCCGCAGATTGCGCCCGCGTTGGGCCGTCCGCGTTCCCGGAGACGACGATCTTCCGGCCGGCTCGTCGCTCACGCAGGCCGAGCCGTGAGCCGCACCGCCGTCGTCGGTCTCGGGCTCATCGGCGGCTCGGTCGCCCTTGCTCTCGGATCCCGCGGATACGATCGGCTTCCCGAAGTCCGAGGCGAGGCGCGACGCCGTGGCATCGATGTTCCGGACGGGCTCCCCGATGCCGTTGCCGGCGCCGAGATCGTCGTCACGGCAGTGCCGACCTCGGAGACACCCGCGCTCCTGCGCGAACTCTCGGCGCTCGCGCCAGCCGCCATTTTGACCGACACGGCCTCGCTCAAGCTGCCGGTCGTTCTCGCGGCGCGCACGCTGCGGGCTGGCGCACGTATGGTCGCCGGCCATCCCATGGCAGGCTCCGCGCGCGGAGGGATCGCCGCCGCAACGCCGGACCTCTTCCGGGGGCGCCCGTGGATTCTGGCCGCCACGGCCCGCAGCGACGAGACCGCCATCGAGGCCGTATCCGCTCTGGTGCGCGAGTCGGGGGCCCGACCGCTGCTCTTCGACGCCGAACAGCACGACCGCCTGATGACCTGGGTGAGTCACCTGCCGGTCGCCGTAGCGTCCGCTCTGGCGCGGGTTGCGAAATCGCGCGGCGGTCCCGACACGCGGGCCCTCGCGGGCCCGGGGCTTCTCGATACGACGCGCCTGGCGGGTCAGCCGCCTTCGCTCGCACTCGAGCTCGCTCTCGCGGACCCCGGAGCGCTCGCCGCCGCGATCGATGAAGTCTCGGCCGAGCTCGGCCGGCTGGGCGCGGCCCTGCGCCGCGGGGACGCCGTCGCCGTCGCGGCATTCTTCGCGGCCGCCGCGTCGGCGCGGGCCGAGATCGATCCTCACTCCCGCGGATAGCTCGCGCGCACCGAGGCGGCCAGGGCGGCAAACCCCGGCAGATCGAGACTCTGGGCGCCGTCGGACAGGGCGGCGTCAGGATGCGGATGGACTTCGATCATGGCTCCCTGCGCTCCCGCGGCCAGCCCCGCAAGCGCGAGCGGAGCGACGATCGATCGGATCCCCGCCGCATGGCTCGGGTCCACGAAGACCGGCAGGTGCGTCCGTTCGCGCACGAGAGCCACGCCGTTCAAGTCGAGCGTGTGCCGCGTCGCCCGCTCGAAGGTCCGGATCCCGCGCTCGCACAGGATCACCTGCTCGTTGCCGTCGGCGAGGATGTACTCCGCCGCGGAGAGCCACTCCTCGATGGTTGCGCCGCCGCCGCGCTTCAGGAGGACCGGCCGGCCACTGCGCCCCGCGGCGCGCAGCAGGGCGAAGTTCTGCATGTTCCGCGCGCCGATCTGCAGGATGTCGGCGTACCGCGCCACGACCGGAACCTCCTCCCAGGAAAGGACCTCGGTGACGACCGGCAGGCCCGTCCGCTCGCGCGCCTCGGCGAGAAACTTGAGCCCGCGCACGCCGAGCCCCTGGAAGTCGTAGGGCGAGGTGCGAGGCTTGTACGCGCCTCCGCGCAGCATGTCGGCGCCCGACGCGGCCACGGACGCGGCCGCCTCCAGAAGCATCTCCTCTCCCTCGACCGAACAGGGACCCGCGATGAGGACCGGGCGCTCGCCGCCGACCCGAACGCGATGGACCATGAAGGTCGTCCCCTCCGGCTTCTGCCGCCGGTCCCACAGCGGGACGTCGGGCTTGCGCCGGTGATGCGCGGGCGGAGGCGACGGGACGCGCGACGGAACGGTCCCGTCGTTCCACTCCCGGTAGCTTCCGAGCACCACGACTTTCGTCGCGAGGACTTCGGTCGCCTCGATGGCCTCGGCGAGCCGCGGCTCGGCCGGCGAGCCCTCGACGTCCACGTAGAAGCGATAGGTCCACGGCGCCGTGCGCTCCGGCCGCGACTGGAGCGAGGTGAGATTGACGCCGCGCGACGCGAAGGCCTGGAGCGCCGCGGCGAGCATTCCGGGCTTGTGCGGCAGCCAGAGGAGCAGCGACGTCTTGCGCCGGGTATCCGGCCCGTCGGGACCTGCGGTCGACGCCTCGCGCGTGAACGTGAGGAAGCGAGTCTGGTTGGAGGGATCGTCCTCGATGCGCTCGGCCAGGGCCTCGAGCCCGTGCTCGGGCCCCGCGCCGAGCGGCGCGATCGCCGCTTCGCCGGGGCGTTTCTCGAGCGCGACGATCTCGGCGCTGCCGGCCGTGTCCCACTCGCCGACGAGCTCGGCCTGGGGCAGATGGCTGTCGAGCCAGATGCGGCACTGGCCGAGCGCGACCGGATGGGAGAGGACGCGCCGGACGTCGGCAAGGGCGGTTCCGGGCAGCGCGAGGAGAGCGTGCTGAACGGGAAGCAGGATCTCGTCGGCCAGATGCAGGGCGCCGTCGCCGAAGGCCTGGTGCAGGAGGTCGTATGTGGCGGTCACCGAGCCGAAGAGCGAGTTCTCGATCGGAAGGCAGCCGGCATCCGCCAAGTCTCCGCGCACGGCCGCGACGACCTGCTGGACCTCGCGACACGGCACGAGCGAAGCATCCGGCCACCGCCACTTCGCCGCGGCGGCCGAGAAGGATCCGGGGGCTCCCTGAATGGCGACACGCATCGGGTCTCTCCCGGGCCGGTCTCGCGGCCCAAAAAAAAGGCCCCGCCGTTTCGGGCGGGGCCTCGAGAACGTTCCAGGATCGGTCTGCGCTACCGCATTCTCCCCGATCCGGACGCGCCTGAGGCCGCGCCGGAGCCGGTAAACCAGAAGAAACGGTATCGCGTCATCGCCCGCTGACCTTAGCGCCGGGGCCTGCCCAAGTCAACTTGGACGGTTCATCGGCGGGGCCGGGGCCCTGCGGTAGGATCGGGAGCCTCGCAGGAGGAACCATGCACCGTACCAGGAACGACTTGCCGCAGAAGGTCCGGGCGAATGTCATCGCGACGCTGGGCGATCGCCTGGCCGACGCCACCGACCTCATGCTTCAGACGAAGCAGGCCCACTGGAACGTCAAGGGGCCGAACTTCATCGCGCTCCACGAGCTCTTCGACAAGGTCAACGAGTCGTCCGAGGAGTGGGTGGATCTCATCGCCGAGCGCATCGTCCAGCTCGGAGGCACGGCCGAGGGAACCGTGCAGGCGACGGCCAAGCGCACGTCGCTGACACCCTACTCGCTCTCGATCGTCGACGGCGAGGACCACGTCGAGGCGCTCTCGTCGGCCCTCGCCGCCTTCGGCAAGAAGGTCCGCGCTGCGATCGACGAGGCCGCCAAGGCCGGCGACGCCGACACCGCGGACATCTTCACCGAGATCTCCCGCGACGTCGACAAGTACCTCTGGTTCGTCGAGGCGCACAACCCTCACGGGAAGTGAGAGGCGCGCGTATCAGTCGCCCCGCACGCCGTGGCGGGCGGCCAGATACGCTCCGGCGCCCGCGCCGACGACGAGGCCGCATACCACGAGGCCGACGAGGAGACTCCAGGCCGCGGCGCCGGACGGAGCGAGTGTGCGCTGGATCGCACCCGACCAGTCCACGCCCGAGTGGGCAATCCGCGCGGCCTTCAGCGCCGTCAGCAGTGCCGCCGTGGCCAGCGCGACCAGGAATCCTCCGACCGCAAAGCCGAGGCTGACGGTCACCAGGCGCATGCGCGTGACGGGTCGCGCCTCCACGCGCTCGAGCTGGTCGAGCAGTGGCTCCCGGCCGCCCAACGGCGCGAATTTCTGCAGCAAGAGCATGCCCGGGACCGACGCCGCGGTGCAGATCAGATAGAAAGGCGTCCAGCCGAGGGCGTCGACCGTGTAACCGGCGATCGGGCCCGGAAGAATGCGTCCAATCGCGAAGATGCTCGAAAAGAGCGCGTACTGGGAGGCCGAGAAGCGCTTCTGCGTCATCCGCAGCAGCATCACGCCGAAGGCGCCGGTCGCCGCGCCCTGGCAGAAGTTCTCGACCGCGATGGCCGCGTACATGACGAGCCGATTCGCGATCGGCTGGACGATCACGCCCATCGCCCCTCCCGCACAGGGTGTTCCCGGCGTCATGCGGTCCACGAGGATGTAGCCGAGAAAGCCAACCGCCTGGAAACCGCCGAAGACCCAGAGACAGCGGGTCAGCCCGAAGCGATCCGTCGAGACACCGCCGAAGACCGTGCCCGTGATCAGCGCGGTCAGGCCGATCGTCGCCGTCGCGAGGCCGACGTCCTCCGGAACGAAGCACTTCAGGATCAGAAAGGGCCGGGTCAGCGCCGTGGCGAGGTTCTCGCCGAACTTGTAGAGAACGAGGAAGCCGAGGATCGGCAGCGCGCCGGAGCGCCGAAAGAGATCCACGAGCGGACCGAAGACCGCCTCCCGGAGAGTCCGGGGCGAGCCGACCTGTGCCGCGGGCTCGGGCGACCAGAGGACCACGCCGGCCAGCGGCACGAAGAGCAGTGCCAGTCCTGCGAAGACCGGTGGCCAGGAGAGCCTCTGCCCGAGGGTGATCGTCACGGCGCCCGACAGGAGCACTGCAGTCCGGGCGAGCGCCGTGCGGGCTCCGACTGCCAGGCCCTGCTCCGAGCGTTCGAGGACCTCCACGGCGTAGGCATCGATGACGATGTCCTGGGACGCCGAGCCGAAGGCGATGAAGATCGCGATGGTCGCGATGACACCGACTCCGGCCGTCGCCCCTGCGCCGGCCAGCGCCAGGATCGCCAGCAGAAGAAAGAGCTGACACACGAGGATCCAGGAGCGGCGGCGGCCCAGGCTCCCGAACTGGAATCCGTAGCGGTCCATCAGCGGCGACCAGAGAAACTTGAAGGTCCACGGCGCCTGTGCGAGCGAGAAAAGGCCCACGGTACGGATGTCGACGCCGCGGTACGTCAGGAAGGCCGGTAGAGCGATCCAGACGAGGCCGAGCGGCAGCCCCGACGAGAACGATTGCAGGGTGACGGCCCCGATCCGACGCGAGGCGGCAGCGGCCCGCAGGCTCGCCAGTGTGCCGACGCGCTCTCCCGCCATGGACGGAGTGTACGATCCTTGACAGCCCAAACCCCCTCTGATCTTGTTCGCCCCATGCTGCACATCATCGCCGTCCCGCTTCTGGCCGGGTTGCTCGCGTTGCCCGTCGCCTCGGCTTCGCCCGCGCCCTCGCCCGCCCTCGCGCCGCTGTCGGCGATCTATCCGGATCTCGAGGCGCTCTACATCGATCTGCACCAGACGCCCGAGCTCTCCCGCCACGAGGAGAAGACCTCGGCCAAGCTTTCCGAGCGCCTGCGCCAGCTCGGCTACGAAGTCACGGACCACGTGGGCGGCTTCGGAGTCGTCGCGGTGATGAAGAACGGCAAGGGCCCGACGGTCCTCGTGCGCGCCGACATGGACGCGTTGCCGGTCGAGGAGAAAACGGGTCTTTCCTACGCGAGCAAGGTCACGGTCAAGAACGACGCCGGCGTCTCCGTGCCGGTCATGCACGCCTGCGGGCACGACGTGCACATGACCTCCCTCATCGGCGCGGCGACGCTGCTGGCGAAGGCGAAGAGCCGGTGGCGGGGCACGCTCGTGCTCGTCGCCCAGCCGGCCGAGGAGGGCGGCAACGGAGCGCAGGCCATGCTCAAGGACGGACTGCTGACCCGGTTCCCGAAGCCCGACGTCGGAATCGCGCTCCACGACAGCTCGCTGCTGCCAGCCGGCGTGATCGGCGTGACGCCGGGCTTCGCCCTGGCAAACGTGGACTCCGTCGACATCACGATCTACGGCCGGGGCGGGCATGGCTCGGCGCCGCAGAACACGGTCGACCCGATCGTCATCGCCGCGCGGACCATCCTCGCGCTGCAGACCATCGTCTCGCGCGAGAACGACCCCTTCAATCCCGCGGTCGTGACCGTGGGCTCCATCCACGGCGGGACCAAGCACAACATCATCCCCGACGAGGTCAAGCTCCAGCTGACCGTGCGCACGTACAAGGACGAGGTCCGCAAGAAGACGCTCAAGGCGATCGAGAGGATCGTGAAGGCCGAGGCGGCTGCGGCCAACGTGCCGAAAGAGCCAACCGTAGCGATCTCCGAGGGCGACAACGCGACGTACAACGACCCGGCCCTCGCCCGGCGGCTCTCCGCGGTCTTCGCGGCGACGTTCGGGGCCAGGCGGGTCCTCGAGACACCGCCGATCATGGGAGCCGAGGATTTCGGCGACTTCGGCCGGGCGGGTCAGTTCCCGTCCGTGATCTTCTGGGTTGGCGGGGTCGAGCAGCAAAAGTACGATGCCGCCGGCGGCGACCTCACGAAGCTGCCCTCGCTGCACTCTTCGGAGTGGGCCCCCGACCGCGAGCCGACATTGAAGACCGGAGTCGCGGCGCTGACCGTCGCGGCGCTCGAGCTTCTCGGGAGGCCCTGAGGCAGTGGCCAGCTCACGGCCGCTGAAGCGGTTGCGATCCGCCGCGGCGCTGCGTCCGCGCTCACGTCCCCGGCCCGAAGGTCAGCGCTTCACCGATGCGGCCGCCCTCTACGGCATTCCCCACTGGGGCAAGGGGTTCTTCCACGTCTCGGAGGATGGAAACCTCGTCGTGCGCCCGACGCGCGAGGCCGGCCGCGGCGTGGCCCTCAAGCAGATCGTCGACGAGGTGGCCCTCTCCGGCATCACGACGCCGATGGTCATCCGCTTCCCGCAAATCCTGTCGGCCGCCGTTGCGAACCTGAACGATGCCTTCGCCCGGGCCATCGACGAATACGGCTACGGCAACGTCTTCCGCGGCGTCTTCCCGATCAAGGTGAACCAGAAGCGCGTCGTCGTCGATCACATCGTCGAGGCCGGGCGACGCTACGGGTACGGGTTGGAGGCGGGCTCGAAGCCGGAGCTGCTCGCCGCGATCGCACAGGACCTGTCGCCCGAGAGCATCATCACGTGCAACGGGTACAAGGACGAGACGTTCGTGCGGATGGCCCTGAATGCCGTCCGAATGAAGAAGAAGGTCGTTCTCATCCTCGAGAAGGTCTCGGAGCTCGAGCGCATCCTGTCGGTGGCGCGGGCCCGCGGCGTACGGCCGCTCGTGGGCATGCGCGCCAAGCTCTACGCCCGGGGCTCGGGCAAATGGGCCAAGTCGGGAGGCGAGGCGGCCAAGTTCGGACTCACCACGCCCGAGATGCTCGAGGCGGTCAAGGTCCTGAAGTCGAGAAAGATGCTCGACTGCATGGTCATGCTGCACTTCCACATCGGCTCGCAGATCACCGACATCCGGAAGATCAAGGAGGCGATCCGCGAGGCGGGCCGCGTGTATGCGAAGCTCCGCGCCCTCGGCGTGCCCATCCAGTACCTGAACCTCGGCGGCGGCCTCGGCGTCGACTACGACGGCTCGAAGACCGCGTTCGATTCCTCGATGAACTATTCCGTCCAGGAATACGCCAACGACGTCGTCTACACGGTCAAGCAGATCTGCGACGAGGAGAACGTGCCGCCGCCGATCCTGGTCACCGAATCCGGACGCGCGGTCACCGCCTACCACTCCGTCTTCGTCACCAACGTGCTCGACGTCGCGGACCGGATCGAGCAGGGCCGGCGCGTGCGCATCGCCCCGGGCGACCCGACGGTCCTCCAGGAGCTCGCGTCCATCTACGAGACCGTCAACGCCAAGACGCTGCGCGAGAGCTATCACGACGCGCAGCAGTACAAGGAAGAGCTCTTCACGCTCTTCAATCTCGGACATCTGTCTCTCGAGGACCGCTCCAAGGGCGAGGTTCTCTTCTGGCAGATCTGCGAAAAGATCCACCGGGATCTGAAGACCCTGAAGGACATTCCCGAAGAGTTCGACGACATGGAGACGATGCTCGCGGATAAGTACGTGCTGAACTTCTCCGTCTTCCAGTCCCTTCCCGACGTCTGGGCGATCGACCAGCTCTTCCCCATTCTCCCCATCCACCGCCTGAACGAGCGGCCGACGGAGCTCGGAACCCTCGCCGACATCACCTGCGACTCGGACGGCAAGATCGAGAAGTTCATCGACCTGCGCGACATCAAGGAAACCCTGGCGCTCCACGTGCTGAGAAACGGCGACCCGTATTACCTCGGCGTGTGCCTGATGGGTGCGTACCAGGACGTCCTGGGCGACCTGCACAACCTCTTCGGCGAGGCGCACGAGGTGCTCGTCACGGTCGACGAAGCGGGCAAGGCGCGCATCGAGGACGTGCTGCCCGGCGAGTCGTGCCAGCGCGTCCTCGAATACATGAATTACGACCGTGCCGAGATCCTCGACGCGATCGGCCGGCAGCTGCGTCGCGTTTCCGGGCGGCCGCTCAAGAAGGACGAGGCGCGGGCCATCTACAAGGAGTTCGAGGACGTGTTCCCCCGCTATACGTATCTGGAGCGCTGATTCGATCCCGGATTCCAGGCTTCGGGTTTCGGAATTGGGACGTGGGAGAAGTATGAACCTCCGGCGATTGGCGCTCGCGGTCTCTCTGGCGTGCGCGAGCAGCGCCGCGACCGCGGCCGAGCGCCTCGTGGACCACGAGTGGAAGGTCGGAGTCTTCGAGGCGCCGCCCTACGCCATGAAGTCCGACAACGGCGAGTGGCGCGGCCTCATCGTGGACCTCTGGAAGGAAATCGCGAGCGAGCTCAGCCTGCACTACCGGTTCGGCGAGGCCACGCCCGACGTGATCCTCGATGACATCGCGCACGGGCGGCTCGACGCGGCCGCAGCCCCGTTTGCGGCGACGGTCAGTCGAGAGCGCCTCATCGACTTCAGCCACACGTTTTACGTCTCGCGGTCCGGGATCGCCGTGCGTCGCGGAGCCGACGAGGAGCGCTGGCTCACGGTCGCCCGGGCTCTGGCGACCCGGACGGCCCTGCGGCTCTACCTCGGCGTCGTGATCCTGGTGTTCCTCGCCGGCACCCTCCTGTGGCTCCTCGAGCGTCGCCGCAACCCGCAGTTCTCGGGCGGCTGGTCGGGGGTCGGGTCGGGGTTCTGGTGGTCCGGCGTGACGACCGTAGCCGTCGGTTACGGCGACAAGGTGCCGATCACCGTGTGGGGGCGGATCACGGCCCTCCTCTGGATGTCCATCAGCCTCATCCTGGTGACTGCCCTGACCGCGTTCGTGACGGCCACGCTGGCCGTGTCCACGTTCGGCACGGTCCGAGGCGTGTCCAGCCTGCGCAATTCGACTGTCGGCACGGTGGAAGGATCCGCCTCGGCCGACTATCTCCGGCGCGGGCGCATCCGCCGGAGGGTGTATGCGACGGTTCCGCAGGCTCTCGCCGCGTTGCGCGCCGGCGAGGTGAACGCCGTCGTCTACGGCGCCTCGATTCTCGGTTACTACGCCGAGCGCGAAGAGGGAGCGGACCTCGAGGTGCTCCCGGACGAATTCGACCAGCAGTCCCTGGCGTTTCCCCTGCCCGACGGAAGCCCGCTCCGTGAGCCGATCAACGACGCGCTGCGCCGTTTCATGGCGCAGCCCGCCTGGCATGACATGCAGGACCGTTACCTCGGCTCCGACGCGGTCGCGGAGACCCAATGAGCGTGCCCCGTGAGCGCATCGCGAGCGGGGCGCCCTGGGAGCCGATCGTCGGTTACTCCCGAGCGGTGCGCGTTGGCGCGATCGTCCACGTTTCCGGCACGACGGCCATCGGGCCCGACGGGAAGCTCGTCGGGAAGGGCGATGCCCATGCCCAGGCCGTCCAGGCCCTGCGCAACATCCAGACCGCGCTCGGGAAGGCCGGGGCCCGCCTCGAGGACGTCGTGCGCACGCGCATGTACGTGACCCGCATCGACGAGTGGGAGAACGTCGGCCGCGCGCACGGCGAGTTCTTCGGCAATATCCGGCCCGCCACGACGATGGTCGAGGTGTCTCGCCTCATCGATCCGGAGATGCTCGTGGAGATCGAAGCCGAGGCGATCGTCGAGGACTAGCCGCCAGCCATCGGCATTTCGGCGGGCTGCTCGATCGGCGTGACCGCCGCCTGGTCCTCTTCGGCCGTCCGGATCCGGTATACCTTCTCGACCGGAAGCACGAAGATCTTGCCGTCTCCCACGGCCCCCGTCCGGGCCGACGCGAGAATCGCGCGGACCGTGGGCTCGACGAAGTGGTCCGAGACGCCGATCTCCAGGCGCACCTTCTCGGCGAGCTCCATCTTGACCGTCGTCCCGCGATAGGTCTCCACGCGCTCGGTCTCGCCCCCGTGACCGTCGACACGCTGGATGGTCAGGCCGCGCACCTCCGCGCGAAACAGGGCCTCCAGGACGTCGGGAAGCTTCTCCGGGCGCACGACGGCGACGACCAGTTTCAACTCGAGCCTCCGGGGGCCGGTGCGGCGGTCATCGCGAGGCCCGCCGGCGCGGGTTCGGGGAGGACGAGAATCGCGCCCTCCCCGCGCGCGTAGGCCTCCTCTCCGTGCTGCGTGACGTCGAGACCGAGCCCCTCTTCGCGCGACGCCGCCCGCAGCGGCGCGAATGCGGCCACGAGCTTCAACAGACCAAACGTCGCCGCGCCGCTATAGACGGTGACCGCGGCGATCGATAGGGCCTGGACGGCGAGCTGCCGCGGGTTGCCGAAGAGGAGGCCGTCTCCCGCGCCGCTCCAGGCCTTCTGGGCGAGAACGCCGGTGAGAAGGGCTCCGACGGTGCCGCCGAGGCCGTGCGCCGCGACGACGTCGAGCGAGTCGTCCAGGCGAGTGCGAGCGCGCCAGAGCAGCGCGTAGTAACTCGGGAAGGCTGCAATCCCGCCGAGCAGGACCGCCGAGATCGGGCTGACGAACCCGGCCGCCGGTGTCACCGCAACGAGGCCCACGACGATCGCCGTCGCTGCGCCGACGGCCGTCGCCCGCCCGGAGCGCGAGAGATCGAGCAGCGTCCAGACCACCAGGGTCGCCGTCGGGGCGAACATGGTGTTGACGAAGGCCAGCACCGCCGAGCCGTTGGCCGCAAGGGCGCTTCCCGCGTTGAAACCGAACCACCCGAACCACAGGAGCCCGGCGCCGAGAAGGCTGAACGGAACGTTGTGCGGCAGGAGCGCCTGCCGCGCGTAGTCCTTGCGCGGGCCCAGCACCATCGCCGCGACCAGGGCCGCCGAGCCGGCGTTGACGTGCACGACCGTGCCGCCCGCGAAGTCGAGCGTACCGAGGCGCGACAGCCAGCCGCCCCCCCACACCCAGTGCGCCACCGGAGCGTACACGGCAAGCCCCCAGAGCGTCAGGAACGCGAGATACGGCCCGAACCGCATCCGCTCGACCACGGCACCGGAGATGAGGGCCACCGTGATGATCGCGAAGGCGCCCTGGAAGGCCATGAAGAGCAGGTGCGGAACGGTTCCCTGCGGCTCGAGGCCGACCCCCGACAGGAGCGCCCGGGACAGGCCTCCCGAAAATCCGCGGCCCGGTCCAAATGCAATCGAGTAGCCCAGAAGCGCCCAGCAGACGCCGGTGAACCCGAGCGACGCCACGCTCATCATCATCGTGTTGAGCGCATTCTTGGACCGGACGAGGCCCCCGTAGAAGAACCCGAGGGCGGGAGTCATGAGGAGGACGAGGGCGGTGGAGATCAGGAGCCAGGCGGTGTCGGCCTTGTCCACGGAGTCAGAGCGTACCAGACGTTATCTGGCGTGACTACAGAAATCTGTCAGTCAAGCACATTTTCATGATCAATATGGCATCGCTTGCGCTAATTCATTGCGAAATGGCTTTTAAATCCTGCTGTTCAAGCACGAATCCGAACGCACTTCTGGGCGGCCGGACCTACTGGCCGAGCGCCCGCCGACGCGCGGCCTCGAACTCGTCGCCCCGGTTCCACATAGGCATCTCCGGAGCGTTGCCGACCGCCACGCCGAGGTAGAAGCACAGCTGCGCGTCCTCGATCGCTCCCGACAGGTCCCACGTGTCTCGGTACTCGTCGGAGGGCTGGTGATAGTCCGTCTTCGTGAAGGCGTCGACCTGCTCGCGCCCCCAGCCGGCCGGCTTCCCGATGACGTCGTTGCCGGACTTCAGGTAGGCGGCCGGGACGCCGATCCTGGCGAAATTGAACTGATCCGAGCGATAGAACGAGCCCCGGTCGGGAAACTCGTCCGACTTCACGCTGCGCCCCTGCATCGCGGCCAGCGCACGGACGTCGCGGTCCAGGCTCGATTTGCCGAGGCCGATCATGGAAACGTCCCGCGTCCTGCCCCAGATCGCGATCCCGTCGATGTTGATGTTGGCCGCGATTCGCCCGGCCGGCACGGGCGGATGCTTCGCAAGGTACTCCGAGCCGAGCAGTCCCTGCTCCTCTCCGGCCACGAGCGCGAAATAGACCGTGCGCTTCACCGGCCTCGGCAGGTCGGCGAAGGCGCCCGCGATCGCGAGCACAGCGGCCACGCCCGAGGCATTGTCGAGTGCCCCGTTGAAGATCGCGTCGTCGCCGACCTTCGCTGCGGCGTTGATCCCGAAATGATCGTGATGCGCGGTGTAGATGACCGCCTCCTTCGAGAGCGTCGGATCGCTGCCCGGGATCATGCCGATGACGTTGCCGGACTGCGTCCTCTGGATCGTATTCGTCATGAGAATCGAGAGCCGCACGCCGAGCGGGACGGGGCGGAACTTGCGCGATTCCGCCGACGCGCGCAACTTGTCGAGGTCCCGGCCCCCGAGGGCGGCGATCTTGCGGCATGCGTCCTCGGTCGCCCAGGCCTTCATCTGGAGCCGTGGTGCGCCCTCGTCGGGGAGCTCGAACTTCTCGCCCGACCACGACGACTGCACGACCTTCCACGGATATGCCGCGGACGGCGTCGTGTGAATGATGATGACGCCCGCCGCGCCCTTTTTCGCCGCCTGCTCGTACTTGTAATCCCACCGGCCGTACCAGAGGCGGGTCTTGCCGGCGAAGAGATTCGGGTCGTTCTCCGGATCGTTGTTCATCACGAGCACGACCTTGCCGCGCACGTCGACGTCTTTGAAGTCGTCCCACTGGTACTCGGGCGCCACGATCCCGTAGCCGACGAAGACGACCTCTGCGTCGTCGATCCGGGAGGCCGGGCTCTGGGTCCCCGAGGAGGCAATGAAGTCCTCGCGGTACCTGAGCGTCAGGCTCTTTGCGGCCGCGGAGAGGGTCAGCGCTTCGGGAACGTGCGACGTGATGCCGACGAGCGGCACGGGCTGAATCCAGCCTCCGCCCGGAGCGCCGGGCTGGATGCCGAGCCCCTCGAGCTCCGTGGCGATGTATTCCTCGGCGAGCCTGTCCCCGCGGGTCGCCGGGCCGCGGCCCTCGAGGCCGTCGGAGGCGAGGTAGCGAACGCGGGCGCGAATCCCCGCGGCCGTTATCCCGGCGGCAGCCTGACTCTCCGCGGCGGAAACCACCGCCGGAGACGCGGACGCCGCCGGTTGGGAAATCAGGGACGAACCGGCGAGCACGACGGCAAGAAAGTGCACGGCAAGACCTCCTCGACTATTCTATGCGGTCGAAGTGGCGCCCCACGGACTCGCGATCAACTCGGGAGGAGGAATCATGAATCGCTTCCGGCACACGACTCACGCGGCCGCGCTGGCCGCGGGCCTGCTTGCCCTTGTGACGTTCGGCACGGGCCACGCGGCAGGACAACAGGCCGAGGTCACCCCGAAGGAGGGCACGCAGTCATCCCTCGTGACGATTCCGCCGGAGGTGCCGGCCGACGCGGTGCGCTACACGATGCTTTCTGCGGGAAACAAGGCGGGCGTGCTCGCGATGTGGAGCACGCCGGACGGAGCGCGCCACAACTTCTTCTCATTCAACGACCGGGGACGCGGCCCGAGAGTCACGACCCGCATCGTCGTGGACAGCGCGGGGATCCTGACCGAAGTCGACGCGACGGGCAACGACTACTACAAGGGGCCGGTGGACGAGCACTTCCGCCTGGCCGGCGGAAAAGCCACCTGGAGCAACAAGGCGGAGAAGGGAGAGAAGCAACTCCGCGGCGCGGCCTTCTACGTCCCGATGGACGCGGTCCTTTCCAACGAGCTGGAGGCAGCCCTGCTCGCCGCGCCGGGCGGCCGCCTGCCTTTACTGCCCGAGGGCGAAGCGCGCATCGAGCGGGCGCTCGACCGCACGGTGGAGGTCGGCGGAAAGAAGCAGAAGGTGACCCTCTATGAGGAGGCTGGCCTCTCCTTCACGCCCAATTCGGTGTGGCTGACAGAAGACCGCAGTCTCTTTGCGACTGGCAGCGATTGGGGCGTGCTGATCCGCGAGGGCGCAGAGGCCGCCTGGCCCGCGCTTCTCGAGGCGCAGAAGGCCCACGCCGATCGGCGCGGCGAGGAGGTGGCAAGAAAGCTCCAGAAGAAGTCGGCCACACCGCTCCTCATCGAGCACGCGCGGCTCTTCGACAGCGAAACGGCCACGGTCCAGGACGGCATGTCCGTGTGGATTGCGAACGGGCGCATTGCGGCGGTGGGGCCCGACGGCACGCTGAAGCTCGACTCGGCGCACGACGTGCTCGACGCGAAGAACCAGATGCTCCTGCCGGGGCTCTGGGACATGCACGTCCACCTGGGCAACTGGGACGACGGCCTGCTTCACCTGGCCGCCGGCGTCACCACGGTACGCGACCTGGCCAACGACATCGACCACCTGCGAGAGCTTCGCACGAGCTTCGATGCCGGAACGCTCGCAGGCCCGCACATCCTCATGGCCGGCTTCATCGACGGGCGCGGGCCCTACCAGGGGCCCACCAAAGTATTTGCCGATACGCCTGAAGAGGCGAGGGCCGACGTTCAAAAATACAAATCGCTCGGCTACGAGCAGATCAAGATCTACAGCTCGGTCAAGCCGGAGCTGGTGCCCGTGATCGCCGCCGAGGCGCATCGCAACGGCATGCGCGTGAGCGGCCACGTGCCCGCTTTCATGACCATGGAACAGGCGGTCGAACAGGGCTACGACGAAATTCAGCACGCCAACTTCTGGTTTCTCAACTTCCTCTTTGCGACCGTCCCCGACACGCGCACGCCCGCGCGCTTCACTGCAGTGGCCGAGCATGCCGCCGAGCTCGACCTCGACTCGGAGCAGGTCCGCGCGTTCATCCGGCTCCTCCAGGCGCACCACACCGTGCTCGATCCCACGGTCAATGCCTTCGAAGAGATGTTCGTCTCGAGATCCGGGGTCGTGTCCCCCGTGCTGGCGCCGGTCGCGAACCGCCTGCCGCCCCAGGTGCGCCGGGGTGCGCTCGCCATGGGTTTGCCGGTCCCGGAAGGTATGGACCAGCGGTACCGGGATTCATACCAGGCGATGCTCAGGCTGCTCAAGAAAATGTACGACGCCGGGCTGCCCATCGTCGCCGGGACCGACGCTCTGGCGGGCTTCACGCTCCATAGCGAGCTCGAAGAGTACGTGGCCGCGGGGATTCCGGCACCGAAAGTGCTGCAATTGGCGACGCTCGGCGCCGCGCGGGTGATGAAGCACGACCACGAGTCCGGGTCGATCGCGCCCGGGAAGGTCGCCGACCTGATTCTCGTGGACGGCGACCCGACGGCGAAGATCTCGGACATCCGCCGCGTGACCGTCGTCATCAAGGACGGCACCCGGTACGACGCGGCAGCGCTCTATGCGACGCTCGGAGTCGCCCCGGCCAACTGACGCTCCCTAGCTTTTCGGGGCTGCGGGCGTCGGCTTCGGCGCCTCCGGCTTCTTCTCCTCCGGCGGTTCCTTCGGCATGGGCTTGCGCGGCAGCATCTGGTCGCGCATGGCCGCATCGTAGGCAAAGCTCGCCATGATGACCGAGGCCTGCATGAGGTCGTTCCGCTGCAGCCGCTCGTAGAGGTCCATGTTCGTGTGGTGGGTGCGCGTCTCGTACTCGATCTCGTCCTGGATGAACTGGAATCCCGGCAGTCCCACGCCATCGAAGGACTCGTGGTCGGTTCCGCCCGTCGTGTTCAGGGTGACGGTCGTCGCGCCGAGATCGTGAAACGGGGCCAGCCACGCCTCGAAGATCGGGACGACCGCCGTGTTCTCCTCGGCGTAGATCCCCCGAATCTTTCCCGTGCCGTTGTCCAGGTTGAAGTAGGCCGCGAGTTTCGCATGATCGGGCTTGACCGTGATCGGCCACTTCTCCTTCTGGAGGTACCAGGG
>CAWERV010000008.1:0-12377 GCA_963811425.1 uncultured Acidobacteriota bacterium
GGAGCACGGCGCTGCCGCGGGGGATGAGGCCCGATTCGGCGGCCCGGGCAAGCGCGATATGAATTGCGTCCACGGGCAAATGGTACGCCCTGCAGGCTGCGATTTCAGAATTCGCGACCGGGCCCCGGTCAGTTCTCGTGCTGGCTTTCCTGCGCAGGCCGCCGAAGAAATCCCGAGTGGTGCGGGAGGCGGTTGGTGCGGCCGCCCCGAGGCTCGCCTAAGCCGATCAGAAGTTTTGCATCATCCACAAGTTGACGCTCACGGCCCAGTCGTCGATCGCCAGATAGCGGCCGTCCGGGGAAGGCCGGCCGGTCAACCCACGACTGCCATGTTGCTGCCAGAGGACTTGCGCGTTGCCGCGGAAGTCCACGCGCAGCAGGGCGGCCGTCCCCTGCACCAGGTCGCCGACGAGCAGCGCGCTTCCGTTTGCTGCCCAGCCGAGAGATCGAAGGTTACTCCAACCCTTCACCCTGATCTCCCGCGTTGGTTGCCCGCGTAAGGAGAGAACCCGAATGGGCCCCGCGGGGCTCGAGCAGAAACCGATGAGTGCGCCATCGGGAGAGAGATCCCAGTGAGAATCGCCGTTCGGGCCCGCATCGAATCGTGCAAGCTCCGCGCCTCGGCCATGGACGGGGTCGAAGGCCGTGATGACGACCTGCTCGCGGCTCTCTGTCGGCTCCCCAATGACACAGACGTCCGCCGGAGACCGGGCGCAGGCAATACGGGCGTTCGGCCTCGCCATCAAGGCCAAGTGCGACGGTCCTCCGGCAATTGGCACCCTCATGACCTGCGTCGGCCGCGACGGATCACCGGACGCGGTGGAAGTTTGGTACACGACCCAGGCGCCATCCGGGCTCACCCGTGGGCGCCCCACGTCCTGCGGCCCGACCACGAGCGGTTGCGGCGCATCGTCGTTCAGCGACTGTCTGTAAATCCCATAGTGGCCGCTACGGTTGGAGACAAACACCAGAGTCCTGCCATCCGAGGTCCAATCGGCCCCCGAGCTGTTGCTCTCGCTCAGAGTGAAGTGCCTCGGGCTGCCGATCGCCCCGCTCGTCTGGAGGGGCGCCACGTAGATGGTGGTTTGACCAATCCATTTGAGGAATGCCAGGCGCTTACCGTCCGCGATCGAAGCCGAAGCGGTTACGCCGAAACCGGTCCAGTTCGTCAAACGCCGCGGTTTGCCGAGCGGCTCGCCAGTATGCGGATCGATGGGCAGCTCCCAGAAGTTGAGCGAGTCACCGGTGGCGCTGTCCGGTTCCGGTTCCGGCAACGAATAGACCAATCGGCCATCTGGGGACCAGGCAACGCTGTTGATCCTGTCCAAGGTGGACTGGTCCACTCCCTTGGATGGGAGGATCGTCGTGACCGGTCCGCCCTTGAGGCTCCGGCTCACAAGCCGACCGCCTGCCTCGTCTGAAATGCCGTAAACAACTCGTTGTCCGTCACGGAACCACTGGAGCCCGGGGAGCGAGGGGTTCGAGTCAACCTCGTATAGTCTGCGCGCCCGCTCCCCACCGGGCCCCATCAGCCAAATCTCGCTGTCGCCAAGCTTCCCGGGTTTCGTTCCGAAAGCGATGGAGGAGCCGTCGGGAGAGACGGAATAGACCTGGGCATCGTCGTAAAGCTTGCGAGGTGGTCCGCCCATCAACAGCACCGTCCAGATGCTCGTCCCCTGTGAGCTCGGGCCCTCCTGGTCCCATCCCCCCGGGTGAGCGTTCACGAAGAACCTCGTGCTATCGGGGTGCCAGGGACCGATCTCCCAGATCATCCTGCGACCCTCGAGAGCGTCCGGTTCAGGTACCGACTGGATCTCGCCCGTCTCAATCAGCTTGATGTGCATCCCCGCCTTGTCGGTGTAAGCCAGATACTTGCCGTCGGGGGACAGTTCGCCGCTGCCGACCGGGTCTTCGGCGGAGTTCGACGTGAGCTGGCGTACCTTGAGCGGCGGCTTCGGCGGTGGCTTTGGCGGCGGCGGACGCCTCGTGAGCTGCAGGACCGCCCCTGAGACGACCAGCAACGCGACGACACCGACGAGAGAGGGCCGCCAGAGTCGACGCCTGGCGCGGGGCCCAACCGAGGCACCCGACGTCGCCTCCGAGAGGTGATCGCGAAGCGTTGCGAGATCGCGCGCGAGATCGTCCGTCGAGGAGTAGCGCTGGCGGGGCTCCTTGGCCAGACACCGCTCGATGATCCACCTCAGCGGCGTGGGCGTCCGAGGATTGACCTCGCCGATCGCCTGTGGCTCGTCGTTCAGGATCGCCCCGAGCACGTCGATCGGCGTCTTGCCCGTAAAGGCCCGCCTGCCCGTCACCAGCTCGTACAGAATCGACCCGAAGGAAAACTGGTCCGAGCGAAAGTCCACCGTCGCCCCGCCCGCCTGCTCCGGCGACATGTACCCGACTGTTCCCAAGATCAGGCCCGGCGTCGTCCCCGAGACCGTCGGCAGCTTCGAGCCTTCGTCGCTGCCCGATCCCGTGGAGGTCAGCTTGGCCAGTCCGAAGTCCAGGATCTTGACCAGCCCGTCCTTCGTCACCATGACGTTCTCGGGCTTCAGGTCCCGGTGCACGATGCCGCCTCCATGCGCGCTGGCCAGGCCATCGGCGATCTGCGTGGCGATCGCGAGCACTTTCTTGATCGGGGTCGGGCCGCTGGATGCGAGCTTGCGAAGCGTCTCGCCATCCACCCGCTCCATCGCCATCCACGTCGCGCCCTCCGACGAACCCGTGTCGTAGACCGTGACGATATTCGGGTGATTCAGGGCCGAGGCCGAGCGCGCTTCCTTCTCGAACCGCTTCACGCGAGAGGCGTCGAGGGACAGCTCCGCCGACAACACCTTGACCGCTACTTCGCGCCCCAGCCGCTCGTCCTTCGCGCGGTACACCTCGCCCATCCCGCCCGCACCGAGCGGCGACAGGATCTCGTAGGGACCCAGGCGCGTGCCTTTCCCGACCGGCCGGAACCCGACCTGCTCAGCCGGGGAGAGCTCGGGCACACCCTCGATCGCCGGCGATTCCAGAAAGCTCGAGGGCGCGGCGTCGAAGGTGGAGAGGAGCGACTCGACTTCTTCCCTCAGCTCCGGGTCGCCCCGGCATTCCTCCTCGAGAAAAGCCGCCCGCGAACCCGACTCGCGCTCCGTCGCCGCGAGAAAGATTTCCTGCGCCCGGAGCCAGCGCTCGGGTGTCATCGGGACGAACTGGAAAGCTCTCGGTACAAGTATGTCTTGGCCGCGAGCCATTTCCTCTTGACGGTCCTCGAGGAAACAGAGAGCACTTCCGCCGTCTCTTCCTCGGTCAGGCCTCCAAAGAAGCGCAGTTCGACCACCCGGCCCTGCTCCGAGTCGAGCGCAGTCAGCTTGGCGAGCGCGTCGTCCAGGGCAATCAAGTCCACCGCTCGTGGCTCGGTCATCACGACGGTGTCGACGAGATACCGGGTCCCTTCGCCACCTCGCTTCTTCGCATCCCGGCGGCGCGCGTGCTCCACCAGGATCCGCCGCATCGACTGCGCGGCCACGGCGAAAAAGTGCGCCCGGCCCTGCCAGTCCGCCCCCTGCCGGCCGATCAGCCGAAGGTACGCCTCGTTGACGATCGCCGTCGGCTGAAGCGTGTGACCGGGTCGCTCCCGACGGAGATAGCGCTCGGCCATTTGATGCAGCTCCCCGTACACGAGGGGGATCAGCCTGTCCAGGGCATCCGGGTCTCCCCGCCTCCAGGCGAGCAGGAGCCTGGTGACCTCCCCCGGGGGAGCGGGGGCCGCCGCGGCTGGATCTTCAGTTTTCGTCATCCGGACTTCGGGCCGTTACCGGAAGTCTATCCAAGCAAGCACCAAAAGGTCTCGGCGAAGGAGCTTGAGCGGTTGAAAGTGTCTCGTTTTCCACCCCGTTCGCGCCTTTAGGGAGTGGAAAGAGGGAAATCATGAAAACCAGGCTCGGACTACTTCTCGCGGCGATCTGCCTTTTCGCCGCATCCGCCGCGGCGCAGACCCTGGATGTCGTTCACCGCTTCCAGAGCAGTGGTGGGGCCTACGGCAGGCTGATCCAGGCTACGGACGGGGACTTCTACGGCACGACGAGCTTGGGAGGGACGAACGGGGTTGGCACCATATTCAAGATGGATGCCTCGGGTTCCCTGACGACCCTGCATAGCTTCGGATACACGGAAGGCGCTAACCCGCAGGCGGCTCTCCTCCAGGGCGGCGACGGCAACTTTTACGGCACCGCGAGCGCGGGCGGCACGAGCAACGTCGGCACCGTTTTCAAGATGGATCCCGCGGGCCATGTGACCGCGTTGCATAGCTTCAATGGCACGGATGGCGCCGCCCCTTGGGCGTCGCTCATCCAGGCCGCGGACGGCAACTTCTACGGCACGACCCATGACCGGCGGCGCCAGCGGCCGCGGCACCGTCTTCAAGATGGATGCCGCGGGCAACCTCACGAGCTTGCACAGCTTCGAAAACAACAACAACGGCTACCCCTACGCCGCGCTCATCCAGGCCGCGGACGGCACCTTCTACGGCACGACCGCAGGCCTTGGCTGCTTTTGCCAAGGCGGCAACTGCTTCGGCGGCTACGGCACGGTCTTCAAGATGGACGCCGTCGGAAACGTCACCGCTCTCCACACCTTCAACAGCCTTCAAGGCGCCAACCCCCACGGAGCCCTCGTCCAGGACGCCGACGGCAACCTGTACGGGACAACCACATCTCATATCCGCCGGGTGTGCTCGACCACTCCTTCTTGCAGGTTCCGCTGCTCCCAGTTCGGCTGCTACCACAACGTTTCCGTCCACGGCACCGTCTTCAAGATCGACACGTCGGGCGCCTTCAGCGTGCTCCACACCTTTACTGCTGTCGAGGAACCCGTCTTTTCGTCGGTGAGCTCGAGTACGAAGCTCGTTCCCCCTCCCTCGCCAGGAACCGGCTCGCCGGGCGGCCTCATCCTGGCCTCGGACGGCAACCTCTACGGGACGACCACGGGCGGCGCCAGCCACATCTTCCGGGTGAGCCCCGCGGGAAGTTACGAGACGCTTCACAGTCTCACCGCCCCGGAAGGCTCGTCTCCCTCCGCCGGGCTCCTCCAGGCCGTCGACGGCAACTTTTACGGACCGACCCTGTCCGGCGGCGTCGGCGGAGTCGGCACGATCTTCAAGATGGACTCCTCCAACAGCGAGACGACGCTCTACAGCTTTCCGACCGAAGGCTCCTCTCCGCAGGCGAGCCTGATCCAGGCGACCGGGAGGCATCTTCTACGGCACGACCTGGGGCGGCGGCGCGGGCGGCTACGGCACCGTCTTCAAGACGGATTCCACGGGCGGCATCACGACCCTCCATAGTTTCGGCAACGCCGACGGCGCCAACCCTCACGGCGCTTTCATCAAGGCCAAGGACGGCAACTTCTACGGCACGACCTCGGGCGGCGGCGCGCGGCGGCTACGGCACCGTCTTCAAGATGGATTCCACGGGCAGCGTCACGACGCTGCACAGCTTCAACGGCGGCGACGGTGCCAACCCCTCCGCCGACGCTCATCCAGTTGGCCGACGGCAACTTCTACGGCACGACCTCGGGACGGCGGAGTGAGCGGCTTTGGCACCGTCTTCAAGATGGACTCCACGGGCAACGTCACGACGCTCCACAGCTTCGACAACACCGACGGCGCTCACCCTTATGCCGCGCTCATCCGGGGCGCCGACGGCAACCTCTTACGGCACGACGAGTCGGCGACGGCGGCGGCCACGTCGGAACCGTCTTCAAGATCACCTCTGCGGGAGCGTTCACGCCGCTGCACAGCTTCAATCAGGCCGACGGCGGCTCTCCCTTCGCGGCGCTCATCCAGGTCGCGGACGGCACTTTCTACGGTACGACATCGGGCGGCGGCACGGAAGGTCACGGCACGGTCTTCAAGATGGACTCGACGGGCAACGTCACGACGCTGCACAGCTTCAACGACGTCGAGGGGGTCCTGCCTTCCGCCGCGCTCATCCAGTTGGCCGACGGGAACTTCTACGGCACGACCGCGAGCGGCGGCGTTACGCAGGACGGCACGATCTTCAAGATGGATTCCTCCGGCAACCTCACCACCCTTCAGAGCTTCAAGTACCCCGCCGGCCAAAGCGTGTACGCCGGCCTCGTCCTCGGCGCCGATGGCGCGCTGTGGGGAGCGGCGTCGGCAGGCGGCGACGGCCGGACGCGGCACGATCTTCCGCCTCATCCTGGGCGCCGCGTCCTTCGACGTCACGGGCATCAGTCCAACATCCGGTCCGTCGGCCGGCGGAACGCCCGTGAGCATCGCCGGAACGGGCTTCCAGGCGGGCGCCCGGGTCATGATCGGCGACTCCCCGACGAACGCGGCCGCGGTCGGAGGCGCGAGCTCGGTCAGCACTTTCGCGCCCGCGCTCTCGCCCGGGACCTTGAACGCTGTCACGGTCATCAATCCCAATGCCTCCTTCGGAACCGGAAATAACCTGTGGTTCGCCGACTTCTTCGACGTTCCGCCGAGCGACGGTCTTCCACGATTCCGTCGAAACGATCTTGCGCAAGGGGATCACCGCCGGCTACGGCGACGGCACGTACGGCCGCGACGACCCAATCAGCCGGGCGCAGATGGCGGTCTTTCTGCTCAGGGCCAAGCACGGTTCGGCCTACGTGCCGCCTCCTGCGCCGGGAGTCTTTCTCGACGTGGAGTGCATGCCTTCGCCAACCTTCGCGGTGGACTGGATCGAGCAGCGTCAGGCCGAGAAGATCACGACCGGCTGCGGAGTCGGACTCTACTGCCCTGACAGCACCGTGACGCGCCGGCAGATGGCCGTGTTACTCCTGAAGTCGAAGGAAGCCTCCGGCTATGCGCCGCCTGCCGCGACGGGGATCTTCGGCGACGTGCCGAAGGCGGACCCGTTCGCGCCCTGGATCGAAGAGCTCTACAACCGCAAAATCACCGGAGGCTGTCAGGACTCACGCCGCCGCTGTTACTGCCCCGATGACCCGAACACGCGCGGACAGATGGCAGTGTTCCTGGTCAAGACGTTCGGACTCGTGCCGTAAGTGCCGGAGCCCGCTGGGCCAACCATGAATCGTCGACCCCCCTGGCCTGTGGAAAGTGAAATAGTACGCATTCGCGATGAGTCAATGAACCGAAGAGCCCGGAGGACCCGACGGATGCGGACGCCACGGCCGCTTCTGGCGCTCTCGGTCCTCGGTCTTCTCGCCGCGGTGCACATGGTCGCCGCCGAGCCGGCCCTGGACTGCGCGCAGCGCGAACGCGTTGCGCACCTGCACGTTCCTTTCGTCGAGAACAGAGGGCAGCTCCCCGAGGATGTGGCGTTCTCGGCGTCCACGTTCCTCGGGACGGTCTTCGTCGGGCACGACGGCGGGCTCACGTATGGCCTCGGCGTCAAACTCACGGAGACGCTGATTTCGGCCAGACCCGTGCCAAAGTCCGGAGCCCGCGCGACAGGCGACGTCAGCTACTTCATCGGAGACGATCCTCGTCGGTGGCAGAGCGACCTGCCGACATACGAACAGGTGAGCCTCGGCGAGGCGTGGCCCGGCGTCTCGGTCGTGCTGCACGCCCACGAGCGAAACATCGAGAAGATCTTCACGCTCCAGCCGGGAGCGCGCGTCGGGCAGATCCGAGTGCGGGTGGGTGGAGGCGGGCCTCTTGCGATCGATCGTGACGGAGCACTCGTCGCGTCCAGGGGAAACGATCGCGTCCGGTTCACGGCGCCGGTGGCCTATCAGGAGCGCGACGGAGTCCGACGGCCGGTTTCCGTGGCGTACACCCTGCACGGCTCGACGTACGGCTTTCGCGTGGGTGCGTACGATCACGCGGCGCCTCTCGTCATCGATCCCATTCTGCAATCCACGTACATCGGCGGAGCCGACCCCGATTCCGTCAACGCCATCGCGGTCGACCCCTCGACCGGCGACGTGCTCGTCGCCGGATACACGTACTCGACCAGCGGCCGCGGCGTGGATGGCTTCGTCGCGCGATTCGACCCGACACTCACGACGCTGCTTCACTCCACGTACGTCGGCGGCAGCCTGCGGTGAAGAGATCCTCGGCATCGCGGTGCACCCCACGACCGGCGAGGTCTACGTTGCCGGCTTTACGGCCTCGACCGACTTCGCGGGCACTCTCACCGGCGCGCAGCGCGAAAACGCAGGAAGCGACGACGGCTTCATCGCCCGGCTCGACCCGACCCTCACGCAGCTGCTCGGGTCCACGTACCTCGGCGGGGCAGAGCCCGACAGGATCGTCGCGATCGCGATCCATCCCGCGAGCGGCGAGGTCTACGTCGCCGGCCAGACGGTCTCGGTCGACTTCCCGGGCACCGCCGGAGGCGCGCAGCCTTCGCCTGCCGTCGACGAGGACTTCATTCGCCGGGACGGCTTCGTCGCCCGCTTCGATCCGACACTCCGCACGCTCCTCCAGGCGACATACCTGGGCGGCGTCGGCCCGGAGTACCTCCACGCTCTGGCGATTCATCCCTCGAGCGGCGAGATCTACGTTGCCGGGCAGACGCGAGCAATCGACTTCCCCGGAGCCGCCGGCGGCGCGAACGCGGCGACGTATCCCTTCACCGGCAACATCGATGGCTTCATCTCTCGTTTCGATCCCTCGCTGACCAGGCTCATCCAGAGCACGTACGTCGGCGCCAGCGGCTCCGACGACATTTTCGGCATCGCCATCCATCCCGGCAGCGGCGACGTCTACGTCGTGGGCTGGACCGACTGGGTCGATCTTCCCGGAACAGAGGGCGGGGCCCAGTCGGTCATGGGCGGGGAAACCGACGCCTTCGTCGCCCGGTTGAACGCGAGTCTGACCGAGCTGCTGCAGGCGACGTATCTCGGCGGCGTCGACAACGACTATGGCTATGGCATCGCCGTTCATCCCACGCGCGGCGACGTCTACGTCACCGGCGAGACGTACTCGACCGACCTGCCCGGCACGGCGCAGGGCGCTCAGCCAGACCGCGGCGGCGGCGACGACGGATTCGTTGCCCGGCTCGATCCGAAGCTGACACGCGTCGTTCAGACGACCTACCTGGGCGCGAGCGGCGACGATATTCCCCGCGCCATCGCGGTCCAGCCGGTGAGCGGCCAAGTGCTCGTGGCGGGCATGACGACCTCGACCGACTTCCCCGGCGCCGCGGGAGGCTCACAGCCCGCCTATGCCGGCGGTGACGAGTTTTTTGGAGGCGACGGTTTCGTGACCCGGTTTCCGGCAGGCCTTTCCGGGGCGAGCAGCGCCTGCGTCCGCCGACGCAAACACCCTGTGCCTGAGCGGGCGGCGTTACGCGGTTCGGGTCTCCTGGCGCGTCCCGTCGAAGGCAACGAGCGGCGTCGGGACCGCCGTGTCGCTCGGCGCCGAAACGGGCTATTTCTGGTTCTTCAACGACGCCAACGTCGAGCTCGTCGTCAAGGTCCTCGACGCCCGGGCGGTGAATGGCCACACCTGGGTGTTCTACGGAGCGCTCTCGGACGTCGAATACCACATCACGGTGACGGACACCGACACGGGCATCGACCAGGGCCTACGACAATCCGTCGGGGACGCTCGGATCGTTCGCCGACACGGCGGCCTTCGCGGGCCCGGCCGGGGCTTCCGTGGCCGAGGGTTCCCCGTCGGTCGAGTCCAGACGGGAGATGGATGCCCGGTCGGCCGCAGAGCTCTACGCGATGTACGCGGCCCTGACGAGCAAGGTCGCTCCCGAAGCCACGACGACCGGCGCCTGCGCACCGGGCAGTGCGACTCTCTGCCTCAACGAGGCGCGCTTCCAGGTCTCCGTCGACTGGGCCGTGCCCGACCAGGGCAGGTCGGGTCACGGTGCGGCGATCCCGATCACCACCGACACCGGATACTTCTGGTTCTTCGACAGCACGAACGTCGAGCTCATGGTGAAGGTGCTGGACGGGCGGGGCGTCAACGGCAAGTTCTGGGTTTTCTACGGCGCGCTCTCGAACGTCCAGTACACGATCACGGTCACCGACACGCAGACGGGAACCGCGAGGAAGTACGACAACGCCAGCGGAACTCTGGCGAGCGTGGCCGATACTTCGGCCTTCTGACACGCGGAGGAGATGATCATGGCGCCCTCATGGGACCGAAAACGCGCGGCGCATCTCTACCGGCGGGCCGGGTTCGGAGGCACGCGGCGGGACCTCGATCTGGCCGTCTCCCTCGGGCGCGAAGGCGCGGTCTCGCATCTGGTCGACTACGACGGCATCTCCACCGCCGATCTCGACGCCTACCTCGACCTCTTCGGCTTCAACCTCGCGGGCTACCCGGGCGGGCTCCATGACGAGCGGGAGTATTTCCTCTCGCGCTGGTGGTACCTGCGGATGCAGCACGGGCCCCGCCCGCTCCAGGAGAAGATGACGCTCTTCTGGCACAACCACTTCGCCACCTCCTTCGTCAAGGTCGAGCAGGAGCAGCTGATGTACGCGCAGAACCAGATCTTCCGCAGCCTCGGGATGGGGCGCTTCGGCGATCTCCTGCTCGCGGTCTCGCGCGACCCGGCGATGCTCATCTACCTCGACAACGCGTCGAACGTCAAAGGCTCTCCCAACGAGAACTTCGCCCGCGAGGTCATGGAGCTCTTCACGATGGGCCACGGCAACTACACGCAGCAGGACGTCACGGAAGCGGCGCGGGCCTTCACGGGGTGGACGATCGATGCGGCGAACCACAATCAATTCGTGTTCGACCCCGACGCCCACGACGACGGTTTCAAATCATTTCTCGGGCAGTATGGCCTCTTCCGAGGTGAGGACATCGTCGCCGTCCTCGGCAGGGCGCCCCGAGACGGCCGCCTTCATTACCGGCAAGCTCGCGCGCTTCTTTCTGGGCAGCGACCCGTCCGCCGCTCTCGCAAAGAACCTCCGGGACCTGTACGCCTCGAGCACGGGGGACATCCGAGCGATCGTCCGGGGGATTCTGCTTTCCGACGAGTTCGACCAGACCGCGGATGCGCCGGACATGATCAAGTCGCCCATCGAGCTCGTCGTCGGAGCGTACCGGTCGCTGGGAGCCGAGTCGGACGCGGCGGATTACAACAACTTCTCGGCCGCCATGGGCCAGAACCCCTTCTATCCGCCGAACGTCGGGGGCTGGAAAGGGGGACGGACCTGGATCCACACGCAGGCCTACCTGATGCGGTATCAACTTCGCCTACGCACTCGTCCACCAGATCCGAGCGCTATGGCGACCTCGGCGCCTTCACGAATTTCCGCTGGGACATCAGCCGATTCTTCGACGGAATCGGACCTTCTCGAGCCCCGACGCGCTCATCGACTTCCTGGTCGACCGGCTCGGGATGGTCCCGCCGTCGGATGCGTTGCGCCAGGCGCTGCGCGGATATCTCGCCGTCAACGGTCCCTTCGCGTGGACGCCCGATTCCTTCGACTACGACTTCCTCGGGCGCGGGGCGATCTATCTCTTGATGTCGAGCCCGGAGTATCAGCTCCAATAGGAGGAGCCATGACCATCGATCGGCGCAGACTCATCACGCGCTCCTGCATGACGGCGGCGGCGCTCGCGGCGCGGCCGAGCTGGGCGGCGGCGGGCATCTTCCGGGATGGCCGTGCGGCCCGCAAGGCCGCCGCCTCGGACACGGTCCTCGTCGTCGTGGACATGGCGGGGGGCAACGACGGATTGAACACGGTCGTTCCGTTCGCCGATCCGGCCTATCGCGCCGCGCGACGCCGGATCGGCCTGACCGGCTCGCAACTCCTCCCGATCGACGCGAAGACCGGCCTCCACCCGAGCCTCTCCCATCTGCACGCTCATCTCGAGTCCGGAAGGCTCGCGATCGTGCAGGGCGTCGGGTACCCCGGGCCCGACATGTCGCACTTTCGCTCGGACGACATCTGGGAAACGGCGGTTTCGGATCCCAACCAGGTGGAGTTCCGGGGGTGGCTCGGCCGGGCCCTCGATCAACTCTACCGGGGGGACGCCGACGCCCTCCACGCCGTTTCGATCATCGGGGACGTGTCGGCCTTGCACGGCGAATACGTGACGACGCCTGTCATCGGGGACGCGGGCTCGTATGACGTCCCGCGCGGCAATCCGGACAAGGACGCTGCGCTCCAGGCCATGTTCAAGCCGTCCGGCCCGCCCAATCACGACTACGTGAGCCATATCGGAGAGATCACGCTCGCCGACACGGCGGCGGCCCAGGCGGCCTTCGCCCGCTACACTTCGACCGTCGCCTATCCGGAGAGCCGCCTCGGCATGAGCCTCAAGTTGACCGCGTCCGTGCTCGTCGGCGACATCGGCCCGCGCGTTTTCTGTGTCACGCAGGACGGCTACGACACGCACTCGAGCCAGCTCGGCGACCACGAGAAGCTGCTCCTCGACCTCGATCAGTCGCTCGACGCCTTCTA
>CAWERV010000009.1:0-182988 GCA_963811425.1 uncultured Acidobacteriota bacterium
GCCCTTTGCGGCGGCGATCCCGATCTTCGGGACGTCGACCGGAAGGGAAGGAGCGAACGATGTCCGAAATTCTGCCGGATCAGGATCCCCTCTCCATCCCCCAGATCGTCGCGGCCAAGGGGCGCGAGCGCATCGCGATGATGACGGCCTACGACGCGCCGACGGCGGCCCTGCTCGACGCGGCGGGCGTGGACGTGCTGCTCGTCGGCGACTCGGTCGAGATGGCGATCTACGGCGAGCCGAACACGCTCACCGCCACGATGGACTCGATGATCCGCCACACGCGGGCCGTCGCGCGCGCGACCAAGCGCGCCGTCGTCGTCGGCGACATGCCCTTCCTCTCGTACCAGGCCGAGCCCGCGCGCGCCGTCGAGAACGCGGGCCGCTTCCTCGCCGAGGGCGGCGCGGCGGCGGTGAAGCTCGAGGGCGGCCGCCGCATCCTGCCCGCGGTCGAGGCGATCCTCGCCGCCGACATCCCCGTGATGGGCCACGTCGGCCTCACGCCGCAGTCGTACCGCAAGTTCGGGGGCTTCAAGGTCCAGGGCCGCGAGGCCGACTCGGCCCGCCAGATCCGCGACGACGCGCAGGCGCTGGCGCAGGCCGGCTGTTTCGCGATCGTGCTCGAGTGCGTCCCCGACTCCCTTGCCCTGGAGATCACGCGCGAGGTCCCGATCCCGACGCTCGGCATCGGCGCGGGCGCGGGCTGCGACGGCCAGGTGCTCGTCTTCCACGACGTCGTGGGCCTGACGCGCGACCTGCGGCCCAAGTTCGTCCGGCGCTACGCCGACCTCGCCTCCGTCATCGAGGGCGCCGCCCGCGCCTTCACGCAGGACGTGAAGAGCGGCGCGTTCCCGTCCAGGGAAGAGTCGTTCACCGGCATCAAGCCGACGCTGCGCCGCGTGCATTGAAGATCGTTCGCACCCTCGCGCCGTTGCGCGAGGCCGTCGCCCAGTCGCGCATGGCCGCGCGGCCGATCGCGCTCGTCCCGACGATGGGAGCGCTGCACGAGGGCCACCTCTCGCTCGTGCGGCTGGCCCGGCGCGAGGGCGGGCTGACGGTCGTCTCGATCTTCGTCAACCCGCTGCAGTTTGCGCCCGGCGAGGATTTCGCGCGTTACCCGCGCAGCGAGGAGGACGACGCGCGCCTGCTGGAGAGGGAAGGCGCGGACGTCCTCTACCTCCCCGACCCGGCCGCCCTGTATCCGCCCGATTTCTCCACGGCCATCGAGGTGGGCAACGTCTCCGAGGGCGGCGAGGGCGCGCGGCGCCCGGGACACTTTCGCGGCGTCGCGACCGTCGTCGCCAAGCTCTTCCTGCGCGTGCTGCCCGACGTCGCCGTCTTCGGCCGCAAGGATCTCCAGCAGGTCGCCGTCATCCGGCGCATGGTCCGCGATCTCGACCTGCCCGTCCGCCTCGTCATCGGCGAGACGGTGCGCGCGGCCGACGGCCTGGCCCTGTCCTCGCGCAACGCGTACCTCTCGCCCGACGAGCGCCTGCGGGCGGCCGACCTCTCCCGCACGCTGCTCGCCGCGCGCGGTCGGGCGCTGCATGGCGCCACCGACCCGCGCCAGATCGAAGAGGACGCCCGCAGGCAGCTCGAGGCGTCCGGCCTCCAGGTCGAGTACGTGGAGGCCGTTCACGCCGACGCGATGAAGATCGCCAACCGCGTCATTCCCGGCGTCGCGCTTGCCGCCGCCGTGCGGCTCGGGAAGACGCGGCTGATCGACAACGTTTTCCTCATCGACCCGGCAAAGGATTAGGATTTCGCCATGGCCGACCCCGCAACCCTCGAACCCCCCGCCGCGTCCGCCGCGGCGGCCGATCCCTTCGTCTTCGGGGGGCGGCCGTTCCGGTCGCGCCTGATCGTCGGCACCGGCAAGTACGCGACCTTCCCCCTGATGAAGGCGGCGCTCGAGGAGTCGCAGGCCGAGATCGTGACCGTGGCCGTGCGCCGCGTGAACCTGACCGACCGCTCGAAGGAGTCGCTGCTCGACTACATCCCGCGCGGCATGACGCTGCTGCCCAACACCGCCGGCTGCTACACCGCGGAGGACGCGGTCCGCGCCGCGCGCCTGGGCCGCGAGGTCGGCCTGTCCAACTGGGTCAAGCTCGAGGTGCTCGGCGACGAGCAGACGCTCTGGCCCGACAACGAGGCGCTCCTCGTCCGCGACCGCCACGCTCGTGAAGGAAGGCTTCGTCGTGCTTCCGTACACGTCCGACGACCCGATCGTCTGCCGCAAGCTCGAGGACGCGGGCGCCGCCGCGGTCATGCCGCTCGGCGCGCCGATCGGCTCGGGGCTCGGCATCCAGAATCCGAACTCGATCGCGATCATCCTCGAGCGCGCGAAGGTCCCGGTGATCGTGGACGCCGGCGTCGGCACCGCCTCGGACGCCTGCGTCGCGATGGAGCTCGGCGCCGACGGGCGTGCTGATGAACACCGGCATCGCCGGGGCCGCCGACCCGGTCCGGATGGCCCGCGCCATGCGGGATGCCGTGCGGGCCGGGCGGGACGCCTATCTGGCGGGGCGGATCCCGAAAAAGCGCTACGCGACGGCTTCGTCGCCGGTCCAGGGCGTGATCGGAAGCTAGCTAAGCCTCTGGATCGAAGGGGTTACAGGGTGCCCCTCACCCCGTCCCTCTCCCGCCGGGAGAGGGAGCCCTCGGGTTCCCTCTCCACCCGAAGGAAGGAGAGGGTCAGGGTGAGGGGGGCGATTTCGGGTCCTCCGAACCCTCCCCCTTGCAACCGTTACAACGCACATGCTACTTTTCGCCAGCTTTTACGAAGACCCCGCACATTCCAACCGCCACCTTTATGTTTTTCCATCCCCCATCCGTGCGTCTTTGCGGGCAGACGTGCGTGCGTTCGAAAGGGGGTCGGTCCTAGAAACACCTCTTCCCCGGCGCACGGGCGCCGGAGTTTCAACAGTGTGTAATCGATTCACCATTTTTTTCGCCGGCCGGCGAACTGACTTCGCCGGTGCGGTCCAGGGATGAAACCCAGGAGATCTGAATAATTCCATGATGCAGCAATACACGGACAAGAACCTCAATTGCGTCGACTGTGGCGGCACGTTCCTTTTCTCGGCCGACGACCAGGAGTTCTACGCGCGCAAGGGCTTCACCAACGAGCCCAAGCGTTGCAAGCCCTGCCGCGACAAGCGCAAGACGTCCTCGGGAGAGGGCCGCGAGCGCACCTTCTACGACGTGACCTGCGACGGCTGCGGCAAGCAGACGCAGGTTCCGTTCAACCCGACCAACGGCAAGCCGGTCTACTGCCGCGAGTGCTACTCGGCGCGCCGCGCTCAGCAGTCCTACTAAGCTTCCCTCTCGATTCCACGAGCCCCGGCGTCAAGCCGGGGCTTTTTTTGTTATCGTCACAGCCCCTTGTCGACGAAGCCCTCTCCCGCCGTCGCCGCTCGCGCGGCCGGCAGCCTTCTGGCCGCGATCGGAAACACTCCGCTCGTCGAGCTGCCCCACTTCTCGCGCGGCGCCGCCCGGATCTTCGCCAAGCTCGAGTGGTTCAACCCGGGCGGCAGCGTCAAGGACCGCATCGGGAAGGCGATGGTCGAGGATGCCGAGAGGCGCGGCCTGCTCGCGGCCGGCGGCACGATCGTCGAGGCGACCTCGGGCAACACGGGAGTCGCCCTCGCGATGGTCGCCGCCGCCAAGCGCTACCGCTGCGTGATCGTCATGCCCGAGGGCTACGGCGACATGAAGGCCCGGCTGATGCGCGGGCTCGGCGCCGAGGTCGTCCGCACGCCGTCGGATGCGATGATGATCGGAGCGATCGAGCGGGCCAGCCAGATCGTGCGCGACACTCCCGGCGCCTACCTCCCCAACCAGTTCTACAACCCCGTCAACCCCCAGACCCACTACGAGACGACCGGCCCCGAGATCGCCGCGCAGATCGGCGGGCCGATCGACGCGTGGGTCGCCGGCGTGGGAACGACCGGCACCTACACGGGCGTCGCGCGATACCTCTCGGAGTTGAACCCCGGCCTGCTGCGCGTGGCGGTCGAGCCGCAGGGCTCGATCCTGGGCGGCGGCGCGCCCGGGCCCCACGACGTCGAGGGCATCGGCCTGTCGAAGATCTGGCCGATCTTCGACCGCTCGCTCATGGACGAAGTCCTCGAGATCCGCGACAAGGAAGCCTTCGACACCTGCCGCGCGCTCGCCCGCGAGGAAGGCCTCCTCGTCGGCGGCAGCTCCGGCGCGGCCGCGGCCGGCGCGCTGCGCGTCGCGGAGCGCCTGGGCCCCGGAAAGACCGTCGTCACGCTCCTGCCGGACGGGGCGGAGCGTTATCCCGACCAGGGCATCTTCGCCGCTTCGCGGCCGAAAGGATGAAGCCATGGGCTTTTCCACCGACTGCATCCACGCGGGCAACGCGCCCGATCCCACGACCGGCTCGGTCACGGTGCCGATCTACCAGACCTCGACGTACGTCCAGGAGGGGCTCGGCAAGCACAAGGGCTACGAGTACGGCCGCACGCAGAACCCGACCCGCTCCGCGCTCGAGGAAAACCTCGCGGTGCTCGAGGGCGGCGCCGGCGCGCGCGCGTTCGCCTCGGGCATGGCGGCCATCACGGCGATCTCGACGCTCGTCAAGGCGGGCGACCACGTCGTCTGCTCGAACATGACCTACGGCGGCACCTACCGGTACTACACGAAGATCCTGGCGAACTACGGCGTCACGTTCTCGTTCGTGGACACCGCGTCGGCGGCCGACGTCGAGCGCGCGATCCGGCCCGAGACGAAGATGCTGCACCTCGAATCCCCGACGAACCCGACCCTGCAGCTCTGCGACATCGCGGCGCTCTCGGATCTCGCTCACAGGAACGGCGCCGTCGTCGTCGTCGACAACACGTTTGCCTCGCCCTATCTCCAGAAGCCGCTGGCGCTGGGCGCGGACATCGTCATGCACTCCACCACGAAGTTTCTCGGCGGCCACTCCGACACGGTCGGCGGCGCCGCCATCGCGAAGTCGAAGGAGCACGTCGAGTGGCTCTCGTTCGTGCAGAACAGCTCGGGCGCGATCCTCTCGCCCATGGACTCCTGGCTCGTGCTGCGCGGCATCAAGACGCTCTCCGTGCGCATGGAGCGCCACGAGATCAACGGCCGCGCCGTCGCCGAGCACCTCGCGAAGCACCCGAAGGTGAAGAAGGTGAACTACCCGGGTCTGGCGTCGCACCCCCAGCACGCGCTCGCGAAGAAACAGATGTCGGGCTTCGGAGCGCTCATCTCCTTCGAGCTCGGCTCCTTCGAGAACGCGGGCGCCTTCCTCGGCAAGGTGCGGCTGTGCTCGCTCGGCGAGAGCCTCGGCGGCGTCGAGACGCTCATCTCGCACCCGGCGACCATGACCCACGCCTCGATCCCGGAAGAGGAACGCACCCGCCTCGGCGTCACGCCGGGACTCGTGCGCATCTCGGTCGGCATCGAGGACCTCGAGGACATCCTCGCGGACCTCGACCAGGCGCTCGCGGCGATCCGTTAGGCGGAACCGGGGCGGGACGGGCTAGCGCTTCTTGCGCGCCGTCTTCTTCGAAGCGGGCTTCTTCGGCTTGGCCGGCGCCTTCGCCTTGCCCGCGACTTTGCGCCTGGTCGACGCGGTCATCTTCTCGATCCAGGCGAGGAATCCCGGCGAGGCCAGGTCCACCCGGTAGCCGAGGACCTCGGGGAGCTCGTACGTGTTGACCTTGTGGATCGTCTCGCGCACCGCTTCGAACTGCGAGGCGACCGTCTTGATGATGAGCAGCATCTCGCCGTCGTCGCAGACCCGGCCCTTCCAGCGGTAGACCGAGTGGACGTTCGGGATGATGTTGACGCACGCGGCGCGGCGGCTGCGCACGAGCGCGTGCGCGACGTCGAGCGCCTGGTCTTCCGTGCCGACGGACGTCACGACGACGATCAGATCGTTTTTCGCCATTCCGCGCGCATTCCATGCTGCCCCGGGCTCCGTGTCAAGGGCCGCGCGCGCGGATGGTAATATTCCCAGTCGATCTTTGAGTCTCGCGACTCACACGTGGGGGCGAAACGGCTTCGACGGGGACGATGGCGCGAGAGGTTGCATGCCGAGGTCTCACCCCTCCTCGTTAAAGCAGGGTGAAAAATAGTAGCTGCGAACAACAGCAACTTCGCTCTGGCTGCTTAATTAAGTAGCCTCGTTTGCCGTGTAGCGCACCCGACGCGCCTCGGCCGACGTCGCGAAATTCGGGTGTAGCGGCTCCGGTCCCCCGGACGGAGCTGCGAAATCAATTCGGGGTTGCCCTGCCGCCGTTTTGCCTCTTCTCGAGGCGGCAGGGCGAGAACCAAGAAGAGGCTGAGCATGGAGTGGCCTCTCCCGTTACGCTTCCGGACGCGGGTTCAACTCCCGCCGCCTCCACCACTTTCGATTCATCCTCGCGAGGGCTGAGCTTTCGGCCCGTTTTGCTAAGGTCGTCGCCATGTCCGAGCGATCCCTCGAGCAGATACGCGAATTGCTCGACTCCCTCTACCGCGTGGATTCGGGACGCATCCTGGCCACGCTGATCCGCCTGCTCGGGGACTTCGATCTTGCCGAGGAGGCGATGCACGAGGCCTTTGCGGCCGCGCTCGAGCGTGTGGCCCAAGAGCGGTGTCCCCGGCAACCCGCGACCGTGGTTGATTTCGACGGCCCGCTTCAAGGCCATCGACGGTCTGCGTCGGCGGGCACGATTCGATGCGTCCCAGGACGAGCTCGTGCGCCATCTCGAAGCGCACTCGGAGTTCGGCGGAACAGCCCAGATGAAGACGACAGCCTCGAGGATGATCGGCTGCGCCTGATCTTCACGTGCTGCCATCCCTCTCTCGCGCCGGAAGCGCGCGTGGCGCTCACCTTGCGTGAGGTGTGCGGTCTGACGACCGAGGAGATCGCAAAGGCCTTCCTCACCACTCCGCGCACGCTGGCGCAGCGCATCGTGCGCGCCAAGGCAAAGATACGGGAGACACCGATTCCGTACGAGGTGCCGACGCCGCAGGAATTGCCGGAGCGACTGGGCACAGTGCTTCAGGTCGTCTATCTCGTCTTCAACGAGGGCTATTCGGCTGCGACGGGCGCGGAGGTCACGCGGGCCGAGCTGACCGGCGAGGCGATTCGACTGGGCCGGTTGCTGACCGAGCTCCGGCCAGAGCCGGAAGTCATCGGGCTGCTGTCCCTGATGTTGCTACAGGAATCTCGCCACGCCGCGAGAACCTCTCCGAGCCGGAGAGCTGATTTTGCTGGAGAACCAGGATCGCTCGCTCTGGAACCGGGAGCAGATCGCGGAGGGAGTGGCATTGCTGGAAAAAGCCCTGAGGTCCCGCCGCTTCGGCTCTTACACACTCCAGGCTTCGATTGCGGCCGTTCATGCGGAGGCGGAATCCGTCGCGGCGACCGACTGGGGACGGATTGTCGCGCTGTACGACCAACTGGCACGAATTCAGCCTTCGCCAGTTGTACAGCTCAATCGTGCCGTGGCCATTGCCATGCGCGACGGTCCGGAGGCCGGTCTGACGCAGATCGACGCGGTGCTGGAACAGGGCGAACTGGCAAACTATTACCTGGCGCATTCCGCCCGCGCGGACATGTACCGCCGGCTCGGCAGGACCGCGGAGGCCCGGTCCTCGTACGAGAAGGCTCTGGCCCTGACCCAACAGGAACCGGAGCGCCAATTCCTGCAAGAGCGGATCCGGCAGTTGAAATAAGGAAAAGATTTCCCGTACGAGTTGTCGAATTCCGACCCGGCCGTTCGACTATCTGGTGAAGGCAGGGCAACCGGCCGAAGGCCGATACAGGAAAAGGAAAAATCATGCCGCATTACTTGGTTACCGGGTACCTCCCCGACGATTTCGACCCCTCCAAAGTGACCGAAGCGATGATCCGCGACATGGGCGTGCTCAACGATGAGATGGAGGCTGCCGGTGTCAGGGTTCTGGGTCTCGGCCTCTCCCCGGCCAGCAGCGCGAAGTCGGTGCGGGCGCAGCCCGATGGAAAGGTGCTCATCACCGACGGGCCGTACATGGAGACCAAGGAGCACGTGGGCGGTTTCCTGGTTCTGAAAGCCGCGAACATGGACGAGGCATTAGCGTGGGCGCGCAAGGGTGTCTTCGCCGGTGGGGCTGAGGTGCGCGAGATTCTCAGGTACAACGAATAACTCCAGGCGCCCGCGGTGCGCCCGGGCTCCTCGAGCCACAGGAAACAAGGAGGAATCATGCCGCTCTATTTGGTTGCGGTTCAGCAACCCGACGATTTCGACCCGTCCACGGTGACCGAAGCGATGATCCGCGACATCGACGTGCTCAACGAAGAGATGGAAGCGAAGGGTGCCAGGATTTTCGGCGCCGGCTTCTCCGCGCCCAGCAGCGCGAAGTGCCTGCGGGCACAGCCCGATGGCAAGGTGCTCACCACCGACGGGCCGTACATGGAGACCAAGGAGCACGTCGGCGGCTTCTGGATCGTGAAAGCCGCGAACCTGGACGAGGCGCTGGAGTGGGGGCGCAAGGGCGCCCTCGCCTGCCGGGCGCCGGTGGAGTTGCGCCCGTTCCTCGAGCGAACCGAGGAGGACAACCCGCACATCCTCAGGATCGGTCGGGGCTGAGGACGCAGCGGAAGGCGGGTGACCCGGGTCAGAACGGACAAAGTCGCGTCGTGGAGGATTGGATGAAATACATCTGTTTGGGCTATCTCGAGCCCGGCAAGTTCGACAACATGTCCGAGAGCGACCGCAACACCGTTCTGGACGAGTGTTTTCGCTACAACGACGAACTGCGGAAGAACGGACACCTGGTCGCCGAGGAACCTCTTCAGCCCGCCAACACGGCGGTGACCGTGTCCTGGACGAACGGAAAGGTTGCCGTGACGGACGGTCCATACACGGAAACGAAAGAGCAATTGGGTGGAATTCAGGTGCTGGAAGCGCGAGATCTGAATCACGCCATCCAGCTCATTTCCCGATCTCCCGGAGTGAAATTGAACTGCGGAACCATCGAGATACGTCCGGCGGCGGACATCAGCGAAATGGTGAGGCAGAGCGAGCGGCGGCGGCGAACGGACGGCTCGCGATGAAGGCGGCCATGCTGGCATTCGTTCGCGATCTGAGAGTTGCCGCTCACTCGTTGATTCGGACCCCAGGGCTGGCGATCGCCGTCGTTCTCACGCTGGCGCTCGGCATCGGCGCGAACGCGGCCATTTTCACGCTGGTGCGCGGAGTGCTGCTCAAGCCTCTCGTCAACCGCGACGAGGGCCGGCTGATCTACATCCGACAGAGCGCCCGCGGCATCGGCAACGACAACGCGACGTTTTCCGTGCCCGAGCTACAGGACCTGCGCGAGAGCGTGAAGACCCTGAGCGCGTTCGGCGACTTCTCGACCATGGACTTCACGATGGTCGGCCTCGGTGAGCCTCGGTCCATTCGGGGCGGCGTCGTCGGCGGAACGTTTTTCGACGTGATGGGCCTTCATCCCGTGCTCGGCCGCCTCATCGGACCGGAAGACGACGGTCCCAAAGCGGCCGGCGTCGTCGTTCTCACCTACCGTTTCTGGACGACCGCCCTTCACAAGGATCCGTCGGTCATCGGCAAGACCGTTCGCCTCGGCAGCACCGGCGATCGCGATGCGACCGTCATCGGCGTCCTCGAGCCCTGCGTTCCCTATCCCCAGGACACCGAAATCATCGCCAACGTCGTCACCAGCCCGCATCACCTTTCCGCGACGATGGTCACCGGCCGCATCCATCGCATGACCGAGCTTTTCGGCCGCCTGGCTCCCGGAGCCACTCTCGATCAGGCCCGCGCCGAGTTGCGCTCCGCCTACTCCGCGATGAAGAAGGACCACCCCGAAGGTTATTCGCGGGAGGCCGACTTCCAGATCGGGGCCAGGTTGCTTCGTGACGAGATCACTTCGGGCGCCCGGACCGTCTTGCTGGTGCTGCTCGCAGCGGCAGGGCTGGTCTTCATCATCGCGTGCTCCAACGTCGCCAACCTGATCCTGGCGCGGACGGTTCGCCGGGAAGGCGAGCTGGCGGTCCGCGTGGCGCTGGGCGCAAGTCAGGGCGCGTTGCGCCGCATGCTGCTGGCCGAAAGCCTTCTGCTCTGCGGCGCGGGCGCCGCACTCGGCGTCGTGAGCGCGCAGCCGCTGGTGGCCATCCTGGCCCGCTATGCCGCGCGCTTCTCCGTCCGGGCTCTCGATTTCCGGGTCGATGCGAGCCTGCTCTGGGTCGGAGCGGCGCTGGCGATCGTCGCCGCGGTGATTCTCGCCTTCGTCCCGCGCCTGCCCTCGTCCGGCACGCCGAATGGACTGAGTCTCTCCAGCGGAAGTGCGCGGATCACCGGCAGCACGAGCCGCCGCCAGCGGATCTTCGCCGTGATCCAGATCGCCGCGTCGTTCGTGCTGCTGGCCGGCGCCAGCGCGTTGATCACGACGCTGATCGCACTGCAGAAGGCCGAGACGGGACTGGACACGCAGCACGTCCTCGCGATCGATGTTCCTGCCATCTCCTACGGGAAGACTCCCCGGCAGGTGGTCGAGTTCTACGAGGAAGCGATTCGCCGCGTCGATGCCTTACCGGGCGTGAGTCGGACCGCGTTCGGCAACGTCGTTCCGTGGCGCGATGCCCTCTTCGGTTCCTATGGTCTGCAATTCTCCGCCGACGGACACGTCCATGCCGCGGGTGTCGAGGATCCGCGGGCGAAGTGGCGTGTCGTCTCTCCCGGATTCTTTGCGGCGCTCGGCGTTCCCGTCATCGCCGGCCGCGATTTCAACGCGCTGGACAACCGGAACGATTCGGAGCCGGTCGTGATCGTCAGCCAGAGTCTTGCACGGCGCATGTTCCCTGATCAGGATGCGGTCAATCGGCACGTCTATTGGACCGATCCCGTGTTGCAATTCTTCGACGGGACCGATCTCGAAAAGGCGCGTTTTCTCGCGCCGCGCCGCATCGTTGGTGTCACGGCCGACATCGACGACGGACACGTCGTTCCGGAGCCCACGGTCACGATCTACACCCCTTTCGAAGAAGGCTTGATGTTCGGCGGGCGCCTCTTCATTCACACGGGCGCGGATCCCTATGCGCTGGTCCCGTCGGTCACGCGCATCCTTCGCGACATGTCCGCCGATCAGCCCGTCGAGCACGCCGCCACCCTCGAGGACATTCGGGCGGAAGTGCTCACGCCGGACCGATTGAACTCGCTGGTGTTCGGCGTCTTCGCGGCCGTCGCGCTGGCGATCGCGGTGGTGGGCGTCGCCGGCGTGCTGGCGTTTTCGGTGAGCGCGCGGACGCGGGAATTCGGCATCCGGCTGGCCCTCGGATCGGAGCCGCAACGACTTCTCAAAGGCGTGATCGAAGAGGGCGCGGTGATGGCTGCGGCGGGCGTCCTTGCAGGCGCGGCATTCGGGTTCGTGCTGGCTCGTTTGGCGGGAAGATATTTCCTGGATGTGAAGATGCCGGGCGCATTGCCTGTTGCCGTCTCTGCGTTGGTACTGATGACGGTCGCGGTTGTCGCGTCGGCTCTACCCGCGGCACGCGCTGCGCGCATCGACGTCATGAAGGCCCTTCGCGCCGAGTGAGAGGCACACGGCAATCCGCCCGGCACTGACCAATCGACAGGAATTCGCAGGAATTCCGGGCCTTCAACTGCTCTTGCGGCCGTGATCGCCAGGAGCCCCGCGGCACCCCGATCCGGATCCGGGGCGCGCGAAGAATCAGCGATCGATTGAACGAAGGGGCAGCGCGCGGCCCCTTCTTCCTCTGCACGACGCCCAAAGAATTTCCGAAACCGTTCGCGGCACCGGCTCGCATGGCACGGAACCTGCTCTCTTACAGGGTGTGCCGGGAATCGACGAGCGGCATGTCGCCGCGCTACAAGGAGGTCAATCATGCGATTCGCATATCGAGCCCTGATTTTCGCGGCCGCGTTGGCGGTCGCCGAAACTTCGCGCGGCCAGGCGCCCAACACGCCACCGGAAGCGACGCCCACTCCGGCCGCCGCGCAGTCACCCACGGACGCGCAGGTCGCCCCCGCGCAGCCGGCGCCGGATGCGGTTTCCGCACCGGTCGAAGCGGCTCCCGTGGAGACCGCGCCGGCCGTCCTCGTTGCTCCGCCTCCGGCCGCTGTCGAAGCGGCTCCGCCCGCGGCCACGACGGAGAAGAAGGCCGTGACGGAGAAGAAGACGACGACCACGCGCAAGGCGCGCCCCGCGAAGCCCGCGGCCGAGCCCGCGGTTCCCGAAACGGTTCAGGAGAAGGCGCCCGCAGCCGCCGCGGCGGCAGCCGGAACTTCACCAGACGCCGGACAGAATCCCCCGCCGGGCGCCGACGCAGTCGCTTCGACGAACCAGGAATCCGCGGTGGCCCCCGTTCCGGTCGCCGAGCAGGCGCCCGTCGTAGCGCCGGCCGCCGAAGCCGAAGAGGCGCCCGCGCGACACAAGACCGGCTCGCTCTGGCTGTTGATCGGCGGGCTCGTCCTCGGGCTGGCTGGCATCGTCTCGATGCTCCTGCGCCGCCGGGACGAGAACAGCGTCTCCATCGTGGATCACGGTTCGAGCGTCCCAGTGCGTCCCCCCATCGTGGTGAGCCCGCGCTCGTGATCCGCGGCCTCTCCTTGAATCCGGATGCTGGCCGGAGCTCCCGGGCTCCGGCGCAGCTTTGTCTTCGACCGCCTCGCTTCGCTGAACCCATGCCCAACGGGTGTCCCAGGCCGCTCGAGGTGTATCGCCGAAAGCGTCGCTTCGAGGTCACGCCGGAGCCGAAGGGTCGCTCTCCCCGGCCGCGCAGGAAGGAGCTCGCCTGGGTCGTCCAGAAGCACCGCGCCAGCGCCCTCCACTACGACTTCCGGCTCGAATGGAACGGCGTGATGAAATCCTGGGCGATTCCGAAGGGCCCATCCCTGGATCCATCGGTCAAGCGCCTCGCGATGCCCACCGAGGATCACCCGATCGAGTACAACCACTTCGAAGGTGTGATTCCGGAGGAAGAGCACGGCGGCGGTACCGTGATGATCTGGGATCGCGGCACCTGGACGCCGGAGGATCCCGACGTGGACGCGGCGATCGCAAGAGGCGAGCTCAAGTTCCGCATCGACGGCGAGAAGCTCCAGGGCTCCTGGGTCCTCGTGCGCATCGCACGAGCGACATCGTCGGAGAAGAAGGCTCCCTGGCTGCTGATCCGTCATCGCGACGCTTCGGCGTTCCGGGACATCACGGAAGAGGAGCCGCGCTCGGTGACGTCCGGCCGGCTCCTCGTCGAGATCGCGCGCGACGAGGGAGGCAATGTGGCGCGGGCCGCCGAAGGCGACCCTCCCGCGGAACTGCGCCGCCTGCTCGAGCGGCCCGAGCTCATCAAGCCGGCCAAACGCGCGCGCCGAAAATCGGTGTGGCACTCGAACCGACCGGTCTCCTGAGCCTGGCGGAGCGTCAGCCGGCGTGCCTTTTCGATCGCGCTCTACTTCTTCTTCTTCCGGGACCCGTGGTGCGGGTCGGACTCGTCTTCGTGGCGAAAGGATCGCATCCCGCCTCCCGGCCCGTGGACGGCGTGCTCAGCGTCCGAGCTCTTTCGAGTTTCGCGATCGTCCCCTTGATCGCTCTTCGGGTCGCGCTCGGTTTCCTCCTTCATCGTGTGTCTCCCTGGATTTGCGGCCGAACCCTCGACCGCGAGGTCGCAGGCACCATTACCCGCCCTCATCATGCAAGAGTCGTTGCAAGAGTCGTTCCGGGACGCGGAGAGGCACGACGATTGCACGAGCCAGAGCGCCTCGACTCGAACGAAGCAACGGCGAGAGAGAGGCGAAGGAATAAGGAGCACGAAATGCCCCGCAAGAGCAGCAGTGGTCGGAAGTACGGCCCCAAGGCCCAGGAAAAGGTCGAACGCACGATGCACGAGCGCAAGCTCGGCGAGCTCGAGTCCGGCAGATCGGGCAGGAAGGTGACGAGCCGCAAGCAGGCGATTGCGATCGGCCTGTCCGAAGCGAGGAGGGCGGGCGCCAAGGTCCCGAAGAAGCGGGCGGCGCCTTCCCGCTGAGTCTCAGCCGGAGGCCGAACTGTCCGGGCCGGGGTTTCCCCGCTTCCGCAGAACGGTGCGAGGGATTGCTCGACATGCGAGGGATGATCTCAAGCGCGATGCCGGAGCGCCCGGAAAGGGACTGCCGCCCCCGTAGGGGCGGGTCCGAGTTGGCGGGCGTTGTTGGCGGGAGCGGTTCGAGTTTTCCAAAGAACCTTGATCCTGTCTGGAGCAAACCCCGTGCCATCCGATCCCGACACGGCTGCGTGGCATCGCCATTTGCACCCTGGCTGTGGCGGCCGAAGTCATGCGGCGGGGGCCAATGAAAATCCCCGGCGGGCCATTACGACTCCGCCGGGGAAAAAGCGGGGCGCGGCTAACGCGAGTCGCGCTCGTCCGACTCTTCGCCCTCGTCCATCGAGCTCGGCTTCTTCCTCTCGCCCGACCTCGGATACTCCTGCTCATCGAAGGGACGGCCGCCCTGACCTTCGCGCGGTTCGCTCCTGGAGCCGGGCTCGGTCGGCTGCTGGTCGGACTGCTTGGACTTCTCGTTCTGGTCGGGCCGCTTCGAGTTGCCTTGCGGAGTCGTCATGGGAAGCTCCTTTCCGTACAGACACATTCCGGGGCGGGATTGCCCTACCCGCGAGAAATGCAGGATTCGTGCCGATGGCCGCGCGGCGACGTGGTTGGCAGCGCTATTGCTAGTTCCCTCCCATGGAGGTGAATCTCATGAACTGCGCACACAAGGATTGTCGCTGCGACGAGGCCGTCGTCGAGCAGGGCGGCAAGCGCTATTGCAGCGAACACTGCGCGGACGCGGACGCCAACGGCGAGCGTGCGAGCGGGTGCACGTGCGGCCATCCGGAGTGCGCCGCGATCTAGCCCGGCGGAACCTGCGCGCATGAAAGCCATCTGGAATGGTCACATCGTCGGCCAGGCGAAGGGCCGCCCCCGGAAGGCGGCTCCGCGGAGATCGGCAGGGGCGGCGTGAAGGCGGACCCGGTTCCGTTTCCGATTGCGCCGATGCTCGCGACGCTAGTCGACGAGCCGTTCCACTGCAAGGGTTGGATCTTCGAGGAGAAGTACGACGGGTATCGAATCCTCGCCTGGAAGCGGGGCCGACGCGTCGAGCTCCGGTCGCGCAATGGCATCGACCGCGGCCGTACGTTCGCCGAGATTGCCGACGCCGTCGCCTCCCTTCCGGCTCACAGCGCCGTCCTCGACGGAGAGGTCGTCGGATTCGACGAGCGCCTGGTCTCGCGATTCCAGCTCATCGCAAGCGGAAAGCCGCTCGTCTACGCCGTGTTCGACTGCCTCTATCTCGACGGGCGCGACCTGCGCTCCTGCCCCCTTTCGGAGCGCCGCGCCGCGCTCGAGGCGATGATCGGCAACACGGACCGACTGTTGCCGTCGCGGCGACTCGCGCACAACGGCCTGGGCGCATACCGCGCGGCGCGAAGGCACGGCTACGAAGGTGTCGTGGCGAAGGACCTCGGGTCCCCCTACGCTTCCGGCCGCTCGATGAGCTGGCGGAAAGTCAAGGTGCGGCGGGAGGAGGAATTCGTCGTCGCCGGTTACACGCGCCCGTCGGGGGCACGCGCCGGCTTCGGGTCCCTGCTGCTCGGCGCCTACGACGGGTCGGCGCTGCGCTTCGTCGGAAAGGTGGGCTCGGGGTTCACGGGCTCGGATCTCTCGCGACTCTCGCTGCTGCTGTCCCGGCAGAAGCGCGCGCGGACGCCGTTCGCATCGGCGCCGCGCCAACCGGGCGTCACCTGGATCAAGCCGAAGTACGTGGTCCAGATCGAGTTCCAGGAGTGGACCGATGATCACAAACTGCGCCAGCCCGTGTTCCTCGGCCTGCGCGACGACAAGGACCCGTCCGAGTGCCGTTTCCCCGGCGAGCATCGTGGCACCTGACCCCGGGCTGTCGGTCCGCGTCTCCCATCCGGACAAGGTCCTCTGGCCGGACCAGGGTTACACGAAGCTCGACCTGATCCGCTTCTACGACCGCGTGTTTCCCCGCCTCGGTCCGTTCATGCGGGACCGCCTGCTCACCCTCGAGCGGTGTCCGGACGGCCTCGCCGGCGACTGCTTCTTCCAGAAAGAGAAACCCGCGGGCCTGCCCGACGGCACGCCGAGCCGGCGCATCCTGCACAGCGGCGGCGTCACCAACTACGTCGTCGGCGGCCGGAAGGAGACCGAGCTCGCCCTGGCCAACCTCGGCTGCATCGCGGTCCACGTGTGGTCGAGCCGCGCTCGCGCTCCGAGGAAGCCGGACTGGATCTGCTTCGATCTCGACCCCGCGTCCGGCCGTTTCTTCGACGCGGTCGATGCCGCCCTGCTCGTGCGCGAGGCGCTCGACGCCCTGAAGCTCGTCTCGTTTCCCAAGACCTCGGGAGGCAAGGGAATCCACGTGTTCGTTCCGATCCGCACTGGCCCCGATGCCGACGCCACCCTGGGGTTCGCGAGGCGCCTCGGCCAGCGCCTGTGCGCGGCGTACCCGCGGCAGCTGACGATGGAGGCCCGCATCCGGGAGCGCGGCGGGCGCGTGTACCTCGATCCGTTCCGCAACGCCTTCGGCCAGACGGTCGTCGCGCCATTCTCCGTCCGAAAGCGTCCGGGCGCCCCCGTCTCGACCCCCCTGCGCTGGGCGGAGGTCAACCCGGGGCTCGACCCGAACGCATTCACGCTCGCGAACTTCGAAAGCCGGCTTTGCCGCATGGATCCGTGGGAGGGGTTCTTCGCCGCCCGCCAGCCTCTCGGGCCGGCCCTCAAGGCGGTCGAGCGGCTCTGACCCCGCCTCCGCGGCATTCAACTTGCAAGATTCGTAAGAGGGCGGTCGGCAATGGGCCGAACCGACTACTCGAGGGGGTCCCATGAATCGGACACGGTTTACATTTGCACTGGCGGCGATCGTGGCGGGCGCATTCGCATCCGTCGCTCTTGGTCAGAACGCGGACAAGAACTCCGCGGGTCCGACGAGGAACGACTACCGGCTGCGCGTCGTCGAGCCAGCGCCGGACAGCACGATCTCCGGCTCCACCGTTCGGGTGGTCGTGAACACCGAGATCCCGGCGGACGTCGGCGAGGAGCGCCAGGGACGTCAACTCGATGCCGAGGCCGGACGTCGACGTGTTTCTCGACGGCGACTTGAAGGGCACCATGCGCGACGCGCAGAATGTCCTCGAGCTCGAGAGCGTGACCGCGGGGTCCCACGAGCTCATCCTGCTCGCCAGGAATCGGGCGAACGAGATCATCGACCGCAAGGTCATCAAGTTTTCCAGCGACGGCGCGAGCGTGGCCTCGACGAGCCCCGCCGCGTCCAGCGACACGATCTCCGGTGCGGCCTCGACCGACGGCGCCTGGACGCTGACGAAACGACCCGCGACGACGCAGACCGCGGCCGTCGCGCCAGCGCCCAGGCCGGGGCCCGTGGAGGTCGCGCCGGCCATGCCGGTCTCGTCGCCGCCGCCGGCGCCGCGGGCTCCCCGTTACGAGTCAGCGCCGCGGACACTCGCGGATACGGCCTCCTCCTATCCGACCCTGGCGCTCGCCGGTGCCGGCTTTCTGCTGGCGGGATTTCTGGTTCGGCGCCTCCGGTAGGCATTTCGACACCGTCGCGCAAGGGTAAGGCCCCGGCGAACCGGGGCCCCGTGGCTCCGCGAGAGCGGACTTCAGGCGATGCGTCGGCCTTGTATCAGGTTGATGATCAGGACGACGACCAGCATGCCCCGGCCGGATCAGGACTTCTTGGACGAAGATCTCTTCTTAGGGCGCGCGCCTTCGGCCGCGGCCGGACGCGCTCCCGCGACGGCCTTCGGGGAGCAACTCGCCCAAGACTTCGGGGCCGATACGTGTCCCCCTTCGGTCATCACGTAGGCGCGATGCACGACGTTGCGCAGCTCGCGGACGTTGCCCGGCCAGTGGTAGGCTGCAGCAAGGCTTGCGGAGCCCCTCCGGGTCCCAGGCCGCGACGCCGGCCTTCTCCTGCTCCTCGATCAGCTTGCGAAAGTGCTCGGCGAGAAGCGGGATGTCCTCGCGGCGCTCGGAGAGCGGCGGCAGGCTGATCGGAAGGACCGTTCAGCCGATAATAGAGGTCCTCGCGCAGCTTGCCTTCGCGAATCGCCGCTCGCGAGATCCGGTTGGTGGCGGCGACGACGCGCACGTCCACGCGGATGGTCCTGCGTCCCGCCGACGCGCTCGAACGCGTCGCTCCTGCGAGCACGCGCAGGAGCTTGACCTGCAGCTCCGAGCCCATCTCCGTGATCTCGTCGAGAAAGAGCGTGCCGCCGCTGGCCTGCTCGAAGTACCCGACGCGCCGCTTTCGGCGCCGGTGAAGGAGCCCCGCTCGTGGCCGAACAGCTCGCTCTCGATGAGCGTCGGCGAGATGGCGCCGCAGTTGAAGGCGACGAACGGCGTCGTCCGCGCGGCGCGACAGCCGATGGATCGTCTTCGCCGCGACTTCCTTGCCCGTGCCGCTCGCGCCCGTGATGAGCACCGGGGCATTCGAGCGCGCCACGCGGCGGAGCACTTCGAACACCTTCTTCATCGGCTCCGAGAGGCCGATGAGCTCGCCGAGCCTCCCGGTCTCGAGCAGCTCCTCGCGCAGGGAATCCACTTCCGACTCGAGCCGCCGCCGCGCCGCCAGGCGCTGGAACACGACTTCGAGCTGCGCGGTGCGCAGCGGCTTGAGCAGGTAGTCGGACACCCCGGCACGGAGCGCCTCGACCGCGCTATCGAGCGACGCCTGTCCCGTGATCACGATGCCGTCGCGTTCGGGATCGGATTTTCGCGCGCGAGCCGGAACACCTCGATGCCGTCTCCGTCGGGCAGATGGAGGTCCACGATGAGGACCTCGGGCTTGAAGTCCTCGATCGCGCGGGCCGCCTCCGCGGCGGTGCCCACGGCGCGCGTCTGGCCGCCGAGATCCCGGATGGCGAGGTCGAGTCCCTTGCGTGTCGCGACGTCGTCTTCGACGATCAGGACCTTCAAGCCTTCTCCTCGCCCGCCGCCCCGGCGAGCAGGTGGCCCCGCGCCTCCTCGAAGAGTGAAAAGGCCCGCTCCAACTCCCGCCGGGCCACGTCGAGCGCTTCCGTGGCGTCCTCGCCCCTCTCCGCCAACCGATGTGCCCGCTCCAGGTGCAGGCCCAGCCCCGAGGAAGCGGGGCGGCCAAATCATGAAAGAAGCGCTCGAGGGCGGGCCGATCGGTCACGGCGACTCTTCTCGGGCGGACGAGCACCTTTCGTACATCCGGTCGGAATCCTATGCCAGAAGCCATGGAGGCGCAGGCAGAGGCGGATCAGCGACGACGCGCCTGCCCCCCGGCGTCGATGCCGGTTGCCGGTCGGGCGGCGTTGTTACAGACTTTGGCCATCGTGGATCCCGACAACCCGCTCCACTCCGGCTTCCGGCGCACGATCGCGCTCGCCGCGTTCGTCGCGCTCGGCGTCGTCGCGTTCGGATGGATCGTCCACGACAGCACCCGCAGCCTGATCGATGAAGCGGGGGCGGTCGAGCACACGTGGGCCACCATCGGCGAGATCGAGGCGACGCTCTCGACTCTCAAGGACGCCGAGACCGGACGGCGGGGATACCTCCTGACCGGGATCCCCTCGTTCCTCGAGCCGTACGAGGCCGCGGTCGGAACCGTTCGCGAGCACCTGTCCCGCCTCCGTGCCCTCGTCGCGGACAACCCGAGCCAACGAGCGCGGATGCAGGAGATCGACGACCTCGCCAAGGCGAAGCTCGACGAACTGTCCGCCACGATTCGCCTCTACGCCAACGGCGACGCGGCGGCGGCGCTGCGGACGGTCGAGGCCGGATTCGGCAACGAGACGATGGAGCGCATCCGCGCCATGACGACATCCATGCGTGAGGAGGAGCGCATCCTGCTCGCCCAACGCTCGCTCCGCGCCCGTCAGGCAGCGGCGCGGCTGACCGCGGCCTCGGTGGTGGGCGGCCTCGCGTTCCTCGCGCTGTTCGCCGGACTCTTCGCCGTGGCCCGCCGGGACCTTCTCGGCCGCTTACGCGCCGAAGCCGAGGCGCACCGGAGCGAAGAGCGGTTGAGCACGACCCTGAACAGCATCGGCGACGCCGTCCTCGCCTCCGACGGCCAGGGGCGCGTCACTTTTCTCAATCCGGTCGCCGAACGTCTGACCGGGTGGTCGACGGCGGAGGCCGTCGGGCGGCCGGTGGACGACGTGTTTCGGATCGTCAACGAGGCGACCCGCGCCGCCGTCGAGAGCCCCGTGGGCCGCGTCATCCGGGAGGGGCTGGTGGTCGGCCTCGCGAACCACACGATGCTCCTCGCGCGGGACGGGCGCGAGATCCCGATCGCCGACAGCGGCGCCCCCATCCACGACCCGGACGGCTCGATCGCCGGCGTGGTCCTCGTCTTCCGCGACATCGCCGAGCAGCGGGACGCCGACCGCGCCAACCAGAGATTGGCGGCCATCGTGTCGTCTGCCGACTTCGCGGTGGTCGGTGAGACGGTCGGAGCAACGTCATCACGGACTGGAATCCCGGGGCCGAGGCGCTCTTCGGCTTCACGGCGGCCGAGATGATCGGGCGCCGGATGTCGAACCTGGCGCCGCCGGGGAGCCCGGATCCGTCGCCGGGCCCGACCACCGCGGAACTCGATCGCCGGCCGCCGCGTCGCAGAGTTCGACGCGCAGCGCGTGACCCGGGACGGCCGCTCGCTCGACGTCGTCGTCACGCTCTCGCCCATCCGCGACGACGAAGGCGCCGTCATCGGGATCTCGCGCCTCATCCGCGACGTCACCGAGCGTCGCCGGCAGAGCCGGGACATCCTCGAGGCGAGGCGCCGCGCGGAGGAGGCGAGCGCGGCCAAGGACCGATTCCTCGCGACTCTGTCCCACGAGCTGCGGACGCCCCTGACGCCGGTCATGGCGTCGCTGCACCGGCTCGAGCGTCGGAGCGATCTCGGGCCCGGGATGCCCGAGTCTACTCGCGATGATCCGGCGCAACGTCGACCTCGAGGCGCGCTTGATCGACGATCTCCTCGACCTCACGCGCATCGCGCGCGGGAAAGTGTCGCTCGATCGCGCCCCGCTCGATCTGCACGCCGTCCTGTCGAGCGTCATCCAGAGCTCGCGCAGCGAGTTTCTCCAGAAGGGCGTGGGGCTCGAAGCCGACCTCGCCGCGCCCGAGCACTTCAGCATTGGCGACGACGGGCGGCTCCAACAGGTCTTCTGGAACATCCTGAAGAACGCGGCGAAGTTGCGCACGCCTGCGGGCGGCCGCGCCTTGTGAACCCCGGCGGGCCGGAACTCGGGAGCCCTCCATCGAACGCGCGCACCTCCAGCCCCGCGGCGCGCGCCGGCGCCGCCCAAAACCGCCGGACCTCCCGCCGGAGCGCCTCGGCAAACGCGGCCGGACGGCCCCTCCAGTGAAGGGCGAGGCCGTACGGCTTGCGCTCGAGGATGCCGCTCCAATCCTGGCCGCGCGCGGCGATCATCTCTTCCAGGAATTTCGACGCCGCGCGGGACGGGGGCGGACCGGACCACCAGCCATCCGTCGAGAAGCGCTCGAGGCCGTGGGACCCCCACAGCTCGAAGACGCCGTCGAGGCGAGCCACGCGCCTCAGGTCCGAAACAGGGCGTCCGCTGACGATTCCCACGCGGCAGTGCTGCGGTTCGAGGGCCAGCGACGCGAGCGCCGAGCGGACTCCCCGGTACATCCGGACCGCAGAACGATCCACGAGAAACGGCGCCAGCGTCCCGTCGAAATCGAGCAGCAGCGCGCGGCGCGGGGCCGAGCGCAGGCGCCGGAAAAAGGCGGCGAAATCGGCCTCGTCTTCGAGAACCCTCCGGCGCCCCGCCCCGACGTCACGCGGAGCCGCCGCGGCGCCTCGTTCGTCGTCCTCGACCGTCAAGCCAGCCGCCCCTCGGACCGGCGCGACTCGATCTCGCCGATCGCCCGGCAGAGACGCACGCGCGCCCAACGCGGAAAGAACTCCCGCGCGAGGCAGAGGCCGCGCCGCAAGGTCGGCGACTCGATCGCGCCCGCCAGGCAGCGGTGCCACAGCCACTCGTCGACCCTGCGCAGGGGCACCTCGTAGACTCCCGGAGCGTCTCCGGTCCCCCACCGCCAGCCGGCGTTGCGCAGGAGCGGGGCGAGCAGGAAGCCCGGCGGCCCCTTCGTCTCCATGGGAAGGAGCTCGTCGGCGTCGTATCCGAAGCTCCGGCGCAACTGCGAGAGGGCCTGTTTCCGGGGGTCCATGCGCCGCCGACCGTTCGTGTCGAGCAGGACGGAGGGCAACCGGATCACCGATCGGCCCCAGGCGCCCGCGTCTTCGACGAGAGCATCCTCGACGACCGGCACGTAGCCGTCGCCTGTGACCCCCACGATCAGCGTCCGTTTCGGCGCGACCGCCGGGCGGCCGGGCACGCCCACGTGGAGAGACCGGGCTTCGCTCTTGGCCAAGATTTCCTCCCCTCGGAGACCTGATGGAGCAAGGCGCTTGCCAGGTGCCGACGCCTCGCGGCCCGATGGCGCCCCGGCGGCCCGAGGAATAGGCTTGAGTCCGAGGTCGCGGATGAACTTCTCCGACAGGGTCGTGCTCGTCGCCGGCGGCACGGGAGGACTCGGACGCGCCGTCACGCTCGCGTTTCTCTCCGAGGGCGCCGGCGTGGCCGTCACCCATCGCGGCGCCGCCGGGTTCGAGGCATTGAGGCTGGCCGCAGGCTCGGACGCCGATCGGCTGGAGGGCCGGTCGACCGACGTCACCGACGAAACCGCCGTTCGCGCGCTCGTGGACGATCTCGTCGCACGGCGCGGGCGGCTGGACGCCTTCGTCAACGCGGTCGGCGGCTACGCGGGCGGCGCGAAGCTGTGGGAGACGGACTCGGCGACCCTCGACCAGATGCTCCAGCTGAACCTGCGGTCGGGCTTCGTTCTCGCGCGCGCCGTCGTGCCCGTCATGCTGAAGCAGGGGCGAGGGGCGTTCGTCAACGTGGCTTCACGGTCGGCCCTCGTCCACGGCGCGGGCGAGAGCGCGTACGCGGCCTCCAAGGCCGCGGCAGTCGCGCTGATCGCTTCCCTGGCCGCGGATCTGAAGGGCACGGGAGTGCGCGCGAATTCGATCCTGCCGAGCATCATCGATACCGAGGCCAACCGCAGGGCGATGCCCCGGGCCGATTTCGCGAAGTGGCCGAAGGCCGAGGAGATCGCCCGCGTCGTTCTCTTTCTCTGCGGAGACGACGCGAAGCTGATCCACGGCGCAGCCATTCCGGTCTACGGCCAGACGTAGACGTTCGGCGCGGGCGCGGCCAGCCCCGTCCCCAGGACCGCGGCGGAAATCGCCGCGAGGGGCCTACGGCACTCGGACGACGGGCGGCACGGGAGCGGCCTCGATGGCCGCCATGAGGTCCCGTCTCGCTTGCGCGCTCCGGAGGCGCATGAGGTACGTCTTGTTCTCTTCCCAGAAATCCGCGGCGCCGAAGGCCTTCCGCTCGGCGAGCGCGTCGTCCACGCTCCACCCGTCCACGAGGATCCGGTAGACGGCGACGACGAGGCCCGTGCGGTCCTTCCCGGCCTGGCAGTGGACGAAGACGGGCTGGTACTCCGGCGTGAGGATCACCTTCATCGCGCGCACGACGTCTTCGGTCTCCGGGTGCCACTGCTTGGCGCGGAGCCGGTAGGAGTTCAGGCCGAGCCCCGCGAGCGCCGCGTCATCGTCGTGCCCCCAGCGCAGCGCGATGATCGTCCGGATCCCGCGTTCGCGCAGGGCTCGAAAACCCTCGCGCGTGGGCTGCGAGCCGCGCGACAGGACCGGCGACACGACCGCGAAGTTCGGTACGCCGGCCACCTCCTCGCGCATCGCGGGCGCCGCGCCGGCGAACGCGAGCGTGGAGGCGCAGAGGAGGGCGAGGAGGGACATCCGGCGATCTCTTTCTCTCAGGCGAAGGCGAGCGAGCTTACGCTTTCGTGCGTTCATCGGCATTGAACATACGTAATGTATACGTCCGGCCGGTCGTGGCGGCTCTTTCTTCGAAGTCGACGACGTCGAGCGCGTCGTCTTCCCGACCGCCGCCGACCATCGCAAGGACGCGCACCGGTGGCGGAAGGCAGCGGCCCTAGTTCCCCTGCTTGCCGCCGCCGTGGCTCTCGATGTACTCCCGGGCGAACTTGCGCAGGCCCTCGCTCGTCAATCCGTTCCGGGCCGCTTCCTTCTCGGCCGCCTCGAGGCTCCAGCCGTCGTGCAGCACCAGGCGCACCATCCAGAGGGCCGCGGCGCGATTGGCCGTCGCGCAGTGGATGAAGGCGGGGTAGATGCCGGCGTCGTCGGTCACCAGGAGAAACTCCTTCACCTGTTGCTCGGTCGGGGCCGGTTTCGAGACCGGGATCCGGATGTAGCGCAGCCCCGCGTCCCTGGCGGCATCCACATCCGGCTGCGCGTCGAACTCGGATTCCTCGCGAAGGTTGATGATGGTCGAGAAGCCCGCCTGCGCGAGCGCCACGACCTGGGCCGGAGTCGGCTGGCCCCCCAGCGCGACCTGATCGTTCACCCGGTGGTAGTACTCGATCTCGGCGATCCCGGGCCCGGCCGCGGCCGCGAAGAGCGGCGCGAGCGCAAGCGCCGCGACGAAGGCAAACAGGCTCCTTCCCGGGATTCGCATCTCTAATCCTTCTCGACGAAGTGCCGGACGAAATCGGACTCGGTCAGGATTCCGACCAGGCGCCCGCGCTCGACCACCGGCAAGCACCCGATCTTGTTCTCGATCAACATCTCGGCCGCGGCCTTCAGATCCTTGTCAGCCTCGATGGTTTCGATCTCCGTGTTCATGATTTCCCGGATCTTGCGCCGCTGCAGGATCTCCCGCTGCATCGACAGGGGCAGCTCCTCCGAGGACCCGAGCGCGCTGCGCGCCAGATCGCGCTGCGTCACGAGGCCGAGCACCCTTCCCTCGCCATCCACGATCGGCACGTGGCGGACGTGCCGCGAGGCCATGAGGTCGTAGAGCGCCTCCAGGTCGTCGTCGGGGCCCAGCGTGAAGACGTGGTACGTCATCAGCGCCCGGACCTCAGTGGCCTTCACGTTCGGAGCCCCCACGGCGTTCATGGCTGGCTGCCCCTTTGCGAAACCGGACGATTTCTTCACGACCAAAGTCTGTGGGGGACGGGTCCTTTCCGCCGTGATGCAAATACATCCATTCGCGGCGGGCCCGCCGGCCTCTTCGGACCGCGGGGTCACCCCGATTGGCCCCCGTTCCGACGGGCAGCCGGCCCCGCCTCATCCAGACGACGGCTCGCCACGTCGAGATTGACCGACTTGCCTTCCCGTGTGGCGGTCGACATGCGTGATTCCGAGCGTCAGGTGCGCTCGCCTCGCGCGGGAATCTGCCGGCGCCTCGTCCGATCGCCCGGCGTCCGCGGATGGGCCTTGACCTCGCCGCGGCGCCGGCGCTCGTAGTCCTCGAGCTTTCGCCGTGCGGCGTCGAAGGCTTCCCGGATCGCGACGTAGACGTCCGCTTCCTCCGGCTGCATGTCGATGTCGATCTCTTCCCCGGGCACCGTCAGGCGGACGCGGACGCCGTACAACTCGCCCTTGCGGTGGTGGCCGTGCGGCGATGCGACCCACACGTCGCACTTGACGACGTCGGCGCAGAAGCGCGAGAGATGGTCGGCCCGCTCCCGGATCTTCGACTCGACCGCTTCCGAGCCCGACATGTCGAGAAAGTGAATCTGCAGGGGCTCCATGATGCTCCTCCTACTGGAGCGCGGCAAAATCCTTGAGCCGGACGGGAAGGCGCCGCTGGCCCCACTTTCCGGGCACCTCCTCGAACACTCCCGCGCAGGGTTCGCCGCAGCGACTGCAGGCGCCCTTCTCGAGCGTCCAGTTGGTCAGGTCGTACCCGTCGCGGCCGATGAGCTCCGCGGCGCAGCGGTGGCAGAACGTGCTGCCCCCCTCGGCGTCGTCGATGTTCCCCGTGTAGGCGTATCGGACGCCGGCCTTCAGCGCGATCCGACGGGCGCGCACGAGGGTCGCCGGCGGCGTGGGCGGGACGTCCAGCATCTTCCAGTCGGGGTGGAATGCCGAGAAGTGCATCGGCACGTCGGGACCGAGGTTCCGGACGACCCACCGCGACATCTCGGCGATCTCGGCGTCGGAGTCGTTGTGTCCCGGAATCACGAGGGTCGTGATCTCGAGCCAGGTCTTCGTGTGTTTCTTCAAGTACACGAGCGTGTCCAGCACCGGCTGGAGGTGGCCGCCCGTGATGTCCCAGTAGAACTTCTCGGTGAAGGCCTTCAGGTCCACGTTGGCGGCGTCCATGTGGGCGTAGAGCTCCGCGCGAGGGCCCTCGCAGATGTAGCCGGCGGTGACGGCGACCGTTCGGATATCGAGCTCGTGGCAGGCCTTCGCGACGTCGATCGCGTACTCCAGGAAAATCGTCGGATCGTTGTAGGTGAAGGCGACGCTCTTGCAGCCGAGCGACTTCGCCGCGCGCGCGATCAACTCGGGCGACGCCTCGTCGGAGAGCTTCGAGATCTCGCGCGACTTGCTGATGTCCCAGTTCTGGCAGAACTTGCAGGAGAGGTTGCACCCCTCGGTGCCGAAGGAGAGCACCGAGGATCCCGGCAGAAAATGATTGAGCGGTTTCTTTTCGATCGGATCCACGCAGAACCCGCTCGAACGGCCGTACGTCTTCAGGACGACCGCGTCCCCCTCCCGCGCGCGGACGAAGCAGAGCCCCTGCTGGCCTTCCCGCAACGTGCAGAAACGCGGGCAGACGTCGCACTGGATCCGGCCATCCTCGAGACGGTGCCAGTACTTGGTGGGAACGGTGGGACCGAGGCCCTTCATGGCTCTTACCTCTCCGGATCCATGCTCCCCCGGGGAGAGCCGCTCGGCAAGGTCCGTTTTCATCACCCCCAGGCTCGCCGCGAAACGGGGCCTCGGCTTGCCCGCCCTTCGGCGCAAGCCGAGGCCCCCGGGCAAGCCGCTAGTTGGAGGCCGGGACCATCGGCGCGGCCAACCACATGAACGAGGTTCCCTTTTGGATCTCGAAGGAAAAGCTGCCGTTCTGAATGTTGAAGATCCGGATCGGGATCTGCGAATCGCTGACCCGTGTCAGATACGTGCCCACGATGACCATGCCTTCCTGGATCTCGGGATCCGTGACCGTGCTGGAGCAGATCGCCCAGTTCGGTCCCGACCCGGAGTTGGTGCAGCTGGTGGCGCCCGTGAGGATCTGGCGACGATGCTCTGCGCGCAGTATGAACACGGCCGCTTGTTCGCGCGTCAGCGGATCGCCCGGACAGTAGTTGCTGCCGTCGCACCCGGAGGTAATGCCTTCCTTGTGCAACTGCTCGATCCAGCTCGCGTAGATGCTGGGACAGGCGACATCGTCGAAGTGGCCCTGACATGGCGGTGGCGAGTAATTCGACTCCAGACCTCCGGCCATGGCGGCCGACGCGACGAACCCCAGAAACAAGGCTGCCAGCAATGTCTTCATACGCTCCCTCCTTGATGGGCCTGAATTCACCCCGATCCGTCCAAGAGTTGCCACACCTGTACTTTAGGACAGGTACATGATGCTGATCTGTAGTACAGGCTCATCATTTCTGCCCTGGCGGGAGCGAAATGGAAGGTTTGAGCGCCCGCGCGACTGCCGGGCTCGTCGGCGGCCCGTCTTGCGTGCCGCGAATCAGGCCGGCCCGACGCCGCCTCCTGCCCGCGGCTGGCAGCGGGGACACGCGAACATGCGCCTGGCCGAGAGCGGGAACTCGTCGATGGGCGACCCGCATCGACGGCAGGCCTCCTGCTGGTAGACGTAGAAGGAATCGTCCGGGCCGCGCCCGGATGTCGGATGCGCGGGCTCGGCCCGGGCGACGGTGCGAGTCTCGGCCTGGACGACGCCGCGCCGCATGAGCCTGCGGGTCGTTCGCCAGAGGTTCTCCCACTCCTCGCCCGCGACGCTGCCCGACGCCCGCAGCGGGTGGATCCCCGTCAGGAACAGCGCCTCGTTGCGATAAATGTTCCCGACCCCCGCGAGCACGCGCTGGTCGAGCAGGGCGTCGCCGATCGTGCGGCGCGGCCGCTTCCGCAGGGCCGCCAGCACCCGGTCCGGATCGAAGTCCCGACGCAGCGGGTCCGGGCCGAGGCGCGCGAGCAGAGCCCGGCGCGCGAACTCCGGGATCAGCTCGCAGGTCGGCGGGCCGATGAGGTCCGTGGCGACGCCCCGCGCCGAGAGACGCATTCGCACGGTCGGCCGCGGCAGGGGAACCCTCGCCCGGTAACGGTAGAACCAGCCGGCCATCCCGAGGTGGACGTGCACGACCAGACCGCCGCTCCAGTGATGGAAGAGGTGCTTGCCGTGGGCGTCGGCGCGCTCGAACTTGCGCCCGTCCAGACGCTTGGCTTCCTTCGCAAACCGCCCCTGCGGCGAGCTCACGCCGACGCGGCGGCCTCCGAAGTCCCGCGTGTGGATGCGGGCGAGGCGGTGGATCGTGTTTCCTTCGGGCATTCCGGCGCTCCCGCTGTGGAGGTGGAGACTCTACTCTCTTGCGCGTCCCCGGCGAGTAGAACTCGACAGCGACCAGCCAGAGCGCTACGCTCAGGTCATCAAAGGAGCCGCCATGAAGAAGCCCAGAGCCGAGCACGACCCCGAGCGCACCGAGCGCCAGGGCATGTCGAGCGAGGGATCCGGCGTCGACGACGCGGAGACGATGGCTTCGACCGGCGACGAGGAAGGCGCGTTCCAGCGGATCGCCTCGGGAACCGCGACGGGCCTCGGCATCGACCGCGGCGAATCGGTCGGGACGGGCGGCCTGGCGGCCGACGAAGACCGCGACGACGTCGAGGAGGGCGGCTCATCGCGGATCGGATGGGAGCCGTTCTACGAAGCCGACCGCACGTCGGAGCGCTACGAAATGGACGGCAAGCGCTTCGGCTGGCGGACCGGCGCGGACCTCGACGCGAAGGACGGCGGGTTCCAGCCCGGGGAAACGCCGGGCGAGGAAGAGAAGGATTGACAGGTCGACCCGAGCCTCACGCCGTCGTCTCGAACCTCACGCCGTCCTCCCGCCAGGCCGTCCTCCTGAATACCAGGCCGTCATTCCGAGCGTGAGCGAGGGATCCCGGCCTCGACGAGCACGGCCCCCCCCGCATCACCGCGCCGCCGCCTTCCCGGAAACATATGCCTTCGCCTGCGCGAGCTCGGGTCTCGGCGACCCGGTAACGCACTGCGCGAGCAGCTCCCCGTAGAGCTCGCGCGCCCGGTCGGACCTGCCCGCCGCAACGGCCGCCTGCGCCGCGCCATAGAGGCTGTTGAACCGCTTCGGAGCCTCCAGGAGCGACGCCTCGTACGCCGCGAGCGCCTCCGCGGGCCGCCCCATCTCCAGGAGCATGTCGCCGAAGAGCTCGCGCGCCGGGAGCACCGCGCCCGGAGTGACCGGATGCTTGCCCGCCTTTGCCTCGAGCTGCGCCGCGGACCGCGCCGCCGCGAGCGCCCCGTCCTTTCGGCCCTCCGCATACGCGAGCCAGGCCTCGGCCGCCAGGCGCATGGACTCGACCTGCGCCGCCCAGTCGTACGGGCCGGGCACCGGCGACTTCACGAGAGCCGCGTGGATTTCCGAGAGCCTGCCGAGCGAAGCCCGCGCTTCGTCGAGGCGGCCCGACCGGGCGGCGCCGAGCGCCCTGGCGAACTGCGTGATCGCGGACGCGTAGACGAAGCGGTCCCACGGCAGCTCGGCGGCCGACGGCTTGAGGTCCGCCGCTCCCTCCCAGTCCCGCCGCTCGAGGGTCCAGCGGGCCGGGATCGCGGCGATCGCGTACCCCGCCGCGAAGTTCGGCTCGTCGAACGACTTCGCGGCCGCGGCTTCGTCGAGGACCCGGCGCGCGCCATCCTCGTCGCCCACCTGGAGGTATGCGTACTCCAGGTAGTCGAGCGCGTGCAGCGTGTCGTACGACGCCGCCCCCGGATGCCGCTTCGCGACGAGCTGCCGCCCCGCCTCGGCCGAGGCGAGGTTCGAGTCGATCGACTCCTGCCAGTACCCGAGGCGCGTGAAGATGTGCGAGGGCATGTGGAGCGCGTGGGGCGAGGAGGGGGCGATCTTCGCGTACGCGCGCGCCGCCGGCAGGGCATCGAGGGCGAGCGCCGGATAGTCGAACGAGTGGATCATGTAGTGCGTGATGCCCGGATGCTGCGGCTCGAGCGGCAGGATCGCGTTCAGGATCGCCGCGGCCTTCTTCTGGTTCGCATAGGTCGTGTCGCCCGCCGGCGCCGTCCCGAGAAGCGTCAGCGCATAGAAGATCGCGGCCTCGTGGTCGTTCGGGAACCGGCCCGAGACCGACTCCATCGCCTGGCTGTAGGCCTTCGCGCGGGGGCCGTGGCCGGCCTTGTCGGAATCGGCGTAGAACACGCCGATCGCCGCGATATACGCGTTCTCCCGCTCGGTCTTCGACCCGAGCTCGGCCGCCCTTGCGGCGGCGGCGCGCCCGGCCGCGAGATCCTCGCCGCTCGGCGGCGCCCAGAGGGGGTGGTAGTACGTCATCGCGATCCCCCAGTACGCGATCCCGCAACCGGGATCGATCCGCGCGGCCTGCTCGAAGGAGCGGCGGGATTCCTCGTAGCCGAACGAGTGGAGCTGCGCCACCGCCCGCGTGAACACCGGCAGCGCCTCGGCACTGCACGACGCGGGAAAGTGGACCGTGCCGAACTGCTCCGCTTCCCCGGGGGAGTGCTGGTGCTCCTGCGCCCCCGCGGCCGGGACGGCGAGCGCGGCCGACAACACGATCGAGGCAAGAGCGTCCTTCATGACGACCTCCTTGCGACGCGCGCACGGCGCCACCAGCTCGATTCTAGAACCGGAAGGGCGCAGCACCCGAGCTCAGTGCGCCGGCGTCCCGGGCCCCGGGCCGCCGAAGGCGAGGCTCACGAACACGCGCCACTCCGACTGGGTCTGGCGCGGCTCGAAGAAGCCGTTGCCGTAGCTCGTCTTGCGGCTGTACCACCGGTAGCCCGCGCCGATCCCGATCGGACCGGCGATCGGAGCCACGGCCGTGGCCCGGAAGAACTGGAGCGTGTTGTTGTCGGAGACGCCATTGACCGACTGGATCCAGGCCACGCCGTAACCGACGCTCAGCAACCCGTGCTCGCCGGCGAGGAGGCGAACCGTCGCGAGCGCGCCGCCGCCGGGGCCGTAGTCGTAGTTGCGCTGCGTTTGCGTGCTCTCGAAGCCCGCCGTCTTGACGCCCGCCAGTGGAATGGCGATGGCCTCGAGGTCCGTCTCGGCGAAGATCCCGTGACCGAGGGCGTAGCGCGACAATATTCCGCCGCTGAACATCTGCGCGCCGAACACCTCCGCCTCGTTGTTGAGGTACTCGTAATCCTGCCAGAGGGCGAACACGTGCCGCACGGAAGCCGCGCGGTCCGTCAAATCCCAGGACCGCAGGATTCCGCGTTCCTCGAAACGGGTGATCGTCACGTCGCCCGGAAAGTTCAGATCGATCGAGGCGGTGAAGAACTCGAAGGGCTGCCGCACCTCGGCCACGAAGGGATCGCCGTAGCGCACGGAGACGGAGACGAGGCCCTGCTGCTCGTCTTCGACCTGGCCATCGACGCGGCGGTAGCCGAGCTCCGCGGACAGGTGGAACGAGTCGGGCAGGCGGTCGTCCGGGTTCGGGTACCGGCGCGCCATGTCGCCGTTGACGAGGCGGGTGATCGCGCCGACGGGATTGAGGAGGCCGGCTCCGAGCTCGCGCCAGAAGCGCTCTGCCGCCGGCGGCGGTGTTGTCGAGGAGCATCACAGAGAGCCGGTGCTGGGCCTCGCCGCGCGCCATGCCCCCGAGGGTCGTGTTGATCAGGTCGTTGGTCGACGGGCGCGTGTTCTCCATGCAGCACTCCCAGAGGAGGCTGCCCGTCAGCGCGAAGAGCCCGGACTCCCAGTAGGTGTAGCCGTTCGAGCGCCCCGTCTCGAAAAAGAGGCTGCCCTGGTACGGGTGCGCGGACTGGTTGATGTCGAAGTCGTCGTCGTCGAATCCGAAGCCGGCCTTGAGGTTTTCGCTGGCCGTGTGCCACGAGATGCGGGCGAACGGCTCGTCGGCGATGTAACGGTCGTAGACCCACGGCAGAAGCTCGACCAGCGCCAGCTCGGCGGCCGCGGTCAGAAAGCGTTTCGTCGAGGAGGGAGCCGCCGGGGTTGCCGCGCCCTGGAAGGCGCTCGAGGGCCGGGCTGCCTCGAAGCTCCACGATGGCCGGGCCAGGGACCCGCCGATCCACGAGGTCGCGGGCCAGGGGCCCATCTCGAGAGGACAGGTGGCGGCGGCCGCGAGCGCGCCGTCGAGGCCGAGCGAGAACGCAGGCGCGGATGTGCGCTCGAGCGCTTCGGCCCGAAGGACCGGTAGTGCGCGGGCCCTTCCCGCGAGCGCGAGTTCAGCGCAAAGAACGATCGCGCCGCATCGGGCGATCCTGCTCGAGGAGCGGCTCCGGGCGCTCGTTGTGACCTCCCGCCAATGGGCTCGGCCGCTTTCGGGCCGAGGTGTCCGGCTCTCTCCGACCTGGAGCAGATGCGGACACTCCCACGCTACGCCCTCTGCCCCGTCCGCCGGGTGATGAGAAATGATCAGTTCGGGCCCGGTGAAAAGGGCAGAGCGCCCCTCACCCGGGCCCGATACCCCGACTGGCAGTCGGCCAGAGTTATCGACTGGCGGTGGTCCGCCTTCGTTGGCCGGCCGGCGGCCGGCCCCCTCCGGGAAGAGGGAGACGGGCGCCGATCCGAGCTTGCTACTTCTTCGCGGCCTCGACCGGCGTGATGTCGAACGCTCCGTTGCTCTCGATGAAGACCACGCACTCGGAGGCCTTGTCGCAGGCCGACATGTGGCGGTAGCTCCCGCCGGGCTGCATCATGTAGGAGCCGGGTCCGAGCCGGACCTCGGGCTTTCCTTCCGGCGTGTGAATCCACGTGCCCGAAATGACCACGAGCTTCATGTCGCGGGTGTGCGTGTGCAGAGGAGCGCTCCACCCGGCGGGAAACTTGTTCATCGCGCCGAAGGCGCCCTTCGTATGGTCGCCCCACAGATCCGCGATCATGACTCCCGGAACCTTGGGGTCGAGCGCAGACCATTTCATGTCGGCCGCCGGCATGAGGACGGCCCCTTTTGCCGCCGCTTTCGCTTTCGGAGCGCTGGCCGCCTTGGCCCCTCCGGGTGCCTGCGCCAGAACCGCCGCCGCCAGAACGAACGACACCGCAAACGCCAGGATGTTTCTTGCTCTCATCGAACCCTCCCCTTTCGTTGGAAGCGGGAAGGCTATCACCGGAGGCAGCCCCGGGCCCGGCTCGGGTCAGCGGCGTTACCGATAGAATCCCCCGACCACATGCCGCTGACACCGGGCTCCCGCCTCGGTCCTTACGAGATCCTCGCGCCGATCGGCGCGGGCGGGATGGGCGAGGTCTATCGGGCGAAGGATCCGCGCCTCGGGCGCGACGTCGCGATCAAGGTCCTGCCCGCCTCCTTCTCCGCCGACGCCGATCGCCTGCGCCGCTTCGAGCAGGAGGCCAGGGCCGCCGGGCGTCCTGAACCACCCCAACATCACGGCCGTTCACGACATCGGGACCCACGAGGACGCGCCGTACGTCGTCCAGGAGCTGCTCGAAGGCGAGACGCTGCGGTCGGTCCTCTCGGGCGGGCGCCTCCCCCAGCGCAAGACCATCGACTACTCCCTCCAGATCGTCCACGGCCTCGCGGCGGCGCACGAGAAGGGCATCGTCCACCGGGACCTGAAGCCCGAGAACATCTTCGTGACCAACGACGGCCGGGTGAAGATCCTCGACTTCGGCCTCGCCAAGCTCACGCACACGGAGGAGCGCGGCCAGGCGACGAACCTACCGACCGCCACCGCGGGCACGGAGCCCGGCGTCGTCATGGGCACGCTCGGCTACATGTCGCCCGAGCAGGTGCGCGGCAAACCCGCCGACGCGCGCTCGGACATCTTCTCCTTCGGCGCGATCCTCTACGAGATGCTCTCGGGAAAGCGCGCCTTCCACGGCGACTCGGCCGCGGACACGATGTCGGCGATCCTGAAGGAAGATCCGCCGGATCTCTCCATCACCAACCAGACGATCCCGCCCGGCCTCGAGCGCATCGTCCGCCACTGCCTCGAGAAGAGTCCCGAGCAGCGGTTCCACTCCGCCCACGACGTCGCCTTCGATCTCGAGGCGCTGTCGGGCCTCTCGACGCCCCGGCTCGAACCGTCGAAGTCGCGCGTCCCGGCCCGTCTTCCCTCGCGGCTCGCGGGGGCGGCTCTGCTCGCCGCACTGGCGGTCGGCCTCGCCGCGGGCCGGCTGATCTGGAGAGCGGGCCCCGTATCCCATCCGACCTTCCACAGGCTCACGTTCCGCCGCGGACCGATCCAGAGCGCGCGTTTTGCCCCCGACGGGAACACGATCATCTACTCGGCCTCGTGGGACGGCGCCCCCAAGGCGGAGATCTTCTCGACGCGCCTGGAGGGCCCCGAGTCGCTGCAGCTGAATCTTCCGGATCGACGGGTCGAGGCGATCTCCCGCACGGGCGAGATGCTCGTCCTGAACCGATTGCAGGTCTCGACCGGGTACGCCGCGATCGGCACCCTTTCGCAGGCGCCTCTGTCGGGCAGCGCGTCGCGGGAGCTCCTCGAGGATGTCGCCGACGCCACCTGGTCCCCGGATGGGGCGAGCATGGCCGTCGTGCGCGCGCCGCAGTGGCGCTACCGGCTGGAATTTCCCGCCGGGAAGGTCCTCTACGAGACGACCGGCTACATCAGCCACCCGCGTGTCTCTCCGAAGGGAGACGCCATCGCGTTTCTCGACCACCCGGTCTTCGGCGACGACCGAGGCTCGGTCGCGATCGTGGATCTTGCGGGAAAGAAGAAGACCCTGTCCGAGGGGTGGGAAAGCGTGCAGGGCCTGGCCTGGTCGGCCTCCGGCAAGGAGATCTGGTTTACGGCGACTCGCGCGGGAAGCGCCCGTTCGCTCTATGCCGTGACGCCCGCGGGCCGCGAGCGCGCCGTGCTCACGACGCCCACAGGGCTGATGCTTCAGGACATCTCCCGCGACGGACGTGTCCTCCTGATCCAGAGCAACGCGCGGATCGGGTTCTTCGCCCTCTCTCCCGGTGCGGCCAGGGAGCGGGACCTCTCGGGTCTCGAATGGTCGTGGCACCCGCGCCTGTCTCAGGACGAGAAATCGGTCGTCTTCACCGAGCAGGGGGAGGCCGGCGGTCCCGGGTATTCCGTCTACGTGCGCAAGCTCGACGGGTCGGTCGCGGTGCGGCTGGGAGAGGGAACCGGAGTGGTGACCTCTCCCGACGGGAAGTGGGTCCTGACCTGCCTCATCCGGACCACGCCCGCCACATTCGTGCTCCTGCCGACCGGCGCAGGGCAACCGAAGACCTTCCCGAAGGACGCGATCGACCGCTCCGCGGCGTTCACCTTCGCGGCGTTTCTTCCCGACGGCAAGCGCCTGGTGTTCAATGGCAACGAGTCGGGAAAGCCCACGCGCGTCTTCGTCCAGGACCTCGAGGGAGGCGCCGCCCGGCCCGTCACGCCGGAGGGAGTCACCGCCAGTCTGGTCTCGCCGGACGGCAAATTCCTGCTGACACGGACTGCCGGGCAGGGGTTCGGCCTGGCTCCCCTGGAGGGTGGCCCCTCGGAGCCGATTCGTGGCCTCGAGCCGAGCGACGAGCCGCTGCGATGGGCCGCCGACGGCCGCTCTCTTTTCATCGGCAGCGCAAAAGACATCTTCCCCGCGCGGGTCTACCGTCTGGACCTTGCGACCGGCCGCCGGGAGATCTGGAAGGAGTTCATGCCGGGCGACCCGACGGGCATCACCAGCATCGCCCCCGATTCGATCTCCGAGGACGGAAAGACCATCCTCTTCGGCTACGGCCATATCCTCTCCGACCTCTACGTCGCGGAGGGACTGAAGTGACGGAGGAGAAGGCCCTCATCCGGACGACGGCCGGCTGACCCGCGCCTGCCACATCGCCATCGCGACAACGAGCGCCGCCGCCAGGGGCGCGATCCAGGCGTCGGGCGCCTGCATGGCGGAGAGAAACGCTCCCGTGACCGCGCACCAGAGCACCGGGATGACCATCGGCAGCCAGCGGCCCCGACCTCTCGCCAGCAGAAGGAGTCCGAGGGTCGCCACCGCCGTCGGATCGGGGGCCACACCGAAGAGCTCGACCGCTCTCCATCCCCGGCCAAGCAGCGGGCCGACGAAGGGTTCGACCACGAGCGCAAAGAGGAAGATCGCGAGACCCGCCCTGCCGGCGAGGTCGCTCGGCCGCTCGAACGTCAGCCGGCCGCGCACGACGCCAAACCAGAGGAGCAGGGCCGCTTCGAGCCCGAAGGCCCAGGCGAAGTAGACGGCGGCAAAGTTGATCGTGGCGTAGCGGTACGCGTGAAAGGCGATCCCGACGAAGAGCCAGCACGCGGCGAGGATCCCCGGGATTAGGCGCCCCCGAGCCGCCGCCGAGCGGAATACGAGCACCGACGATCGCCAGCCCCAGGACGATCGCCGCGATCTGCGCTGGCCAGATGGCCGCGTTGTAGAGCTCGAAGAGTCGGTAGTACGTGCGGGGCGAGAACAGCAGGATGCTCGAGATCCTGTACGTCCACCACTCCGTCATCAGAGCTTCTCGACGGCCGCGACGATGCGCCGCCGCATGGCTTCGTCCGGCAGGCGCCCGTAGGACGCGCCTACGTTCTGCCGGACGTGGTCCACGCGACTCGTCGCCGGGATCGCGCAGACGACCGCCGGATGCGACACGATGAACTTCAACAGGACCTGCGCCCAGTTCGCGCAGTCGATCTCGCCCGCCCACGACGGCAGCGGCGCCCGCTCGACCCTGCGGATCAACTCCCCGCGGCGAAGCGGCCGGTTGCAGATCACGCCGATGCGCCGCTCGAGGGCGAGCGGCAGGATCCGCTCCTCCACCTCGCGATCGAGCACGTTGTAGGTGACCTGCACGAAGTCGATCGGCTGGCTGCGCATCACCTTTTCCATCTCGTCGTGGCGCCGCCCCTCGGACGTCGTGACGCCCACGTAACGGAGCCGCCCCGCCTTCTTCATGGCGAAGAGCGTCGGCAGGTGCTCCTCCCAGGACATGAGGTTGTGGACTTCCAGCAGGTCGAAACGCGGGATGCCCCACTGCTTCAGCGATTCCTCGATCTGCTGCGGCCCGCGCGCGCCCGAAGAGATCCAGACCTTGTCGGCCGAGAAGAGCTCCCGCGGGTGGCCGAGCCTGCCGAGGCCGTACCCGATCACTGCCTGCGACGAGCCGTACATCGGCGAGGAGTCGATCAGCCGCCCGCCGCCCTGGAAGAAGGCGCCCATGACGTCCGCGCAGGAGCTGCGCGCAGCCGCGTCGTCGCCGACGTTGAACGTGATCCAGCTCCCGAGCCCGACGAGCGGCAGCTTCTCGCCGCTCGAGGGAATCGCCCGCGTGAGGATCGGCCCGGGACGAGCGCCGGCCGGGTCGGGAGCAACCGCGGCGTTCAGGGGACGGAGGGCCGACGCAACGCCCATCGCGCCGATTGAAGCCAAGAACGCGCGCCGGCTGATCGAGTCTCGTTGTCCCATCGGAGTTTTCCCTCCGGCTCAACCCTCGCGAAACGCGAAGCCACCGTCGTCCATTCCGACCCACGGACATCCAGGAGAGGGCACCCCCGCCTCCCCCACCGTCATCCGTGGCGCCGCGAGGGCTGATCGGCAGGTGTCACATCCTGCACGCAGCGCCGTCATGGATTGGCTCAAACGAGGTACCATGGCCCAAGAAAGCAAGACAGGCGAGCTCCATGCCGCTCGGCCTGCCCCCCATTGCTGTGAACAAGACCGTCAATCGATCGTCGGCCGCAGGACTGAGGTAGCGACTTGCACACGCTCAACGCGGAAGCCTCGGCAGCCGCCTGTGCCGGGCGAACGCCTTCCGCCCTTGATGCACGAGAATTACAAGACCCGCACCGACCGAGCGTCATGGTTTCGGTACGTCTTCACGTTGAACAGTGCTCCTACACATCCGAGCACGAAAGGGAGGCCTATGCGAAAGCGAGCTGGACTCGTGGTCCTCTTGGCAGCGGGCGTCGCCGGTGTTGCGAACGCGCAAACGCAGCAGATCAGTGACGCCCTGGACGGCCTCCGGCAGGCGAACCTGGCGCCGCGATCCGGCACGTCGACGACCCGGCAAAAGGACTGGATCGGGTCGTGCAACTACCAGGATCTGCCCTACCTGGGGATCTATTCCGACGGTGTTTCCCCAGCGTGGGGAGGCCGCTTTGATCAGCCGCACAGCGAAACATGCCATTCGACGACCGGAATTTATGTCGACTATTGGAGGGTCCCGGCCGAACCGGGCGACGTGTTCGACGTCGCCTTCGCCGGTGCGTACAACACCTATCTCGCACTCGCCGACTACGACCCGAACTCCTCTGCTCATGTTGAACAGCTCGCCACGATCGCAGGAACGGGCTCGCTGACCGGCTCGTATCTTGGCGGGTGGATCGGTTTCACCGTTCCGGCCTCCTTCACGCACGGGTACCTGGAAATCTGGGTCGCCAAAGAAACGAGCCAGACTCAATACCTGATCGGTGCGGTCAAGAGATCGTCGCAGCCGACCGCTTCCTGCACGCCGAGCACGACGTCGATGTGCCTCGACGGCGGGCGGTTTCGGGTCGAGGCGGATTGGCAGAAGACCACAGGCGAGACCGGTCACGGCACCGCCATATCCCTGACGTCGGACACCGGCTATTTCTGGTTCTTCGACGCAACGAACGTCGAGATGGTCGTCAAGGTGCTGGATGCCTGCGGCCTGGGCGGCCACCATTGGGTTTTTGCCGGCGGGTTGACGAACGTCGCGGTCACCTTACGCGTGACGGACACCCAGACGACCAGCGTGCAGACATATCAGAATCCGCAAGGAGCCCCCTTCGTGCCGATACAGGACACCGCCGCATTTCCCTGCCAGTAGGCGTGGGTGTCTTTCCCGGAGGCCCCTTTCCCGTGGAAGAGGGACGGTTGAGGGGCCTCCGTTCTGAGCCCGTCGTGCTTCCGGTCTCACCGCCTCGCTGCTCCGCGCACTCGTAGTGCTCGTGTCGGGGTGTCGCATGCTCACCTCCGGTATTCGGAATTGCCCGAAGCGCCCAATCAGCTCCCGCGCGGATGGGCTGCCCTTCTCTGAATGGCTCTCATCCTCCCGAGCGCTTCTTCGCCGTCATCCCGAGTGGTCACGGCACTGCTCGGAGCGAAGTCGAAGGGCACTCGGAATGATGCGTTCCGATCAGGCCCCGCCGCTCTCTCATGTGAAACAGTGGCGATGGCCCTTCAAAGAAGCAGTCGGCTTCGGAACCTTGTCGTCGCCGACCTTCCTTCGAGGCCGGGGCACTCCCGACGAAGGCCAACCCTCTCAAGGACTCAGGAGATTCCGTCATGAGATACGCACGCAACGTCCACTTCCAGATCAAGAGCGGTAAAGAGCAGGAGTTCACCGGCCTGTTCGAGAAGGAAGTCGTTCCGATGCTTCGCAAGCAGAACGGCTTCGTGGAGGAAATGACGCTGGTCAACCCGAAGGGCGCCTACGCCATCAGCCTCTGGGATGATCGCAAGAGCGCCGACGCGTATCAGACGTCGACCTACCCGCAGATTCTCGCCAAGCTCACGAACGTCATCCAGGGAACCCCGACGATCGAGACCTACGAGAACGCTGCTTCGTACGCCCGCGTCTAACGACTAACGGAACGGGCAAAATCGCTCGTTCAACTGAGGCCCCGATCGGGGCCTCTTCTTTTTGGGCCGCGCCCGGGGGGCTCCTCGGGTCCTATGGAAAAGGGGGTGCCTGCCCGGTGCGGTGTTTCCGGAGCCGACCCGCTCGTCATCCCGAGCGCAGCGAGGGATCCCGGACTCGACGAGGGTCCGAACCTACCGCGTGTCTTCCGCCTTCTGCGTCGCTTGCGCCTGAAAGCGCCAGAGGCTGCTGCGAATCGAGACTCCGGTGGCAAGCAGCGTTCCGTCGCGGCCCCATGCGGGGTACTGAAGGTCGCCGTCGAAAACGACGGGGAGCCGTTCGAGGGCCGCGGTCACCGGATCGAGCAGCGCGACGCCTCGGAACATCGTGTCGGGCGCCGTGACGGTCACGGCGATCCGGCCGTCCGGGCCGACCGCCGATCCGGAGATCGGGATCGGCGCGAGCCGGAGATTGCTGGCAAAGAGAATCGAGACCTCGGAACCTCCGTCGAGCGGGACGCTGAAGAGCTTGACCCCGTCGAGAGCGTTGACCTGAACGACGAGCGAAGGATTGGGGCCTCGCGGATCGATGGCAACGCCGTTGGCGGGGCGCAGATTGCGCGGCTTGCCGCCTTCGATCCCGACCGCGAACAGGGACCCCGCGTTGACGTAATAGAGCGTCTTGCCGTCGGGAGACGCCACGAGGCCTTGCGGAGCGATCCCCCGCGTTTCCTCGAGGCGGCGGACGATCCGGCCCTCCGGCATCGTCGCGACGGTGATCAGAGAGGGCTGGCCGACGCCGCCCGAAAGGAAAGCCACGAGGTTGTCGCCGACGAGGGTGGCCGGCGGCATGGCTTGCTCCGCGGAATCGAGGAACGGCCGCAGCTGCCCGTCGGGCGCGACGATCAGGAGCCGTTTGCGTCCCAGGACCTGATTGGGAATGAGCATGCCGCCGTCGCCAATCTGAACGGGGCTCGTCGCCAGATTGCCCGCCATTTGGGCGAGCTGATCCGGGACGCCTCCCGTCAGCGAGAGTCGCAGCAGCTCGGCGGGATTGTCCATGGTGCTGATGAAGAGACTGCCGTCGGCCGCCGAGTCCAGGCCCCTCGGTTTTCCGGTCACGGGAAACAGGATCTTGCCCTGCTCTCCGTCGCGCGACACCGAGATCGCCTGCTGGAGATCGCCAAAGTTGACGAAGGCCAGGACCGTCTTGCCGTCGGCGCCGATCGCCAGCGGAGGAGCCAGCGGAAGCTGGGGCGCGAACGGGGTCGCCTTGCCGGTCGCGACGTCGAGCAGGTACACGCGGCGCGCCGGGTCCGTCGACCCGGCCAGGCGGCCCCAGAACACCGCCGTCTTTCCATCCGGAAAAGCGCGCAGGCTCCAGTTTCCACCCTCCGCCGACACGGCCGGCCCGACCGGCGCGAGGGCCCCGGTGTCCGGCCGGAAGCGATGGATCTGGAAATTGCGCGCCGCATCGCGCCTGACGACGAGCAGGCTTCCGTCCGGCAGCGCCTCCGGCCCCTGAGCGTCCTCCAGGACCGCCCGTTCCTCGCCGCCGAGCGGCGGGACGCTGAAGATGCCGAGGGGCACGTCGCTGACGCGATCGAAGAAGAGCCGGTCGCCGTCGCGGGACCAACAGACCTTGAAGACGGAGCCGGCGTCGCCACGCTTCGTCAGGACGGTCCAGTCGCCCGAGGAGGGCTTCATGACCGCGACCTGGGACCGGCCGGCGACGAGCGTCAGAAACGCCAGGGTCTGTCCATCCGGCGAGCTGCGCGGAGCCATCGCGCGGGTCATCGGTCCGACGAGCAGGCTGCCTTTCCAGATCGGCGGCGGGGCGTCGATCTGCTTGCTCCGGAACCAGTCGCCGGCGACCGCACCGCCGAGAAAGAGCGCGAGTCCGAGAACGAGGACGAGCCCGAATTCGCGGGCGCGGCGAACCTTCGCGGGCGCGGCGGGGGGCGCGGGTGCGACGAGCGACGGGGCCGGCGCCGCCTCTCGAAACAGAGACGACATCGGCGACCGGGTGTGCTCGGGCGGCGCCGGCGAGCCTCCCGGGCCCGCAGCCTGCGCCTCCACGCGGCGGGACCCGCGGTCGCCGGGCTGCTGGAAGTCGGAGAGATTGTCCCGGATCTGCTTCAACTCCCGCGCGAGCTCCGCCGTCGAGCCGTAACGCTCGTCGGGATCCTTGGAGAGGCAACGCTCGATCGCCCAGCGCAGCGGCGGCGGCACGCGGGAGTCGAGGCCCTCCAGCGAAAGCGGCTCTTCCTGGATGATCGCGGACAGCGTCTGAACCGGTGTCGCGCGGTGGAAGAGACGGCGCGTGGTCAGCATCTCGTAGAAGACGACTCCGGCGGAGAACTGGTCCGAGCGAAAATCGAGCGTGCGGTCGGACGCCTGCTCGGGCGACATGTAGTCCGGCGTTCCGATGATCAGGCCCACGCGCGTCAGCGACGCGTGCGGCTGCGCCGCAGCGCCTTGCGGTGGTCCCTGCAGCTTGGCCAGGCCGAAGTCCAGGATCTTCACGAAGCCGTCCTGCGAGACCATGATGTTCTCGGGCTTCAGGTCGCGGTGCACGATGCCGGCCTGATGCGCCTTGGCGAGTCCGCTTGCGATCTGTGTCGCGATCTCGAGGGTCTTCTTGACGGGCAGCGGGCCCGCGTCCATCAGCTGCCGGAGCGTCCAGCCCTCGATGAGCTCCATCGCCAGGTACGGCGAGGCCTCCGCGCGGCCGACCTCGAAGATCGTGACGATGTTGGGATGATTCAGCGCGGACGCGGAGCGCGCCTCGAGCGCAAAGCGGGCGAGCCCCTCCTGATTCGAGAGGAGATCGGTCGGCAGGACCTTCAGCGCGACGTTGCGGCCGAGCCTTCTGTCCAGCGCGCGGTAGACCTCTCCCATTCCGCCGGCACCCAGACGGTCGATGATCTCGAACGGACCGAGCAGGGCTCCAGGCTGGAGCGAGGCGCTCGGATCGCCGGAGGCAGGGGCCTCCCCGGCGACCCGCGGCGAAACGACGGTGGCGATCCCGCCGCCCGGAGAATCCTGCTTCATGCGGCCTGGCCGGGCCCGGGCAGGGCAAAGCACGGCCGGAAACCACCGTCGTTCAAAGAGCTCACGGGGCAAAACTGACGCAAATGAGGAGCCATGTCGCGAGCAGCGCTAAGCTGTTGCAGCGAAATAGCTTACCGGGACTCCGTCAGACACGAAGGTCCAAAAAACGTCAGCGGAGCAGGAAACGTGTGAAGAAAGAGGTCGCCCGTCATCCCCGGCGGCTCACGCCGTCATCCCCAGCAAAGCGAGGGATCCCGTACTTCTCAGGGCTTGGGCGCCGCCTTCGGCGGCAGGAACTTCCTGTTGATTTTCGCCACCACGCCCGCGTTGCGATCCGCGACCTCCGAGATCTTGTACTCGACCGTCGCCCCGAGCAGCACCGCCGCCTCCGGCCCCGTCAGCCCGTACTCCTGCTCGAGCCACGACGCCAGCCCCGAGGTCGCCTCCCGGAACGCCTCGTCGAGCGAGCCGGCGAGGCCCATCGCGATCAGGTACTGCTCGTTCTCGACGCGCGGGCCCGGGATGCGCTTCTCGCGCACGAGCTCCACCGAGAACTCGACGTCGAGCGAGGTCTCGAGCGCGTTGCCGTTCAACTCGCCGTCTGCCTGGACGGCATGGCCGTCTCCGACGTAGAGGAGCGCGCCCGGCTGCGAGACCGGAAGGTACACCGTCGCCCCTTCCACGATCTCGTTGAAGTCCATGTTGCCGCCGAACCGCCCCGAGTCGCCCGTCCGCACCGCTGCGCCGCCGAAGCCCGGGGCCACGCCGACGCAGCCGAGCATCGGCTTGACCGGCACCGCCAGGTCCTTCAAGTGCTCCGTCGGCTTCGCCGGCCGCGCCAGCCCCGTCGCGAGGTCGATGTTCCACACCACGTCGTTGAACTTGTTGTCCGTGTGTTCCGAGGCGTACTCCGTCGTCAGCGCGCGCTCCACGAAGCCGTCGTCGCTGATCGCCGTCGGGCGATTCAAACGCAGCTTCTTCACGTGGACCGCCAGCACGTCTCCCGGCATCGCCCCCTCGACGTAGAAGGGCCCGGTCTGGGGATTGCCGCCGAGGCTTCGCGTCTTCCCCTTCGCGTCCACTCCGCCGGCGTCGACCGTCTGCGTGCGGACCGTGTCCCCCGGCCAGACGTGCAGGACCGGCGCGATCGTGCTCGAGAAGACGCGGTGGAACTCCTTCGGCTCGAAGTCGAGCGTGCGCGGCGCCGCCGGTCTTCCCGCCGCCGGGCGCCGGGCGCTCCACTCCATGGCCGGCGCCTGCCCCCACGGCTCGTTTGCGACTTTCAGCGTTCCCGAGAGTTTCCCGTCCTGCAGGCGGCCTTCGTAGAGGTTGTCGGTTCCGTCCCGGTCCTTGTACTCGAACCGGACCCGGTTCCCATCGACGCTGCCCGATACCTTTCGCTCCGAGTTCGTGCCGGTGATCTTCCCGTTCTCGACCTTGAGATTGAGCCGCTCGACGAGCGGCTGGCCGAAGACCATCGTCGTCAGCTCCCATTCCCCGGAGACGTCCTCCGCCTGGACAGGAGCCGCAGCGAGCAGGCAAACCAACACGGTGGACGCGAGCGATCTCAAAGCCATGGAGCCTCCTGCAGGGACTCTACGCCCGAGCCGCCGGGAAGTTCCTCTTCCTCCCGCATCGAGTACGGGATCCCTCGTCGCGCACGCTCCTCGGGATGACCGGGCGCTGCGCGCCCGGTCACTTCCTGCCGCACGACGCGGCGAAACCGAGATCGCAGGCCTGCTTCTCGAGCGCCTTCGCGCGAGCCGCGTCGCGCTCAACTCCATTGCCCTTCCGGTACGCCGCGGCCAGCGAGTGGCAGCTCTCGCCGTCGCCGAGCTTGCAGGCCCGCTCGAAGTACGAAGCGGCTTTCGCGGGGTCCGCGTCGGCGCCGGAGCTGAAACAGACAGCCGCGTTGAAACAGCCGAAGGAATCGCCGCGGCCGCAGCCGAGCACCGAGAGGTCCCGGCCCTGTTCGAGGTCCTTCGGGATGCCGTCGCCCGCGATGTAGAGGCCGCCCAAGCAGCGAGCAGGCGCGGGCGCCGTTCTCCGCCGCGTGGATGTCGTCCTCGTTTTCCCTGCGATCGCAGGCTTCGCGGAAGATCAGGGCGGCCTTCTCCTCGTTGACGGCGACTCCGATCCCGTCGCGGTAGGCGCGCCCGGCGTTGACGCAGCCGCCGAGATTCGACGCGAGGCAGCTCGTTCCCGCGCAGCCGCGCTCGTAGAGGGCGAACGCCCGCGCGCGATCCTGGCGCACACCGCGCCCCCGCTCGTACAGGAACCCCAGGTTCGTGCACGCGGTCGCGCTTCCGAGCTCGCAGGCCTCGTCATAGTCGGCGGCCGCGCGCGCCGCGTCTTCCTTCACGCCCCGGCCGTCGTCCGACATCAGCCCCGCGTTGTAGCAGCCCTGCGCGTCGCCGAGCTCGCAGCTCTTCCGGTAGAGGGCGGCCGCGCGCTTGTCGTCCTTCGCCACGGCCTTGCCGGTCGCGTACAGAAAGCCCAGGGTCGCGCAGCCGCCGGCGCTCTGGAGCTCGCACGCCCGCTGGAGGACGGGAACCGAGTCGCGAGCCCGCTCCGGGTTCTCGCTCAACTGCAGGCCCTCGTACGCGCAGGCCTCGCCGGACCCGGCCTTGCAGGCGGACCCGAAGAGCTCCAGCGTCCCGGCATTCTCGTGCTTGCGGTCCCACTGGAGCCAGGCCTTGCGGAAGCAGGCGTCGAGGTTCCCGCCGTCGCAGGACTTCTCGAGAAAGGGCATCTGATCGACCGGCACCAGGGTGACCTCCATCTCGACGCCGCCGCGGCGAAACATCGCGGTCGCCGGCTCGCAGGCGCGGTTGTACGCCGCCCTGTCGGCATCGCAGTCGAACACGATCGCCGTGCCGCCGATCCGCTCGAGGATGTCGTTCGCCCGGATCCCGGCGTTCGCCGCCGGCCCGCCCGGGTACACCGAGGTCACGACGGCGCCCTTCGAATCGGCCGGGAGGCCGAGCTTCCTGCGGACCTCCCGGGAGAGCGGCCCGACCTCGAGGCCGAGCGTGCCGCGACACCGGACGGCCGGCGCGGGCGTCGCCGGTTTGGGCGGCGAGCTCGAGCAGCCGGCCGCGAACGCCATCAGCGCCACCGCGAAGAACGGCGCGAGCCAGCCGCTCGCGCGACCAGGATTCATCGGCAGATTATCCCTGAGGTACTCTTGGCGGACTCTCTCGACTTGAAAGGAGATTTCGCGTGAAAATGGCCATCCGCTCGACCCTCGTTCTGGCCCTGCTGCTCGCCGTCTCGTCCGTGGCCGCCGCCCGGGACCTCGAGTCCACGCCCCAGGCGAAGGTCTACCGCGCGTCGCTCAAGGCGATCGCCGATGGCGACTACGCCGCCTACACCAAGTGCATGACCAGCGAAGCCGTTCAGGCGATCGAGAAGCAGACCAGGGAGCTGGGCAAGACTTCCAAGGAAGGCATGGAGCTCTTGAAGGTGATGGCTGCGAGCGACGTCAAGTTCACCGATCTCAAGGTCGACGGCAAGAAGGCGGTTCTCAAAGCCACCGGCAAGCAGGACAAGGAAGTCATGTACGGGTCCATCGACCTCGCGCAAGAGAACGGCCAGTGGAAGGTCGGCAGGCAGAGCTGGTCGAACAAGAAGGAGTAGCGGCCGGAGTCGCCGAACCCGCTCCCGAGCGGATGGGGTGCCGTTCTGTGCCTCTGCGGCCTCAGGTTATTGGGCGGGACCTCAACAACCTCAGGCGCCGGTGGCGACCCCAGCTCCGTCTCCTGGCTCCGTCCAGTCGGTCGCGGTTGCCGGAATCGATGGTCAGCGGCGGAAAAAGCGGCCTTGGGACGAAGGCTTTCGCCACCTCCGCGCCGACCGTGGAGATCGTGGCCCCACTCATGACAATAATTAAACGGCTTGAACAAAGCCTCGCGTTACTAAAGCGAAGGCATCCGATCTTTAAGAGTCTTGCCAGTCAACAACTTCCGACCGGATGTCGGCAGGCCTCTGGGCTCAATCTCAGCCGGCCGGTCTCCACTTGCCGTCGGTTTTACTTCCCCGAGGCGATCGAGCCGCCCCTCACTGCTCCCCGTAGCGCTCCTTGTAGAACTCGTCGATCTTCTTGCGCTCCTCGGGCGAGAGGCCCTTCTTCCACAGGTTCGGACGGTCGTCCTCGACGGCCTGGATCACGGCCAGCACCTTCGGGTCCCCCTTGGCCGCCTCCTTCGCCTGCGGCAGGAACTTCATGTAGAAGTTCTCGGCCACCTCGAAGAAGCCGTGCCACTGCACGAAATCCGGTCCCTGCATCGAGGCGCCCATGCGCGCGCGCCGGCCCTCGTGGTGCCAGAGGCGGTAGTACGTCCAGTCGAGCTCCTCGTCGAAGGGAGTCGGCGTGAGCTTGCCCGCCTCGCGCAGCGCGTTCATGATGTTCGTCGCGGGCTGCCCGAACTTGGTGTTCCAGAGGTCGATCGTCGCGTCGTAGGTCTTGTAGAACGAGTCGACGAAGGCGCTTCCGTGACAGTGCCCGCAGACCTCCTTCATCGCCGCGCGCTTGGCCTCCCAGTTCTCGAGCTTCTTCGAGATGACCGGGCGAAGCGTCCACGAGATCCGGGCGCCGACGTCGTGCGTGACCGGCTGGGCGGCCGTGGCGGACATGTGGCAGGTCGAGCACGTCGGCGCCGCCGTGTAGTCCACGCCGACGACCCAGTGGTCGGAGTCGAGGCTCATCTCCGCCTTCTGCGTCCGATAGGCGATCCCGTGCTTGCTCTCGTCGTAGATCTCGGCCTGCGGATGGTCGGGGCCGAGGTGGCACTTGCCGCAGACCTCGGGCTGCCGCGCCATCGCCTTCGAGAACGCGTGGCGGCTGTGGCAGGCCGTGCACGCGCCGAGCGAGCCGTCGAGGTTGACCCGGCCGATCCCCGTGTTCGGCCAGGTGGCCGGATCGAGCATCGGCGCTCCGATCGCGCTCTTGCGAATCGAGCCGTCCGGATTCTTCAGGATCGCGACCGTCGAGCCGTGGCACTGCCAGCAGCCGTTGACCGCCGCCAGCCGTCCCTCGACCACCTCGCCGAGGACGTTGTCGAGCGATCCGATGAACGAGGCCGCCGCCGCGTGGTGGCTGCGCGAGTTCTCCGCCACGATGTCCCCGTGGCAGGACGCGCACGAATTCGGCGTCACGACCGTCAGGATCACCGCCCCCTCGTGCTCGAACGCCCCCGGATCCGTCGCCGACGCGTTGTGGCACTCCCAGCACCCCACGCCCTCGCGCGCGTGCCCGCTGTGCCGCCACTGCGAGACGATGCCCGGTGTCTTCTGCTCGTGGCAGGTCACGCACTTGCGGCTCTCGGCGGAGATGGCCGTCGCGGCCTTCTTCGCGGGAGCCTTCTTCGCGGCTTTCGTCTGGGCCTCGCCGCTCGAGGCAAACAGAAAAAACGTCAGGCCCGCGATCGCCACACCGACGGACGCTCTCCAGCGTTCCATGTCCCCCTCCTTGAAGCGCTGCCCTAGTCTAACGATGTGCAGGGTCCCGAACGCCGGCTTTCCAATGATCTCCGGAACTACGGGGACCCCCGTTTTATCCCTCGGCGGCGCCGCTCGAGCTCCCGCTCGAATTCCGTGCATCGCTCCACCATGCCTTCACTCTCGGACCAGCGTCGAACGGCGCCGAGGTCTACGGTCTGTCGAAGGGCGATCCGAACCGCTACGTCCAGGCTCTGCCGGTCGTTCCAGAAGTAGAAGGCTGCCAGGCGGTCCCGGCAGGAATCCGTGGGCGAGAGGCCGAGAACCGTAAGGCGCCCGACCTTGACCTCGACCGGATGTATCTCGAGGTCGCGGCCGATCGAAAGCGGACCGCGGGGAAACTCGACGAAGAATCGCGCCTCCTTGTGGTTGTAGTGATCTCCGTCGCGCTCGAAGCCGATCTTGCGCAGGGCCTCGTCCAACTGCTGGCGCGTCGGAGCAGACTGAATGATGAAATCCAGATCGTCGGACTTGTAGTCTCCTCGAGTGTGAATCGTCGCGATTCCGCCGCCGGTCAGAACGGCCCGGATTCCGGCCTCATCGAGAGCGGCTGCGACCGCTACCGCCACGTCCGGCAACGTCGACCTGCCGCTGAGCTTCACAGCCTCTTGCCCGGTCTCCGCGGTCTGCGCCGCAGGTCCTCGATTCTGGTGCGGAGGGTCTGCTCGGCCTCCGCGAGGCGGCCGAGAAGGCTCCGAAGCTCCTTCAGGGCAAAGTACCGGGGGTTGAGACGATAGAGCCGCGTTCGGCCGGCCATCCTGGAGGCCACGAGGCCATCTCTCTCGAGCCCTGAAAGCGCCTTCTGGATTCCAAACAAGGGCTGCTCGAGGATCCTGGCGAGCTCCCGCGGGTAGCTTTCGTCCATCAGGGTCAGGGTGATCAAGGCCCCGGTGCGTGAAGCGCTGCCAAATGGAGAAGACGTTACGACCAACATAAGTGGTCATATGACCACTTTTACTGGTCTATGTCAAGCGCTCTGCACAACCCCCTCACCGCCCCTTGTCCCGCCGCACCGTCACCTTGTTCCCCCGCACCCCCGCCGTCCGCAGCGCCCGGATCACGTCCTCCGCGATCGCCTCGGGCACTTCGACCAGCGAGAATTTCTCGGCGATGTGGATCGAGCCGACCTCGCGCGGATGGACCCTGGCGAGCTTGACGATCGCGCCCACGAGATCCCCGGGCTTGACCCCATCCGCCCGGCCGGCCCCGATGAAGATCTTCCCCGGGCTGCCCATCGCGCGAGCTGGCCTTCGGCCCGAACTTCCCCGCGCGCACAGCGGGCGCCGGCGGCACCGCGACCGCCGGTATCTCGTGCTCGTCCGCCGAGCCCGACCCCGCCGCCGACGGATCCGCCATCTTCACCGCCGCAGCCGCCACGTCCAGCGGATCGAACTCCTCGGCCAGCGACTCGACGACCACCCGGTAGGCGTCGAACCCGCCCGCGATCAGCGACTCGCGCAGCGACGCCCGCGTCAGCTCGAGGCGCTTCGCCCGCAGGTCCGCGACCGTCGGTACGCTCCCGATCTCGATCTTCTGCTTCGTCGCGCGCTCGATGTTCTTGAGCATCCAGTGCTCGCGCGGTTCGGCCAGCGTGATGGCCACGCCCTCGCGCCCCGCGCGCCCCGTGCGGCCGATCCGGTGGACGTAGTCGTCCGGCGACGAGGGTACGTCGTAGTTCACGACGTGCGAGAGGTGCCCGATGTCGAGCCCCCGCGCCGCCACGTCGGTGGCGACGACGAGCTCGAGCGTGCCCGCGCGCAGCTTCTTCATCACGCGATCCCGCTCCGCCTGCGAGATCCCTCCGTGGAGCGCCTCGACGCGCAGCCCCCGTCCCTTCAGGCTCTCGGTCAGATCGTCCACCTCGAGCCGCGTCCTGCAGAACACCAGGGCCGCCGTCGGCGACTCCAGGTCCAGCACGCGCCCGAGCGCCGCCCGCTTGTGCCCGCGCGCCACGACGTAGGCCGTCTGCCGCACCTTCGGCAGCTTGCCGTGGGCCGTCGTCTCCCGCGCGATCGCGATGCGCACGGGATTCTTGAGGTGCTTCGAGGCGATCGTCACGATGCGCGGCGGAAGGGTTGCCGAGAAGAGCGCCGTTTGCTTCTCCGCCGGCGTCACCGCCAGGATCGCCTCCAGGTCCTCTGCGAACCCCATGTCCAGCATCTCGTCGGCCTCGTCGAGGACCAGCGTGCGCACCCCGTCGAGCTTCAGCGACTTACGGTTTACGTGATCGAGCGCCCGCCCGGGCGTCGCCACGACCACGTCCACGCCGCGCCGCAGCGCTCGCAGCTGCGACTCCATCGACGCTCCCCCGTACACCGGCAGCACTCGCACCCCGATCGTCTTCCCGTATCGATGCACCGCCTCCGCCAGCTGCATCGCCAGCTCCCGCGTCGGAACCAGGATCAGCGCAGCCGGACCGGAGCCCTGCGTCGGCTCAGTCGCGATCGCATGCAGGATCGGCAGCGCGAACGCCGCGGTCTTCCCCGTCCCGGTCGCCGCCTGCGCCAGCACGTCGCGCCCCTCCAGAAGCTGCGGAATCGCCTCCTGCTGGATCGGCGTGGGCTCCTCGTAGCCGAGGGCGGTCAGCGCGGCGAGGAGGCGCGCGTCGAGCGAGAGCGATGCGAAGGCGCGAGGCTTGGTGTCACGGGTCGTTCCCATGTCTACCGATTGTAGTCGGACCGATCTCGTTCGAGGCAGTGGCGCAGCTCTTCGACCCTCGCAGCGACGGCCTGGCATTCTGAGACGAGGTCCTTCACCAGGCGCTCGTCGACGTCGAAGCAGCCTCCGCCGACGCGCTTTCCCGGCAGCTGACCGCGAGCGTGTCTACTTCGCGGAGACGATCCGCGCGATGACCTTCGAGTCGTCGGGCAGCAGCCCGACCTTCGCCAGGCGTGGCGGCAGCTCGCGGAATTTCGGGTAGAGGCGATAGGCCTTCGCGAAAACCGGCAGCGAGTCGTCCACCTTCCCCGTGTTCGCCAGCGCAACCGCATGCCAGAAGGCCATTTCCGCGAAATCGGGAACGAGCGCCTCGGCAGCGGCGTAGGCCTTCAGGGCCGCGGCGTCATCCTTCTTCTCGAAGTATCGGTCCCCTTCGTTGCCGAGGTTGTTGGCGCGTTGGAGCGTCACGAGGCGCCGCAGCTCGACGAGCGGCTGCGGGCTGTCCTCGACGCGCAGATCGAAGATCTTGTCCTGCCACGGCTTCCCGCTCGAGACGCCCTTGACGACGAGGATCGCCGCCGACTGCATGCCGCGAATGTCGCCGCCAGCCGCCTGGGCCGCGTCGAGCGCCTGGAGCATCCGCTCGGCGAGGTCTCCTTTCGCGGATTCGAACGCCTTCGCCATCGCGGGCCAGATCGTGTCGTTGTCCATCAGGTTCGCCTGGACGGAGAAGTTGTTGCCGACGAGATTGCCGGCCGACGGGATGCACCTGACACCGGTGTGCGAGGCCACGCGCCCGGACGCGTCGATCATCGCCACCTGCCGCACGTCGCGCCCGTCGTCACCGGCGATCAGGCTCTTGAGCGCATCGGGAGCGCTCTTGCCCGCGCGCATCAGGTCGAGGCCGAGGGGCCCGTAGCTCGGATCGATGAACGACTGCGTCGCGACCGCCCCCACGCCCGCCTCCGCCCACGTCACGCCCGACCCGACGGAGAACGCATGCGACTGGACCGCGACACCCATCTCCCCCGTCGCCGGATCGCGCGCGACGATCGAGTAGGTGTGGACGGGGCGCAGGGGGATGTGCGCATCCGCGGCGCAGAGACTCGCGGGCGCAATCAGCATAGGCAGGAGCGCAGCGGCGCAGAGAAGTCTCATGGAATACTCCTTTTGCATCGATCGAGGCTAACGGCCACTTCCCGACCGGTCGATTTCCTCCCTGAGAGCCGCAAGAATCTCCATTTCGGCGACATCCTTTGGACGAGCAGAAGCTTGTTTCAGCCGGATGAGGTCCTCGAGCGCAACGACCGAAACCGCCATTGTCCCGACCGACATTTTCGTCGAGCCGGCGACGAGATCCTGATAGCCGCCAGAGCCCATGGGCGTCCCGAGGCAGTCGAGATTGCCCGCATCGGTCGCGAAAGTGAAGTGGTCGCCGGCGGCAAGAGTGGGCGCGTCGGGGCGAAACGGTAGTCCATCCGGGGCGCCGCGGAGAGTCGCGCCGAGCTCGAGCAGCGCGGAAGAAAGCGCCGCGAGGTTCTTGGGGTCTCGGGCGTAGCAGATGTCGAGATCGTTCGTGAGGCTCGGCGATCCGAAGAGCCGGCCCGCGAAGCCGCCGATGACGACGAATCGGACCTTCCAGCGAAGGAGAACCTCGAGCAATCGCTCGGGGTCGAACGGGCGAAGTGTCACTGGCCTGATCGGTGAGGTCGGATTTTCTCGAGATTGCGTGCCTCGGCGACGGCCAGCCGGGCCCGATCTTCGGGGCTCACACGCAGCAGTTCGCGCATCGCGCTTCGGTCGACACCCTGGCCGCGAACGGGCACGACCTGGAGCTGAAACCCGCACGCATCGAGCAGCCGCTCCAGCGTGTCGACACGCGGCGAGATCTTTCTGTCTTCGATTCGAGAGATCGTGGCTTGAGTCACGCCGGCGCGGCTCCCGAGCTCGCGTTGACTCAGGTTCGCCTTCTGGCGCGCGTACCGAAGAAGACTCGCCGCCGATACAGCCATAGCGTATGATAACATATCAAAATGATAGCTATAAATATATCATATCGATATATCTAACAATATCTGGTCAGCGGTGGGCGACCTTCGGCACGCTGGCGGATGCGGGCTGGCTGGGTCGCGTTGGCGAAACGTTGCAGAACCACAATGTCCCTGGCCCTGAATCGCAAAGGGATATCCCTCGAGCCGGCACTCTCGCAGACGGACCAGACAGTTGAGGTCCGAGCGACGTCGCCCTCTCCTCACTTACAGACGAGACAACCTTGGCCTTGACCGCTTTCGCAGCTCACCGAGCCCGGGATTCCTCGCTGCGCTCGGAATGACGGGTAGGAGCGCCCAGGACGACGTCAAATCCCTCAGGAACGAATCCGTCGCTCGAGGTCAGCGAACGAGAGTCGAAGCATCGCGCGGGTGTCGGCGATCTCGTCACGGACGGCCCTGAACTCGGCGGTCGTCGTCTCCGTCAGGCCAACGAGACCTTCCGCGACCGCGCGGATTTCGGTCCGGAGGCTCTCGCCCACCACGTTGAAGTGACGACGAATCTCTTCCGCGGTCTCGCTGTCCATGCTGTCTCGAAGCTCCTGATATGTATTGTCGCGAGATCAGCCTACCAGCACCAGATGACTTCATCGCCATTGACTAGTTAATGCCGTGGCGGATGCGGGCGGCCGCGAGGGCCGCCCCTACGGCACCCGGGGATATCGATCACGGTTCGGTTCCGTCTTCGGTGCCGTAGGGGCGGGGCTTGTCCCCGCCCGGGCGACTATTCGCCTACTCCCACCAGTACTTGGCCCGCTTCCTCTCCCTCGCCCCCGTCTCGTTCAGCGTCGCGGCATCGTAGAGGCGGCCGTTGACCATGGTCCATGCGACCTTCTCGGACTGGCGGATGTCCTGGAGGGGGTTGCCGTCGATGACGACGAGGTCGGCGAGCTTGCCGGCCTGCGAGCGACCCGATGTCGCGGTCCATGCCGAGGCTCTTCGCGCCGTTCAGCGTCGCGCAGCGCAGGGCCTCGAGCGGCGTGGCGCCTCCCTGCGCGAGCATCCAGATCTCCCAGTGGAGCCCGAGCCCCTCGCGCTGCCCGTGGGCGCCCGTGTTGACGAGGACGCCGTCCTTGCCGAGCTTCTCGGCGATCTTGCCGAGGTTGATGTCGTTCCACTCGTCGTCCGGCGCCGTGATGCGGCGGCGCGAGCGCGGGTCCAGGATGAAGGGCGGGACGAACTTCGAGAGGCGCGGGTTCTCCCAGACGTTGGTCTTCGCGTACCAGTACACCTCGCCGAACATGCCGCCGTACCCGACGAGGAGCGTCGGCGTGTAGGCGACCTTGCCGGGAGGCCAGAGGGCCTCGACGTCCGCGTAGATGTTGGCAACGGGGATGCTGTGCTCGATCGTCGTGTGGCCGTCCACGACCATCGTTCATGTTCATCTCGAAGAGCGACCCGCCCTCGGGGACGACCATGATGCCCGTCTCGCGGGCGGCGGCCAGGATCTGCTGGCGCTGCTCGCGGCGCGGCTGCTGGTAGCTCTTGACCGAGATGGCTCCGGCGGTCTTCTGCCGGCGCAGGTGCGCGCGGGCGTCGTCGAGCGAGTCGATCTCGGCCTTGAAGTCGCCGGCGGCGCCGTAGAGGATCGTGCCGGTCGAGAAGATGCGCGGCGCGCGAAGGAATCCGGCGCGCGCCTGCTCGGCCGCCGTGAAGACCTCGTCGGTGTCGTTGGAAGGATCGTGGACGGTCGTGACTCCAAACGCGAGAGACGCGTCGCTGTGCCAGTTCTGCTGCGGCAGGACGCCGTCCGCGGCGAAGCCGCCGTGGTAATGGGCGTCGACGAATCCGGGCAGGATGGTCTTGCCCGCGACGTCGTAGGTCTTCGCCCCCGCGGGAATCGCGACCGCTCCCCTCTTGCCGACGGCCTTGATGCGGTTGCCCTCGACGAGGACGACGCTGTCCTCGATGACCTCGTCGCCGTTCATCGTGACGGCGCGGCCGCCGGTGAACGCGATCGTGCTCGGCCGTCGGCACGTCCACCGGCTCGACGAAGGAGATGTTCAGCCCCTGCGCCGCTGGCTCGGGCAGCTTCTCGGGCGCACCCGGCAGATACGCGAACGCCTCCTTCAGGTCCCGCTGGTAGAGCTCGGGGCCGTAGGCCCAGTAGAGCCGCGACGAGTCGCCGGAGAAGTGCAGAAACTCCCCGGCCTCCTTCGAGACGCGGGTCAGCGGAACGGCCTTGCTCTTCGGCCCGATGTCGACGCGGCGGCCCGTTTCGACAAAGGGCGTGACGTAAGCATTGAAGCCGTCGCGGAAGCCGAGCCACTGGCCGTCGGGCGAGATCGCGAACTCGGTGGCGAGGTCCGAGAGGTAGTACTCGTGCGGCTCGGAGCCGTCGAGCTTGATCGAGGCGAGGATGCGCTTGGCCGGCGCGATCTGGTCCTCGCCGCCCTCGGTCTTGACGAAGAAGACGCGGTCGTTCGCCTTGCCGAAGCGCGGCAGCGCGCCGTCCTCGGTGATGAGCGTGGACTTGCCGCCGGCCGACGGCACCTGGTAGAGGCCGGGATCGGCCGACCAGGCCGTCGAGACGAGATAGCCGCCGTCGGACTTGCGGTAGACGATCCGCGATCCGTCGGGCGAGAAGACCGGCTCGTAGTAGTGGCCGGGCTTGTCGGTGATCGCCTTCGAGACGCCCGCCGGCACCGTCGCCACGCGGATCGAGCCCAGGGTGTCGTCGTTCCACGTCGCGTAGACGAGCGACTTCGAGTCGCGCGACCAGGACGGGAAGTACTCGTAGTGGTCCGCCTGCTTCGTCAGCCGCTTCGGCGCGCCGTTCGGCAGGTCGCGGACGTAGATGTAGCCGAGGGCCGAGTAGGCCACGCGCTTGCCGTCCGGCGCGACGGAGACCCAGCGGAGCATGCGGACGGGAAACGTCGGCGCGCTCGCGGTGCCGACGATGTTCGGCGACGCCGACGCCGTCATGACGCCCGTCAGCACGTCCACCGGGAAGCGGACGGCCGAGGCGGTCTTGCGCGTGTCCTTGACGTGGAACGGGATCTTCGCGACCTGGTTCGTCGCGAGGTCCGCGCGGTTGATGAACCCGCCGGACCAGAAGACCACCGACTTCGAATCCGGCGTCCACGCCATCCCGGGATAGACGCCCTGGATCGCCCACGTCTCCTGCATGTCGCGCTCGAGGCCGTCGTAGACCGGCTTCTCGATGCCGGACTCGAGGTTCTTGACGAACAGCACCGACTTGTACCGAACCCGCCGCACGAACGCGAGCGACTTCCCGTCCGGCGACGGCGTCGGCCGGATCGACCCGCCCGGCCCGGTCACGAGGTTGACGATCTTCCCCGTCTCCCGCTCGAGCCGCTTGATCACGTAGATCTGCCCGTTCGGATCCTTGTTGTACTCCCAGATCTTCCCCGGCGTCGTGTCCGCGGACCAGTAGAGGAAGCGTCCGTCGGGAGAGAACGCCGGCTCCCCGTCGTCCTTCTGCTCCGTCACGCGCTTGGTCATCTGCAGCCCCTCGCCGCCCGTGCGGTGATAGAGCCAGATCTCCCCCGCGCCCAGCGACCGCGTGCCCGTGTAGTGCTTGCGCGCCGCGATGAACTGCGAGTCCGGAGTCCACGCCGGACTGTTCGGCAGCCGGAAGCTCTCCTTCGTCACCTGCTGCGGATTCTTCCCGTCCCGCCCCATGATCCAGATGTTGTCCCCGCCCGACCGGTCGGACGTGAACGCGATCCACTTCCCGTCCGGCGAATACCGCGGCTGCATGTCCCACGGAATGCCGGAGGTCAGCGCCTTCGCCTCACCGCCCCCGAACGGCATCGTGTAGATGTCCCCGAGAAGATCGAAGACGATCTCCTTCCCATCCGGCGACACGTCCAGCGACATCCACGTCCCCGCCGTCAGGTCGAGCTGGACCGTGTTGTCGTACGGATACGGCGGATTCGCCACGTCCCACTTCGGCGCCTCCTTCTCCTTCTCCTTCGACGCATCCGCAGTCGGCGGCGCCAGCGGCGGCTTGTCGATCGGCGGCGCCGGCTTCGGCGGCTGCTGGGCGGAGAGAGGGAGGGCGAGGAGCAGAGCGATGGCGGCGACGAGACGGTTCTTCATGCGAGCGCGGTCCTTTCGGTGCGTGTCGGCCGGCATTGTATGAGTTGGCGGCCGGTGCGAGGGGCGAGAGGCGAGAGGCCCCGCGGCGATCGGGGGCGCTCGAGCTGCTTGGAGGCGCCGAGAAGGGAGTGGGAAGACCTGAGCCGATCGAAATCAGCAAATCTGAACTGACCCCTACGAACGGTATTCCCACACGGCAACAGACAAATGACCGCCGGCGTCGCCGCTCTCCCGCGCCAGTAGGCAGCCGTTGGCGTCTTCAAGGAATGCGGAACCGGTCGTACCAGTCGGAGGACTTTGAGGGCGTAGGCCGGGAGTGGGAGGGCGTAGGAGGACTTGGTTAGGGTTAGCAGGTCTGCGATGCAGGTTCTCTAGCGTCGGAAGGTCGTAAGACCCACTACGAATGGAAGCCACGCTTCGATCTTGGCGGACTTCCTCAGGTTGCACGTGGCGCAGAGGAGGCGCACGTTTGCAAGGGTGATGCTGCTCCCGCCTTTGGAATACGGCAGGTCGTGGTCGTAGTGGAGGCTCTTCTGAGAACCGCAGAGGACGCACTTGCCGTGGTCTCGCTTCCACACAGCCACTTTGATCTCGGTCGGGATGAGGCGATTCGCCGGCAGGTCGCGGTCGGCCAGTATGGCCCTTTCCTGGACTGGCCTCAGAAAGAAATCAAAGACCTTCCGACCGTTGCGCTCAACGATCTCGGCATCGACGAGGTGGAAGAAGCCCTTGTCCGACCAGACGCCCCGCTGAATCTTCTCGTAGACCTTCACTCGCTCCGGTTTGCGATAGCCCAGAGCCGAGTCTTTGGCCGCCCTGTAGAACTTCCCGTTCTCGGTCGGAGAGCCGCCCGGGTTGGCTATTGGCTGATCAACCTTCTTGGGATCAGTCGCGCGCGATCGCGGCACGTCGTGGCCTTCGTAGATCAGTAGGTTCTTCTCAAGATCAATTCGGTCGTGGTACGGGGCACCGCGTCCGCACCGACATCAGGATGATCGAGTAGCTCGGACGGATGCCGAAGTTCATCCCCTTTTGGAGACTGGCCTTCTCACGGGCCACGAGCTCGGGGTAGGAGATGATCTCGGAGATGAACACTAGGTGGGCATTCTAGCGAACGAGGCAGCTACGGTACCCGGGCTCTGACCTCCGCGGGAGGTCGCCCTCGCCGTTCACCACGTCCTCCGCAGCAGATGCGCCTCGGTGTTGAACACAGCCCTCTCCAGATCCACCGGCTCCTCGGAGAAGAGCAGATAGAGATACTTCAGCGTCTCCGCCAAGAAGTAGCTCGGCATCAAATCCCCCTTCTCCCCCGTCACGACGCTCTTCAACACCGTCTCCCCCGCCTCCGTCCGGCACTGCTTCCGGATCCCCTCGAAAAACACCCGCCCCATCTCCAGGTACCGCGGATCCTTCGTGTACCGGTACAGGTAGAACGCCGACTCGATGATCTCGGGCCTCAGCGGATACCGCGGGTCCACGACTTTCATCTGCCGGTAGTCGATCAGCTCCGGCTCGATCCCGCGCAGGTTCCACATCTTGAAGCACGACTCCTGCAACCGCCGCGCGTGATCCAGGTCTCCCCCCATCGCCAGGACGCCCGGCAGGAAGGCGTGGAGGGCGCCGAACTCGCTCGCGGTGCGCTTGCCGGTGGTCATGTCGACCTGGCCGTACCAGAGGCCCGAGGGCGCCTGGTCTGCGAGGTGGGCGTTCAGCGCGCGCAGGCTCTCGGCCCACATGCGCTGGCAATCGGGGTCGTCGAAGAAGCGGCCGCACTTCAAGAGGTACTCGTAGTACGAGTCGATCCCTCCGCCGACGTGGCTCGCGGGGCTGAGCCATGCTCCGGTCTCGACGTCGATCTCTTCGCCGACGAGGCCGATCGCCGAGCGGCGCGCGTAGAGGCTCGTCACGGCCTTCTTCGCCTTGTCGTAGAACACGGGCTTTCCGGTCAGCTTCGCGAGCGTGCCGAATTCCAGCAGCAGCGTGCCGATCTCCGCCGGGTTCGACCGCGTTCCGGAGGTCTTCCCGGTCTTGAGGTTCACGTACATGTAGGGCATCCCGGTGGGCGACGAAAACGCCGGCAGGAGGCGGGTGCCCAGGTCTTCCGCGAGCGCGAGCAGGCGCGGATCGCCGGTCGCCTGGTAGGCGGAGAGCAGGCCTCCGAGGATGCGGATCGTGATCTCGAAGTTCTTCACCGAGACGTCCTGGTCGAAGGAGAGCTTCTCGAGGATCAGCGCCTTCGCGCGGGCCGCCTCGTCGTTGAAGCCCATCAGGAGCAGCGTGTCCAGGGCGTCGACGGGCGTCATGAGGAGGGACTGCGCGTGCCAGTCGTGCGCGGTGCGGGTGACGGGCTTCAACTCGTCGTGGCCCCACGCGTATTTCTCGTAGCCCTGCCAGGCGTGGAGGAGCTCGGCTTTGACCTCGGCGGCCAGGGCGGCGCGGTCGAGGGGGGCGGGGGTGCGCGTGGGGGTGGGAGTGGCGGCGGCGGTCAGGGCGGCGGCGAGCGCGCCGAGGGCGGCGTATCTCGAGGCCTTCATCTGGATCCCTCCCCCGGGGCGAATATACCGGGTAAGCCGGTACAGGCCGAGAAGCTGCAAGGCAACTACCGGAGCCTTTGGGTCAAGCCCTGAACAGGCCTTCGAATCCACCAGCCGTCGCAATAATATTGCAAATTATGCTATAGTCAGCTTCGAGGAGAGAGGACCATGAATGGCTTGGAACTCAAGCGGGGGCGACTTGCGGCGAAGCTCACACAGGTTGAAGCTTCGGAGCGACTAGGGCTATCGCAGCCCTACCTCTCACAGCTCGAGCGGGGACGTAGAGCGGTCACACCCCGACTGGCGCGAGCAGCGACGAACCTCTATCAATTGTCGCCAACGTCGCTCGCGCCGCCCTCGGAATTGCCGGAGAGCAAAGAGGTGTCCAGGAAGCTACCCCATCTCCTCTCTGCTCTCGGCTATCCGGGCTTTAGCCACCTGCGAAAGGGGCCTCTCGTCAACCCGGCGGTCGCCGTCCTCGGAGCTTTGTCTGAACAGAGCCTGGACGGACGCGTTGCCGAGGCCATGCCCTGGGTACTCGAACAATTCCCCTCGCTCGATTGGGACTGGCTCGTGGATCAGGCGAGGCGACGAAATGTTCAGAACCGCCTGGGATTTCTCGTCACGGTCGCGCGCATGCTGGCGGAGAGGCGACTCAATGAGGTGGCCGTCGAAAAGCTGAATCGCGCCGAGAAAGAGTTGGAACGATCTCGCCTCGTGGCAGAGACCACGCTTGGCCGTGAAGCCATGCCATCGGCGGAACGAGCATGGTTGCGTGAGCATCGTTCGCCGGAGGCCCGACATTGGAATGTGCTGGCCGGGTTGAAGCTGCAGGACCTTTCGTATGCCTGACAGACCATGGCGTCCCGGGAGAAGGAGCATGACCTGACCATGGACCTCTGGGTGGAAATGTGTTGGCCGGCGAAGTGAGTTGCCCGGGCGGGGGCAAGCCCCGCCCCTACGGCACCAGGGAGGGGCACCCCTCACCCCAACCCGATAACGCCGCGCCTGCGCGCGACGTTCCCTACTGCCGCAGGGTTGCCTTTGCTGGTCGGGTCCCGCCGGGAGAGGGGGTACTCGAGTGGCCATCCGTCCAGATTCCCAAGACCTGACCTCCCTGAATTCGTCAGGGTCCTTTTGCGGCGGCCGCGACGAGATCGAGAAGACTCTGCCAGGAGGCCGGATCGCTGTGCATCGCGAAGACGGTCGTGACGCTCAGCTTCTCGCGCCGGACCGCCTCGGCCACCTCCCAGGCGTACTCTGGAGGGCCGCCCCGACCCGACTGATACAGGTCGCTCGCGTACAGGATGCCCGGCCCGGGGAGAAACGCCATCATCATGCGCTCGCCAGTCTCGCCGCGGAACGGATGGAGCTCGATTCGGTTCGGCCCGTCGCCCACGACCGTCCGCCCGGAGACCGCGCGCAGCACCGGCGCACGAGGCGCTTTCGCCAGCGCGTCGGGATGCGAGCGATGCGGGCTCTCGAGGGCGCGACGGATCTGGGGAACGTTCAAGTCCAGCAGGTAGACCGGAATTCCCCGGGCGGCGTACTCCCGGATTCCGCCGAAATGCGGCCAGGAATCCGACGTCGTGATGACGGCCTTGACGGGAAGACCTGGAAAGCGCCGTTTCGCCTCTTCGATCACGCGCGCGGAATAGCCGTTCGAGATCGGCGCTTCGAGAATGACGACGCCGTCCGTCTGCTTCACGAGCGCGATGGCCCACGAGCCCGGGATGAGGACGACGCCGGGAGCGAGCTCCACCGCCGGCCGCGATGGATTCCCGAGCGGCTGCTCGTCGAGCGCGGCGGCACCGCGAGCTGCCAGCTTATCGGCGTCCCCGATGGCAAATGCGTCGGCTGGCGGCGCAAAGCCGGGCGCGAGCTTCGCGATCGTCAGGGATCGCCACTGACGGCCGCCGCGCTCCACGTCCCACTGCAACGGGAAGAAGAGCCCTCCGGGCCGCAGGTCCCAGTAGGACCAGGCAATGCGCGTCGTCACGTCTCCCCATACCTGCCAGTACAGGTCGTCGGGAAACGCGCGCGTCGTCTCGACGGCCGTCGGAAAGCCCGTCTGCGTGCTGAGGAGCAGCCGCCTCCGGTCTTCCCCTTCGCCGAACGAGACCACGTGCTGGGGGACGCCCTGATACACGACGTCCGCCTCGCGGCGCAGGTCCTGGGCCGCCAGCGCGGCGAGCAGAACCTGCTGTGGCGAGAGCGCCATCCACTCGCGAGCCTCGAGAACCGTTCCCCGGCCCGATGGAAGAACGCGCTCGCCGAGGCGCCGCACCGCCGCGTCGCCGTCGACGATCGTCTGGATCGCGTACGTGTCATCCGCCACAGAGGCCTCGACCGTCTCCGACCAGCGCCCGTTCGCCGTATCCCAGAGCTCCGTGGCGCGTTCGATCTGCGGAACCCAGGGCCCGTCCGGGCGCTCCGATTGCTCCAGGAGGTTGCGGTAGCCGATCGACTCGAGCTTTAGCGTCGCGAGAGCACGAAGCGCCGCCTCACCGCCCATGCGCTGGACCGCCGCTTCCACCCACCGCCGCGCCTCGGGGTCAGGAGCCGCAATCGAGCCCGGGAAGATGAGGGCCAGGAAGGCGATCCACATGGTCTGCGTCTGGCTACGTAGTTCTTCTCGCGAAGGTTTTCGACAGTCGCCCTAGATCCAGACTGCCCGAAGCCAGGTTATGGCCTTCGTCAGATCGACCGTGCTCGCAAAATCGATCATGAAAGGGATCTGGTCGACCGCGTCCATCGGAACATCAGCTCCGGGTGGAAAGACAGGCGCTTCGCGAAGGTATCGATCCCGAAGCAGCTGCCCGCATTCGAAGTCGGCGATCCCCGAGACACCGTCGAGCATGATGCTGAGGAGTGGCTCAATCCACTGCGCGTCGCCCCAGTCAGGGTGCATCTTCTCGATGTACTCCAGCGACATTCCCGTACCCAGCGAAAAGAGCACGACCTCATCGAGCCGGGGCCCGCCGCCTCTGATCCGAGTGTCCTGGGTTTGCGCCAGGGCGCACATCGAGGGGTTGGCCGCGTAAACGCCGCCGTCCACGTATCCGTCGGCCGGTTGGAAGTAGGTCGGCGCAGCGCTCGTGTAGAGGCCGACCTTGTAGGCAAGCTCCTTCGCGTCGCTATCCTCGCCGGGGAAATTGTGGAAGAGCTTCGGCTTCCACCGCCTCCCACCAGGGCAGTTGGGACCGCGGTCGAGGTCGAAGGAAGCAATCAGTACGCGTTTGAGATTGCCAAGCGTGGTCGTCTCGCCGAGGAACGGCTTGATCACCCGCTCCAGGTTCGCGATGTCGTACTTCGCGCCGAGGATGCTGCCCATGTTCGCAATCGCGCGAAATACAGACCGGTGAAATATGTCCGGCCCTTTCGTGACGTACATGTCCCGGATCTCAGCCAGCGACTTGCCAGCTGCGAGCGCCAGCGCAATGAGGCCGCCCGTGGATGTCCCGGCGATGAGCTGAACATCATGGAGCCAGCCTTCCAGGCCGGCCTCCCGGGAAAGGCGCTGAAGAAGGACCACGGAGACGATGCCTCGTATCCCGCCTCCGTCGATCGAGAGAATTCGAAACTTTGCCATCGCCCCACTCCTCTCCTGGATCTACGGCGTTCGGGAGTCTCGCCCTCGATGATCCGGCGGATTCGCCGTGTTGGTCCTCCCCAACTTGGGGGCTCTCACGGCGGACCCTTGACTCCTCTTCCCGTGGGACGGTTTCCGGGCTTTCTGCTCTGATGCGGGCGGAAAGCAGCACGGACATGACCAGCCATGCGCTTCCGAAGCCAGGCTCGGCTGCCCGCGGGAATGCCGGCTCCGGATGTCGCCTCCGCCCAGGTGTCTCCGCGAAGGAGCGCCGTGAGGACCGCTCCTTCGCTAACGGGAAGAAGCCGACCCAGTTCATCGACCGAGAACGTGATCTCGTCGCGGGCGGGAAAAGCAGACGCCCGACCCAGGGTCGTCACCTCCAGGCTCGAGGCCTCACGGCGACCCTGGACCCATTTACGCCGCCGATAGCGCATGACGTAGTTGCCAATGACAGACCCAAGGCACGAGGGCGAGAGCAGCGACAGCTTTTCCGGATGCATCACGAGCCAGAGGAAAAGATCTTGCGCGACATCTGCTGAATCAGCGGCATTGAGGCCGCTCCGCGTGCAGGCTCGGAGAACCGATGGTAGGCAGACCGGATCTCGGCGTCCCCAAACGAAAGTCCGCCGTCGTCAAAGCTGGCCGGGCCACCCGGCTCGGGTTTCAGCTGCATTTGCCTGCACGTGCTGAGGGGAGACGATTCTTACGCTCCACATCGCTCGCGTCAAGACGCCCGAATCTGCTCCTCCAGGGTCGGTAAGGTTGACGGAGATTTCGCTAGCGATTCACGTCCGCAGCGGCGATTACACAGTAGGTGCGTTTCTCCGGGTGACGCCTTGAAGGAGCTGCCATGCAGACGTTGACCGGTCAGATCACGGATGCCGCTGGCGCCCAGAAGGAGTGGCGAGGCTACAACGTATCGGTCTCCTTCGCTCAACTCGTGGACGCCGCGGACAACACCAAGATTCCTCTGCCGTCGGAGCTCGTCGGAGACGTTGCCAGCACCGGTACGTTCTCGCTCGACCTGCCCGACCGGGCTTCACTCGATCCAGCGACGCCCATCGTGGTTCGCGTCCTGGCTCCCGCGGGCGAACAGCTGGGCGTCCAGCAGTTTACCGTTCAGGCTCTCGCCGATCTCGTGAGGTCTGGTACTGGTGTCGAGTTCAAGGTGACGCCTCAGGCCGCCTTCGAGGTCGCCCCGAGCAAGGACCCCTTTCTCGGGACCCGCCCCAGGCTCACGGGTCGCGTTCTCGACGTCACCGGTGAGCGTCTCATCGCAAACCGGCAGGTTCTCATCTTCGGCATACCACGAGGCTCGAGCGTTCCGCCCTCCGAAGCCACGCCGGTCGCGGTCTCACGAACCGATCCGCAGGGCTACTTCACGGCGGATTACCCGCGCGAAAAGGACCTGCTGGGCGAACCGGGTAAGCCATCGGAGTTCGACCGGGCGTGGGGCGTGGTTGCGGGAGCGAGAAATCCCAGCGGTGGCAACGAGCTCCCCCTTCCGCTCGAAGATCACGACCCCTGGAGGGGGCTGATTCCACTGGACGTGCTCCTGGTCGTCGACGTCTCCGACGATGCCCTGGCCGGCGCGACCACGGCGACCCAGGACTGCGCGTGCGACTCGGGCGTGCCGCGGGCGCCGGACGTGCGAGACCTGACCAATTCTCCTTCGACGTATTCGATGGATCTCGGAGGCGGCCGCTGTGTCAACCTCACGACGCCCAATCGGGCGCTCGAAGAGTTCAGCTTCTACACCGTCGTACGCACCACCGACCCGCAGATTCAGGGGCTGGGCGACCCGGGGACCATCGTGACGGTCCCCCCTGGAATCATAAAGGCCATCAGCTCGGTCGCGGCCGTCGCGACGCGCCCCGCGGCCGTCATGGAAATGGCGCCCGCCCGAACTTCCAGGACGTTGGCCCGGCCGCGGACCGGCTTGCTGGCCGCTGGCATCGACCCCAGGATCCTCGCCGGCTCACTCGCATCCGGTCCGGCGGCGCCCGAGGACCCCCTGGCGCACGCCGAGGCCCTCACCGCCAAGCGGAACCAGCTGGCCGTGCTGCGGTCTTTCTATCGACGTGAACCGGGCCGGGGTCCGCTGACCGCGACGAACTCGATCGATTGGGACTCCGACGAGCCCCACTTCTACGAGGCGACGACCATCGCCAACGGGCATCTGCTCCACTTCAAGCAGGTCTGGAGGGCGGACGGCTACTCCCTGGGTGACCTGCTCTACAGCCTTCCGCTGGCGCCCGGACAGAAGAAGCAGATCGCCGTCGTGGACTGGGAGCGGCGCGAGGTCGCCCAGCGAAGCGAATCGCTGAGTGAATCGGAGGGATTGCAGAATCTTCTGACGCGGGACCGCGACATCTCCGAGATCGTCGACACGACCCTCTCAGAGCACATGCACGGCGATTCGCAGTCGCTCACCGCCGGCACTGGCTCGGGCAGCGGCGCGGCCGGAAGCGGCTCCTACGGCGGATACAATCTCGGCGCCGTCGCCGGCAGCGCGATCGGGGCAGGATTCTCCTCGGCCGATGCGAACCAGGACGCCAGCCGCGGGCTGACCGCCAACGCGCTCCAGAAGATCCGCGACACGACCCTTCAGTCCGCCTCTGCCGTCCGAAACCAACGCTCGACCGTGATTCAAACGGTGAGTCAGGGCGAACGTGTGTCGGTCACGACCGAGGTCATCGCGAATCACAACCATTGCCACGCCATGACGGTCGAGTACTTCGAAGTGCTCCGCCACTTTCAGGTTTCTCAGGAGCTCGCGGACGTTCAGGAGGCGCTCTACGTTCCGCTCCTGATGTCGCCTTTCGACAACCGGAAGGCCCTGCGGTGGCGCGACATCCTCTTCGCCTACCTTCGCCGGCCGGAGCTCGGACCCGGATTCGACGCCATCGAACGAATCGTCACGAACTACCAGGATGCCGACTACCCCACTGGCACGTACGCCGAAGAGCCGGTGCTCTCGGTCGAAGGTCGCCTCGCCATAGAGGTCAGGCTCCCGAATCCCGGCGACCCGGGCGCGATCGCGGGTTTCCTCGACTCGGTCTCCAACTTCTTCTTCGGAAGCGATCCGACCGTCGCGCCCGGAGGGCCCTCGCTACAGATCGATGCGGTCGACGCGGCCGGCAATCCATGGCGCATCCCGATGGAATTCACGATGGTCTCGGAGCCCGCCGACCGGACTCCCCTCTACGTGCGGATGGAGCAGGCGGGAGCGTGGCTCGGGGCGCCACTGCGCGAGCAGATCGACCGCGTTCACTTCACCTGGAATCTCTCGGGTTCGGGCTTCCCCGACGGGACCCGCGTCCTCATTCGTTCGGGCACGCTCCGATATCGGACGGCTCACCTGCGCAACCATCTCCTTTTCGACGATCCAAGCATCGACGCGGGGCTCACCCAGACCGAAGCCTGGGTGGACTGCCCCCTCGACGATCAGGAGCAGCGCAATCTCCGGCACGAGGACGCCGTGCTGGCGAGGAAGCTCCTCGCGCACCTCAACGAGCACATCGAGTACTACCACAAGGCGATCTGGTGGAGCATGGACCCCGACCGGCGCTTCATGCTGCTCGACGGCTACATCGCGCCGAACTCGAACGGAAGAAGCGTGGCCTCCGTCGTGGAGAACCGCCTGATCGGATTCGTCGGCAACTCCATGGTCCTGCCCGTCGGGCCCGGGATCCACTTGGATCCCAGCTACAAGCTGGATCCCGAGCACCCGGTGGATCTTCTGAATCGCTACGCGCCGCTCACGCCGATCCCGCCGATGCGGATCAGCATTCCCACGCGCGGCGTCTTCGCCGAGGCCGTCCTCGGCGAGTGCAACAGCTGCGAGCCCAAGGAGGAGACCAGGTTCTGGCGGTGGGACGAGGCGCCGACCGGAGACGAGCCGACGCCGATCCAGTCGCCGAGCACCGATTCGCGTGCGACGCCCGATCCGAACCTGACGGCGAAGGATTTTCCGACTCCGATGATTCAGATCCAGAACGCGCCGGCCGAGCCGGACCCGACCGGGCTCGCCGCGGCACTCAAGGTCATCGGCACACCGAACCTCTTCGCCAACATCACCGGGCTCGATCAGACGCAGAAGAACTCGTTGGCGGCGATGCAGTCGGCGCTCGACGCGGCCAAGCACTTCGGCGACCAGGCGGCGGCCCTCGTGCAGCAGCAGGGGATGCAGAAGGGCGGAATCGACAAGTCGCTCCAATCGATCTCTCAGGCCAAGAAGCAGAACCTGATCGACGACAAGCAGGCCAACGACCTGAGCGTCAGCGCCCTCAAGGGACTGGTCGGCGACAAGCTGGGAGCGGACAAGAAGACCACCCCGGTCGACGGGCTCGTCCCGTCGGTCAAGGACCAGGTCGACAAGGGAGCGGTCAAGAACCTGAAGGCGACGACCAGTGCCGGCGACACGGTCGAAGCGGACTTCGGGCAGCCCGACCTCATCCTGGCATCGTCCACGGGAACGATACCGGGAAAAGCTAGCGCCACCACGCCGACGGCCCCGAGCGTGGTGGCGGGCTTGGCCCTGGGGTTCGATCTCTACCAGGGAAACTCTCTGAAGGGCTCGTCACAGCCTCTTGGAGTCAGTGACTTCCGAGACCTTCTTCGAAAGGGTCGGAGCTTCGTCATCGCGAAGCTGGGCGGAACGCCCGGGGCGACGAACTTCTTCGCCGACGCGAGATTCTCGACCTACTACCAGCGCATCCGCGACGCCGGGCTCATCCGCGGCAGCTACTACTTCTTCGACAACGTAGACGTCGATACCCAGATCGATCGCGTCGTACGCGGTGTCGTGCGTCTCGAGCCCGGCGACATCGCGCCGGCGCTGGACATCGAGGACGAGAACAGGAACGGCGTCTTTCCGCTCGATTCGAACTACCACTACCGGACGAGCGCGCAGGGCAAGACGAATCTCAAGAACGCGATCCGGAAGTGGCTCGACACCGTCGAGACTCAGCTGGGGAAGACACCGATTGTCTACACCGGGGCCTCCTGGCGAGACGATCTCCGGTGGACGGATTTCACCGACCACGTGCTGTGGACGCCGCACCGGAATCGGATGGCCCCGAGCCAGAAGGTCCTGGGCTGCTGGGACGATTTCGCGATCTGGCAATACGGCGAAGACGGCGGCTGGGGGCCCGGCAAGAACACCGGATACACCGAGGCCGGCATCAACATCGGCGGCATCGATTTCAACGCCTTCAACGGCAACCTCTACGGCCTGCAGGGCCTGGCCGACATGGGCAGGGTGGGCGTTGCTCTTTCCATGGGAATTCCCTTCGTAGCGGACTCCGAGCTCGATGACCATCTCCATTTCCTCGCCTCCTCCGGTTCGCTTTGGTCGGACAACGATCTGAGCGGCGGGGGCGCGCTCCCCGCGACGGGACGCGACCCGGTTCTGGTCGAGGCCGACGGCGGTCTCGCTCTGTATTTCCGCACCGATGACACGCTGCTGGAGGCCGCCGCGAACGCGGCCAGCGGCTGGGCCTGGGACGTCACGGATCTCGGTGCATTGACACAGGTGAGAGCGGTCGACGAGCCTCGCGCCGTCGTGGACGGGTCCAAACGCTACGTCGTGTACTGGGGCGACGACAACGACTGGCACCTCCTGACGTACGACTCGGGATGGACGAGCGTGGCGCTGCTTCGCGCGGCCGGCCAGGGCGACTCGACGGGCCAGCCCACGGTCTACGTGGACGGGGGGAACGCGCATGTCGTGGGACGCGTCGACACCGACGGCCACCTCATCGAGGTTGCCGGGGCAAACAATGCCTGGACGGGCTCTGATCTAACGGCCGCGGTCCGCGCCAACACGCCCGGCCTCCCAGCCGCGACGTATTCACCGACCGTCGCGAGGACGACGGCCGGGCTGTTCATCGCATTCCGCGGCGTCGGAGGGCACATCTGGCTGATCGACCATGCCGCCAATACGGCCGTCGATCTGTCCGCAACCGCCAATGCAGTCCTCGCCGCGGGCCATCCGACGAGTTTCGGGCTGGGGAATACCGTGCACGTGGTCTATCGGGGCGTCGATGGCGCCATCTACGACTTGAGCGGTTCCGGTGCGGCGTGGCAGGTACAGAGGGTCTGTGACGATCCGGCCGCGTCGGACCCGGTTGCGACCGCCAACAATCAAGTGGGGGTGATGTCGGTGCGGGGGGCCGACGGCATGGTCTACTTCGCCCGCTTCGATGGAGCTGCGTGGGCTTGCCAGGCGACGGTCCGTCCAACACCACCGCCGTCTCCGCGGATGCCCCCGGATGAGCTCAGCGATGGAACGATCGTTGTGTAGCGGCTTTCCGGTCACCTTCGCGAGCGTTCCGAACTAGCAAGTTTTCATAGCGTCTGATTGAAAGGTCCGGGCCGTCGCGAACCCTCGGGCGTCCGATCCCAAAACTCCGAAGATTTCAGACCTGACCCCGGTGTCCTTCACCTGCGGACAGCGTCATGGAAGCTGCGCGATTCTATGCGCGAAATGGTCCGCGGGTCAGCGCGGCAGGAGCTCCATCGTCGTCTTCCGGCGCTTCGGCGCGACGAGTCCGCGGACCCACTTTTGCGAGCCCTTCGTGTGGTACTTCGCGGCATAGGCGGCGTCGATCGCGTCCCACAGGCGCTCGCCGCCGGCGGGCCGGGCGCGGACGGGGATCTCGCGCTTCAAGGCTGCGATCTGGATCGCGCCGCGGGGCTCGTCGAGAAACGTCCGCCGCCAGCCCCGGGCGCTGTCGTTCCACGGGCGCACGAAGACGCGTCCCTTCACCACGACGACCCAGATGCGGAGGAAGCGATGATCGGCCCCGGCGCGGATGCGGAGCGCCGGCGAGGCGCCGAGAAGCGAAAGGAGGCGTTTGGAGAAGCGCGCCCTCATGCAACGGCTACTCTACGACCGACTCGAGGCGACCGGCGGGCCTCGACGAGCGCGTCTGAGGGTTCCGGGCCCATCGGCCCCCTTCCTCGAGGCCAAAGATGTGTCGGCCCGGTGCTCCTGGGAACGGCTGGAGGGAGCGGGGGCGCGGGGTCACTGGATGCTCCCGGCGCCCGGGGGGCAAACGTGGCCGAGGCCGCTGAAGCCGGGCGTGTGCCATGCCTGGCCTTCCCCGAAGACGAAGCCGTTGAGGCGCCGCGGCGCGAGCAGTTCGAGGCAGCGGGCGCAGCGGTTGTGGTTCTCGCAGCGGCAGTGGACCGTGGCGACCCAGCCGGCGGCGGCATCCGTGCCCAGGAAGAGCCCGCGGTACTCGCCGCAGGCGGGACAGGCCGCGAGCGAGACGGGGATGCCACCCGGGCCGAGGACCGCAAGGCTTTCGAGCTCCTCCGGCGTCGCCTGGCGGCGGGACGTGCGGACGTTGCAGACCATGTAGCCCGTCAATCCGTTGGCCTCCTCGAACTCCTCGAGGCGGCGCCGCCGGGCGAGAAGCTCGCGGGTCTCGGCAAAATCCTCGGCCGGCTGGAGCTTGCCGGCTGACGAAGATGACCGCCCCGCGGGGCAGCGTCCTCGGAGTCGAGCCTTCCCGTCCGCCGAGTAGAAGACGGCCCGCTCGGGACTCAGCACGAGACACGTTTCGAGGCGGTTCGCCAGGACCTGCAGCTCGGCGAGGCGGCGCAGCGACGGCTCGTCGCGGTCGGCGGGCAGGACGATGATGTGCCGCATCGCCTCGACGACGCGGGTGATCAGGTACGGGAAGCCGTCGAACAGCGGGAGCGTCTTCTTCGATGGCCTCGACGTCCGGGACCCGCCTGGCAAAGTCCGGGCAGAAGACGATGTGGCGGTGGTATCCGCCCTTCTCGTCGTTGAAGAAGCGGAAACTCAAACCGTCGTGCTCCCTGTGATCCGAATAGTCGTTGCAGTCTTCGCACGCCCTGCGCCCCGCGCGCTGATTGGTGGCCTTTCCTGAATCAGGGGTATCCATGGTCATTCCTCCCTGGCGGGAGGCACTGGCCCGACTTTCCGCCGTCCCGGAAACGAAAATCCCGCGGATCGCCGCGGGACTCGACGCCTGCCTTTGCTCGGCTCGAGCCCAATCGTTCCCGTCTCCGGGCTGGCTTTGGCACCTTGCTGGCGGTCGCAGGTTGCCGGGCGGTCAACGGGCCAGTGCCCTCGCGCCTCTCTTGATTTCGGTGCCAATTCTAACATTCCGTCAGTGGTGCGCTCCCTTCTCTTTGAGAACCCGTAATTGGACGACTACAGAATCGCACCGGGGTGGGACAGTTGATGTCCCGGCGGCGACCGGACTCGACGCGGGAACGTCACCGCGAGCCTCCCCCGGAGGTGGTCAGGGCCGGTGGGCCACCGAGGAAGCCGAGGTTCGGGCTGCGGGGTCTCCGGACCGCGTGATTCAAGCCCACTTTGCGGTGTCGTCCACGCGCGCGACGACGGCCTGACGACCCGCCAGGCTTACCCGGCCGTCTACAGCCGTCGGTACACGTCGCCCCGGTGACCGATCGTGACGACCAGGACGACGAGGACCGCATCGAGAACCTGATAGACGACCCGGTAATCGCCCGCCCGTATCCGGTAAAGATCATCGACGCCGCCGAGCTTCTCGCAGCCGGGAGGACGAGGATTGCTCCCGAGCCCATCCAGGCGGCTGCCGATGCGGGATCGGATCTGCGCCGGCAGCTTTCGGAGCGCGCGTTGCGCGGAGGGCTTGAGGCGGACCTCGTAGGCCATGGGCGGCCGGTTTCAGAGGCCGAGCTCGGCCTTGACCTCTTTCCAGGCCACGCTGCCCTTTTCCTTGAGAGCCTTTCTCGCCTTCTGAAGATCGATCCGATCCTCGAGTGCGCGAATGAGCTCGAAGTCCTCCATCGGGACGATTGCTGCGAGATCGCGCCCCCGCCTGGCGAGCACGATTCGCTCGCCGCCGTAGACCACTCGATTGAGTGTGTCCGCGAACTCCTGTCGGGCCTTGCTGGCGCGAAGTCGGGTCATGAGGTGATTGTACGGCAGGTACTTATCGTACACAACGTACAGCGGTGAGCGGAGCCAGGGCCGGCGGCCGCCCGGGCGGGGAACCGTCGGTGTGAGCGATAGTATGATCATACCCATGCCCGCCGCCCGAGTGACCATCACCCTTCCTCCCGACGTCGTGGACGAGATCGACCGCAGAGAGAAGAACCGCAGCCGTTTCGTGCTCGAGGCGGTCCGCCGGGAGGTCCAGCGCCGCCGCAGGGAAGATCTCGAGCGTTCGCTCGCGAAGCCTCATCCCGAGTCGAGCGAGCTCGCCGACACGGGTCTCGAGGAGTGGGGCGCGCGGTCGGGCCGGGGAGAGTCTGCCGAGCTGCTGGATCCGGGCGCCGGAAAACCGGTCCGGTGGGTTGCCGGGAAGGGCTGGGTGGAGAAGCGGTGAAGCTCGAGAGGGGGACGATCGTCCTCGTTTCACTCGACCCCACCCGGGGCCACGAACAGCGCGCCACACGGCCGTGCGCGATCGTCAGCGATGCCGACATTGCAGCAGACCAGCGATTCCCGCTCGTCGCCGTCGTGCCGATCAGCGCGACGGCGGGAGAGGGCGCCCTCTACCCGCCGCTCGCACCCGGGCGGAGCGGCCTGCGCAAGACGTCGTTCGCGTTGATCGACCAGCTTCGATCCGTGGACAAGCGCCGCATCGAGCGGGTGTTCGGACGGCTCGCAGGGAGCGAGATGGCCGCGATCGACGAGGGCCTGGCGCTCTTTCTCGGACTGGCGTGACGAAGCGGACCTGACGTGCCGCGGCTCGAACGCGCTCAGCTCTCGAGCTTGAAGCCGATTCGGAGGGTGACCTGGAACTCCGCGACGTTGCCGTCGGCGATCTTCCCGCGCGTCTCGACGACTTCGAACCAGTTCATGTGGCGGACGGTCTTGCCGGCTTCCTTCACGGCCGCCTTGACCGCTTCGGAAACGCTCACCGCGGACGTTCCGACGATTTCGATCTTCTTGTAGGTTCCGGGCATCGGTCCTCCTCCATCTCCCCGTGTGCGCGCGAGGGTATCAAGAGAGCCAGGGGAAGTCGCATCCCGGGCTCCGGAAAAAACGGCTTACGGCGTAGGAGCGTCTACAGTCCTCAACCACTCCATCACCGCCCGGGTCGCGTCCAGGTCCTCCTCGTTGTAGGTGAGGATCTCGCTCATGATTTCCTCCCTCGTCGCCGGGTCGGAGGTTTCGCAGGCCTCGATGTAGCGGGCCATCGCGAGGTTGCCCTGGTACTCGGTGAGCCGGCGCTCGAAGCCGACGAGCTGCTCGACGACCTTGAGACCGTAGCTCGGGAGAGGGAGAACGACGGAGGCCTTGACGACCGTGAGGAGGTCGACGAGCCGTTCGAGGATGCGGTCGGCGGTGCCGGAGGGCGCTGGGGGAAGCTTCGCCGCTTCGAAGGAAGGGAAGGGTGAAAGGAGCTCCTCACCTTTCGTGGACGGCTCCCCCGCGAGAGGGAGCCAGAGGTCGGGGGCGGGCTCGCCGAGCGGGGCGCTTTCAATGCGGGTTTCCTCGTCGCCTCGCTCCTCGGAATGACTGGCCTCGGGAAGGCCGGCTTCGGGGTGACTGGCCTCGCGAAGGCCGGCCTCGAGATGACCGCCGCTCCGAGCACCGCTCGACCTCTCGCCGTAGCGCTCCATGTAGTCCCTGATCTTCGTTTGCTCGTAGTTGCCCCAGTGCACGAAGCGCAGATTAGGGCGCTCGGAGAGAAGCGAGGCGCAGATGGCGAGGAACTGTTCCCATCCGGCGCGGTCGCCTTCGGGGCCGAAGCCGGCGAGGGCAGGCAGGAACCGGGGTGAGAAGCCGCGGTAGTCCTTGACGCCCCAGAGATAGATCTTCTCGAGCTCGTCGAGGTAGGGAGGAAGCCCTTCCAGATCGAGCGTCACGAAGTCGTCGGCCTCGGGCAGGTCGGGCGCGGCGATGACGACGGGCTTGCCGGAGAGAAAAGCCTCGGCGCTCCTGCGCAGGCCCGGTACGAATCCCCGGATGCGGGACTCGGTCTTCCCCTCCCAGAAGAAATCGAAGTGGGCGGCATCGTCGATCGCGTCCGGCAGCGCCTGGATCGTCGCGATCCCGCGGGCGTGAAGACTGCGGGCGCGCTCTTGATTGACGGTCGTCAGGAGGGCGACGTCGCCCGAGGCCGTGGCCTCGCCCCAGCAGCGGTCGTGGAAGCCGCAGCCGCTGCACTTGGTCCACCCGACGGGCTCGTAGTCGTCGGGCGAGGCGAGGCGCATGCGGCGGTGCTCGCTCAAGGCCTCGATGACCGGGGCCTGCCCGGCGTAGGGCACGCGCACGATGTCTCCGGCGCCGGCATGAATCTGGAGCTCGCGCGGCCGCTCCCCCGCGGCCCGCTCGTAGAGCAGGCCGTAGATCTGGAGCTGCAGGGGGATCGCCAGATGGCGGCCGGAGGTCGGCTTGCGCGCGAGCTTGGAGTCGCGGATCACGTAGCCCGAGCCGTCGGGGTGGTTGACCAGGAAGTCCGGTTCGCCGACGAGCTCGCAGGGCTCGCCGTCGAGCGAGAGCCGGGTGCGGAACAGGGGCTGATAGATCGCGGTGACGCCTTCGCCGATCGCGGCGAGGGTGCAGCGCTCGCGCTCCTTCGAGTCGCCCATGAGGCTGGAGAGGTCGAGGACGCCGGAGAGCGCTGCCAGATGAGCCTTCTCGTGCCGCAAGCCGAGATCCCGGAGGAGTTTGTCGAAGGGGCTGTCGGCCGTGGTCTCCGGCTCGCCCCGGGCGCGCAGCGCGACCCGGCGCGCGCACCGGGACGGGTGGTAGTAGTCGTAGACGTCGGTCGCTTTGAAGAGCACGTTCCCCCTTGTCGCTCGGATCCTGTCAGCCCCGGCGGGACAGATGCTGCCCCAGGGGAAAACACTTCGATGGACAGCGGCTACGACCACCCGATCGAGTCCGGGATCCCCCGTCGCTCGCTTTTCGGGATGACCGCGGAAAAGCTCGAAGGTTCACGAACGGCATGAGCCATAGTATGAACTGACTCATGCCTGCCGCCCGGGTGACCATCACCCTCCCGCCCGAGATCGTCGCCGAGGCCGGCGAGAGACGGAGGGCGGCCTGAGGGAAATATGAGACTTCGAGCTCTGGCCTGCACGCTCCTGCTCATCGCCTGCGCCTCGGCCGCCTTCGCCCAGCCCGCGAAGAAGAAGCTCGCCCTCGTCGGGGGAATGCTCATCGACGGCTACGACGTGCCCCCCGTGCATCACGCGGCGATCCTGATCGAGGGCGACAGGATCGTGCAGGTCGGGCCGGCGAGCGACGTGGCGATTCCGCCGGATGCCGAGGTGATCGACACGAGCGGACGCGTGATGATGCCGGGGCTCATCGAGCTGCATGCCCATCTCCAGATCCTGGGGCACGGCGACTACGACCGGTGGGACCCCTGGATCGCGAAGAACAACCTGGTCGAGAGGGTCGGGGAGATCTCGGCGAAGCAGCTGCTGATGGCGGGCGTGACTTCGGCCGTCGACCTCGGAGGCACGCTGAAGGAAAGCCTCTCGGTCCGCGATCGAATCAAGAGGGGCGAGATTCCCGGGCCGCGGATGTGGATGAGCGGGCCCTGGATCACGCGGGATCTCGGCGACTACTCCCCCGTTCTCCCGAACCAGATCCTGGTGGACACGCCCGCGCAGGCTGCCGCCGCGGTAGACCGGCTCGCCGCCGCAGGGGTGGACGTCATCAAGGCGTACGTCGGGCTCGGTCCGGCCCACTACAAGGCGATTGCGGACGCGGCGCACCGGCACCATTTGAAGGTCCATGCGCACGTTTACGATCCGGTCAACGTGCGCGACGCGTTCGAGGCGGGCGTGGACGTCCTGACGCACGTGGGGTCCGCCGGGATGCCGACCTACGATCCGGCGCTCGTGAAGGCGATCGCGGTGAAGGGAACGGCGGTCGTCGTCACGGCGGCGCACCGCGCGTTTCTCTTTCCGGCGACGGTAGACTTTCCGGAGCGGCTCCAGGATCCGCAGTTGAAAGAGGACTTCGGGCCCCAGATCTGGGAAGAGGTCCAGAACTCCTTGAAGGGGTTCCAGCGCTTGAGCTACTTCTCCACGACCGACCAGGAGATCCGCTTCTCGAGGGCGTCGCTCGGGCAGTGGATCGAGTCGAACGCGACGATGGGCATGGGGACGGATTCGGGCACGCCGATGAACTTCCACACCGAGGCGCTGTGGCGCGAGATGAAGGCGCACGTGGACGTCGGCATGTCGCCGCAGCGGACGATCTGCGCCGCGACCCGCGTCAACGCGGAGATCCTCGGCAAGGGCAAGGAGCTCGGCACGATCGAGCCGGGGAAGCTCGCGGACGTGATCGTGGTGCGGGGCAATCCGCTGTTCGACATCACGGCGCTCTCGAATGTGGAGGTCGTGGTGAAGGACGGGGTTGTCTACAAGGGCAGAACGGTGAAGAGAAAGTAGGGGCGTATCGCTCTACGGTCGCCCGCGCCGATAGACCTCGCCACGGTGTCCGATTCGCAACACGAGGTATCCAGTGGAGGTCCGGTCGTAGATCACGCGATAGTCGCCTGCCCGCAGCCGATAGAGTCCGGCAAACTCGCCGGCCAGCGGTTCGCCTGCTCCTCCCTCAGCCGCAAGCGCCTTCTCGATCTTCCTGAGTATGCGGACGGCTACGGCGCGGTCCAGTCGATCCAGGTCCCCGGCGACCGAGGCTTTGTACTCAACCCTTGCGGCGGCCAATCCGCTTCCTCAGCTCTGCGGAGGAGATGATCGCGTCGTCCTTGTCCCTCAGCCGGTCGAGCGCGACCTGGTAGTCGGCGTACTCCGCGAGATAGCTTTCGAGCGCCTTCTCGATGAAGTAGGTCTTGGGCCGATCGGTCGCCCTGGCGAGATCTTCGAGGGCTCTGGCGGTCTTGTCGGCGAGGCGTACGGAAACGGAGGTCGTGGACATTGGTGCCTCACTAGTAATACTTGCGGTGCAAGTATAACAGATGTGGCCTGCGGCTCATCGCGGTGGGCGGCTCGCTTTGACGCAGCAGGGCGCTCGGGATAGAGTCCGTCCAAGTTTTTCGCCTCAACATGGAGTGATCACGATCCGGTCGGGCGGTGTGCCCGCCGGTTCCATTCCATCGTGGCGACGCAGGTGCCGTGCACCAAGGAGGTTCCCATGAAACGTTTCCTCGGTCTGATTCCACTTCTGCTTCTGGTCTTCGCCTTCCTCGACGCCCCCGCCGCCAGCGCACAGACGGGTAAAGATATGAAGCCGCCGACGTCGCGAGTCGCCCTCTACCGTTGCGTTCCGGGCAAGCAACTCGAATTCTTGAAGTGGATGGCCGAAAACGACGCGATCGACAAGGAGGCGGGGGTTCCCACCGCGCAGATCTTCGCGCACACGGACGGGGACAGCTGGGACTACATGCAGATCATTCCGGAGATGAGCCCTGCCCAGCAGGCCAAGGTGGATGAGGTTGCCAAGAAGCACGGCCGCAAGACCGGGTTCGCCGCGAACCTCGAGTTTCGCACGCTGATCGCCTGGCACACCGACACGATGACGATCGGGCCGGTGACCGCCGCCGACCTCGTCGCCGCGGCGAGCAAGTAGGAAGGAACATGTCCCCTCTTCCTCTGGAAGGAGGGAGAGGGGAATCGGCGCCAAGCTTGCAGGTGAAACAATCGGTGCCCGTCTGCTCTCTCCGATCCTCCGAGACCGCGAGGTCAGCCGGGACGATCTCATCAACGCCTTGTAACTGGACGGCTCTCACCTCACCTCACCTCCACCCAATCCGCTCCCATTGATCGCTTTCGATACGGACGATTTACGAGGGCCGGCGGGTGCGCCTCCGGTCCCGGGTCCGCGCGGCACGGCCTGGCCCGTACCGAGAAACTGCCTCGCGAACCTCCGAGCCGCCTGAGTTGCTGCGGCCATTGGTCTCGTAGCGAACGGCGGTCCCCTTCAGTGGCAATACGTGGCTTTCGATCGATTCTCCGAAGTCGCGCTTCGCCACCCGAAGGTCGTACTCCGACTGCAGCCCCAGCCACAGCTCCGGGCTCGTGCTGAAGAAGCGCGCGAATCGCAAGGCCGTGTCGGCCGTGACTCCGCGGCGGCCGCGAACGATTTCCGAAATACGCGTCACCGGCACGTCAACCGCCTTTGCCAAACCATTGGCCGAGAGGCCGAGGGGGCGCATGAATTCCTCTTCCAGGATTTCGCCGGGGTGGATCGGTGCCAGACGCTTGCCAGTCATTTGATCTCCTTCAGTGATAATCGACGATCTCGACCTCGAAGGCGTCCGCGTCGCGCCACACGAAGCAAAGGCGCCATTGGTCGTTGATTCGGATGCTGTGCTCTCCCTTTCTCTTCCCTCTCAGCGCCTCCAGGCGGTTCCCCGGTGGAACCCGCAGGTCCTGAAGCGAAACCGACCGTTGGAGAAGTAGTAGCTTCCTTCGGGCTACACGCTCGAAAGAGCGAAAACGAGGGACGTCGCGATCGTCGAAGAGGTCTCTCGTGTCACTCGAACGGAAAGAACGGATCATCCGGACGAAGTATACCGTTTAACGGACAACGGTACACGAGCGTCGTTGGGACAGGCGAAATGCCCGGATAGGATGACCATCGCGATGCGGGAGTACTTGGCGGCGATCGACCAGGGAACGACAGGGACTCGCTGCATCCTGTTCGACCTCGAGGGGAATCCCGCCGCCGCGGCGTACCGCGAGCACGAGCAGATCTTCCCGCAGCCCGGCTGGGTCGAGCACGACCCGCTCGAGATCCGGGAGCGCGTGGACGAGGTCATCTTCGAGGCGGTGCGCGCTGCCCCGCCGGGACGCGTGCTCGCGATCGGGATCACCAACCAGCGCGAGACGATCGTGGCCTGGGATGCGCGCAACGGCCGGCCCGCCGCGAACGCGATCGTCTGGCAGGACACGCGAACGGCCGCGCAGTGCCGCGCGGCGATCGAGCGGGGATGGGAAGAGGACGTGCGCCGGCGTTCGGGGCTTCCGATCTCGACCTACTTCTCCGCAACCAAGATCCGGTGGCTCTACGACAACGTCCGCGAGGTGCGCGAGCTCGCGGCATCCGGGCACCTGATGCTGGGGACGATCGATACCTGGGTGATCTGGAACCTGACCGGCGGGCCGCGCGGCGGCGCGCACGTGACGGACCCGACGAACGCTTCGCGGACAATGCTGTGCAACCTCGCGGAGCTTGCGTGGGACCCCGTTCTCTTCGAGCGCTTCGGGGTGCCGTGGGGCGCGCTGCCAGCGATCCGGCCGTCCATCGCGCGGGAGCCCTACGGTTACACGTCCGCCGCCGGCCCGTTCGGCGCCCGGGTCCCCGTCTGCGGCGATCTCGGAGATCAACAGGCCGCGCTCGCCGGACAGGGATGTTTCGCGGCGGGCGACGCGAAGAACACTTACGGGACGGGATCCTTCCTGCTCGAGCACGTGGGCGGGAATCCCGTGCCGAGCTCCTTCGGCCTGCTCTCGACGGCGGCCTGCGCCGCTGCCGGCGAACGTGCCTACGCGCTCGAGGGTTCGGTCGCCGTATCCGGCGCGGCCGTGCAGTGGCTGCGGGACAACCTCGGCTTGATCGGCAGCGCCGCCGAGACCGAAGCGATCGCCGCGAGCGTGCCGGATTGCGGTGGCGTCTATTTCGTGCCGGCGTTTTCGGGTCTTTTCGCGCCGCACTGGGACATGCGGGCGCGCGGCGCGATCGTGGGCCTGACGCGCTTCGCGAACCGAGCGCATCTCGTGCGCGCCACGCTCGAGGCGATCTGCTTCCAGAGCCGGGAGGTGGCCGACGCCATGGCGGCCGACAGCGGAAAGCCGTTGTCCGTTCTGAAAGTGGACGGCGGCGCGAGCGTCAACAATTTCCTGATGCAGCTCCAGGCCGACGTCCTCGGCGTTCCCGTGGTTCGCCCGGTCGTCAGCGAGACGACGGCGCTCGGCGCGGCCTACGCGGCGGGACTCGCCGTGGGCGCCTTCGAATCCACCGAAGCGTTGCGGCGGCTCTGGAAGGCCGACCGGACCTTCGAGCCCGGGTGGAACGAGGACCGGCGCGAGTCGGCCTTTGGCGGCTGGAAGCGCGCGGTCGAGCGCACGCGGGGCTGGATCGAGGAAGAAGACACAGGCGGGCCGTAGGGCGTGTCCCGAGTCGAGTACGGGTCCCTCGTCGCAGCGCCCCTCGAAGCGAGGGATCCCGTCCTTTGATCGGGTGCTTCAGTCGCTGCGGACGACGCGGCCATCCTTCATGACGAAGCTGACGTGGCGCAGGGTGTCCACGTTGTCGAGCGGATTCTCGGGGGTTGCGACGAGGTCCGCGGCAAAGCCCGGCGCGATCGTCCCGCGTTCCTTCTCCATGCCCAACAAGCGCGCGGCGTTGACGGTCATCGCCTGGAGGATGGCCCTTGGAGCAACGCCCGCCTCCTTGAAGCTGCTGATGAACTCCATCGAAAGCGTGCCGCGCGTCTCTCCGTCCCTCAGGAAGACGACATCCGTGCCGAAGGCGACGGGCGTGCCGATCCGGTAGGCGCGCTTCAAGCGGTCCACGACGCGCGGGTGGTAGTCGTCCATTCCCATCTCGTGCGCCGCGATCTCCGTGAAATCGGTGCCGACGAGGTAGACGCCCTTCGCCTTCATCAGCTCGAGCGTTGGGTTCGACGCGCTATAGGCGTGCTCGACCGATGCGACGCCGCCTTCGGCCGCGATCCGCGATCCGGCGTCGGTGGCGCAGTGCGCCGCCACCTTCATCCCGCCCGCTGCCGCCTCCTTGACGAGCGTGCGGACGTCCTCGACCGAGTAGAGGTAGGGCTGATCGTCCACGACGATCTTGATCACTTTCGCCCCGAACGCGATGTTTTCGCGCACCGCCTTGCGCATCTCGTCGGGCGTGTCGGCATAGAGGTACTCCGGAATCGCGATGCCCGCGCGCTCGGGCGGCAGCCCGTGGTACTGGCCGCCGTAGGGAGCGATGATGCGGCCGGCGTTGACGACCGTCGGGCCCGGCACCAGGCCATCCTCGATCGCGCGCCGCAGGGCCGTATCCGCGTAGTTGCCGGCGTTGCCGACGTCGCGCACGGTCGTGAACCCGGACATCAGCATGTCGCGCGCGTTCGCGACGCCCTCGATCGCACGGTAAGCGGTCGTTTCGATGGCCGTCGCGGCAAGAAGCGACCGCAGCAGCGCCTGCAGTCCGGCTCCGCCCTGGGTCTTCAAGCCCAGGCACAGGTGCGTGTGCGTGTCGAAGAGGCCCGGCATCACCGTCCTCTTCGAGAGGTCCACGACCGTGGCGTTGCCCGGGATCGGCAGGGACGCACCGACCGCGGTGATCTTGCCGGCCTCGACGAGGATGACCTGGTCGCGCGTCGTCGCGCCCGACGCCGGGTCCACCAGCTGGCCGGCCTTGATTGCCACCACCTGCGCCGGCAGGAGGGCCGCCGAGGCGAGCAACGCGAGCCCGGAGAGCCATCCGCGCATCGGTCTCATCGAGTCCTCCGATCTTGTTGGGTCGTCGTTCTTCACGAAGGATCTCACAGCAGCTCGTCGGGCGAGTCCGGTCCGTTCCTCGACGGCCGCGGCAGCGGCAGGCCTCTCTGGCGTCGGGCGCGCACCGAAAAAGAGAAGGGCGGGGGTTGCCCCCCGCCCTTGCGGATTCCAGTCAGTCGTTCGAGTCAGGGACGCGTTACGAGAGCCGGTTTCACCTCGGGATGAATGCTCGTGAAGTCCACGATCGAAGTCGGGCTCCGCAGTCGCCGGCGCAGGAACTTGGTGGCGATGCCGGCCAGAGCAAGGAAGGCGAGACCGAAAAGAATCCAGCTGCCGATGCTCAGCTTATTCTGCGGGACGACTTCCTCGGAGCGAGTCTCGACCGTCACCGACTTGGCTGCAGGCGGCGGGGGCGCGATGCTCTCCGGGGGCGCCGTGTTCGCCGCAGCGTTTGGAGGAGGCACGCTGCCGGTCGTGTCGACGGCCGCCGCGCCCACCGCGGCTGCGGCCGGCTTGGCGGATTCGCTGACCTCGATCGCAGGTTTCTCGACGGGCTTCTCCGCAGGCTTCCTGACGGTCTTCTTCGTGACGCGCTTTGCGGTCGTTACGACCTGCTTCTCTGCCACGGGCGGCTCAACGGGCGCCACAGCGACGGGTGGCTCGACGACCGGGGCGATCGGCGCTGCGATGACCGCGGGCTCGACGACCGGCGCGATTGGCTCCGCGACCGGGATCTGCGGGAGCTCGGGGACGGCCGGCTGCGCGACCTCGGAAGCAGGCGGCGGGGGCGGGGGCGGCGCGCTGGGCTCCTGAGCCAGAGCGACTCCGGCCACCGCTGTGAGAAGAATCGTTGCCAGGAACAACCGATACGTGGATCGCATGACTTCCTCCTACGCCGATCGAAGTCGAGCGGAGACGCTACGGCGCGACGCTCTGCATTCTCGTTACGTTTTCGATCGGGATTCGTCAGAAGGAGTCTGGCAAAGGGCGAGCGATAGCGAGAACAAATTCAACGTATCACCGTTTCGCGGCGCGCTGCCGTCGATTCACCAACGTTAGAAACGTCGAAGACGATCGGTGCGAGCAGTCGGGCTCGTCGGCGCCGCGTGGTAGAATCACCAGTTCAAGAAGGACACACAATCTATGGCGCTCACGGTGCAGCAGGCCGAGCGGGAAGCTCGTTGGCGATGGGGTGGACTCTTCGCGCGGGGCTTCGCGCGCTACTCGGGGGCAGCGCGGCTCGGCTTCGAGGTCGGGACCCGGCGATTCGGAACGATCAAGGTTCGAGGCCAGGGAACTTCGTGGGAAAGCGCGTTCGCCAACGCGGACAATGTGACCAACGGCGAGCGTCCGCGCAAGCAACCGGGCGGCGCCGTCCTTCGCCCCGAGCGTTCGCGCAAGTAATCGGGCGGTCCCATCCTTCTCTGATCGCGCCGGACCCCGACCGCCTTCGCCAGTCCCGCCGACTCCTCTTGCCCGTGCTTGATCGGGTGGATCCGTGTCGAGTGCCGGATCTCTCGTCGCGCCGCTCCTCGGGATGACAGGCGCTACTCCTCTAGCCGGGCCTGTGCCGGCTCGAGAAACGGACATTTCCCAGGTAGGCGACGATGGACAGGTTGATCAGCAGAATGGCCCCCCTCGTCCACGTCGCGCGCCGGAACATCTCGTAGGCCTCGATCGGCAGGTAGACCGAACCCGAGATGATCGCGAACCACTCCGCCCACACCCTCACGTGCCATAAACCGTACGCCTCGACGAAGCGCACGGCCGCATAGAGAAAAGCCAGGGCAGCCAGGGACTTGAGCCGGGAGTCGTTCATGTGCGCGGCCGCCTCGATGAAGATCCGCGGGTAATGGTGGGCGGGGTTCAGGTGTGAGTGCTGGACGAGGCGCTCGGCCGCGGCCTGTAGATCGTGGTGCACCAGGGAAAGCAGGCCGAGCCCGGCGGCCACCACGAGCGCACCCTTCGACGCCTCGAACACCGCGACGACGCGGACGCCGCGGGCATTCGTGGCCATGGCCTTTGGAGGGAACGGTCCAGACTCCGGCGGCACGGGCTCCATGCAATCCGCCGGGCCCGCTACTCCAGCATCCGCTTCAATTCGTCCGACTTCCGGCCGGTCATCTCCCAGCGCAGCAGGGACGCCGGGATCAGCCCCGTGGCGTTGAAGGCGTCCATGAACTGTTTCATCCGGAAGCTGTCGCCGAGCTGCTGCCGGCGCTCGGAGAGGAGCTTCTCGATCTCGATCTTGCCGATCAGGTAGCTCGGCCCGTAGCCGGGCTGCTGCAGATAGAGATGCTGCTCGCCGCGGACGAGGCGGCCGTCCATGCTGAACCAGCCGCGCGGGGTGTTGGCGCAGGCGAAGGCCGCCGCCTGCTCGAGGGTCATGAGGTTCGCCTGCATGAAGAGCTCGCCCAGGGCCCGCGCGGCGCGCTGGGCCACGAGGATGTAGACGAGCTCGCGCGAGCGCGGCCGCGCGTCGAACATCCCGGCCTGCATCATCAGCTCTTCCCAGCCCGTGGCATTGCCCTCGGTGCGCGTGTTGAAGATGTTGTACAGGAGCACTTCCCGGCGGATCGGGCTCGACGGCGGCTCGTGCACCATCGAGGCCTTGTCGAACCAGTGGTAGCCGTGCGTGCGCATGATCTCGGGGTCCCGGTAATCCACCTGCGCGAAGAACTCGCGGGGAGGCGGGCTGTAGCTTCCGATCCGGGCGCGCAGGGCGGGGTCCATGTAGGCCTTGATCGTCAGGACGTCGTGGTCCTTGAGAAACGCCATGTACTCGGTGACGGCGGCGTTGAACGCCTTGTCGTACTGGGCGGCGTTTGCGACCGGGACCTGCTGCGGCAGCTTCGCGTTCTTCAGCTCCTCCATCGCAAGGAGGGCCTCGGACCGCGCGAGCTCGCGCTCCATGAGCGCGACGACCTGCGCCCACGTGTACGGGACGAGCTGGACGTGCTTCAGGTACCAGTCGTAGTTCTCGACCCCCACTCCGGACGGGCCGGTCTTCGAAGGCGCCTTGAAGTCGATCCATGCCGCGAACTCCTCGGTCGCTTCCTTCGCGCGCTCGACGTCCGCCTTGAGGTTGGCCGGGGCGCTGCCGAGCCTCGACGCGAGCAGCTTCAGGTCCTCGCTCTGCTGCCGGACGGCCTTCACGCCGTAGATCCAGAGGTCCCTGCCGTTGCCCGTCAGGTTGATCTTCGCCTGCGCCAGAAGGCGCGGGATCGTCCGGATCCCGGCGCCGATCTTCGTCATGCTCTCCCTGGACAGCGGAAACTGGTGGGCCCAGAGCTCGACCGCGCCTTCGGCGAACGGCCCCTCGCGCGCCGGCTGATCGCTCTCCTCCCAGAAGACCGTGACGTAGAAGGCCGGGTTGTTGGCCCAGGGCTTCAGGACGCGGTGGTCGAAGTCGAGGCCGGCGAGCTCCGCGCGCACGATTTCGTAATCGACCTGCTCCGGGATGGGCCAGCCGCTCGGGTCGATCGCGGAGAGGCGCTTGCGCCAGGTCTCGAGCTCGCGCTGTTGCGCGGCCATCGCGGCGGCGCCGTAGTCCGGCACGCCGTCCACGAGCCTCGGTTTCTGGAACGAACGCCAGTCTCGAAAGAAGGAGACGAGCTCGTCGTACCCCTCCGTGCCGGCCGCGGCGGGCGACGCGCGCCCCGTGCCTTTCCCGAACACGGTCATCCCTGCGACGAGACAGACGGTCATCAGCACGGCGGACGGATCGCGGGAAATCATGCGGGGAATTCTATGCGACGGCCGCCCGCCTCCCCTCAAGGGCACGTCGCAAACGCGGACGTGTCCTGAATCGGTTCGAAGGGCGTGCCGGGGGGATTGACGTAGGTCGCGACGGCATTGGTCCGGGTGTCGGTGACGGCGAGCATGACTTCGACGTTCGTCAGGCCTCCCGAAAAGACCCAGTAGTGTCCGTCGACGCCGCAGCCGTCGAGGACCTTGGTCACGACCTCGATGTTCGCGGCGTCGAAGAACCAGAAGTAGCCGGTGTCGTCGGTGATCGGAACGGCGGTGCCCGCGCCTGTGGACCCATCGGGCCTGCGCCAGTTCGTGGTGACGCGGAATCGGCCGTTGCCCAGGCAGAGCGTGGACGGGTCCGGGAGGCACGAGCCTGCCGCGAGGACGACGGCGGTCTGTCCGACCCAGGTGCCCCATCGGTTGCGCCCGGCGGCGTACTCGCCGACGACCCAGATCCTGCCGGGGTCGGCCGGGTCGAGGGTGGCGCCGAAAAAGTCGCCCCATCGGTTGGCGGGCCCGGTATCGCCGATCGGAACGACGTAGCTCGCCGCACCTTCCTGGACGGGGACACTCGCCGCGAGCGTCGCATCCGCGGTCGAACGCGCGGTCAGGCCGATCCCGGCGTACTCGTCGGTGCAGCTGCGGCCGAAGACCATGGCGAGGTTGTTGCCGGCATCCACCGCCACGGCGGGATAGAAATACCAGCAGCCGTCCGAGCCGAATGCCTCGTCTTCGAGCAGGGTCCTCGCGGCCACGTTGATCCGCCCGTACCGGGCCCGGCTGTAGACCCCGCCGTCGTCGGCGACGGTGTGGGAGAACCACACGGATCCGTTTCGAAAGACGGCGGACGTGATGCTGCCGCCGCCCGTGTTGATGAGGCAGGGCGTCGGACAGTCGGACGTGCCCGGAGAGCCGTCCCTTTGATCTGCGCCGGGCGGTGCGTGCGTGGCGGTGACGGGAACGTTCGCGGCCGAGAGCGAGGGCGCCGTCGTGCCCGCACGGGCCAGGCTCCAGAGCGTCACGAACGTTCGCGTCGAGTACGGACTGTTGGCCACCAGGTACTCGATGCCCGGACTTCCGAAGGTCTGCGCCGGCCTGACCGAGTGAACCCTGGATCCGGCAGAGGCCGGGTCCTCGAGGTCCCAGAAGTCGGACCAGGTCGCCTCGCTCGAGCCCGCATAGAGCGCGTCCTTCTTCAAGACGCGGATCTTCGCGTACTCGAACGCGGTGTCGGAATAGCGGAACTGGTTCGTGGCGATGTAGATCGCCGTGTCGTCGTATCCGAGCGCCGGAAAGTCGGAGAAGTTCGCGACGGCGTCGGTTCCGTTGGCATCGCCCCGCAGCGCCCACGAGTACCACGGACCGGTCGGATCGCTCGAGCTCGAGACGGAGAGGAGGATCCACGACTGCGCTGCCAGGTCCGTGGCGGAGTAGACGAGAATCCAGCGGCCGCGAAAATGATCGTACGCGACCTGGGGATCGTAGGGCTGCAGCGATCCCGCGTGCGCCTGGGTGAGCTGGGGATGAAACCAGCTGATGGCCGAAGCCTGGAAGATCAGGGCTCCGGACTTCGTGAAGACGGCCCACTTGCTGTTGACGGCGACGACGACGTGATCCGGGCCGGCCGCGATGATCGGATCGGGCGGACTCATGCTGGTGTTGGAAAGCGCGGGAAAGCCCGTGACCACCGGCGCCGCCTTCGGTTCGGTGGCCCCCTCCCGCGGGAGAGACCGGGCTGGATCGTCCCGCTCGTTGGCCCCGGCCGGAGCCGCAGCCGCCGTCCGATTCTCGCGATCGGGCCGCGAGGCAATCTCGTGCTCGGGCAGCCAGCCGGTGCCGGCGGCTTCCGGTACAGCCATCGAGCGCGCGCGAGCCGCCACCTCGGCCGGAGAGGTCCTGCTGAAACGCTCCGAGACGCCGGCGGCCGGGCCCGCGGCGACTCTCGGTCTCTGTGCGGCGCCGGCCTGCGACGGAGCCGTCAGCAGGCCAACCAGGAGCACAAAGCCCGCGACCGCTCGCCCCGGCACCATTTCAGTTCCAACGATACGCTCGATCGCGCGAAGCTCGAACGGAGAAGACCCGCCCGGGAACGCAACTCCAACCGGATCAAGCCAGAAACCCGGAGATCGCCTGATCGTTCCACTTCTGCAAGAGGCTGAGGCGGCGCGCCGACCAAATGGCGCCGAGTGGGATATCCCACTTGACAGATTTCCCACCCGGTCATATTCTGGCCGCATGAGCGAAGCCTCGAACGCAAAGCGCCAATACCGCCTCCGACCCGACTCGAAGGGGCGGATCACCCTCGGAAAACTCGCCGAAGGCGTCAGCAGCTACCGGGTTCGCCGCCAGGCGGACGGAAAGATCGTGCTCGAGCCTTTCATGGAAATTCCGGCCGACGAGCAGTGGCTGTGGGACAACAAGGAGGCGCTGGCGAGCGTGCGTCGGGGGCTTGCGGATTCGAAGGCGGGCAGGACCGTGTCCCTGGGTTCCTTCAAGAAGTACCTCAAGTAACCACGGCTTGCCTTGGCGTCCTTTTCGATCATTTTCGCGGCCGCGGCCGCGGGACAGATGGAACGGCTCGAGCGGGATCATGGCCTGGCGAAGCGCCTGAAGGCAGTTCGAAAGACACTCGGTCGGCTGGAGACGAATCCGCGCCACCCTGGCCTTCAGAGCCACGAGTTCGCGTCCATGTCGGGCGCACAGGGAGAAAAGGTGTTCGAGTCCTACGCCGAACAGGACACTCCCGCCGCCTACCGAGTCTTCTGGCACTACGCCTCCGGCAAAGGGTCAGATCACGATTGTCGCGATCACCAGCCATCCGTAGGGCCGCAGGTCGGCCGGGATAGATACTCCGTCGCGGGGGAGAACCAACCATGATCCAGCAAGAAAGACTCCACGCCTTCGCCCGCCGGTACTCGGAGGCACTCGATTACGCGGCAAAGAAGCACGCCAAGCAACTGCGCAAGGGAACCCGGATCCCGTACATCGCTCATCCGATCGCCGTTTCCAGCCTCGTGCTCGAGCACGGCGGCGGCGAGGACGAGGCGATCGCCGCGCTGCTGCACGACATCCCGGAGGACTGCGGCGGGCGGCCCGTCCTCGAGGAGATCCGGCGGAAATTCGGGAAGAACGTCGCGCAGATCGTCGCGGGCTGCACGGACACGCTGGAAACGCCCAAGCCGCCGTGGAAGGAGCGCAAGGAGGAATACATCGCGCACGTTCGCAAGGCGAACAAGTCCACCCGCCTCGTCTCGGCGGCCGACAAGTTTCACAACGCGCGGTCGATCCTCTCCGACTATCGCGACCTGGGCGAGAAGATCTGGAAGAAGAAAGACTTCAGCGGCGGCAAGGCGGGACAGCTCTGGTACTACCGGGCCCTCGTGTACGCGTTCGAAGACCGGGGCCGAAGCAGTCACCTCGTCCGCGAGCTCGACCGGGTCGTGACGGAGATCGAGCGGCTGGCCGAGGTCAGGCCCGGGCGAGCCGGGCTCGCCGGCAAAGAAGAAGTTAGGATCTCGCACCGATGAAGACGCCGCGCATCGCCCTGGCCCTGCTGCTCTGCGCTATTGCGCTCCCGGCGGCCGCCGCCGAAAGCCGCCGCCCCCCCGCTCGCCATCACGAACGTCACGGTGATCGATACGACGGGCGGCCCGGCGCGGGCGGGCATGACGGTGGTGGTCGAGGGCGACCGCATCGTGCAGGTCGAGAGTGCGGGCCGAGCGCGTGTGCCGAAAGGGGCGCGCGTCGTGGACGGCGCCGGGAAGTTCCTGATCCCGGGCCTGTGGGACATGCACATCCACACGTTTTTCGGGGACTGGGTTCCCGGCGGAAAGGAAGTCACGCTGCCGCTCTTCATCGCGAACGGTGTGACGGGCGTGCGGGACATGGGAAGCGACCTCGACCCGATCCTCGCGGCGCGCAGCGAGGTTGCCGCGGGGCGCCTCACCGGTCCGCGGATCGTCGTGTCGGGCCCGATGCTCGACGGGCCGAAGTCGCAATTCCCCGCAGCCATCGCGATCGCGACGCCCGAGGACGGCCGCCGCGCGGTGGAGATGCTCAAGGGCCGCGGCGTCGACTTCATCAAGATCCAGTCGTACGTGCCGCGCGAGGCGTACTTCGCGATCGCCGAAGAGTGCAGGAAGCAGAAGATCGTTTTCGCGGGGCACGTGCCCGATGCCATCCGCGCGTCCGAGGCGGCCGACGCGGGCCAGAAGAGCTTCGAGCACCTCATCGGCGTCTTCGAGGGCAGCTCGACGATCGAGGACGACCTCATGAAGGGACCGAAGGGGCCGGCCCGTTTCCTCGACACGTACGACGCCGCGCACGAGGCGGCGCTCATCCAACTCCTCGCGAAGAAGCAGACCTGGCAGTGCCCCACTCTCTTCTGGGAGCGCGGACAGTGGCTCGTCGATGCGATCGACGTGACGAAGGACCCCGACGCGAAGTACGCGCCCGCTTCCTGGCGCGAGAAGAGCTGGCCCAGGTTCACCGCCGGCATCATCAAGGACATGGACACGGATCCGCTGGCGGTCCGCGAGAAGTTCGTCGCGCATGAGCTCGCAATCGTGAAGCGGCTGCAGAAGGCCGGCGTTCCGTTCATCGCCGGCACGGACACCCCGGCAGGCGTCGACGTGCTGCCGGGATTCAGCCTGCACCAGGAATTGCAGCGCTTCGTGGACGCGGGCTTCACACCGATGGAGGCGCTGCAGACGGCGACGCTCAACCCGGCAAAGTTTCTCGACAAGCTCGCCGATTTCGGCACCGTCGAGAAAGGCAAGATCGCCGACCTCGTCCTGCTCGATGCGAATCCGCTTGGGGACATCCGCAACACGCGGAAGATCGCCGCCGTCGTGGCCAACGGCCGCTACTACTCGCGCGAGCAGCTCGACCGGATACTCGCGGACGTCGAAGCGTACGCGCGGGGGCACTGACACTTGTGGACCAGGTAGAGTTCGATGCCGAGCAAGCGCAGGTCAAAGCACGGGTGGCCGGTCCGCATCCTGACGATCGCGATCGCGCTCATCATTCTCGCGCCGTTCTTCGTCGTTGGCGCCTACATCGCGGCAGCGCGCTGGCTGCTCACGGGACCCAAACTCCGGGCGCTCATCAATGCGCAGCCGGACATGATGATGATCGACTGGGCAGAAGCGGTTTTGCGTTTCCCGGGCCGGGTCAGCTTGAAGAACGTCAGCGTCCGCGGCAGCGACCCGTACGTCCAGTGGATCGTGCGAATGGACAGCGCGGACGTGGACATTTCAATCCCCGCCCTCATGAGCAAGACGCTGCGCTTCACGAGCCTTCGCGCCAGCGGAATCTCCTTTCATCTGCGGAGCAAGGTGCCGGCGGATGCGGCAAAGGCGCTCGACATGTCCGTCATCCCGCCCATTCCGGGATTCCCCGACCCCCCCGTTCGCCTGCCGGGCGAGACGTTTCCGCCCGCCGATCCGAGGGCCCTGCTCCTGGACGCGCGGGCCGTCTTCCTCGACCACCTCGACGACATCTGGATTGACGCGTACCGCTACCAGGGGCCCGCCCGCGCGGAGGGGTCGTTCGAGCTGCGGCCGCTGCAGTTTGCCCGGATCGGCCCGGCGAAGCTCGTCTTCAACGGCGGCGAGGCGAGGATCGGAAAGGCCGAGGCCGGCTTCACGCTCGACGGGACCGTGGTCCTCAAATCCGATGGATTCGCGCCGCTCGACATGCTCGGCAACAAGGTGTTTGCCGTGACCTCGGGAGACGTGAAGCTCGAGGCGGGGTTCAAGATCCAGGCACTCGCGCCGCTCTTTCCCGACATCCGCTCGCGCCTCCAGGGCGGCAGCGGAAAGGCCACGATCGCGGCGGCCATCGATCACGGGATCACGAAGGCGAGCGTCGGCGTCGCGGTCCAGAACGCCGTCGTGCAACTCGACCTCTACAAGCTCCAGGGCAACGCCGACATCCGCGTCGTCATCCCCAGGGTCAATCTGCTCGGCGGCCCGATCGACGTCTCCGGGAGCCGCGTCACCCTCGCGGACGTGCGCGTGTTCGGCTCGACCGACCCCCGCCGCTGGTCGGGGCGCTTCGACGTTCGCTCGGGCAAGGTGGACGTCACGACGACCGCCACCGTCGAGGCGAAGACGCAGGATGCGCGTCCACTGCTCGCCGTGCTGGGAGTCGCGCTTCCCCCGTGGACGAAGGACCTGGTCGATCTCAAAGACTTCTCGGGCAGAGCCAGTGCCTCGGTCGGCCCCTCGGCCATTCGCATCCAGGGTTTCGACGCCAGTGGCGGCAACTTTCGCATCCAGGGACACTACGTGCGCGACAAGGCGAAAACCGACGGCGCTTTCCTCATCGAGTCCGGCATCCTGAGCGTCGGGGTCGAGCTCGACGGCAAGAAGGCGAAAGTGCGGCCCCTCTTCGCGAAGCAGTGGTTTGCGAAGCAGGGGGACGGCGCGCCGGCGCGGGCCGGGAGTTAGCTCGGCTTCGCGAGGCCTCTCCGGACCGCAGCCCTCAAGTCGCAACGGAAGCGCTAAGATCAGACATCGGATCACAAGGGGGCATCGGAATGCGCTTCGGACGCCGGCTCGTGCTTCTTTCTGCTCTCGCGCTGTTTCCAGCCGCAAGAGCTCGCGCCACGGCGCTGCCCGAATCGCCGAAGGCGCCCGCCGTCGGAGTGACGGCCCCGGACTTCACGCTTCCCGACGCAGACGGGGCCCCGGTGACGCTTTCGCGGCTCTACGCGCCGCACGGGTCCGAGAAGGGGTCCTGGGTCCTCCTCGTGTTCTACCGGGGCTACTGGTGATCCTTCTGCAACTCCGAGTTGCGGAGTTTTCAGAAAGACCTGGCAAGACTGACGGCCCGCGGCGTCCAGGTCGTCACCATCAGCGTGGACCCGCCCGACGTGACGAAAGAGCTCGCTGCCCGGCAGGGGTACACCTTCCCGATGCTGTCCGACCGGAAAGCGGAAGTGATTCGCCGCTACGACCTCCTGCATGAGGGCGCCTTCCGGGGCACGGACATTGCGCGCCCCGCCGAGTTCCTGATCGACGAAACGGGAATCGTCCGCTGGCGCAACCTGACGGAGGACTACAAGGTCCGCGTTCGCGGGGAACAGGTTCTCGCGGAGCTCGATCGACTCGGGCGCTGAACGCGGAGCGAAGGGGCACTGGCCCTTTTTCGAGGCACAATGGTGCTGCCGATGCCTCGAGAGAGCCCTCGCCCCGACGATCCGCCGCGAAAATCGCGGCCCCTCGTCCTTGCGCTCTACACGCTGCTCGGCCTCGTGCTGGGCATCGGCGCCCCGGCCGGCGCGCTGCTGCTGCGGTCCCTGGCCGGCGCCCGCGATCCGTGGGTCGAACTGCGATCGAACTCCTTCTTTTACCTGTATGACCTCATCGGCACGTCCCTCGTGTTCGGCGTCGCCGGCTTCATTGCCGGTCTCCGCGCGGAAAAGCTCCGCCGGGGCCGCGACCTCTACCATGCGCTTTCGGAGCGGGATCCGCTCACCCATCTCGCCAACGCGCAGGGGTTCCAGGATCACTACCGGCGCTCCGTCGAGCACGCGGCCCGTTTCCGGGAGCCCCTCTCGCTCCTGCTCATCGACGTCGACAAGCTCAAGAGCCTGAACGACGACTTCGGGCACTCCTGCGGAAGCGCGGCCCTCGTCCACGTCGCCGGCACGCTGGCGGCCTGCAAGAGGGCGGACGACGTGGCGGCGCGCTGGGGCGGGGACGAGTTCACGCTGCTGATGCCGGGGGCCGACGGCGCGGCCGCCCGGCGGCAGGCTCGAGCCATCCTGGATCGCCTTCGGGACTCGCCCATGCTCCACGGAGGGCTCTCGCACGCGGTCTCGGTCACCATCGGAGCAGCGTCCTCGGGCTCGGACGGCGCAAACGGCCTCTTCGACCGCGCCGACGCGGCGCTCTACGCGGGCAAGAGGGACGGAGGCGGACGGCTCTCCGAGGCGGCGCTATGATCTCCACTCCCTAGCAAGAGGGTGTCCATGTCGCGGTCCGTCGAAGTCCTCGATTCCATCGCGAAGAGCGACACTGCCGTGTTCGCCTTCGACTCCAACGACCTCATCATCCTGTGGAACAAGGGCTGCGAGGCGCTGCTCGGGCGTTCGGCCTACCAGGTGCTCGGCCGGCACTGCTACGACGTCATGTGCGGGCGCGACACCTTCGGCAACCTCTACTGCTGCTCGAGCTGCCCCGTCACGGTCCAGGCGCGCGAGCATGCCAGGGACCCCGTGCGGCGATTCGAGCTCGACGTCGCGACGGGTGGCGGCGGGAGGCGCCGCATCTCTCTGACGACCTTCGCCATTCCCGGGCCGCGGCCATCGCTTGCGACCCTCGTGCACGTGCTCGGGACCCCCGGGCAGGGAACCTCGCCGCTCGAGCAGGACCTCGCGCAAGCCGTGTCTCGTCCGCCGGAGCCGGGCCGCGCGCTCCGCGGGCCGGAGGGCCAGGGGGCGTCGCTCACCGAGCGAGAGCAGGAGATCCTCCGCCGGATGGCCCGGGGGCTCTCGACGACGGAGATCGCGGACGAACTGTTCATATCGCCCGTCACCGTGCGCAACCACGTCGCCCGGATCCTGTCGAAGCTCGGCGCGCACACGAAGCTCGCGGCCGTCGCCTTCGCTTACCGCAACGGCCTCATCGAGCCGGAAACCACCCCGCTCCCGATCCAGGGTTCGGAAACGCAGGCCGCAGCCCCTCGGCCCCGCCGCGGAAGACCGGCGAGAAAACGCTAGCGCGTCGCCGAAGAGGCCGGCGCGGGCGCCTTGCGCCGCGAGCCGCGGCCTCTCAGCGGAGGACGCTTGCCCTTCGCCACGGGCCGTTCGATCCCGCGGCCGATCAGGTCGAGCAGGTCCGTCGTGGTCACGATGCCGACGAGCCGTTCGTCTTCGAAGACGGGAAGGCAGCCGATCGAGCGGCCCCGGAGCTGGTTGGCCGCCTGGCGCAGCGTCATCTCCGGATGCCCGCTGACGACCGACAGGGCCATCAGGTCGCCGACGCGTGCACCGCTCGCGAGCCGGCCAAGTCCGGTCAGGTCCCGATCCGACACGACCCCCACGACGTTCGTGCCGTCGGACACGACGAGGTGGCGAATCCGCCCCTGCCGCATCCGCTCCCGCGCCGTCGCGGCGGAGTCGCGCGGCGAGACGACCTGGACCCGCGTTTTCATGACGTCGCGCAATCGGATCATGGCTTTCGGCCCGCCTTTCGTCCGGCCGGGACCACGAGGGTCGGGCATGCGGAGGCCGCGATGACCTTGGCCGCCACGCTGCCCAGGATCAGGCGCGATACGCCGCTGCGCCCGTGGGTCCCGACGATGATCTGCCCCGCCCGGTGGGCGCGCGCGGCGCGCACGATGGCCTCGTGGGGCGCGCCGCGCAGCAGCAGGCCGCGGGCCTGCACGCCCGTCTTGCGGGCCAGGGCCAGCAGGCTCCGCATCCTCTTCTGCGCGTGCGCGCGAGCGGCCTGGGCGAACTCCTCGTACACGCGCGGCAGCACGTAGCCCTCGGGCGAAAAGGGGATCGCCTCTTCGAGCACGTACGCGATCACGAGCGTTGCCCCGGTCGTTTTCGAGAGGCTGAACGCCCTCCGCACCGCCGGCCGCGACGCGGGGGAAAAGTCGGTCGCCAGGAGAATGGTTTCTCTGCTCATCGCATGAATCTCAACCGAACGCCCGCGGGGGCGCGTGGTCTGTTTGCATCAATCTCGGGCGCGCCGCGATCATCGAGATCGACGATGGCCGGAGGCGAAGGCCCTTCCGGCAATCCTCCAGGGTCCTTCGGACCCCTTCTCTTGATATGAACGCATCTCCCCGGCACGGGGTCGAACTGCTATGAATTCCTCGTGGCGCCGCGCCGACAAATCGTTCCGATGAAAGTCCTCGTCGCGACGGACGGCTCCCGGGCTGGAATGGCGGCCATTCGCTTCGCGGCGAAGCTCGGCGGCAGCCGGCCGGTCGTGCTGACCGTGATCACGATCGGCCTGGACGGCGACGCGCCCTATTACCCCACGTCCGGGCTCCCGCCGGACAAATCCGACGAGCACTGGCGCGCCGCCCGCGCGCTCGGATCCGCGGAGCGCGAGCTGGCCCGGCTCAAGGTGCACGGCGAGGTGCGCCCCTTCTCCTCCCTCACCGCGGACGCCATCCCCGAGGCGATCGCCCGCGAGGCCAAACGCGCCAAGGCGGACCTCGTGGTCGTCGGCAGCGAGCCGCGGGAAGACTTGCGCGAGTGGGTCCTCGGCGGCCTGGCGCTGCGCCTGATCTACATCGTGCAGCGGCCGGTCGCGGTGATCCGCCCTCCGCGGCGCCGCCGGAGCCAGGCCGCGGCCCTCGCTGGCGGCGCCGCCCTGCGCTGACGCGAACCCGCGAACCGACCCGGGCCGGTCGCCCGGCGCGACGGGACCTCCGGAATCGATCCCGTAGAATCGATCCGTGACCACCTGGCTTCCGAAGACCTTCACGACCCTGCGCGGGTACACGCGCGCGCAACTCTTCGCGGATTTGCAGGCCGGCGTGGTGGTCGGGATCGTCGCGATCCCGCTCGCGATCGCCTTCGCGATCGCCTCGGGCGTATCCCCCGAGCGAGGCCTCGTCACCGCGGCGGTCGCCGGGTTCCTGGTCTCGCTGCTCGGCGGGAGCCGCGTCCAGATCGGCGGCCCGACCGGCGCCTTCGTGGTGATCGTGTACGGCATCGTCACGCGCTACGGCCTCGATGGCCTGACGATCGTCACCATTCTCGCGGGCCTGATCCTGATCGTGTTCGGCTTCGCGCGCTTCGGGGGCGCGATCAAGTTCATCCCGTACCCCGTCGTCACCGGGTTCACGAGCGGGATCGCGGTGATCATCTTCTCTTCGCAGATCAAGGACCTGCTCGGCCTGAACATGGGCGCGGTCCCGGCCCACTTCCTCGCGAAGTGGGAGGCGTATGCCGCCCACCTCGGCTCGGCGTCGCTTCCGGCAATCGAGGTCGCCCTCGGGTCCCTCGCGATCCTCCTGATCTGGCCGAAGATCTCGCGCAGGGTGCCGGGCCCGATCGTCGCGATCCTCGTCGCCTCGGCCGCCGTGGCCGCGCTCGGGCTTCCGGTCGAGACGATCGGCACGCGGTTCGGAGAGATCCACGCCTCGATCCCCGCGCCGAGCCTTCCCGCGATCTCGCTCGATCGGGTGCGGGAGCTCTTTCCTTCCGCCGTGACCGTCGCGCTGCTCGCGGCGATCGAGTCGCTGCTGTCTGCCGTCGTGGCCGACGGCATGATCGGCAGCCGCCACAAGTCCAACGTCGAGCTCGTGGGGCAGGGGATCGCCAACATCGCGGCGGGACTCTTCGGGGGCATCCCGGCGACCGGGGCCATCGCCCGCACGGCGACCAACGTCAAGAACGGCGGGCGCACGCCCGTGGCCGGCATGACGCATGCGGTCGTCGTGCTGCTCGTGCTGGTCTTTCTCGGGAAATGGGCACGCTACATCCCGCTCGCCACGCTCGCCGCCGTGCTGACGGTCGTCTCGTACCACATGAGCGAGTGGCGGGCGTTCGCGCACCTCTTCAAGACGCCGAAGAGCGACGTCGCCGTGCTGCTCACGACGTTCCTGCTCACCGTCGTGATCGACCTGACGGTCGCGGTGCAGGTCGGCGTCGTCCTCGCCGCCTTCCTGTTCATCAAGCGCATGGCCGACGCCACCAACGTCGGTGCGATCACGCAGGACCTCGGCGACGTGCCGGACGGCACGATGATCGGAGACGCCGACGGCGTCGCGCGCCGCCGGATCCCGGAGGGCGTCGAGGTCTACGAGATCAACGGTCCGTTCTTCTTCGGCGCCGCGGACAAGATCAAGGACGTCCTGCACTTCGTGACGAAGAAGCCGCGCGTCTTCGTCCTGCGCATGCGCAACGTCCCCGTCATCGACGCCTCCGGGATCCGGGTCCTCGACGATCTCTTCCGTTCCTTTTCGCACCAGGGCATCCGGTTCGTGATCGCCGGCATCCAGGCGCAGCCGCGCGGCGCGCTCGAACGGGCCGGAAAGCTCGACGAGTACGGGCGGGAGAACTTCGTGGCGACCCTGGACGAGGCACTGGCCGCCGGACAATAGCGGTTACGAACGACGTCCCGACTCCAGCCTGGAAGACCCTCGAGTCTTGGTCGGGACGTCCGAGGGGGATCCCGCCGGGCCGCTGAACATGACATCCTTACTTCGGCGGGAACCTCGCTCCCACTCCGACCCATGTCGCCGACCACTCGCCGCCTGTCGCTCATCGCCGCCGTCCTCGCCGGCCTTCCGGCCCTGCTCGTCCTCGCCCTGCCTTACATCGTCTCGCTCGATGCGATGCGCGCGCGGGTGATCGCGGCCGCCGAGCAGGGGCTCCACCGCAAGGTCGAGATCGGGGCGATGCGCCTGCAGATCCTCTCGGGCCTGGGCGCCGGCGTCGAGAAGGTCGCGGTCCGCAACACCGCGGGCTTCGAGTCGCCCGCGCTCGTGTCCGCGGATCGCGTCTCCGTCAAGGTCGCCTTCTGGCCGCTCCTTTCGCGGCGCATCGAGGTCAAGGCGATCGTCCTCGACGGCATGACCGTGACGATCGAGCGCACGCCGAACGGCGCCCTGAACATCGACGATTTCCTGTCGGCGGGAAAGAGAGACAGCGCGCCCGCATCGCGGACTGCGGCGGCGGCGCTGCTCGTCTCGCGCATCGAGATCGCCCGCGGCCGGTTCCTCTTCCTCGACCGCAAAGTCTCCCCCGGAAAGGCGATCACCCTCGCCCTCGACGACCTCACCGGCCGGCTGTCCGACATCGGCCCGACGACCCCGGCGCGCTTCGACCTGGCAGCGCGATTTCTGACGGACGCCGGGCGCAACCTTTCGCTCAAGGGAACGCTCGGTCCGCCCGCGTCCGAGGGTCCCGTGGGCGAGGCGCCGCTCGCCGCGACTTTCTCCGCGAAGGGCCTGGTGCTCGCGCGGCTCGCCCCGTACCTGACCGCGTTCGAATCCACCGACCCCGGCACACTCTCGGTCAATGGCAAGGTCACGGGCAAACTGCTCGGCGCCCTCGAGCTCGCCGGCAACGTAGCGCTCGCTCCCGTCGGGGCCTCGTCCGCGATCCCCGCCGTCGACGGGACGTTCACATCGGTCCTCGACTGGCCCAGGGGCACACTCGCGATCGGCCGATCGCTCTTCGACGTCGCGAAGCTGCCGCTGGCGATCGAGGGACGCATCGACGATCTGCACAAGGAGCTCCGCGTCGCCCTGCGCATCGCGACGCCGGGCGACGTCGAGCTCGACCGGGTCACGGGCCTTCCCGGGCTCGCGGGAAAGCTGCCCGCCAGTATCAAGCTGGCCGGGCGCGTGCGCGTCGAGACGCAGATCGAAGGCCCGTCCGCGGATCTCGACATGCGCGGATCGGTTGAGGCCTCGTCGTTCGGGGTGAGCATGGACGGCCAGCCGCTCTTTGCCGCGCCGTCGCTGCACGCCACGCTCGGTTCGCGCGGCAAGGCCCCGCTCGCGGGACGCGTCACGGCACCATCCGGAAAACTCGAGAACATGCCGTTCGAGAAGCTCGCCGCCGACTGGACTTGGGACAAGGGCTCACTCACCCTTTCCTCTTCGGCCGGTGTCTTCGGCGGCACGCTCGCCGCGCGCGTGGACACCGACTTCGCGCATCCCAAATCGGAATCACGCATGGTGCTCGACGTGGAGGGCGTCCAGGGCCAGCCTCTGCTCGAATCGCTCACGTCGCTTCGCAACGTCTTCGCCGGCACGCTGCGGGGAAAGATGTCCCTCGTGAGCCAGGGGCTCGGCTGGGACGCCGTCTCGAAGACGGGGCAGGGCGAGGGCCACATCGCGATCGCCGACGCCGACATCCGGGCCGTGAAGCTCATGCCCGAGGTCGCGCGGACGCTCGCGGCCGTCGGCAAGGTCGCCGGCTTCCAGGTGCCGGCGAGCCTCGAGGACACGAGGTTCTCGACGCTCGAGACCTCGCTGAAGCTCGCCGACGGCCGCCTCGCGACACCCGATCTCACGCTCTCCGGCCGCGACGTCTCGGTATCGGCGGATGGCTCGCTCGGCCTCGACAAGACGCTTTCCTACCAGGGACGCATCCTCCTCGGCCCCGCCGCCGTCAAGAGCCTCGGCAACACCGGCCGCTACCTGGCGGATTCGACGGGCCGCATCGCGCTCCCCTTCCGGGCGTCGGGCCCGATCACCGGGCCCAAGGTCGCGATCGAGGAGAGTGTCATCCTCGACCTCGGCCGCCGCGCGCTCGCCCGCCAGGCCCAGGAGCGGCTCGGCGGCACGGCGGGAAAGATGCTCGGCGACGTTCTCGACAGCGGCGAGGGCAGGACGACGAACCCTCTGGACGCTCTGCAGCTGTTCCTGCGGCCCCCGCCGCCCACCCCGACACCGGCACCGCACAAATGACCGGCGCTTTGAAGGAGGACATGATGCGCACCCGGTTCACTCTCGTTGTCGCGGCGCTCGTCCTGACGGCCTCCGCGTCGTACGCCCAGATCGACCCGTCGAAGTGGTTCAAGTCCGGCACCGCTTCGTCGCTCAGCACCGGCGACATCGTCGCGGGCCTCAAGGAGGCGCTCGAGGTCGGCACGACCGACACCGTCGCGCTCACCGGAAAGACGGACGGCTACTTCGGCAACGCGGCGATCAAGATCCTCCTACCCTCGCAGCTCCAGTCCGTCGACCAGGCGCTGCGACTGCTCGGCCAGGGCGAAAAGGTCGACGCTTTCGTTCTCAGCATGAACCGCGCCGCCGAGAAGGCCGCGCCCGCGGCCAAGGACATCTTCTGGACGGCGATCAAGGGCATGACCTTCGAGGACGCCCGTAAGATCCTGGGCGGCGGCGACACGGCGGCGACCGAATACTTCCGCGCGAAGACCAGCGAGAGCCTGACCGCCGCGTTCCGGCCCGTCGTCAACGACTCGATGAAGGACGTCGGCGTGATCCAGCAATACAAAGAGCTCCAGAGCGCCTACCAGACCGTGCCGTTCGCCTCGAGCTTCCCTTCGCCCGACATCGAGGCGTACGTCGTTTCGAAGGCGCTCGACGGACTCTTTCTCATCCTCGGCGAGCAGGAAAAGAAGATCCGCACGGACCCCGCGGCCCAGGTGACGGGGCTGCTCAAGAAGGTGTTCGGGAAGACAGGCTAGTTCGGGTGCAGCTGCTGGTACCGGGCCTGCAGAATCTCCTTCGACTCCGGGTGGTCCGCGTCGGTCGCGATGCAGCCCTCGATCGGGCACACGTCGACGCACTGCGGGTGGTCGAACGCGCCCACGCATTCCGTACAGCGCTCGCGGTCGATCAGGTAGATGACGTCCCCGGCCGAGATCGCCGTGTTCGGGCAGGCGGGCTCGCAGCTGCCGCAGTTGATGCAATCTTCGCGAATCACCATCGCCATGGATGTTGCTCCCTTCGAGGCAGAGGCTGACATGGCGCAGGGGCCCCGCCATGATGCGATCTCATCAGGGCCCGTCCCGGCAACCCCGATTTCGCCCGCCAAATGATGCGATTGGCTCAAGTCGACCGAGGGGCCGGAAGGCACATGATCCCGTCATGCCGTCGAAGGTGCCGAATCCGATGGAGACGCCGGGTCCCCCGAATGTCCTCGCGCGGGCCGAGGCGATCGAGCAGCTGAGCCAGGCTCTTCTCAAGCTGTGCGGCCGCGAAGCCGCGTGCGGCACCATGCCCGGCGGCGTCTTCTGCTGCGGATTCCAGACGTGGGACCGGGAAGAGTTTCGCCGCCGGTGGTCGAGCGTGATGGGAAGCGAGCCGATCAGTCAGGCCCGCTGCGAGCGGGCCGCCAATCTCTGCTGGCAGCTCCACGGCACCTCGCAGGGTTGGAATGGCTACTCGAACGATGCCGTCGCCCGGCTCGTTTTCGAGGTCCTGGGCAAGCGCATCGCGGTGGTCTGAGGAGCTCGTCGAGCGAGCCCGGGCGATTTGGGGGTCGACCCGAGGCGGCGCCCCGGGAGGACGCTTCGGGAAGGAGTATCTTCGCGCAGACCGCATGACGCTCAGGAGTGAACCGGCGCCCGAGTCCCACGGAAACCGGCCCTCCCACTGGCCGATCCAGCCGCTCGATCTCGGCCTGGTCGCGGCGCTCGCCCTGGCGAAGCTTGCGGTCCACCTCGTTTCGGCCGGCCGGTACGGCTACTTCCGGGACGAGCTCTACTTCCTCGACCTCGGGCGCCACCTCGACTGGGGCTACGTGGATTGCGCGCCGCTCATCGGGGTGTACGCGAAGATCGCCCTCCTGCTCGGCGGCTCGCTCCCGGTCCTGCGCTCGATCGCGGCGTTGGCCGGGGCGGCGCGCGTGGTGCTCACGATGATCATCGCTCGCGAACTCGGCGCAGCACGCTTCGGCCAGGCGCTCGCCGGCCTGTGCGCCGTCGCGGCGCCCATCTACCTCGGCATGGACGGCATCCTGACGATGAACGGATTCGAGTCGCTCTCCTGGATGGGCTGCGCGTACTTCGTCATCCGCATCGCGCGCACGGGCGACTCGCGACTCTGGGTCTGGTTCGGCGTGCTCGCCGGGCTCGGGATCGAGAACAAGCACTCGACGCTGCTCTTTCTCGGAGCCTTCGGGGCCGCCCTGCTGCTGACTCCGCTGCGGCGCGAGCTCGCCAAGCCCTGGATCTGGGCCGGCGCGGGGGTCGCGCTTCTCCTCTTTCTCCCGAACGTCCTCTGGCAGGTGCGCCACGGATTCCCGACTCTCGAAGACCTTCGCAACGTCGCGCGGACGGGAAAAAACGTCGTGCTGCCGCCGGCCGAATTCGTGGGGCAGCAGATTCTGCTCCTGCATCCCCTTCTCCTGCCGATCTGGCTGATCGGGCTCGGGTCGTTTCTTTTCGGCCGGCAGTCGCGCGTGCGTGTGCTCGGATGGACCTACCTCGTGCTCCTGGCGTTGATGATCGCCCTCAAGGCGAAGAACTACTACCTGTCCCCGATCTACCCGATGCTCTTCGCCTCCGGCGCGGTCGCGGTGGAAGGCTGGCTCGAGCGCCGGGCATGGGCCCGAGGCAGGCTCTGGCCGAAGGCCGCGATCGCTGTCTACGTCCTCGCGGCCGGCGCGATCCTCGCGCCCGCGATTCTTCCGATCCTGCCGCCCGAGGGGCTCGTCGCATACCAGAGGAGACTGCATCTGGCGCCCCCGAAGACCGAGGTGCGGCACGAGGGCCCGCTCGAACAGCGGCTCGGGGACCAGTTCGGCTGGGAAGAGCTGGTCGCCGAGGTCGCCCGGATCTATCGGTCGCTGCCGCAGGAAGAGCGGGCGCGGACCGGCATCTTCGCGAGCAACTATGGCGAGGCCGGAGCGCTCCACCTCTTCGGCCCCTCGTTCGGCCTGCCGACGGCGATTTGCGTCCATCAAAATCACTACTACTGGGGCCCGCCCGCGGCCGAGCCCGAGAACCTCATCTGGCTCCAGTGGGGCCGCGAGGGCATCGAGGAGCACTGCCGTTCGGTCGAAGAGGTCGGCCGGCACTCTCACCCGTGGGGCATGGCGGAGGAGAACCGGCCGATCTACCTCTGCCGGGGCCTGAAGGCGCCGCTCGCGGCGCAGTGGGACGATCTCAAGCACTGGAACTGAGCAGGAGCCGGCGAAACGACGCGACGGCCGACTCCGCCGCCGCGCCGCGATCCCGGAGGCCTCGTCGAGGCTACTTCTTCGGCGGGCGCGAGGGGCGCAGGTCGATGCGGGAGGCGATCGCGCGGCCCGGGAAGCGTACGAGGTCCGCGACGGCCTCGGCGACGTCCTCGGGAGCGAGCATCCACGACTGCTCGCGGTTGCCGTGCGAATGGCCGAAGTCCGTGGCGACCGAGCCCGGCAGCACCGTCGCCATGCGGATGCCGTCGTGGCGCAGGTCGAGCATCGCGGCCTCCGAGAATCCGAGCAGGCCGAACTTCGAGGCGTTGTAGGCCGCGCCGCCCGCGAACGCGTTGACCGAGGCGAGCGAGGCGATGTTGACGATGAAGCCGCCGCCGTTCTCCTTCATGAGCGGCGCCGCGTGGCGGACCGCGTAGAAGGGGCCGAAGAGGTTCGTCTCGAGGACCTCGCGGAAATGGTCGGAAGACATCTGGTCCACCGGCGCGAAGTGCCCGAGCCCGGCGTTGTTCACGAGCACGTCGAGGCGCCCGCCCTCGCGCGCCACCGACTCGACGAGGCGCTTCTGGTCCGCTTCGCTGCGCGCGTCGGCCGCGAAGCCCCGGATCGCGAGGCCTTCCTTCGAGAGGCGCGCCAGAGCGGAGCGGACCGATTCCTCGGTGCGGCCGGAAATGAAGACGGCAAAGCCCTCGGCGGACAGGCGCCTTGCGATCGCCTCGCCGATGCCCCGGGTGCCCCCGGTCACGAGGGCGACGCGGGGCGCCGTCACGCCAGCCGGCCCCATCGACCCGGGATCAGAACCAGGGCTCGTCGGCGGTCGGTCCGTAAATGGACGGAACCTTGCCGTCGGCCATGCGCAGATAGATGGAGAACTGGCCCCGGTGATGGATCTGATCGCACAGGTTCATCCATAGGAACTGCAACCGTGGCACGTCACCGATGGCCTTCGGCCCCGTCGGAAACTTGATGGTCTCGAAGAGCTTCTCCTCGGGCAGCGCGCGAACGAGTTCGGCGTTCTTCTTCACGCCCTGCTCGAAGGCCGCAAGGATCGCGTCGTACGATTCCGGCGCGGGAGGAAACTGCGGCGGCTTCGACCAGTCGAAGCCGGTGGTGACGGCCCTCTCCATGAACCCCTGCTCGAGCACGAACATCCAGGCGAGCTCGCGAGCGGTCTTGCACCGAGCGTGCGGCCGCAGCTCGGTCTTGTCCTTCGGGTACGCCCGCAGGACACGCAGCGTTTTCTCGTTCTCCTGCCGATACCCGTCGAGGAACTGCTCCTTCGGGCCAGACATCTTGCCGGTCGTCGGGGAGGCGGTTGCGATGGTCGACATCAAATCCTCCTTGAAAGGGAGAGTCGGGGAAGGGGACTATATCCCCATGCACGCTCGCCGCCTCGGCGCGACGCCCCGCTCCGTCTTTCCGGTCGGGCTCGGCTGCATGGGACTTTCCTGGGGTTACCGCGATCCGTCCGTGAACGAGGCAGCGGGCATCGAGCTCATCCAGCAGGCGATCGACCTCGGCGTGGACCATCTCGACACGGCCGACGTGTACGGACCCTTCACGAACGAGTCGCTCGTCGGGCGCGCCATCGCGGGCCGGCGTGACCGGGTGGTTCTGGCGACGAAGGCCGGCCTCGTCGTCGAAGACGCCGCGAGCTACCGCTACGGCCGCAACGGCCGGCCCGAGCACATCCGCGCCTCCTGCGACGCGTCATTGCAGCGCCTCGGCGTGGACGTCATCGACCTCTACTACCTGCACCGCATCGATCCGCAGACGCCCGTGGAAGAAACCTGGGGCGCGATGGCCGGGCTCGTCGCGGCGGGCAAGGTCCGCTGGCTCGGCATCTCCGAGCCGAGCGTGGAGAAACTCGAGGCCGTCCTTCGCATCCACCCGGTGACGGCCGTCCAGTCGGAGCTCTCCCTCTGGACGCGCGACCACCTTTCCGACGTCGTGCCCTGGTGCGCCGCGCATGGCGCCTCGTTCGTGGCGTTCTCCCCGCTCGGCAGGGGTTTTCTGACGGGAACGATCGCCGCCGACACACGCTTCGGGCCCGAGGATTTCCGCGCGACGCTTCCGCGCTTCCGGCCCGAGGCCGTCGCCGAAAACCAGCGGCTCGTCGAGGGCCTGCGCGCCGTCGCCCGGCGCCGCGCCGCGACGGCCGCCCAGATCGCGCTCGCCTGGGTGCTGGCGCGCGGCGAGCACGTCCTCGTGATCCCGGGCACGCAGCGGCGCAAGTACCTCGACCAGAACGTCGGGGCCGCCGACATCGCGCTGACCCCCGAGGACCTCCGGGAGCTCGACATGCTGCCGGCGCCCGTCGGGGGTCGCTACTGACCTCCGCCTCCTCCGCCGCCCTGGCGGATCGAGAGCCGCACGCGGCTCCCGAGTGCTTTCACTGCGGCTTGCCCGTTCCGGCCGGCGGCCGCTGGCGAAGTTCGGTCCTCGGCGAGGCGCGCGACTTCTGCTGCGGCGGATGCCAGGCCGCCGCCCGCGCGATCGCGGACAGCGGCCTCGACCGCTACTACCGACTCCGCACCGCGAATGCACCGACCGCGCCGCCCGCGGAATCGAGCCGAGGACCGGCTCTTCGACCGGGAAGATCTGCAGGCCTCGTTCGTCCGGCGCGACGGCGGACTGTGCGAGGCCTCGCTCCTGCTCGAGGGCATCCGCTGCACCGCGTGCCTGTGGCTGAACGAAGAACGCCTGCGCGCGCTGCCGGGCGTCGTCGAGGCGTCCGGCAACTACGCGGGCCAGAGCGTGCGCGTGCGGTGGGATCCCTCGCGACTCGCGCTTTCCGGAATTCTTGCGGCCGTGCGCGGGATCGGCTATCGCGCGCGGCCCCTCGACGCGCGCCACCGCGAAGGGGTCGAGGCCGAGGCGCGCCGCCGTGACGCGGCGAGGCTCGTGTTCGCGGGCCTCGTCGGGATGATGGTGATGAACCTCGCGCTCGCGTCCTACCTCGTCGGTGGACCCGACGCCTCCGGACAGCTCCCGCTGTGGGAGGTCTTCGGGCGGTGGTGCTCGCTCGTCGCGACGGCCGTCCTGCTCGCGTATCCGGGACAGGATTTCTTCGCCGGCGCCTGGCGCGATCTGCTTCTGGGCCGCGCGGGCATGGACGCGCCCATCGTCCTCGGACTCGCGACGGCCTGGGCCGGCAGCGCCTGGGCGACCCTCCGCGGCGCGGGTCCCGTCTATTTCGACGCGATTGCGATGCTCGTCTTCTTCGTGCTGCTCGCCCGGGCCTTCGAGACGCGGGCGCGCCTGGCAGCGGCGGCCGGGCTCGACCGGCTGGCCGTGATCCAGCCCGCGACGGCACGCCGCCGGGACGCGGGAGGCCTCGAGACCGAGGTCGCCGCGGCGGACCTTTCCCCGGGCGACGTGATCCGGGTGCTTCCGGACGAGATCGTGCCGGCCGACGGCATTCTGCTCGACGTCGGGGCGAGCTTCGACGAAGCGCTGCTGACCGGCGAGCCCTGGCCGCAGGCACGGGAGGCCGGCGAACCGGTCGTTGCCGGCAGCCGGCTTCGCGACCGTCCGGTGCTGCTTCGCGTGACGCGCGCGGCGCGGGACTCGACCCTCGCCGAGATCGGGAGGCTGCTCGAGAGGGGCCTCGCCTCGCGCCCGCGCGCGGTCGAGCTCGCCGACCGGATTGCCGCGCGCCTGGTCCCCTTCGTCCTCTTCATCTGTGCCGGGACGGCGGCCTGGTGGCTCGCCCACGATCTCGTCCGGGCGCTTCCCGCGACGGTCGCCGTCCTCATCGTGACGTGTCCGTGCGCCCTCGCTCTGGCCACACCCATCGCTCTGGCGATCGCCGCGGGCCGCTTTGCAGGAATCGGCGTGCTTCCCGCGCGCCTGGCCGGGCTCGAACGGCTCGCCCGCGCCGACACCGCGGTTTTCGACAAGACCGGAACCCTGACGCTCGCCACACCGCGCCTGGAATCCATCCTTCCGGCCGGAGGCCTCGACCGCGATGCGGCGCTCGCAATCGCTTCGGCGCTGGAGGCCGGCTCGACGCATCCGGCCGCGCGCGCCATAGGCCGCGCCGCCGGCGAACCGCTCACTTGCGCCGAGACGCGGGAGGATCACCCGGGTGGAGGCGTCGCGGGCACGGTCCGGGGCGTGCGCTGGTGGATCGGCTCGCCGGAGTTCGCGCTGGGTTGCGAGGCGATGCCGGCCGAATTGGCCAGGGCGCTGGCCCGGGCGCGGGAACGGGGCCGGCTCGCGGCCGTTCTGACGGACCGCGGGGGCCGGGCGGCGCTCTTCACGTTCGCCGAGGAGCTTCGGCCCGGCGCAGACACGATCGTCGAGAAGCTTGGCCGCGCGGGCGTCCGAAACGCCGTCGTTCTCTCCGGCGACGCCCCGGCGCCCGTCGAGCGGCTGGCGCGCTCCCTTGGTTTCGCGGAGTCGAGGGGGGCGATGACGGTCGGGTCGAAGCTCGAGTGGATCCGGGCGCGGGAGCGCTCGGGCGCCCGCGTCCTCTTCGTGGGCGACGGATTGAACGATGCACCGACGCTCGCCGCGGCCGCCGCCTCCGTCTCGTTCGTGGAGGCGCCGCAGCTCTCGCGGCTGGCGAGCGACTTCGTGATCCTCGGACAGGACCTCTCCTGCCTCGCGGCGGCCCGGCGGATCGCGCGGCGCTCGCGGCGGGTCCTCGCGCAGAATCTCGGGTGGGCGCTGGCCTACAACCTCCTCGCGGTCCCGCTCGCGGCCGCCGGCCTCGTGCCTCCCTGGGCGGCGGCCCTCGGCATGTCGGCGAGCTCGCTCGTCGTCGTCGCCAACGCGCTGCGCCTGGCGCGGCCGGCCGCCGGTGAACGACTCAGTGGAGAAAGTGCAGCCCGTGCTTGAGGTGCGCGGGCAGGTCCGGGATGCGCGCGAGCCCCACGAGGCCGAGGAGCACGACCGCGAGTCCCGCGATGCGCCGCGCCAGCGGCTTGCGCACGAGGCGGCGGAGACTTTCGGCGGCGAGCCCCGCCGCGAGGAGATTGGGCAGGGTCCCGAGGCCGAATGACGCCATGACGAGGGCGCCGCGGGCGGCGCTGCCCGAGACGATGGCGGTCGCGAGCACGCTGTAGACGAGCCCGCACGGGAGGAACCCCCAGGTCAGCCCGACGCCGACGGCTCGCAGCCCCGAGCTCGCCGGGGCCAGGCGCGCCCCCAGCCGCTGCACGGCGCGCCAGACGAGGCTTCCCGCGCGCTCGAACGCGAGCACGGCGCTGCCGAGGCCCGCCAGGTGGAGGCCGAGGAAAATGATCAGGGCGTTCGCGATCACCAGCAGCAGGATCTGGACGGGCAGAACCCGGGTTGAATCGATCCCGAGCCCCCCCACGCCTCCCGCCACGGCCCCGGCGCAGGTGTAGGTCATCACGCGCCCGAGACTGTAGGCGAGCTGCCGCGAAAGGCCAGCGCGCGCGGGGCGCCCGACCGCCTGCGGCGCTCCGAGGCCGAGAGCCGCGACGATGCCGCCGCACATGGCCACACAGTGGACTCCGCCGGCGAGGCCGATCAGAAAAGCGGTCGCGACGAGGGCCGGCATGGGGAGCCTCGCATTGTGTCCGCCGCGGACCGGGGGGTCAATCGCCGCGGCCTTGCATCCACCCGCTCGATGCGAATACTCTCTGCGCCAGCTTCACGTCGGATTTCTTTCGAGCTCCAGGAGGTCGCATGCCCCGGCCGACACGCGAGGAAGAGCAGCTGCTCGCCGACGCGCCCAGGGGCACCTACGCCCTGATGCTCCTCGTGGCCGCGCTCCTCTTTGCGGGATGGGCGGCTTTCTACTTCGGCCGCTTCCTCGGCAACGGCCCGGTTCGGTAGATCATGGCCGTCCACCGGCTCGAACGGCGCTGGTTCGTGGTCTCGACCCTGCTCGTCGTCGTGATGGGCGGCCTGATCGTCTACACCGCGGCCGCGATGAAGATCCATCCTCCGAGCAACGTCGAGACGATCGACTCGACGCGCCTGCACCTGACGTCGGAGTTCGCGGAGGACCATCTCGGCGTCGAGCGCGCCAAGGACGGGACCGTCGTCGTGCGCCTCGTGATGGCCCGGTACATGGTCCACCCCCGGGAGATCACCGTTCCCGCGGAGACCCCGATCGTGCTGCGCGCCGCGAGCGCGGACGTCCTCCACGGGCTCCACGTCGCGGGGACGAACATCGGCACGCAGGTCGTGCCGGGCTACGTCTCCGAGGTGCGCACGACGATCCGCTTCGACGTCGGTCGCGAAGATCGGCACGCCCAACGCGGATGGGAGCGTCACCGTTCCCCTCTTCTGCAACGAGTACTGCGGCCTCGGGCACCAGTCCATGTGGGGCCGCGTCCGGGTCACCCGCCCATGAGCGCCGCGGTGAGATCGAACCCGTTCGACGCGCGCAGCGCCCGGCGCCTGGCGACTGGCCCACATGTGGGTCGGCTTCGGGCTGTCCGGGGTCGCGAGCCTGCTCGGTTTCTACCAGCTGCTCGAGCGCGGCGGGCTCGTCAAGACTTCGGCCGCCCTGTACTACGGGTCCACCACCCTGCACGGGGTCGTCCAGGCCTTCGTGCTGACGACCTTCTTCATCGTCGGCTTCGGCTACTTCGTCTCTGCCACGAGCCTCGAACGTCCGGTGGGGTGGCCGCGTCTGGCGTGGTTCGGGTTCTGGACGATGCTCATCGGCTCCGTGACGGCCGCGCTTTCGATCGTCTCCGGCAAAGCCACCGTCCTCTACACCTTCTATCCGCCGATCGTCGCGCACTGGTCCTTCTACGCGGGGGCGGCGCTGCTGCTCGTCGGGTCCCTGGCGTGGACCGCCATCACGATCGCGATGACGGTCGCGTGGAAGCGCGAGAATCCGGGCCGTCCCGTGCCGCTGGCCCAGTTCGGCATGACGAGTTGCGCGATGCTCTGGGCGTGGACGCTCGTCGGGGTCGTCCTGGAGGTCGTGTTCCAGCTGCTCCCGCTGTCGCTCGGCCTGACGGAGACGATCGACGTGGGACTCGCCCGCGCGCTCTTTGCGTGGACCCTGCACCCGATCGTCTATTTCTGGCTGATCCCCGCCTACGTCACGCTCTACGCGATCGTGCCGAAGGCCGCGGGCGGATACCTCTTCTCCGACGAAGCCGGCCGGATCGTCTTCGTGATGCTGCTCGTCTTCAGCCTGCCCATCGGCCTGCACCACATCTTCATCGACCCGGAGCAGGCGGCGGGCTGGAAGCTCATGCACACGCTCGGCACGTTCCTCGTGGCGCTGCCGACGCTCTTGACCGGGTTCACCGTGACCGCCTCGCTCGAGACCGCAGGGCGCCTGCGCGGCGGCAAGGGCCTCTTCGGCTGGATCCGGCGGCTGCCCTGGAGCGAGCCGGTCGCGCTCGGGGGCATCCTTGCGGTCTTCACGCTCCTGCCCGGCGGCTTCGGCGGCCTCGTCAACGCCTCCTACGCGATGGACACGATGGTGCACAACACGGCCTGGATCCCGGCGCACTTCCACCTGATCCTCGGCGGGACAGTCGTGACGGTCTACTTCGCCAGCGCCTATGCACTGTGGCCGCGGCTGACCGGCCGCCGCCTCTACTCGAGGCGCATGGCGACGACCCAGCTCTGGCTGTGGTTTGCCGGCATCTTCACGCTGACGATTCCCTGGCACTACCAGGGGCTCCTCTGGATGCCGCGGCGCATCGCCTACACGCCCTACGATCCCGGAATCGTCGCGCGGTGGCGCCCTTCCGGCGACGTCATGATCGTGGGCGGCGCGCTCATGGTGCTCTCGACGCTGCTCTTTCTCTTCAACCTCTTCCGGACGCACGGCAGCCCGATGGAGGAGCGGGACCCCGCGATGGCTTACGCCGAGACGATCGAGCCGGTGGTCCGGGTACCGGCGCTGTTGAACGGCTTCGCGGTCTGGAACGTCCTGCTGGTCGTTCTGATGGCGATCGCCTGGGCGTACCCGATCGGGCAGTTCTTCTTCATCGGGGTCCACAAGGCCCTCGCCTGGGGATTCCGATGAGACGCCACCGCGCCGTTCTCGCCACGGCCGCGGTCCTCGCCGCGGCCACGGCCGCCGTCAGCCTGCCCTCCTCGCGCGTGGCCTGGACGGTCGAGACCGTCCGGCTCGTGCGCAGCGGCGATCCCGCCCGCGGCAAGCAGCTTCACAAGGACTGCTCGGACTGCCACGGCGCGGCCGGGGTCGTCGACACGCCCGACGTGCCGAACCTCGCCGGACAGGATCCGCTCTACACCTACAAGCAGCTCCAGGACTACAAGAGCGAATCGCGCGCGAGCCCGATCATGGGCGAAGCGGTCAAGCCGCTATCGGACCGCGACATGGCCGACCTCGCCGCGTTCTACGCGGCCCAGGCGCCCGCGCCGCTTCCCGCGTCGCCGCCGGCGACGGAGGGGGGCGCCGAGTGGCTCGCCGAAACCGGCGACGGAGCGCGCATCATGCCGGCCTGCGAGGCCTGCCACGGGTCGGCGGGCGGCCGGATCCCGGGCTCGTACGGCGTGCCGATCCTGAAAGGCCAGAAGTTCGACGACCTCTCCCTCCAGCTGACGACGTTTCGCTCGGGCGAGCGCGCCAACGATGTTTACCGCGTCATGCGCGACCTCTGCCGCGACCTGACCGACGCCGAGATCGCCGGCCTGGCCGAGTACTACTCGCGGACGTCCGCGCAAAAACCGGCCGCCCCGGCGCCGACGGCCGCCTCCCCCGCCGCGAAGTAGCCCCTTCGGCCGCCCGGAACTGATGCATTTGCATCTGCCGGCGCGGGCCGTCCCGGACGACCATCGTCGGGTGTTCCGCATCCTCGTCAAGAAGACCCTGGGCGAAAACGTCGGCCTGTTCGAGGTCGAGGCGCCCCGGGTCGCGCGGCGCCATCGGGCGGGACAGTTCGTGATGGTGCGCCCGCACGCCAATTCCGAGCGCATCCCGCTGACCATTGCCGACGTCGACCGCGAGAAGGGCAGCATCACGCTCGTCGTGCAGGCCGTCGGAAAGACCACCATCGAGATGACCGAGGCCTTCTCCGAGGGGGACTCCTTCGCCAACGTGGCCGGGCCCCTCGGCAACCCGACGCACATCGGGATCCCGGGCAGGGCCGAGGACTTCCGCGGGACGGTCGCCTGTGTCGCCGGCGGCATCGGCGCCGCGCCGATGCTCCCGATCGTCCGCGCCTTCCGCGACGCGGGGCATGAGGTCGTCACGGTCCTCGGCGCGCGCCGCAAGGACCTGCTCGTCTTCGAGGACCGGCTCGGCGCCGCCTCGAACGAGCTCGTCGTCTGCACCGACGACGGCTCGGCCGGCATGAAGGGCTTCGTGACGGACGCCCTCAAGGGCGCGATCGAGGGCCGCCGCGCCAGGGGCGGCGACGTGGACCTCGCCGTCGCCATCGGCCCACCGCTGATGATGAAGTTCTGCTCGAAGACGACCGAGCCCTACAAGGTGCCCACGCTCGTCAGCCTCAACACGATCATGGTGGACGGCACCGGCATGTGCGGCGGCTGCCGCGTGATGGTCGGCGGCGTCGCCCGGTACGTGTGCGTGGACGGCCCGGAGTTCGACGGCCACCACGTGGATTTCGACGGGATGATGCGGCGCCAGGCGATGTACAAGCCGGAAGAGGCCTCGAGCCTCGCGCGCTACCGGGAGCGCGATCACACCTGCCGGCTCGAGGCGCCCGCTGCCGCCGCGGAGACCGAAGCCTGATGTCCGAAGAGAACCGGTCGAACCCGACCCCCGAGGAAATGGCCGCGCGGGTCGAGGGCCGCGGCAGCCTCACGGCAAAACAGCGCGGCCAGCTGCCGAAGATCTTCTGGGCGGAGCAGGACCCCGCCGAGCGCGTCGGCAACATCCGCGAGGTCCCGTTCGCCTACACGCCCGCCCAGGCGCGCGCCGAGGCAGTGCGCTGCCTCTCGTGCAAGAACGAGCCGTGCGTCTCGGGCTGCCCGGTCGGCGTGGACGTCCCCGCGTTCTTGAGGCTCGTCGCCGAGGGCGACTTCCGCGGCGCCATCCGGGTCATCAAGGAGACGAACCTCCTGCCGGCCATCTGCGGGCGCGTGTGCCCCCAGGAGAGCCAGTGCCAGGAGAACTGCATGGTGGCCAAGGTCCACAAGGACCTCGGCTTCGCGGTTTCGGTCGGCAAGATCGAAGCGTTCCTGGCGGACTGGGAGCGCGAGGAAGGCGGCGTGGAGCTGCCCGAGGTCGGCCCTTCGACCGGCCGGCGCGTGGCGATCATCGGCGCGGGCCCGTCCGGGCTGACGTGCGCGGGCGACCTGCGGCGCCTCGGCCACGAGGCCGTCGTGTTCGAGGCCTTCCACAAGGCGGGCGGCGTTCTCGTCTACGGCATACCGGAGTTCCGCCTGCCCAAGGGCATCGTGCAGGCCGAGGTCGACAACCTCTCGAAGATGGGCGTCCGGTTCGAGTTCGACACGGTCGTGGGACAGACCTTCACCGTGGACGACCTCTTCGACGACGGCTTCGAGGCCGTGTACGTCGCAACGGGCGCCGGCCTGCCGTACTTCGTCAACGTCCCGGGCGAGGACTTCAACGGCGTCTACTCGGCCAACGAGTACCTGACCCGCGCGAACCTCATGGGCGCGTTCCGGTTCCCCGAGGAAGACACGCCCGTCCTGCGGCGCGACAACGTGGCCGTCCTCGGCGGCGGCAACGTCGCGATGGACGCCGCGCGCACGGCGCTGCGCCTGGGCTCGAAGAACGTGTACCTCGTCTATCGGCGCTCGCGCGAGGAGATGCCCGCGCGCCTCGAGGAAGTCCACCATGCCGAGCAGGAAGGCGTGCAGTTCCGGATGCTCTCGGCGCCCGTCGAGATCCTGGCCGGCGCGGACGGATGGGTGCGCGGGCTGCGCGTGCAGCGCTGCGAGCTCGGCGAGCCGGACGAGAAGGGGCGACGCCGGCCCGTTCCGATCGAGGGCGCCTACGAGGAGATTCCCGTCGAGATCGTCATCGAGGCCATCGGCAACGGCCCCAACCCCCTGATCCCCAAGACCACGCCAGGCCTCACGACGACGCGCCACGGGACGCTCGTCGTGGACGAGCAGACCATGATGACGACCCGCAAGGGCGTCTTCGCGGGCGGCGACATCGTCGCGGGCGCTTCGACCGTGATCCTCGCGATGGGCCACGGGCGAACGGCCGCGGCGGCGATCGACGCGTACCTGCGCGGCGAGGCCGCCGCAGCGGCGGCGAGCCAGTAAGGCGAGAGTCCCGGCGTCAGGACTTTCTGGCAGGCGCGACGAGCAGGGCGAGACCCACCACGGCCAGGCCAGCGGAAACCCACCGCGTCGTCTCCCACCCCTCCTTCTTCGACCGCTCGCTCGAGGAGAACGTCGACTTGAGCGCCCCTTCGACCGAGTCGTAGCCCGAGCGCCCGGCCGAGGCCCACACGAAACCCGCAAGTCCCAGGACGAGAAGGACGATTCCGATGCGCTTCATGGCGGCACGATACCAGCAGCGAGGGGCTCGGACATCATGTGTCCGTGCGGGCCGGCATGCTGGATCCATGGGGGAACTGATCGCGCCCCGGGCCTGGTGCCGCCAGCGGTGGTGCCGCGAAGACGCCAACGCGTCGCACCGCCTCGGGGACGGATGCTCCTGCGACATCCACGGCCGCGAAGCGTCGGCCGAGGCGCGGTTGGTCCACATGACCTCGAAGGCGGCCCGCCTCGCGGCGTTCGCGTGCCGGGCGTGCGGCGAAAACGCACGCCGCATGGTCGAGTATCCCGACCTCTTCTTCCGATGCGAGCCGTGCGCAGCCGCCGGCCGCTGGCCCGCGTTCCCGAGCCCCGGAGCGCGCCGCGGCTGACGGCCGCAGGAACAACACCCCATCCAATAAATAGGAGGCGGGTCGCCGCCTCCTGCCGTCCCGGGGGTCGTCGACTCGGGGCCAACTTCCCGGAAACCGGTACGAAAGAAACCTATCGAATTCGGGTCCTGCCCGCCTGATGCGATCGCATCAAAACGCGGCGCGTCCCGGTCAGTGCGGGCCGAAGGTGCCCGGCGGAGGGGGTTGCGCCAGCCCGTCCACCACCTCGGGCAGGACCGCCGACCGGAACTCGAGGATGGCCTTCGTCCCGTCCGCGGACTCGATTTCGACGGCCGCCTCGGCATCGTCGTCGCCGAGCTCGACCCAGACTCGCTTCGCATTCCGGACGGAATGCTCCACGTCGGTTGGCCGCTTGCCGAGCATGATCGTGATGTCCCCGCCGCGGGTGTCGGCCACGACGCCCTGGAGGGGCAACTCGAGCGCCTCCATCTGGGCGCCGAGCTTGGGATCGAGGACCGTCAACTTCATGAGCCATCCCTGATGGCTCCGGCTGAACGCATCGAAGAACTCGGTCCACGCCGCCTGTCTCACACCCACGGTCTTCATGGATTCCCTCCTTCGGCGCCGGCGGCGACGGGCTCCGGCCGACGCGCCCGCGCGAGAATGTCTATCACTTCTTCGTCGGTCGTCTGATCGAAAACTTCGTAGAAGCGCCCGACCGCGAGAAAGGGCTCGGGCGTCGCCACGCACACCACTTCGTCGGCCAGGCGCCGCAGCTCGTCCACCGTGTCTGCGGGGCCGACCGGGACTGCGACGACGATGCGCCGCGGGCCGAGCGATCGGAGGGCGGTCACCGCGGCGCGCATCGAGAAGCCCGTGGCGAGGCCGTCGTCCACCACGATGACGGTCCGTTCGCGCAGGTCCGGGGCCGGCAGGTCGTCCCGGTAGGAGCGCTCCCGCCGACGCAGCTCCCGTTGCTCTTCAGCGGCCACGCTGTCGACGGTCGCCATCGAAACTCCGAATCGCGCCAGGACCGATTCGTTGAGAACGCGCACGCCCCCCGACGCGATGGCGCCCATGGCGAACTCCTCGTTGCCGGGAAAACCGAGCTTGCGCACGAGGAAGACGTCGAGCGGAGCGCCGAGCGCCTGCGCCACCTCGAACGCGACCGGCACTCCCCCGCGGGGAAGCGCCAGGACGATCACGTCCGGCCGGCGCGCGTAACCGCCGAGCTTACCGGCGAGTGCCTTGCCTGCGTCGCGGCGATCGGCGAAGAGCATGGGCTCACTCTCCCCGCACCGACACGCCCAGCAGGTCGGCGCGCGAGGGCGCCCATCCGGAGTCGAGGTTTCCGCGCAACCACGCGGACGCCAGGCGTGCGACTTCGGCGAGCGTGCCGGGCTCCTCGAAGAGATGGGAGGCGCCGGGCACGACCGAGAGCTTCGATTCCTTCCCCAGGCGGGCGAGCGCAGCGCGGTTCAACGCGAGCACATCCGGGTCGCGGCTGCCGACGATCAGGAGCGTCGGCGCCTTCACGCGTTCGAGGGCGTCGCCGGCGAGGTCGGGCCGCCCGCCGCGCGACACGATCGCCTTCACGGGGTCCCCGACCTCCGCGGCCGCGACCAGGGCGGCGGCCGCGCCCGTCGAGGCCCCGAAGTAACCGAGCGGCAGCCCGCGCGCCTCGGGTCGCGCCTGGAGCCAGAGCGTGGCCGCTCTGAGACGCTCCGCCAGAAACGCGATGTCGAAACGAAGGTGCCCGCGCTCGAGATCCGCGAGCTCCTCGTCCTGCGTGAGCAGGTCCATCAGGAGCGTTCCAAGGCCGGCCTCCTGCAGGCTCGCGGCGACGAACTGATTGCGGGGGCTCTTGCGGCTGCTCCCGCTTCCGTGAGCGAACAGAACGATCCCGCAGGCCGGAGAAGGGAGGTTGAACTCTCCCTCGATCCAACCGGCGCCCGCCGGGATCCGAACGGCCTCGCGACGAACCGCTTCGCCGGCCATGCCCGTATCCTGAATCCCTTTCCGGCGGCGGGGGATGATCCGTTCGCATCATCCGAAAGGAGCCCCTGCGGCGCCCGGCCGTCGTCCGGCCGCGCGCCCTGCCCGCGCTCCGGCGCTGGACAGCCGCATTTGCGCGGGCGTACTCTGGCCGCGGTCTCGGGGCATCGGGCCCCGGCAAGGAGCACGGGATGAAGTCTTACGTGAGATTGACCGAGCCGATGGTGCGCGAAAACGGAAAGCTCCGGACGGCCACATGGGACGAAGCGCTGGGCAGGGCCGCGGAGGGATTCCGCAAGGTGCGCGCCGAGCATGGCGGGGAGGCGATCGGCCTCTTCTCCTGCTCGAAGGCGACGAACGAGGTCAACTACCTCGCTCAGAAATTTGCCCGGACGGTCCTCGGCACGAACAACATCGACAGCTGTAACCGCACCTGACACGCGCCCAGCGTCGTCGGTCTGACGACGGTGTTCGGAGCGGGGGGCGGCACGAGCTCGTACCGCGAGGTCGAGGAGGCCGACCTCGTTCTCCTGTGGGGATCGAACGCGCGCGAAGCGCACCCCATCTACTTCCACCATGTCCTGAAGGGCGTGCACAACGGCGCGCGGCTGGTCGTCGTGGACCCGCGGCGCACCGTGTCCGCGCAATGGGCGGACACCTGGCTCGGCCTCGACGTCGGCTCGGACATCGCGCTCGCCAACGCGATGGGGCGCGAGATCCTGCGGACCGGGCTCGAGAACCGCGAGTTCATCGCGCGGGCGACGACGGGCTTCGATGAATACCGTAAGGGCGTCGAGACGTACACGCTCGAGTATGCCGAGAAACAGACCGGCGTCCCGGCGGCGGCGATCCGCGACGTCGCGCACGCGTATGCGCGCGCCGGCAAGGCGCAGCTCTGCTGGACGCTCGGCATCACCGAGCACCACAACGCCGTGGACAATGTGTTCGCGCTGATCAACCTGTCGCTCCTGACGGGCCACGTCGGGCGCTGGGGCTCCGGCGTCGTCCCGCTGCGGGGACAGAACAATGTGCAGGGCGGCGGCGACATGGGCGCGCTGCCGAACAAGCTGCCGGGCGGCCAGGACGTCGAGGACCCGGAGTTGCGCGCAAAGTTCGAGCGCGCGTGGGGCGCCTCGATTCCGCCGAAGAAGGGCATGCACCTTTCGCAGATGTTCGAGGCCATGGAGCACAGGTCGCTCAAGGCCCTCTTCGTCCTCGGCGAGAACCCGGTGCAATCGGAGGCCGACCAGAAGCGCGCGGTGCACCTGCTCGAGGGCCTCGAGCTCGTCGTCGCGCAGGACACGTTCCTGACGAAGACGGCGGAGATCGCCCACGTCGTCCTCCCGGCCGGCGCCTCGTGGTGCGAGGACGACGGCACCGTGACCTCGAGCGAGCGGCGGGTGCAGCGCGTGCGCAAGGCGCTCGAGCCGCCCGGGCAGGCGCGCGCGGATCTTGCGATCCTCGCCGACCTCGCGCGCAGTCTCGGAACCGACTGGGGTCATCCGACCGCCGAAGAGGTCTGGAACGAGCTGCGGGCCCTTTCGCCGTGGCACGGCGGGATGAGCTACGAGCGCCTCGAGAAGTTGAACGGCCTGGCCTGGCCGTGCCCCGACGAGTCGCATCCGGGCAGCCCGTTTCTCCACGGGCGGCTCTGGCAGGACCCGGTCGAGGGGCCGCGCGCGCCCTTCCACGCGGTCGAGCATGATCCTCCCGTCGACAAGCTCTCCGACGAGTTTCCGATCCGCCTGACGACGGGCCGAAGGCTCGACTCGTACAACACCGGAGTCCAGACGGCGGGTTACACCTCGCCGTTGCGCCGCGGCGAGTCGCTCGACATTGCGCCCGAGGACGGCCGGCGCCTGGGAGTCGCCGACGGCGAGCTCGTGCGTGCCGTGTCGCGCCGCGGCGCGATCGAAGTGCCCGCGCGCTACGACACGACGCTGCGGCCGGGGCTCGCATTCATGACGCTGCACTTCCAGGACGACGTCGCGACGAACATCCTCACGATCGACGCGATCGATCCAAAGTCCGGGACGGCGGAGTTCAAGGCGTCGGCGATCCGGATCGAGTCGCTGCGCGGCGCTTGAAGGGATCCTTCGGCCTCGCTCGGGCCCAGGCAGGACCTCGAAGGACCCCCTCTTGTGTCCGGGGTGCAAGGTCCGTCGTGCCCACTTGTCGCCGCTGCTAAAGTACCCGCGTGGATCTCCACCTCATCCCGGGCGCGGAGGCGAGCGCGGAGGAGCGCGCGGCCGTGGACACGGTGACGGGCGCCCCGACGAGCGGCTGGGACGGCGGCGCGCGGCACCCGGAGACGGACGGCCATCTGGCGATCGGCGGCCACGCGGCCCGCGAGCGGCGCCATCTTCTGTTGCCGGCGCTCTGGGCGGCGCAGTCGCGCGTGGGATGGATTTCAGCCGGCGCTCTCAACTACGTCTGCGAGCGGCTTTCGGTCGCACCGGCCGATGCGTACGGCGTCGCAACGTTCTACGCGATGCTCTCCGTCTCCCCGCAGCCGAAGACGATCGTGCACGTCTGCGACGACATCGCGTGCCGGCTCGCGGGCGCGCCGGCGCTGCTCTCGGAGCTGCGGAAAGGATCTGCCGCCGACACCGTGAGGCCGTCGCCGTGCCTCGGCCTGTGCGAGCGCGCGCCGGCGGCTCTCCTCCAGTGCGCGGGCGAAGGGCGCGAAGGACTACGTCGGTGGCGCCGGCGGACGCGATCCAGTCTCTCTCCTCGCTTCCCTAGCCTCCTCCGCCGGGAAAGGGCAGGGGGACGGGGCGGCTCCCGCTCCGCCCCTCAAACGCCGGGACGCGCGCCGCTCGAATCTCCGCCTTCTGCGCCGCGTCGGCCACGTGGACCCGACGAGCCTCGACGACTACCGGGGCGAACGGCGGCTACGCGGCCCTGCCGCGGCCCTCGCGCTCGGCCGCGAGGGGGTGATCCGCGAGGCGCTCGCCTCGAAGCTCCAGGGCCGCGGCGGTGCGGCGTTCCCGGCCGGGCGCAAGTGGGAGGCCGTGGCGAAGCAGCCCGTACAGCCGCATTACCTCGTCTGCAATGCCGACGAGTCGGAGCCGGGAACCTTCAAGGACCGTGTGCTCATGGAAGAGGACCCGTTCGCCGTCGTCGAGGCGATGACGATCGTGGCCTTCGCGACGGGCTGCCACAAGGGCTACGTCTACATCCGGGGCGAGTACCCGCTCGCCGCCGAACGCGTCGAGACCGCTATCGCCGCCGCCCGCGCCGCGGGCCTGCTCGGGGCAAACATCCTCGGGGGGGGCCTTTCCTTCGACATCGAGGTCCGCCGCGGCGCGGGCGCGTACATCTGCGGCGAGGAGACGGCGCTCTTCAACTCGATCGAAGGATTCCGCGGCGAGCCGCGCAACAAGCCGCCCTTCCCGGTCGAGAAGGGGCTCTTCGGCAAGCCCACCGTGATCAACAACGTGGAGACCCTCGTCAACGTCCTGCAGATCGCCCTCGAGGGAGGCGCAGCGTTTGCCGCGACCGGGACCGGCCAGTCCACCGGCCCCAAGCTCTTCTGCATCTCGGGCCACGTCGCGCGGCCCGGCGTCTACGAAGTCCCGTTCGGGGCGACGCTGCGGCAGCTGATCGAGCTCGCGGGCGGCGTCCGCGGCGGGGGCGGCGTGCGCGCGGTGCTGCTCGGCGGCGCCGCGGGATCGTTCGTGGGCCCGGGCGAGCTCGACGTGCCGCTGACCTTCGAAGGCACGCGAGCAATCAACGCCTCGCTCGGCTCGGGCGTCATCATGGTCTTCGATGAACGAGCAGACCTGGCCGACACGGTCAAACGCATCGCGGCATTCTTTCGTGACGAGTCGTGCGGCCAGTGCGTTCCCTGTCGCGTCGGGACCGAACGGCAGGAGGAGCTGGTCTCGCGCCTCGACGCGAAGCGCCCGTACAAGAGCGCCGCCGAGGAGGACGCCCTGCTGGACGACATCGCCCGCGCGATGAAGGACGCCTCGATCTGCGGCCTCGGGCAGACCGCATCGGGCGCGATCCAGTCCGCCATCCGTAAGCTCGGGGTCTTCTCCGCATGACCGAACCGCGCCGCCGCATCCAGCCGGAGAACCCCGTCGAGCTGACGATCGACGGGAAGACCGTGACCGTTGCGCAGGGGACGACGATCCTCGAGGCCTGCCGAGCGGAAAAGATCGACACGCCGACGCTCTGCTTCCTCGAGACCCTGACCCCCGTCAACGTCTGCCGCCTCTGCGTCGTCGAGGTCGAGGGATCGCGCGCACTCGTGCCCGCCTGCTCGCGGCCGGTCGAGGCGAAGATGAAGGTCCAGACCGACAGCGAGCGCGTCCGCCTCTCGCGCAAGCTCGTCCTCGAGTTGCTCGGCTCGTCGGCCGACCTCTCGGGCGCCTCGGACGACGTCGGGCGCTGGATGAAGCGCTACCGGGCGAACCCCGCGCGCTTCGGGCCTCCCGCGCCGCCGGCCGCAGCGGGCCAGCGCGACGAGGCCATGCCCGGCCACCACCATGCGGCCGAGGCCGGACGCGCCGCCACCGTCGCGCAGCCGGTGAAGTTGGACAACGAGCTCTACGTCCGGGATTACTCCCGGTGCATCCTCTGCTACAAGTGCGTCCAGGCCTGCGGGACGGAGGCGCAGAACACGTTTGCGATCGCCGTCGCGGGGCGCGGCTTCGACGCGCGCATCTCGACCGAGTTCGCCGCACCGCTGCCCGACTCCGCCTGCGTCTACTGCGGCAACTGCATCGGCGTCTGCCCGACGGGCGCCCTGATGTTCAAGAGCGAGCACGACATGCGCAAGGCCGGGACCTGGGACGAATCGCGCCAGACCGTGACCGACACAATCTGCCCCTACTGCGGCGTCGGCTGCACGCTCGAGCTCCGCGTGCAGGACAACGAGATCGTCCGCGTCACTTCGCCCCTCGACCACGACGTCACGAACGGGCACCTCTGCGTCAAGGGCCGATTCGGCTGGCAGTTCGTCCAGAACCGGCCGAAGGAGTGAGCGCATGCTGATGCGGCTGCGGCGGCTGCTCGGCATCGCGAAAGCGCTGCCCGGGCGCGCGGCGGGGCCAGGGTCCATGGACTACAAGTTCGTGTGGAACCAGGCGGCCGCCGCGGATGCCCACGACGCCATCCTGACGGGCTCGACCGCCGAGTCCTTCGAATCGAGCGGCCGGTCGGACGCCGACATGGTCGGCCGCTACCTGCGGGGCGAGGACGTCGTCCTGAACATCGGCTGCGGGGTCGGGCGCGTGGAGCGCTACCTCGCGCCGAAAGTCCGGGAGCTCTGGGCCGTGGACATCAGCGGCGAGATGCTCCGGCTCGCGCGAAAGCGGCTCGAGGGCCTGTCCAACGTGCATCTGCGCGAAGTCGGAAACCGGGATTTCCTCTCCTCGTTCGAGGCGGAGCGCTTCGACCTCGTCTTTTCCTTCCTGGTGCTCCAGCACCTCGAGAAGGAAGATGCCTTCCTGTACCTGCGAGACGCCTGGCGCGTGCTCAAACCCGGCGGAGCGCTCGTGACGCAGTTTCCGAACTACCTCTCGTCGGCCTACACGCGCGCTTTCATCGAAGGCGCGGCCGTCGCGCACCGCAGCCCCGGCCGCGTCCGCGCCTCGACCGAGGCGGAGGTCCGCCACACCCTGGCGATCCTCGATTTCGAGATCGCCGACCTCTGGTACGGCGGGCACGGCGACGCCACGGCCGAAATCTACGTTGCGGCGCACAAGCCGCTGGCGTAGCTTCGCGAACGCGACCGCCAAGAGCGCCGCCCCCGCCCGGTAGCGGGAGCGGCGCGCCGGCCGCGGATCACTCCTGGTTCGTCTGGAGCGCCTTCACGACGTCGTCGATGGAGAAGCTGCCGGGCTTCTGGCTCGGCGGGAATTCCTTGAACGTGGCCAGGAACTGGCCGATGTACTGCTGCGCCGGCACGAGCAGGAAGGCGTGCTCGATGCGCCACTTCGGGTAGCTGATGCTCTCGTGGTCGGCCGTCTCGAACGGGTCGGAGCGGATGTTGAAGAGCTTCGGGAAGCGCAGCAGGACGAACGGGTCCTGCCAGACGTCGAGGCCGATGGCGCGCTGTTCCGCGAAGACGATCTTCCACTCGTTGTAGCGCAGGGCCACCAGCGAGCCGTCGTCGTTGAAGTAGAAGAACTCCTTGCGCGGGTCGGGCGCCTTGCCGGCGAGCGCATCGGTGATGTTGTAGCCGTCCAGGTGCACCTTGAAGGTGCCGTTGCCGACCTTCATCCCCTTCAGGAGCTGCTCCTTGACGTCGGGCACGCCGGCGGCGGCGAGCAGCGTCGGGAGCATGTCTTCGTGCGCGAAGAGGTCGTTGTTGACGGATCCGGGCTTGATCACGCCGGGCCACTTGATGAAGCACGGCACGCGGAACCCGCCCTCCCAGTTGCTCGCCTTCTCGTTGCGGAAGGGCGAGGTGCCGCCGTCGGGCCACGAGAACTTCTCGGCGCCGTTGTCGGTGGAATACATGACGATCGTGTTGTCGTCGAGGCCGAGCTCCTTCAACTTGTCGAGGAGCTGTCCGACCTGCGCGTCGTGCTCGACCATGCCGTCGGGGTAGGTGCCGAGACCGGTCTTGCCCTGGCTCTCTTTCTTGAGGTGCGTCCAGATGTGCATACGCGTCGAGTTCCACCACAGGAAGAACGGCTTGTTCGCCTTCTTCGCGCGCTCGAGGTACTCGAGCGAGGCCTTCGTGATCTCCTCGTCGATCGTCTCCATGCGCTTCTTGCCGAGCGGGCCGGTGGACTCGATCTTCTGCGTGCCGTCGGGATTGGCCCACGTGTGGATCACGCCGCGCGTCTGGTACTTCTTGATGAGGGCCGGGTCCTTGAAGTAGTCCGGGTCCTCGAACTCTTCCTCGGCGTTCAGGTGGTAGAGCGAGCCCATGAACTCGTCGAACCCGTGCGCGGTCGGCAGGTGCTCGTCGAGGTCGCCGAGATGGTTCTTGCCGAACTGCGCCGTCATGTAGCCCTGCGCCTTGAGCAGCTGGGCGATCGTCACGTCGCGCGCCTGGAGGCCTTCCTTGGCGCCCGGCAGGCCGACCTTGAGCAGGCCCGTCCGGAACCCGACCTGTCCGGTGATGAACGCCGCGCGGCCGGCGGTGCAGCTCTGCTGGCCGTACCAGTCGGTGAACAGGGCCCCTTCCTTCGCGATGCGGTCGATGTTCGGCGTCCGGTAGCCCATCATGCCCTGGTTGTAGGCGCTGACGTTCCAGTAGCCGATGTCGTCGCCCCAGATGACGAGGATGTTCGGCTTCTTCGCCTGCGCCCGCAGGATCGCCGGCGCCCACAGCGCGACGACTGCGAAGACCGCGACCCGGGTGAGCGTTCTTCTCATGCCTGGCTCCTCATGTTTGATGTTGCGTCGGTGCCGGGAAAACTCGGCAGTCTTCCGGATCTGGCGATCGTATCCCGGTCCCGCACTCCCTCCAAGGGTAGGCCGAGGAGGCCGGCCAGCGGAAAGGACAGGGCGCAGCGCAACGCGGCCGATATCTTTCATCATGCGGTCACCGCGGGGCCGGACATTCAGCCAGGCGAGTACGGCCGTGCTACCCTTTCGAACGAGAGCGTTCGCATCGTCAAGAACACCAACTCGAGGTTGAGAAACCGCCGTACCGCCGCCGTCGCGGCACTGACCCTCCTTCTCTCGAGCCTTCCCGTCCCCGCACCGGCCGAGGACCGCGCGACGATCCTCTGGAAGGGCGAGTCGTACCCCGTCGGAACGCTCGGCGGCAAGGAGTTCGTCGTCTCGGATGCCGCGCGGGCGCTTGGCTACACCGTTGCCTCAGACCCGTCGACGGGCGTCCTGACGCTGACCGGCCAGGGCCACCAGATCCTGCTCGGCCCCGGCACGGCACAGGTGCCCGTGGACCGCCGCATCATTCCGATCTCGCTGCCGGCGCGGGTCGTCGGCGGTTCGCTCTACGCCCCCGCGGACTTCTTCGAGAAGGTCCTCTTCCCGCTCGCGGGAGCCGCGGGCAGCTACGATGCGGCAAAACGCGTCTGGACCCTGACGGCCGCCGGGCCGCCGCCACTTTCGATCGAGGTTGCCGTCGTGCACGTCGCGCCGACGACGCAGGTCGTGCTGCGGCTCTCGGCCTCCGCGAAAACCGCGACGGTGCTTTCCGAGAAGGGCTTCGCGGTCCGGTTCACCGATACGAAGATCGATCCGCCCTTCCCCGAGAAGAAGTTCGACGATCCGCTCGTGGCCGTGGTCCGCTTCTCGGGCGATATCGCGACGGTCGAGTTTCGCGAGCCGAACCAGACGGCGCGCGCATACCCGCTCACGAACCCGGACCGCCTCGTCATCGAAGTCGGCCGCAAGTCCGCGGCGGCCGCCGCGTCGGTCGAGCCGGCGGCGCCCGCCCCGGCCGCGGTGCCGCTGCTGACGGTCGTCGTCGACCCCGGCCACGGCGGCACCGAGACCGGGGCGATCGGCCCCGGCGGCCTGCAGGAGAAGGAGGCGACGCTCGAGATCGCGAAGCGGCTCGTCGCCACCTTGCCGAAAGTCCTCTCCTGCCGCGCGGTGCTCACGCGCGATTCGGACGTCCTCATCCCGCTCGACGACCGCGCCTCGATCGCGAACCACGAGAGAGCGGACCTGTTCCTGTCGGTCCACGCCAATTCCTCGCGGGCCGCTTCCGCGAAGGGCTCGGAGACGTATTACCTCTCGCTCGAGGCGTCGGACAAGATCGCCCAGGACGTCGCGAAAGAAGAGAACCAGGCCGGCGCGCCCGCCGGCGGCGGCCCGACGGACGCGGCCGGCAACCACGATCTCGACTTCGTCCTGTGGGACCTGGCTCAGAGCGCGCACCTGAAGGACTCGAGCGAGCTCGCCGAATCGATCCAGGTCGAGTTGAATGGCGTCTCGGACACGGCCAACCGCGGGATCAAGCAGGCGCCCTTCCGCGTCCTGGTCGGCGCGACGATGCCGGCCGTTCTCGTCGAGCTCGCGTTCATCTCGAACGCCGACGAAGAGAAGAGGCTCAAGGATCCGGAGTTCCAGCAGAGGGTCGCCGACGCCGTGGCGCGGGCCGTCGCCCGCTTCTTCTCGAAGCGGCATCCCGCCGCGGTGCGTCCCACGCCTGTCCCATGAGCCGGCGCGCGGCCGCGGTCCTGCTCGCCGTGCTGGCGGCCGCCGTCGCGGCGCTTCTCCTCGTCAATCGCAGCGGCCTGCCCCGCTTCGCGCGGCGCGGGCCGCGCGCGTTCCTGCGCGTTTCGCCGGCCGCGCCGGCGCTCGTGACGGCGGTCCCGGGCGCGACCCCGCTGCCCGTGATCGAAACGATCCGCGTGACGCTCTACTTTCCGGACCAGGACGGGCTGCTTCTGCATCCGGAGGAGCGGGACATACCGAAACCCGCGGGCGGCCCAGCGTTCCTGAAGGCGCTCTTCGCGGAGCTGCAGAAGGGCCCTGCCCGCGAGGGCCTCATGTCGGCGGTGCCCGAAAAGATGCAGCTGCGCAACGCATTTCTGCTTCCGGAGGGCCAGGCCGTCCTCGACCTGGCCGTCGACGCGGGACTGGCATTCGGCTCGGACGAAGAGCTGACGATCGTCGCCTCGCTCGTCGACACCACGCTGCAAAACGTGGCCGAGACGTCCCGTGTGAGAATCCTCGTCAACGGCGAGCCCGCCGAAACACTGGGAGGCCACGTGGACCTGACGCGACCGCTGCTCTTCATTCGCAGTGTCATCGAACCGCCGGGGGCGGAAGCGGCTGCCGCACCGACGCCCGCCGCCACGCCGACAGCGCCCGTGCGGCCGACCGCCACGCCGCGCCCGCAGCCGACGCGCGCGGGCCGGCCATGAGCCGCTCGACGCCGCGCCCCGACGGGCGCAAGCCCGCCGAGCTGCGCGCGGTCGCGATCGAGACCGGCGTCGCCCGCCACGCCGAGGGCTCCGCCCTGATTTCGCTGGGACACACGAAGGTCCTCTGCGCGGCGTCCATCGAAGACCGCGTTCCCGCGTTTCTCAAGGGCACGGGCAGCGGCTGGGTCACGGCCGAGTACGGGATGCTCCCGCGCGCGACGCACACGCGATCCGCACGCGAGGCGGCGCAGGGCAAGCAGGGGGGACGCACGCTCGAAATCCAGCGCCTGATCGGGCGTTCGCTGCGCAGCGTCACGGAGCTGCGGGGGCTCGGCGAGCGCACGATCACCCTCGACTGCGACGTCCTGCAGGCCGACGGCGGCACGCGCTGCGCCGGAATCACGGGCGCGTGCGTGGCGCTCGCCATGGCGCTCGCGAAGCTCTGCCGCGACGGCAAGATCCCGCGCTGGCCCCTGCGCGAGACGGTCGCCGCGGTCTCGGTCGGGATCTGCGCGGGTCAGGCCGTGCTGGATCTCGCCTACGAGGAGGACTCGGAAGCCGACGTCGACTGCAACGTCGTCGCCACCGCCTCCGGCCATTTCGTCGAGATCCAGGGCACCGCGGAGCGGCGGCCGTTCTCCGAGGAGCAGCTGACGGAGATCCTCGCGCTCGCGCGCAAGGGGCTGAAGAAGCTGCGGGAGCTGCAGAGCGAGGCACTGGCGCCGCACGTCGAGGGGATCGACGTCACGTAGATCGCCCGGGCGGCCGGCTCACCTGGTGGACGGTCTCGATCATGTTCCTGCGAGAACCGCCGCCGCGTCTAGAATCACTTCGTCTCGTATTCGACAAGGAGCCGCACATGGCGCAGACGGTGGGGTTCATCGGTCTGGGAACGATGGGAACCGGGATGGCGCGCAATCTCGCGCGGGCGGGATTCCCGCTCGCACTGACGAGCCGCACTCCGGCGAACGTGAAGGCGCTCTCGGCGGAACTCGGCGCAAAGGCCTGCGGCTCGGCGGCCGAGGTGGGCGCGGAATCCGAAATCGTCGTCTCCTGCCTGCCCGACTCTCCGGAGGTCGAGCAAGTCCACCTCGGCCCGGAGGGCACGGTCCGCGGCGCCGCGAAAGGGACCGTCGTCATCGACTGCTCGACCATCGCGGCCGAGGCCGCGCGCTCGATCGCGCAGCGGCTCGCGGAATCGGGAATCCCCTTCCTCGACGCGCCGGTCTCGGGCGGGCAGAAGGGCGCGACCGACGGGACGCTGACCTTCTTCGTCGGCGGCGAAGCGGCCGCCCTCGAAAAGGCGCAGCCGGTCCTGACCGCGATGGGAAAACGCATCACGCACCTCGGGCCCTCCGGATCGGGCCAGTTCGGCAAGGCCGTCAACCAGATCGTCGTGGCCGGAACGCTCATGGCCGTCTCGGAGGGCATCGCCTTCGCGCAGAAGGCGGGGCTCCCCATGCCCGCGCTCCACGAAGCGCTCATGGGCGGCGCCGCGAGCTCCTGGATGCTCGACGTGCTCGGCAGGAAGATGATGGACCGCGACTTCAAGCCGGCCTTCGCGATCAAGCACCAGCAGAAGGACCTCGGCATCGTGTTGAAGACCGCGCGCGAGAAGGGCGTGGCGCTGCCGGGGGCCGCGCTCGTCCACCAGCTCCTTTCGGCCCTCGAAGCCCAGGGCCGCGGCGAGGACGGCACGCAGGCGCTCCTGACGCTCTACGAGAGGATGACCGCCTCGTCATGACCCGCCTGCTCCCGGGAATCCGCGCGCTCCTCGTGGACCTCGAGGGCACCGTGTACCAGGGCAAGCGACTGATCCCCGGGGCGGTGGAAGCTCTCGCGGACGCCGAGGCGCGGGGCATTCCGCACCGCTTCGTCACCAACACGACGAGCCGCCCGCGCTCGGCAGTCGTCCGCGAGCTCGCCGAGATGGGGTTCGCCGTCGACCCCGAGCGCGTCTTTACCGCTCCGCGGGCGGCGCACGCGCATCTCGTCCGGCGCGGCCTCGAGCGGTGTCATTTCCTCGTCAACCCTGCGCTCCTCGAGGACTTCCCCGGGATCGCGCAGGACGAGCGCTCGCCGCAGGCCGTCGTCCTCGGCGACATGGGCGAGGGCCTGACCTTCTCGCGCCTGAACGCCGCCTTCCGCCACATTCTGGCCGGCTCCGAGTTCGTCACGCTCGCCCGCAACCGCTACTGGCGCGCGGAGGACGGCTTCATGCTGGACCTCGGCGCCTTCGCCGCCGCGCTCGAGTACGCATCGGGCCGCGAGGCGACACTCACCGGCAAGCCGGCTCCGGACTTCTTCACCGCGGCGCTCGCGTCGCTCGGCGTCGCCCCCGCCGAGGCGGCCGTCGTCGGCGACGACCTCGAGTCCGACGTGGGCGGCGGCCAGGCGGCCGGCATGAAGGGCATCCTCGTCCGGACCGGCAAGTTCCGGGTGGAGGACGCGGCGCGCTCCCGGATCCGCCCCGATGCCGCCCTCGACTCGCTCGCCGGGCTGCCCGCGCTCCTTTGATACTCTTGAAGCCCGATGTCCGAGAAGCCTCCTCCCGACGACCATGCCTCGCGGGTCCACGCGTCCTTCGACGCGCTCCACGAGAAGGTGGGCGGCAAGCTCGACGGCGCTTCGCGCACGGCCATCGAGAAGGTGCGCGTGGCCGCCGCCGACCGGGATCGCGAGGCCCTGCGCGCGCGGGTGGCGGAGCTGCGCGAGCAGCACGGCTGGCTGTACAAGGAGCTCGCCGCGCACCCGAAGATCGCCACGCTGCTCGACGAGCTCGCGCTGCTGGGGTTCTAACCGTCGCTCGCGCTTGGTCGGGGGTCTGCGCCGTACGGCGCACCGGCGAGCGGCTCGCCCGGATGCGGGCTCGACCGCTCGCCTGACCCCCTCGCGGCGCGCTCGCTCCCGCGGCGCGCGCCTCCTCCCTCCCTTCGGTCGGGAGACTTCGCACGCCGCGAGCACCTGTCACGTTGTCGCATCTTCATGTCACCCTCTTGGAGCTGGAATGTGACTCTAGCGCGGCGGCGGATCAGCAATAAACTCGCCCGATGCCGTCGGGCCGCAAGGACTGGGGGGACCTGCTCAGGTCGACGTTTCGAGACGTGGGCCGGGCGGACATCGTCGGCCTCTACTCCCTCGAGTGGAAGCACGCCAGGGGGAAGCTGACCGCCGACGACCGGGAAGCGCTCGAGCGCGAGCCCAAGCGCTGGAAGCGGTGGTTCAAGACGACCAACAGCGTTCTCTTCGGCCTCGCCAAGCGCCTGGCTCCCGCCCGCCGGGTCATCTTCATCGCGGTCCTCGCCTGCTTCCTGCTCTCGATGTTCGGGCCCTCGTTCGAACGCCACAGCGAGAAGGTCCAGAACGGCGTCCGGCGCACCACGTCGTATCGCGTGGACCTCGACAGCGGTTTCCTCGCGGCGGCGGCCGCGCTGCTGACGCTGCTGCTCGGCATGGAGCTGGTCGACAAGATCAACTTCCGCGACGAGCTCGAGCTCGCGCGCGAGCTCCAGGCGAGCCTCATCCCCAAGGTCCTCCCGAAGACCGCCTCCCTCGAGCTCGGCGCCCACAACGAGATCGCCAACATGGTCGGGGGCGACATCTACGACTTCGTGCCGCTGCCGGACGGGCGGCTGGCCGTGCTCTTCGGCGACGCGTCCGGGCACGGGATGGCGGCCGGCCTCGTCATGGCCGTGGCGCACGCCGCCTTCCGCACGCAGCTCGAGGTCGACGCCACTCCACCGGCCATGTTCGCGACGCTGAACCGCATCCTGTCCCGCACCGGAAGCCCGCGCGCCTTCTTCAGCTGCGTCTACCTGCTGTTCTCGCCCGACGGCGCATTCATCGGTTCGATCGCGGGCCACCCCCAGCCGCTCGCGATCCGGCCGGACGGCGGCGTGCGGCAGCGCTTCGGCGCGGGGGCCTACCCGCTCGGGATCAAGGGCGGCATCACCTGGCCTCTCGAGAACGGGCGGCTCGAACCGGGAGAGATCCTGTTGCTGCATTCCGACGGCGTGTCCGAGGCTCGCGACGCCGCCGGCCGGGACTTCGGCGACGCACGCATCGAGGCCGCGGCGCGCTCGGCGATCCGACTGCCGGCGCAGGAGATCGCGGCCGCGCTCGCCCGGGAGGTCCGGGCCTTCCGGGGCCCCGGCAGCCCCGAGGACGACATCTCGATCGCCGTCCTGCGCCGCATCGGCTGACCCCGGGAATCCCTCCCGCTCCCGGACCGTTCTCCCCGGTGCCGTTCTTTGACCGCGGAATCCGTCCGACCCTTTCGGACGTATTTCTTGGCGTCCCTCGAAAGGGACAAGGAGTGCCCGATGTCCGAGCTGGCCCCGTCTTCGTCTCTTCCGGTCGTTCCGATGCGGAACGCCGTTCTGTTTCCCGGCGTGACCTTTCCGATCTCGGCCGGCCGTGCCGGGACCCTGCGCGGCATCGAAGCGGCGATGAGCACGCCCGAACGGCTCGTCTTCGCGGTGGCGCAGCGCTCCGAGTCGGAAAACGTCTCGCCGACCGACCTCTACACGATCGGCACGATCGCCACGCTCGGCTCGATCCAGCGCGGGATCGGCGGGATCCGGCTCGTCCTCGAGGGCAAGTCGCGCGGCATCGCCCTGCGCGTGGCACCGAAGAACGGCTATCTCGAGGCGACCGTCCAGCACGCGCAGGAAATGCTCCCGCTCGATTCGAAGGACGCGGCCTTCGCCGGCCTCCACCGGGAGGCGCGCGAGCGCGCGGCCGAGCTCGGCAAGAAGCTCGGCCTTCCCGACGGAACGGTCGACCAGATCCTCGCGGAGGTCGACGAGCCCGGGCGCCTGGCCGACCTCGTCGCCGGCTACCTCGACATTCCGGTCGTCGACAAACAGGTCCTGCTCGAGACGCTCTCGGTCGAAGACCGCCTGCGCCGCGTGCTGGTGCACGTGCAGCGCCAGGTGGACGTCCTCTCGGCGCAGGAGGACATCCAGTCCAAGGTCAAGGAAGAGCTCGGCGGCCGCCAGCGCGAGATGTACCTGCGCGAGCAGATGAAGGCGATCCAGAAGGAGCTCGGTGAGGGCGAGGGCGGCTCGGACGACGGGTTGAAGGAGCTGCGCGCCACGCTCGACGCGCTCGATCTTCCCGAGGAAGCGCGCAAGGAGGTCGACCGCGAATGGGCGCGGCTCACGCGGATCGGCCGCGAGTCCATGGAGTCCCAGGTGCTGCGCACCTACCTCGAGACGATCGCCGAGCTGCCGTGGAACGCGCGCACCGAGGAGAAGCTCGACGTCGGCGAGGCGGCCCGCGTGCTCGACGAGGACCACTACGGGTTGAAAGACGTCAAGGACCGCATCCTCGAGTTCCTGGCCGTGCGGCAGCTCTCACGGGAGCGGGAGAACGCCGGGCCGGCCGAGGAAGCGGCCCGGAAGGACGGTGTGGACAAGGCGGACAAGCCCGACGAGACGGCCGGCGCGAAGCCGCCGGCCGCGCGCTCCGGCAAGGGGCGCATCCTCCTCTTCGCCGGCCCCCCGGGCGTCGGCAAGACCTCGATCGCCAAGTCCATCGCGCGCGCGATGGGGCGCAAGTACGTCCGCATCTCGCTCGGCGGCGCCCGCGACGAGGCCGACATCCGCGGCCACCGGCGCACCTACATCGGCGCGATGCCGGGGCGCATCCTGCAGGGCATGAAACAGGCGGGCTCGAAGAACCCGGTCTTTCTGCTCGACGAGGTGGACAAGCTCGGCGTCTCCTTCCAGGGCGACCCGGCCTCGGCGCTGCTCGAGGTCCTCGACCCCGCGCAGAACGACAGTTTCACCGACCACTACCTGGGCGTCCCGTTCGACCTCTCGGAGGTGCTCTTCATCGCGACGGCGAACTTCGTCCAGAACATCCAGGGGCCGCTCTATGACCGCATGGAGGTCGTGAACTTCGCCGGCTACACCGAGGAGGAGAAGCTCCAGATCGCCCGCAGCTACCTCGTGCCGCGCCAGGTCGAGGAGAACGGCCTGAAATCCGGCCAGCTCACGCTCTCCGACGACGCCATCCGCGAGGTCGTCACGAGCTACACGCGGGAGTCCGGCGTGCGGCAGCTCGAGCGCGAGCTCGGCAAGCTCGCGCGCAAGGTCGCGCGGCGCATCGCCGCCCGCGAGATCGAGGGCCAGACCGTCGGCCGCGAGGACGTGCATCCGCTGCTCGGGCGCCCCCGCGTGCACCCGGAGAAGATGGCCCGCGAGGACCAGGTCGGCATCGCGACCGGCATGTATTACACGCCCCAGGGCGGCGACATCATGTTCGTCGAGGCCTCGCTCATGCGCGGCAAGGGCGAGCTCATCCTCACCGGACAGCTCGGCGACGTCATGAAGGAGTCGGCCCGTGCGGCATGGACCTTCGCCCGCTCGCACGCCGCGTGGCTCGGCATCGACGAGAAGGATTTCGAGCGCGACATCCACATCCACGTTCCGGCGGGCGCGATTCCGAAGGACGGGCCTTCCGCCGGCATCGCGATGGCATCGGCCGTCGTTTCGGCGCTCTCCGGCCGCCCCGTCAAGAACGACCTCGCCATGACCGGCGAGATCACGATCTCCGGCCGCGTCCTGCCGATCGGCGGATTGAAGGAGAAGATCCTCGGCGCGGTGCGGGCCGGCATCCACCGCATCCTGATCCCGAAGGACAACGAGCCCGACCTCGAAGACCTGGCCGCCGAAGTGCGGGACTCGATCGAGGTCTACCCCGTCACGACGCTCGTCGAGGCGCTGTCCGTCACGCTGCGCGACACGGCGCTCGAGAACGGGCGGCTGTCGTTCGGGACCGGCGCGGTCGAGCCCGGCATCAATCCGGATTCGGTGTCGTAGGGGCGGGGCTCGTCCCGCCCGCCTCTGCAACACCCTGACGGACGCGGGGGACCGCAAGGCTGCCCCTGCGGCGCGACGGGGTCTCCGTCATAAGATCTCCCTCTCACATTGAAGGAGGCTCCGTGAAATCCACGCTTACATTCCTGGCCGCCATCGGCGCGGTCGCGATCTGCAGCACCGCCCTCGCGGAGCCGGACGTCCGCGGCATCAATCCGGCCGACATGGACCCATCCGTCCAGGCCTGCCAGGACTTCAACGTCTACGGCAACGGAGGCTGGCTGAAGTCGAACCCGATCCCCGCCGACCAGTCGTACTGGGGGTCCTTCACGATCCTCGAGGAGAGCAACCGCGAGAGCCTGCACAAGGTCCTCGAAAAAGCCTCGAAGGCGGCGAACGCTCCGGGCTCCGACGATCAGAAGGTCGGCGACTTTTACGCCACGTGCATGGACGAAGCCGCGATCGAGGCGCAGGGCATCGCGCCACTCAAGGGCGAGCTCGCTGCGATCGACAAGCTCGGCACGGTCGCCCAGTTGCAGGCCGAGATCGCGCGCCTCCAACAGATCGGCGTCAACGCGGTCTTCGCTTTCGGCTCCGACCAGGATCGCCGCGACGCGAGCGAAGTGATCGTCGGCGCCTACCAGGGCGGCCTCGGGCTGCCCGATCGCGACTACTACACGAAGGCCGACGACGAGTCGAAGAAGCTCCGCGACGAATACGTCGCCCACGTTACGAAGATGTTCGCGCTCATGGGCGAGGCCCCCGCGCGGGCCGCCGAAAACGCGAAGGGGGTCCTGGCCCTCGAGACGCGCCTGGCCGAGGCCTCGATGACCCGCGTCGAGCGCCGTGACCCGGACAAGACCTACAACCGCAAGACGTTCGCCGAGCTTGCCCAGCTCACGCCGAACTTCTCCTGGACGGCCTACATGAAGGCGGTCGGTGCGCCCGCCGTCGCCGCCGTCAACGTCGGCCAGCCGAAGTATTTCGAGGCGGTCAACAAGGAGCTCGTCGCGACGCCGCTGCCACAGTGGAAGACGTACCTGCGCTGGCACCTGATCGCCGCCGCGGCGCCGAGCCTCTCGAAGAAGTTCGTCGACGAGGACTTCGACTTCTACGGCAAGACCCTCCAGGGCACGCCGGAAAACGAGGTGCGGTGGAAACGCTGCGTCTCCTCGACCGACGAGGCCATCGGCCACGCGCTCGGCAAGGCGTACGTGCGCGACTACTTCCCGCCGGAGGCCAAGGCGCGCGCCGACGCGATGGTCAAGAACCTGATCGCCGCGCTGCGCGCCGATCTCACGACCCTGCCCTGGATGGGCGAGGCGACGCGCAAGGCCGCTCTGGCCAAGCTCGACGCCTTCGACCCCAAGATCGGATATCCCGACAAGTGGCGGGACTATTCGGCCCTGAAGATCGACCGCGGACCGTACGTCCTGAACCGCCAGCGGGCCAACGAGTTCGAGTTTCAGCGCGATCTCACCAAGGTCGGCAAGCCCGTCGACCGGACCGAGTGGGAAATGTCGCCCCCGACCGTCAACGCGTACTACAACCCCCAGAAGAACGAGATCGTGTTCCCCGCCGGCATCCTGCAGCCGCCCTTCTTCGACGCCAAGGCCGACGACGCCGTCAACTACGGCGCGATGGGCGCCGTCATCGGACACGAGATGACGCACGGCTTCGACGACCAGGGCCGCAAGTTCGACGCGCAGGGGAACATGCGCGAGTGGTGGACGCCGGAGGACTTGAAGAACTACGAGGAACGATCCAGGTGCGTCGAGGAGCAGTACAACTCTTACGTGTACGACGGCCAGCACGTCAACGGCAAGCTCGTCCTCGGCGAGGCGACCGCGGACCTGGGCGGCCTCGCAATCGCAAATCGCGCGTACCAGGCGACGCTCGCGGGCAAGCCGGCCCCGGCGCCGATCGACGGCCTGACGGGCGACCAGCGCCTGTTCCTCGCGTGGGCGCGCGTCTGGGCGGCCAACATCCGCCCGGAGCTTTCGAAGCTCCTCATGAACACGAATCCGCACCCCCTGTCGCAGTTCCGCGCGATCGGGCCGCCCTCGACGCTGCCCGAGTTCGCGAAGGCCTTCGGCTGCAAGCCGGGGGAACCGATGGTCCGCAAGGACCTGTGCCAGATCTGGTAGGCGCCAAGCCGACACGCGCCTTTCCAAATCCGGACTCGACACGCGACCGTCCGGGTCGAGTACGGGATCCATCGCGGAGCCTGCCCCGAGCGAAGTCGAGGGGCTCGGGATGACCGAGAAACGCACGCCCCTCGCCCACCTGCCATATCCTTCGCGCCATGGCTGAAGAAGAATCGGATTCCCGCGAAGGCGAAGGGCTCGAGCTTCCGACCCGCTTCCGGCGCGGCAAGCCCGGAGCGCGGCCGGGCGTCGCGATCTCCGATCTCGAGACCATGCCGGCGCCAGCCGTCCGCGTCCCGATCACCTGCATCGACTACGCGCCCGACCGCGTCGAGAAGCACAGGATCACCGACTTCGACGCCTTCATCAAGAGCCGCCGCGAGGCGTGGGTCAAGGTCCGTTGGATCAACATCGACGGCCTGAACGACCCCGAGACGATCCGCGCACTCGCGATCAAGTACGGCCTGCACCCGCTCGCGATCGAAGACATGATGACCACCGGCCTGCGGCCCAAGCTCGAGCCCTACCCGGCGCAGGACGGCCGTCCGCCGCATCTCTTCCTCATCATCCGCATGGTCCAGCTCGTCGACGAAGCCCTCGACAGCCAACAAGTCAGCCTGTTCGTCGAGGGCGAGACCGTTCTCACGTTCCAGGAACAGCCGGGGGACATCTGGGACCCCATCCGGGAGCGCATCGACAAGTCCGGGTCCCGACTGCGGGAGCTCGACGCGAGCTTCCTCGCCTACGCCCTCATCGACTCGATCGTCGACCACTGCTTTCCGGTGCTCGAGCACTATGGCGACCGGCTCGAGGAGCTCGAGGACCTCGTCCTCGACCGCCCGGACCGGGGGACGATCAACGAGATCCACAAGGTCAAGCGCGAGCTGCTGCTGCTGCGGCGCGCCATCTGGCCGATGCGCGAAGTCGTCAACACGATGCACCGCGAGCCCCACGAATGCTTGAGCGACGTCACGCGGACGTACCTGCGGGACGTCTACGACCACCTCATCCAGATCATGGACATCATCGAGACCTACCGCGAGGTCGGCACGAGCCTGACCGAGACCTACATGACCTCGATGTCGAACCGGCTGTCGGAGGTCATGAAGGTGCTGACGATCATCGGCACCATCTTCATCCCGCTGACCTTCCTCGCCGGCGTTTACGGAATGAACATGGCGATCCCCGAAATCCACTGGCCGATGGCATACCCCGCCTTCTGGGGCATCTGCGCGGTCCTTGCGGGCGCGATGATTTACTGGTTCCGCAAGCGGGACTGGCTCTGAGCGCGGGCGTCCCTCGACGAGGCACACGGAGACCAGAAAGGGAGCCTTCGCTTCGCTCAGCCCAGCAGGGCTCGAAGGATCCCTTTAGTGGCCGCACTGCCACTTGAACTCCCCGACGCCAGCCTAAGTTGCTGGCCGGTTGGAGTGTTACGCGCGCCGACTCCCTGACCCCCGCGTGCGATAATCTCCGGTTTCGCGGGCCCGGCCCCGGATACCACTTCAAGCAAAAAGGACGTCATTCATGAAACGCATCGGCATTCTCTACGGCCAGGAACGTTCCTTTCCGCAAGCGCTCGTCGAGCGCATCAACCGCTCCGGCGCCGATGTCATCGCCGAGCCCTTCCGGACCGGCGGCATCTCGCTCGACAGCCCGAGGCGCTACGACCTGATCCTCGACCGGATCAGCCAGGACATTCCCTTCTACCGTGCCATCCTGAAGAAGGCGGTCGCCGACGGCACGATCGTCGTCAACAACCCCTTCTGGTGGACGGCCGACGACAAGTTCTTCAACAACGTCGTCGCGCGCCAGGTCGGCGTGGCCGTTCCGAAGACGGTCATCCTCCCCTCCAACGAGCATCCGCCGGACACGACCTCGGAGTCCATGTCGAACCTCGTGTTCCCGCTCGAGTGGGACGAGATGTTCCACTACATCGGATTTCCCGCGTACTTCAAGCCGTACTCGGGCGGCGGATGGAAGAGCGTCTACCGGGTGACCAACCCGGACGAGTTCTTCGCGGCCTACAAGGACTCCGGCCAGAACGTGATGACGCTGCAGGAAGAGATCGTCTTCGACGAGTACTACCGCTGCTACTCGATCGGCCGCAAGTACGTCCACATCATGCGCTACGACCCGCGGCAGCCCCACGCCAACCGGTACGTCCAGAACGCGCCGCCCATTCCTCCCGCGATGTACGAACGCGTCCACGCGGACTGCCTGAAGCTGATGAATGCCCTCGGCTACGACTTCTGCACGCTGGAATTCGCGGTCCGGGACGGGATCCCCTACGCCATCGACTTCCTGAACCCGGCGCCGGATGCGGCCGTCGAGTCCGTGGGCCAGGAGAACTTCAACTGGGTCGTCGAGCACTCCACGAAGTGGCTGATCGAGCGGGTCGCGCAGGACGCGGAGCCGCTGACGAATTACCACTGGGCCACTTACCTCGCCGGCGGCGAAGGGCCGGCCAAACGCCCGACCGGCCGCACGAAGAAGGCCGCCGCACCGCGGGCGCAGTCGGCGCCCCGTCCGCGCAGCGAGGCCTGAGATCGGGATGGAGCGGCCCGCCTTCACGCTCGGCGTCGAGGAGGAGTTCCAGATCACCGATCCGGAGACGCGGGAGCTGCGCTCCCACGTCCAGGAGATCCTCGACGAGGGCAAACTGGTCCTGAAGGAACGGGTCAAGCCCGAGATGCACCAGTCGGTCATCGAGATCGGCACGGGCATCTGCAAGAACATCCAGGAAGTCCGACAGGACGTCGGCGAGCTGCGCACGGAGATCATCCGGGTCGCGAAAAAGAACGGCATGCGCGTCGCCTCGGCCGGCACGCATCCGTTCTCGAACTGGGCCGACCAGAAGATCTTCCCCGATCCGCGCTACGACTCGGTCGTCCAGGAGATGCAGCAGCTCGCGCGCGCCAACCTGATCTTCGGCCTCCACGTGCACGTCGGCATCTCGGACCGCGCGCTGGCGTTCCAGATCATGAACGAGTCGCTCTACTTTCTGCCGCACATGCTCGCGCTCTCGACGAACTCGCCGTTCTGGCTGGGGCGCAACACGGGATTGAAGAGCTTCCGCACCAAGGTCTTCGACCGCTTCCCGCGCACGGGCATGCCGGAGCACTTCGAGACGCCGGCCGAGTTCGACGAGTTCGTCCGGATCCTCGTCCGCACCAACTGCATCGACAACGGGAAGAAGATCTGGTGGGACGTGCGTCCCCACCCCTTCTTCGAGACGATCGAGTTCCGCGTCTGCGACGTGCCCATGCGCCTCGACGAGACCGTCACCCTGGCCGCCCTCTTCCAGGCGATCTGCGTCAAGCTCTACAAGCTGCGGCTCCAGAACCTGGGGTTCCGGCGGTACCGGCGCGCCTTGATCCTCGAGAACAAGTGGCGCGCGAGCCGCTACGGCATCGACGGCAAGCTGATCGATTTCGGCAAGGAGATCGAGGTGCCGTTTCGCAGCCTCATCGCCGAGATGCTCGAGTTCGTCGACGACGTCGTCGACGAATTGGGTTCCCGCAAGGAGGTCGAGGCGGTAAACTGGATCCTCGAAAACGGGACGGGCGCCGACCGCCAGCTCAAGGTCTACGAGACCTCCGGCGGCGACCTGAAGAAGGTCGTGGACTACATCTGCGAGGAGACCCGGCACGGCTTGCCGACCGAAACGCCGCTCACCCGCACGGCCTCCTAGGGGCGCCGGCGACACGGGCGTGAACCGAAGGAGCGCACCCTGACCCACTACTTGAGAGAGTTGCAGACCACCTACGCGGAGGACCTCGTCCCCGGCGCCCGCAATGCCATCCGCACCTGCCTGCGCGTCAAGCCGTCCGAGCGCGTGGCGATCGTGACCGACAACGAGACCGAGGAGATCGGCGCCAGCCTGGCCGACCAGGTGCGCGAGGTCGGAGCCGCGATCGAGGTCCACGTCATGGAGGACTACGGGCCGCGCCCGATGCTGACGCTGCCGCCCCAGATCGAGGCCGCGCTCGAGCGCGCCGACGTCTCGATCTACGCGGGCCAGCCCAAGCAGGGAGAGCTCGCCTTCCGCCGCGCCCTGACCGGCATCATCGACCGGCGCCAGATCCGGCACGCGCACATGGTTTCCATCTCGCACCGCATCATGGTCGAGGCCATGCGGGCGAATTTCGACGACGTGGACGCGATCTCGACCCGCCTGCTCGAGCGCGCGCTCAAGGCGAAGAAGATCCTCGCCACCTCGCCCGGCGGGTCCCGCGTCGAGGCGACCTTCGACCCGGCCATCAAGTGGCTGAAGACCTCCGGGATCATCTCGACGTCCAAATGGGGCAACCTTCCGGGCGGCGAGGTCTTGACCGCTCCTGCCCGCGTGGACGGCGTCTACGTGGCCGACGGCGTCGTCGGGGACTACCTCTGCGCCCGCTACGGCGACCTGAAGGACAACCCGCTCACGGTGACGATCGAGAACAGCCGCATCATGGACGTCCAGTGCAAGCGGCAGGACCTCGTCGTGGACTTCCTCGCCTACACCGCCACCGACGAGAACTCCAACCGCGTCGGCGAGTTCGCCATGGGCACCAACATCGCCCTGCACGACGTCATCGGCAACATCCTCCAGGACGAAAAGATCCCGACGCTGCACGTCGCCTTCGGCCACCCGTACTCCGAGCACACCGGCGCTCCGTGGCGGAGCACGACGCACATCGACATCGTCGGCCGCAGCTTCGACATCTGGTTCGACGGCGACCAGGTGATGGCGCGCGGGAAGTACCTCATCTGACCTTTTGGCGGAACACGCCGCCGAAAGGTCGTTCCGAGGAGCAGGGCGAAGAGGGATGACCGCTGCATGATCCCGGACCTCCGCCGCGCCTATAACGCCGCCTTCTCCGACGAGAGATACCGCTCCTACAAGCGCCGCCTCGCACAGCGCGGTGGGGTGGAGATCCCCTTTCACCTCGCCGAGACGCCATTCTTCCTTCCGCCCGAACTGCGCGACGCGATGGTCGCGGCTTCGCTCGACATCTTCCAGCAGCTCTCGACGCCCGAGGCGCTCCACCGGTCGCTCTCCGCCGTGCCCGCGCGAGCTCGACGTGCCCGGCTGCGACGAGCTGCCGGTCTTCGCCGTCACCGACTTCGCCGTCACGAAGGATTCCAGCGGAAAGCCCGTGCCGAAGCTGATCGAGCTGCAGGCCTTCCCGACGCTGTACGCCTTCCAGCTCGCGCAGTGCGAGGAGCTCGCGCGGCTGTGCCCCGAGGGCGATCGGCTCGACTGGTACCTCTCCGGCCTCGACGCCGCGGGCTACAAGCGCGTCGTCGGCGAGGCGATCCTCTCGGGCCTCGACCCGGAGGAGGTCGTCCTGCTCGACCTCGACCCGCTGCACCAGAAGACGGCCATCGACTTCGCGTTCACGGAGCAGCTCTGGGGCGTGAAGGCCGTCGATCCGTCGGAAATCGAGAAGCGCGGGCGAGAGCTCTGGTACCGCCGGAATGGCAAACAGCTGCGCATCCGGCGCATCTACAACCGCCTCATATTCGACGAGCTCGAGGCCACCGGCGCGAAACTCCCATTCGACCTGACTTCCCGCATCGACGTCTCGTGGGCGGGACACCCCAACTGGTACTTCCGCTGGAGCAAGCACTGTCTGCCGGAGTTGAAGCACCCGGCCGTGCCGGAGTCGTTCTTCCTCTCCGACTTGCCTGAGGTGCCGAAGGACCTCGAGAACTGGGTCCTGAAACCGCTCTTCTCGTTCGCCGGCTCCGGGGTCAAGGTCGAGGTCACGCCCGAGGACGTCGCGGCCGTCCCGCCGGACCAGCGCGCCCACACGCTGCTCATGCGCAAGATCGAGTACGCACCCGCGATCGCAACGACCGACGGCAACTTCTCGAAGGTCGAGGTGCGCGTCATGTTCGTCTGGAAAGACGGCAAGCCCCTGCCCGTCATCACGCTCGCCCGCCTGTCGCAGGGCAAGATGATGGGCGTCAACTACAACAAGGACAAGACGTGGGTCGGATCCTCCGGGTGCCTCTGGCCGGCGTAGATACGTTCTCGGCTCCGGAGGGGCAATCCTGCGCCGCCCGCCTCAGGGCACGTAGCTCCGAATCTGCTGCTTCCACCACGGCCAGTCGTGGCCGTACGGCGCGTCCCAGACGCTGCCGCGGTTGCGGATCCCCTTCTCGTTCAGGATCCGCAGCATGTCGGTCGTGCCCGAGAGAATGTTGTCGGTCTGGCCCGTCACGATGCAGTGGTCCATCGTGTTGAGCTTACCGACCCACTCGTCGGTCATGTTCGGAACGTTCGCCGTCGGGCAGTGGAAGTAGCAGAGCTCGTCCCAGTAGCCGTCGAGAAAGTTGTGGATGTCGTACTTGCCGGAGAACGCGACGACCTTGTCGATCACGTCCGGGTGCCGCAAGCCGAAGTTTGCCGCGTGGTACGCGCCGAAGGAGGCGCCCAGCGTCGCGATCCGCGCACCGGTCCCGCCCTTCGCGCGTACGAACGGGACGACCTCGTGGTAGACGTACTGGTCGTACTGGTCGTGCCGGCGGATCCGCTCGGCCGGGTGGCGGTGCTTCGCGTAGAAGCTCTCCTCGTCCACGCTGTCGACACAGGCGATCTGGATGGCGCCCGACTCGATCAGGTCGCCCACAGCCCCGATCAATCCGAAATCCTCGTTCTGGTAGTAGCGCCCGACCGAGGTCGGGAACCAGATCATCGGCCGGCCCGCGTGGCCGAACCACAGCATTTCCATCCGGCGCCCCAGGATCGGCGAGTCCCAGGCGAGGTGTTCGCGGTTCATCGAAAGTCCTTTCGGCCAGTCTGATTTTCGGGCCGGATGATCGCACGATCCGACCTTCGGGGCTAGACTGCCGCCATGAAGATACTCGCTCGCCTTGCGACCCTCGCGGGCCTCGCCACGGCGCTCAGAGCCCCCCTACCGGCCCAGACCACGCCGACCCCCGGCGCCGACCATCATGCCGCCGTGAACGAGCGCGGCGACCACGTCATGGGCTTCGACCACGACAAGACGACCCACCATTTCCGCCTCACGAAGTCCGGCGGCGTGATCGAGGTCTCCGCCAACGACCCCAAGGACACGGCCAGCCGTGACGCCATCCGCCAGCACCTGGGTCACATCGTGAAGATGTTTTCCGAAGGCGACTTCAACGCCCCCATGCTCATCCATGGCCAGGTCCCGCCGGGAGTCCCGGAGATGAAGCAGAAGATCAAACTCATCCAGTGGAAAGCCGTGGACACGAAGGCGGGCGGAAGCATCGTGATCACGACTAAAGACGCCGGGGCCGTCGCCGCGATCCACGAGTTCCTGCGGTTTCAAATCGAAGACCACCAGACCGGCGACCCAAAGAAGGTGTCGTAGGGCCGGGCCGCTCTGCCCGCATCGGCAACACCTTCACCATCGCAGGCGGCGGTATGGCCGCCCGGTGCGATAATCGCCGCCAACGGGGCGTAGCGCAGCGGTAGCGTACCTGCTTTGGGAGCAGGTGGTCGCCGGTTCGATCCCGGCCGCCCCGACCATGGCTTGAGCGACTTCGCGACGGCCGGTCAGCTCGTGTAGCTCTGGATGCTCCGAACGAGGCGATCCGCCTCTTCGGGGCCGAGCAGCTGATCGGTGCCCGGATAGAGCACGTGCTCTTCCTTGAGGTTGTGATCGCCGAGAACCGCGTGGAAGCTCCGGCGCAGACTTTCCACGGGCGCGGCTGCGTTGCCGATTTCGCCTGCGATCTGGTCGAGCAGCTCGCGGATCTCCCGGTGCTCGGCCCGCATCACGGCCGTCGGTCCGGCCGAAGGCGGCATGCCGCTCGCCACCTCGAACGCGGGAAAGAGGAGTTCCTCCTCGAACCCGATGTGGCGCCGCAGACCGACGGCGAACTCGGCATAGAGGTTGAACGCCTCCTGGAGCGCGCCCGCCGCGCGGGCGCGAAACGCCGCCTCCTCGAGCGCGTCGAGCCGGTCGTGGTCCCACGACAACGCTTCCATCACTCCTCGCGGCCCTCCGGCGGGGGTCCGCGCCGCGCGATTTCCACGCGGAAGACCGACGGCCCGGCCTCGAGCGGCGACCATTCGAAGAGCCCTCGACGCTCGGCCCGGAGTCGGCACAACAAGTCGTGGCCGGTGTCCCCGGAGACGAGAACGAAGTGCTCCCCCGGGGACAGGGAGTCGAACCGCGAAAGTACCTGGGCAGCTCGCGCCTCGGAAGCCAGCGGGCGCATGTCGAGGACACGTTCGGCGGTCACAAGATGAGCCATGAGCCCTCCATCTCGAGACGGCCATCGGGCCGCCCGAGGACCCACGATCTCAGTCCGAAAGACCCGCGCGTATGACCCCGGTCATCCGGGCACCCACATCGTCCCGTTTCCTGCCAGGTCGACTGCCCCGGACCCCTCAGCGCAGCGTGGCGAGGAGCTCCACGAGAATCAGCACCACGATCGCGACCTCCAGCAGAAACATCCGCCGGTCCCGGGCCACGTCGAGCACGAGCTCGAGCGCCTCCTGAACACTCCGCAGCTTCGACTCCATCGCCTCGTATCGGTCCGCCAGGTCGAACTGCGACCGGAGTTCCGCGTAGAGGCGATCCATCACCGGGTCGTCCCAGATCTCGTCGGGCTTATCGAGCAGGTGGAGCACGCCGAGGACCTCGGTCCGCGTGACGATGGCTTCGCCGATGAACCGGTGATGGGGCGCCATCCGCATCGGCACCGTTCCCCGGGCCTCGAGCTGGCCGACGAGAAGGTGCGTCCTCGCGGACAGGCGCTCCACGATGCCCTCGTAGTATTCCATCGCGGCGCTCTGCGCGACCGTCAGCGCGACGATGCGCGCCCTCTCCGGCGTGAGTCGGTCGATGTGCAGCGCGCCCTCCGATAGACTCTGCGGGCCGCCCGTCTCGACGACCGAGAACTCCTCCCGGACAACCTCGGTCGTCAGCCCCGGATGCGCCTGGCGCAGCCTCGCGAGCTCGCGCTCCTCGCCCTCCGAGGACACGTCCTGGAACACGGCGGCCCCAAAAGGATAGAGCGAGAGCTCCCCGCCAGCCTCGAGCCCCAGGTGAAGCTCTCTCGGGGTCACGTGAGCGTTGGGAAACGCCGGCGCGAGCGCCTTGAGATTGAAGTTCTCGACGAAAGCGACCGCGCGAAAAACGTGCATGCGGCCCGAGTGTGTACCTCGTCGCGTCTGGAGCGTGCGATACAGACGCATCAACTCCCGGGATAGTGCGCGCCGAATGACGCGCCGCCGGCCCTCTGTGCACGCAGCAGCGCACGCGCCCGCAAGTCCTGGAGCTTTCCCGGGGCGCTCGCGGCGGCATTCGCCTTCGAGCCCTGCCTCTGATGCAGTCTCCTCTCGACACCCGGGCGGGTCACGGCTAGGTTGGCTTGAGGAGGAGTTGCATTGAGCGCACGAACGCCGATCGAGGCCGGCTCAACGAAGCCCGCGGCGGCCTGGCACAGCAGGACCGTCGCGGAGGTGGCCGGCGCGCTCGGCACCGACGTCGAGACGGGGCTGCCGGCGGGTGCTCCGATCTCGCGCAGCCGGTCCGGGCCCTCCGAGGAGGCCGCCTCCCGCAGCGCCGGCCGGATCCTCTGGAACCAGTCGAAGAGCGGAGTCATCCTGGTGCTGCTCGCGGCTGCCGCCGGCTCGCTCGCACTCGGGCACACCGGGGACGCGCTTGCCATCGCGGCCTCGGTCGTCTTCTCGATCGCCTTCGGGTTCGTGACCGACTGGCGCGCCGAGCGGGCGCTCGAAGCGCTGCGGGCGCTTTCGGCGCCGACGGCGCGCGTCGTCCGCGACGGCCTCGAGCACGACGTCCCGGCCAAGGACGTGCGGCGCGGCGACCTGCTCGTTCTCTCCGCCGGCCAGATCGTCGCCGCCGACGGGCGGCTGGCCGCGGCGCACAAGCTCGACATCGACGAGTCGGCGCTGACGGGCGAAAGCGCCGCCGTTGCCAAGACGGACGAGCCCGTCGCCGCCGTCACGCCCCTTCCGGACCGCACGAGCATGGCGTACGCGGGCACGACCGTGCTCGGCGGCCGCGGCCGGCTGATCGTCACCGGGCCGCCCGGCGAAACGGAGATCTCGCGCATCGGCCGGCTCGTCGCCGGGCAGAAGAGGGAGCCAACGCCCCTCGAGCGCCAGGCCGAGCGGCTCGGACGCCGGCTCGCCGTGCTCGCGATCGGCCTCTCGGCGGCCGTGACGCTGCTCGGCGTGCTGCGCGACCGCCCGTTCTGGCTGATGCTGGAGACGGGGATCATCCTCGCGATCGCGGCGATCCCGGAAGGCCTGCCCGCCGTGACGACGATCGCGCTCGCCGCGGGCGTGCGGCGAATGGCGCGGGCCGACAGCCTGGTGCGGCGTCTGGCCTCGGTCGAAACCCTCGGATGCACGTCGGTCATCTGCACGGACAAGACCGGGACCCTGACGGAGAACGTCATGCGCGTCACCCGCGTCTGGCTTGCGGGGCGCGAGATCGAGGTGACGGGCTCCGGCTACTCGCCGGAAGGGCAGATTCTCGAGCGCGGGCGCGCGCTCGACGCTGGCGGCGATCCGGCGTTGTCCCGCCTGCTGGAGATTGCAGCGGTCTGCAACGATGCCCGTCTCGAGTCCCATGCCGGCTGGCACATTCACGGCTCGTCGACCGAGGGGGCGCTGCTCGCGCTCGCCCACAAGGGCGGCCTCGAGCTCGCGGAGCTTCCCGCCCGGTTCGAGCGGCTGCACGAGATCGCTTTTTCGTCCGAGCGCAAGCGCATGGCGGTGAGCGTGCGGGACGCGCAAGGCGAAGTCTGGTCTTTCGTCAAAGGTTCGCCGGAAGCGGTCCTTGCCCTGGCCTCGCGCGTGCTCCACGCGGGCGCCGAAGGGCCGCTCACCGCCGAGCAGCGGGCGCGCCTGTTGAAGGAAGGCCGCAGGCTCGGCGACGAGGGCCACCGCGTCCTCGCGTTTGCCTTCCGCCGCCTCGAGCCGGGTGCCGCCCTCGAGGCCGCCGAGCGAGACCTGACCTGGGTCGGGCTCGCCGGCCTCATCGACCCGCCGCGGGCCGGCGTGAAGGAAGCGATCGAGTCGCTCTCCCGGGCCGGGATCCGGACCGTCATGGTCACGGGCGATCAGAAGAGCACGGCGATGGCGGTCGCGCGCGCGCTTTCGATCGCCGGCAAGGACGCCCTGGCCGTCGACTCCACGGAGCTCGCTGAGTACGTCCGGGAGCACCGCTGGGAGGACCTGCGGCGCGCCTGCGTCTTCGCGCGCGTCTCACCCGAGGACAAGCTCTCGATCGTCCGCGCGCTCGAGGCGGCCGGCGAGGTCGTGGCGATGACGGGCGACGGCATCAACGACGCGCCGGCGCTCAAGGCCGCCGACATCGGCATCGCCATCGGCCGCGGCGCCGCCGACGTGGCGCGCGAGGCATCCGACCTCGTCGTGACGAGCGGCGACTACGGGACCCTGCCGGCCGCCGTCGCGCTCGGGCGGCAGATCTACGAGAACATCCGCCGCTCGGTCCACTTCCTCCTTCTTTGCAGCCTCGCCACGATCGGCGTCATGCTGGCCTCGGTCGTCACCAACCTGCCGCTGCCGATGAGTCCGCTCCAGATCCTCTGGCTGAACCTCGTCGTCCACATCTTCCCCGCCATCGCCCTCGTCCTCATGCCCGGCGAGCCCGACTTGCTCCGGCAGCCGCCGCGCGACCGCAGGGAGCCGCTGCTGACCTGGCGGGCGACGGGCGTGATCGGCCTGCGCGGATTCGTCGTCGCGGCCGTCGTGCTGTGGACCTTCACGAGCGGCGGTGGGCGGCAGGGGGGGACCGGGGCCCAGACGCTCGCGATGGCCACGCTCGCCCTGACCCTGCTCGGCCAGACCTTCGCGATGGTTTCCGAGCACCGTCCGTTCTGGAGAGCGACCGAGAGCATGACGGCTCCGTTCTGGCTCGCCCTGGCGGGCGGCGTCGCGATCCAGGTCCTCGCCGTTGCCTGGCCTCCCCTGGCTTCCGTCCTGCCGGCCGCGCCGCTTTCCGCCGCCGACTGGCTGCGCGCGCTCGGCATGTCGGCCCTGGCGCTCGGAATCGTCGAGGGGGGCAAGACGCTCCTGCCGATCCGCGCTTGAAAGACGGGCGCCGTGTCCTCTCTTCGGGACACACAAAACGATGCGAATGGCTCTCGCCGGCAGAAACGTTTTCATGTTCCAGTCGTTCATGGAGAGAGGAGGAATCAATATGGTCGAGAAGAAGGTGACGCCTGACGTCAAGACACCCGTGCAGGGCCCACCGAAGTCGGAAGAGGAAGCTCCGCGCAAGCGGCGGCGCCACGGATATCGGGGCTATCCCGTGAGCGAGAAAGGCGGCGGCGTCCATTGGGGACGGGGTTTTTCGGGAGTCGGCGCCATGGGCGGCGAGCCGGGCTCCGCACTTCCGCGAGCCGGGATCTTCACGGAAGAGTCTACGAAGTCGACCTCGAAGCCCTAGGGCGAGGCCTCAGACCTTCTTGACGTAGATCTCCCCCGCGATCGCGGGATCCACCGCGAGCGTGGTTTCTCCGAGCGCGAGAACGAAGGCGGGGCTCTTCTGCTGAATGCGCACGCGGGCGCCGGGGATGATCCCGAGGTTCGTCAACCGCGCCAGGCGTTCGCGCTCCCGCGGCACGATGTAGACGATCCGGCCCTCGGTGCCGGCCGGCAGCCGGTCGAGCGGCTGGACGAGCGGCTCGATCGTCTGCGAAAGCTCATGGCAGCACGGCCCCTGCGGAATGGGCTTGCCGTGCGGGCAGGCGCGGGGGTGGCCGAGAAACGAGCAGATGGCGTCGGCAAGCCCGGCCCCGAGGACGTGCTCCATGACGCAGGCCGTGCGGTCCACGGCGCTCTCGTCGCGGACTTCGAGCACCGTCGTGAAGAGGACTTCGGCGAGGCGGTGCCTTCGCACCTGGCGCTTTGCGAGCTCGCGTCCCTCGGGCGTCAGCGAAAAACGCCCGGCGGCGACCCGCGCGAGGCCGCGCCGTTCGAGCTCCGCGAGCACCGCGTCGAGCACCATGACTTCGCTCGACGCGCGCAGGTCTTCGATCCGGTCGAGCCCCTGTTCGCCGAGGACCCAGAGCTCTTCGGCGACTTCCTCGATGTCCTGGTCGGCCAGATCGGGGTGCAGGATCATGATTTCCTCCGCAGGCGACGGAACAGGCGCCCGAACGCGTCCGCAATCCACGAGGACCGCGGGAACTGAAAGCCGCAATTCGGGCACCGCACGAGCGCGCAGCCGGTCTGCATCGGGCACGTCCCGCACACGAGCCCGCCGTGCATGAAGCGGTAGCCGCAGAGCCCGCAGGTGAAGGCGCTCGCCTCCGACGGGTGCGCGGGCAGGGCGACGAACGGGACTTCCTCGGGCTTCATTGCAGCGGCAGCGGCACGGCCCGCAGGAAGGCGTTCAGGGCCGCGCCCACGGCGATCGCGAACGGAAACACGAACGCGGCGATGGCCGTGGCGGTCTTCCAGCCGCGTTCCTTGACGATCATGAAGAAGTTCGCGATGCACGGGATGAACAGCGTGATCGTGACCATCGCCACGAGCGACTGGATCGCGTCGATGCGCCCGTGCCGCGCCATGTCGAAAAGGCCCGCCGCGCCGAAGTCGCGCCTCAGGAATCCGACGACGAAGGCAGGCGCCGTCTCCGAGGGAAGCCCCAGGACTCCCGTCAGGAGGGGCCTCGTCGCGCGCTCGACGAGGCCGAGGAGTTTGAGCCGGTCGGCCACGAAGAGAATCGCGGTGCCGAGCACGAAGAGCGGGACGGCCTCGCGCAGGTACCACTCGATGCGCGCGAGCGTCTTGACGAGCAGGTTGCCCGGGCGCGGCAGGCGCAGGGGCGGCAGCTCGAGGACGAAGTCGCCCGAACGGCCCGGCAGGATTTTCGCCGCGAGCTTCCCGACGAGAAACAGCACGGCGAGCACGATGAACGCCCAGATCCCGAGCGCCAGCGGCGACAGGCCGCCGAGCATGGCGAGGATCACGGTCAGCTGCGCCGAGCACGGGACGCCGAGCGCGAGCAGCAGGATCACGATCAGCCGCTCCTTGGGGGTCTCGAGAATCCGCGTCGTCAGCGTCGCCATCGTGTCGCAGCCCAGGCCCAGCACCATCGGCAGGACCGCCTTGCCGTTCAAGCCCATGGACTTGAAGACGCGGTTGACCATGACCGCCAGGCGCGGCAGGTAGCCCGAGTCCTCGAGGATGCCGAAGGCGATGAAGAACGTGCCGACGATCGGCAGCACGAGCGCGAGCGAGTAGGCCAGGGCCATCGTCACGAACCCGTAAGGCCCGACGAAGAAGTCGCGCACGATCGGCCACGGGATGACGGCATCGGCCAGCCGCGTGGCCGCCGGGCTCACGATCTTCGCGAAGAACCCGTTCTCCAGAAGGTCCACGAGCGTCTTCGCGCCGAAGACGCCGACGAAGAGATAGGAGAGGTAGAGCGCCGCGAGCAGCACGGGCACGCCCCAGACCGGGTGGGTCGTGGCGCGGTCGAGACGGGCGACCAGCGCGCGCGTCGGAGCGGCGGATGTCGCCTTGCGCGTCACGACCTCGCGGACGATCTGCCCGGCCATGCGCAGGCGCGCCTCCTGGATGACGTAGCCGAGGTCCTCGCGGTAGAGACGGGACAGGCGCGCGCGGATGGCCTCGAGGCCCGAGAGCGCGTCGTCGGCCATGTGCGCCCGCAGCCACGGTGTGAGGGTCTGGTCGCCCGCGAGCGCCGCGAGAGCCAGCGCTCTCGGCGAGAAGGAGCCGGCGGGCATCAGCGGGATCGCCGCATCGAGGGCCCGCTCGATCACGTCCGGATAGGCGACGGCCAGAGCCGCCGGCCGCGCGTTCTCGATGACCGCCGACAGCCGCGCGACGCCCTCGTGCCGCACCGCCACGGTCTCGACCACGTCCACGCCCAGGCGCTCCGCGAGCCGCGCGGCGTCGATCGTGATCCCCCGGGCCCGCGCCTCGTCCGTCATGTTCACGCAGAAGACGAACGGCAGGCCCGTTTCCGCGACCTCGAGCGCGAGGGCGAGGGCGCGCTCGAGGTTCTTCGCATCGCCGACGAGGACGACGGCCGCGCCGTCGGCCGAGAGGAGAATGTCGCGCGTCACGCGCTCGTCCTCCGAGGACGGGATGAGCGAGGCGGCCCCCGGCGTGTCGCGCACCGAGACGCGCCGCCCGGCGACCACCGCCGCGCCCTCCGCGACCTCCACGGTCGTCCCCGGATAGTTGGAGACGGTGACGTACGTGCCCGTCAGCGCGCCGAAGAGGACGCTCTTGCCGACGTTCGGATTGCCGACGAGGACGACCCCCGCCGGGCCGCGCGAAGCTGCCACGGCTCGATGATACGTTGGCGATCGGGCCGCACGCACAGCGCCCCCGACCGGCTCCGTCCGGACGCCGTCGCCGTTTTTCCAAGGCGGAGTGCGGGTCGGGAGCCCTCCCGGGGGCCGGGGGGCCAGGCCCAAAGGGCGCCAGGAGGGCGCTGGAAGTGTGATAGCATTCCGGCGTTCTCGGCTCGCTCGCCTCTGCCAGACCCGTTCTGACAATCCCGAACGACAAATCACGAGAATGCGGGGCATCGCGCCGGCGGTGTTTTCGCCCATTGAATTTTTCGCCCGGCGCAAAGGATGGTTTCTGATGAAGCTCTATGTAGGCAATCTCCCGTACAACATCTCCGACGACCAGCTCCAGGACATGTTCGCCAAGTTCGGCACCCCGGATTCGGCCCGCGTGATCACCGATCGCGACACCGGCCAGTCCAAGGGATTCGGATTCGTCGAGTTCAGCAATGACGACCAGGCCAAGCAGGCCCTGTCGTTGAACGGCACCGAGTTCGGCGGCCGGTCGCTGACCGTCAACGAAGCTCGCCCCAAGACCGAGGGCGGCGGTGGTGGTGGACGCGCCCGCTACTGATTCGGCACTGATTTCGCGTTTCTGGAGGCGGGGCTAGTCCCCGCCTCTTTTCTTGCCGACTCGGGCAGTGGGACGGCCCCCGTCTCTCACGTCTCTGGTCAAGAGGGTCGCGTCGCCTCGCGTTGCTGTTCTTCCTGCACCCCGACCGGCGGCGGACCGCCTCAAGCGCACCGTTTTGGCCGATAATCTCCGCGGCTGCCCGTAGCTCAGCCCGGAAAGAGCATCGGCCTTCTAAGCCGAGGGTCGCAGGTTCGAATCCTGCCGGGCAGGCCAATTCGCCACCGCCGTCACCCGCAGGCTCCAGGCGACCACCGCTCAGGGCCGAGCGGCTCGGACCTCCGTCCACCTCGTCAGCTGCGCGTCCAATTCCTGCAGCGTCTCGGCCAGCGTCGCCGCCTGCACGGAAGTCGGCGGGGCGTCGGCCGCCTCGACCTGCGTCAGGATCGCGCCGAGGCTCCGGTTCGTCCGGGAAAACTCGGCCTCCAATACCGCGAGGCGAGCGTCCTCGTCGCCGGGGGCGGCCCTTCGCTGCTTGCGAAAATCCTTCACGGCCTCGAGGGCGTCGAAAGAGACGCCCATGGCGCCGACGACCCGTTTCTGGAACTCGAGGTTCGCCGACAGGACGTCGGCCGAAACCGGGGTGCGCGGATCCGGCGCCACGACGAGCGGCTGCTCGTAGCGCTGTCCGCCGGCGGTCAGCCGCACGGTGTAGCGGCCGGGCACGGCGAGCGGCCCGCGGGGCTCGATCGGCGTGCTCTCGCCGCTGATCGCGGCAATCGTGTAGTCGTATTCGTTCGACTTCGGGCGCGGGTACCGCAGGTCCCAGACGAAGCGGTGGTGGCCGGCCGACGCCGCGGGGGGCTCCGCCGGCCGCACCCACGATTCCGGGAAGTAACGGCGGGCGTTCGGCGCCTCCGCAGGGCGATCGCTCGCGAAGGACCGCACCAATTCGCCGCGCGCGTCGAGGATCTCGATCGAGACCGCACCGGCCGGCGCCGAGCGCAGGAGGTAGTCGATCACCGCGCCCGCGGGAGGGTTCATGGCGATCGGGAACTCGGGCGGCAGCGGCGTGTCCCGGTTCTCGTTGGCCCGAACGCGGACCGCCGCCGCCGGGGCGAAGAGATGCGCCGGCGCCTGTGCGGCCCCGGCCGCGATCTGGCGCAGCGGCGACACGTCGTCGAGGACCCAGAGCGCGCGGCCCTGCGTCGCCGCGACGAGGTCGCCGCCGTGAACCGCCAGGTCCCCGACCCACGCCGTCGGAAGGTTCAACTGGAGCGGCTGCCACCGCGCTCCGTCGTCGAACGAGACGAAGACCCCCGCGTCGGTCCCGGCGTAGAGCAGGCCCTTGCGCACCGGGTCTGCGCGCAGGACGGTCGTGAAGCTCCCCGGAGGCAGGCCGGTGGTGATCTTGTCCCAGCTCGCGCCGAAGTCGCGTGTGCGGTAGAGGTGCGGGGAAAAATCGTCCAGCCGGTGCGTGTCCACTGCCGCGTACGCAGTGCCGGACTCGAGGGCGGAGGCGTCGATCGCGGCGACCTTGCCCCAGGCCGGCAACCCCGTCGGCGTCACGTTCTTCCAGGTCTTTCCGCCGTCGCGCGTCAACTGCACGAGGCCGCTGTCGGTGCCGACCCAGATCTGCTGCGGATCGAGCGGCGACAGCTCGAGCGTGAAGATCACGCCGAAGCCGCAGGGCCGCGCGTTGGCGAGTGAAATCTCACCGTCGCAACCCTTCGCGTCCGGAACGGCGCCGGTCAGGTCCGGGCTCGCCTTCTCCCAGGTGATGCCGCGGTCGGGCGAGCGCAACAGGAACTGCGCGCCGGTGTACATCGTGTGCGGGGGCCGGCGCGATACGGCCAGCGGAAAGGCCCAGGCCCAGCGCAGCTTGCCCGGGACCGGGCGGCGCCCGTAGGTGCTCTCGACGGCCGGCGAGATGTGGCGCACTTCGCCCGTGCGCGAGTCGAAGCGGGTGATCGTCCCGCCAAGGCCCGTGCCGTAGACGATCAGCGGGTCTTCCGGGTCCGGCACGTCCCAGCCGCGCTCCTCGCCGCCGACCGGATGCCAGTCGCGGAAGTTCAGCGCGCCATAGTCGCTGCGCGTCGCGGTGCCGACCGTGCCGCTGTCCTGCTGCCCGCTGTAGATCCAGTAGGGAAACCGGTCGTCGGTTTCCACGTGGTAGAACTGGCCCGTGGGCTGGTTGTACCAGTCGCTCCAGGATTTTCCGCCGTTCAGGGTCACGACCGTTCCCTGATCGGCGGCGGTGACCATGAACTCCGGGTTCCTCTCGTTGATCCAGAGGAAGTGGTAGTCGTCCCCTCCGGGAGCGCCCTTGAAGAAGTGGAGGGCCTTGCCCCCGTCCTCCGAGCGGCGCAGCGACTGCCCCGTGACGTACACGACGTCGCGGTTGCGCGGATCGACCGTCACGCGATTCATGTAGCTCGAGCCGAGTCCCGGCGTGTCGTTGACGCGGGCCCATGCGGCGCCCCCGTCGTCCGAGCGATAGAGACCGGCGGCCGACGTCGCGCCGGGCGCCGGTGCCGCTGCATCCACGAGCGCATAGACGCGGCTCCCCGTCGAGGCGGCGAGGCCGACGCGCCCGAGAGGCCCCGAGGGCCATCCTGCGCCCGAGAGCTTCTTCCACGTGCGCCCGCCGTCGAGCGACTTGTAGACCGCGCTGCCCGGGCCGACATCCGGCCGGAAGTACGAGAGCCACGGGAAGTTGCGCGCCTGCCACAGCGATGCGTAGACGACCGACGGGTTCTCCGGATCCGCGGCGAGGTCGGCGCCGCCGGTCGCGTCGTCGACGAAGAGCACCTGGCTCCAGGTCTTGCCGCCGTCCTGCGTCCGGAAGACGCCGCGCTCGCGATTGGGGCCGTAAATGTGTCCGAGCGCGGCCACGAGCGCGACGTTCGAGTCTTTCGGGTCGACGAGGATGCGCCCGATCGCCCGCGTGGCCGCCAGGCCGAGGTGCCTCCAGCTCGCGCCGGCGTCATCCGAACGGTAGACGCCCTCGCCCGAGGCGATGTCATAGCGCGTCTGGATCTGCCCGGTGCCGACGTAGATCACCTTCGGGTCCGACGGCGCGACTGCGATCGCGCCCACGGACGCCGAGCCTGCGCGATCGAAGATCGGCGTCCACGTCTGACCGGCGTCCTCCGTCTTCCACACGCCTCCCGCCGCCGCGCCGAAGTAATAGACCGCGGGCTCGCCGGGCACTCCGGCCGCGCAGGTTGCCCATCCGCCACGGAAAGGGCCGATCAGTCGCCAGCGCATGTCGGAGTAGAGAGACGGGTCGAAGGGCTGGGCGACGATGGCCGTGGCGGCGATCGAGCAGGCGGCCAGGGCGAAAAGAAGCGTGGCACGAACTCGTGACATGGCCAGGTACCCTTTCCGAAGCTCGCTGATTCGAGCTTTCTACATCTCCTCGAGCCGCACCTTCGTGTCGGCGTCCTTCCACGCCGCCTCGAACCGGGCGCGGGTCCACGCGGCGTCGGCCGTCTTCTTCTGCGCGTCCAGCGCCTCGGCGAGGCCGTAGAGCGAGCGGCCGTTGCGAGGGTTGATCTCGAGGTCCGCACGAAACACGATTTCGGCCTCGCGCGGCTGGCCGTCGAGGAGCAGCGCCGCCCCCAGGGACTCGCGGACCGGGTAGTACCAGGCCGGAGGCTCGTCGTAGGCGAGCGCGTCCTCGGCCGCGACGGCCTTCACCCAGCTCGCGATCGCGGCCTTGCGATCGCCCTTCGCCTCGAGGATGCGCGCGTCGAGCACGTGCGAGGCCACGATGAGAAGCGCGGCCGCGGTGTTCTGCGGGCCCGCCAGCATGTCGCCCGGCAGCGCGTTGCGCGCCATCACGAAGGCCTCCCGCAACGTCTCTGCCTTCTTGACCTCGCCCGCCGCCGCGGCGGCAATGGCGCGCGCGTAGAGCCACACCGCGCGCAAGAGCGGCAGCTTGGGCCCGGGATCCGGCATCTGCCGGATGTCGTCCCACTTGCGGAAGCGCAGCGCCACGAAGGTCGGCTGCAGGAGAAAGCCCTCGAGCATCGGCATCCCGGCGGCGCCGGGAAGAGCGTCGGCAAAAAGCACGTCGCCCGCCTTTTTCGCGGCCGCGTGACGGCCCGCCATACAGGCCGCGGCGGACTCGAAGTGCACGTTGTGGTTGTAATACATCATCGGGTACATCCCCTGCGCGCCGGTCTCGCGGATGTACGCGCGGTCCACCTCGGCCGCCACGGCGTTCGCCTTCTCGGCGGCAACGTAGCTGCCGGTGCGCATGTAGATGTGGGCCGGCATGTGGACGAGGTGCCCCGCGGAGGGCACGAGCGTCTCGAGGCGCGCGGCCGACGGCAGCGCCTTCTGCGGCTGCTTCGAAGCTTCGACGGCGTGGATGTAGTAGTGGTTGGCGCCGGGATGCTCGGGGTCGCGCTTCAGGACGGACTCGAGCACGGCGACGATCTCGAGAGTGTCTTCGCCGGGCGCGCCGTCGGGTTTCCAGAGCTTCCACGGATGGAGGTTCATGAGGCTCTCGGCGTACATCGTCGCAGCGTCGAGGTCGTCGGGATAGCGCGCCGAGAGCGCCCTCATCGCCGCCGCGTAGTCGCGCGCGAGCTTCGCCTTGTCAGCGGCGCCCGGGTCCGCGACGTAGCGCACCGACAATGCCTCGACGTACGCGCGCTCGTTCTCGGGCGCACCGGGGGAAAGCGCCAGCGCCTTGTCGACCTCGGCGCGCGCCTTCTTCAGCCGTTCGGCCTCGGGCGCCTCGTCGTTGTAGTTGGCGCCGAGGGCGAGCGCCATGCCCCAGTGAGGCATCGGGGATTTCGGGTCGAGCTCGGCCGCCTTCGCAAACGAGCGATACGCCTCCTCGTGGTTGAAGCCGAAGAGCAGCGTCACGCCCTGGTCGAAGTACTTCTGCGCTTCGCCGCTCGAGGTCTGGATCGGATGACGGTGCGCGCCGAGCCCCGAGAAGAGCTCCTGCGGTTTTCCCGCGGACGCCGGCGGGTGCCCGGCGTGCGGCGTCTGAGCGATGGCGGCCGCGCACGCGAAAACGGCGGCGGCGAACAGAAGGATTTGTTTCACGGCAGTCTCCCTCATGCAGGCTCGTGATTCTATTGAGGTTCCCCGCTCGGCGATAAGGCCCACCCCTTTAATGACTTGAGTCTTCGGATCCTGGGACCCGGGGGGCCGCCGTGTTCGACGCCCGGCTCCTGCCCGTGCCCGAAGCCGCCCTGGTGTGGTATTCGTTCGCCCCTTGCCCGGCCCGCAACGCGGCTGGCGCTTTGTTGGAGGACTTCATGAATCTCCGGAAGAAGACCGGGCTCGGCCTGTTCGTGGGTTTGATCGCGGCGGGGAGCCGTCTTGCGGACGCGCAGACGGGGCTCGCACCGAAACCGGCGGCGAAGGCAAAGCCCGCGGCCGCGTCCGCCACGCTCACCGCGCCCGTCAAGGTGACGTCGGTCGAAGGCATCACCGAGTACCGCCTCGGCAACGGCCTGCGCGTCCTGCTCTTTCCCGACCCGACCAAACCGACGATCACCGTGAACATCACGTACATGGTCGGCTCCCGGCACGAAAGCTACGGCGAGACGGGCATGGCGCACCTGCTCGAGCACCTCGTCTTCAAGGGCACGCCGAACCATCCCAACATTCCACAGGAGCTGACCGCCCACGGTGCGCGGCCAAACGGGTCGACCTGGTTCGACCGCACGAACTACTTCGAGACTTTCCAGGCGACCGACGAGAACCTGAAGTGGTCGCTCGAGCTCGAGGCGGACCGGATGATCAACTCGTACATCGCGAAAAAGCACCTCGATAGCGAGATGACCGTCGTGCGCAACGAGTTCGAGATGGGTGAGAACGATCCGGCTTCGATCCTCGAAGAGCGGGTCCTCTCGACGGCGTTCCTCTGGCACAACTACGGCAAGTCCACGATCGGCGCAAAGGCCGACCTCGAAAACGTTCCGATCGACCGGCTCCAGAACTTCTACCGGACCTTCTACCAGCCGGACAATGCGGTGCTTCTCGTCGCCGGCAAGTTCGACGAGGCGAAGACCCTTGCCCTCGTCAACTCGATCTTCGGAAAGATCCCGAAGCCGACGCGTCCCCTTCCGGTTTTCTACACGCTCGATCCGACGCAGGACGGCGAGCGCAGCGTCACGCTCCAGCGCGTGGGCGACGTGCAGGCGATCGCGGCGGCGTACCACGTCCCCTCCGGAACGGATCCGTCGTCGGGCGCGGTCAACCTGCTCGAGCAGGTCCTCACGGACACGCCCTCGGGCCGCCTGTACAAGGCGCTCGTCGAGACGAAGAAGGCCACGTCCGTGGGCGGCTACTTCATGGAGCTCCACGATCCCGGCTTCGTGATCTTCAACGCGGAGGTCCGCCAGGAACAGGACGTCGAGGAAACGAAGACGGCCTTCGTCCGGACGCTCGACGCCGCGGGCGGCTCCGCGCCGATCACGAAGGAAGAGGTCGAGCGCGCCCGGGCGACGCTCCTGAAGAACATCGACCTGATGTTGAACAGCGCCGACCGCGTGGGCCTGAACCTCTCCGAGTACATCGGCCAGGGCGACTGGCGGCTCTTCTTTCTGAACCGGGACCGAATCCGCACCGCCACGACGGAAGACGTGCAGAAGGCCGCGGCCGCGTACTTGAAGCCCTCCAACCGGACCCTTGGCGTCTTCATCCCGACGGCCAGGCCGGACCGTTCCGAGATCCCGGCGCCCGTGGCCGCGGCGGCCGTCCTCCAGGACTACAAGGGCAACGCGGCCATGGCGGCCGGCGAAGCCTTCGACCCGTCGCCGGCCAACATCGAGGCGCGCACGAAGCGTTCGGAGCTGCCCAACGGCCTCAAAATCGCGCTCCTCTCGAAGAAGACGCGCGGCGGCACGGTCGTCGCGACGCTGACGGTGCGCTTCGGCGACGAGAAGCGCCTCTTCGACAAGTCGACCGTCGCGGATCTCACGGCCGACATGCTCATGCGCGGCACGGCGAAGCACACGCGCCAGCAGATCAAGGACGAGCTCGACCGGCTGAAGGCCCGCATGACCGTCACGGGCCGCGCCACCCAGGCCAACGTGACGATCGAGACCATCCGTGAGAATCTGCCCGCCGTGCTCGCCCTCGCCGCAGAAGTCCTCCGCGAGCCGGCGTTTCCGGCCAAGGAGTTCGACGAGCTCCAGCAGGAGAACCTCGCGCAGATCGAGCAGCAGCGCAGCGAGCCCGATGCGCTCGCCCCGAACACCTACCAGCGCCACATGAACCCGTACCCGAAGGGCGACGTGCGCTACGTGGACACGTTCGACGAATCGATCGCGAGCTACAAGGCCGCGACGCTCGACCAGGCGAGGAAGTTCTATGGTGACTTCTACGGCGCTTCCACGGGCGAGCTCGCCATCGTTGGCGACTTCGACGACGCCGCGGCGGCGAAGCAGGCCGCGGAGCTCTTCGGCTCCTGGAAGAGTCCGGCACGCTTCGAGCGCGTGGCCCAGCCCTACCAGGACGTCGCGGCCGAGAACAAGGAGCTCGAGACGCCGGACAAGGCCAATGCGTTCTTCATCGCGGGCCAGAATCTTCCGCTCGGCGACGAAGACCCCGACTATCCGGCCCTCGTGCTCGGCAACTACATGCTCGGCGGCGGCTTCCTGAACTCGCGCCTCGCCGTCCGCATCCGCCAGAAGGACGGCCTCTCCTACGGCGTCGGGTCGCAGTTCCAGGCCTCGCCGCTCGACAAGGCCGGCGCGTTCACGGCCTACGCGATCTACGCGCCGCAGAACGAGGCGAAGCTCGAGGCCGCGTTCCTTGAAGAGGTCGCCCGCGTCTTGAAGGACGGGTTCGAGGCGAAAGAGATCGCCGAGGCCAAGTCCGGCTGGCTCCAGTCGCGCCAGGTCACGCGCGCGCAGGATGCGCAGCTCGCGCGCACGCTCGCGACCGATCTCTACATCCAGCGCACCCTCGCCTGGGACGCCGCCCTCGAAAAGAAGGTCGAGGCGCTGACGGGCGAGCAGATCGTGGCCGCGATGCGCAAGCACCTGGATCCCACGAAGATGACGATCGTGAAGGCGGGGGATTTCGCCAGGAAAACACCGTGACCGAACAGGCCGTCATCCCGAGGAGCAGAGTGACGAGGGACCCCGAACGCGACACGCGACCCCATCGATCCGGCACGGGATCCCTCGCTTCGCTCGGGATGACGCGCAATCCGCTCGGGGTCAAAACCTTCGCCTTCATTCTTTCGACAGGGTTGGCGGGTGTCGCGCTCGCCGGCGACCCAGCACCGCCTGTTCCGCAAAAGGTGCCCCACATGCAAACGCTGCACGACGAGACCTTGAAGGACGACTACTTCTGGATGCGCGAGAAGGACAACCCGAAAGTCCGCGCATTCCTCGAAGCCGAGAACGCGTACACGGAAGCGTTCATGAAGCCGACCGAGGCGTTCCAGAAGGCGCTCTACGACGAGATGCTCGGCCGGATCAAGGAAACGGATCTCTCGGTCCCCTACCGCGACGGCGGCTGGTTCTACTACTCGCGCACCCAGAAGGGCGAGCAGTACCCGATCCATTGCCGCAAGAAGGCCAGCCTCGAAGCGCCCGAAGACGTCTACCTCGACCTCAACGCCCTCGCGAAGGGCGAGAAGTTCATGTCGGTCGCGGTGCGCGACGTCAGCGACGACGGGAACCTGCTCGCCTACACGACCGACAACACGGGATTTCGCGACTACACGCTGCGCATCAAGGACCTGGCGACGGGCAAGCTCTTCCCGGAACAGGTCGCGCGCGCGGGCTCGGTGGCCTGGGCGGCCGACAACAAGACACTCTTCTACACGGTCACCGACCCGGCCAAGCGCCCGTACCGGCTCTACCGCCACACGCTCGGCAGCGACCCTTCGACCGATGTCCTCCTCTATGAGGAGAAGGACGAGATGTTCCGGGTCTTCGCCGGCCGCTCGCGCAGCAAGGCCATCCTCTTCGTCGGCGTCGCCTCACACACCTCGAGCGAGTGGCGCTGGCTCGCGGCCGACCAGCCGACGGCGGCCCTGCGCCTGATCAGTGCCCGCGAGAAGGACCACGAGTACGACGTGGACCACCGCGGCGACCTCTTCTACATCCGCTCGAACAAGGGTTGCCGAAATTTCCGGGTCGTCACCGCACCCGTCGCCGACCCGGGACAGGGCAACTGGAAAGAGATGCTCCCCTGCCGCAGCGACGTGATGGTCGAGGACATCAACGTCTTCGCCGACTACGGCGTCTTCTCCGAACGCGAGGACGGACTGCCGCGGCTGCGCGTCACGGACTTGAAGTCGGGCGGCTCGTACCGCGTCGATTTCCCGGAGGCGATCTACTCGACCTACATCTCGAACAACTTCGAGTTCGCGACGAAAGAGCTGCGCTTCAACTACGAGTCGTTCACGACGCCGCCTTCGGTCTACGACTTCGACATGGCCACTCGGGAGCGCAAGCTCCTGAAGAAGCGTGAAGTCCTCGGCGGCTACGATTCTTCGAGCTACGCCTCCGAGCGCCGCTACGCCACGGCCGCCGACGGCTCGCGCGTTCCGATCTCGCTGGTCTACCGCAAGGGCTTCGTCGCCGACGGCAAGGCCCCGATGCTCCTGACGGCCTACGGCTCCTACGGCGCGCCGTCGGAGGCGGAATTCAACTCCAACCGCGTCAGCCTGCTCGACCGGGGCGTCGTCTATGCGGTCGGGCACATCCGCGGCGGCGGGGACCTCGGCAAGGCGTGGCACGACCAGGGACGGATGATGTCGAAGAAGAACACCTTCACCGACTTCATCGCCGTGGCCGAGGCGCTGATCGCGGACCGGTACACGTCGAAGGAGCGCCTCGTGATCGAGGGCGGCTCGGCCGGAGGCCTGCTCATGGGCGCCGTGACGAACATGCGGCCGGACATCTTCCATGCCGTCATCGCACGCGTGCCCTTCGTGGACGTCATCAACTCGATGCTCGACGAGTCGCTTCCCCTGACGGTCGGCGAGTTCGAGGAGTGGGGCAACCCGAAGATCAAGGAGCAGTACGCCTACATGAAGTCGTACAGCCCGTACGACAACCTCGAGGCGAAGGCCTATCCGGCCATGCTGGTCAAGACCTCCTTCGACGACTCGCAGGTCATGTACTGGGAGCCCGCCAAGTACGTGGCCAAGCTGCGGACCCTGAAGACCGACAAGAACCCGCTCCTCTTCAAGATCAACATGGCCGGCGGCCACGGCGGATCCTCGGGGCGGTACGACCGCTTGAAGGAGACAGCGTTCGACTACGCGTTCCTGTTCCGGGAAGTGGGGATTGCGAAGTAGCCGGTCGCGGGTCTTCGCGATCGGTGTCGTCGGGGCGGCCCTTGTGGCCGCTCAGCGGTCCCTCCCCTACGCCGCCGGGAACGAGCTGCCCGTCTCCGAGTTCCGCGCGCGCCGCGCGGACGCGATGGCGCGGATGCCGGACGGAATCCTCCTCGTCCCCTCGCGCGCGTTCGGCTTCCACACGGACCAGGATTACCTCGCCAGCTTCCAGCAGAGCCCGAACTTCTTCTACTTCACCGGCCTTCCGAGCGCGGCCGGCGCGGTGCTCGCGATCGACGGCGCGGCGAAGGAAACCTGGCTCTTCGTTCCGACGAAGCTGCCCGGCATCGCAGGGATGCTGAAGATCCTCCTCGTCGAGCCCGGAGAGGCGTCGGCAAAGCGGCTCGCGATCGACCACGTCGTCGACCGCAAGGAGCTCCCCGCATTTCTCGCGCGGCGCGAGGAGGCGAAGCCGGGACTCCTTCTCTATGCCCCCGGCGCGAAGGACGGCCACGCCTTCCCGCTCGACATCGCGCTCGACGATCCCGCGGCCGCCTGGAACCACGCCCTCGGCGAGATCTGGACGCCCGCGAAGCATCCGCGACGCCGAGCCCGATCCTCTCCTCGATGCGCCTCGTGAAGAGCCCGGCCGAGATCGAGGTCCTGCGCCGCGTCGGCAGGTCGAGCGCGGCGGCCCTCGACGCCGGCCTGAAATCCCTCGCGCCGGGAATCCCGCAGCGCCAGGCCGAGGCCGCGGTCGTGTCGGGCTGCATCGCCGCCGGCGCCGAGGGGCCGTCGTTCTGGCCGTGGGTGATGACGGGCGAGAACAGCGCCTTCCCCGCTCCCTTTCAATCGCTCGGCGACTACCGGCACCTGAACCGCGTCATGAAGGCGGGCGAGGTCGCGCGCGTGGACGTCGGCTGCGACATGGACCACTACAAGGGCGACGTCGGACGCACGGCCCCGGTCTCCGGCCGCTTCGACGCCGGACAGCGCGAGACCTGGGAGCTGCTCGTCGCCGCGTACCGCGCCGGGCTCGCGACCTTCCGCGACGGCGTCACGCGCGACGCCGTCTTCGCCGCCTGCCTGGCCGAGGTCCGCCGCCGCCAGCCGTCGCTCACGACGCCGCTCGGCAAGAAGGCCGCCGAGGTCCTTCTCGGCAAAGACGGCCTCGTGTGGTGGGAGATCCACGGCGTCGGCCTCGACTCGGCCGAATGGATGCCCGAGACCCTCAAGACCGGGATGACCGTCGATTTCGAGCCCATCTTCTCGGTCGAGGGCCAGGGCTTCTACCTCGAGGACATGATTCTCATCACCCCGACGGGCTACGAGATCCTGACTCCGGGGCTTCCCTACTCGGCCGACGAGATCGAGCGCGCCTCCGGCGCCCGGAAATAGGCGTCCGAGGCTAGCCGCCCTTGCGGGCGCCCGGACCGCGGAGCGCGCGGCCGGCTCTGGCGCCCGTGGGCTCCCCGTCCCGGAGCACGTGGACGCCGTTGACGAAGACGTCGCGCACGCCCACCGAGTACTGCTGCGGCCGCTCGTACGTCGCCCGGTCCCCGATCGTCGCGGGATCGAACACGACGACGTCGGCGAACATCCCGGGCTGGAGCAGGCCGCGCCGATCGAGTCCCAGGTTCGACGCCGGCAGCCCGGAGAGCTTGCGAACGGCCTCGGCGAGAGAGAGGAGCTTCTCGTCGCGCACGTACTTGCCGAGCACGCGGGCGAAGTTGCCGTACGCGCGCGGGTGCGGCGACGACTTCAGGAAGACGCCCTCGGGGGCCTGCGAGTCCGCGTCCGAGCCGAACGACACCCAGGGCAGGCGTGATCTCCTTCTTCACGTTGTCCTCGGACATCAGGAAGAAGAGGGCGCCCACCGTCGCATTCGACTCGACGACCAGATCGATCGCGACGTCCACCGGGTCCTTGCCGCGCTCTTTGGCGATGTCGGCGAGGGTCTTCCCCTGCAGGGGCTTCATGGCCTCGGGACCGACGGCGGCGACGAGGACCCGGGACGGCGAGCCCGTCAGGAGGCAGATGTTCTCCCAGCCATCGCCCGGCCGGCGCATCTCTCCCGCGATCTTTGCCCGCGCCTCCGGGTCCTTCAAGCGGCCGATCATCGCGTCGTTGCCGCCGTCGTGCGCCCAGGGCGGCACGCACGCGTCGAGGCTCGTTCCGCCCGCGGTGTACAGGTACATGTTGGCCGAGATCTTTCAACCCCTGGCGGCGCGCCTCTTCGACCCGGGCGATGACCTTGTCCATCTTCGGCCAGTTGGCCTCGCCCGCGGCCTTCAGGTGGTAGATCTCGGCCGGCAGACCGGCCTCGCGGCTGATCCGGATGAGCTCGTCCACCGCCTCCAGGAGTCCGTCCGCCTCGCTGCGCATGTGCGAGATGTACTTGCCCTGGTATTTCGCCGCGACCTTGCAGAGCTCGATCAGCTCCTCGGTCGTCGCGTAGTTGCCGGGGGCATAGATCAGCGCGGACCCGATGCCGAGGGCCCCGGCCTCCATCTCCCGGCGGACGAGCTCGCGCATCGTGTCGAGCTCCTCCGGGGTCGGCGCGCGCTTGTCGAAGCCGACGGTGTACGCCCGGAGCGTCGTGGCGCCGATGTACGAGGCCACGTTCTGGGAGATGCCCCGCTTCTCGAGGAATGCCAGGTACTCGGCGAGCGTCGTCCAGGGCATCTCGTAGTGAAAGTCGGTCTGCTGGGACTCGAGGAACTTCCGGAGGCGCTCGTTCAGCGGCCCCATCGAAAAGCCTTCCCCGAAGATCTGCGTCGTGATGCCCTGGCGCAGCTCGCTCTGGGAACGCCCGTCGACGATCAGGGACTCGGTCGACCACGAGAGCATGTTGACGAAGCCGGGAGCGACGGCCATGCCCTTCGCGTCGACGACGCGCGCGGCAGCGGCCTTCGAGAGATCGCCGACCGCCGCGACCTTGTCGCCGCGGATCCCGACGTCGGCCACGCGGCCCGGGCTTCCCGTGCCGTCGTAGACCGTGCCGCCGCGGATCACGACGTCGAACGGCGCTTCCCCGGCGCGCAGCGCCACGGCCGCGAAGAGAACGGCGGCGAGGACGGCGGCCCGCGCGCCGAGCCGCCGCATCAGTACGTGGGCCCGATGTGGAGCAGGTTGCCTGCCAGGATCAGCCAGCTCATGCCGAGGCAGGCCAGCGCGATCAGCGTCTCGCCGAGTTTGCTCCAGATCCCGCGGACGCGGCTGCCCCACGCGCGGACGGCGTTGACGAGCGCCACCAGGGTTCCGATGAGCGTCAGCACCGCGAGGCCCTGGAACAGGTGCAGCCAGGGATCGCTCTTCGGGGTCAGCAGGTTCAGGTCCTCGAGGCCCTTGACGATGAGGATCCCGTACCCGGCGATCATCGTCACCTGAGCCAGGCACGCCAGGCGAGTCCAGAGGCGAAGCCGCCGCTCCCCGGGCGGCAGATCGAGCCGCCGGCCGTAGTGCCGGCGAACGAGCCCGCCCACGGGCCAGAGGATCAGCGCGAGCACGACGAAGCAGAGGCTGACGATCGCCACCGGGAGGATCAGCTTCGCGTCGAGGTACGCCGGCGGCCGGAAGAAGTCGAAGAACGGATACTCGGTCACCAGCTCCTCGCGCCCGAGCGGATCCTTCTGAAAGACGACCTTCTCCTGGCCGTGCACGACGCGGAAGACGCCGTTGCCGATCGGCTCGAACGATTTCGGCTTCCCGTTGTAGCCGGTCAGCGCCGAGATCTCGACCGCGCCCTCGTCGGTCGGTGACGGATACACCTTGGTCTGCTCGAGCAGGTAGAGCAGCCGGAGGAACTTGCTGTCCGAGCGGCGGCTCACCAGGTAGTTGCCCGCGACTTTCCGTGCCTGTTCTTTCGCGTCGGCGACGCGCGGAGCGGCGGGCGGAGTCCAGGGGAAGTAGCGGTCGAGGAATTGCTCCCACAGGAGCGTGCGTCCGCTCCCTTTGCCGTTGCCGCCGCTGTTGTAGGAAACGAAGAATCCGACGTTCGCGTCGGGAATCAGGTGCAGATCGCTGTGGAACCAGTTGGTGTCGCCGCCGTGTCCGATGATCCGGTGCCCGTTGCGCGACTCCTCGTAGAAGCCGAGCGCCATCCCGTCGGTCTGGTCGGACTTGCCGCGCTGGCGCGCGTGCATGAGCTTCGCCGTCTCCGGCGACAGGATCCGCGCGCCTTCGTAGCTCCCGTCCTGCAGGTGCGCGAGCATGAAGCGCGCCATCGCGTCGGCGGACGCCGACAGCGCGCCGGCCGGCGCCGGGACGACGATCTCGAACGGCTTCGCCTTCTCCGAGGCGATCTTGTAACCCTTCGACATGTCGGGCTCGAGCGCCGCCGGCAGCGGCTGCTGGAAGCTCGCCTGCTTCATGCCGAGGGGTCCGAGGATGAACTCCTCGACGTAGTTCGCGAAGGGCTTGCCGGAGACGCGCTCGACGATGTAGCCGGCCACGGCGGTCGCGTAGTTGGAGTAGGCGGGCGTCGAACCCGGCGGGAAGATGCGCTGCGGCTGGTGCGTCTTCAAGTGATCGCCCAGCGGCACGAGCATCTTCGGGTCGCCGACGATCAGGTCCTTGGCGTAGTCCTCGTAGCCCGGGGTATGCGTCATGATGTCGCGCAGCGTGATCGGCTTGCCGAACGCCTCGGGCACCTTGAAGTCGATGTACGTGTTGACGTCCTTGTCGAGGTCGAGCTTGCCCTGCTCGACCAGCTGCATGACCGCGGTCCAGGTGAAGAGCTTCGAGATCGAGCCGGGCCGGAAGAGCGTCGTCTTCCAGTCGACGGGGACGCGCTTCTCGACGTCGGCGAAACCGTAGCCCTTGCCGAAGAGGATCTTGCCGTCCTTGACGACGACGACGACGGCCCCCGCGATGTCGGCGGGCCCGAGCTGGGCGGGGACGAGGCCGTCGAGGAATGCCTCGACGTCCCCGGCCGTCATCGCCGGGGTGGACGAGCTCGCGGCGGCCGGCGGCGGCGCGCTGGACGCCGGCGCGGGCGAGGGCGGCGCGGCACCCGCGAACCCGGGTGCCAGCAGGGCGAGGACGGCCGCGAGCGCCGCTCTGCCGGCGCGCGCGCGAATCCCTTCAGAACGCTTTCTCATCGATTCCTACCTCCCGCTCGCCCGCGGACGAGCGCGTTCCGTGAAGTCTACAGATCCAGCCTCAGGCCGAACTGGATCTGGCGCGGCCCGAACGCCCCGGCTGCGGTCCGCGTCGGCTGCGCGAAGTTCGGAGCCGTGAGGTTGCCGACGTAGCCCGTCGGGTTGACGTGGTTGAACAGGTTGAACGCCTCGACGATCAGCTGCAGGTTCATCCCACCGATCGGGATCTGCTCGGCCACCCGGAGGTTGACCGTCCAGAGGTCCTCGCCACGCTTCGAATTGCGCTCGACCCCCGGCGGCCGGTCGTTGGGGCTGAAGGGGTTCACGCCCGAAATGACGTTGTAGGGCGGCGCCGACATGAAGTTCACGGTCCCGCCCAGCATGAGGCCGAAGGGGCCCTTCCAGTCGGCGCCGACGTTCAGCGTGTTGCGGATGTCGTTCGAGCTCGGGCCGTAGTCCTTGTCGGGGCTGTAGGCGTCGCTGATGAAGTACTGGTGGCCGTCGGTGTTGTCCTTCGAGGAAGCCAGCGTGTAGGCGAGCTGAACTCCGAGGTTCTGGCCGAAGCGCTTCTGAATCCCGACCTGCGCCGCGTAGTACTTGGACTTGCCCCCCGTCGTGGGGTCGTAGGCGACACCGACGTTCGGATCGGGCAACGTGGGCACGCCGTCGACGAGGATGGGCTGGTTGGCGTTGCGAAGGTAGAGGAGGTGATAGCCGCGCGCGTAGACCAGGTCGAGGCTCGCGGCGAGGTCGGGCGCCAGCTCCTGCTGGACGCCGAGGCTCCCGACGTTCTTGTACGGGGTCGTGTTGTTGCCGTTGAGCACCGAGACGTTCGGCGGCAGCGGGTAGGCCGAGCCACCCGAGCTGGGATCCGGGTAGCCGGGAACGAGGGTCGCCTGGATGTTGAACCGACCCGGCTCGAAGAGCGGAGGCGATGAGCGGCGCGTTCATCATGACCTGGTCGTAGTAGATGCCGAACCCGCCTCGAATCGAGGTCTTTCCCTGACAGGTCGGATCCCAGGCGAAGTGGATGCGAGGACCGAAGTTCTGCCAGTCGTGCTTGGTGTAGATCTGGTCCTCGTAGTCCCAGCGCAGTCCCACGTTCAGCGTCAGGTTCCGAAGAACCTGCCACTGGTCCTGGACGAACAGGGCGACGATGTTGTTCGAGAGTTTGACGTAGGGATTGCCGGAGCCCTGGACGTAGACCAGGGGGTGCGTGAGCGGGTCGTCCGGGTTGTAGGGATCGTTGCTGATGAACTGAAAGAAGCCGTCGAAGTACTGCGGCACGTACGCGTCGACGTCGATGTGGTTGTAGTCCACGCCGGCCTTGATCGAGTGTTCCCCGTTCGCTGCCGAGCGTGAGACTCACCGAATCCAGGAACTCGTACCGCTTTTCCTTTGCGGTCTGAGGCTGGTTGGGGAGCTTGCCCGAGAACAGCGAAGGCCGCTGAATCCCCGCGCAGCCCGGGCAATTCGGGATGAAGTCGTTGGACTGGTCGGAATACTGGAAGCGAGCCTCGTTCAACGCCATCGGCGAGATGATCCAGGAGTGCTGGAGCCCATAGTCGTAGTTCTGGGTGTCGAGCGTGGAGCCGGCCTGCGAGGTCACGATGGCCCCGCCCCCGGCGTCCAGGCCGACGTCGGAGTTCGTGGTCTTCGGGTTGTCCACGCGGAAGCGGAACGTCAGCGTCTGGCTGTCGGTGGGGTGAAAGTCGAGCTTGAGCACGGCGCGCGGCTCACGCAGATCCTGCGGGACGGCCGTCTCGACCGGCAGGCCGAGCGCCGCGAGGGTGGCCGGGCTCACGGCCACGACGGCGGTCGCGTCGCGCCAGGTCTGCTCGAAGGAGGCGAAGTAGAAGAGCTTGTCCTTCGCGATCGGCCCGCCCAGGAAGGCGCTGGCGATCCACTGGTTGAAGGTCGTCTGCTCCTTCTCGTGGGTCTCGGGATTCGTCTGGGCAAAGGCATCGCTCGCCGCCAGGGCATTGGGACGGTAGTAGCCGGAGAGCCGCGCGTGGAGGTCGTTGGCTCCCGAGCGGGTGAGCACGTTGATGATCGCCCCCGAGGCCTGACCGTACTGGGCGTCGTACTGGCTCGAGAGGACCTCGAACTCGCCGATCGCGTCGGGCGAGTAGTCGCCGCGTGTTCCGCCGCGGATGCCCTCGTCGTTGCTCATGCCGTCGATCAGGTACGTGTTGCTGGCCCCGTTGCTTCCCGCGGCCGAGATGGTCGACCCCTCCCCCGTGGAGTTGGTCGTGATCCCGGGCGTCAGGAGGATGAGGTTCTGGAAGTTGCGCTCCGAGAGCGGCAGCTCGTCGATCTGGCGGGTCGTGATGTTCGCCCCGATCGCGCTCTTGCTCGTGTCGATGATGGGCGCCTCGGCCTGCGACGGTCACCGTCTCGGCGACCTTCGCGACCTTCAGCCGGAAGTCGAGCGCGGCCCGCTGGCCGATCTGGAGGTTGATGCCCGACCGCACCTCCGTCGCGAAACCTCCGGCGGTCACGGTCACCTCGTAGCTTCCGACCGGCAGCTCGACCATCCGAAAGAGACCCGCCGCGTCGGTGCGTCACCGACCGCGTCTGGCTCGTCGCGACGTTCTTCGCCGCGACCGTGGCGCCCGAGAGCGGCCGGCCCGACTCGTCCGACACGCTGCCGTACACCGTGCCACCGACCGTCTGCGCCAGCGCCGCCGACGCCAGCAGTAACGCGGCTGCCGCCGCGGCCCAGGTTCTCGACGAGAATCGAATCATGAGATCTCCTCCCCCGCCCGGGCGGCCTCGCTGCCGCCGCCGGGGCGCCACCCAATAATGGGCGGAGAATGCATCATTCGTTGCCAGCTGTCAATACGCTGACGGAAGCTAATAAACGCCGCATTCATGCCAGCCCGGATGCGCACTGTCGCGAGGGGTCTGCGCATCATGTATTGCATGGCCGCCCGGTCGGGACGGCGCGGGGCTCAGCGCTCGAAGACGTACAGGGCGGTCTCCCGGCGCGCCACCAGGCCGACGGCCTCGTAACCGCGGTCGAAGAGCGCCTCCGCGGTGCGGCGCAACGTCGCGCGCGCGCGGCGGGCCGCGGCCGGGTCGGCCGCATAGAGCGCGGGGCCTCCCGCCGGAATCTCCATCGCGACCCGCCGCGCGGCCGGCAGATGGCGCGGGCTGGCCCGCGGGAGCTCCTCGGCATCGCGGGGCTCGGGCGCGATTCCCCGCGCGGCCCGTTCGACCTCGGGCCGATCGAGATCCCAGTGCACCTCGAACCGATCGGTCGGCAGCCCGCCATAGAGGCCTCCCGAGCTCGCCGTACACGTTCGGCAGGAACGTGCGTGGCGCGCGCCCGCAGACGCACGAGGTTCAAGCGCGCGTTGCGCACGAGCAGCGGGTCGTAGGTCCACGTGACGCGCCGGATCCCCCGCGCGAGGCACCAGGCTCGCTGAAAGAACTTGAGGCGGACGGAGACGCCGCGGCCCCGGAACTTCGGCCGCACCGCCAGCAGGTGGGAGTGATGGCAGGGCTTTCCGAGATTGGTCCGCGCCAGTCCGTGGACGAAGCCCACGAGCTTGCCTCCGAGGAAAGGCGCCCGCGGTCATTCCTCCCACGTGGCCGACCACCTGCAGGTCGAAGGTCGACGGCAACTGCCGGTCTTCGAAGCCCCAGACCTGCCGCGCGACGGTCTGCGCCGCGGCGAACTCCGAGAGCCCGGAGAGCTCGCGAACGACCAGGCGGCTCACGCGCCCGCCGCCAGCGCCGCGAGCAGCGCCGCCCGCCGGGGCAGATCCGCGAGCGACACGAACTCTCCGCGCGCGTGGGCATTGCCGCCCATCGGACCGAGCCCGTCGAGCGTCGGGATTCCGGCCGCGGCCGTGAAGTTGCCGTCCGAGGCTCCTCCCACCCGCGCGGCCCCGAGCTCGAAGCCGAGCTCCGCGGCGACCGCGCGCGCCCGCTCGTAGAGCGCCAGGGAATCCGCCGTCGACTCGAGCGGCGGGCGGTCGACGCCGCCCTCGATCTCGACGACCACCCGGGAATCCGCGGGCCGGTAGCCGCGAACCGCCCGCTCGACGCGCTGCGCCTCCTCGACCGACCACACGCGGACGTCGACGGACAGTTCCCCGTATTCCGGAATCACGTTGGTCTTGTCGCCGCTCTTCGCCACCGTCGCGGCCACCGTGGTCTCCCGGGACCGGTCGGCCAGGGACTCCAGGAACAGCACGCAGCGCGCGAGCTCCGCCAGCGCCGACGCCCCGCGGTCGGGGTCGAGACCCGCGTGCGCGGCGCGGCCGCGAAATCGGAGCCGGAGGAGCCCATGGCCCTTGCGCGCGATCTTGGCGGCGCCGTCGAGCGACGGCTCGACGACGAGGACGCTGCGATGGCGGCCCGCCAGCTCGAGCGTGAGCGCCCGGGAAGCGCCGCTGCCGATCTCCTCGTCCGGGACGAGGAGCAGCGTCGCCTCTCCGGCCCGCTCCTTCGCGAGCTCCGCCATGGCGTCCATGGCGACGGCGATGCCCGCCTTCATGTCGAAGACGCCCGGCCCCGAAGCCCGGTCGCCTTCGACCCGGTACGGGAACTCGTCGAGCGTATTCCGGGCCCAGACCGTGTCGAGGTGCCCGAGGATCAGGACGCCGCCCGCGCCGCTTCCCGCACCGGCGACCAGGGCGTCGCCGCGTCCCGGGCACGGGCGAGTCTCGGCCGCGACACCCCGTTCGCGCAGGCGATCGCGGATCCAGAGGGCCAGGGAGGAAACACACGCGGCATCCTCCGACGGGCTCTCCAGGCCGACGAGGGACGCGAGGTCCGCCGCGAGCCGCTCTCTGCGCCCTTCGAAGCGCGACAGCCAGTCCCGCGGCTTCATCTCACCGCTTCCGCGTTCCCTTCTCCGTGGGGGCGGCCTCGTCGGCGGGCGCCTGGGCGTACCAGCGGGACCCGGAGAGGTACTCCTTCTCGGTCTGTCGCAGGAGGGCGAGGGACCGCTTCGGCTTCAGCTGCGCGCACGCCACGAGGACCGCGTTCAGGACGGCCATCGGCGCGGCGTACGAGCCCGTGAAGGTCGACGCGGAAATCGGGGCCAGCAGATATGCGTCGCAGCAGCGGGCGATCGGCGTCGTGTCGCTGTCCGTGATGCCGAAGGTCGAGACCCCGCGGGCCTTCGCCTCGTTGGCCGCGTCGATCGTCACCCGGAGACACCGCCCGAAGCTGATCGCGACGACCAGGTCGCGCTTGTCGAGCGTTCGCACCTTGTGCTGCAGGTTGCCGGCGCTGCCGACCGGCGCCTCCGCCTGGAAGCCCAGCGCCTCGAGCCCGTAGGAAAAGAACCACGCGAGCGAGGCCGCGAGGTCCACGCCGACGACCAGGACGGAACGGGCCCGATGGATGCGGCGCGCGAGGTCCACGGCCCGCAGGGGGTCCAGGCCCGAGCGGACCGCGTCGAGATTGTGGAGGTCCCTCTCGAGGCTGTGCCGCACGTGGTCGGCCACGCTGCGCTTCTCCCGGGCCGTCGCCTCCAGGATCCGGTACGGCGTCATTCGCTGGATGAAGTGCTCCCGCAGGTCCTTCAGGAAGTCGGCGTACTGGCGATAGCCGAGCGCCTGGATCGTCCGCACGATCGTGGCGGGATCGACGCGGTACCGGCGCGCGAGCGCGCGCGAGGAAAGGAAGAAGGTCTCGTCGGGGTTCTCGAGCGCGGCCTGGATGATGCGGCGACGGCGCGGGTTCAGGCGCGATTGCGCCTCGGCCAGTCGCTGTTCGATCGAGGTGCGTGTCGACATGCGGGTCCCTCCACCAAGACCCCGGCAGGCGCGGTCGCCCGCTCCCGGGGCCCGGGTAGAATCTCACGACACCGAAACCGTCTTCCTCTCGCAGCGTGAATCGCTCGACGGTCTCGGTCTTTGCGGCCACGTAGTCCCGATCGATCTCGAACCCCAGGCCGACCCCGCGCGGCACCTCCACGGTCCCGTCCGCGCTCACCTCCACCTCCGGCGCGATGATGTCGCGGGCGAAGTAGCGGCGGCTGGCCGAGATGTCGCCCGGCAGCGTGAAGCCCGGCAGGCTCGCCAGCGCGATGTTGTGCGCGCGCCCGATCCCCGACTCCAGCATGCCGCCGCACCACACCGGCACGCCGCGCGACCGGCACAGGTCGTGGATCGCGAGGGCCTGCGAGTAGCCGCCGACCCGGCCCACCTTCAGGTTGACGATGTCGCAACATCCGCGATCCAGGGCCTGCCGCGCCGCGCGGGCCGAGCCGATGCTCTCGTCGAGGCAGATGGGAGTCGTCAATCCCCGGCGCAGCTCGGCGTGATCCAGGAGGTCGTCGTGCTCGAGCGGCTGCTCGATCATCAGGAGGTCGAAGGCGTCGAGCTGTTTCAGGTGCGCCCGATCCGCCAGGGTGTAGGCCGCGTTGGCATCCACGGACAGCAGGATGTCGGGATGGTGACGCCGCACCTCCCGGACGACCTCGACGTCCCATCCCGGCTTGATCTTCAGCTTGATCCTCCGATAGCCGAGACGAACGAACTTCTCGATGCGTTCGAGCAGCCCGGAAATCTCGGCCTGGATCCCGAGGCTCACGCCGGCCTGCACCCGGGGCTGGACGCCTCCGAGAAGGCTCGCGATGGATTCACCCCTCGCCCTCGCGATCAGGTCGACGTAGGAGAGCTCCAGGCCGGCGCGGGCCATCGGGTGGCCCCGGAAGGGCGCGAGCCGATCCGCGAGCTCGGACAGGCCCGAGAGCGGCGCCTGCAGGACCGCGGGCGCGAAGTAGTCGCGCACGACGTGCAGGGCCGTCCCGACCGTTTCGTAGCTGTAGAGGGGTTCCTCGCCGGCGACGATCTCTCCCCACCCCTCGAGACCCTCCGCCTCCATCTTCACGAGAACGATCAGGCGCGACCGCACCCGGCCGAAGCTCGTCTCGAAGGGCTCGACGAGATCCAGGCGAAGAAGCCGGAGCTCGATCGCCTCGATCCGGAGGGGCGCGCTCGTCAGCGGCGCCGCGTACGGAGGGCTCAATCGGACCGTCCGATCGGAGCGCGGCGCCGTTGCCCGCGGGCTCTCCCGTCTTCGACGTCGAACAACATTTGTTGCCGCAAAGTACCAGAGCGCCGCGCGAAGCGTCAAGAAGGCACCAGCCATGGGCCAATCCCAACGGGCCCGAAAGGCTCGCTGCATCATGTGTTGCAATGAGGCGGTCGGCGCGCCGGTATAGGCTTTGCGCCAACGTGGCGCTCGCGGCCGGTTCCGTTGATAAAAATGTATATAGGAATAGATAGTATTTATTATTATTAAGAAGAAGAATTATGGTTGAAGAAATTATATAGTGAAAGTAAAGATGATAATGTGCGATCAGGTGACGAGGAGAGCTCCAGGCCGGCGCGGCCATCGGGTGGCCCCGGAAGGGCGCGAGCCGATCCGCGAGCTCGGACAGGCCCGAGAGCGGCGCCTGCAGGACCGCGGGCGCGAAGTAGTCGCGCACGACGTGCAGGGCCGTCCCGACTGTTTCGTAGCTATATAAGGGTTCCTCGCCGGCGACGATCTCTCCCCACCCCTCGAGACCCTCCGCCTCCATCTTCACGAGAACGATCAGGCGCGACCGCACCCGGCCGAAGCTCGTCTCGAAGGGCTCGACGAGGTCCAGGCGGAGAAGCCGGAGCTCGATCGCCTCGATCCGGAGGGGCGCGCTCGTCAGCGGCGCCGCGTAGGGAGGGCTCAATCGGACCGTCCGATCGGAGCGCGGCGCCGTTGCCCGCGGGCTCTCCCGTCTTCGACGTCAAACAACATTTGTTGCCGCAAAGTACCAGAGCGCCGCGCGAAGCGTCAAGAAGGTACCAGCATGGGCCAATCCCAACGGGCCTGAAAGGCTCGCTGCATCATCTGTTGCAATGAGGCGGTCGGCGCGCCGGTATAGGCTTTGCGCCAACGTGGCGCTCGCGGCCGGTTCCCGTCTTGGACCTTACGAGATCCTCGGCCAGATCGGCGCCGGGGGGATGGGCGAGGTCTACCGCGCGAAGGACCCGCGCCTCGGGCGCGAGGTCGCGATCAAGGTGCTGCCCGCCTCGTTCTCGCAGGACGCGGACCGCCTGCGCCGCTTCGAGCAGGAAGCCAGGGCCGCCGGCGTCCTCAACCACCCCAACATCACCGCCGTCTACGACATCGGCACCCACGACGGCGCGCCGTACGTCGTCCAGGAGCTGCTCGAGGGCGAGACGCTGCGCTCGGCGCTCGCGGGCGGCAAGCTCGCGCAGCGCAAGACGATCGAGTACGCGGTCCAGATCTCGCACGGCCTCGCCGCGGCGCACGAGAAGGGGATCGTTCACCGGGACCTGAAGCCCGAGAACCTCTTCGTCACCCGGGACGGCCGCGTCAAGATCCTCGACTTCGGGCTGGCCAAGCTGACGCACCAGGAGGAGGGCTCGCAGGCCACCAACCTCCCGACGGCCACGGCCGGCACCGAGCCCGGCGTCGTCATGGGCACGCTCGGCTACATGTCGCCCGAGCAGGTGCGCGGCCGGCCGCGCCGACGCGCGCAGCGACATCTTTTCCTTCGGCGCGATCCTCTACGAGATGCTGTCGGGCAAGCGCGCCTTCCACGGCGACTCGGCCGCGGACACGATGTCGGCGATCCTCAAGGAGGATCCGCCGGACCTCTCCGTCACGAACCAGAACATCTCTCCGGGCCTCGAGCGCATCGTGCGCCACTGCCTCGAGAAGAATCCCGAGCAGCGCTTTCACTCGGCCCACGATCTCGCCTTCGATCTCGAAGCGCTGTCGGGGACGTCGGCCACGAGCGCCGGAGCCATGGCGGCGACTACGGGCAGGCCGGCCCCGCGCATCGGCAGGCCCTGGCTCGCCGGCCTCGCCGCCGCCGCGCTCGCCGTGGGGGCCGTCGCGGGGCACTTCGCTCTGGCGCCCCGCGAAGCCCTCGACGCCGACCTACCGGCGGCTGACGTTTCGTCGGGGCAACCTCGGGACGGCGCGTTTTGCGCCGGACGGCCGCAGCGTCGTCTACAGCGCCTCCTTCGAGGGGCAGCCGCTCGAGATCTACACGACTCGCCCCGAAGGGCCGGAGTCCACGCCGGTCGGCGTAAAGAACGCAAACCTCCTGTCGATCTCTCACTCGGGCGAGCTCGCGATCTCGCTGCGCGAGAGGTTTCTCGGCGGACCGGCGGGCGTCGGCACTCTCGCCACGGTGCCTCTGGGCGGCGGCGCGCCCGCGGTCCATCGCCGAGTTCGTGGACTGGGCGGACTGGATGCCCGACGGCAAGCAGCTTGCCGTCGTCCGTTTCCTCGAGGGCCGAACCCGGCTGGAGCTTCCACTCGGCAAGGTTCTCTTCAGCGCGGAGCGCAGCCTCCGGGCCCTGCGCGCCTCGCCGAAAGGGGACCGACTGGCCCTGGCCCAGAGAGCAGCCGATGGCCCGAGCCCTCGTGACCATCGATCTGGCCGGAAAGAGCAAGACGCTGGTGGCGGGGGGAATCCGGGGACAGGGTCTCGCCTGGTCTCCATCGGGGGAGGAAGTCTGGTTCGACGACCGAGGAGAGCACGGCGAGTTCCTTCTCAAGGCCGTCGATCTCTCGGGTCGCCAGCGCACCCTCGCGAGCACCCCCGTCGGATTGATCCTCCACGACATCGCCCGGGACGGCCGGTGTCTCGTCGAGCGGTACGGCAGCCGGCCGGGAGTTCTCGGGCTCTTTCCGGGCGAGACGCGCGAGCGCGATCTCTCGTGGTTCGACGGCTCGAGGCCGGTCGGCCTGTCCGACGATGGCCGCCTGCTCCTCTTCAACGAGATCGGGGATGCCGCGGGCGGTGGCGGCGCGCACTATCTCCGCAAGACCGATGGCTCGCCCGCCGTCAACCTCGGCCCGGGACTCGCTTCCGAGCTCTCTTCCGACGGAAAGTGGGTCCTCCTGGGGTCCGATTCCCCGAAGACCGTCGTCCTGCAGCCGACCGGAACGGGCGCGTCGATTTCCATCGACCTCGGCGCCTTCGAGTTCGTGAGGATGGTCGCTTTCTTCCCGGACGGTAAACACCTGCTCGTATCCGCGACAGAGCCCGGCAAGAAGCCCAGGCTGTACGTTCAGGACATCCCCGCCGGTAAGCCGCGTGCGATCTCGTCGAAGGCCTACGGCCTGGGCGGCAACTCCGTCTCTCCGGATGGGCTCTGGGTCGCCGCGTACGGGGAGTGGACCGAGGACGCTTTCCTCCTGCCCGTTTCCGGCGGCGAGCCGCGCACGGTGCCCGGAACGAAAGACATCGACCTGATCCGCTGGAGCGCGGATGGCAAGTATCTCTTCGCCGTCGAGACGGGGAGCATTCCCGCGCGTGTCGTGCGCATCGAGGTCGCGACGGGCCGCCGGGAGCCCTGGAAGACCCTCGCCCCGCCCGAGCTCGCCGGCCTCATCGGCATCGACGTGGTCCTGATGACGCCCGACGGGAAGTGGTACGCCTACGGCTATTCCAGCGCGGCCATGTCCGACCTCTACCTCATCGAGGGCCTGAAGTGACGGTCGCGACAGGATCGAGGCTCGGACCGTACGAGATCCTCGGCCAGATCGGGGCCGGCGGGATGGGCGAGGTCTACCGCGCGAAGGATCCACGCCTCGGGCGCGAGGTCGCGATCAAGGTGCTGCCGCCGTCCTTCTCGCAGGACGCGGATCGGCTGCGGCGATTCGAGCAGGAGGCGAAGGCCGCGGGCGTCCTCAACCACCCGAACATCACGGCCGTGTACGACATCGGCTCGCATGACGGCGCGCCGTACGTCGTCCAGGAGCTGCTCGAGGGCGAGACGCTGCGCCTGGCGCTCGCGAGCGGGAAGCTGCCGCAGCGCAAGGTCATCGACTACGCGCTGCAGATCGCGCACGGCCTCTCCGCCGCGCACGACAAGGGCATCGTCCACCGGGACCTGAAGCCCGAGAACCTCTTCGTCACGAACGAGGGACGCGTCAAGATCCTCGACTTCGGCCTCGCCAAGCTCACGCAGGTGGGCGAGGGCTCGGGCCCGCAAACCAACCTGCCGACCGCGGCCGGGACCGAGCCCGGCATGGTCATGGGCACGATCGGCTACATGTCGCCCGAGCAGATCAAGGGCAAGCCCGCCGACGCGCGCTCGGACATCTTCTCGTTCGGCGCGATCTTCTACGAGATGCTCTCGGGCAAGCGCGCGTTCCACGCCGACTCCGCCGGCGAAACGATGGCCGCGATCCTCAAGGAGGAGCCGGCGGATCTCTCCGTCACCAACCAGAACATCTCGCCCGGGATCGAGCGGATCGTGCGCCACTGCCTCGAGAAGAATCCCGAGCAGAGGTTCCACTCGGCGCACGATCTCGCGTTCGACATCGAGGCCCTCTCGGGGACCACAGGCCAGGCGGCGGTCATTCCGTCGCGAGGGCGCGTGCCGCTCGTGCCGGCGCTCCTGGTTGCGGCGGGCCTCCTCGCCGGCGCAGGCTTCGCCTACTTTCTCCTGCGCGGCCGGACGGGAGCCGCGGCGGCGGCCGGATCGAGCGCGACGTATCGCCGGTTGACCAACATGCCCGGGGCCGAGAACTCCCCTTCGCTCTCGCCCGACGGCCAGACGCTCGCCTTCGTCCACCGCTCCGGCAAGAAGCCGGACATCTGGATCCAGCGCGCGGGAGGCCGCAATCCCATCGACCTGACGCCCGACTGCGATCGCGAGAGCTACTCGCCGGCGTTCTCTCCCGACGGCACCCTCATCGCCTACGGCGCCCAGTGCGGCCAGGGAGGCCTCTTCGTCATGGGCGCCACGGGAGAGAACTCGCGCCGGCTCGTCAACGTCGGAAGCAATCCGGCGTGGTCTCCCGATGGAAAGGAGATCCTGTACTCCACCGAGCTCGTCGCCGGCCCCTACGGCCGGACGGGAACGAGCGAGATCTGGGCGGTCGAGCTCGCGAGCGGCAAGACACGCAAGCTCTCCGGGACCTTCGACGCCATCCAGCCGAACGTTTCGCCGCACGGACTGCGCGTGGCGTTCTGGGCGCTGCCGCCCGGCGGCAGCCAGCGCGACATCTGGACGATGCCCTACAAGGGCCTCGGCGCCGGCGAAAAGCCGGTGCCGGTGACGCAGGATGCCGCCGTCGACTTCAACCCGGTCTGGGGGCCGGACGGCCGGACTCTCTACTTCCTGTCCAACCGCAGCGGCACGATGAACCTCTGGCGCGCCCCGATCGACGAGGCCACCGGGCACACGCTCGGCGAGGCCACGCCGGAGATGCTGCCCGCGCGCGAGGTGGGCGGCCTCTCGTTCTCGCGGGACGGGCGCTACGCGGCGTACGTCGTCCGCGAGAACACCTTTTCGATCGATCGCCTCGCCTTCGACGCGAACGGCGCGCTCACGGGAAAGCCCGAGCCGGTCCTCGAGAGCTCCCAGGAAATGGCGGATTTCGACGTCTCGGCGGACGGCAAGTTCCTCGCCTTCGACTCGCGCGGCGGGGCGCAGGACGACCTCTTCCTGCTCGAGAGCGACGGCAGGAACCTGCGCCAGCTCACGGATGACGTGCCCCGGGACCGCGCGCCGAACTTCTCGCCCGACGGCAAACGCATCGCCTTCCATTCGGATCGCGACGGCCGCTACCAGATCTGGACGATCGAGCGCGACGGGAGCGGCATGAAGCCGCTGTCCAAGGCCACGGACTTGATCATCGAGGCGCACTGGTCTCCCGACGGCCATGCCATCGCCGTCAACAGCGGCCACAACAGCTCGATCCTCCGGCTCGACGACAAGGGCGCGCTCGCCCGGGTCGAGCCCATTCCCGCCCCGACGCCGGAGACGTTCTTCTATCCGTTGGCGTGGACCGCCGACGGGAGCACTCTCGTGGGTTCCCTCGTGCGGCTCAGCGATCTCACCGGCCAGGCTGTCGCCGTCTATGCCCCCGGACCGGGCGCCGTCGTGAAGACGGTGCCCAACACGGAATCGCCCTCCCGCGTTCGCCGCGGGGCGGTCATGGGCAACCGCTATCTCCTTTATGCAGAGATTGACGGGCTGTTCGTCATGGATCTGACGAATGGAGACAAGCGCCTGGTGGTCCCGCGCCCGTCGAACGGCAGCTTCCAGAGCCTCGCCTGCGCGCGGACCTCGACGACCTGCTACGTCGTCCGCTCGACCGACAATGCCGACATCTGGCAGCGCACCGAGGCCGCGCCGGCCCGGTGACGCACGAAAGGAAGCCCACCGCATGGCGCTAGAACGCGCGCTCAAGACGAAGGACATCGTCCTCTTCAACGTCGCCGCGATCGTCGGCATGCGCTGGATCGCGCTCGCGGCCGCCAACGGCCCATCCTCGCTCTTTCTCTGGGTGCTCGCGGCGATCGTGTTCTTCATCCCGCAGGGGTTCGCGGTCACGGCGCTCTCCTCGGCGATCCCGGAGGAGGGCGGACTGTACGTCTGGACGTCGAAGGCATTCGGCCAGCGGCAGGGTTTTCTCGCCGGCTGGCTCTACTGGTCGTCGAACATCACGTACTTCCCGACGCTGACGCTCTCGACCGTCGTCTTCGCGCTCTATATTTTCGGCACGCGCTTCGCCGCGCTCGAGCAGAGCGCGACCTACGCCGCGGGCGCGTCGCTGGCGCTGCTCGCGATCGCGCTCGGCTTGAACATCGTCGGCATGAAGACCGGCAAGTGGGTGCAGAACATCGGGGGCCTCGCCCAGTGGCTGCCTTCGCTCGCGCTGCTCGCGATCGGACTGATCGCGCTCTTCAGCTCCGGCTCGGCGACGCCGATGCCCGTTTCGTCGCTCATCCCGGACTTCGCGGCGCTGCCGACCGTCCTCTTCTTCGCCAACCTCTGTTTCGGGTACGCGGGACTCGAGCTCGCGCCCACGATGGCGGGCGAGGTCGTCGAGCCGCGCAAGACGTTCCCGCGGGCGATCTCGATCTCGGGGCTCTCGATCGCCGCCTGCTACCTGCTCGGCACGGTGTCGATTCTCTGGGCGCTTCCGAAGAGCGAGGTCTCGATCCTCTCGGGCGTCAACCAGGCCATCACGAAGGCGGGCGCCGCGCATGGACTGCCGTGGCTCGGCGCGCCGATGGCGCTGCTGATGACGCTCGCGGGCCTCGGCGGCATCGGGGCGTGGCTGATCGCGACGGCGCGCCTTCTGTTCGTCGGCGGCCTCGACCGGTACCTGCCGCCAATCTTCGCGAAGACGCATCCCAAGTGGAAGACGCCCTGGTTCGCCATGGTCTTCCAGGCCGCCTTCTCTGCGATCTTCATCGTCGCGGCGACGCAGGGCGCGACGGTCAAGGAGGCGTATCTCAAGCTCGTCAACGCCACGCTCATCGTCTACTTCATGCCTTACATGTACATGTTCGCCTCCGCGATCAAGCTGCGCGCCGAAATCGCGAAGCAGCCGGGCGCCGTCCCGGTACCCGGGCGGCAGCGCCGGTAGCCTCTTCTGGAACGGCCTCGGCTTCGTCACGACGGTCGTGGCCATCGTGCTCGCCCTCATTCCGCCGGCCGACACCGCGGACAAGACCTCGTTCTTCGTGCAGGTCTTCGTCGGCTCGTTCGGCTTCCTTGCCGCCGGGTTCGTCCTCTACGCGCTGGCCGAGCGCCGACGCAGGAACACCGAAGCCGCCGCCTGACCCGGCGATAGAATCCGGCCCAGCCTCGGAGGACCATGAGCCTTTCCTCGGGCACCCGTTTCGGCCCTGACGAGATCCTCTCGACCTACGTTATGTTGATCGATCGACAAATCGTAGGATAAACTACCGGGGAGGCTTTATGGCACACGCAGTCATTTCTCCGAAATTCCAGGTCGTCATCCCGAAGGCAATCCGGAAGGACATCGGGCTCCAGTCCGGCCAGGTCGTTCAGATCATCGCCAAAGGGGGCGTCATCACCATGGTTCCGGACCAGCCGGTTGGTCGGATGCGGGGCTACCTCAAGGGCATGGCGACCTCGGCCCTGCGAGAGAAGAAGGACCGCTCGTGATCGTCGTCGATTCGTCGGGCTGGATCGAGTACTTCACCGAAGGCCCGAACGCGCGGCGGTACGGCCGCTACCTGGAGAAGCCCTCGGATCTCGTGACTCCGACGATCGTTCTCTACGAGGTCTACAAGCTCATCAAGCGCGAGCGCACGGAGGAGGAGGCCCTCCTGGCGGCCGCGCAGATCCAGAAGACGCGAATCGTTCCTCTCTCGGAGTCGCTTTCGCTCGCCGCCGCCGACCTGAGCCTGGAGCGTCGTCTCGCGATGGCGGACGCCATCGTCTACGCGACCGCGCAGGCCGAGGGCGCCGAGCTCGTGACCGGGGACCGCGATCTCAAGGGCCTGCCGGGCGTGACCTACCTGCCGAAGGCCGCTCGATGAGCGGAACCGCATGACGCTCGCCGCCGGAACGAAACTCGGCCCGTACGAGATCCTGTCGGCGATCGGCGCCGGCGGAATGGGAGAGGTTTACCGGGCGCGGGACCCGCGGCTCAATCGCGACGTCGCGATCAAGGTGCTGCCCGCGTCGTTCTCGGCGGACCCGGATCGGCTGCGGCGCTTCGAGCACGAGGCAAAAGCCGCGGGTGTGCTGAATCACCCGAACGTCACCGCCGTCTACGACATCGGCGCCGGCGCGGACGGGGCGCCCTACGTCGTCCAGGAGTTGCTCGAAGGCGAGACGCTGCGCGCCGCGCTCGCGAGCGGCAAGCTGCCGCCCCGCCGCGCCGTCGAGTACGCGATCGCGATTGCGCACGGACTGGCGGCCGCTCACGAGAAGGGCATCGTCCACCGGGACCTGAAGCCCGAGAACCTCTTCGTCACGGCCGACGGCAACGTCAAGATCCTCGACTTCGGCCTCGCCAAGCTGACCGAGCCGACAGGCGTCGGCAGCCAGACGAACCTGCCCACGGCGACTCCCGGCACGGAGCCCGGCGTCGTCATGGGAACGCTCGGCTACATGTCGCCCGAGCAGGTGCGCGGCAAGCCGGCCGACCACCGATCCGACATCTTCGCCTTCGGGGCGATCCTCTACGAAATGCTCTCGGGCAACCGCGCGTTCCGCGGCGACTCGGCGGCGGACACGATGTCGGCGATCCTCAAGGAGGACCCGCCCGAGCTTTCCGTCACGAATCAGAACGTCTCGCCGGCGCTCGAGCGAGTCATCCGGCACTGCCTCGAGAAAACCCCGGAGCGGCGCCTCCACTCCGCGCACGACCTCGCCTTCGAGCTCGAGTCCCTGACGCAGACCTCCGGAACGGCCGCTTCCATGCCCGCGCATCGCCCGCTCCCAATCGCACGCCTTGCGGCCGTCGCGGCGGCGGTGGCCGCCATCGTGGCGGCGTTCCTGATGGGACGCCGCGCG
>CAWERV010000010.1:0-564664 GCA_963811425.1 uncultured Acidobacteriota bacterium
ATGCAGCGCGGTTTTTCTGGCACTATGATTAGTGCTTTGTTTGATCATCTAAATATTAATTGTAAGGTGCGTTTCACGCACCCTTTTAAAATCACTTATACCATGAAAAAAATGACTAGCGCCCAGTTGCGCACCGCCTTCTTGGAATTCTTTCATCAGCGTGGGCATTCCATAGAGCCTTCAAGCTCACTGGTTCCGGTTAATGATCCGACATTATTATTCACCAATGCCGGGATGGTACAGTTCAAAGATGTGTTCTTAGGCCGGGAACAGCGTGCTTTTAATAAAGCAGCGACCAGTCAGCGTTGTGTACGGGCTGGCGGTAAACATAATGATCTGGAAAATGTAGGCTACACCGCAAGGCATCATACTTTTTTTGAAATGCTGGGGAATTTTAGCTTTGGCGACTATTTCAAACAAGATGCGATTCATTTTGCGTGGGATTTTTTAACCAAAGAGTTGGAAATTCCGCCAGAGAAATTATGGGTCACGGTTTTTGAGGAAGATGAGGAAGCGGAAGCTATCTGGCTACATGATGTCGGCATTTCGCCAACTCGATTTTCAAAAATCGGCGCGAAAGATAATTTTTGGTCTATGGGCGATACCGGTCCTTGTGGACCTTGTACGGAAATATTCTACGATCACGGCGCAGATATTCCCGGCGGTCCTCCGGGTACGCCAGAAGAAGAGGGTGATCGATATATTGAAGTCTGGAATCTGGTGTTCATGCAGTATGACCGCGCCGCAGATGGCACCTTAACGCCGTTGCCCAAACCGTCTGTTGATACCGGTATGGGGTTGGAGCGGATTAGTGCGGTATTGCAAGGCGTACATAGCAATTATGAGATTGATTTATTTCAATATCTGTTAACAGCCGCAGCTAGACTTGCCGGTACGACTGATTTAACCCAAAGTTCATTACGCGTGATTGCCGATCATATTCGTTCTTGCGCCTTTTTGATCGTGGATGGTGTCATGCCATCCAATGAGGGCAGGGGCTATGTCTTGCGCCGGATTATTCGCCGCGCCATTCGGCATGGCTATCGTTTGGGTATCCATGAAGTTTTCTTCTATAAACTGGTTGCGCCACTGGTCGAAGAAATGGGCGAGGCTTTTCCTGAACTTAAAGCGGCACAAGCACAAGTTGAACGGGTCTTAAAAAAAGAAGAAGAACGTTTTGCAGAAACGCTGGGGCAGGGCATGAAGATTCTGGAAGCCTGTGTCGCCAAAATGCAAGGCTCTGTCATTCCCGGCGAGACGGTATTTCAGCTTTATGATACTTACGGTTTCCCCGTTGATTTAACGGCTGATTTTGCGCGTGAAAATAATCTGACGGTCGATCATGCCGGTTTTGAAACAGCCATGTCGGCACAACGCGATAGAGCACGCTCGGCCAGTAGTTTTGGCGCGGATTATAATCAGGACATCAAACTGGATAGTCAGACTGAATTTACCGGTTACGATCGCCTGGACGATGAGGTGCATATCGTTGCACTTTACAGCCAAGGTCAGCCGGTAGACCAGTTTGCAAGCCGGTGAAGAAGGCCTGGTGGTGTTGGATAAAACCCCTTTCTATGCCGAGTCCGGCGGTCAAGTTGGCGATTGCGGGCAAATTGTAGCGGCGGGAGCTGTGTTTGAAGTGACGGATACCCAAAAGCAGGGCGGCAACCTGTTTTTACATAAAGGTAAGTTGCTTTCGGGCACATTGAGCAAAGGTCAGTTGTGCGATGCACGGGTAAGTGCGGCAGACAGAAAAGCAACAGAGCTTAATCATTCAGCTACGCATTTATTACATGCCGCCTTAAGACAAACTTTAGGTGACCATGTTACCCAAAAAGGCTCGCTGGTTAATGCCGAGCGTTTGCGTTTTGACTTTTCACATTTTGAGCCGGTTACCGCTGATCAAATTGACACCCTTGAGCGGCTGGTTAATGAGCAGATTCGTTTAAATAATCCCGTTACTGCACAAGTCATGGCCAAAGACCTGCCGTACAAGCCGGTGCAATGGCGTTGTTTGGGGAAAAATACGGCGCTGAAGTCAGGGTTTTAAAAATCGGTGAATTTTCAACCGAGCTTTGCGGCGGTACGCACGTCGAGAGGGCAGGGGACATCGGCTGTTTCAAAATAATCAGTGAAACCGGTGTTGCTGCGGGCGTTAGACGTATTGAAGCAGTCACAGGCAGCGGCTGTATCGACTGGATAGCCAGCCGTGATAAAGCATTGAACAGTATTGCCGGACTTTTAAAAAGCCCACCTGAAAAAGCTGCTGAAAAAGTCGAACAATTGCTGGAAAAAACCCGGTCACTGGAAAAACAACTGGAACGTTTAAACTCAAAACTGGCCAGTTCAGCGGGTGATGAACTCAGCGCCCAGGCGGTTAATGTGGCGGGCGTGAAAGTATTGGCGGTTAAACTCAATGATGTGGATCCCAAATCCCTGCGTGATATGGCAGACCAACTGAAAAACAAACTGGGCAGTTGCGCCATCGTTTTGGCTGTTGTGGAAGGCGACAAAGTCAGTTTAATCGCCGGTGTGTCCAAAGATGTTATGGGCCGGATAAAGGCCGGTGATCTGGTCAACTTTGTTGCCACTCAAGTGGGCGGCAAAGGTGGTGGTAAACCGGATTTGGCGCAGGCGGGAGGGAATAATCCGGCTGGATTGGCGGCAGCGTTGGCTAAAGTTCCTGCCTGGATACAAGCGCAACTGGGCGCGTAATTAAAGGTTTATTGAATGGCATTATATGTATATAAGTTTGGCGGTACATCGGTAGGTTCTGTCGAACGTATTAAATCGGTCGCTGAAAAAGTTAAAAAATCCCATGATTCGGGTGATCAGATTGTCGTGGTGGTGTCGGCGATGAGTGGCGAAACTAATCGGCTCGTGGCGCTGGCGAAAGAAATGCAGACGCAACCGACCGATCGGGAAATGGATGTTTTGCTGTCTACCGGTGAGCAGGTTACCATTTCTTTGTTGTGCATGGCGTTGCATAATCTGGGTTGCGATGCTAGTTCCTATACAGGCGGGCAGGTAAAGATTCTTACTGACAGTAGTCACACCAAGGCGCGGATTCGCGAGATTGAAGACGCCAAGATGCGTGCCGATCTTAATGCCGGAAAAGTGGTGGTTGTCGCCGGTTTTCAGGGCGTTGATGAGGGTGGCAATATCACGACATTGGGTCGTGGCGGATCAGATACCACCGCCGTTGCTTTAGCCGCTGCATTAAAAGCCGATGAGTGCCACATTTATACTGATGTCGACGGCGTTTACACGACAGACCCCAGAGTTGAGCCAAAAGCCCGTAGACTCGATCACATTACCTTTGAAGAAATGCTGGAAATGGCCAGTTTAGGTTCAAAAGTTTTGCAAATCAGATCGGTAGAATTTGCCGGCAAATATAACGTTGCGTTACGCGTATTATCATCATTTAAAGAAGGGTGTGGCACACTCATTACCTACGAGGAATCACAAATGGAAAGCGCTTTAATATCTGGCATCGCTTTTAACCGGGATGAGGCAAAATTAACGATTACCGGCGTGCCTGATTTACCCGGCGTCGCCTTTAAAATACTGGGCCCTATCGCCGATGCCAATATCGAAGTGGATATGATAGTCCAGAATATTGCTGACGATGCCACTACTGATTTTACTTTTACCGTGCATCGTAATGATTATCAACGTGCAAAAACCCTACTGGATCAAACTTGTGTTGAACTGGGTGCAAGAAAAGTAACGGGTGATGATAATATTGTAAAGGTTTCAATAGTCGGCGTAGGAATGCGTTCCCATGCTGGTATTGCTAGCACCATGTTTAAAACATTGGCGACCGAAGGTATTAATATTCGCATGATTTCAACATCAGAAATAAAAATCTCTGTCGTTGTTGATGAAAAATACCTGGAGCTTGCGGTAAGGGCATTACATGCAGCTTTTGAATTGGATAAAATTGCTGAAGAAGCTTAGTATGATATAAAATGCGATTTAATTCATTAATGACTCTAAGGCGATAATAACATGTTAGACATAGTAGGTAATACAGCGGGTGAAATCTGGAAATATTTGGATAAAAATGGACCGACCAGCATAGCTAAGTTGACCCGGGAAACTAAAATAGATGAAAAAAATATCCAGCGTGGCATCGGTTGGCTGGCTCAAGAAGATAAAGTTTCTATTGAAATAATAAATCGGGCAGAAACAATCTCGTTGAAATAAACACAAGCCATGCAAGGCTAGGAGTGTGTCTGGCGTGTTATGCAACGCATTGGTTTTATATTTTTTTAAAATATAAAACAATTAGAGCACTAAATATCAATTAGTTAGCAGACAAGTTAGGCAGGCTTCTAGGGAGTAGCCTCTTAGAAAAGTATCAATTTTATTTGAGTTTTCATAATCTGGCGGCATATTAAGGATTACATCGATTGGCTGCTAGCCCTTCATTTTGCAGGCTAAAATAAGCGATTGCAGTATTCGAAGTAACAAGGCATAGCAATCAAGATAATTGGATGTTGCTTTATGATATTTTCCAGTTTAAGAATTGCCAATCAGTTTATCGTTAATACGTTTGTAATAATAGCTTGCCATTTTTTTCCAGGATACGTCATTGTCGGCAAATATCAGTTTACGTGCCAGGGTACTTACGGAGTCATTTGCAAAGATTGTGATGCGTCTAACCAGTAATGGGTTCTTTTCAGTGCCGAACCAGCCTGGATGAACAGTACAGGCCAGTTGATAATCAGCTTCTTTTGCCGCTACAATCGAATCGGTATTATACCGGCCGTAAGGATAGGCGAAACTGGCTATTTTGCCGTCAATGATGGACTCTAAAATTTGTTTCGATTGGGTCATTTCATCCCGCTGTTGCTGATAAGTCAGTGAAACGCAGCCATCGAGGGCTCCGGGCATGGGAGGAGCTCAAGGTCGCGCGAGACCTCTACCTGCGCTGCCTCGAGACTGACCCGCGATACGCGCCCGCGTGGGCGCAACTCGGGCGCTGCCACTGGCTGATTGGGAAGGCCATCGAGCATCCCGCCGAGAACCTGGTGCGTGCCGAGTCCTGCCTCACTCGGGCGCTCGAGCTCAACCCGGATTTGCCGGCCGCCCACAGCATCTACAGCGAGCTCTTGAGCGATCTTGGCCGCGCGTCGGAGGCGATGGAGCGACTCCTCCTGCGCGCGCAGATCCATGCCGCCTCCGCGGAGACCTACGCTGCGCTGGTCAAGTCATGCCGCTTCTGCGGATTGCTGGAGGCGTCGGTCGCGGCACACGAGCAGGCGAGAAGGCTCGACCCGCAGATTCCGACGAGCGTCGGGCACACCTACTTTCAGCAGCGGGACTACGCCAAGACCCGAGCGGAGATCGGCGTCGGAACCTGGCTGCTCGACGCGCAGTTGCTGGCGGGGGAAGGGCGCGATCGAGATGCCGTGAAGCTGCTTCGCGAGCGTGAAGATTCAGGAGCGCCCGGGATCGCGCGGGCATTCATCGTTTCGCTTCGCGCCCTGCTAGAGGGGCGGCTCGACGAATTCCGCGAAGCCATCGAGCGGGTCGCTGCCGATTATGTCGACCCCGAGGGGCGGTTCTACGTGGCGCGCTTTCTGGCACGGTTCGGCGAGCGGGAGCGGGTGCTCGAGCTGCTAGCGCGTGTCCTCGACGATGGCTTCGTCTATTTCCCGACGCTATGCTTGGATCCCTGGTTCGAAGCCCTCCGCTCCACGCCGGGGTTCGCGAAGATCTTGACGCGCGCCGAGTCACGCCGCCGCAAGATGGCGATGGCGTTCGAGAACGCGGGCGGCGAGGAACTGCTCGGAATCAAGGTGGTGCCGTCGGGCGAGGGTGTTCGCTAACGAGGGCGCCGCACCGTTTCGACGAGGAGACCGAGGAGTTAATCCTGCCCCCTCCTGTGGCTACTCAGAAACAGAAACGCCGGGAGTTGCCTCCCGGCGTTTAACGAACTTGGTTGCGGGGGTAGGATTTGAACCTACGACCTTTGGGTTATGAGCCCAACGAGCTACCAGGCTGCTCCACCCCGCGGCAGAGGGGCGCACGTTATCGGAGAGAGGGTCTCAGGTCAAGCGACGCGGAGGAGCGGCGCCGGAGAGTGCTACCGCGGGCGCGGAGGAGGGCCGGACGGGGCCGGGACCGCCGCTCCGGGAATCGGGGTCGCGCCCGGCTTCGTGAGACTGCCGGCCGGATAGAGAAGCACGACGTCGTCCGGACCGACGAGGTGAAGCTCCTCGCGCGCGACCTGTTCGGCCGGAAACTCGTGCTTCTGGGCGGCCTCGATCGCGGCCCGGAGGTTCTCGTTTGCCGCACGGCGCTCGCCGATCTGGCGATCGAGCATCCGGACCTCGTTGCGAGCTCGGCGCAATTCGAGAACGCGCCGGTCCGAGAGGAGGAGAACCCCCATGAGCACGGACGAGATCGCGAGCGACACGAAAAACGCGATCAGAGGGCGCGGTCCGCGGGGAGGTTCTACATTTTCCTTCATCGCGAGAACGCGGAGCGGCCGGCAAACGACCCGGCACTTTCGAGCTCTTCCTCGATCGCGAGGAGGCGGTTGTACTTGGCCAGGCGCTCGCCGCGGCATGCCGACCCGGTCTTGATGAGCCCGGAATTGACGGCGACGGCGAGGTCCGCGATCGTGTCATCGGACGTCTCGCCGGAGCGGTGGGACACGACCGTCCGGTAGCCCGCCACCTGCGCCATCCGCACCGCTTCGAGCGTCTCGGTCACCGTCCCGATCTGGTTGAGCTTGACGAGCAGCGCATTGGCGACGCGCTCGCGAATACCGCGCGCCAGGATCTCCGGGTTGGTGACGAACACGTCGTCGCCGACGAGAAGAATCTTGCCGCCGAGCTCCTTCGTGAGTGCCTTCCAGCCTTCCCAATCGCCCTCGGCCAGGCCATCCTCGATCGAGACGATCGGGTACGCAGCCACGAGGTCCGCCCAGTACCGGATCATCCCGTCGGTCGAGAGCGTTTTCTTCTCGCCCTTCAGGTGGTACTTGCCGCCCTCGTAGAACTCGGACGCGGCGGGATCGAGCGCAAGCACGAGGTCCTTGCCGGGTTTGTATCCCGCGCTCTCGATCGCCGAGAGCAGCAGCTCGATCGCTTCCTTCGACGAGGCGAGGTCCGGCGCAAATCCTCCTTCGTCGCCCACGCCCGTCGAAAGGCCCTTCCTCTTCAGGATCCCTTTGAGCGCGTGGAAGACCTCGACCCCCGCGCGCAGCCCTTCGGCGAACGAGTGGAATCCGACCGGACAGACCATGAACTCCTGAGGGTCGAGCGGATTGTCGGCGTGCGCTCCGCCGTTGATCACGTTCATGAGCGGCACGGGCAGCGTCGTCGCGCCGGCGCCGCCGAGATACCGATAGAGCGGAAGCCCCGAGGCCTCCGCCGCGGCCCGCGCCACGGCCATGGACACGCCGAGAATCGCGTTGGCGCCGAGGCGCCCCTTGTTCGCGGTTCCGTCGAGCTCGATCAGGATCCGATCGATGAGCGCCTGGTCGCGCGCATCGGCGCCGGCGAGCTCCTCGGCGATCTCGCCGTTGACGTGGCCGACCGCCTTGAGAACGCCCTTGCCGGCATAGCGTTTCCTGTCGCCGTCGCGCAGCTCAAGGGCCTCCCGCACACCGGTCGACGCTCCCGACGGCACACCCGCGCGTCCCGAGGTGCCGCCCGAAAGGAGCACGTCCACCTCGACGGTGGGATTGCCGCGGGAGTCGAGAATCTCGCGGCCGTGAACGGCTTCGATCGAAAAGCTCATGTTGTCGGCTCGATTATCGGGCCAGAATCCCCGAACCGCCCCCGAAAATCAACCGGATTCCGGCCGGAGTCGCCGCGATAGTCTGGAGCGGAGAGGCAAGCTCCGTCGCCATGTTCACGATCCTCGTTCTCGCAGGCACGCCGGATAATCTCGTGGCACTCGGTGCCCGGCATCCTTCGGTCGAGATCCTCGGAGCCCGCGACCCGGAGGACGTGCTCGACAAGCTCGCGCGCAATCGCCGGATCGATGCCGTCCTGCTGCTGACCGGCGACGCGGCCGCTGCCGCCCTGATTCAGGAGGAGGACCCGGGCGCTCCACCCTTGTTCGCCTCAGCGTCGGCGGGCTCGATCCCCGGAGTCGGATCGCTCGGGACGGGAAAGCCCGAGGAACTGCTGGAACGCCTCGTCGCCCTGCTCGCCGCGCAAGGCTAGCCGGGGGGCACGCGGCCAAGAAAAAGGGCGGCCCGGAAGGCCGCCTCCACTCACGCGGATCGAAGGGACCCGCGTCTCCTCCAACGCCCCCCGCGCGAAATCCTCCACACGAGGGAACACCCATACCGTATCCGTGCTCTCGGCCCCTGTCAAGATGGACAGGGTTCCCTACCCCTCTGCCCGGATGGACAGGGGCTGGCGGGCGCCTGCCCGCGGCCCGGGATCATGGTAACTTGAAGTTTTTGGGGGACTTCCATGGGTGGTTGCGGAAGCGGAGGCGGCTGCGGGATCGGGAACTCGTACAACCCCGGTCAGTACGTCGGGATCCGCCTGAACGAACACGAGGACGGCCGCAGCGTCCTGTGCGACACCATGGGCACGGAGGTCGCCCGCAAGCAGCGGGTGATCGTCGAGGGCGATTCCGGCATGGAGTTCGCCGAGATCACGAACCTGCGGCCGATGATCCTGAAGCAGTGCCAGCTCCGGGACTCGCGCCGGCTCGTTCGTGTCGCCACGGACGCAGATCTGGCGAGCTACAGGGCCAAAGTGGCACGGGAGATGAGCTTTCTCGACGATACACGGGGCCTGGCCGCCGAGAAGCGGCTCACCATGAAGCTCGTCCGTGCAGAGGAGAGCTTCGACGGCCGAAAGGTCACGGTTTATTACACTTCCGAGGCCAGGATCGACTACCGGCGGCTCGTCGCGGACCTTGCCCTCAAGCATCCCGTGCGTATCGAGATGCGCCAGGTCGGCCCCCGCGACGAAACCAAGATACGCGGCGGGATCGGGCCATGTGGCCTGACGCTGTGCTGCTCGACGTTCCTCAAGTCGTTCCACCCTGTAACCATCAAAATGGCGAAGAACCAGAATCTCTCGCTCAATCCCTCGAAGATATCGGGCATGTGCGGCCGCCTGATGTGCTGCCTGGCCTACGAGGACGAGGGCGGCGAGCGGGCATCGGCAGCCCCGAAAAAGCCGCAGAATATTCCGGCCGAACTGCCTGTTTGAGCTGTCAACAAGTCCCACCCTTTACCGGGACAAAGAGAGACAGCCGTGGTCAATCGAAACACCTCCGGCGGCGCCTTCCGGGGCGATGAAGAAGCTCCCGCCAACCGCAAACTGATCCGCCCGAACCTCTCCGAGCTCGCGGACCGCTACCCCACGCGCTCCTTCGCTCAGCGCAAGCAGGTCCCGCCCGAGCAGACGAATGCGGAGAGCTACTACTACCTCAAGCAGATGGCGGCCAAGACGCCGATGGTCGTCGTTCTGACCGACGGAGAAGAGATCCACGGCTGGATCGAGTGGTACGACAAGGCCTGCCTGAAGGTGAACCGGGAGAAGGGCCCCAATCTGCTCGTCCCGAAGGCCTCGATCAAGTACATGTACAAGGCATCCGAGGCCGGGGGCAGCGACGAGGGCGGCGGAAACCGGTAGCTCTCCTCCTGTCCCGAGGCGAAGCGACGGGATCCTTTTCTCAGCCGCTGTCTGACTCGAAAGGGATCCCTCGCTGCGCTCGGGATGACATGGGAAGCGGGCCCGCTCGACGAGACGCAGACTTCACTCCTGTCATCCCGAGGAGCTGAGCTGCTTCGCTGCAGACCCTCCTGTCATCCCGAGGAGCGAAGCGACGAGGGATCCCTTTTGCGGCCGCTCCGTGACTCGGCTCGGGACAACGAAGGCTGCCTTATCGCGCCCCTCGCCCCGACAACACAGCGGGCACGGTCTTCAGCAGGATCTTCAGGTCGAGCAGCGGCGACCAGGTGTCGATGTACTTGAGGTCGAGCTCCATCCACCGGTCGAAATCGAGCTCGCTTCTACCCGAGACCTGCCACAGGCAGGTCAGCCCGGGTTTCATCGAGAGCCGGCGGCGCTGCCACGATTCGTAGCGCGACACCTCGTCCGGTAGCGGCGGTCGTGGACCGACGAGGCTCATGTCGCCCACGATCACGTTCCAGAGCTGCGGCAGCTCGTCGATCGACAGCCGGCGAAGCAGCCGGCCCACCGGGGTCGAGCGCGGGTCGCGCTTGAGCTTGAACACGGGCCCATCCATCTCGTTGAGGTGGGAAAGCTCCGGCAGCCGCTCCTCCGCGCCCGGTTCCATGGTGCGGAACTTCATCAGCGTGAAGACCCGGCCGTTCAAACCGCAGCGCACCTGGCGAAAGAGCACCGGTCCGCCCGACGTGACCAGGATCGCGAGGGCCGCCGCGAGCTGGATCGGCAGAGTCACCAGGAAGAGGACGAGCGAAAGCGCCAGATCCACCACCCGCTTGATCGCGAGCTGCGCGGGATTCGACGGCGTCGTCGTGAACGACAGGAGGGGAATCCCATCGAGTTCCTCGAGAACGGGCCGGGCGAGCACGTGCGGGAAGATGTCGAGGGAAACGTGCGCGCGCACGCCGTGCCGCTCCGCGACCAGCAGCGCCTCTTCGTACTCGCCGAGCTTGCCGCGCTCGATCACGAAGATCACCTCGTCCACGACTTCCCGTACCAGGACGGCATCCATGTCCGCGAGCCGGCCCAGACACGGCCACCGGCCGCGCAGCCGGATCTCGCCTCCGTTGTCGTCGTCGAGATAACCCATGACACGGAAGCCCCAGTGCGGCCGGGCCTCCAGGAACTCCGCAAACTGCGCCGCCTTGGGCCCCGTCCCGACGACGAGCGCCGTGCGGAAGTTGAAGCCGCGCGAACGCACCCAGCGCGAGGCCAGGCGGAGAGCGACCTTCTCGCTGGCGAGAAACACGAAGTTCACGACACCGAAGAGCACGAGCAGCCAGCGGCTCACGAAGTCGAGGCGCAGGCCGAAGATCAACAGAACGAGGATCGTCGTTCCGCCGAAGGCCACCTTTCCGGCCGACCAGATCTCTTCGCCGAGAGGCAGCGTCCGGTGGCTGCGGTAGAAGCCGGCCCCCGAGAGCAGAAGCCCCCAGATCGGCAGGATGAAGAACAGCAGGAGCAGGTATTGATCCAGCGGAGCGAGCGGCAGCGGGAACAGGCCAGCGAAGGAAGTGTGCAGGAAGTCCTGCCGCAGGAACCACGCGATCGGCAGCGACACCGCCGTCAGTGCGAGATCCGCCACGAGCACTCCGAGAGCGATCGCGCGGGCCTTTTGCTTCAGCATCGACGGTGCCTGCGGGCAGAACACCCGCTGGCCGTGGGGATGTTATGAGATGGCGCCCGGCGCTTCAAGAACGGCCTCGTACCGGTCGACCACATCATCCCAACGATATCGCTCTCGGGTGCGCTCCTTTGCTCGTTCTTTCCATACGGAGTGGGAGGCCGGATCGTCCAGAACCTGGCCGAGAAGGCGGGTGAGCGACGCAGGCTGGTTGACGTCGAACGGCAGCGCCGCGCCCGCGGCCACTTCCTCGTTCTCCGGGGTAGCGTTGTAGCAGACGACCCGGCCGTACCCAAGCGCCTCGACGAGGGCCGGATGCGTGCCGCCGACCTCGGTCGCCTGCACGTAGACGGCGGCGTTGGCAAGAAGCTGTCGGTACCCCTCCCCGTAGATCGCTCCAGGCATGAGGACCCGGGGGTCGGCCGCCTCGCGCAGCCGCGCGATGTAGGCGGCAGCATAGGGTGCATCGCCGACGACGACGAGCGGCGTCGTCCCCGGCACGTCGCGATAGGCCCGGATGACCGCCAGGGCATTGTTCTCGGGCTCGAGGCGCGAGACATAGAGAGCGTAACGCTCGGGCGTCAGACCCAGGCGGTCGAGCGTGTCGCGTCCCCGGGGCTCCGGAAGGTCGCCGCCGTAGGGAATGAAGACCGAGGGGAACTCGAACTTTTCCCGGTAGTAGGCCTCGATGACCCTCGCGTCGGAGACGACGGCGTCCGGAAGCATCGTCGAGAGACGCTCGGAGATTCGGTAGGCGAGCCTTCCCACGGCGCTCCACTTGCGCCGATTGCGCTCGAGACCGTCCACGTTGAGCACCACGCGCGTCCGCCCCGAAAACCGCGGCAGGAACGAAAACGCCGCGTTGATCGCATTGCAGACGAGCACCGCGTCGAAGCGCTCGAACATCGCATCCACGCCGGACAGCACTCCATGGACGACCGTGTCGAGGTACTTCGTGGGCACGGTCGGGAGCACGCGGATCTTCACGCCCCGATGCGTCGTCAGCCCGGCCTCGGCGTAGCGCGAGCGCGTGTACACCGTGACGTCGTGGCCGCGCGAGGCGAGGCGCGCCGAGAGCTCCTCGGCGAGCGTCTCGAAGCCGCCGTAGCGAGCGGGAATGCCTCGCGTGCCGAGAATGCCGATGCGCATGGGCGGAAACCTATGTCATTCCGGGGAGCGGAGCACCATGTCATTCCGGGCAGCGACGCGCCATGTCATTTCGAGCAGCGGAGCCCATGTCATTCCGAGGAGCGCAGCGACGAGGAATCCCTTTGGTAGCCGCAGCGCGGCTCGAAAGGGATCCCTCGCTTCGCTCGGGATGACAGGCGAAGCCTAGTCGCTCGACGAGAGGAAAAATTCCCTCCTGTCATTCCGAGGAGCGAAGCGACGGGGGATCCCTTTTTCAGTCGGTCGGCTCGAAAGGGGCCCCTCGCTGCGCTCCATCCCTCACCATCGCCTGGATCTCCCTTCGCTTGGCCCACAGGCGCCGGCGATTGCGCCAGAGCCAGCCGAATGCCGGCAGCGAGCTCCTCTCGACGGTCAGGCTGGCGCCGAGCACGACGGCATCCCGCGCCAGAGTGGGCACGAATGTCTTCGCGAACTCTCCACCCGTCTGGTTGTTGATCCTCAGGAGAAATCGATTCTTGACCGAGTGCATGTTGGCCAGAGCGGTCATCTGCCGCCGGCGTTCGGGAAGATTGCGGCGACGATGGAAGGCGACGGCCGAGGGCACGTAGAGACAGCGCCAACCAAGACGCCGAAGCCTCCACGCGAGGTCGGCATCCTCGCGGTACAGGAAGAAGTCCGCATCGAAGTAGCCGGTCGAGATCCGCGCGCTCTCGAGCGCGGCGCGCCGATAAAAACCGGCCGCGCCCGAGGCGCCCGAGACGTCCTCCTCCTTCTCGTAGAGCCCGTCGGCCCGCTCGCCCGCACCCCGGTCGAAGTGCCGGCCCGCCGCCGTGAAGTAGATCCCCGCCGAGTCGAGAAGCTCCGTCGGCTCGAGCGCCTCGCCCCCGGCTCGCAGCAGGCGCCCCGAGGCCGAGCCGACGTCGCGGGCGTCGGGCGCGTCGAGGCGCCTCACGAGCGTCGCCGCGAAATCGGGAGCGAGCCGGCAATCCGGATTGAGCGCCAGGACGTAACGGCCCGAGGTGGCCTCGATCCCGGCGTTCATCCCCGCCGCAAAGCCCACGTTTTGCTCGAGCGCGAGCAGCCGCACCGCTCCCGCAAACGCGCGGGGAGCTTCCCGGGAGCCATCGGTAGACGCGTTGTCCACGAGCAGCGTCTCGCACGAGACGCCCCGCTGAGCGACTGCCGATTCCAGCGAAACGGGCAAATCCGCGGCGTCGTCCTTCGACACGACGATGATGGAGACGTCGGGCGAAGTCATGCGCCCTGAGCCGCGGCTTGCGCGTTCCCGGGGTCAAGACCGAGAGCCATTCGCAGCACCCGAAGGTACGCGCGCGCAGCCTCGCCGCGGGAGCGCGGGACGTCGCGGCGAAACGGCAGGGCCATCAGGCGCAGCGCCATGCCTTTCGCGAGAAGAATCCGGTAGACGAGGCGCGCCGCTGTGCCGTAGCGGCTGTGCCGGTAGAGCAGCGCGTTGCGATAGAAGATCGGCAGGAACCGCGCGTAACCGAGGCGGGCGGCGGAGTCCCCGCCGCGGTGTCGGAAGAGCGCAGTCGGTAGATACACGATGGTGCCCTCGTTCAGGAGCCGCTCGCAGAGGTCGACGTCCTCGTGCCAGGCCGGGACGTAGCGCTCGTCGAAGCCGCCGAGCCGCTGAAACACGTCCTTGCGAATGGCAAGCGCGGCCGCCGCCGCCTGCTCCACCGGGAACGACTCGGCGCGGTCCACGTCCGCGTACCGCGCGCGGCGCCGCCATGGATTGTTCGGCCAGAGATGGTCGAGAAGCAGCAGCTCACGCGCGTCCGCTCCCAGCGTCGGCAGGCGCCGGAGCTGAAACGTCGCCTGGTCCTCGTGGCCGGGGGGTGACAGCCAGAGCGGCCCGGCTGCCGTCGCTGCGCCTTTCCCGTCCATCTCGATGAGCCGGGGCGCTATGGCCACGATCCGGCCGTTGCCCTCGAAGACCCGCGCGATCGGCGAAAAGGGCTCCCCCTCGGCGCGCGTGTCCGGATTGAGGAGAAGCAGAACGTCGCCCGGCGCGCCGCGCGCGGCCTGATTGACGGCCGGCCCGAGACCGAGGTTCGACGGGTTCGTCAGCAGAACGGCTCCGGGCCAGAGGGATTCCACCTCCTCGCGGTGCAGGCCGCCTCCACCGTTGTCCACCACGACGAGGGACACGGCGACGCCGCCCGGCGGAATCCTCGCGCGGGCCTGGGCCAGAGCAGCCGCCGCCTCGCGAAAGTCTGCCGTGTCGCCCCAGCATACGAAGATCGCCGTGATTCCGCGCACGGTCACGATCGGCCGGGCCAGCGCGACAAGAGGCCCTGCTTGCCTCGCGAGCGCAGTGCCAGCAGCGGCAGCCGTGGCCACACGAGCAACGGGAGCGCGGCGCCCCTCCACCCGACGTCCCACGCGTGCGCGAGGTCGGCGCGCAGAAGCGCCGGAACCTGCCGCGCGAGCATTCCCGGAGCGAAGTTGCGAAAGAGCGTCCGCCAGCGGTTGCGCGCCGTCCAGAATGCGCGCCGGAAGGGGGTGCGCCTTCCGGTGAGCGAGCCCTCGTGCCGCGCAACGGCGCCCGGGTCGCACACGAAGCGCCAACCGGCCCGGGACAGACGCAGAGAGAGATCCACGTCCTCGTAGTAGGCGAAGAACGAGCCTTCGAACACCGCGCCCGGAGCTGCGACCGCGTCCAGAGCCTCACGCCGGTAGAGAGTCGCGGTCGCGGAGACTCCCGAGACCTCGAAGGGCTCGCGGGGCGCAAGCGAGGCGTCCGCGCCCGAAAGCACCGGCACCGCCTCGCCGCGCGCGTTCCACTCGAGCCCGGCCGTATCGATCTGGCGGCCATCCTCGGAGAGCACCAGTCCCTGTGCGCCGGCCAGCCGCGGATCGAGCTCCAGCCGGGCCGCCAGGCGCGCCGCGTAGTCCGGTTCGAGCACGGCGTCGTTGTTGACGAGCAGCACGAAGGCGGCCCGGGTCCGGGCGATGCCCTCGTTGGCCCCCCGCGCAAAGCCGAGGTTCTCGGAAAAGGCGACCACGCGCGCCGCCGGCGCCTCGCGCGCGATCCGGGTCCGCTCTTCGGCCGAGGACGCATTGTCCACCACCACGACGGAGAGCGTGACGCCTCGTTGCCGTTGGAGCGAGGCGAGCGCGCGGAAAAGCGCTCCGCCCCCGTCGCGGTTGACCACCACGGCGTCCACGTCGGGAAGGTGCGAGGCCCCGCTCAAACGGTTGACTCGATCGGCGTGCGCGATATGAAATCGCCTTTTCATGCTACCACGCGAGTATCTGCGCGAGAACGCGGACCGGCTGATCTCGGAAATGCCCGAGCGATTCCGCAACGCCGGGCTCGAGACGTATGCGCAGCTCGAGCGCGAGCGCCGCGAGGCGGTCACGAAGCTCGAGGAGAGGCGGCGTCGGCGCAACGAGCTGACGGCCGTCAAGGGCAAGCCGTCGCCCGAAGGCCTCGCCGAGATGAAGGCGCTCAAGGAGGAGATTCGCGAGCTCGAGGAGCGCACCGAGGAAGCCGACCGCATGCTCGCCGCGGTCGAGCAGGGCGTCCCCAACGTGCCGCAGGATTCGGTGCCGCGCGGCCGGGACGAGACGGCGAACCGTGTCGAGCGGACGTGGGGCGAGCCGCGCAACTTCGACTTCACCCCGCAGGCGCACTGGGACCTCGGCCCCGCGCTCGGCATCCTCGACTTCGAGCGCGGCGTCAAGATCGCCGGCGCGCGATTCACCGTCCTCGTGGGTGCCGCCGCGCGGCTCTCCCGTGCGCTCATCCAGTTCTTCCTCGACGTCCACGTCGACGAGCAGGGCTACACCGAGGTTCTGCCGCCGTTTCTCGTCAACGCCGAGTCGCTCTTCGGGACCGGGCAGTTGCCGAAGTTCGAGGCCGACCTCTTCCAGACGCGCGAGGGCTACTACCTCATTCCGACGGCGGAGGTCCCCGTCACGAACCTGCACCGCGACGAGATCCTCGGCCCCGGCGTACTCCCGATGCTCTACACCGCATACACGCCGTGTTTCCGGTCGGAGGCCGGTGCCGCCGGGCGGGACACGCGCGGCATGATCCGCCAGCACCAGTTCGACAAGGTCGAGGCCGTCATGCTGGTCCGCCCCGAGGACTCGGGGGCCGCGCTGGAGACGCTGACGGCCCACAACGAGGAGCTCCTGCGCCGCCTCGAGCTCCCATATCGGGTCGTCTCGCTCTGCACGGGCGACCTCGGGTTTGCCTCGGCCAAGACGTACGACCTCGAGGTCTGGCTCCCGGGCATGAATGCGTATAAGGAGATCTCTTCCTGTTCGAACTTCGAGGCCTTCCAGGCGCGCCGCGCATCCGTCCGCTTCCGGCGCGCCGAGGGCGACAAGCCGGAGTTCGTTCACACGCTGAACGGCTCGGGCCTTCCGATCGGCAGGACGATCGTCGCGATCCTCGAGAATTTCCAGCGACCCGACGGGTCGGTGGCGGTTCCGGCGGCCCTGCAGCCCTACATGCACGGCCAGACGGAGATCCGCCGGGCGTGAGCATCGGCCATCCCGAGGGACCACGAGGGCCCCTCGTTATCCCGATCGTGGAAGGCCGTCCTGTCATCCCGGGGGTCCAAGGCCATCCTCATCCCGAAGGTCCAAGGCCACCCTGTCATCCGAGGGTCGAAGGCCTGTCATCCCGAGGGTCGAAGGCCTGTCATCCCCGAGGGCCCAAGGTCACTCTGTCATCCCGAGGGCCCGGCAGGGCCCGAGGGATCCCTTTGAAACCGCACCGTGGCTAGGAAAGGGATCCCTCGCTGCGCTCGGGATGACACGGCTGCGCTCAGGATGACACGGCGCCGCTCGCGATGACACGGCTCCACTCGGGATGACGAGGCTTCTCTCGGGATGACAAAGGTCCGTTCGGGATGACAGGCTAGCCTCGATGCCCCAACCCCACGTCCTCAACGCGGTCCTCCGGGCGGCCCGCCGACTGCCGCGGTATCCGCGCCTGCGCGTCCTCGATCTCTCGGCCGGCCGCGGCGAGATCGCCGCCGCGCTTGCGGGCGACGGGTGCACGGTGCGCGGAACGCATTTCCGCGCCGACGACTACAAGTTCGCCGATTCCCCCGCGCCGCCCCGAACCGCAGCGCTCCCGATCGATCCGGACATCGACCTCATGCGGTCATTGCCGTACGAGGCCGCGTCCTTCGATCTCGTGATTCTCTGCGAGGTGGCCGAGCACCTGCCCACCGAGATTCCCGTCATCGCGGAGATCGGGCGCGTGCTCGCTCCGGGGGGCCATCTCGTGCTCTCGACGCCCAACGTCGCCCGCCTCCACTCGCGCTGGCATTTCCTGTTCACGGGAACTCACAAGCTGATCCGGCGCAGGACGGGCTGGGATCTTTCTGCCGACGATCTCTACGCGTACCACATCAATCCGATCGACTTTCCGCTGCTCCACACGCTCCTCCATCAGGCGGGCCTCTCGGTCGAGCGCCTCGACGTGACCCTCTTCAAGTGGAAGCACGCGTGGCTTCTGCTGCTCTATCCCTTCGTCTGGCTCTCGACCAGGATCGAAACCTCGCGCCACCGCAGCGGGCCGGCGCACGCACGCGGCGAGGAGAACCTGCGGGGTTGGATGCTCCGCCCCGCCATGCTCGCGAGCGAGCAACTTCTTCTCACCGCCCGGAAGGACGGGAAGTAGGGTCAGCGCGCCGGCGGCACCAGGGCGCCGGCCGACACGATCATCTTCATCGCCTGCTCCGGCGTCATGTCGAGGTAGGTGACCTTTTCTTCCGGCACGACCAGGAGAAACCCCGTCGTGGGGTTGACGGCGCTCGGAACGAACAGGCTGCAGAGCTTCTTGCCGGTCTTCAAGCTCGCCTCACCCTCCACCGTGGACGTCACGAAGCCGATGCCCCAGGTCCCCGGAGAGGGAAACTCCACGATCGCCACCCGGCCGAACGAGCCCACGCGCGAGGGCCCGAGCAGCAGTTCGCCGATCTGCCGCAGCGTCGCGTAGATCTTGTTGATCAGCGGAACGCGGTGCATCAGCCGGTCCCAGAGCGCGAACGCCCGCTTGCCGAAAAAGTTCGCGGCGATGAACCCGAGGAGAAGCAGGAGCACGTTGAGCAGCACGAAGCCGAGGCCGACGACGGAGATCCCCCGGGCGCGAAGCTGTCCCCCGAGGATGTTGTCGAAGAACTGGAAGAGCTGCCAGACGACCCACAGCGTGAGCGCCGTCGGGGCGAGCACGAGAATGCCCGCGACCCAGTACCGCCGCAGCCGGATCCCAAAGCTGGCCGACATCGTCGTCCATCGTAACGCGAGCCCGTACAATGGGCGCGAATGCGCTCGATCCGCCTGCCTTCGACGTTCGCCGCTCTGCTTTGGATCGGCCTGCTCGCCTCGACCGCGAGCGCACAACTTTCGGGGTGGGAGACCTTCGGACCGCCGCTCTTCCAGGTCAACGCCGTGGCCGCCGGACCGGGGCTGACGGTCTTTGCCTCGGGTGCCGACTACGCCGCGTCGCAGGGCGCGCTCTACAGAAGCGTCGACGCCGGCGTCACCTGGACGGTCGTCGCCGAGGCCGCCCGCAACGAATACTTCAGCGACATCCTGGTGGACCCGACCAATTCCCAGCGTGTCTTCGCGGGCGCCCCGGACGGCGACGCCCAGGCGACCAACATCTATCGCTCGAGCGACGGCGGGACGAGCTTTACGGCGAGCCTCATCGTCACTCCTTACTGTGTGCCCTCCTTCGCGAAGGGAGGTTCTCCGGATACCGTGCTGCTCGCCTGCGGCCTTCGACTCGCCAGGACCGAGGACGCTGGCCTGAGCTGGCATGATCTCCAGTCCCCGTCCACGGAGCCGGTACGGCTGACGTCCGGGCCGGGAGGGACGCTCTTTGCCTACGGGACGACGAAGATCTTCAAGAGCGCCTCGGACGGAAGCTCCTGGGTCCCGGCTGGCTCGGCGCCTGCGGCGTGCCCGGACTCAATGCGCTGCGCGTCGACCCGCAGGACACGCGGGCGCTCGTCGCCGGCGTGGGCCTGATCGGTGGCAGCGGCTTCCAGTGCGGCGGCGTCTTCATCAGTCCGGACGGTGGCAGCAGCTGGACGCCCGGCTCGCTTTCGGCTGTCTACGTGACCGACATCGCGATCGACCCCGACGACCCGGCATTCGTCTACGCGAGCGCGAGCTACGTCGCCGGGATCCTGCCCAGGGGCGGCGTTTTCGGGAGCCGCGACGGCGGCTCTTCCTGGAGCGATCTTCAGCTCCCCGCCCTCGGCGCCCTGCGGATCGCGGTCTCGCAGTCGGGCCGCCACCTCTATGCTGCGACCTCGCTGGGGGCCTTCGAGCGCGGCGTGCGGAAGACGCTGGTCGTCGCGCCTCGGCAGTAGGAACACAGCCGGCTGCGATACGCCTCGGGCCACACGGGGTATAGGCTCTCCGAACTACTGACGTTGAGAAGTCTCGACGCACGAATCGCGGACGATCCGATTTCTCAAAGGAGGCCCGGGATGAGATTCGCCAGGCAAGCAATCTTGGGTGGGTCGGCATTTTTGCTGAGCACGGTTGCGTCCCTTGCCCAAACGCTCGAGCCAGTGCAGGCTGTTCCTCCGCCCGTCACAGCACGAATGCCTCCGAAGACTCTCCCGACCACCTACGGAACCTCCAAGGTGTCTTACATCCAGATCCCCGCCGAGGAGTTCGTTCCGTGGAGCTCGAGCTGCACGTACACGACTCAGGACGGGCGCTACAGCTTCACAATCGGATGTCCCTTTTATGCCGGCGCTCACCTTCCCGGAGGCGCGAAGGTCGTCTACCTGGAGCTCGACTTTTACGACAACAACACCGACGCCTCGGTCTACGGGTCGCTTATCGAATGCGATTACGTCGGGCAGAACTGCATCAGCCACCCGGCGGCAGGTTCCGGTCCGCCGGATTGCCTTTCCCAGGGTTCCGTTTGCTCGGGACGTGCTTACCACCCCGGCTTCGGCCTCGTAAGCGCCGATTTGACACCCGACGCCATTACTGTCGACAACTTCGCTTCATCCTACAGACTCGTCGCGAACCCCACGGCGACCGACGGGAGCCTCCGGATCGCCGGGATGTACGTCGGCTACGTCCTGCAGGTCAGCCCGGACACCGGATTCGCGTCATTCACCGACGTCCCGGTCGGCCACCCGTTTCATCGCTACGTCGAAGCGCTGTACAAAGCAGGGATCACGGGCGGTTATCCCGACGGAAGGTTCGGTGTCAACGACACCATCACGCGGGGCCAGATGGCGGTCTTTCTCTCTGTGGCGTTGGGCCTCGAGTGGCCCTAGAAAAGACGCTCGTTTCCCTCTCGAAGCGTAATCCACTAACATCGGCGACCTGACCGCTCGCGGAGAGGTGGGTGAGTGGCTTGGTCGAAGGCCTGCGCCAGCGGGCCGAAGACAGCGCCGGCAGCAGCCGGCGCTTACCCGGCGGCGCCGCGCAGCGGCGGACCGCTGGTTCCCTCTCGAAGCGTAATCCACTAACATCGGCGACCTGACCGCTCGCGGAGAGGTGGGTGAGTGGCTTAAACCAGCGGTTTGCTAAACCGCCGTAGGGGCTTAAACCTCTACCACGGGTTCAAATCCCGTCCTCTCCGCCATTTCCAACGGCCGGTAAGATCCTCTCCTTGAAGAAGGCACTGCTCCTCACCGCCGGCGTCATCCTCGTCGGTGCCGGCTGGTGGGTCTATCGCAACTCCTCGCTCACGCGGCTGCGCGCGGAGTTTGCACCGTGGATGGAGCGGTTGGCGAGGTGGCGGGATGGATGCGAGGCCACGCAGCGCGCGCTCAGGAGCCGGGAGTCCACGGTGGCGGACCCGCAAGGGATCGCGGCCCTGCGCTCCTGGGCCTGGAACGACCTTGCGCGCCTGGGATACGTGGATTACCGGGTCGAGAAGCCCACGCACGAGATCACCCGGTCGAGCGAGAAGACCTCGGGCCGCGTCGTCTTCACGGTCGGGGGTTTTCGCCCGGACGGCGCTCGGGTCGAGCGCGCGGCAAGCGTGCACCTCACGGAAGTGAGCCCGGTCTCCGACGGAAGAGTGACCAGCGGCCAGAGCCAGGTCACCCTGCAGTTCGAGAAGGATCTCTGGAATCGCCTGGAACCTTCGCCCCGATTCCATGAGGCGACCTCGGGTTCGGGTCTGGGCGCGCCACGGCACGATCCGCCCCTGAAACTCGTCAACCACCTCATCTCCGACATCTGGCCGGGCTCGGGCGTGGCAGTGCTCGACTACAACCGGGACGGGTTCGAGGATCTTTTCGTCGGCGACGGCACGCGCTCGATCCTCTACGAGAACGACGGCCGCGGGCATTTCACGGACGTGACCGAGAAGGCCGGCCTCGCGAAGTCCACGGACGAGGGCATCCCCGCCACCGGCGTCGCCGCGGCCGACGTGGACGGTGACGGCTTCCCGGACATCTTCGTCACGAACGCCTTCGGACCAGCGCGCCTCTTTCGCAATCGCGGCGACGGCACCTTCGAGGAGATCACCGTCTCCTCCGGCATCGCCGTTCCCGAGAATGCGCGCTCGGCCGCGTTTGCCGACGTGGACGGCGACGGCGACCTCGACCTCTTCGTGGCCGTGACCGGGAACTACTACACGCAGATGCCCGACCCTGCCTTCGACGCCAACGACGGCCGCCAGAATTTCCTCTACCTGAACGACGGCCACGGCCACTTCACCGACGCGACGAAGGCCTGGGGCCTCGCGGGCATGACGCGCTGGACCCTTTCCGCGCTCTTCCAGGACTACGACCAGGACGGCCACGTCGACCTCATGGCGACCAACGACTTCGGCCTGAAGAACCTCTACCGCAACGACGGCGGCCGGCGATTCGAAGACGTCGCGAAGAAGACCGGCACGCAGGCCCGCGCGTATGGCATGTCCGGCGCCTGGGCCGACTTCGACGGCGACGGTCGGCCCGACCTCTATGCGACCGGCGCCGACACGCAGTGGTACTTCCTGCACGAATACCCGTCCGTCCCGGTCGGATTCTTCGGCCGCCTGTTCCTGCCCTTCGCGATTCGCTGGTGCGAGGACATGGCGTCGGGCAACACGCTCCTCCTCCAGCGGCCCGACCACACCTTCGAGAACGCGACCGCGCGATCCGGCGCCCAGCACGCGGGCTGGAATTGGAGCTCGATCGCCGCCGACCTCGACGACGACGGTTGGCCCGACCTCTATGCCACCAACGGGATGTGGGGTGACGGGCGCGACCGCGACGTGGGCCTCGAGTTCTGGTGGGACTCGCTCGCCTATTGGGACGACTACGTCGCCGGAACGAGGACCTTCGACCGCAAAGGCGCCGGAATCAACGGCATCGAGCGGGACCGCTACTTCCACAATCGGGGCGGCGCCGCCGCGGGCGCTCCGCTCTTCGAGGAGCGCGCCTTCCTCGACGGCCTCGACCTCGAATCCAACGGCCGCGCCGCCGTCGCTTTCGATGCCAACGGAGACGGTGCCCTCGATCTGTACGTCCGCTCCGTGGGAGCGCCGGAGGCACTCTTCCTCGGCTCGCGACACCCGGACGAGCACTTCCTCCGCATCCGTCTGAAGGGAACCCCGGGGACGGACAACCGCGACGGCATCGGCGCCCGGATCGAGGCGAAGCTGCCCGGAGGCCGGACGATCGTCACGGAGAATGCCAACCAGAGCGGATATCTGTCGACCGGCAGCCCGATCGTCCATCTCGGCCTGGGAAAGGCGACGCGCCTGGACGGGCTTACGGTTCGCTGGCCGTCCGGGAAAGTCCAGAATCTGGGCCCGGTCGACGTGATCGACCGCACGACGGTCGTGGACGAAGAACTGGGTGTCGAGGCATTTGTCGCGCCCCCGAAGTAAACTCGTCCTTCATGGAGCCCGTCCCCGAGCAGCGTGCCGGCCACTACGACGTCGTCATCGTCGGCGGCGCCGTATCCGGTGCTTCGACGGCGATCGTCCTCAAGCGCGGCAATCCAAAGCTGCGCATTCTCGTCGTCGAGAAGACCGACCGCTTCGACTGGAAGGTCGGCGAGTCCACGGTCGAGGTGTCCGCGTACTTTCTGACGCGCGTTCTGAAGCAGTGGACCTACCTGACGCGCGAGCAACTTCCCAAGCAGGCCTTCCGCTACTGGTTCTACAACGATCGGGTGACCTGCCTGCGCGAAGCATCCGAGACCGGCCCCACGCAGCTTGCGCGGACACCGTCCTTTCAGCTCGACCGCGCCAAGCTCGACGAGCACCTCCTCGAGGTCGCGCGCGAGGAAGGCAGCGAGGTCTGGCGGCCGGCGAAGGTCACGGGCTACACGCTGGGAGAGGGATCGAGCTCGAACACGCTCACGATCGAGAAGTCAGACGGCACGACCGCCACGGTCACGAGCCGCTGGCTCGTGGACGCGACGGGCCGGCAGGCGATGCTCGCGCGCAAGCGCGGCGGCGTCACGCCGATCGATACGCATCCGACCGCCGCGATCTGGGTGCGCTACAACAACGTCAAGGACATGGACGGTGTGGACCTCGCCGGAACGGATTCGGGCGATCCCTGGCAGCGCGCCGTGCTCGCGCCTCGGCGCCTTGCGACGAACCATTTCAACGGCTGGGGCTATTGGATCTGGTTCATCCCACTCCACGACGGAGAGATGAGCGTCGGCCTCGTGTGGGACAAACGGCTGGTGACGCCGGAAGGCAGCACGCCGCTCGACAAGCTCACACGCTTTCTCCAAACCAATCCGCTCACCCGCGAGATGATCGAAGGCGCGACCCCGATCGAGGGTGACTGCCGGTACTACGCGCATCTCCCCTACTTCGTGGACAAGTTCATCGGCCCGGGCTGGGCGCAGGTCGGGGACGCCGGCGGATTTCTCGATCCCTTCTACTCTCCCGGTCTCGACCAGATGTCCTTCTCGGTCTGGACGCGCACGCGCATGATCTTGAAGGACCTCGCCGGCGCGGCCCCGGAAGCGATGGAGAAGGAGTACGGGGAGCACAACCGCCGTTACGACCGCTTCTTCAAGTACTTCTACGAGTCCATCTATCGCGACAAGTACTACGTCATGGGCGACTACGACACCATGACGATCGCCTTCCTTCTCGACACCGCCCTCTACTACTTCGCCGCGATCATGCCGCTCTACCGCTGGTCGCACGAGCGCCTCGGCATTCCGCCCTTCTTCGAGGACGGCGCGGAGATCGGGTACTACCCGATCCGCTTCTACAACCGGCGTCTGGTCCACATCGCGCAGCGCAAGAAGGTCCTCGGGATCTACGGCAACCACAACGCCGGCAAGCGACCGAAGTTCGTCGGCTTCTCCATCCGCAGCGCCATGTGGGTGATGCTGTTCCACGGCCTCCTGCGCTGGTGGAAAGCCGAACTCGCCAACGCCTGGACGTACGTCGTGCGGCCCAAGCCCATCGGAAAGCCCGCGGCCGAGCCCGCGGTGAGCCCGGAGCCACAGAGCATCTCCGCACGGTAAGGCCAGGCACGACGGCTGCCATGTCGCGCCGCGGCGGCCCCCTTTGTCATCGCGAGGAGCGCAGCGTCGAGGGATCCCTTTCGAGTCTCAGTGCAGCTCAAAAGGGATCCCTCGCTTCGCTCGGGATGACACAGGCAAGGTATCGTCTCCGCATGCCGACCGCCCTGGTCACCGGCGCCTCGAGCGGAATCGGCCTGGAGCTCGCCACTCTCCTCGCGCGCGACCGCCACGACCTCGTCTTCGTCGCCCGTAACCGCGACCGCCTCGAGACGATCGCCCGCGGCCTCAAGGAGGAATTCGGCGTTGCCGTCACCATTCTCGCCACCGATCTCTCCGACCCCGCCGCCCCCGATTCGATCGGGAAGCATCTCGCCGACCGCTCCCTCCCGATCGACATCCTGGTCAACAACGCGGGCTTCGGGACTTACGGCCTCTTCGCGAAGGCGCCGCTCGAGATGCTCATCGAGATGATCCGCGTCAACATCATGGCGCTCACTCATCTCACCAGGCTTCTTCTGCCCGCAATGCTCGAGCGCCGCCGCGGCCGCATCTTGAACGTCGCCTCGACCGCCGCGTTCCAACCCGGCCCGCTCATGGCCGTCTACTACGCGACGAAGGCGTACGTACTGTCCTTTTCCGAGGCCATCGCCAACGAGACATCCGGCACTGGCGTCACCGTCACCGCTCTCTGCCCCGGCCCCACCGTCACTGACTTCCAGAAGCGCGCCGGCTTCGGGAAGACCCGCCTCTTCCGCGGTCCGCTCCTCATGGATGCGCCGACCGTCGCCCGCAGCGGCTATGACGGCTTGATGCGCGGTAAGCGTCTGGTCATCCCCGGCCTCGCGAACCGCTTGCTCGTGCAGGCCCTCCGCGTCACGCCGCGCCGCCTCGCAACGGCGATCGCGCGAGAGATTCAGGAATCGAGAGACTGAGGCGGACGTTAGCGGAGTGCAGACTGGAGCGCATCGAATGATCCGGACCTTCCAGACGCTCATGAGCATCGGGCTCGCGGCGGCCGCCGCAGCCCACGCCGCGGACGGCCCGATCACCACCCGGACCGGTTGGTTCGCGGACCAGAAATGCGCCTCCTCCCGAGTGGCGGACGGGCGTGTCGGCCCGCCCGGCCGCACGTGCACCCAGGAGTGCATCCGCAAGGGCGTCCCGGTCGTCTTCATCGACGAGAAGACGAAGAAGCTCTATCGCGTGAGCAATCCCGCCGTCACCCGGGGCCAGGAGTGCGACCATGTCGAGATCACGGCGACGATCGACCAAAAGGCGGGAGCCCTCGCGGTGGCGACGATCAAGGTGCTCGAAGCGTACGTCGCCACGTGCGCGGTGCAGTGACGGACCATGTCGCCCCCAAGCCCGAATCGTCTGGAGTTCGCTACACTGACGACCCGGAGGAGTGGCCGAGTGGTTTAAGGCGGCGGTCTTGAAAACCGCTGTGCCGGAAACGGTACCGGGGGTTCGAATCCCTCCTCCTCCGCCAACTCGAAGCCGCCAGCCGGGGATTCGACCCGGCCACCGACCCGGCCACCGGAGGCAGAACCTCGGCGAGGACCTGTAGCCTCGATATAGAGTCCATTCCGTTGCCCACCTCTCGAGGACTCCGGCTGCTACAGCTATCGGCGTTCGCGGCCGTCAGCCTCGCCATGAATTTCGGGCCGCGACCGCAAGACGTGGCCGTCGCGCCGGCAAAGGCCGCCGCGTTGCGGGACATCGTCGCGAGCGGCCGTCTCTCGGACCTGCGCTGGCCGGATTTTTCCGACTACAAGGTCCTCGTGGACGGCTTCTATGCGCCGGCCGGCTACGCGCCGGCCTGGATCCGGGAAGGACAGCCTTCCGCGTCGGCGCTCTCCATGGTTCAGGCCTTCCGGGACGCCTGGAAGAGTGGACTCGAGCCCGAGGATTACGACGCGTCCCGATGGGACGCCCGCCTCCAGGGCCTGAAGGGTTCGAACGCCGATCCCGCGCGCTTCGACGTGGCGCTCACGGTCTGCGCGATGCGCCTCGTGTCCGATCTGCACATCGGGCGGATCAACCCGCAGCACTTCCACTTCGGCCTGAGCGTCGAGGCGAAGGAATACGACCTGCCGCGCTTCCTCCGCGATCGGCTGATGGCGGCCGCGGACATCTCCGCCCTGCTGGCCGGGGTCGAGCCTCCGTTCGGCGGTTATCGACGGACCGAGGCGGCGCTGGTCCGCTACACGGAGCTGGCGCGGGGTCCTGCCCTGGAACCGCTACCCGTCCCGGCGAAGGCCATCCGACCGGGTGAGACGTACGCCGGTGCACCGGCGCTTGCCCGGCGCCTCGCCCTGCTGGGCGATCTCGCGCCCGATGCGGCGCCGGCCGCCAATGCCGACGTCTACGGCGGCGCGCTGGTCGAAGGGGTCAAGCGCTTTCAGCGCCGCCACGGCCTCGACGACGACGGCCGGCTCGGACCGGGCACCGTCAAGCAGCTCAACGTTCCGCTCGCGGATCGCGTCCGGCAGCTTCAGCTCGCGCTCGAGCGCTGGCGCTGGCTGCCATCGGAGTTTTCGGCGCCTCCGATCGTCGTGAACATCCCCGACTTCCGGCTGCGCGCGGCCGACGCGAAGGGCAACGTCGCCATGGAGATGCGCGTCGTCGTCGGTAAGGCGGCGCCGACGCAGACGCCGGTCTTCTCGCGGGACATGACCTACGTCGTCTTCCGCCCGTACTGGAACGTCCCGCCGAGCATCCGCGCCGGCGAGATCGTGCCCGCCATCCAGCGCAACCGGAACTATGTCGCCGAGAAGCGCTACGAGGTGACCACCCCGGACGGCAAGGTCGTCACCGACGGCCCGATCTCCGACGACGTCCTCGCGCAGCTGAAGGCCGGCCGGCTCGCCGTTCGGCAGAAGCCCGGCCCGGCCAACGCCCTGGGGCTCGTCAAGCTGATCTTCCCGAACGAGTTCAACGTGTACCTGCACAGCACGCCGTCGCAGGCGCTGTTTGCAAAGAGCCGGAGGGACTTCAGCCACGGCTGCATCCGCGTCGAGAAGCCGGCCGAGCTCGCCGCCTGGGTGCTCCGCAACAACCCCGACTGGACGCTCGAGCGCGTGCAGGAGGCGATGCAGTCGGGACCGGACGACGTGACCGTGAAGCTCGAGCGCCCGGTGCCGGTCTTCATCGTCTATGCGACGGCGCTCGCCTACGAGAACGGCGAGGTGCACTTCTACGACGACATCTACGGCCACGACGCCGACCTCGCGCAGGCGCTGGCCAAGGGCTACCCGTACCCCTGAACGAGCGGCCCTACCAGCGCCGGACGCGCCCGACGTCGACGTGCACGAAGTCGGACGCGGCGTAGTACCCGACTCCGCCGCGACCCAGACGCAGCGCGGCATCGCGAAGCTCCGCCGTCGGCACGCCCGGCACGCGGATGTCGATCGCCATCGCTTGCATGTGCATGCTGTGCCGCGCGACGCCGTGCCCGCTCTCCCGCAGGGACTCGTTGGTGGCCGGCGTGCGATAACCGCAGATCACGTCGATCTCGGCGTCGGGCCGTCCGAGGGAACCCAGCAGGTCGCGGAGCAGGTCCAGAAGGCGCGGGTCGTACGCATGCACGTCGTCCTTCCGCCAGTCGCGCAGGACGCGATCGACCCGGGTCAGCGCGGCGGGATCGTAGCCATCCGCGTGCCGGTATACGACGTCGAGACGCTCCCCGGTGTGGAGATGGTGGAAGCGCAGGCGGTACGGCTCTCCGGCCGCGGGGCCCACGTCCGAGACGGCGGGAGCCGGCGCGAGGAGCATGCCGATGAGGCCAACGAGCGCCAGGAAGCGTCGAGATGCGTTCGAATGCAGTAATCGCAAGGAATCACCCCTGATTGGAGAATCGCCGCCCGAGGTTCCGAGCGCACGCCGGTCGAGGCGGCGCTGAGGATACCACGGCAGAAGAACCGAATCCGTGGGCGACTTGCCAGTGATCGGCCCAATTTCGACTTGAACCGGCCCTTCGAGGCCGCCTCAGGGCGCTAGCGTCTGAGACCCGGGCGGCAGCAGCGGGTCGCAGAAGGCCTCCCATCGGTCTTTTCGCTCGGAGTCGGTCGCCGGATGAATTGCGCTCTGGCTGCCGAAGGCCGACCTCGCGAGCGTGGCGACCAGGATGGGAACGGGGGCCTGGAGATCGAGGTCGAAGGTTGCAAGCTCGTATCCGGGCGCCGTCACTTCGAGCCGGAAACGGCGTTCGCCCCGCGGAGCGAAATGGGAGACCAGAAAGCAGCCGAACATGTCGGTCGAGGCCATTGCGACCGGATTCGAACCCGCGACGCTCACGACACGCACCGATGCCGTCGCGACGAGCCCGCCCTGCTCGTCCTGGACGATCCCGCGGGTCCAGATCGAGGCGCATCCGGCCGTCAGCCAGACCGCGGGAAGCGCGACGACGAGAAGCGCAGAAGAGCTCCTGATCTTGGTTCGATGGATCGGCGGCATCGCCGTTCGTGGTTCGCGACGAACGAACTCTTCGAGGACGGCCAGGTCGAGCAGGGTGTTTCCACTGTTTGACCGGGACCGGGTGGCTGCCCGCGCGCTTGCGCCCCTCAAGGCGACTCGCTCGACGGTTGCGCCAGGGGTCGCCAGGGCAGGACGCGGGTGCAGCGAGGACAGTCGCCCACGATGATCGATGCCGAGGATGAGCTCGAGCCCGAGTCGTTCGAAACCGTCAGCGTCACGACGTACGAGCCGGAGGCTCCGTACGTGTTCGTCGGATCCTGTTCCCTCGAGGTCTTGCCGTCTCCGAAGTCCCACGACCAAGCCGTAGGCGTCCCCGTCGACGTATCGGTGAACTGGACCGCGGCGCCGACATCCGGCGAAACGGGAGCGTGGGTGAAGCTCGCCGCAGGAGCACTTGGGTTCACAGGGTCCAGCCACTTTTCGAGGTGGGGATACGACATCCAGAAGACTCCGTCGACGGCCTGGTAGGACTGCGTGCACGCGTTCGCGACTCCCGGACAGCTGCCCTTGAGCTGGCCGACGACCCGGCCATCCTCGAGAAGCGCCGCCGCGCCGGAGCTGCCGGCGGTCTCGTTGCCGACCGTGGGGCTCGAATAGACGAAGTTCGGAACGGGCACGCCCGGGCAGAGCGTCGGCGCCGACTCGACGACGCTCACGGAGTAGGACTGCGGGAGCGGAGGCTGGGTCGGCGCCGGGAAGGACACGCGGTACAGCGTCGCGCCGGGAGCCACGGAAGACGGATCCGAGCTCCATCCGAGAAACCGGCGGTTGGGCGGCACGCTTTCGAGCAGCACGAGCGTGTAGTCCGAGTCCTCGCCGGTCGCGAGGAGGGTGGACCCGTGGCTTCGCGGGAGCGTCTCGATCGGCGGGACGAGACCAAAGCACGTGGCCGTGGTGTAGTCCCAGAAAGCGTCGAGCGTCGAAGCGACCTCCTGCGTGCCGAAGCAATGATGGGCGGTCAGCAGATACGGCGTCCCGTCCTCCGCCGTGTTGTTGAGAAGCGTCGCCGTGCAGGAGTACGCGATGCCGCCCGACATGTACGCGATGAGCGCGACCGCTTTGCGAACGGATTCGATCGGCGCGAACGTCGACGGGCCAATGCACGTCGCATCCTGGAAACAGGGGGCCGAGACGGCATCGGGCGGCAGAGCGGACGCGAGCGTTTCCGAGCCGAAGATCTCGCCGACCTCGCGGACGGAGAACACGGCGTCCTCGGCGGCGCCCGGAGGGAGCTCGACATCGAGGTAGACGGTTTCGCTGAAGACCGTGGGCGTCCAGAGGTCGCGATTCGGTGAAACGAGCCCGGTTCCGAACCGGCGCGGTTCCTGGCCCGTGCCCCACGTCCACAGGCGGCTGCCGGGCGGCAGTCGAACCCCGGTGAGGTGGAGGCGCAGCCCGTAGGCGCCGGAGACGCGGACGCTCGTTCCCCAGACGATCGGCCCTTGCGCCGTCGACCGCACCACACCGTGCGCCCGGCGGGCGGCTTCGGAAGCGAGCGGCCCCCGATCGAAAACCGCAGTGATCGGCTCGGGAAGCAGCCGGGAGAATCCGATGCGCTGCGGCTGCCGCCCCTCCCGGTTCCACGTGAGCAGCGCGTCGAGCTCCTCGGCGGCTGCATCCCGCGCGGGCAGGAGCGACATCTGCTCGGCGGCGGCGACGGTCTCGGCGAGGCGCATCGGAGCCAACGTCTCCGCTTTCGCGCTCGTCGGCTCGCCCGGGACGTAGGTTCCCAGGCTGCGGTGCGTCGCTCCCGGCGTGGCTTCGAGCGCAGTGCCCGCCCGAGCGATCAGCAGTGCGCAGAAGACGATTGGGAAGGGTCGCAGGGCCATGGTGGATCGTGGAGACTCGAATCATATGCCGGCGTCACCGTATCGGGCAGTGGCGGGGGAAGCGGCGCTTTGGCCTACCCTGGGATATCGTGATTTCGCCGGCTCGAAGCCGGACCCGGCGCGTCTTTCGAGAGCTGCCGAAGGCCGGGCCTTTCCGAGAGGGTTCGCGTCCTCATGATCGTGTTGCTGCCGCCGATCTGGCTGATCCGAGTCGCCGTGTCCGCGGTGTGGCTCTACGAGGGGCTCTGGTGCAAATTGCTCGGTGGAGAACCGCACCAGCTCCGCGTCGTGGAAGCGGTGCCCCGCTTCGATCCGGGCCGCAGCGCGCCCTTCCTGAAGTCTCTGGGAGCGGTCGAGACCGGTCTGGCCCTGTGGGCGATCACGGGCATCGCGGCCGTTCCGTGCGCGGTCGTACAAACGTCGCTCCTCGTCGCGCTGAACGCAGGCGGTCTGCTCTGGGCGCGGCGAATCATTCACGACCCGGCCGGGATGGTAGTCAAGAATCTCGCCTTCCTCGTGCTGGTCTGGGTCTCGGCGGGCCTGCCCCGATGGAGCTGACGGCAGGCGTTGCGCAGACCGCCTGGGAGCGCGGCCGCTTCGACGCGCGCGCGGGCCCGAGCAAGCTTCTTTTCGGCCGCATGCACGAGGACGTGTCGATCGAGCTCGGCGCCTTCCGCCCCGGCGGGCGCGTCTTCTGCGTCGCGTCGGCCGGCTGCACGGCGATGGAGCTGTCACGCCGACACGAGGTCGTCGCGGCCGACATCAATCCGGTTCAAATCGCCTATGTCCGGCGACGGTTGTCCGGAGAGCCCGGCTCCCGCGGCGCGGCCGAACGCATGATGGCCTTCGGGCGCGGTCTGGCTCCCCTGGCAGGTTGGCGGCCCTCAAGAGTCCGCGAGTTCCTCGACCTCGACACTCCGGCCGAGCAGACCGCGTACTGGCGCCAGCACCTGGATACCTGGCCGTTCCGCAGGGCGATGGACGCCGCTCTCTCGACACCGGTGCTGCGCATGTTCTACGCGCGGCCCTTTCTCCGTTCCCTTCCGAGGGGCTTGGGCAGCGTTCTGCGCCGCCGCATGGAGCGGTGCTTCGCCCGGCACCCCAACCGCGACAACGTCTACGCGCGCGCGTTGCTCCTGGGTGAGCTGTCGGAGCTCCCGGCGCCGCCGCAGGCGCAGAGAGTCCGGCTCGTCCATGCCGACGCCGCGGCCTGTCTCGAGCGCGAGCCGCCGGGGAGCTTCGACGGATTCACTCTGTCGAACATTCTCGACGGAGCCAATCCGGCGTACGGGCAGCGGCTGGCGGCGGCGGTCCGGCGAGCCGCCGCCCCCGGCGCGCTCGCCGTCATCCGCAGCTTCGGCGAACCTCCGAGCGAGTCGCCGACGAACCGCGCCGCCGCAGATCGGGCCATGCTCTGGGGAATCGTCGACGTCAGACCAGCGGCAACGCTGTGAGGAACGCGAGCCCGCCGAACCCGACGTCTGTCGTCACCGCGATGAGGTTCTCCGCATCGCCGGGGCAGGTCTGGGATGGGCTGATGTTCTACGAGCAGATTCCGCGCCGCCCGCCGCTCCACTTACGCCTACTGTTGCCGGCGCCGATGCGCGCAGAAGCTCGCCGGTTGGATGTCGGCGACGAGACGCGGTGCATCTACGACAGGGGCCACCTGCTCAAGCGCGTGACGCGCATCGACCCGCGGCGCCACTATGGGTTCGACGTCATCGAACAGGAACTCCCGATCGGCAGAGGGATCCGGCTCGCGGGCGGCAGCTACTCGCTCATCGAGCTCCCGGGTGGCTCGACGCGGATCGAGCTCGAGACTCGGTACGTCGGCGCGATGCGCCCCCGCTGGCTGGGGATGCGGGTCGAGGCGGCCGTCTGCCACGCCTTCCATCGTCACATCCTCGGTGAAATGCGACGCGAGGTGGAGTCGCGCGGGCCCGCGACGCAGGACTCTCTCCATCGAGCCCGGGGTCCCTCGCCTCGCTCGGGATGACGGCGGGTGAGGCCACCCTCGGCGCGCCTCTCTACTCCCACCAGTACTTCGCCCTCTTGCGCTCCCTCGATCCGGTCTCGTTCAGCGTCGCCGCGTCGTAGAGGCGGCCGTTGACCATGGTCCATACGACCTTCTCGGACTGGTGGATGTCCTGGAGCGGGTTTCCGTCGATGACGACGACGTCGGCGAGCTTGCCGGCCTCGAGCGAGCCGATGTCACGGTCCAGGCCGAGGTATTGCGCGCCGGATTGGCCGTTGCGCAGCGCAGCGCCTCGTGAGGCGTCATCCCGCCCTGGACGAGCATCCACAGCTCCCAGTGCAGGCCCAGGCCTTCGCGCTGGCCGTGCGCGCCCGTGTTAACGGCGACGCCGGCGCTTGTCGAGGTTCGCGGCGATCTTCGCCTCGTTGAAGTGGTTGTACTCATCGTCGGGTGACATCGTGCGGCGGCGCGAGCGCGGATCGAGGATGAACGCGCGGCACGAACTTCGACAGCAGCGGGTGCTCCCAGACGTTGGTCTTCTGGTACCAGTAGTTCTCGCCGAAGAGGCCGCCGTACGCCACGATCAGGGTCGGGGTGTAGCCGACCTTGCTCGGCGGCCAGAGCGCCATGCACGTCCTCGTACGCGTTGGGAACCGGGATCGAGTGCTCGACGCCGGTGTGGCCGTCGACGACCATGGTCATGTTCGTGCTCGAAGAGCGAGCCGCCCTCGGGCACGACCATCATGCCGAGCTCGCGCGCGGCCGCGAGGATCTGCTGGCGCTGCTCGCGCCGCGGCTGGTTGTAGCTCTTGACCGAGAACGCGCCCACCGCCTTCATGCGGTCGAGGTGCGCGCGCGCGTCGTCGAGCGAGTCGATGTCGGCTTTGAAGTCGCCCGCCGCGCCGTAGAGGATCGTGCCGGTCGAGAAGATGCGCGGGGCGCGCATCATGCCGGCGCGGGCGAGCTCGGCGGCCGAGAAGACCTCGCCGGTGTCGTTCGAGGGATCGTGAACCGTGGTGACGCCGAAGGCGAGCGAGGCGTCGCTGTGCCAGTTCTGCTGCGGCACGATCTCGTCGGCGCCGAAGGAGCCGTGCCAGTGCACGTCGATCAATGCCGGGCAAGCACCGTCTTGCCGGCGACGTCGATCGTCTTCGCGCCGGCGGGAATCGTGACACGCTCCGCGCTTGCCGACGGCCTTGATCCGGTTGCCCTCGACCACGACGACGCCGTCCTCGATGACCTCGTCGCCGTTCATGGTGACGACGCGGCCGCCGATGAGCGCGATCGTGCCGGACGGCACGTCGACGCGGAGCGTTGAACGAGATGTTGACGCCCTTCGCCGGCGCCTCGGGGAGTTTCTCGGCGCGCCGGGAAGGAACGCGAAGGCGTCCTTCAGGTCGCGCTGGTAGAGCTCGGGCCCGAGCGCCCAGTAGAGCCGCGAGGAGTCGCCGGACCAGTGGAGGATACTCGCCCGCCTCCCTGCGAGACGCGCGTGACGGGAACGGACTTGCTCTTCGGGCCGATGTCGACGCGTCGGCCGGTCTCGACGAACGGCGTGACGAATGCGTTGAAGCCCTCGCGGAAGGCCACCCACTTCCCGTCGGGCGAGACCTCGAACTCGGTCGCGACCTCCGAGAGGTAGTGCTCGTGCTCGTCCGAGCCGTCGAGCTTGATCGAGCGAGAATGCGTTTCTCGGGCGCGATCTGGTCGTCGCCGCCCTCGGTCTTGACGAAGAAGACGCGGTCGCTAGCGATCGCCGAAGTGCGGCGCCGCGCCGTCCTCGGTGAGGAGCGTGGACTCTCCGCCGGCGGCCGCAACCTAGTAGAGGCCGGGGTCGGCGGACCACGCGGTCGAACGCAGATAGCCGCCGCTCGTCCGGGCGTACACGATCCTCGCGCCGTCGGGCGAGAAGACGGGCTCGAGGTAGTGGCCGGGTTTGTCGGTCACGACCCGGGAGGCGCCCGAGGGGACCGCGGCGACGCGGACCGAGCCGAGCGAGTCGTCGTTCCAGGTCGAGTAGACGATCGACTTCGCGTCGCGCGAGAACGACGGGAAGTACTCGTAATGATCGGTCTGCGTCGTCAGGCGTCTGCGGCGTGCCGTTCGGGAGATCGCGGACGTAGATGTAGCCGAGCGCCTGGTAGACCACGCGCGCGCCGTCGGGCGAGACGGCGACCCAGCGGATCATCCGGACGGGGAAGGTTGGAGCGCTCCCCTGTCCGTCGACGTACGGCGCGGCGGAGGCCTGCATCACGCCGGTCGGCACGTCGACGGCGAAACGCACGGCGTTCGCGGCCTTGCGCGAGTCCTTGACGTGGAACGGAATTTCGGCGACCTGCGCGGGCTTCGCACCCACCTCGACGCGGCGGATCTTGCCGCCGGCCCAGAGGACGACGGACCTGGAATCCGGCGTCCACGCCATGCTCGGGTAGACGCCCTGGACCGCCCAGGTTTCCTGCATGTCGCGCTCGAGGCCGTCCCAGACCGGCCGCTCGACGCCGGACTCGAGGTCCTTGACGAAGAGCGTGGACTTGTAGCGGACGCGGCGGACGAAGGCGAGGGACTTGCCGTCGGGCGAAGGCGTTGGACGGATCGAGCCGCCCGGTCCGGTGACGTAGCTGATGATCTTGCCGGTCTGACGGTCGAGGCGCTTGATGACGTAGATCTGGCCGTTCGGATCCTTGTTGTACTCGAAGATCTTCCCGGGGGTCGAATCCTCGGACCAGTAGAGGTAGCGTCCGTCCGGCGAGAACGCGGGCTCGCCGTCGTCCTTCTGCTCGGTCGCGCGCTTGGTCATCTGGAGGCCCTCGCCGCCGGAGCGGTGGTAGAGCCAGATCTCGCCGGCGCCCAGCGAGCGCGTGCCGGTGAAGTGCTTGCGCGCGGCGATGTACTGCGAGTCGGGCGTCCAGGCGGGGCTGTTCGGGAGGCGGAAGGACTCCTTGGTGACCTGCTGCGGGTTCTTGCCGTCGCGATCCATGATCCAGATGTTGTCGCCGCCGGAGCGGTCGGACGTGAAGGCGATCCACTTGCCGTCGGGCGAGTAGCGGGGCTGCATGTCCCACGGGATGCCGGATGTCAGCGCGCGCGCCTGCCCGCCGGCGATCGGAATCGTGTAGATGTCGCCGAGGAGATCGAAGACGATCTCTCTGCCGTCCGGCGAGACGTCGAGCGACATCCAGGTCCCGGTCGAGACGTCGAGCGGGATGTTGACGTCGTAGGGGTACGGCGGATTCGCGACGTCCCATTTCGGCTTCTCCTTTTCCTTCTCCTTCGCAGGATCCTCGCCGCCCGGCGCCGCCAGAGGCTTGTCGACGTGGGGATTTGGCCGGTCCTGCGCGAAGACGGGTCGAGCGAGAAGCAGCAGCAGGGCGACGAGGAGACGGTTCTTCATCCGGCAGTCCTTTCGATATCGGGCGGGGGAATCTTAATGGAGACGGCCGAGACCGAGTGCCTTAGGATCACACCGACCGGATTTTCGAAGGAGAACCGACATGCGCAACCTGCGACTCCCCGCGGCCGTGCTCGTCGCCGCCTTGTGCTGCCCCTTCCTGCTCCAGGCCCAGGAGCCCCGAAAGATCACCGTCGTGGCGAAGAGGTACGAGTTCCAGCCCTCCCGCATCGAGCTGAAGCTCGGCGAGCCCGTGGAGATCACGTTTCAGAGCGAGGACACCAAGCATGGCTTTCAGTGCAAGGATCTGAATCTCGAGAAGGTCGTCTTCGACAAGGAGACACCGGCGACGGTGAGGTTCACCCCGGAGAAGGCGGGGACGTTCGCCTTCAAGTGCGCCAGGTTGTGCGGGTTGGGCCACGGGAAGATGAGAGGCGAGATCGTCGTCGCTCCGTGAGCTACCGCCGTCCGATGCCCCTGGTCATCTCCTCGAGACGCAGGCGGTCCAGCGATTCCATCGGCAGCGCCGTGAACAAGCCGACGCGGCGATAGATCTCGCCGGCAACGCGCTTGACCACACGGCCGCGATCCTCACCGGTTCCGGCGGCCGAATCCGGATCCTCGGACCCCCAGTGCGCAACGATCGGCTGGCCGGGCCAGATCGGGCAGGACTCCCGGGCGTTGTCGCAGACGGTGATCACAAAGTCGAACTTCGTGCCGCGAAACTCGTCCCAGGACTTGCTGCGCGCCCCGCTCGCATCGATGTGGTATCCGCCCCTCAAGAGCTCGAGCACGTCCGGGTTCACGCGCCCCTTCGGGTGGGCTCCGGCGCTGAACGCCTCGAACCGGGTCGGCGCAAGCCGCCGCAGGAAGTACTCGGCCAGGATGCTGCGCGCGGAGTTTCCCGTACAGAGAAAGAGGACCTTGAACTTCTTCTCGTGGAAGTCTGCGATCATGACGATTCCTCCTGCGTAACGTAAGCCGGGTCGAACCACCTTCGAGTCGAGATGCACATCCGGCAGACCGACAACATCACCGGCACTTCGACGAGCACGCCGACGACCGTCGCGAGGGCGGCGCCGAGCTCGGCCCAAAGAGCGCGATCGCCGTCGGCCACGGCGAGCTCGAAGAAGTTGCTCGCGCCGATCAGCGCTCCTGGAGCCGCGACCTCGTAGCGGACCTTGAACAGGCGCATCAGCCCATAGACGAGCGAGGAGTTGAAATAGACCTGGATGAGAATCGGGACCGCGATGAGCAGCCACGTGCAAGCCAACTGGGTCGTGATGTTCTCCGCCTGGAACGCGAAGATGAGCACGAGCGTGGCGAGCAGGGCGACGCATCGTGACTGGCGGAAACGCCGGCAGGAAGCGGCGTGCTCAACCACTCCCGGCCTCGTGCGCGGATCAGAGCGATGCCTGCTCAGGGATCCGAGCAACCAGCGGGACGACCACGAAGACGGCCACGGCTGATGCAGCAAGCACGCGAAGAGGCACCTCGAGGCCACGCGGCCCCGCAGACGAGAAACTGTCACGATCGGCGCGAATGCGACGAGCATGATGAGGTCATTGATCGACACCTGGACCAGCGTGTAGGCGGGATCGCCGTCGGTCAGATAGCTCCAGACGAAGACCATCGCCGTGCAAGGCGCGGCGGCGAGAATGATGAGGCCCGCGGTGTACTGGCTCGCCAGTCTCGGCGCGATAAGCGAGCCGAAACACGTTCCGGAAAAAGAGCCACCCGAGCAGACGCCATCGAGAACGGCTTCACCAGCCAGTTCACGACGAGCGTGACGAGCAGACCCGCGGCTGCCGGCCGACCCGCGGCAATCGAGCCGAAATCGATCTTCAGCATCATCGGGTAGATCATCAGCCAGATCAGGATCGCGATCGGGACGTTGATCTTGCTCCCCGCGCCAAGTTCGAGGCTCCGCAGCCGCGCCGTCCATTCGGGCAGGAACCGCCCGAGGGTGATGCCCAGCAGCATGCAGAGCGCGACCCAGACCGAGAGGTAGCGCTCGAACGTGGGGATGCGCCTGGGCGTCGTCACCATGCGTTCGAGTCCCTACTCCCGACCGAGAGGGCCCGCTCCCAACCCTCGGCTCTCAGCTACCGGGCGCAACACGCGGTCTCGGCCTCGCGCGACTCGTTCTCGATGTCTTCGAGCACCGTGTAGACCTCCCAGCGATTCCCGTCGGGGTCCGAGAGCCAGAACTTGTCCTGGAGCGCGTAGCAGCAGGCTTCCCGCTTTTCCTCTTCCGAGACGACGCCCCGTGCCTTCAGCTCATTGCGCCAGCGACGGACCTCGTCGATCGAATCCACGCGGATACCGAGATGCGAGAGAGATCCGCCGGGCGCTTCGCCACGAAGCCCCGGCTGGAGCGCCAGGTGAATCTCGGGCCCCTCGCCGACGAACTTCGCGTAATCCGCCTTGAGCTTCTTCGGCTCGCCGAACAGGCCCCGGTAAAAGGCGACCGACTTCGAGAGATCCGAGACATTCAAGGAAACGTGCACCGCAGAAGACATGACGACCTCCATTTCTATCAATCGAAAAGTATCGGATTCGTCAGGCCAATTTTTTTTAGACCGCCTTCGCCAGCCGATCCGCGAGGCTCGCGATTGCCGGCTCGTTGCGCGAGTAGTAGATCCAGCGGCCGCGCTTCTCGGCCTTGACGAGTCCCGCGCGGCGCAGGAGACCCATGTGATGCGAAATTGCCGCCTGCGAAAGCCCGACTGCCGTCTCGACGTCGCAGGCACAGAGCCCGGGCTCGTCGCGGGCGAGCAAATCGCAGCACGACTTGCCACGCGCCTTCAAGAGATCGAGGATCTTCAGCCGCGTCGGGTCGCCGAGCGCCTTGAAGACCGGAGCCAGATCCTCAGGCTGTTTCATATATCGAGAAGTATAGATGTATTAACGAGCCGTGTCAAGCTCGTTTTTGGCCGGTCCGAGGGCCTTCGCGGCGCTCAGGATGACAGGCTCTCGCCTTCCGCGACGAAGTGCCTGCCCTTCTGCTCGGAGCCGAGCAGAAGCAGGGCGGCCAGGATGAGGATCGTCGCGGTCTCGAAGGAGGCGAGCGCCCAGCCATAGCCGATGCGGTTGCGCAGGGCGTACTCGATCGTGTTGACCGGTGCGGCGAGAAGGATGCCGAGCTGGTAGGCGAGGCCGGGCACGAGGCCGCGGGCGGCGTCGGGCGACAACTCGTTCAGGTGCGCCGGGATGATGCCCCAGGCGCCCTGGACCCCCATCTGCATGAAGAAGGCCGCGGCCGCGAGGACCAGGAGCGAGCCGCCGAACGCCCAGGCCGGAATGACGAGAAGCGAGACTCCGAGGGCACCCACCATGCTGTAACGGCGCCCGATGCGTTCCGAGAGATGCCCGAAGACGATCGCCCCGAGCACCGCGCCGACGTTGTAGAGCATCGCCACCTCGGCCACGGTCGGCGCGGGAATCCCGTGCCCCATCTTCAGGAAGTCCGGGTACAGATCCTGGGTGCCATGCGAGAGAAACATCATCATCGTCATCAGGGCGACGAGGTAGACGAGGCGCGGCGCGAACCTCCGGACGACACCGCCGATCGCCGCGAACGTCGGCGCCCGATGCTGCTTCCAGGCCTCCGACTCCGGGACGTGCCACCGGATGTAGAGGGCGAGCAGAGCCGGCGCCCCGCCGACCCAGAACATCGCCCGCCAGCCCCAGGCCGGCAACACGAGCCGGGCGGCGACCGCGGCGAGCAGATATCCGATCGAGTAGCCGCTCTGGAGAATGCCTGAGAGCATTCCGCGCCAGCGGCGAGGCGCGCTCTCCATCGCGAGCGACGCTCCGACGCCCCACTCCCCTCCCATGCCGATGCCGAAGAGGGCGCGCAGGACGAGAAACGCGGCGTAGTTCGGCGCGAATCCGCAGAGCACTTCGATGATCGAGAAGAAGATGACGTTGGCCATCAGCGGAATGCGCCGGCCGAATCGGTCGGCGAGCAGGCCAAAGATCACGGCGCCGACCGGGCGCATCGCGAGAGTCGCCGTGATCGTCCAGACGATCTCCTTCTTCGTGACGCCGAAGCGCTGAGCGAGCGTGTCGACCAGGAACACCACGACGAAGAAGTCGAACGCGTCCATCGTCCAGCCGAGAAAGCCAGCCGAGACGGCGTGGAAGCGCTTGCGCGCAGACAGGGTCGCGGAGGCCCCGGAGGCTGGGGACGTCATGGGGAAGCCGGGTTCGCCGCTTACGGCTTTCCTGCCGGGGCCGGCCTGAGCGGCTTTCCGATCGCCGTCAACAGGTCGGCCCGCGAAGCATCGCGCTCGAGGTGCGGATACCGCTCCCCGCCGGGGTAGTCCACCTTTACGGTCTGGAACATCTCGACGTTCTCGACGAGCAGCTCGATCGGCTCTTTGCCGCCTCTTGCGGCCTTCAGCGCATCGCGCAGAACGCTCTCCGAATAACGCCGGCCGTTGACGGCCACGAGCCGCATTCCGGGCGCGATTCCCGCCGCAGCCGCAGGCCGATCCGGGATGACGTCGCGGATCACTCCGTCTTCCGGGCCCCCCGAGCTGCCGTCGCCCTGGACCATGATCCCGAGCGAGTACCAGAAGTCGTAGAGCTTCGACTCCGATTCCTCGGCCTGCGTGAGTGCCGGCTGGATGTCCGTGTAGACGAGCCTCCATCCTCCGTTTTCGATACCGCCGAGCGGCGCGTGCGGCGCGACCCGGCGCACGCGAGCCTCGAAGAAGCCGTTCCAGTCGTACGGCTCGACCGCGTTCGAACGCCGCGATCACGTCCTCGAGCGGTAAGTCTGGACGGCCGGCGCCCCGCCCGGCGGTCCGTGGAAGGCGCGCAGAAGTCGTCGAGCGACCTCTTTCCACCAGACCGCGTTCGGATGAGCGTGTCGGCCTCGAGCCAGATGAGCGTCGCCCTCCTCGTAGTAGTCGACGCCGCGCCGCCAGTCGGCCCACTCGGCGTCGCGCGAACGTACAGCAGCTGCGCCGCGACCGCGGTGTCGGCGAGCGGCCGCCAGGAGCGCCCGGCCGGGCGCCTCCAGTGCGCGCGCCACGAGCGCGAAGTTCTCGCGATACAGGTCCGGCGTCCAGAGGCCGCAGCGAGCGGCCGAGCACGTCGCCGTAGGTACTCGCGTCAGCCCTTCGTAGACCCAGAGCAGGTAGCTGTCCATGGCCGGCTGGTAGTCCGCCGACATGCGCACCAGGCCCGGCGGGCCGGCGGTACTTGCCGTTCCAGGAATGCACGTACTCGTGCGAGAGGAGCGAGCCCAGCACCTTTCTCGCCGAGTCGTCGACGAGCGCCCGCTCGGCGGCCGCGGTTGTCGCTCGACTCGTGGTGCTCGAGGCCGGTCTGGGGCACGTGATCCGAGAGCGCCAGGAGGAAGTGGTAGTCGTCATAGTGCCGCGCACCGAAGAGGGCACGAGCCTCCGCGACCAGATTGCGGTAGTGCGCGGCGTCCTCCGGCGAGATGGCGACGGCCGCCGCGCTCTCCCCCGCGATGTGGAGCCAGTGCCCGGGCCTTTCGCCGGGCGTCAAATCCACCGTCTTGAAATGCAGGCCGGCGAGCACCGGCGAATCGACCAGGGTCACGAGCGTGACGGGCGCAAAGGCGATCGTGCCGTCCGCATCGCGCGCGACGGGTAGTGACGTGCCGTACTTCCAGCCCGACGGCAGCCGGAGCGATGCGGAGAACATCGCCGCGTTGTCCCTCGACCCGCCGGGGTAGAGCAGCACCGACCACCAGTTGACGACGGCGAGATTGGCGGTCCCCGTCGTATACGACGTCAGGGGCGCGACATAGTCGAACGCCACGTCGATCCCGGCCGACCCGGCCGGTACGTCACAGGCGAAGCTCCACATGTCCAGCGGATCGCGCCTCCAGGAAAGCGTTTGACCCGCGGCGGACATCTTCAGCCCCACCAGCTCCGTGATCAGGCCGTCCGGCGAGTGCTCGCCCGGGATCCATTTCGGGTAGACCAGAATCAGCGGGCCCGGTGGCGCGGGGATCTTCTCGCGGACGTGGAAGATGCGCCGGGGCGCCTCGCTCGCGTCCACCGCGAGCGTGATCGGCGGCGCCGGTTGAGCCAGGACCGTGGCGGCCGTCGCGCCCAGACACGCCGCCGCGACGCACAGGAGCGCCCCGGGCATACGCATTCCACCTCCCTGCCGAATCCGCAGTTTCCGGAAAACTCTATCGTGCCCGCGCCGGCTCCGCGGGCGCCTCGTTCCAGCCCCCGGCCGCTTCGGGCGCGGGATAGATGCGACGCAGGATCGGCGTCGTGATCACGGTGGTGAAGAGCGCCATCGTCACGAGCCAGAAGAAGGCGGCCGGCGAGATGACGCCCATGTCCGCGCCGATGTTGATGACGACGAGCGCCATGAGTGCCCGCGTGTTCATGAGAAGCCCGATCGACAGGGACTCCTTCCAGGGAAGCCCGCTCCATCGCGCCGCGAGCGCGGTCGCACCGAACTTCGACGCGCAGGAGACGAGGACGACGAGACCCAGCGCCGCCCAGAGCCGCGGATCGGACCCCAGCGAGCCCACGTCCGTCCGCAATCCCGAGAAGACGAAGAAGATGGGCAGGAACAGGATGGCGACCAGATCTCCGATGGAAGTGCGTATTCCATCCACGAGGTCCCGGTTGAACGAGCCGGCGATCCCGCACAGGAACCCGCCGAAGATCGAGAACACGCCGAGCGCGTTGGTCGCCGTCGCCGCGGCGAAGACAACCACGAGGACTGCTGCCAGTGCTGCCGGCGTGAGCCCTCCGGTCTCCGAGCGTCGGATCGACAGGCGTGCCAGACCGAAACGCCCCGCTGCCCAGAAGGCCGTCCCGAGCACGGTCACACCGGCGACGGACAGCCCGAGGGAGCCCAGGTCCGCATGGCCGTGCGTGGTCATCGAGACGACCGCGCCGAGAAGGATCCATCCGAGCACGTCGTCGATCGCAGCGGCCGTGATCGAGGTCAGGCCCATGCGCGTGCGCGTCAGCCGCGTGTGCATGAGGATCCGGCCCATGATCGGAATGGCGGTGATCGAGACCGCCGTCGCGAAGAAGAGCCGGAACGCGAGCTCCGGCGCCGCCACGGGCGAGAGCGCGTACAGGTAGCCCGCCAGCGCGTAACTCGCGGCGAAGGGCACGACGATGCCGGCTACCGCAACCAGGGCCGAGGCGCGCGCTGCCTGGCGAAGGCGGTCGAACGGAAACTCGAGGCCGATGAGAAGCATCAGCAGCACGAGCCCCACCTGGGCCATCGCAGAAAGCACGCCGCTCGGCTTCGGGGCGAGCATCGTCTGGATCGCACCCGGGTACAGGCGACCGAGCAACGACGGTCCCAGGATCACTCCCGCCAGGATTTCGCCGACCACCGGGGGCTGACCGACCCTGCCGAAGAGCCAGCCGAACGCCCGCGCGGACGCGATGATGATCGCGAGGTCGGCGCACAAGAGAAGCAGCATCTTCTCGAGGGCGAGATACGAGTCCATCGTCTCTCCCGTCCTACGACCGCGGTGGTTGCGGCGCGGCCAGCCGGTCCCGGATCGCCTTCGCCAGCGGAATCAGCTCCCGCCCCTTCTGTCGCGAGGCGAGGTCGTACGCCTCGAAGAACGCACGGGGACCGCCCGCGAGCGCCGCTCGGAAAGCGTCCAGACCGAGGACCTGAATGATGCCGTCCGAAAGAAAGGCCCCGGAGGATGCGCCGACCTGGGCGGCGAACTCCGGCTTTCGGATCGCCGCCGCAATCTCCACGCGCTGATCGAGATCGCCCTCGGCGGAGACGAGGCGCTCGGCCACCTGATTCATCTCGTCGATCGAGCTCTTCATCGGCTCTTTGAGCCACACCGACAGGGGAAAGAAGTTCTCGTCGAAGGCGTAGAGCCCGGCCGGGCCCGCCTCCGCCACGACCCGCAACAGCGGTTCGAGCTGGCCGAGCGCGGCGTCGTGCGTTTGCCACGCGGGAGCGCCGGCCCGATACGCGGTCCAGGCTCTCCGGAACGCCTCTGCCGCGATCAGTCGGGAGAGGTGCTTGATCTGCTCGGCCGGCGGCGAAGACTCGACATCCGAGAGTGCCCGGGCGAGATCCACCACGACGACCGCGTTGCCGCCCTCGGGTGCCGGGATGACGAGAAGATCGGCCCTGCCCGCCAGCCCGAACGTCAGGTCGATCGGCGTCGTGACCGACACCGCAGCCTCCGCCGGCAAGAGCGACCGGGCCCGCTCGGAGGCGTTCTTCTCGAGCTCGGCCTGGCGCGCCGCGATCATCTTCAGCAGGTTCTCCCAGCGCCCCCGGTTCTCCCGGACCCGTTGAAAGTCGAAGACCGCCGTGCGCGACTGGTCGTTGAAGGCAGCCGCAAGATCGTGCTCGAACACGGCCGAGGGCCGATTGGACTCCCGGATCGCGGCGCTCACCGCAGGCAGCGTTTCGAGGACCGTGGCGGCCGTCTGATCGAACTGGGGCCGCCCCAGGAAGACCAGGATCTGCTGCGCCCCTTCGAGGTCGAGCGGAATCTCGACGCTGCCGCTCGCCACGGGGGGCGCGTCGTACGGCGCGCGCGAAGCCGCGCTCCCGGGCGCCCCCACAGAAGGCGCGCGCGAGGCCGCGCAGCCGCTCCCGAGAGTCGCCAGCGCCAGCAAGGCCAGGAGCCGTCTCATTCGAGGATCGCCCGGAGCGCGCTCTCCGTGTCGGTAAAATCGTCGAAGAGTGCGTCGGGCCTCTCCGCCGCGAGACGCTCGGGCGACGTCAGACCAGTCGCCACGGCCACCGCCCGCACCCCAATCGAGCGCCCGCACGCCACGTCATGGATCGAGTCGCCGACGATGACCACCGACTTTCCCTCGTAACGACGGCCGGTGCGCTCGAGGGCCCGGGTGACCGCGACGGGAGGCAACTCGTACCGATCGGCCGAGTCGCTGCCGAACGCGCCGAACGGGAAGTAGTCGTTGAAACCGGGAGGTGCGAGCTTGAGCCGCGCGCCGCGCTCGAGGTTGCCTGTCAGGAGGCCGAGTGTCGCGCGCGGGTCCGCCGCCAGCCGCGCCAGCAGCTGCGTGATTCCCGGCTTCGGAACGACCGTGCCGGGTTGCAGCTGTCGCTCGAGCTCCGCGAGGTAGAGATTGAGCGCTCGCGGCAAATCCGCCTCGAGCCGGTCGCGCCCGACTTCGTCGATGACGAGCTCGCGAACGATCTGCGGATCGGTCTTGCCGGAGAAGTCGAACTTGCCGCGATCCTGATGGTCCGGCGAATACTTCCAGCCGAAAGCCGCTTCGAGCGCCCGCAGGATCGCGTCCCGCGCCACCCGGCCGGCGGAAAGCAGGGTCCCGTCGATGTCGAAGAGAACCAGGCGGTGGCCGTTTCGCGCGGAGCCGCTCATCGAACCGGATCATATTCAAAGCGCGCCGCATGCCACGCCAGGATGTCGACCATGGCGCCTTTCCAGTAGCTCCAGTCGTGGCGCCCCGGCTCGAGAATGACCGTGGTCGGCACACCGTGCTCGTTCAGGAGCGTGCCGACCTGGGCCGCCACGCCATCGAGTCCGTAGGCGTCCTCCGTTCCGGCGCGCAGCTCGACCGTAAACGGCGGCTCCGCGAATTGCGACCGGCCGATGATGCTCCAGACATCGTTGGCGTCGAGTGAGTTGTCGGTCTCGGAATTGCCGAAGACGCGCTTGAGCGTCCAACGGGCGACCGGGCTGTAGCGCGTCAGGTCCTCCCAGGGAAACGGGATGAGCGCGCCCGAGAGCGCCGAGACCGACGCGTAGAGATCGGGGTGCTTGAGCGCCGTCTTGACGGCTCCATAGCCTCCCATGGAAATTCCGGTGATGCCGCGCGCCGTCTTGCCCGGGACGACGCGATAGTGCGCCTCGACCCACTGCGGCAGGTCGTCCACGAGGAAGGTCTCGTACCGGCGTGAGCCGTCATGGAAGTCGGAGAACCACGACCCCGGCGCGTCGGGAGCGACGATGAGGAACTCCGGGAGGCGGCCGTCCCGCATGCGCGCCACGGCCTCGGCTGCCACGCCCCGGCGCTCGAGGGTGGCGCCGTCGCCGTACCCGTCGTGCAGGAAGTACAGGACGGGATACCGGCGGGAGGTATCGCGTTCGTACGACGGAGGCCGGATGACGAGGACCTCCGTCGCTCCGGGAACGCTCGGGGCCTCGACATTCTCGAATCGGGCGCCGGCTGTGGGCGCGGAAGCGCACGCGGGCACCGCGAGCGCGGTCACGGCAAAGAGGCAGAGCCTCGCGCCAACGGCCCTTCTCATGTTGCGCGGATCATTATGCCGCCCGACTCCCCCAACTTCTCCCGACGCCCCCCAACTTCCCTTACACTCCTCCTCCAATGCCCGACCTCGACCGGATTCCTCGGGAGCTCCAGGCGGCCCTGGGCGGAGAGGGATTCCGCCGCAGGCGCCGTCTCGTGCTGCCGCTCCTGACGACGGACCCGGAGACGTTTCCGCGCGTCGCTCTTCTGACGATTGGGGAGGTGCGTGTCCGCTCGCCCCGGGAACTGGCCGTCGCCGTCCAGGCCGGCAGCCGGACCGCGTTCAACCTCGTTCGCCGGGCCGTCGCCACCCTGCTCTACCTCCACCGCCGGATGACGGTCTCAATCCAGGCCCGCGCGGGCCGGGGACAGGTGTGCGGCTCTGACCCGGCGCGCCGACTCTTCCCGCTGTCCGTCGAGCGAGTACGTGTCGACCGGCCGAACGCGGCCGAGGGAGACGTCTCCCTCCTGACCGGCCCGACGTTCGCCGGACCGGGGGCCGACCGGCTCTTTTCCGAGGAGCTCTTTGCCGAGCTCGGAAGGGTCAAGTTCCCATGAGGTTCGCGCAGCGGACCGTCCTGGTGACCGGCTCCGGGCGCGGGATCGGCCGCTCCATCGCCGTGCGCTTCGCGCACGAGGGCGCTCGCGTGGCGCTCGTCTCACGCACCGGAACCGAGCTCGCGGAAACGGCGCGACAGATCGCGTCGGCAGGCGGCCGCAGCCTGACGATGACCGCGGACATCACCGCCCCCGGCGCCCCCGAGGAGTGCGTGGCGCACGCCGAGCGGGAACTCGGCCCCATCGATGTCCTCGTCAACAACGCCGGCTACTTCGTCTGGCGGCCGTTCCTGAAGCTCTCGCCCGAGGACTGGGATCGGGTCATCGCGACGAACCTGACCGCGGCCGCGAGGTTCTGCCGGGCCGTACTGCCTGGAATGGTCGAGCGCCGCAAGGGCCGGATCGTCAACATCGCGTCCATCCACGGCATGCGCGGAGACGCCAACGTCTCGGCCCAGAGCGCGGCCAAGTTCGGTCTCATCGGTCTGACGCAGAGCCTCGCGCGCGAATTCCGGGCCCACAACATCGCCGTCAACGCCGTTTGCCCCGGCACGGTCGAGAACAAGAAGGACGAGGGGGACGCCGCCCATACCGAGCCCCTGGCCGAAAAGCTCTGGCCCCGCGACGTCGCCCGGGCGGTCCTTTTCCTCGCCTCGGACGACGCCGCCGGGATCACCGGCGCCGCTCTCGAGGTTTTCGGCGGAACCCACCTGGTGATCCAGCCGTAGTAGATTCATTGGCCTGCCGAACGGTCGGCCGCAAGCAAGATTCGTTTACGAACGCGGAGGAGGATCATGCGCAGAATCCATGGGTTACTGACCCTCTTGGCTCTGGTTGCGTCGCCCGGGCTTGCCCAGACCGCCGACGAGATCGTCGCCAAGTACATCCTGAAGATCGGCGGGATCGAAAAGATCGAGGCGATCAAGACGCTGCGCTCGGCTGGCAAGTTCACGGGCGGCGGCGGCTTCGAGGCGAAGGTCACTCAGGAAAGCAAGCGGCCCGACATGGTACGGCAGGACTTCTTCATCCAGGGCATGGACGGCGTCACCGCCTACGACGGCAAGACCGGCTGGAAGATCGAGCCCTGGGAAGGCAAGAAGGACGCGGAGCCGCTCAGCGAAGAGGAGATGAAGCAGGTCGTGGAGGACTCCGACTTCGACGGACCTCTCGTGCACTACAAGGAAAAGGGTAACAAGGTCGAGCTCGTCGGGACTGAGCCGGTCGAAGGAACCGACGCTTACAAGCTGAAGGTCACGCTCAAGAGCGGCGACGTGCAGTACTACTTCATGGACACGGACTACTTCGTTCCCATCAAGATCGAGAGGAAGCGCGTGGTGCGCGGGGCCGAGAGGGAGTCCGAGACCTCTCTCGGCGACTACAAGGAGGTGGCCGGCGTCTACCTCCCCCACTCCTTCGAGAACGGCACGAAGGGCAACCCCAATCGCGGGAAGATCGTCCTCGACCACATCGACGCAAACGTGCCGATCGACGACAGCCGATTCCGCCCGCCGTCCGCGGCAGCGCCTGCCGAATCCAAGCCGCCCGCCACGACCGGGGTCTCGCAGTGAGCGCCGCCATGAGAACGAAAGCGATGCTGGGCCTCTCCTTCGGAATCTTCACTACAGCGCTGGCCGCCTCCGGGGCCGAGCCCGCACCGGCCGTGCGGGTGGATTCGGAGACGATCTCGGGCCTCGGCGCCCGCAACATCGGCTCGGCGACCATGAGCGGCCGCGTCGCGGCCATCGACGCCGTCCATGAAGGGGATCGGCTGACCGTCTTCGTCGGCGCCGCGTCCGGCGGCGTCTGGAAGTCGGTCAACGGCGGCACGACGTTCAAGCCGGTCTTCGACAAGCAGCCGGTGCAATCGATCGGCGCCGTCACGATCGATCCGAAGAACCCGAAGACGGTCTGGGTCGGCACGGGCGAAGCCTGGACGCGCAACAGCGTCTCGATCGGCGACGGAATCTACAAGTCGATGGACGGCGGCGAGAACTGGACGAACATGGGCCTCGGCGAGACCGAGCGCATCGCGAAGATTCTCGTCGACCCCTCGGCGTCGGACACCGTGTACGCGTGCGCTCCGGGCAAGCTCTGGAGCGACAGCGACGACCGCGGCCTCTACAAGACGACCGACGGCGGCAAGACCTGGACGAAGGTCCTGAAGGGCGCTAACGCCTCGACCGGCTGCTCGATGATCTCGATGGATCGCCAGCATCCGAGCACCCTCTTCGCCGGCATGTGGGACTTCCGCCGCAAGGGCTGGACGTTCCGCTCGGGAGGCGAGGGCCCCGACGCGCCGAGCGCGAGCGGGCTCTTCAAGAGCAACGACGGCGGCGCCAGCTGGACCGCCCTCGACGAGAAGAGCGCCAGAGGCCTTCCCTCCAAACCGTGGGGCCGCGTGGCCGTCACGGTCGCTCCGGGCAAGCCGAACGTCGTCTACGCCTTCATCGAGGCCGCGGTGCCAAAGAACGGGCTCTATCGGTCCGACGACGGCGGCGCCACCTGGCAGGCCCTCGACCGAAGCCAGAACATGGTCTGGCGGCCGTTCTACTTCGCGAACCTCATCGTGGATCCGAAGGACGAGAACAAGATCTACAAGCCGGATGGCCCGCTCATCGCCTCGACGGACGGTGGCAAGAGCTTTTCGAACATCTCCGGCGGCGCGCACGGCGATTTCCACGACGTGTGGATCGACCCGGAGAGCACCGACCACCTGATCACCGGGGACGACGGCGGCGTCTGGTACTCCTACGACGCCGGCAACAAGTGGTGGAAGGCGGAGAACCTTCCGATCTCGCAGTTCTACCACGTTAGCGTGGACATGGACATTCCGTACCACGTCTACGGCGGCCTCCAGGACAACAGCTCCTGGGTCGGAGACTCGGCATACCCGGGCGGCATCACCAACGCGCAGTGGGAGAACATGTTCGGCGGCGACGGGTTCTGGATGTTCGCGGACACCTCCGATCCGACGTACATCTACGCCGAGGCCCAGGGCGGCGAGATCGGCCGCGTCAACCGTAAGACGCACGAGACCCGCTCGATCCAGCCGTTGCCCGGGTACAAGGAAGGCAAGCTCCGATTCAACTGGAACACGCCGATCCACATGAGCCCGACGCAGAAGGGGACGGTCTACGTCGGCGCGCAATTCCTCTTTCGCTCGAGCGATCATGGCCAGACGTGGCAGCGCATCTCGCCGGACCTCTCGACCAACGATCCGGAGAAGCAGAAGCAGGAGCAGTCGGGAGGCGTGACGGTCGACAACTCGGCCGCCGAGATGCACGCTTCGATCTACGCGATCGCCGAGTCGCCCAGGGACCCGAACGTCATCTGGGCCGGCACGGACGACGGGAATCTCCAGGTCACCCGCGACGGCGGAAAGACCTGGAAGAACGTCGTCGCCAACGCTCCGGGCCTTCCAAAGAGCGCCTGGGTCTCCTCGGTCGAGGCCGGCCACTTCGCAGCGGGCACGGCCTACGTGACCTTCGACCTGCACACCTTCGGCGACATGAAGCCCTACGTCTACCGGACGACCGACTTCGGGACGACCTGGGCGCCGCTCGCGCCCGCGGACGGGTCCATGAAGGGCTATGCCCACGTCGTCAAGGAAGACCTCGTCAACAAGGACCTTCTCTTCGTCGGCACCGAACTCGGGCTCTGGATCTCGCTCGACGGCGGAAAGCACTGGTCGCAGTACAAGGGTGGCGACCTGCCAAACGTCGCCGTGCGCGACCTGGCGATCCATCCCCGCGACAATGCGCTCGCAATCGCCACGCACGGGCGCGGGATCTGGATCGTCGACAACATCGTCCCCCTGCGCTCGCTCACGTCCGACATGTTGAGCCGCGAAGCGGCGTTCGTGCCTTCGGGCCCGGTCGTGCAGCGGATCTCCTCCTTTGGCGGCTGGGCCTATGGCGACGCGGCGTTCGAGGGACCGAATCCCCCGAGCGACGCCCAGATCACCTACTACCAGAGGAAACGGCACATCTTCGGAGACCTGACGATCGAAGTGTTCGGTCCGGATGGAAAGCGCCTGGCGACGATTCCCTCGAGCAAGCGACGCGGTATCTCGCGCGCGGGCTGGTCCATGCGCTTGAAGCCCCCGCGCATTCCGCCCGCGGCCTCGGCGATCTTCTTCGCTTCCATCGGCCCGCGCGTGCTCCCGGGGACGTACACGGTCAAGATGACCAAGGACAAGCAGGTCTACGAGACGAAGATCCAGCTCGTGCCGGATCCGCGGTCCAAGCACACACCCGAGGACCGCAAGGCGCAATTCGACCTCGCGATGAAGCTCTACGGACTTCTGGGCGACATGACGTACGACGTCGAGAAGATCAACGGCGTGCGCACGGCCCTCGAGGATCGCGCCGGGAAACTGCCCGCCGGCGATCCCCTCGCGGCCCGGCTCTCGACGGCCGCGGGCCAGGTGGACGAGCTCCGCAAGAAGATCGTGGCGACGAAGGAAGGCGGCATGATCACGGGCGAGGAGCGCCTGCGCGAGCACATGGCCGAGCTCTACGGCCGAGTGGTCTTTTACGAGGGACGCCCCACGCAGGCCCAGACGCAGCGCACCGAGGCGCTGGCACGCGAGCTCTCCGACGTCGTCAAGCAGTTCGACGCCTGGACCGGCAAGGAGCTCGCCGGCATCAACGCCGCGCTCGCCGGAAAGAGCCTCGCGCCGATCCCGATCCTGTCCCGCGCCGACTGGGAGAAATCGAGTGAGGACGGCGGCGGCAGCGGTGGTGGCGCGGCAGCTCTCGAAGCTGGCCGGCTCGGGGAGAGAGACTGAGACTCGGGCGCCCTCCGGCCACTTTGACTGGAGGGCGCCGCCACAGGATCCGCTACATTCCGAAGCGCGGGTCTCGGACGATTACGAATCCGATCGAGAGCCCTTGCGGACGGCCCTCAGGATGATTCCTTTCGGGCCGACGGCCCAGCCGACCAGGGAACCCGAAAACGCGACGGCGTTCAGAGACGTCTGGTCGATCGATGCCCAGGTCTGGCCGGCATCCCGACTCTCGGCAGAGCCGGCCAGACCGACGGCGACGAGCACATCCCTTTCACCGGGAACGGCCACCACGGCCGAGAAGAACCCGGAGGCCAGAATCGGCGCTGCCGTCCATGTCGTGCCGCCATCTTCCGTGCGCGCGCCGTTCAGTCCGGCAGAGCCCGGCTGCTCGTAGTCGCCGCCGGCCGCGAAGCCGCGCATCCCATCGAGGAACGCGACGGAGAAGAGCCCCGATGTCGCGTTGCCCGCGGGCACCGGGGCCTGCGCCACACTCCACGTGCTTCCCCGATTGACCGAATGGAAGATTCGCGAAACCTTCGCGCCGCCGGTGACGAACCAGGCGTCGCTGCCGCCCTTCAACACCGTGAGGCACGTGCCGCTCGCGGCAAACGCTCCCTCGCCCGGCAACGCTTCCGGCATGGCGGCCCCCGCAATCGCCTTCCACGTCAGGCCTCCGTCTTCCGTGACCCGGATGACGAAGCGCCCGTTCACTGCGTCGCCGAGGACGAGACCGTGCGACGCGTCCCAGAATGCCACAGCGTCGTAGAAGCCGTCGGGATCGGGGTTCGTGTGGACGAGTGACCACGTGGAGCCGCCGTCGCCGCTGCGATAGATGCGTGAGGCGTCGCCCTTGCCGGCGCTCATCACGATCACCGTCCGGGCGTCGAGAGCTTCGACGTCCCGGAAATCGAGCGACTCGCCGCCGGGAACCGGGAGCCTCTCCCACGTCCGGCCATCGCGGGTGCGCAGCAGGGTGCCGCCCGAGCCGCTCGCCCAGGCGTGGGTCGCGTCGAAAACGGCGAGGCCGCGCAGCTGCGCCGTCGAGCCGCTCTGCTGCGGAAGCCACGCGATCGACGCGGCCAGCGCGAGGAGCGCGGTCACCGGGCCCAGAGCATTTTCACCGACACGACGAGCAGGAACACGCCGAACATGCGCCGCAGCGCCAGGTCCGACACGGGCTCGACGAGCTTCGCGCCGAGAAACGCGCCGACGAGCAATCCCGCGGCAATCAGCGCGGAGTATCCGACGTTGAGGTTCCCGTTCTTCCAGTACACCCAGGCCGACAGGGCGCCGACCGGCAGGAGCAGCGCACCGAGCGACGTGCCGACCGCCGCGTGTTGCGAGAGGCCATAGAAGAAGACGAGCGCCGGCACGATGATGAGCCCGCCGCCGATGCCGAACATCCCGGCGAAGACACCGGCCAGAGCGCCGACGAGGATCAATCCGGCGGTTTGCATCGCGATGCCTCCTTCAGGGGCTCGAGGGGATCGCGAGCCCCGTTTCGTGAATTTCCGTTCCGGATCGGATCTCCAGCGCCACGTCGGGCGCATTCGTCGTGATGGAGGCGACACCGGCGTCGAGCAGGCTGCGGATCTCGGCGGCCTCGTCGACCGTCCACGGATGGACGGACAACCCCGCCGAGGCCGCCTGGGCGAGCAGCGCCGGAGAAACCAGGTCCCGCTTGGGGCCGATCGCGTTCACGGGCGGAAAGAGAGGCGTCGCCTGCCCCGGCGCCGGCAGAGCAACGGGATGATCGAACAGAAAGCTCGTCGCGATGTCCGCCGCCGCCTCGCGCATGCGCTTCAGGAACTCCGCATCGAAGGAGGCGACCAGACACCGCGTCGCAACCCCGTAAGCGGCCGCGAGCTTCGCCACGCGGCGCGCCATCGTGCCATGCTGCGCGCCCGGACCGCTCTTGACCTCGACCACGTAGCGCAGCGCCGAGCCATAGCGGTGAAAGACCTGCTCGAGTCGGGGAATGCGGTACTCGCCGAATTCCGACGGGATCGAGAGCTTCTCGATCTCGCGCCACGTGAAGCTGCGGACCGGGATGCGCTGCGTCCCGAGCACGACATCGTCGTCGTGGAAGAGAACCGCCTCGCCGTCGCGGGTCTGGCGCACGTCGAACTCGACCGCATCCACGCCGAAGCTCTCGGCGAAGTCGAGGCTCTCGATGGTGTTCTCGCGCGCTCGGCGGGGAGCGCCGCGGTGGCCCACGATCCAGGTCGGATGCGTCTGCTTCCAGTCGCTCATACAGGGGGAAGGCGCATTATGTACGAGGCCCGACCGACTCGACTTCTTCGAGGATCCGTCCGAGCGCGGCATCGGGGTCAGGCGCGGCGGTGACCGGCCGGCCGATCACGAGGAGGTCCGCGCCCGCGACGAGCGCGGCAGCGGGTGTCGCGATCCGTTTCTGGTCCTGCGTCTCGGCCCCGGCGGGCCGGATCCCCGGTACCACGGTGAAGAATTCGGATCCGCATGCGCTCCGGATCGCGGGCAGGTCCGTCGCCGAGCAGACGACGCCATCCAGGCCGCTTTCCTTCGCGAGGAGGGCGAGCCGCCGCGCGATCCCCTCGGGATGGCCGGCCATCGGGAGATCGGCCAGGGCCCGCGGGTTGAGCGACGTCAGCAGTGTGACCGCGATGAGCCTTCCGAGCCTCGCCCGGGAAGCGGCTTCGCGGGCCGCTTCGAGCATGGCGCGTCCTCCCGAGGCGTGCACGTTGACCATCGCCGCCCCGCAACGCGCCGCCGAGGCAACCGCGGCGGCGACCGTCGCCGGGATGTCGTGGAACTTCAGGTCGAGGAAGACCTTCGCGGCCCCGGTCGACGCCGCTACCTCCGCGACGAGCGACGGCCCCTCGGCGACGAAGGCTTCGAGGCCGACTTTGAGCCAGCCGACGCGCGGCCCGAATCGCCGCGCCGCCGCGAGGACCTCCGCACGGGTCGGAAAGTCGAGTGCGATGCAGACCCGCTCGCTCCTCATCCCTCGGCTCCGGCTTCTCCACCGACCCGACCGGTCCGATGGGCGCGCCCGACGAGCTGCGCCGGCGTCATCTTCTTCGCCTCACAGTACGCCGCGAGCTCCGCGACGAGCCGACCCGCGACGGCGGGGTCCTTGAAGTTCGCCGTTCCGACCTGCACGGCCGCCGCTCCCGCGGCGAGAAACTCGAGCACGTCGGCGAGCTCGGCGATTCCCCCGATTCCCATGAGCGGCACGCCCGGCAGCGCCCGGGCGACCTGATAGACCATCCGTATGGCGAGCGGCCGGATGGCCGGCCCCGACAGGCCTCCCGTGCCGAAGGAGATGCGGGGCCTCGCGGTCTCGGGATCGATCGCCATACCGACGAAGGTGTTGACGAGCGACAGGATGTCGGCGCCCGCCTCGTGCGCCGCGCGGGCGGACTCGACGAGATCGGGCGCGTTCGGAGACAGCTTCACGATCAGGGGCCGCCGGGTCGCCGCGCGCACGCGGGAAACGAGCGAGCGTGTCAGGGGCGGCGAATTGCCGAAGAGCATGCCGCCCTGGCTGACGTTCGGGCACGAGATGTTGAGCTCGATCGCCGCGATGCCCTCCGCACTCTCGAGCGAGCGGACGACCGTCACGTAGTCCTCCTCGAGATCGCCCCAGACGTTGGCGATGACCGTCGCTCCGAGCGCGCGCAGCGTTGGGAGCTTCTCGCCGAGAAAGGCCTCGATGCCGATGTTCTGCAGCCCGATCGCGTTCAGCATTCCGGCTGGCGTCTCGCAAATGCGGGGCGGCGCATTGCCCGCGTGGGGCTTCAACGACAGACCCTTCGTACAAAGCCCTCCGAGGGAGGCGAGGTCCACGAAATCGGTGAACTCGAGGCCGTAGCCGAAGGTGCCCGAGGCGGTCAGGATCGGGTTCTTGAGTTCGAGCGGCCCGAGCTGCACGGCCAGGGGGGTCATGGCGCTCAAACGGCCGCCCCGACTCTCCCGCCTTCCACTCTTGCCATCCCGAGCGAAGCGCCAATCGTCATCCCGAGGGCCGCGGCCCCGGGGGATCCCTTTCGAGTCTCGGTGTGGCTACGAAAAGGGATCCCTCGTCGCTGCGCTCCTCGGGATGACAGGGCAGCGTCCTGCGTCGACAAGGCGGCGTCCCGCGGTGACAGGATAGGGTCCTCCGGCGACAGGGCGGCGTCCTGCGTCGACAGGGCGGCGTCCTGCGGTGACAGGATAGGGTCCTCCGGCGACAGGGCAGCGTCCTGCGTCGACAAGGCGGCGTCCTGTGCTGACAAGGCCGCGTCCCGTGGTGACAAGGCGGCGTCCCGCGCTTGCAGGAGGCCTTCCGACGCCTGAGCTGTTCACCACCGGATCTTCTCCGGGCCGAGGATCGGCCCCTCGCTGCACGAGACGATGAACGGCTTCTCCGTGCCCGGAATCACGCATCCCAGGCACGCGCCGAAGCCGCAGCCCATCTCGGCCTCGGTCGAGAACTCCGCCGCAACCCCCGCCCCTGCGACGATCTTCGCGAGCGCCGCGAACATCGGCATGGGGCCGCAGGCGAAGACGCGCACGTAGCGGACGCCCGCCGAGAGCCGCCGGGCGAGCGCCTGCGTCACGAACCCCGGCTCGCCGAGCGATCCGTCGTCCGTCGTGAGGATCGTCTCGCCCGACACGAGGCCCTCGAACCGCGACTTGAGCGCGAGCTCCCGCGCATTGCGTCCGCCGAAGTAGAAATCGCCGACGACGCCGCGGCCCGCCAGCGCCTTCAGCAGGGCGGGAAAGGGCGCCGCGCCGATGCCGCCGCCGACGATGGCGACACGCGCTCCCCGCTCCAGGTCCGAGGCCGTGAACGTGTTGCCGAGCGGACCGAGCAGTCGTGCCGGCGAGCCGATCGGCATCTGCTCGAGGGCGGCCGTGCCGCGTCCGATCGTCTTCAGCAGGAGCTCGACCGAGCCCGCCCCACCGTCCGCGTCGGCCACCGAGTAGGCACGGCGCAGGTACGGGCGTATCCGGTCCGGCACGTCCACCATCGCGAACTGCCCCGGCGCGATGACGCCGGCCAGGTCCGGGCAGTGGAAGGTGACGGAAAAGAGGCCGGGCGAGTAGCTGTGGCGCCGGAGGAGCGTCGCTCGGTGGTCGGCCTTCACCGAGGGGGCATTCTATTCGAGTCGGGGGTCGGAATCCGGAGGCCTGAGGAGATCAGGCCTCGGCGACGGTCAGGGCGCCAGCGCTCGCGCGTCGCGCCTTCTCGAAGCACTTTTCGCAGAGAAGCTTCGTCTCGGTGGCTTCCGCTGCCGGACGCGCGTACGTGCCGCACCCGTGGCAGCGGCGCAGGGCCCGATGGTGGGCGCTGGCGTCCGGCCCCGCATGAGACTCGCGTTTGATCATTCCACTCTCCTGTATGGAAACGTTCCCGCACACCTGGACACAGCACGACCCGTACCCGTTCGACAAACACTCACACCGCGCGACTTAGGCTCGCGCTCCGGCGGGACCAGTGTCGCCCCGGGGTGCGACCGAGTCCCCGGATGAGGTCAGAACCCTAGAACTGCGTGACCCGTTCGAGAGCCTTCCGGACGTGCGACGCCTGGGGAAGGATGAAATCTTCGACCCTGGGCTGATAGGCGACAAACGTGTCCGTCGCCGCGACCCGCTCGACCGGCGCATCCAGATACGAAAAGAGCTCCGAAGAGACTCGGGCGGCGATCTCGGCGCCGTACCCCCATGACATCGTATCCTCGTAGACCACCAGAACGCGCGAAGTTTTTCGAACCGAGGCGGCAATGGCCTCCCAGTCGTACGGGTTAAGGCTCCGCAGGTCCAGGATCTCGACCGATTTTCCGGTCTCCTCCGTGAAGGCCCTGGCCGCCTGCCACGACCGGTAGACGGTCGCGCCGTAGGTCACGATCGTGACGTCCGCCCCTTCCTGAACGACCGAGGCCTTGCCGAACGGGACCATGTAGTCCGGCCCGGGGTAGACCCCCTTGTTGTGCGTCTGGCGGTAGAGGTGCTTGTGCTCGAGGAAGAGCACCGGGTCCTCGCACCGGATCGCCGTGCGCAGGAGACCGTTCGCGTCCAGCGCATTGGAAGGCATGACGACGCGCAGGCCCGGGATCTGAGTCATCAGGACGGCCCCCGACTGGGAGTGGTACACGGCCCCGCCACCGATGTAGCCGCCGATCGCGACGCGCACGACGACCGGACAGGAAAAGGCGTTGCCCGAACGCCACCGCATGTTCGAGAGCTCGTTGCGAATCTGCATGTAGGCCGGCCAGATGTAGTCGTAGAACTGGATCTCGACGACCGGCTTGAGGCCCCGCACCGCCATCCCGATCGCGCGGCCGACGATGTTCGCCTCGGCGAGCGGCGAGTTGAAGACGCGGTCCGAACCGTAGAGCCTCTGCAGCCCGGCCGTGACCTTGAAGACGCCGCCCTTGCCCTTGCACTCGGCGAGCACCGTGTCGCGCGAGGCGTCGGCGACGTCCTCTCCGAACAGGACGATCCGCGGGTCGCGCTTCATCTCGTCCCGCATGCACGCATTCAGGAGGTCCACCATCGTCGTCGGCGCCGCGCTCTCGGCCGGCGCGGGCACGGTCGAGAACGACGCGCTCGTCGGATCCACGTCGGGCGAGTAGACGAAGTCGTACGCGGACTCGGGCTGCGGTATCTCGGCCGCGAGCGCGCGGTCGGCCGCATCGTTGACCTCGGCATCCACCTCGGCCTGCAGCTTCTCGAGCTCCTCCTGTCCGAGGATCCCGTTGTCGAGGAGCAGCCGCGAGAGCCGGCGCACGGGGTCCTTCTCGAGCTCGCGTTCGCGCTCCACCTTCGGCCGGTAGAGCGCTTCGTCGTCGGAGAGCGAGTGGCTGTATGGACGGATGACCCGCGCGTGCAGCAGCGCCGGGCCCATGCGCGAGCGACAGTACTCGACGGCGTACCGCAGCGCGTCGTACGACTCGAGAAAGTCGGTCCCGTCCGCTTCGGCGACGAAGAGGTTCGGGAACGAGCGCACGAGCTTCGAGATGGAGCCGCCCGGCGTGTTGACCTCGACCGGGACGGAGATCGCGTAGCCGTTGTCCTGGATGACGAAGAGCACCGGCAGCTTCAGGTTGCTCGCCGAGGACAAGGCCTCCCAGAACTCCCCTTCCGAGGTCTGTCCCTCCCCTCCGGATACGTAGACCACCTCGTCCTTGTGGAAGGCGCCTTTGCCGGCGAGTTCCGCGATGTGGCTCATCCGCCAGCCCGCTTCGGCGGCACCGACGGCGTGGAGAAACTGCGTGCCCGTACACGAGGACTTCGAGATGATGTTCAGCCGCTTCGAGCCCCAGTGCGAGGGCATCTGGCGCCCGGCCGAAGCGGGGTCGTCTTTCGCGCCCACCGACTGGAGAAACATCTCGTAGGGGGTTACGCCGAGCTGCAGGACGAGGGCCCGGTCCCGGTAATAGCAATCGAACCAGTCGTATGCGGGCCTCAGGATCATCCCGGCGGCCGTAGTGACCGCCTCGTGACCCACGCTATTGATCTGGAAGTAGATCTTGTTCTGCCGCTTGAGCTGGATTTCCTTGTCGTCGACCCGGCGGGAAAGGTAGATGTTGCGGTAGGCGGCGACCAGGGTGCCCCGATCGAGACCGCTGTACTTTTCGGACCGGACTTCGGTCGCCATCTCCCCTCCCCGGCGAATATACCAAAGGGGTTCGAGAGACGGCGGTGACCCGCGACCCTCCTAGAAGAGGCGGATCAGCCCCCAGAGCTCGAGGGCCGCGAGACCGAGCGTGATCACCAGGAACAGCACGGCCTTCAGGTCCGGCCGCGAACTCGACTGCAATTCTCCCATGGCCACGCCGTTCGGATTTGCAGAACTCATGCCACCGATGAGGGTTACGAGCCGGCGTGCGGAAACGTCTACGGCATCCTTGCTATGCTTCACGCCCCATGGCCGCGCCCGAGGCAATTCCTCACTATCCGCCGCTAGCCCGCCGGCCCCTGCCCCCGGACCTCGCCTCCATCGACCCGCGGCTGGACCTCGAGACCGAGATCCGCGATCTCAAGCGACAAAAAAACGCAGTCCTTCTCGCCCACTACTACCAAGAAGAGGCAATCCAGGATCTTGCCGACTTCGTCGGGGACTCGCTCGACCTCTCCCGGAAGGCGCAGGCGAGCGAAGCCCGGATCATTGCCTTCGCGGGTGTCCGGTTCATGGCCGAAACCGCCAAGATTTTGAATCCGACCCGAAAAGTCGTGCTGCCCGACTACGAGGCCGGCTGTTCGCTCGAGGACTCCTGCCCGCCCGGGGCCTTCCGCGCCTGGCGCGCGGAGCATCCCGGCGCCGTATCTCTGACGTACATCAACTGCTCGGCCGCTGTGAAGGCGCTTTCCGACATCATCGTGACTTCCTCGAACGCCGAGAAGATCGTCCGTTCCATTCCGCCGGACAGGGAGATCCTGTTCGCGCCCGACCGGCACCTCGGGGCATTCCTCTCCAGGACGCTCGGCCGACCGATGACCCTCTGGCCCGGCGCCTGCATCGTGCACGAGCAATTCTCCGAGCGCGAGATCGTCCGGCTGAGGGTGAGGTATCCCGACGCAAAGCTCGCTGCGCACCCCGAATGCCCTGAGCCCATCCTCAAGCACGCGGACCACGTCGGATCGACCCGCTCGATCCTGAACTACGTCACGACGGCTCCCGGCAAGACCTTCCTCATCGCGACCGAGGAAGGGATCATTCACCAGATGCAGAAACTCGCGCCCGATCGCGAGTACATCCCCGTCCCTCCCGACAACGGCTGCCGCTGCAACGAGTGCCCGTTCATGAAGTTGAACACCCTCGAGAAGCTCTACCTCTGCCTGCGCGACGAGCGGCCGGAGATCGTGCTGCCCGAACCGATGCGGGAGGCCGCGGAGAAGCCGCTGCTGCGGATGCTCGAGCTGTCATAGCGGACGTGCACGAGCTCACCGAAGCCTCCATCGACCCGCTGCTGCGCGCATTCCTCTCGGAGGACGTCGGCCGGATCGACGTCACCACCGAGCACACCGTGCCGCCCGGGACGCGCGCGCGGGGAGAGCTCGTCGCCCGATCCGCGTGCGTCGTCTCGGGTCTGTCCGTGGCGCGCCGGGTCTTCGAGCTGCTCGACCCGGAGCTCAGCTGGAACGATGCCGCCGCCGCCGGCGCCGAGGTCCCCGCGGAATCCATGATCGCCCGGCTCGAGGGGCGGGCGCGAGCGATCCTGACGGCCGAGCGCGTCGCGCTCAACCTGCTCCAGCGCATGTGCGGCATCGCCGGACAGACCCGCCGGTTCGTCGAAGCGGTCTCCGGAACCGGCTGTCGCATCCTCGATACGCGCAAGACCGCTCCGGGCCTGCGCCCGTTCGATCGGCAGGCCGTGCGGGACGGCGGCGGCGCCAATCACCGGTACGATCTGAGCGAAATGGTCCTCGTCAAGGACAACCACCGACGTCTCGCCGGCGGCGTCGCGCGCGCCGTGGCGGCTGCGCGTGAAGGCGCACCGGGGGTGCCCATCGAGGTCGAGGTCGAGTCGGAGGCGGAACTGACGGAGGCGATCTCCGCAGGCGCCGACCGCGTCCTGATCGACAATCAGGCACCCGAGACGGTGGCCCGTTGGTGCGGGATCGCCCGCGCATCGGCCCGGCCTCCGTTCCTCGAGGCTTCCGGCAACATGCGCCTCGACACCGTCCGCGCCTATGCCCTCGCCGGCGTGGATGCGGTCTCCGTCGGCTCGCTGACGCACTCGGTCTTGGCAGCCGACATCTCGCTCGAGCTCTTCCCCGAATGAGCGCCGAATCGATCGACGTCCTCATCCTCGGGACGGGCGTGGCCGGTTGCACGGCCGCCCTGGCCGCGGCCCGCGAGGGAGCCTCGGTTGCCCTCGTCACCCGCGCCGCGGAGGCGCGGGAATCGAACACGCTCTACGCACAGGGCGGAATCGTCGGACGGCCACCCGGCGATACGCCCGAGCGTCTCGCCGCCGACATCGAGCGAGCCGGGGACGGGTTGTGCTCACCCGAGGCCGTCGCGCTGCTGGCCCGCGAGGGGCCGGACCTCGTTCAGTCCCTGCTGATCGACGAGCTCCAGGTCCCGTTCGATCGCGATGGCGCCGGCTTCCACTGGACGCTCGAGGGCGCCCACTCGACAGCGCGCGTGCTTCACGTCAAGGATGCGACCGGCGCGCCGATCGAGCGCGCCCTCGTCGACGCCTGCCGCAAGGAGAAGAACATCCGCTGGTTGCTCGAGACGACCGCGGTCGACCTGCTGACCCTGTCCCACGACTCGCAGAACTTGACGGACCGGTACCACCCCCCTGCCGTCATCGGCGCGCACCTGCTGGCGCGCGGCAGCGAGGAGGTGCGGCCCTGGCTCGCCCGCGAGACCATCCTCGCCACCGGCGGTCTCGGCCAGGTGTACCTGCACACGACGAACCCGCCGGGAGCACGCGGCGACGGCTTCGCGATGGCCAAACGCGCGGGCGCGCGTCTGCTCAACCTCGAGTACATCCAGTTTCACCCGACGGCGCTCGTCCACCCGAAGGGACGCCTCCTGCTGACCGAGGCGCTGCGCGGCGAGGGAGCGCGCATCACCGACGCCTCCGGCCGCGAGTTCCTGCGGGAGCATCACCCCGACGGCGAGCTCGCTCCGCGCGACGTCGTCGCCCGCGCCATCCACCAGCGGATGTTCGAGAAGGACGAGCCGCACGCCCTGCTCGACATCTCCCACAAGAACGCGGATTGGATTCGCGCCCGGTTCCCGGACCTCGTGCGGCGCTGCCTGGAGTACGGCTTCGATCTCACCGCGGGCCCCGTCCCCGTGGTCCCCGCCGCGCACTACGCCTGTGGTGGCGTGGCAGTCGACGGCAATGGCCGCACCACGCTCGGCCACTTGCGGGCCGTCGGCGAGGTTTCGTGCACCGGCGTCCACGGCGCCAACCGCCTCGCCTCGACGTCGCTGCTCGAAGGCCTGGTCTGGGGATGGCGGGCCGGAAAGGCGGCCGCCGGCGAGGTCGCGCGGGCGCGCGGGAGGCAGCTGCCCGCCGTGCGACCCTGGCAGCCGGAGAACGAGCCGGTCGACCCCGCCTTGATCGCCCAGGACTGGCTGGTCATCCGCAACACCATGTGGAACTACGTCGGCCTCCTGCGCTCGGAGCGGCGGCTCGACCGGGCCGGGCGCATCCTCGGAGAGCTGCGCGTCGAGATCGAGAATTTCTACCGCCACGGAACGATGTCCGACGCGCTGCTCGGCCTGCGCAATGGCGTCCAGACGGCGCTCGCGATCCACCGGGCCGCCGCCGACAACCCCGTCTCGCGCGGGTGCCACTACCGGGTGGCCGGCTAGCGCGGGTTGTCCCGGCGCCTCTTGGGCTATAGTCCGCCGTTGCCATGAGCGTCCTTTACCTCGCCTTCGAGACCGACGAGCGGCACAACCGCCTGGCAAAGCTCCAGAAGAGCGGCGCCCACATCGTCGTCGCAGAGCCCCGGTGGCCGGGCTTCTTCGAGCTCGCCAAGCGCGAAAAGCCGTATGCGATCGCGATCGACTTTTCGCACGCTCCCTCCCATGCCCTCGAGACCGCGGACTACATGTCCAAGGCGAGGGAGACCAAGGAGGCCGCGTTCTTTCTGATGCGCATCCCGGCCGATCGCCTGGAGGCGGTCCAGAAGCGCCTTCCCAACGCCAGGGTCGTGACCGAGTCGGAGCTCTCCGGGCGGCTCGCCGAGATGGAGCGCGAGGCGGAGGCGCGCGCCCGACAGAAGAAGGAGGCCGCCGCCCAGGCCAAGAAGGCCGCCCGTGCTGCAGCCAAGGCGGCCTCGGGTGAGAAGCCCAAAGCGACCGCCCCCGGCAAGACGCGGCCCGTCGTCGCGAGCAAGCCCAAACCGCCCGTAAAGGCGAAGCCGGCCGCCCCACCGAAGAAGAAGGCGCCCAGGAAGCCGGCGGCCTCGACCCGCAGGGCACAGCCGAAGAAGAAAAAGTAAGCGAGGAGATCCGCATGCCGTCTGCGTTTGACCGCGAAGCATTGCGCTCGTACGCCCGCGCCAAGCGGCCCGAATACGAGGCGGTCCTCGAGAGGATCGTCGAGATCCCATCCGTGTCGGTCGAACCGGAGCGCAAGGGCGACGTCCGTCGCGCCGCCGAATACGCGGTGTCGCTCCTGGAATCGTTCGGAGCGCGCGCCAGGCTCTACGAGACGAAGGGGCACCCCATCGTGCACGGCGCCTTCGACCGCGACCCGAAGTATCCGACGGTGACCATCTACAACCACCTCGACGTCCAGCCGGCGGAGGGCCCCGACTGGAGGACACCGCCTTTCGACTTCCGGCGCGACGGAGACCGGTATCTCGGCCGGGGCACGACCGACGACAAGGGGCCCGCCATCACCGCGCTCTTCGGCGCGCGATATGCCTGGGAGCAGAAGGTGCCGGTCAACATCCGGTTCCTCTGGGAGCTCGAGGAGGAGATCGGAAGCCCCCACTTCGAGACGGCGATCCGCGCCGAGGCCGCCGCGTTCGCAACCGACTCGGTCGTCGTTTCCGACACGGTCTGGGTCTCGCGCGCGCGGCCGGCGTGCCCGGCGGGACTGCGCGGACTCCAGGGCTTCCGCTTCGACCTTCAAACCGGCGAGACCGACCAGCACTCGGGCACCGCGGGGGGCGCCGCGCGCAACCCGGTCACCGAGCTCTGCACGCTCATCGCCGAGTGCGTGGACGGAAAGACCGGCCGCGTGAAGATCCCCGGCTTCTACGCCGATGTCGTCCCGCCGACGAAGAAGGAGCTCGAGGACCTCAAGAAGTGCGGCTTCACGGTCAGGGACTTCAAGAAGGATCACCTCTTCCGGTCCCTCCGCGTCAACGATGCGCTCGAGGTCATGAAGCGCATCTGGACGATGCCGACATTCGAGGTCCATGGCATCGCGGGCGGTTACCAGGGCCCGGGCGTCAAGACGATCATCCCGCCGAAAGCGACCGCCATCCTCTCCTGCCGGCTCGTGCCCGACATGGACCCGAAGAAAATCGTGCGGATCATCAAGGCTTTCGTGAAGAAGAGAAACCCCGACGTGAAGGTATCGGCCGAGCACGAGCTGCCCGCCTACCAGGGAAAGACGACCGGCCCCCATGCCGACGCCATCCGCGGAGCGATGAAGTTTGCCTTCGGCAAGGAGCCCGTTTTCGTCCGTGAGGGTGGCTCGATCGGGGCCGTTCTCTCGATGGAACACGTGCTGAAGAGCCCGGTCTACTTTCTCGGGCTCTCGCTGCCCGAACACGGATACCACGCGCCCAACGAGAATTTCGACTGGCCGCAGGCCGAAGGCGGAATCGCAGCGTTCGCGGATTACTTCCGCCGCCTCGGGGAAATGAAGAAGTAGTTTCGGAATTCGGAGTTTCGATTTGAGGCGCGGGCGACGACGGTTTCTCCTCGTTCTCCTGGTCGCGGTTCTCGCACCGCTCGCCGGCCGCGCGGTGGACAGCCGGCCTTCCGATCCGCTGAACGCGCAGCTCGAGCGCATCTTCGCGAAGAAGGAGTTCGAGGCCAAGAAATTCGGACCGGCGAGGTGGATGGACGAGGGCAGGAGCTACACGACGGTCGAGGCCTCGGCGACCGTTCCCGAAGCCCGGGACATCGTTCGCTACGACACGGCGACCGGGGCCCGTCTCGTGCTCGTCGCGGCGGCGAGCCTGGTTCCCACCATCGGGCAGAAACCCCTCGACATCGACGACTACCAGTGGTCGAAGGGCGGCTCGAGGCTGCTCCTCTTCACCAACACGAAGAAGGTCTGGCGGCAGAACACGCGGGGCGACTACTGGGTCCTCGACGTTCGGTCCGGCACGCTCCGCAAGATCGGAGGCGCCGCGGCTTCGGAGTCGTCGCTGCAATTCGCGAAGTTCTCCCCCGACGGCACCCGCGTGGCGTACGTGCGCGGCAACGACCTCTGGGTCGAGGACATCGCGGCGGGCAACCTCACGCGACTGACCGCGGATGGCTCGGCGACGATCGTCAACGGAACCTCCGACTGGGTCTACGAGGAAGAGTTCGGCCTCCGCGACGCTTTCCGCTGGAGCCCCGACGGCAAGGACATCGCCTTCTGGCGGTTCGACACGTCCGGCGTCGGCGATTTCGCGCTGATCAACGACACCGACACGACCTACCCGGTCGTCACGCGGATTCCCTATCCGACCGCGGGAACCACGAACCCGGCCGTGAAGATCGGAATCGTCGCCTCCTCGGGCGGTACGCCGCGCTGGGTCGGGCTGCCCGGCGACCCGCGCGACCACTACGTGCCGCGCATGGAATGGGCCGAGGGCCCGACCGAGATTCTCCTGCAGCGGTTGAATCGGCTTCAGAACCGCAACGAGGTCTGGCTCGCCGACCCGCGGACGGGCGCGGCGCGAAACGTCTTCTCCGACACGGACGCGGCGTGGGTTGACGTCGTGGACTCGTGGCAGTGGCTGCCCGGAAACAAGGAGCTCCTCTGGGTCAGCGAGCGGGACGGCTGGCGGCACGCGTGGGCCGTGCCGCGCAGCGGCAAGGGCGCGGCGCGTCTGCTGACCCCGGGGCCCTTCGACATCCTGAACGTCGATTCCCTCGACGAGAAGAAGGGCTTCCTGTACTTCATCGCCTCGCCCGACGATGCGACGCGCCGCTACCTCTACCGCACGCGACTCACCGGCGCCGGGGCTCCGGAGCGCGTGACACCCGTGGAACTGCCCGGGACACACGCGTACGACATTTCCCCCGACGCGGGCTTCGCCTTTCACACCCGCTCGCGGATCGATCGGCCGCCCGAGATCGACCTCGTCCGACTGCCCTCGCATGCGTTCGTGAGGGCGCTGGAGGCAAACGCGCCGCTCGCCTCCGCCGTGGCTTCGATCGCCGCGACCCCCACCGAGTTCTTCCGCGTGGACATCGGGGACGGAGTCGCTCTCGACGGGTGGATGATCCGACCAAGGGATTTCGACCCTTCGAGGAAATATCCATTGCTCATGTACGTCTACGGCGAGCCCGCCGGCGCCGAGGTGACGGACTCCTGGCACGGCAACCGATATCTTTTTCACCGCGCTCTCGCCGACGCGGGCTTCGTGGTGGCGTGCTTCGACAACCGCGGAACACCGGCACCGAGGGGCCGCGCGTGGCGCAAGGTCGTCTACGGTTCCGTGGGCGTTCTCGCGTCGCGCGAGCAGGCAGCCGCCGTGCGCAAGCTGCTCGCCGAGCGCCCCTACCTCGACGGCGAGCGCGTCGCGTCCTGGGGCTGGAGTGGCGGCGGCTCGATGACGTTGAACCTGCTCTTCCGCTCGCCCGAGCTCTACCGGGTCGGCATGGCCGTCGCCCCGGTTCCCGATCAGACCCTGTACGACTCGATCTACCAGGAGCGCTACATGGGCCTGCCGCAGGACAATCCCGAGGGGTACAGGAACGGCTCGCCGATCACGTTCGCCGAGGGTTTGAGCGGGCATTTGCTCGTCGTTCACGGCTCGGGAGACGACAACGTTCACTTTCAGGGGTCGGAGCGGCTCGTCAACCGGATGATCTCTCTCGGCAAGCGCTTCGATTTCATGGACTATCCCAACCGGACGCACTCGATCTCCGAGGGTGACGGCACGTCCGTCCACGTGCACCGACTGCTCGCCCGCTACCTGATCGAACACCTCGAGCCGGGTGCCCACCCGCAATAAGAGCGGCGCTTATCCTCCTCAGATTCAACCACTTGGCCCGCCAGTCGAACCTGACCGATCTCGCATCTTTCGCCGGGATCGGCAGTCGGATAGAGTCCGTTACCGATTAATATTCAGCCGTTCTTAAAAAGGAGAAGAGTCTATGTCACCTAGGGCCAACAAGCTCTCCGCGCTTTTTGCCGCGGGGGCGCTCGTTGCGATGGCCGGCGTCGCCATCGCCCAGCAGACGAGTGTTCAGACCACGACGCAGATGGGCAAGCCCGAATCCACGACGACGACGAGGATGATCGCCGGAACGATCGTCAGCGTCGACGGCAACAAGGTCGTGGTCCGGGACGCCAAGGGTGCGGCCAAGGAGTACACCGTGCCCGACGGGTTCAAGTTCCAGATGGGCGGCAAGGACGTCGGCGTCGCCGATCTCCAGGCCGGCCAGAGCGTCTCGGCCACCGTCACGACGACGACGACCGAAACGCCGGTCACGGTGACCGAGGTCCGCAAGGGCATGGTCATGGCCGTCGCCGGCAATGCCGTGATCGTCAAGGGACCGAACGGCATGCGCAAGTTCACTCAGGAAGACATCCAGAAGCGGCACGCCAAGCTCTATAACGCCCAGGGCCAGCAGATCGAGCTCTCGCAACTCCGAGAGGGCGACATCTTCACGGCCGTGATCGTCACGGACGCGGCGCCCCACGTCGTTTCCCAGCGCGAGTTGCAGGCGAGCGTCCATCCGGCGCCTGCGGCGGCTCCGGCCGCGGCACCGAAGCCCGCTCCGACTGCAGCGCCCGCGCCCGCCCCGGCTCCCGCGCCGGCTGCAGCGCCTGCTCCTGCTCCCGCGAAGAAGAAGCTCCCGAAGACCGCGAGCGACCTGCCGCTCATCGGTTTCGCGGGCGCTCTCTCGCTCGCGGCCGGCCTCGGCCTCACGGCCTGGCGCCGCACGCGTCGCGCCTAGTTTCCTTCTGTCGGCTGCACCGTGGCCGGGTCCGTCCCGCGAGGGACGGGCGCCGGCCGTGGTGGCGGCTCTCCTGCGTCGAAGAACGGGATCCTTCCAGAGAAGGTGCTGCGCCTGGGGCGCAAACTTCCTCCGCGCGCCCTCTAGCGCAGCGCGTCTTCGAGGGCGGCGGAGGCGTCGGTCCGCGCGTCCCGATACTTGACGATCACGGGAGTCTGGAGCGAGAGGCCCCATTCGGCGCCCCGGCCCTCGCGGATTGCGCGCGAGCCCGGCACGACCACCGCGCCGGCCGGGATCTCGAGCGGGCGGCCCGGCTCCCGGCGATAGACCTCTGCGCGCACGAGGTCGTAGACGGGTGTGGCGCCGGTCAGGATCACTCCCGCCCCGAGGATCGCGCCCTCCCGGACGACCGCTCCCTCGTAAATCCCGCAGTTGCCGCCGACGAGCACGTCGTCCTCCAGGACGACCGGCAGCTCGCCGACAGGCTCGAGCACGCCGCCGATCTGCGCCCCGGCCGACACGTGGACACGGCGCCCCACCTGCGCGCAGGAGCCGACCAGCGCATGCGAATCGATCAGCGTTCCCGCGTCCACGTAGGCGCCGACGTTGACGTAGGCGGGCGGCATGATCGTGACGCCCGGGGCCAGATAGCATCCCTCCCGCACCGCCGTGCCGCCGGGCACGATCCGCACGCCGGACGACAGCGACAGGTCCTTCAAGGGAAAGCGTGTCCTTGTCGAAGAACCGCGCGGCTCCGAATCCCGGCACCTCCGCGAGTGTCCCGATGCGGAACCCGAGCAGAATTCCGCGCTTGACCCATGCGTGCACGACCCAGCGCCCGCCCTCCTTCGCGGCCGCGCGGACCCGGCCGGCCGAGAGCTCGGCGAGCAGTTCCGCGACCGCAAGCCGCGCCGCGTCGGCGGCAGTCACCGCCGCTCCGCCCGCGAGCTCCTCGATGCGCTCGGCAAGAGTGGCGCTCACCGGCCCGGGCCGCCCTTCTTGGTCAGGAGCCGATAGCTGCCGAGCAGCTTCTCGATCCTGCGCCGCGTCTCGTCGCGCACCGGAACGAGCGGCAGGCGGAGAGTCTCGCCACACTTCTTCATGAGCGAGAGCGCGCACTTGACCGGACCCGGATTCGACTCCCAGAAGTTCATCTCCATCAGGGGCTCGTACTTGCCCTGGAGTTCCAGGGCTCTCTCGCGGTGATTCTCCAGCGCCGCGCGAACGAGCTCGGACATCTCCTTCGGAATCTCGTTGGCGACCACCGAGATGACGCCCCGGGCACCGAGGGCGATCAGGGCGAGCGCCGTCGCGTCTTCGCCGGAGAACACGGAGAACCCTCCGCGGCAGCGCCGCCATCAGCTTGGCGATCTTGCCGAAGTTCGCCGAGGCCTCCTTCAAGCCGACGACGCGCGGGATCTCCGCCAGGCGCAGGATCGTCTCGACATCGAGATCCATGCCGGTCCGGCCGGGCACGTTGTAGACGAGCATCGGGAGATCCGTCGCGTCGGCGATGGCGGAGAAGTGGCGCACGAGACCGTCCGGGCTCGGCTTGTTGTACATGGGCGTGACCGACAGGATTCCGTCGGCCTTGGCGGCTGCCGCATCCCGCGCCCAGAACACGGCGCGCGCCGTGTGATTGCCTCCCGCGCCGGCGACGACCGGAACGCGGCCGTTGGAGGCGCGCACGACCGCCGCCGTGACGGCCTTTCGCTCGTCGCGCGAAAGCGTCGCCGACTCGCCCGTCGTGCCGCAGGGAACCAGGAAGTCGACGCCCTGCGTGATCTGCCAGTCGACGAGCTCCTCGAGGGCGCCGAAGTCGATGCGCCCCTTGTCGTCGAACGGCGTGACGAGCGCCGTGCCGCAGCCCTTCCAGTCCACCCCCGTCGTGTTGCCTTTCACTGGATCTCCTTCCACAAGTCCTCGAACTCGAACACCCCGGAACGGCCCGCGATTCGCTCCGCGGCCCACACGGCTCCCTTCGCAAATCCCGCACGGCCCCGCGCGCGGTGCACGAGCTCGACTTCGTCCTCGGGCGACTCGAACACGAGGCGGTGGAGCCCCGGGATCGTGCCCGCCCGTACGCTGGCCGTGGGAGGGGCCGCACCACCCTCCGCCTCGAGCAGCTCCGCGAGGGAGCGCGCGGTACCCGAGGGCGCGTCCCGCTTCTCGGCGTGGTGCTCCTCGACGAGATACGCCGCGTATCCGGCCCGCGGAAACAGGCGCGCTGCGGCCCGCACGGTCTCACGAAAGAGGTGCGCGCCCACCGAAAAGTTCGAGCCGTGCACGAGCGCGCCTCCACCGCTCTGCGAAGGCCTCCGCCACGCGGGGCAGCTGCGCTTGCCATCCCGTCGTTCCGCACACGACGCGTGCACCGAGCCCGGCGAGCACGAGGAGGTTCTCGCCCGCCGCCGTCGGTGCGGTGAACTCGAGGACGACGTCGGCCGCCGCGAGACGCTCGGCCGTCAGGCCCGAGGCTCCCGGATTCTCCGACCGCGAGAGGGTCCAGGCGACGTGGTGTCCGCGCGCCTACCGCCATGCCCGCGATCTCTGCGTCCCATTTTCCCGAAGCCGACGATCCCGAGCCGCATCTGCCTCTTCCTGCCGGTCCCGGCCGGATTCCGGGGAGCCAACCGTATAATTGTTTGGCTTCCAGGAACGAGCAAAAACGTGAGCGCACCGACTCCCGGCCCCCGCTGCCCGCGCTGCCGCCGGCCCCTCGCCGCCTGGCGGCTCAACCATTGCGTCTACTGCGGCGAGACTTTCCCGGCCGAGCTCAAGCAGGGATTCGAGGCACCGGAGTCGCTCAAGTGGGTGGAGCGGCCGGGCCTGCCCCCCGACCTCTCGCGCAAGCTCGAAATGATGAAGATCGTGCCGGCCGGAACCCCGAAGAAGTCGCGCTCGCTCGTGACGGTGGTTGGGGCCCTCTCGGTCCCGATTTTCGGCGTCATCTTCTACCTGCTCTACACGCTCGTCCGACGGCTCTCGCCGACGACCGCGTTTCTCGTCCTCGCGGGCGGCGCCGGCTTCCTGGCATATCTCGCCTGGATCTTCCTGCGCGCCCGGAAGTGACCGCGACCGCGGAGGTCGCGGTCATCCCGAGGGCCGTGAGGCCCGAGGGATCCTCTTCTCAGCCGCACTGTGACTCGAAAGGGATCCCTCGCTCCGCTCGGGATGACAGACGTCGGCCGGCGGCTCGCCGACGTGTGTTTCCAGACGTGTCGTCCCGAGGAGCGTGAGCGACGAGGGATCCCTTTCTTAGCAGCACCCTGACTCGAAAGGGATTTCTCGCTCCGCTCGGGATGACAGATGAGCCCGCTCGAGCGACCGGTGGGCCCGCTCGGGACGACAATGGGGCCGCTCCTGGCAAATCAATCGAACAGATTGCGCCTCGGCTCCGCGGGAATCTCGATTCCGAGCTCCCTTGCGAGGGCCCGGATCGTCAAAGGCGCGCAGCCCTCGGCGCGATTGTTGACGAGAACGAAGGCGTCGGCTCCCGCTTCCGTGATGTGCCGGATGAGTCGCACGACGTCCTGCCGCATGTCCTCGCGGGGGGCCTGAACGTGGTCGTACGGGCGAAAGCGCGCGACCGCCTGTTCGTACGCAACGCCCGGGGGCACGAGGACTCGGGAGACGGCAAACCCCGCCGGCAGCGGCTGCGCCGCCTCCCACTGGGCGAGCAGGTCCGGCACCCGTGTCCACCAGTTGAAGACGTGGGCCACGCCGCGCCGTCGCAGAACGTCAAAGTACTCCGGCCCGAAGTACGCGGGGGTGCGGAGCTCGACGGCATACGTGTGCTCGGCCGGAAGTTCGCTCAGAAAAGCCTCGAGCCGGCGGACGAACGCCTCGCGAAGGGCCGCGGTGGGCTGATGCTCGGTGGGAAACTCGAAGAGGAAGGGGCCGATGTGACCGCCGAATGCTCCCTCGTATGCGGGCAGGACTTCATCGCGAAACACGCGGGGATCGAGATAGCGCGGATTCTCCCGGCCCGCCCGCTCGCCGTGGCGCGGAAGCTCGGGAAAGCGGGGCATCGTGATCTCCTCCCACACCTTCGACACCACCGGAAAACCCGAAGGCAGTACCGCGGCGTAGCGCCCGAGTTGCGCTGCCGAAGGCGGCCGGTAGAACGGAAAGTCGAACTCGACCGTGCGAAAGGGTGCGTAGCGCGCGTACTCGCGCAGGCAGTCCACCCGAAAGGTCGCCGCACGGTAGCGCTCGTGGTAGACGATCCCCTTCCATCCCTCGTAGGCGAAGCTCGCGGTGCCGAACCGGATTTCGGGCACGCCGGAAGTCTACAATCGCGCCCGATGATCCCCCTGCGCGGCGCCGCCGAGATTCTCGGCCGAATGGAGTTCTCCGCGGCACAGAGCGTGATGCTCGTCGATGCGCCGCCCGAGTTCGAAGCGATGCTGACAGCGGGAACGGCGCCGGGGCAGTCCCTCCGATCGGCCGCGTCGCGCCACGTCCGGTCCGTCAAGGAGCAATTCGACCTGATCCTCCTCTGGCACGAGAGCCGCGTCGGCTCCCGCGCGGTCTTCGACGCGGCATTGAAACGCCTGGCCCAGGGAGGCCGGCTCTGGGTCGTGACTGCGCTGCGGAAGGTCTCCGGTCCGCGCACTCCGGCGATTCACCGCATCGAGCTCGGTGACCTGAAGAAGGCGTTCGAGAAGGATGGCCTCGTCCACGACCGGGAGGCGCGCCTGTCGGCCTGGCACGTCGCCTATCGATTCGTTCGCGCCGACGGGATGCCGGACGGCGGCCTCAGTCCACGTAAGGAAAGAACCGGCCGCTGACCCGGAAGAAACGGCCGCTCGGCGGCTCGACGGTCAGCTGACAGCGGGAGACCTCGAGTGTCGACGACAGCGAAACGCCGGGCGCCGTGAGGCTGATCGGATACTTGGTACCCACCTTCAGCGGCGCATCGAAATCGAAGCGAACGCCGGTGGGAGACACCTCGAGGACCTGGCGTGCCTTCTCCCACCGGATCTTGAGCTCGTACTGCTCCGGTTTCAGTTTCTTCGACGAACGCGATCCCTCGAGAGGGCTCGACTTGCCGGAGGCGGGGGGATCCGTCTTTCGTTCTGCCATCAGACTCGGGGGGGATAGCCTACTGCGTTTCGGCCCGGCTTCAAATCGCTCCGAACGGGCCGCTCAGGCCCGGCCGAGGGACCGGGCGAGACGGATGGCCGCCGGAAGCCCCTGCTTTTCACGAAGCCCCCGGACCCGCGCCTTGTCCGCCGGCTTGAGCTGGCGGGCGAGACCCATGTAGCGGCCCTGCAGGCGGCGCAGGGCCCGGACTTTCGGTGACATGCGCCGCCCGGGCCCCGGAGCCGAAGCCCCGGCCCGGGCCGCCCGCCCCGCCGACCCGGCGCCCAGCGCCTCGAGCGCGGCCAGTCGCTTTCGCAGGGCGACGATCTCGCGATCGCGATCCCGCAGAATCTCGCGGACGTGCCGCGCCCGCACGAGCCGCCGCGCCAGGAGCGCCTGCAGGACGTAGTGCGACTGTTTCGAATCCAGCTTCATCGAGCCTCCAGGGGGCGGGGAGTCTATACCAGTCGCCTCAGGCCAGGACGTCCCGCTTCACGAATACCGCGAACCCCGTACAGAGAGCCGCGGCCGCCCACACGGCGAGCACCACGGCGCCGAACACCACCGTCAGACCCGTGATCGGCGGCGGAGACCCGGAGTAGTAGTCCGGAAGCGGCAGGTTCGTGACGAAGAGGTATTTCTGCGCCTCCCAGGACGGGGCGAGCCGGGGCAGGATCGTGCCCGCGATCAACGCCGCGAGCATCGTCCCCATCGCCGCCGCGGTCGAGCGCAGAAGCACGCTCGTCAGCAGCCCGATCGCGCCCACGCACAGCGCGGCGTACCACGCCAGGCCGTAGGCGAGCACCGTGTCCTTCCAGAGGGCGATCGAGCGCACGGCGGCCGGATCGAGCCGCTCCCCGGAGACCCGGAATCCCGTCAGCACCGGAGCCTCCCATCCCCCATAGCCGTAAGCGATGCCTCCGAAGAGATACGCCACGACACCGCCGAAGAGGACGGTCAGGGTGATCGCCAGCAGCAGGGCGGCGAGCTTCGAGGCCAGGACCCGCGCCCTGCCGACCGGCCGCGTCAGCAACAGCTTGATCGTCCCCTGCTGGAACTCGGCCGATACGACGTCCGAGGCAAACACGATTGCGAGCAGCGGCAGCAGGAGGTAGCTCGCGGCGTTGGCAAAGCCGCGGGCAAACAGCGGACCCGAGATCGCGTCGGGGTTGATGTCGCGCTCGAGGTGGTACCGCATCCGGTCGAGCTCGAAGCGCGCCCATCGCTGCTGCGAAGGCGGCATCCGGCCGTCGCGCAGCCAGTTCTGGATGCGTGCCATGCGCTCCTGCGCCTCGACGTGCCAATCCTTGCCGGCCAAAAAACGCTCGCGGCCGCGCGACTGCGCGAACACGATGAGGCCGATCAGGGCCACGAGGATCAGGACGACGACCCGGAAGCGGCGCTGCCGCGCGAACTTGAGGATCTCGTTCTCGACGAGGCCGGAAAATCTCATACGGTTTCTCCTCCGGTCACCTCGAGAAAGACTTCCTCGAGCGAGGCGAACCAGCGTTCGACGGCGAAGACGTCCACACCCGATGTGACGAGCGCCCGCAACGCATCCGGGACGCGTTCGCGCGGAATTCGCGCCTCCACGGCGCCTTCACCCTCACCGGCGGAAGTCTCGGCCCGGCCGAACGGGGTGAGCACCTCCACGGCGCGCCGGGCCGGCCGCACCGTCAGGCGGAGGCGGTCCGACGCAACGCGGTCCACGAGCTCGCGCACGGGCCCCGTCGCCAGCGTCTTTCCCCGGTGAATGATCGCCACGCGATCGCAGGTCTGCTCGACTTCCGACAGAAGGTGGCTCGAGACGAAGACCGCGATGCCGCGGTCGGCCGCGAGATGGCGCACGAGCTGCCGGATCTCGCGGATCCCCGCCGGGTCGAGCCCGTTGGCCGGCTCGTCGAGGATGAGGATGTCCGGATTTCCGAGCAGGGCCTGCGCAATCCCGAGGCGCTGCCGCATCCCGAGGGAGTAGGTGGATACCTTGTCGTCCAGACGCTCGGTGAGCGCGACCAGACGGGCGAGATCGGGAATCCGGTCCCCCGCACCCTCGGGCAGCATCCGCGAGAAGTGCACGAGATTCTCGCGGCCGGTCAGGTACCGGTAGAGATCCGGCGCCTCGACGATGCAGCCCACGTGCCCCATCGCCTTTCGGAAGTTGCGGGCGAGGTCCAGGCCGCGAATTCGGACGCAGCCGCTGTCGGGCCGCGCGAGGCCGACGAGCATCCGGATCGTCGTCGTCTTGCCGGCGCCGTTGGGCCCGAGGAAACCGAACACCTCTCCGGCCCGAACCTCGAAGGAAACGCCCGACACTGCCTCCCGGCTGCCGAAGCGCTTGGTCAAATTCTCGGCCGAAAGGACCACATCCGCGTCCGCCGGCCGGGACAGAACCGCCTCCGCGCTCACCGAATCAACGTATCATCCCCGCTCGCATGGCCCGCGGACTGTCGCGCTTCTGGCTCTGGACGGCTCCACTGACCGTCGGGATCATGGCGGCGCTCGTCCTCGGCGCAGGGCTCGTGATGGCGCTGCGGGGCGCGGCCGGCGTTCCGCTCGGGGAGCCGGCTCCCGCAAAGCCGCCGGCCGCGGCGGTCTCGAGGGGACACGACGGCGTCCTTCGGATCCTCGTCATCGGCGATTCCCTTGCCAAGGGGACCGGCGATGAGACCGGCAAAGGATTCGCGGTGAACGTGCTCGAGGCTCTCCGCAAGAGGGGGCCGGCCGAAATCACCAACCTCGCCGTCAATGGAACCGAGTCAACCGAGATCCTCGCGCTCGTCGACAGCCCCAACGTCGCCACGCTCGCCGCCCGCGCGAGCCTCATCCTCGTCTCGGCAGGAGGCAACGATCTCTCGCACGCCGCGACGCGCGGCTCGGCCCCCACGGCGATCGCGGATGCGCTGGCCCAGGCGCGCGGCCGCTACGTCCAGAATCTGCGTGCGATTCTCGCCGCGCTGCGCCGCGCGAACCCGGACGCGCCGATCTGCCTCCTCGGTCTCTACAATCCGTTCGAGGGCGATGCGGGCTCCGGCCGCATCGGCGCCTCGGTGATCCTCCAGTGGAACACGCTGATCGCCGAGACCGCCCTGGCGTTCCCGAAAGTGTCGGTCATCCCGACCTTCGACCTCTTCCAGGGACGCCCGGACCGCCTCTCGGCGGATCACTACCACCCGAACGCCCAGGCGTACGAGGAGATCGCCCGGCGCATGCTGCAGGTGGTGTGAGCGGGGGGTCGGCCCGCTACCCCGCGGCGCGATCCGCGTGTCTTCCGACGACCAGGGTTCGCGCGGCGGAATCGAGCGTGCTTCGGCCACCTTCCCTGCGACGGAGCATCGCGCCCCGCTCGCGCCACCACGCGGCGGCGTCCGCCTCCCTCCAGGCCGGGATGTCGCAGGCGGCGAGCGCCTCGCGAAAGGCGCGGGCACTCTCGGGTCTGCCGGCCGGCTCCTTCGCCAGGGCGGCCAGGACCAGCGCCTCGAGCCGGTCCGGGATCGGGCGGCCGACGCGGGCCGACGGCGCCACGGGCTGCGCGCTCAAGTGCTGCGCGAACACGTCCATCGCCGTGCCGCCTTCGAAGACGACCTTGCCCGTCAACAGAAAGTAAGCCACCGCGCCGACTGCGTAGAGGTCGCTTCGCCCGTCGATTCGCTCCGGGCTCGAGATCGCCTCCGGCGCGATGTAATGCGGTGTGCCGAGCACGACGTTCTCGCGGGTCACTCCTCCGTCGACGCCCTTCAAGGGCTTGACGAGGCCGAAATCGACGACCTTCGCCACGTCGGGCATGCCCCCGCGCTGGCAGAGCATGATGTTCGCGGGCTTGATGTCGCGGTGGATGAGCCCTACCCCGTGCGCCTCTTCCAGGGCCCGGCAGACCTGGCCCAGCACGTGGACGGCGCGGGCCGGCGGCATCGGGCCGTCGCGCCGCACGAGGTCGTCGAGGTCGATGCCGTCGAGATACTCCATCGCGTAGTAGAAGATCCCGTCGGGAGTGCGGCCGTAGTCGTAGACCGCGACCGTGTTCGGGTTCGTCAGCAGTGAGGTCATCTGCACCTCGCGCTCGAACCGCGCGAGGTCGATCGGCCCGACGCGTTCGGGAGGCAGCAGCTTGATCGCCGTCGGCCGGCGCAGCAGCGCGTGGCTCGCCCGGTAGACGGCGCCCATGCCGCCCTCGCCGATCTTCTCCTCGAGGGTGTACTGGCCGAGGCGCCGCGCCTCGCTCACCTTCATCCGCAGGCCGTAGATGACCCGCGAGATCGCCGTCGACAGCAGCACCGCGAGCCCGCAAAAGAGAAGTGCCCACACCGCGTATGCCAGCGGGGACCCGGCGAGCGTGGTCGGATCCGCCTTCGAGTAGATCCAATACGTCACGAAGGGCAGCGTCGCCGCGGCCCCGACGCCGATCCAGAACGTCCGCCGCGCATCGCCCGGGACGATGGCCGAGCGATACAGCAGGATGCCCGAGAGGCCGAACAGCGCGATCAGCTCCGGCCGCAGCGGGGTGGGAAGGCTGGCCGCGATGAGGCTCTCGGCGGCGCCGCCGAGGATCGTTCCCAGAGCGTCCACGGCCAGAACCACTTCTACCGGCAGCGGAGCACGGCGCAGCAGCCGCCACTCGAACAGGAAGAGCAGGGCGATCGCGAGGTTGAACCGCTGGGCCCCGCCCACGGGACTGAACTCGACACCCCTGGCCGGAAACACCTCCGCCAGGGACCAGCCGATTACCCAGAAGAAGGCCGCGACCCAGAAGAGCGAACGCGCGAAGTCGCCCGTCCGGCCCTGGAGAAAATCGCGCCCCTCCTCGGAAGCCCACGGAGACGGCGCCGTCGCGCGCACGCGGGTTGCCCTCCTCGACCGCCTACCAGAACCGGCGCACGCGCTGAACGCCGCGGCCGATGCCGAGAACGAGCGATGCCGCCGAGGCAATGCGGCCGGCCCGGGCCGCGAGCGAATTGCGGCCGAAGAGCTTCCAGCCCGCCGTCGCCGCCGCTGCGAGGGCCGAGGCCGCCCAGCCGGCGAATCGCCAGCGCTGGCGAAACGCAGTTCGCCTCCACGCGCACGTCGGAGAGGGCCTCCGCCAGGTCCTCGCGCTCCCGTTCGGCCCGAACGAGCAGCTCCGGCATGCGGTTTTCGCGCTCGCTCACTCGGCACCCGCCCGATATCGCTCTTCGAGATCGATCGCCGCGGCTTCGGCCTCGTCCGCGCCGCCGTCGTCCGCCTCGCCTTCCGTTCCCGGATCGGCGGACAGTGCCGATTGGACCGCTTCCCAGTCCCGAACGAGCTCCTCGCGTGTCGCGGGAAAGTCGAAAGGCTCGACCCGGGTCAGAGCGCTCCAGCCGATCCGGGCCAGGACCACGGTCGCCGCCGCGTAGAGGACAAGCGTGGCGAGGATCCCGAGGGCCAGGCTCTTCAGGAGCCCCGCGAACACCGCCACCAGAAGCGCCGCGCCGAGCAGGAGAACCCCCACGCCGAGCGCGAGCGCCGCCACGACCGCGACGAAACCCTTTGCGGCGAGCAGGGCCTTGACGGAGAGCTCTTCGCGCAGGATCGCAGCGCGCGTGGCCGCGAGGCTGCGGCCGGCGGACAACACCTCGCGCCACCGGTCGCGCCAGCTGCGCTCGTCGTCCTCGCCGGGAAGCTCCGCTCTCTCGCTGCTCATCGGTGGATCACTCTACCCCGGTGGAATCACGACGCCCTCGCGCCGGCTCGGCCGCCCGGGCTCCAGCGGCGCGATGCGAATTCCTTCGACCTTGAACCGCTCGTGGACGCGCCGGGCGATCGCCTCGACACCCGGCGTGTCGCCGTGCAAGCAGAGCGTGTCGGCGCGAACCGCAACACGCGATCCGTCGGCCGCGATCGCCACGCGGTCCCGCGCGATCCGGACCGCCTGCTCGGCGGCCTCCTCCGGATCGGTGATCAGAGCCCGCGCCTCGCCGCGCGGGACGAGCGAGCCGTCGGGAAGGTAGCGGCGGTCCGCAAACGCCTCCTCCGCGACCGCCAGCCCCGCCTCGCGGCCCGCTTCGATCAACATCGATCCCGCCGGACCCACGAGCACGAGGCCCGGTCGAAATCGGCGCACTCCTTCGGCAATCGCGCGCGCGACGTCCGGGAACTCGGCGCCGCCGTGGTACAGGGCGCCGTGCGGCTTGACGTGGGTGAGCGTGCCCCCGCGCGAGCGCACGAACCCGTCGAGCGCGGCGACCTGGTAGAGAACGAGGTTCTCGACGGCGTCGGCCGGCAGGTCGACGGCGACGCGGCCGAAATGCTCGCGGTCGGCATAGCCCGGATGCGCGCCCACCCGCACTCCGCGCGAGAGCGCCAGCGACACGGTCCCGTCCATGACCGTCGGATCGCCGGCGTGCATGCCGCAGGCGACGTTGGCGGAGGTGACGAACGGCAGCAGCGCCGCATCGTCCATCCCCTCACCGACGTCGGCGTTCAGGTCGATGCTCAAGGGACGCTAATGGTACTCCCGGCGGGCCTCGAGGGCCTCGGCCAGGGTGACCGCCGAAGAAACGCAGCAGGGCCCCCGGGGCCGCCTGGCCGAGCAGCGGGAGGTCCGGCCCGATCACGGTTGCGATCTTGGGATAGCCGCCCGTCACCGGGCCGTCGGGCCCCAGGACGATGGGCGAGCCGGCTCCCGGGACCTGGATCGAGCCGAACAGGGTGCCCTCGGGAGGGATTTCGGGCGCGCGCACGTGCGAGAGCGCGGGCCCCTCGAGGCGCAAGCCACGGCGATCGCTCAGCGCGGACACCCGCCAGTCGCATCCGAGAAAACGGTCGATCTCTGACTTTGCGAACCAATCCGCCTGCGGCCCGAGGACGACGCGCAGACCAATCTCGTTCGGCAGCTCGATCGCTCGAGCGGACTCCTTGCTGGCAGCAGCGTGCGGCGAGGCGACAGCGATCACTTCCCCGGCCTCCAGCCGCCGGGTCAGCGTGCGCCCCTCGAGACCTCCCCGCACGGCAAGGTATGTCCGGGCGCCGCGAACGGCTCGCCCGAAGCGGAGACGGTCGCCGGCCTCGAGTCGAAAGGGTTCGTCGGCGGATACGGGCCGCCCGTTGCGCGCCGCGCCGAGATCCGCTCCCGCGATCGCCACGGTCGCCGCGGCGAGCCCCTCGAGCTCCGGGCCGGCGAGCGTGATCTCGAGGGCGGCGGCTCCCGCCGCATTGCCGACCCGGGCATTGGCGCGCGCGAGCGATCTCGCGTCCATCGCGCCGCCCGCCGGGATGCCGGACGAGCCGGAACCGTGGCAGGGTGCCGCCTGGATCGAGGTGAAGGCGCCCGCCGCGACGACGCGCAGCACCGTGCCGCCGGGCTGCCTCGGAGGCTCGCGCCACGGCGCCGGCTCACGAACCTCCCCGGCCGCAACCGGCTCGAAGCGAACGCGGTCGCCCGCAGCGAGCAGCGCCGCAGGACTGCCGGCCGGATCGAAGAGCGCGACGCCGCTTCGCCCGATCAATCGCCATCCGCCGGGAGTGACGGAGGGATAGATGCCCGAGTACGGCCCGCCGATCGCGACGCTGCCCGCAGGCACGCGCGGGCGAGGACTGGCCAGCCGCGGCGCGGAGAGCTCCGCGGGAAGCCCGACGAGATAGGGAAACCCTGGCGCAAAACCGACGAACGCGACTCGATACTCCGCCGCCGCGTGCCGCCTGGCGAACTCGGCGTCCGGGATTCCGAGCTTTCCCGCGAGATCCCCGAGATCCGGCCCGTCGCTGCCGCCGTACGCGACCGGAATCCGAAAAAGGCGCCGCGCGCCCTCCGCGTCGTTCGCACGCGCCCCGATTCGTTCGATCTCCTCGACCAGCCCCCGTCGCGACACGCGCGACGGATCGAAGACGACGAGCAGCGTGCGGGCCGCCGGCACCGCGTCGAGCACGCCGCGCCGGCCCCGGGCGCGCAGCCCGACACCGAGGGCCACGGCGGCGCGGTTCGCTTTCTGCTCCGACGCATTCCGCGTACTCGACGAGCAGGGCTCCATCCCGCACGTCGCGAATCGCCAGACCACTCACCTGCGGCGACTCACGATTCGCGACGCTCACCGGACCGCCGCCCCCACAGGAAGTAGACCGGAAGCCCGACACAGCACCAGGTATCCCGGCCACGTCGTGCCCAGGGCTCCCGGCCAGGAGGAGGGCGATCAGCGCCGTCGCCGCGGCGCAATAGAGGACCTGAAGGTACGGATAGGAAGGCGCGCGGAAAGGGCCTCGGCCAATCGGGCCGCGGCGACGAAGCCGGATGACGGCGACGACGAGGAGGACGTAAAGCAGGAGGTCGGCCGAGATCACGTACTTCAGGAGCTGGCTGTAAGTCCCGGACAGGATCAATACGGCCCGCCCAACCCGCCTGGAGCCAGAGAGCATTGGACGGAACCGCGGCCGCGTTCAAGCGCTCGAGGCCCGGAAGAAGAGACCGTCCCGCGCCATCGCGAACGAGACGCGCGCGCCCGAGAGGATCAGGCCGTTGACGCACCCGAAGGTCGACACCATGATCGCGGCCGCCATCCAGGGCGCCGCTGCCGGTCCGAAGAGCACGCTCGCCGCCGCCGTGCCGACACGGTCTTCGGGAGCGTGCTGGATCCCGGAGAGGCGGCAGCGACGTGCAGGTACGCGACGTTCGTCAGCACGTAGAGGCCCGTCACGATCGACGCATCCGCACGAGCAGCGCGAACGGCAGCGTCCGACCCGGCTCCCGCACCTCCTCTGCGGCGAACGTCACGTTGTTCCAGGCCGACTGCGAGAAGAGCGGCCCCACCATCGCCGCCGCCAGAGCCACGAGCGAGGGTGGCCCCCGAGAGCGGTTCGCCCGCGATCGAGCGCGGCTCGAAGAAGCCCGATGCCCGGCAACGCCACGCCCTCGCCGCCGCCCAGGCGAGGCCCGCGCGCCGCGAGCGCGAGGAGCGCGCCGAACTTGGCCGCCGTGAAGACGTTCTGCGTGCGGGTCCCCGCGCTTCAGTCCGGTCGCGTTGGAGGCCGTGAGCAGGACGACGACGCCGAGCGCGACCAGCTGCACGGGCGTCACCATGACCGGCCCGACGCGCGAGCGAGAGGCCGGCTCGAGAGCGAAGGGAACGAGGACGCCCAGGAACTTGGCGAAGGCCACGGCGACCGCGGCGATCGTTCCGGTCTGGATGACGAGGAACATGGCCCAACCGAACAGAAATCCCGCCAGGCGGACCGTACGCCTCGCGGAAGAACACGTACTGGCCGCCGGCCTTCGGAAGCATCGCCGCGAGCTCCGCGCACGAGAGCGCTGCGATGAGCGTCATGACGCCCGCGATTCCCCATGCCGCGAGGAGCCACCCCCCGGCGCCGAGCAGGCGCGCGCTCTCGGCGGAGACGATGAAGATTCCCGAGCCGATCATCGACCCGACGACGAGTGCCGTCGCGTCGAACCGGCCGATGCCGCGCTCGAGCCGGCCCGCCGGGCTCGCGCCGGGCGCCTCCACCCCTACAGCCAACGGCGACGCCGGCGCGGGCGAACGAGCACCCGCAGAGCCGCAAACGCCGTGACGCCGAGAACGAGCCCTGCACCCATGACGAGAAGCGGCGCGGAGCTCGTCGGCGGCGGAGGCGCAGCGATTCGCGCCCGGTCTGCCGGGGTGGCCGCGCGGCGCCGCGCGAGCTCGAGCGAGAGGCTGCGCTCGCCCATCCGCATCGCCCACCGGTGATTGGCCTCGAAGATCGCGCGCGCGAGGGGCGAGAGGATCCGCAGGAGCGGCCTCTCCGCGCGCACACGCCAGTCGTAGGACACCAGCGTCCAGGCCCCCGACTGCTCGAGCGTCCACACGCCGCGCCCCGCCAGATCTCCCTCGGCTTCGATCGTGAATCCCTGCGGATGCCGGGATTCGATCACGCGCAGCTCCCAGTCGAGCGTGTAGGGCAGCCATCCCTTCGTGTGGAGGCGGGCGCGTCGCCCGATCCCACCCTCGCCGCCCGGATCGATCTGCTCGACATCGAGATAGACCGACGGCCACCAGCGCGGAAGCTCGGTCACGTCCCCGAGCACCGCGGCGACCTCTTCGACGGTCCCGAAGACGCGCCACCGCGTCTGGAACCGGTATTCCGGCGCAGCCATCCGCGTCAGCGCCTGCGCCGCTTGCTCTCCGGGCGCAACTGCCCGGCGACGAGACCCATGCGGATCACGTCGACGCGGCGGCCCCGACGAAACACCTCTTGCCGCAGGATCCCCTCCCGCCGGAAGCCGACGCGCTCGTAGGTCTGGATCGCGTCGGGATTGGTCGCATGCACGTCGAGTCGGATCTTGTGAAGGTCCATCTCGTCGAACGCGAAGGTGCAGAGTGCGCGCACCGCTTCTTCGCCCAGTCCCTGGCCACGGCAGTCCCGCTCGCCGATGAAAATCCCGAGAGTGGCCGTGCGATTGTCCCGGTCGATGGCGACGAGACTGCAGTTGCCGATGTGACGGTCGCCCTGGTCGAGACAGATCGCGAACGTGAGCTCGGAGGTGTCCTGGCCGCGCGTTGCCCGCTCGATCCAATCCGCCTCGCGGGCGAGCGAAATGGGATGGCGCTGCGCCAGGGTCGCGGTCAGGTCCTCGTCGTTCATCCAGTCGTGGCAACGCTCGAGATCGTCACGCTCGATCGACCGGAGGTAGAGGCGGCTGGCACGGATCACGTGCAACTCCTTCATCCGCAAAGATATCCGATACGGATGTCGATTTCGATCGGACCGATGCCCGGCGCGAGGATCCGCAATCTCGTTCCGCACGAGGAACTTCACGCCCCGGGCTGCGTAACTCCCCGTGAAGGCCAGAGGTTCCATGAGCGGAGCGATTCGGCGCTTTCTATCCCGGGAGGATGGTATGTCCAAGCTCTTCAAGACACTGCTGCTTCTCGTCATCCTGGTGGCGGCCGCGGCTGGCCTCTACGCGCTGACGCGCGGCGGCAAAGGCGAGGGAGATCTCAAGCTCGTCACCGTCGAGAAGGGCTCGATCACGGAGAAGGCGCTCGCCGTCGGGCAGATCCAGCCCCGCCAGAAATTTTCGATCAAGTCGAAGATCTCGGGCATCGTCCGCAGGTGCATGGTCAACGTCGGCGACAAGGTCAAGCCGGGCGATCCACTCTTCGAGATCGCCCCCGACCCGACGCCCCAGGAGCTTACCGACGTCGACCGGCAGCTCGACTCCATGCGGGCATCCTACGAACGCGCCAGGGCCGAGTGGGAGCGCTCGCAGGAGCTCTCGAGCAAGGGCGTGCTTCCGAAATCCGACCTCGACGTCAAACGCGAGGCCTTCGAGCTCGCGAAGGTCGCGCTCGCCAAGGCCGAACAGTCCCGCGATCTCACGCGCAAGGGGCACGTCGAGAGCGAGGGCGTCAACATGGAGTCGATCATCCGCTCGCCCGCGGCCGGCACGATTCTGACGCGGGCCGTCAACCCCGGCGATCCCGTCGTGCCTCTCACGTCGTACCAGCCGGGCACGGAGCTCACGGCCATCGCGGACATGAGCGACCTCATCTTCAAGGGAACCGTCGACGAGATCGACGTCGGCAAGCTCCGCATGGGGCTGCCCGCCCGCATCAAGGTCGGCGCACTGCCGACCGACGTCGTCACCGGCAAGGTCTCGCGGATCGCGCCGCAGGCCCAGCAGAAGGACGGAGCGACGCTCTTCGACGTCGAGATCGAGCTCGAGCCGACGACCATCACGCTGCGCGCAGGCTATTCCGCCAACGCGGACCTGATCATCCGCGAGAAAAAGGACGTGATGACGATCCCCGAGCGCGTCGTCATCTTCGAGGACGGCGGCAAGAAGACGTTCGTGGAGCTTCCGTCGGACAAGCCCAAGGAGAAGCCGAAGAAGACCGAGATCAAGCTCGGGATCTCCGACGGTTTGAGCGCCGAGGTCGTCGCAGGCCTCGCCCTCGGCGCCAAGGTCGTCGAGCCTCCCCCGAAGAAGATGACCTCGGCGGTCGACTGATCGCCGCGACCTGAGACCGTCATGCTCACCGTGCGCGACGCCGTCCGCCAGATGTGGACCGACGTGCGGAGCCAGAAGCTCCGCACGTTTCTGACCGTCTTCGGGATCGTCTGGGGGACCGTCTCGGTGACGCTCCTGCTGGCTTTCGGAAAGGGCCTGCAGAAGCAGATGGTCATCAACACGGCGGGCCTCGGCGACCAGATCTGCATCGCCTGGCCGGGACTGACCTCGATGCCCTTCGAGGGCCTCGGCAAGGGGCGCAAAATCCGCGTCAACGAGGAGGACATCGAGGCGATCCGCAAGGAGGCGGTCGGCCTGAACGCCATCTCGAGCGAGTATTCGCAGACCCTGAAGCTGAACTACGGAACGAAGACGGTCGCCGTGGATGTTTCGGGCGTGGCACCCGAATTCGGGAGCATGCGCAACCTGATCCCCCAGGCGGGCGGCCGATTCCTCAATCCCACCGACATGAACGAGCAGCGGCGCGTCGTCTTCATCGGCAACAAGCTCGCCGACGACGTCTTCGGCAAGACGCCCGCCGTCGGCAAGACCGTCATGCTCGGAGGCTCGCCCTTTCTCGTCATCGGAGTCCTCCAGAAGAAGGTTCAGAACTCGAGCTACAGCGGACGGGACAACGGAAAGGGATTCATGCCGGGCTCCACCTTCCGATCCCTCACCGGCGAAAAGTGGGTCGAGAATCTCATCTACCAGCCGACGGTGCCCAGGGACAGCAAGGACGTCACCGCGAGCGTGCGTCAGATCCTCGCCGGGCGGCAGCGTTTCGACCCGGGCGACAAGGAAGCCCTGTCGGTTTGGGACACGACGGAGGAGTTCGCGTTCTTCGACGTGTTCTTTCTCTCCTTCCGGCTCTTCCTCGGAATCATCGGCTCCTTCACGCTCATCGTCGGCGGCATCGGGGTCTCGAACATCATGAACGTCGTCGTCGAGGAACGGACCAAGGAGGTCGGCATCAAGATGGCGCTCGGCGCCCGGACACGGTGGATCCTCCGCCAGTTTCTCCTCGAGACCCTGCTGATCACCGCCATCGGCGGAGCCATCGGGTTTGCGATTTCCATCTCGATCTGCGCGATCTTCCCGAAGTTTGGCGTCACCGAATACGTGGGCGACCCGGATGTTTCGCTCTCCGTGGCAATGTTGACCGCGGCGATCCTCGGTGTGACGGGCCTCGTGGCCGGCTACTTTCCGGCGCGGGACGCCTCGCGGCTGGATCCCGTCGTTGCCATGAAACTATGAGCAGGCGCGACCTCTCGCTCGTCCTGCAGCTCTTCCTGCGCTCGGCCAGGCTGCAGAAGAAGCGCGCAACGCTGACGATCGCGGCCCTGGCGTGGGGCACCGTCACGATCCTGCTGCTTCTTTCCTTCGGCGAGGGGTTGAAGCGCCAGATCTCCGCCAACGATCAGGCCATGGGCTCCAACCTCGCGATCCTGTGGCCGGGCGAGACGACGAAGCCCTACAAGGGACTGGCCGTGGGTCGATCGATCCGGCCGCGCCTGGACGATGTGGACTACGCCCGCGAACGGATGCCCGAGCTCGACCAGATCTGGGGCGAAGTGACCTCCTGGCGCACGGCCCTCGCCTACGGCCGCAAGACCGTCAACGGGCGCGTGACGGGGACCACCTGGGGCTTCGGCGACGCGCGCAAGCACTTCGCCAAACCCGGCGGCCGGTTCCTCGACCCGGACGACATCCGGCAGCAGCGGCGCGTCGCCTTCGTCGGCAACGAGATCGCCCGGGACATCTTCGGGAAGGAAGACCCGGTCGGAAGGACCTTTCTCATCAACAACTCGCCCTTCACAGTCGTGGGCGTGATGCAGAGGAAGAAGCAGTCGTCGACCTACGGCGGGCCCGACGCCAACCACGTGGTGATTCCCCAGACCACCTTCAAGGCCCTCTTCGGAAAGGACCGGTTGAACGTCCTCGTCCTGCGCGTGAAGAAGGCCGAAGACATGGACGCGGCGCTCGTGCGGCTGAACCAGGTGCTGGGTCCTCGCCTCGGTTACGACCCCGAGGACCCGCGGGTCTGGGGCGTCTGGAACACGGTGGAGGGACAGAAGACGGGCGAAAAGATCCTTCTCGGGCTCGAGATCTTCTTCGGCGTGATCGGTGGACTCACGCTGATCATCGGCGGCGTCGGCGTGGCCAACATCATGTACGCCGTCGTCAAGGAGCGCACCAAGGAGATCGGCGTGAAGATGGCGCTCGGAGCGCGCAGCGCGTGGATCACCGGCCCGTTCGTGCTCGAGGGGATGGTCTACACGTTTCTCGGGGGCCTCTTCGGGGCATTCCTCTCGATCGTCATCGTCACGCTCCTCGGGTTCGTCCCGATCGAGGGCAACGACGTGCTCGAGTTCATGGGCCATCCGACACTGTCCTGGCCGATCGGTCTCGCGACGATCGCGATCCTCGGGACCTGCGGCCTGCTCGCCGGATATTTCCCCGCGCGCCGCGCCGCGGCGATCGACCCCGCCTCGACCCTGAGGTATGAGTGATGCGAGGCTCGGAGCAGCAAGGAGATCCCGTGACGGCAATCATCGCGATGCAGTCCATCCAGAAGATCTACGACACCGGCAAGGTCAAGGTCGAGGCCTTGAAGGGCATCGACCTCGAGGTCGCGCAGGGCGAGTTCGTGGCCATCGTCGGGCCGTCCGGATCCGGCAAGTCGACGCTCATGAACCTCATCGGCTGCCTCGACACTCCTTCGGCCGGCCGATACCGCCTGGGCGGCGAGGACGTCTCGAAATTCACGCGCGACGAGCTCGCCGACGTGCGCAACCGGCGCGTGGGGTTCGTCTTCCAGGGCTTCAACCTCCTGCCGCAGATCTCGGCCTTCGAGAACGTGGAGTTGCCGCTTCTCTTCGGCGGCGTGGCCCCGAAGAAGCGCCGGGAACGGGTCGAGGAGCTGATGGTCCGCGTGGGTCTCGGCGAGCGTATGGACCACAAGCCGACCGAGCTCTCGGGCGGTCAGATGCAGCGTGTGGCGATCGCCCGCGCGCTCGCGATGAAGCCGGACGTCGTGCTGGCCGACGAGCCGACCGGCAACCTCGACACCTCGGCCGGAGGCGACATCATGGGGCTCTTCACGGAGCTCTGGCAGCAGGGCTCGACGCTCGTCGTCATCACGCACGACATGACCCTCGCCCGCCGCGCCGGGCGCGTCGTCGAGATCCGCGACGGGAACATCGTCCGGGACGGCGCCGCCGCGGCGTAGCGGACGCCGGCGCGGCTCTCGCGCGGCTCGCCCCGGATCAGTGCTGGAACGCGTACGACGCCTTGATGAAGAACTGTTTCCCGGTCGGGACGAGGGCCCCAGTCTCGTCGAGCGCGCGAGCGTCGCCGTACCCGACGAACACCACGCTCTGCCAGTTCAGCTTGTAGGAGAAGAGGGCCGATCCGGCAAATCCTCCCTCGCGCGCCGCAACGGAGCCGACCCAGAGCGAGGGATCGCGCCTCAGGTCCTGGTACTGGCCGATCAGGCGCAGCAGCACCCGCGGGTTGAACACGTAGACCGCCTTGAGACGTGCGACGTCGGCCGTGAAGAGCCGTCCCGATCGCCCCTCCACGGTCTCGTCGATCCAGCGCCGCTCGAGGCGTACGTCGAGGCCGAGGTGGTCGGTCGGGCGCATCAACGCCGTCACGAGGACGTCGCCGCCCTTGCCGACGCGGACGTTTTCGACGTCGGGCTGCTCGCCGTAGTTGCCGGCGATACCGACCATGGGAAGGAACCCGGACGGCGAGGCAGTGACGGTCCAGACGAGGCGGTCGTAGTCGAGGGTCGTCCCACCGATCGCCACCGCCTCGAAGTTGTAGTCGAACTCGGCGCGCAGGCCGCCCGCGGCCTGGAAGGACACGCCGGGGAACGCCTTGTGCGATATCAGCGAGCCGTCGCGCTCGGTCGCGTAGTCGCCTCCCGTCAGGAATCGGAACCGCGAGAAAAATCCCGTCGGGTAGATCCGGTAGCCGCCGCCCCACGTGCCCCGGCTGTACCCGACCTGCGGCACGAAGCCGTCGTCGGCGCGAAATCCGGTCGCGAAGTCGTCGTACTGGAGCTCCCAGTCCCAGTGGTAGCTCGTGTGCGTCCAGTTGCCGGTGAGCCCGAATCCCGAAATATCCTGCCCGTTCCATTTCGGATACAGGTCCGGCCGGTTCGGCAGGCGCGAGAAGCTGTAGAGGTACTGGCCGGTCACCAGGTCGGAGTCGTTCGGCCGCCACTGGAAGTCGCTCCCCACGACGTAGTTCCAGGCGCCGCCCTCGACGACGCGCGCCGTCGCCACCGCGCCGACGAAGGACGTTCCGAGGTCCCGCCGCGCTCGGGCGATCCCCACGTAGGACGTGAAGTCCTGCGGCGCGGCGTCCGAGAAGACGGCCCCCGGGATGATCACGGTCCCGCCGCCCCGGTCGTTCGTGGCGAGGACGGTATAGGACGTCGAGCCCTCGCGGCTGGTGAGCCGCCCTCCCCAGAGCGGATCGGTGATGGTGCGCGTGTAGATGGCCTGGATCGGCGTCTGGAGCAGGTCCACCTGCTCGAGGAAGAACGGGCGCTTCTCCGGATAGAAAAGGGCGAACCGCTCGTTGACGCCGATCTGCACCACGTCCGATTCGACCTGCGAGAAGTCCGGGTTGATGGTCCCGTCCACGATCGTGCCAGCGTCGGGCAGCCACTTGAGATCGAGGCCGAGTTCGCCGCGGGTCGTGGTGTCGGCCTCGCTCGTCGTGCCGGGAGGAACGGGCGGCGTATGGACCGTGTCCGAAAAGCCCGCCGCGTAGGGGGCGAGGACGTAGTGCGGCCCCTGCGGCAGGGCGTCGATGCCCGCGATCGTCGCCGACCAGCACAGGAAGCAGCTCGAGCCGCGGGGCATCCGAACGTTGTAGAACTGGTAGTTGAACTCGCGCGGCCACACCCGGTAGACCATCAACGCCCAGTCCTGCGGATCCTTCCTCGGGTAGCGCAGCGACGAGAGCGGGATCGCCACCTCGACGGTCCACGAGTCCTTGCCGATCTTCCCGGCCGACTGCCAGAACCAGTCCGGTGCGGTGTCCTCGCTGAACGGCGACTCGTTCAGCATGGAGTCGGTCTGGATCCCGCGAGGGTTGATCCAGAAGTCCACGGCGGATCGCCGGGCGTTGTCCACGTCGAGGAGGACGCCGACGTAATCCTGCTGGTCCGTCACCCCGTCGCGGTCCACGAAGGGAGCGCGGAGCTTCGCGATGTCCGGCTCCTCGCACCAGAAGGACGCGTAGAAGTACTTGTCGTCGCGCCCGACCCGCGCGATCGTGCGGACGGGCGGAACCACGCCGTCGCCCGGTTGGAACTCGTAGAACGTATCGATGACCCTCGCATCCGCCCAGGCCGGGTCCGAGAGGTCGCCGTCGATCTGGATCGGCCCCGAGATCCGCGGCAGGGCGAGGGTCGGCGGGACAGGCAACTCCTGGTCGGCGGCGAAAAGGCGCGGCGCGCACAGCACGGCCAGGAGGGCGATCGCGCGCCGACGCATTGGGAGAATCCTACCGGACGTCGTCCGTCATCCCGAACGTCCTGAGGAATTCCGAGCTCGACACGTGGCGATGGCAATCGAGCACGCGCTTTCCGCCGTGTCATCCCGAGTCCCCTGAGCAGCAAAGGACCCCGGACTCGACGTGCCACTTACCGAAAATCGTGGCTCGGCATGCGCTCGAACTCCGGAATGGTCCAGAAGCGCTCGGCGCGGACCGACATCGAGCCGTCCTGCTTCTGGAGCCGGCCTTCCACGACGAGAGCGCCCGAGCCGATCACGACCGCGCGCTGCGCCTGGAAGACGTCGGGGCGCACGATCGCCTGCAGCATTCCCGTCTCGTCCTCGAGCGTGAGGAACACGAAGCCCTTGGCCGTGCCCGGGCGCTGCCGCACGATCACGGCGCCGGCCGCCGTCACGCGCTCGCCGTCGCCATGCCACGCGAGTTCCCGTGCGGGAAGCACGCCGCGCCGGGCGAGCCCTGCGCGCAGGTGCGCCAGCATGTGCGGCCCGGTCGTCATCTCGGTGGCGACGTAGTCCGCGCGCGTCTCCTCGATCGGCGACATCTCGGGAAGCGGCGAGGGATCGTCGGTCACGGCGCCGGCAAAGAGCGGCCCGGCCTCGCGCGAGGCTTTCGCGACCTGCCAGAGGGCCGCCCGCCGGGTCCGGCCGAACCCCGCCAGAGCCCCCACGTGCGCGAGCAGATCGAGCTCGCCCGGCCTCAGGGCGCACCGGCGCGCAAGATCGTCGATCGAGCCGAACGGCCTCTCGCCCTGCGCGCGCTCGACCGCCTCTCCCGCGTCCCTGCGCAGCCCCTTGATGAAGCGCATGCCCAGGCGCACCGCGCCCTCCTCCCACCGGCACATCCAACCCGAGCGCATCGCGTCCACGGGGAGTACCCGCGTGCCGTGGTGCTGTGCGTCCTGAACGAGTGTGGCCGGGTGGTAGAAGCCCATCGGCCACGCATTCAGCAGCGCCGCGAGAAAGGCCGCCGGGTGGTGCGCCTTCAGGTACGCGCTCGCGTAGGCGATCAGCGCGAAGCTGGCCGCGTGCGACTCCGGGAACCCGTAGAGCGCAAAGGACGTGATGCACTGGACGATCTGGTCCTGAGCCTTGCCCCCGATGCCGCGCTCGGCCATGCCCCGGCGCAGCCGCGTCTGGATCGACTCCATCCGCTCGACGGAGCGCTTGAAGCCCATGGCGCGCCGCAGCTCCTCGGCCTCGCCTCCCGTGAATCCCGCCGCGACCATCGCCATCTTCAGGATCTGCTCCTGGAAGAGCGGCACGCCGAGCGTGCGCTTCAGGATCGGCTCGAGGCACGGATCCGCGTACTCGACCGGCGCCCGGCCCTGCCGGCGCTCGAAGAAAGGGCGCACCATGCCGCCCACGATCGGCCCCGGCCGGATGATCGCGACCTGCACGACGATGTCGTAGAAGCACCGCGGCGCATTGCGCGGCAGCGACGCCATCTGCGCGCGGCTCTCGACCTGGAAGAGGCCGATCGTGTCGGCGGCGTTCAGCATCCGGTAGACCGCCGGGTCGTCCTGCGGCAGGTGGGCGAGGTCCACCTCGATCTTCTCGTGCGCGCGGATCATCGGGATCGCCTCCTCGATCGCGGCGAGCATCCCGAGGCCGAGCAGGTCCACCTTCACGATCCCGAGGTCCGCGCAGTCGTCCTTGTCCCACTGCACGACCACACGCCCCGGCATGGACGCGGGCTCCAGCGGCACGACCTCGTCGAGCCGCCCCGCCGCGACGACGATCCCGCCCGAGTGCTGGCCGAGGTGACGCGGCAGGTTCTGGATCTGCAGGAAGAGGCGCAGGAAGTGGCGCGCGCGCTGCTCCTCCGGATCGAGCCCGGCCGCGGCGACCTCGCCCTTGAGCTCCTCGGGCGGATCGCGGATTTCGCCGAAGTTCCAGCCGCCGAGCCGTTTCGAGAGCGCATCCACCTGCTCGGGCGAATACCCGAGAGCCTTGCCGACCTCGCGCGCGGAGGAGCGGTCGCGGTAGGTGATGACGTTGGCCGTCATGCCGGCCCCGTGCGGGCCGTACTTCTCGTAGACGTGCTGGATGACGCGCTCGCGCTGATCGCCCGAAGGCAGGTCCAGGTCGATGTCCGGCCATTCACCACGCTCCTCGGAGAGAAACCGCTCGAAGAGCAGCTCCATCTTCACCGGGTCTACCGCCGTGATCGAGAGGGCGTAGCAGACCGCGCTGTTGGCGGCCGAGCCGCGCCCCTGGACCAGGATGCGATTCTCGAGACAGAAGCGCACGATGTCGTGGACGATGAGGAAGTAGCCCGGCAGATCGAGCTTCTCGATCATCGCCAGCTCCTTCTCGATCTGGGCCTGTGCCCTCGACGTCAGCGGCCGGAAGCGCGCGCGGGCGCCGTTCCAGGTCAGCCGGCGCAGGCAGGAGGAGAGCGTCTCGCCGGGCGGCACCGGATACGCCGGAAATCGGTAGCCGAGGTCTGCGAGCGTGAAGTCGAGCCTCGCGGCGAGCTCCGCCGGCGCCGCCACCGCTTCGGGCAGATCCGCGAAGAGCTCCGCCATCGCGGGCGCGCCCTTCAAATGGCGCTCGCGCTGGCTCGCCAGAATGCGCCCGCCGGCATCGAGCGTCGTGTGCGTGCGAATCGACGTCAGCACGTCGTGGAGCTCCTTGTCCTTCGGGCGCGCGTAGCGCACGCCGTTGGTCGCCACGAGCGGCAGGCGCAGCCGCCGCGCCAGATCCACGAGCGCCTGATTGCGGTGCTCCTCCTCGCGCAGACGGTGCCGCTGGAGCTCGACGTGGAGCCTCCCGGGAAACATCGCGGCGAGTTCCTCCAGAACCCGTCGTGCTGCGTCGAGCCCGCCTTCGCCGAGCGAGCGCGCGACCGGCCCCTCTTCGCCGCCCGTCAGGACGTGCAGGCCCTCCGCGTGCGCGGCGACCTGGTCGAACGTGACCTCCGCCTCACCCTTGGGTTTTCCGAGCGCGCCGGCGGTCAAGAGACGGCAGAGGTTCCTGTAGCCGGCCCGGCTCTCGACGAGGAGGGTGAGGCGGGCGGGTTCACGCGCCCGTGTCATCCCGAGCGCAGCGAGGGATCCCTTTCGAGTCATGGCGCGGCTTGGAAAGGGATCCCTCGTCGCTTCGCTCCTCGGGATGACAGACGAGTCACAGCGCGGCTTGGAAAGGGATCCCTCGTCGCTTCGCTCCTCGGGACGACCGTCCTCCCGGACGGTCGCCTCCGCTCCCACGATCGCTCTCACCCCCGCCGCCTTCGCCGCCTTGTAGAACCGCGGCGCCCCGTAGACGCCATCGCGGTCCACGAGAGCGACGGCCGGAATCTCGCGCCGGGCGGCCTCCTCGACGAGGTCTTCCGGCAGCGACGCACCGTCGAGAAACGAGAATGCCGACGCGACGCGCAGCTCGACGTAGCTCCGGGGAGCGCCGTGCGCGCGGCCGCGCGAGAAAGTCCGCTCGCGCAGCTTTTCCTTGCGCGCGCCCGGCGAGACGATCAGCGCGGCATGGCCGCCGCAGCCGGCGTTGCCCACGCCGAGGTTGCGCGAGGGCGGCATCGCCGGAGGGCTTCCCGAGGGCCGGGTGCGCTTGTCGGACACGGGAGGGCCACTGTAGGCGCAAATCGGGCGTAAATCAATGACCCGGCCCCGCGGCCGGAAGCCCCTCCTCTGCCTCGAGTTACGCCCTCGTGGCCCGGACGAACTGTTCGTCCATCCGACGCAGCCTGTCCGACAGCACTCGCATCACGTGGAGTGCGAAGTTCGGCGTCTGCTGGATGAGGAACAGAAAACGGCGCTCGTCGACCGGAACGATCTTCGCCTCGGTCTTCGCCACGGCCGTGGCGGTGCGGCTGCTCGAGTCGATCAGGGCCATCTCTCCGAAGATCCCACCCTTCTCCACGGTTTCGACGAGCCGGCCGTTGACGAAGATGTCCACCTGCCCCTCGACAACGGCGTACATGTGGTCCCGCGGGTCCCCGACGCGGAAGATGGTCGTCCCCGCGGCAATCGGTTTCGCGTCGCTGGCATGCTCGAAAATGCTGGTAGCCGGCATCGCTCCTCCCTCGGCGCGCATCCTCCATACTCCCCGTGAAGTCGGTGTGAAGGGCTGCAGGCCCGCGACGCTCAGCCGCCCCTCGGCTACAGGCCGACGCGGGTGCTGCGACGCTCGAGCAGCGTCACGTCGCGCCACACGCCGCGGAGGTTCCCGAGCTTCTCCCGCACGCCGACGGTCCGGAATCCGCACAGCGAGTGGATGGCGATCGAGGCCACGTTCTCCGGGAAGATCCCCGCCTGCAGCGTCCAGACTCCGGCCGCCTCCGACGCACGCACCAGCTCGTCGAGGAGCCGCCGTCCCACGCCGCGCCCGCGGGCGCCTTCCGCGACGTAGACACTCACCTCCGCGACTCCTCCGTAAGCACACCGCTCCGATACGCGCGAAAGCGCCGCCCAGCCGAGGAGGCGGCCGTCCTGCCGCGCGACCAGACGGCAATCCGGCCGGTGCGCCCGATCCCATGCCTCCCACGACGGCGGCTCGGTCTCCAGCGTGGCGTTGCCCGTCGCGATTCCCTCGGCATAGATGCGTCGGACATCCGGCCAGTCGGCCGGAGCCATCCCCTCGACGCAGAGCTCGCCGGAGGAGGATGCCATCCCGGGTCAGACGTCCATGTACTCGGGGACGTAGCCGGCCATCAGGTTGTCTTTCGGAAGGATCGTGCGGCCCGGCGCGGTACCGGCGTCACCCGTCTTGACCCAGTGCCAGGCGTGCTGGATTTCGGGGCCGTGGTAGTAGCGCGTCTCGGCCTGGATCAGAACCGTGCCGCCCAGGATCTCGGCTCTGAGCTCCTCCCACTTGCGGGCGCCGACCACGGCTACGCGCGCGATGTGGTCTGCGTGCTTCGAGAGAAACTGGATCTCCTGCCAGCGCGCCTTCCAGTCGGCCCCCTCCATCCCCGAGAGGTCCGCGAGGATCCCGATGGGCCGCTTGTGCCGCTCGGCGATCGCGAACTGGAGCTGCGGCAGGAAGGCGGCGACCTCCTCGGCCGTCACCTTGCCGGTCACCTTGAAGCCGAAGGCCTGCGTCCCGCTTTCCTTGAGGCGTTCGATCATTGGATTCGAGTCTCCTTCCGGCGTTGCACGATATCGCAGCCGCTGCCCCTCATTCCTTCGAGCTCGATCGCGTCGGGAGCTGCGCGCGATGGTGCCGCGCATGGACGGCGAGAAGCTTCAGGATCTCGGGCGCCGAGAGCCGACCGAAATAGGCATGGGTCAGGCGCACGGGCCGCGCCGAATGTTCCTCGCGCAGCCGGACCGCGAAGAGATCGGCCACGGCGCGCAGCCGCTCCACGGCCTCGGCCGGGGACTCCGGGGCATTCCGGGGGCGAACCTCCCGGGGCGCCGGCGCGCCCACCGGAAAGCGGCCCATGAGAATCCGCGGGAGGACCGTCCAGCGCAGCGCCGCCCGCTTCCACCACGGCAGCACCAGAGCCAGACCCGCGCCGCCTTCGAGCTCCCGCAGCGGCACCTCGTACGACAGGATCAGATGCTGGGCGATCTCCGCGGCGGACCACTTGCCGGGTTGACGGGGAACGGTCCACGTCGCAGGATCCTGCGCCGCGATCGCGGACGACGCCTCGTCGATCGTCTCGCGATGCAGCGCGGCCGCCTCCTCGAGCCGGATGCGTGGCATCAGAGTGCCCGCGCTGGATTCGCGTGGAGCAGGGCTCGGGCGTCCCCGGGCGCGCGCTGCACGTGCCGCGCCGCGCCGGAGCTCATGCTGCGGGCGTCGACCCCTTGCTCTTGACCCTCGAGTAGATCCACAGCAGCAGGAGTGCGCCGAGCGTCGCGCCGATGAACCCCGCGCCCTCGCCCGGCTCGTACCACCCGACCAGCTTCCCGAGGAACGACGCCACGAGCGAGCCTCCGATCCCGAGCAGCGTGGTCGTCACGAAACCCATGTTCTCTTTGCCCGGGAAGATGAACTTCGCCAGGATGCCCACCACGAATCCGACGATGATCGCCCAGATCAGGCCCATGGGTCCTCCTCTTTCGCGGCACGGCGCTGCCGTCGTCGGACGATATCAGGGCGCTGCGCCCATCGCCGCCTCGCCGCCCTCCGGGCCGTAGAACATCACCCACACGACGAGGTCGTCGGTGAAGGTCTCGAAGCGGTGGTCCTCGAGGGCCGGCACGAAGAGCACGTCGCCAGGGCCGAACCGCTCGAGGCTGGACCCGTTGCGAAACTCACCGCGCCCCTGGACGACGACGTACACCTCGTCGCGTGTGTGGGGCTTCTGCGGGTCGGTGCCGCGTGGCGCGTAGATCTCGATGTCGAGCGTCCCGTGCTCGAGGACCGTCGCGAACCGCTCGCCTCCTGGGCGCGGCAGTTTCTCCAGTGCCTCCGCCACGCTCACCCGCCGCTTTCCGAAAATCATGGGCCCTCCCCCAAAACGGGTTTCGATTCTTACATCTCCTCGAGCGTCCGCCCCTTCGTTTCGCGGATGAATTTCGCCACCAGCACAAACGAGAACGCGGCTGCCGCGGTGTAGAGGCCGTAGGCCAGGCCGAGGCCAATCTTCGCGAGCCCCGGGAAGGTCAACGTCACTAGCCAGTTGGCGACCCACTGCGCCGCCGCGGCCAGCGCCAGCGCGGCGCCGCGGATGCGGTTGTTGAACATCTCCCCGAGGAGGACCCAGACGATCGGTCCCCAGGAGAAGCCGAACGCGAACACGTACAGATTCGCCGCCACGAGGGCGGCGGTCCCGTGCATGCCTGCCAGGACCGGCGAGCCGTTGGCGTCCAGCGGCGCGGTCGCGAAGAGCCAGGCCATCGTTCCGAGCGTGAGGGTCATGCCGGCCGAGCCAAGGAGCAACAGGGGCTTCCTCCCGAACCGGTCCACCGAGGCGATCGCGATCAGCGTCGTGACGATGTTGATGACACCGGTGATCGAACTGATGCGCATCGAGTCCCGCTCGGTGAATCCCACCGAGTGCCACAGTGCCGTGCTGTAGTAGAAGATCACGTTGATTCCAACGAACTGCTGGAAAACGGACAGGCCGATGCCGGCCCAGACGATGGGCAGGAGCAGACCGTTCGCGGCCCGCAGGTCGGAGAGGCGCGACGGCCGGTCGGCACCGACGGTCGCCTGGATGTCCCGGATCCGCTCCGGGACATCGGGCTCGCCGATCCTCGTCAAGACCAGAGCCGCCTCCGCGGCGCGCCCGGTCGCGACCAGGTGCCGGGGCGATTCCGGCACGAAGAGCGCACCGAGCCCGTAGACGATGGAGGGCGCCACCTCGACCCAGAACATCCACCGCCAGGCGGGAACGCCGAACCAGAAGGGCGCGTCCGGCGAGCCCGCGGCATGCGCGATCAGGTCGTTGATGGCGAGGGCGAGAAAGATGCCGAGCACGATCGCCAGCTGCTGGAGCGACCCGAGGCGCCCGCGCATCCGCGCCGGAGCCACCTCCGCGATGTAGGCGGGAGCGATCACGCTCGCGGCGCCCACGGCGATCCCGCCGAGAAATCGCCAGACCGAGAAGACGAAAAGGCTCTGGGCGATGCCCGATCCGATCGAGCTGACCGCGAAGAGCAGCGCCGTGACGCGCATAGCCTGGACGCGGCCCGCCCGGTCCGCCACCCGGCCCGCGAGCAGAGCCCCGACGGCGGACCCGAGCAGGGCCGACGCGACGGCAAAGCCGAGTCGTCCCGCGTCGGCCTGGAAGTGGCGCTCGAGGGCGCCGACTGTTCCATTGATGACCGCCGTGTCATAGCCGAAGAGAAACCCGCCGGTCGCGGCGACGCACGAGATGAGAACGACGTAGCCGGTGGCCGTCGGATCCTGGGCTCCCGGCTTACCGCCCATCGAGAAATTCCTTCGCAATCTGCGGTGTCTTTCCCGTGAAGGATTCGTCGCTGTTGACGAGCAGGGCCGCAACCAGGGCTTCGTCCGGGTAGATGACGAGATTGGCGGTCCCTCCCTGGGCCCCGCCCGAGTGCCTCACGCGCCGCCGCCCCCTTTCATCCCGATCCACCCTCCAGCCCATTCCGTATTCTGTGTCCTTCCCATCGGAAGTCCTCTGGGATGTCCACAACAAGCGCAGGGTCTCCGGCGCGAGCAGCCGGCCCTCCAGCAGGGCGTTTCCGAGGGCAACGAGGTCCTCCGCCGTGGACAGAAACCCGCCGGCGGCCCACTTGTAGCTGTCGTCGACGTAAGCCGCATTGACGACATTGCCGGAGGCGTCTCGCGTGTAGAAGCGCGCCCGGCCCGGGATGATCGCCGCCGGCCGGTCCGCGGATGTGTGCGCCATTCCGGCCGGCCGGAAGACGCGCCTCTCCATGAAGTCCAGAAAACGCTCCCCGCTCGCGCCCTCGATGACCGCGGCGATCAGGTTCCATCCGTACGAGGAGTACGCGAACCGGGTCCCCGGCTCGAAGAGGAGCGCGTCGTTCTCGAAGATCGCGAGTCCCTTCCGGACCGTGTCGAACGGCTCGCGACTCTCGAACTCGCTGCCCTCGTAGTGCCGGATCCCCGCCATGTGCCCCGCGAGCTGACGCGTCGTGATCGGCCACGCCTTCCTGGGAAAATCGGGCACGTACTTCTGCACTGGGGCGTCGAGATCGAGGCGGCCTTCCTGCACGAGAAGGCCGAGCGCCACCGACGTCAGCGACTTCGACACGCTGCCGATCCGGAAGAGCGTGGCTGCGGTGGTCGCAACACCGAGCTCGACGTCCGCCAGTCCGAAGGCCTCGCTCCAGATCATGACGCCGTCCCGCGAGACGGCGATCGAGGCCCCGGGGGCGAGCGTGCGCGTCATTTCCGACTGGACGAGAGCGCACGCGGAGGCTATGGGCGCCTCCGCGCCGCCCGCCCGCGCGGCGACGATGGACTGCGCCTGGGCCAGTGCGAGCCCGGCACCGCCGAGGAGGGCGGCGACGATGAAGGCGGGCCAGAGCCGCCGCGTCGCGAGCCCTTGCGCTCTTGCCATCCCGCGCCGTTCGATCGCCGGCACTGCCCCTCAACCGCTCCGCGCCACGACGACCCACACGATCAGAAGCGCCACGCAGATCGCCACGGTGACATGGGGGCTCACGAAGGCGCCGGCCATCGCCGCGCCGTAGCCCGGTATGCCGAGCCAGTAGCTGTGCGAGATCTCCCGGATTTTCTGCTCGGAGGCGTCAGACCGGAGCAGCCGGCGCCCTGCGATCGCGGTCCGCCATACGAGGTTGTAGGCGATCCCGGCGACCACGAACGTCCCCGCGTACGCCGCCGCAGCGACGGCGGCGCCCGGCTTCTCGTAGTACTCCGCCAGCAGCGCCGTGGGAAACGGCACGACCGTCACGACGAGCAGCAGAAGGCCGTTTGCGTACAGGAACGGGGCGTCGACCCGGCGCACCAGACGGAAGATCGAGTGGTGGTTGATCCACATGACGAGGATGGTGAAAAAGCTGGTGACGAGCGCCACGTACGACGGCCACTGGTGCAGCAGTGCCACCCCGAGCGCTCCGGCCGGAGAGCCCTCAGACAGGTGCGGAACCTTCAGCTCCAGGACGAGCAGGGTGATGGCGATCGCGAAGACACCGTCACTGAACGCCTCAACCCGCCCGGTCTCCTTCTCGTCGCTCGGGACAGCCACGGCCGGGGGACGGTCAGGGCTTCCCGGACGGCACGGGCGCCGGATCGGCCGACGCCTGATCGGCCACGTAGACCCAGCGGCCCTTGATGCGCTTGGCAACCTCCATGAACCGCCCCCGCAGAACCGCAGGAGCCCCGCCTCCCTTGGCCTGTAAAGTCAGCGTGAAGTTTCCCCATCCGGCCGAGAAGCCTCCCGAAACCTCGTACCTGGGGTTCGAAAGGGCGACCTCCGCCACCACGTTGTTCGCAAGAAGTGATGCGTATGCGTCCCGAATGGCCTGAGAACCCCTCGCCTCCGGAGCCCCCGGCAGCCACAGGACCGCATCCGGCGCGTAGCAGGCCACGATGGCATCCAGATCGCCGGCCTTGACCGCCGTCGCCCAGGCCGCGTCGACGTCCTGCGCTCCGCTCGCCGCGATCGCCGACATCGGCACGAGGATCGCGGCACATGCCGCGAGCAACGCCACTCCGAAGCTCTTCCTCATCTCATCCCTCCTCGGATCGTTGACGCGGATCATACGCCGGGAAGAAGGCAGCAACGTCGTCGGCCCCGGGGGAGCGCGGACATCGTGTCGACGCTGCTGGGCCCGAGCCGGTCGGGCCTCACGGGGTGATCCCGACCTCGACGGTGATCGGCGACAGGAGCCTTTGGAGGTCCGCCGGATCGAGCTCCACCAGGAATCCTCGCCGGCCGCCATTGATGAGGAGACGATCGAGCGAGAGGATCGTCCGCTCCACGTAAACGGGAAGCTTCCGTCGCGTCCCGAAGGGGCTCACACCGCCGGGCAGGTAGCCCGTGTGCTTTTCGACCGAGTCCGGACTGGCCGGGGCGACCTCACGCGCGCCGATCTGCCTCGCCAGCTGCTTGGTCGAGACCTCACGGTCCCCGTGCATGAGGACGATCAGCGGCACTGCCGTCGTACTCCCGTCGCGTGCCTCCATCACCAGCGTCTTGATGACGGCGTGCTCGGGCACGCCGAGAGCCTCGGCCGACTGTCGTGTGCCGCCCCGCTCGACATAGATGTAGAGCCGGGGCCTGAAATCCACGCCCGCAGCGCGAAGGGCGCGGATCGCGGGCGTGACGGGAACCTCCGGCTTCTTCAACGTCCGTGTTCGGGACTATCCCGACCCGAGCACACCGCGCGCATGGCATACCCCCGCGACCGCTCGCCGCGCACACCGAGCGCGCCCTCGACCGTCCGATCCACCCAGGAAATCGAGCCCACCGCGGGAGCAAGGGGCCTCGCTCATACCTCTTCCTCCTCCTGCACCCGAGCCTTCGGGCGGCCGCCAGCCTCGGTTCGGCAGGCAGACTCCATCGCCGCGCGCAGAAAGCGCCCGACGAAGGGCCGGCGCAGATCGTCGAGGCTCTCGAATCGGATGTGTCGAATCCGTCCGCCTCCTCCTTGGAGAAGCCCCTCCGGGTCCGGTATCTCGCAACCCCGATCGAACCCCAGGCTGACCCAGCCGGCGTGCACGGCAACGTGGCAGAACGCGTCGGCCGGGCGAGTCGTGAACCCGTACCGCATCGCGACCGAATCGTCGGCGTCGGAGACGAATTCGTTCGCCATCGGCGCCTGCTCGAGCACGAACGCCCGCGCGCGCAGGGCAATTCTGCCGATCTCGGGACTGAAGGCCCCGAGAAACGCCCTCAGCTGCGATCTCGCAGCGCGCATCACAGGAGCTTCACGTAGCGCAGCGTCTCGGGCCGGTATCCCAGATGCGCGTAGACCGCCCGTGCCCGCGCATTGGCGTCGAACACGTTCAGGGTCAGGCGCCGGTAACCGCGCGATCTGGCCCAATCCTCCGCCATCCTCATCAGCGCGGCGCCCGCGCCGCGGCCCTCCGCCGCCCCGGCAACCGCGAGAATCCCGACGTGCCCGTGCTCCTCGCCGAGAAAATAGTCGCGCAGCGCCTCGAGATAGATGAAGCCGAGAGGCCCGGCCTCTTCCGAATCCGCCAAATAGAGCGCTGCCGCCGGCGAAGGCGTCTCGAACCACGCTCGCAGAGTCCGCGCCTCGCCCTCCACGATCTCCGCGGCGGTTCGCCACGGCGGTGGCCCGAACGACGCGAGGCGCTCGACCGTCGAGAGCACGAAGTCGCGGTCCCGCGGGCCCGCGGGCCGGATCGCGATCCCGCCAACGCTTCGTTCCACGCGCACCTACCTCCGCCTGCCCGCGGCCGCGTCGAGAATCGCCCAGATGCGGTCAAGCCATTCGCGGTGCTCGGGCTTCATCAGCACCGAGCGCAAGCAGGTCACCGAGTCGCCGTCGCGCGCGATGCCCGCGCCCTCGAGGTCGAAGAAGCGCTCCGGCAGCTCGGCGAGCGCCAGATGCAAGCCGCGTCGCGCCGCTTCATCGAAGAGTCGTCGCGCCCCAGCCGAGGCCTCGCTCGACCGGGGCGCCCGCACCATCCAGACGACGATGTCGAGCTCCGGCACAAACGCGGGCAGGAACCGCGCGTCGGCCGCCAGCCGGCGGTGGAGCTCGAGCGCCGCCGCACGCGAGTCGGAGAGTCGCCGCGCGAACTCCCCGCCCCGCTCGAGGGGAAGCAGCCGCATCGTGGCCCAGAGCGCGACCGCGCTCGCCCCCGCCCGGGAGCACTCGAGGCTGATCTCCCCCAGATGCAGCTGAGTCGAGCTGAAGTAGGTGTACGGCGAATCGTGCTTGTAGAGCCGCCCGACCGAGGGGTCACGGAAGAGCACGCAGCCGCAGCCGTACGGCTGGAGCCCATGCTTGTGCGGGTCGATGACGATGGAGTCGGCCTCGCCGACGCGATCGAACGACCGGCGGGTCTCGTCGTCGAGATTCGCGGCCAGGCCGAAGTACCCGCCGTACGCCGCGTCCACATGCAGGCGAAAGCCGTGGCCTTCGCGCAGGGCCAGGATCTCCGGCAGCGGATCGACCGAGCCCGTCGCGGTCGTACCCAGCGTGGCGACCACCGTACCCACGCCTCCCTGCCCGAGCCGTCGCGCGAGCGCTCCCGCATCGAGGCGCCCGCGTCGATCGCACGGGATCTCCTCGACCGGCAGGCCCAGAACGCCGCCGATGCGGCCGTGCGTGTAGTGCGCCTGCGTGGACGCGACGACCGCCGCGCCCGGCGCGAGCCGCCCGGCCACCCACAGCGCCTCGAGGTTGGCCATCGTGCCTCCGCCGCACAGATGGCCGAGGTGGGTCTCCCAACCGAGCATGCGCGCGATCCCGGCCACCGCCTCCCGCTCCATCGCGGAGCTCGCGCGGCCGCCGTCGAGAGCGTGGTTGTTCGGGTTGATCCACATCGCGAGCGCATACGCGAGGCGCGCGGCCTCGTGGGGTGGCTTCAACATCTGCCCCGCGTACAGAGGATGGAAATAGGGATAGTTGTCCTGCAGACGGCCGGCCGCCTCGAGAAGAACTTCGCGCGTGGCGGTGTCGGGTGTCGGCGGGCTCGCGAGGGCGGGGAGCGCGGCGAAGCCCTCCTCGAGCCGCCCCAGCGCGGCCTGCAGAGCCTCGAGCGAGCCCGCGCCGAGATCGAAGCGCGCGCGCTCCGTCATCGGCGCAGCCAGTGCGCGACCACGCAGACTGCCTGGCAGAGCAGCCCGAGCAGAAGGACGCCGAAGAGCGTCGCCTTCGAGAAGACGCCGTGGCCCTTCACGAGCGGCGCGCCGCAGGAGGCGCACGTCTGCACCGTATGCAGGTCGTTGTCGGCGCCGCAGCTCCAGCACTTCATGGTCTTGCCATCGCGACGAGCGTGCCCCGCGTCACCCCGAGAAGCGAAGCGACGAGGGATTCCTTTCGTGGCTGCACTGCGGCTTCCAAGGGATCCCTCGCAGCGCTCGGCAGGACACGGGTAGGGAGCCGTGTCGTACCGAGGGGATCCATCGTTGCGCCGATCAATCGAACTCCCGGCGCGGCTGGGACTGGTTCATCCCGACGCGGCCGACGGCGATGTCCGCCTGGAAGTAGTTTTCGCCCTTCATCGGAGCCCCAAACAAGCGGCGCAGCATCGCGACCTGTCCCACATGGGTCAGCGCATCGGCAACCGGGCCCTGGAAGAGCCGCTCGACAGGCGCGCCCAGCGGCGCCTCCCCGGCGAGCGCGCGGTCGAAGCGTTCGAGCGACGCGAAGAACCGGGCTACCTCCGCATCCCACGCGAGGGGCGCCGAATCGTGCCAGGCCTGCTCGCCTCGGGCGATCGAGAGCGCCCAGTCGAGCAGGTCCCCGACATGGGCGAGGATTTCGGCAGGCGTGCGCGCTCCCGCTCTCGCCCGGAAGTCCGCGAAGCCGGCGGGGGCGCCCCGAACCGCTTTTCCACCGCGGTAGGCCAGTGTCGCCACCGCGTGGCGCAGAAGATCCCGACCCGGGTCAGCCATGGCCGCCTCCGGCCAAATACTATCCGTCGGCCCTGCGCATCACGAAGTTGTTGCAGTAGTCGGGGGCATCCCAGAAGCGCCCCGGTCCGCGAACCTGGAAGACGGCCGGGTCGAAGTCGCGAATGGGAAGAAGCCGCGACCGGCGGACGAAGTGCCCGTCGTACCCCCGATCCGCAAGGTGGCGCAGCACGCGCGCCACGCCGCCCGGTCCCGCGTGCCGCTCCTCGGACTCGACCACGAGCAGCGGGCGGTGCCGCTGGAGAATCTCCTCCGCCCCGCGCAGGACGGCCAGCTCGTGACCCTCGACGTCCACCTTGATCGCGGCAATCCGGGCGGCCTCGCCACGGAAGTACTCGTCGAGCGACGTCACGGGCACGACGACGTCGCTGCAAGGGGAAATGGCCAGGATCAATGGCTCGAACGAAGCGCCGGCGGACCCGATGCCCGCGGGCACGTGGAGCGTGAGACTCCCGGTCCTTTCCGAAATGCCCAGGGTCTCCACGACCACGTTTCCCAGGCGGGCGGCGCGGCACGAACGTCGCAGGTAGTCCGCAAGAGCAGGCTGCGGCTCGAAGGCCACGACCCTGCCGGAGCCGGCCCGGAGCGAGAGCGACAGAAGGAAGCTCCCCTTGTTCGCCCCGACATCGACAGCGATGTCCCCCGGCCGGATTGCCGCAAGAAGGGCCCCGATTTCCTTCCTGTGGTTCAGCCATCGCGCCCGCAGACCGCGATGGAGGAATCGGACCAGCATGGCTCAGCGCGCCGGCGGCTCCGCGGCGGCGCTGCGCGCCACCCACTGCTTGAGGACCTCGAGGTCCTCGGCCGTCAGCCGCGCCTCGGGGTGAACGGCCGTGTAGAACCAGGGCGGCATCTTGCCCTGGTCGAGCTGCTCGGGAATCTCCTTCCACTTGCGCGCTCGGCGCTTCTCGCTGTTGCGGCTCCAGGTCGAGAAGTCCACCTCCGCCCGCCCCTCCCGAACGTCGCGCTCGAGCAGCCACGAGACCGGAGCCACGTGCCCGTACCAGGGCCAGCGCGTCTGGTTCGAGTGGCAGTCGTAGCAGGCGCGCCGCAGGATCGCCCGCACGGCCGGCGGAGCAGGCACTTCTCCCTCGACGGGCGGGTTCGCCCGATCGACGGGCACGAGCTGGATCAAACCGAACCCCGCGAGCAGCGCGACCAGGGCCGCGCGCAGTTTCTTCCGGTTCACGAGACTGTCGCCCCGCCGAGCATCTGTCCCGCGATCTCCTTCAGAAGCTTGGCACAGACCATCGCCGTCATCCCCGAGACGTCCGTGCGCGGATTGAGCTCGACGATGTCTGCCCCGACGATCGGCGCCCTCACGCGCCGGATGACGTCCAGCGCCTGGCGCGTCGAGAGTCCCCCTGGCTCGCGGTGGGACACGCCCGGCGCGAACGCCGGGTCCAGGCCGTCCAGGTCGAAACTGATGTACACCGGCGAGTCGAACTCGAACGCCAGGTCCTCGCGGAAATGCCGCATGTCGATCGACTCGACACCGAAGCGGGCGATCTGCTCGCGCTGGTGCGCGTTGACGGTGCGGATGCCGACCTGGACGAGGCGCTGAACCAGCTCCTCCTCCATGATCCGCGCGAAGGGACAGGCATGGGACATGCGGTTGCCCTCGAACTCGTCGTAGATGTCGGGGTGCGCGTCGAAGTGCAGGATCGAAAGGCGCGGGTAGCGGCGCGCGAATGCCCGCAGGATGGGGAACGTGATCGCATGGTCGCCGCCGAGAGAGATCGGCGCGAGGCCCCGGCCGAGCAGGTGCGCGATCGCCTTCTGGATCACGTCGGGCATGTCCACGCCGGGCCCGGGCCCGATATCGCCCGCGTCAAAGAAACTCCCGGCCGTCAGCTCCACACCGCTTTCGCTCCACGAGTTCGAGGACTCCGAGGCGAATGCCTGGCGAATCAGGGGCGGCGCCTCGGCGGGTCCCTTCAGGAACGACGAGTTCTCGTCCCAGCGGAATCCCACGAGGGCGAGCTCCGGAGTGCGCTCAGCACTCATCGATTCGCCGTTCCATGCGGATGACCGGGAGACCCAGGCCATCCGGCATCGGCACCTCGAGCCGCTCGAGAGCGGAAAAACCGAAGGCCTCGTACAGCGGCACACCCGGCAGCGTCGCCGCGAGCTCGAGCCGGCGAAACCCGGCCTCCCGGGCCGCCTCGACGCAGGCGTTCAGGATTCGCGATCCGATGCCTCGCCGCGCAAACCCCGGGTGCACGAAGAAGGCGCGGATGCGGGCGGCCTCCGTGGCGGGATCCAGGAGAGGATCCGCCCCCGTGCGCATCTGATCGCCGCCGTAGCTCCTCCGACGGCGGCTCCACCCGCCGCAGCCGACGAGCGTCCCGTCTTCCTCCTCCGCCACGAAGTACGTTCCATCCTCGATCAGCTGGCTGTCCGGGCCGAAGACGAAGCGGATCGCGCTCTCGGTCTCCTGCGGAGAATAGAAGCCCCGCGAGAGCTCGCGGGCCGACAATGGGATCAGTTCCCGCAGGGCCGCCGCGTCGGCGGTTGTCGCCAGCCGTATGCGCATCATCGATCACCCGGGATCATCTTCTCATTCCGGCCGGATGTGCTCGCGCGGGAACCGGGACATCGCCGATCGCGTCGGTCCGGGCATTTCCCGTGCGGTGCGTGCCCGCAGCCGGGCAGCAACACCGTCGTCGCCTCGGCGAGTCGGGCGGGAGGTCGCGCCATGCCGACACCGAGCCGAGCCCCTCGTGCAGGAAGACGAGAGTCGGCGCCTCGCGGGGGGCGAGCCCGTGCCAGGCGCACTCGAGCCGGTGGCCGCCGAGGTCGAGGAAATGCGGCACGGAAAGAACGGGACGGTGTCTAGAGCGGAGTCGCCGCCTTGAGGCCGAGCTCCTCGACGGCGATCTCGCGCATTCGGAACTTCCATCCCGCGAAGACACACCTCCGAGAGTGGTTGACCGTGCGCAGGCCCGGAATCATCCTCGCCTCCGTCCTCAAGCGAGCGGGATCCGATCCTTGTTGCTGGCCAGCCATTGATCGAAGGTCTGGAGCCGCGGGTTGACCGAGCGGCTGAAAGCGATGCTGCGTGCCCCGCAGACGTCGCGCTCGAAGTCGCGGAAGAACTGAAACATGTTGCCCAAGTCCTCGGCCCCCGGAAACCCAAATCCGCGGTAAGCCTCGGGTGTCACAGCGCCGTATCGCACCTCGGACCCCAGAGCCTTCGAGAGCGCGGCCGCCATCTGGGCCCCGGTCAGGTGCTCGCCGGCGATGCCAACCGTCTTGCCCGCGTACTGCCGTCCTTTCTTGAAGATCCCGTGCGCGCACCGGCCGATGTCCTCGACGGATATCCCAGGAAGTTTACGGTCCCCCATCGGAAGTGTGAAGGTGAGCACGCCGTCGGGGCCCTTCTTCGGCCCCATGCCGAAGTGGATGAGGTTGTCCCAGTAGAAAGAGGTCAGCAGGCATGTCGTCGGCACCCCGGAGTCTGCAAAGAAGTGATCGGCCTCGCCCTTCGCGTCGAGGTGCGGCACTTTGAATCGGCCCATGAGCGTGGGCATGCGGTTGTCGGAGAGCGGCACCCACTTGCGGGTGTCCTCGAGCGTGGACCAGATGACGTGCTGGAGATTCGCGGTCTTTGCCGCCTCAGCCATCGCGTGCGCCTGGGCGATCTCCCTGTCCGGCGAGAAGTGCTCCCAAAAATTGGTCACGCAATAGGCGCCGTAGGCGCCGGCAAATGCGCGGTCGAGGCTCTTTCCGTCGTCGAGATTCGCGGCGACGACCTCGGCGCCGAGTTTGGCCAGGTCCCGCGCCTTCTCGGAGTCGACCTTGCGCGTGAGCGCGCGCGCGGCAAACTCCTCGCTCGGGTCGGCGAGAATCGCGCGCACGAGCCCGCCTCCCTGGCCGCCGGTCGCCCCGACGACAGCGATGATCTTCTTTCCCGGCATCTCAGTCCTCCTCGTTGAAAGCGACGAAACGCAGCCGTCACGCCATTGCGCACAAGAGGTGAAGAATCGCGCCCGAGCAACCGTCCGGAACCGGTTTGACGTCAGCGGCCATGGACCGGAACATCCTTTCCAGCTCCCGCGCCATATCGTGATGTGAGGACGCCTATGTGATGCCGCACGTGTCCCGCCATGATGAAGGCCTGGGCCCTCACCGACACGGCGCGGCCGTTGGCGACGCCGCGCCGGACCCATGCCGCGCCGGAGAGACCGCGCAGCAGCCGGACGTGGCTCGCCCGCAACGCGGCGAACTCGGCGAGAATGTCGGCGAGATCGCGACCGTCGTGTCCGGCGTTGTTCGCGTAGGCATCCTCCTCGAATCCCGGCAATGGCGTCTGGTCTCCACGCGCGATGCACATCGCCCGGTACCCGAACGTGCGCTCGGCGTCCGCGACGTGCCCGACGAGCTGGCGGATGCTCCACTTGTCCGGCGCGTACCGGGAGAGGGAGCCCTCCGGAGTGACCGATCCGAGCGCCGCCTCCAGCTCCGCCGGTTGACGCTCGAGCACGGCGAGGACGTCTCTCTCGGGAACGAGCGAAACGTATCGCTCGAACGGCGCGGGATACTCGTCCGTCACGGGTCGGTCCATCTTCATCCGTTCCTGCTCCATGTCCTCGTCCTCAACGGGGCCACAGCCACCCGAAGGTCCCCGCCGTCAGGAGGGCGTAGACGAGCCCGTCGAAACTCGACTTGATCGTCGTCGCCCACGCGCGGCCGTACCAGATCGAGTTCTGCCACAGTGCGAGAACGTACCCCATGAATGCGGCCGTCCCGACGAAGCGGAACACCGTCGGGTAGGTGGCGCCGGGACCGAGCGCGCGTCCCGCGACGTACCCGGCGAAGATGCCGACCACCACGATGTAGGCGAACCACTGCCCGAGGCGCTTGCCCATGCCGAATCCGCCCTGCAACACGGTCATGATGGCGACCGGCCCGCGCTCGTACTTCGCCCTGAACTCGGGGGATCGCATCACCTCGCGGCTGCCGGGTCGCGGAATCATGTAGTCGCCCGGCGCGATGCTGAACTTGCGCAGCGCATCCATGACGGCGTCTTCCGAAGGCACCTGGCGATAGTCGGTACGGTGGTAGGGCAGAGCCATGTGGATGACGGAGCTCGCCACGAACACGATGACGGCCGAGAGCAGGATCGGGACCCACAGCGACGCGAGCGGAACCATTCCCACCTCCCCGCAGCCCCTGGGACGGGCCGGCGTTTGGGGAGCATATGACCGTTCCGGCCCGCCGGAGACTACCAACTATGAGCCCGGTGAAGGCTCGTCCGGCGGCTATGCCAGCGACGCGACGAAGGCTCCCGAGAGAGCCTGCGCCGGGACCCCGGCCAGTGTCTCGTTGACCTTCAGCCAGAAGCCGCCGTCCTCGACGGGGCCGATTGCAACCCCGCGCGCGGCCAGGCGCTCCCGATAGCTGGCGAGGTCCGCGGCGCGCGGAACCAGCCGGAAGAGGCTCGACCCGTTGGGCACACGCTCGATCGCGAATCGCCCGTCGCGTGACAGGAGCACCTGGAGCTCCTCGGCGACCCGCACCGCCGCGGTCAGGCGCGGAAGATACCCCTGCGCATAGTGCGAGGCCACGGCCGCGTCCGGCCATGCGCCCCAGAGCGCGCCGCCGAACATCCTCCGCGTCTGGTACAGGTCGCCCAGCGCCGACTTCGGGCCAGCCAGCACGGCGCCGGCGGCCGCATTGAAGCATTTCCAGAGCGACACGTAGACGGTATCGAACAGGGCGGCGTATTCCGCGGGAGGACGGCCCGAGTACGCGCAGGCCACGAAGAGCCGCGCGCCGTCCAGGTGCAGCCCGATCCCGCGCCCTCGCGCCTGGCGCGAGACCCGCTCCATCTCCTCGAAGGCGAAGGTCTCACCGTGGAGACGTCGTACGGGAGACTCGATTGCGATCGCCCCGACCTCGGTGCGCACGCGTCCCGAAGCCGAGCGCGCGAGGACGCGCTCGACCTCCTCCCACGCAAACGTCGCCTTGCCGGGGGCCAGCGGAATCAGATTGAGCCCCGACAACTCCTCGGCACAGTCGCCCGAATCGTTGTAGAGGTGGCTCACTTCCTGGACGACGACGCGGCGCCGGGACCCGGCCAGACGCCGCACCGCCAGGTGATTCGCGAGCGTGCCCGAGGGCATGAAGACGGCGGTCTCCTTTCCGAGCAGGGCCGCGAACTGTGCCTCCAGCGCCTCGACCGCGCCGCCGCGAGAGTACTCGTCCTTCTGGATGCCCCCGCCCGCCGCGAGCCGGGAGAGCAGTTCCGCGTACTCGGCCGCCGAGAGCGGGATGCCGTCGACGGTGAAGTCGGCGAGCAGGCGAACGCGCGCACCCTGCGGCACCGCCGCCTTCGCCGACGCCGCAACCAGCCCGCCTGCGGCCACGGCGCTCATGCCCATCAGCTCCCGGCGCGACATATCGCTCATCTGCCCCTCCCCGTCTTTCCCAAGTCTGACTTCGAAACCGCTCCGCCGAGGACTTCGCCCGCGGCCCGTTCGCCGGAGCGGATCGCGCCCTCGATGTACCCGGACCAGACCGGCGAGGTCTCGGTGCCGGCCCAGTGAATGCGCCCAAACGGGGCGCGCAGCGACGGGCCGAGCGTCGTCAGGACGCCGGGCCCCATGGACGCTCCGAAACAGCCCCGCGTCCACGGGTCGGCCGTCCAGTCGTTGTCCACATAGTCGATCGGGTGGGCGCCCTTCGGCCCGAGGAAGTGAACGACGCGCTCGACGATCGCCTTCTTGCGCTCCTCCGTGGACCGCGTGGTCCATTCGAGAGCCGCCTTCGCGTCGATGAAGCCGACGAGCAGGCCCACACTCTCGTCCGGCGGCGAGACGTCCATGAACCCCTCCGTGGGCGGCTCGTCGCTCTCGACCATCGCGTTCCATCCCTCGCGCCGCCAGAAGGGCTGCGCGTATGCCACCCAGTACTTGATGACGGAGCCCATCGGCGAGCGCTGGGCCAGGGCGTCGCGTTGCGTGGGCAGTGCGGGGTCGTATGCGATCCGCGCCGACAGCGGGAGCGGCACTGTCACGATCGCGCGCTGTGCGTGCCATTGGTCGGTGCGCGAGGCAACGGTCACACCGGCGGAGTCCTGCGCAATCGCCGTCACCGGTGCGCCGAGCACGATGGCCGGTCCGAGCTCGCCCGCGATCCGGAACGCGAGCTGATGCATTCCGCCCGGAATGTGGAACGCCTGCGCAGAGTCGACCACGTTCCACTCTTCCTCGAGACTTCCTCCGGAGCCCGCGTAGGAAAGGAAAAAGAGGAGGGAAAGCTCGGACGGCTCGACCGTGAAGAGGCCGCGCACCATCAACCGCAGCTCCTGGAGGACGATTGCGTTGCGGGTCTCCGCGCGGAGCCACTCGTCGACCGTGACCCGGTCCCATTCCTCGGCGTTGCGCGCGGTCCAGGGCGAGTCCAGCGGCACTTCGGCGACCAGCGATCGCACGCGGGCAAGCATGCGCTCGAGCTCCGCATCGTCCGCCCCGCCGAGCTCGACCGACTCGCCCTCGCCGACGAATCTCCGGCCGCCGATCTCGGTGATGGTCTTGCCGGTGACGTACTGCGGCGTCCTCGCGATCGAATATTCGTCGAGCAGGGCCATCAGGCGCGCTTGCTTCGGGCCGACCCACATGCCCCCGAGGTCGATTCCGTGCCCTGCGATCGTTCCCGCCTTCACGCGCCCGCCGACCCGGTTGCGCGCGTCGAGAACGACCACGCGCTTTCCGCGGCGCACGAGCTCGCGCGCCGCCAGGAGCCCCGCGAATCCCGAGCCGACGATCACGACGTCTGCGCGGCGCGTCCCGGGGGCGGAGGACGACGCGGAGCCGCGAACCGAGCCTCGCACGAGCGAGGCCGCCGCCCCCGCGCCGAGGATCTTCAGAGCGTCGCGGCGCGTGACCCCCGTGGATTCCTTCCGGCTCACCGCGCTCCCGCTCCTGCCCGACGGCGGGGCGCCGCGTCCTTCCAGCTCCACCACTTCAAAAGCACCGGGTCGTGGCGCCTGCGGCTCGCGTAGTACACGGCGCACCGGAACACGTAGAGCAGGCAGCGGTCCTGCCGCTCGCCACGCCGGGCGCACAGCGCCTCGTACAGCACCTCGGGGTCGCGGCCGCGCAGATCGGCAATGCGCCGGATCCCGAGATCCTCGAGATCCCGGGCAATGCTCGGCCCGACGCCCGGAATGGATCGAAGCTCTACCCTCGCGCGATCTGCCGATTTCGCCATCCGTGCCTCCCTCACACCGAAGAACGCCCGCGCCGGAGAGGCCGGACCGCGACCACGAGATCCTGGTGATCGAGACCGGGCAAGGCCTTCCACCGCCCCATGTGCACGCCCGCCACGTCGAGACCCGCGGCGGCAAACTGACCGAAGAGCCAGTCGGGATCATAGGCCACCGCGCTCTCCGGAACCGACGGATCGTGGAGGAGACCGTGCTCCGTCGCCGCGCCGAAAGTCGGATACGTCGCCAGGGTCGCCGCCGCCTCGCGCCCGCGCGCGTCGAGCAGGTAGAACGAGGCGAAGAGCCTTCCACCGGGGGACAGTGTCCGGGCGATCTCATGCAGGTAGCGCGCGGTGGCAGCCCACAAGAGGTGGGTGAAGATCGAAGTCGCGATCGCCAGATCGAAGGACCCGTCCGGCCAGGGAAACACGAAGTCCTCCGCGGCGATCGACCCGCCCGGGTTGTAGAAGGAGGTCCGGACGTCGGCATGATGGAACCGGAAGCGCTTCGGGTCGAGGCCGAGGCTGCCCGCGCACCAGTCCACGTAATCGCGAACGACATCGAGCCCGACGTACGAGCCCTGCGGGCCGAGCTTCTCGGAGAGCGGCCAGGCCGTCCGCCCGAGGCCACAACCGACATCGAGCACCCGGTCCTGGGGCCGCACCTTCGCCAGCCGCTCGACCAGGCCGACGGTGCGCCGGCCGATCTCCTCGAAGTCGCCGGTCCCAACGCCCCGCAGGAGCTCTTCGGGCGGAGCCGGCGGAATCCGCGTCATGCCTTGTCCTCCAGGCCCGACGGCGCGAGCCTCGCCAGCCCGACCGCGAGGGGTGAGGGCTTGCGGTCGCGCATCTCCGCGCGCTCCTTGCGCGCGACGGCAGCCCGCACGACGTGCGCGCCGATCCAGCGGATGGGCTCCGGCGGAAATCCGGCGGCGGCCCGCCCGATCAGCGGGTAGCGGCTCCACGCGTCGTCGCGGCCGAGTGCGAGGCTCGCGAGGATCCTCCCGCCGAGAACGCTCGGCCCCACGCCGTTGCCGCTCCATCCCACGCCGTACACGATGTGCGGGTGGCCGCCGAGCCTGCCCAGCAGCGGCAGGCTGTTCGGCGTGCGGTCGATCGGCCCGCTCCAATCGTGCGTGATCGGCACGCCCGCGAGGGCCGGATAGTAGAGACGCAGATCCCCGGCCACCGTCCGGGCGCGCCGCGCATTGCGGTCGAAGTCGGCGCCGATCGAGCCGCCGTACGCGATGCCCCAGCCTCCCTTGCCGAACGCCACACGCCCCTCGGTGGTCGCATGGTAGTAGTCCACCATCATCTGCGAGTCGGTGATGCATTCGCCTCCGGTCCACCCGAGGCGCGCGAGGATCTGCGGCGACGGCGCCGTCATCACCATGTCGCTCGTGATGGCGACGATGCCGCGCGAGAGCTCCCGGAGTCCCGCCGCCCACGCGTTCGTCGCGATGACCAGTCGATCGGCCGTGACGCGGCCGACCGGCGTCCGAATCCGGACGGGCGAGCCGCGGCCGAAGGACCGGACCGCCGTGTTCTCGAAGATTCGCACCCCCGATTCGAGCGCGATCCGGCGCAGACCGCGCGCCAGCAAGGCCGGCTGCACGGTTCCGGCGCTCGCGTCGAGTACGCCGGCCCGATGCGCGGCGGACCCCGAGCGGCGCGCCACTTCCTCGGCCGGCAGCCTGCGGAAAGGCCCGACGCCGAGCCTCTCGCAAAGCCGGACCACGCTTTCCCAGGCGCCCATCTGCGCCCGCGACGTCGCCGTCCAGAGCCAGCCCGCCCGGCGCAGGCGCGCATCGATCCCGTGTGACGCGCAAAAAGCGCCGATCTCCCCGATCGCAGCCTCCGAATCCCGCGCGATCCGCAGGGCATCGGCTTCGCCGCACAGCGCGACGAGCGAGGAGAGCTTTGGCCACCAGGAGAGCACGAATCCTCCGTTGCGGCCCGACGCTCCCCCGCCGCAGATGTCCTGCTCGAGCACCACGACGTCGCAGCCGGGCTCCTGCTCCTTGATCCGGATCGCCGTCCACAGGCCCACGTAACCGCCGCCGAGGACGGCGACGTCGGCGCGCGTGTCTCCGGAGAGCGGCGCCGCGTCCGGCGCATCGCCGGCGACCTCCTCGAGCCAGAACGAGCGGTGCTTCGATGGCCTACCCCGCAAGAGACACCGCCTGCGCTCGGAGGTGATGCTGCAGGAAGGCCAGGATCTGCCGGATCACCGCGCGGGATGCGTCGTCGTCCTGCAGGAGGTCGAAGGCGTGCGGCGCGCCGGGAAGGTTCGCGAACGTGATCGGCAGGTTGGAGCCGAGCGCCGCGCTGACGAAGGCATCGAGCGTCTCGTTCAGGCGCGGCGTCTGGTCCCGGCCCGCTCGCGCCAGGAACAGGGGCACGTCCGGCGGGAGATCCTCGACGGTGCGGCCCGCGCACGGATTGACGAAGCCGAACGCCCTGGACATCGGCGCGACGATTTCCGCCCCATCCGGATCCAGCATGTATCCGTAGCAGAACGTCGCGCATTGGATCCTGGGGCCCCCCATCAGCATCGCGAGCGCGAGCGGCGAGTTGCCGGAGCTGGACCACAGGCCGATCCGCGCCGCGTCGATTCCCAGAGACCCGGCGTTCTCGTGAAGGAACTCGAGGAGCGCCTGAGCGTCGGCCACGGGCTCGCGATTCGCATAGGCGATCGCCGCGATGCCCGAGGCCGCCAGCAGCTGCCCCCACGAGGACGTCGATCCCATCTCCTTGAACCTGCAGCCGACGTGCTTCTGGAACCCGGCGTCCGGGTATCCCGCGACGATGACGACGGCCGGCAGAGGTGCGAGTGCGCTGCGATCGGGCGGAGCGTACAGATCCAGCGTGAGCATGCCGGCGTCGGTCTGGCGATACTCCAGATCGCGGCGCACCGCGATGGCCTCCATGCCGGGCAAATGGAAGAGAACGCGCCGCGTCGCCATTTCGTGCTTCACGGAGGTCTCAGTCATGGCGCGTTCCTCGATCCAAGTGCTACGGCCGGCGCAGGGTGTCGACGGCAAAGAGCACGCGTTTCCCCTCGGAATCCTGGCTCTCCATGCGGGAGGTCCAGACGCCGGTCTTCTCGTCCCACGAGAACGTGTTGTAGAACGGCCCGTCCGGGTACTGGAACACGAACCCGATCGCATCCCCGTGGCGCTCCCCGTAGCCGACCGCGGAGAGCTTGCCGCCGAACGTGTCGCACCAGTGGATGACGTACTTCTTGTCCGCATGCATGTAGCCGATCAGCACGATCGCCTCGTACGCAGGCGGTTCGGCGACGTCCATCATGTGGAGCTCGAGAAACTGGTGGTTGAGTACCCATTCGGCCTTCACGCGGTTCTCGACCAGCTTGCCGCGGATCGCGCGCGTGAGCTTCCAGTCCCCGGCGAGCTTCTCCATGAACGGATCCCGAAAGATGGTCTTCGGGCCGTCCGCAGGCTCTTCGCCGAAGGCGGCTCCCCCGGACCCGCCGGTCAGGGCGACGATCGCCAGCAGCAGACCCCGAAGTGAGCGAGCTCCCATCCGTGTCGTTCCTTCCAGGCCCGTCAGGTCTCCGCGACGGTTTCTCCGAGCGGCTTGTCGGCCCGGATCCAGATCCACAGGACGGCCGCGACCATCGCGAAGAGCGAGCTCGTTGCCAGTGCCGCGCCCCAGCCGAGCGCCTTGACCGTCAAGGGAACCAGCAGGGCTTCGACTCCAACCACCACACTTCCGCCCATGTTGAGGAACCCGCAGGCCGTCGACGCGCGCCTCCCCGAAACCGAGATGGTCGCGGCCCAATACGATGCATCCGTGAACTGCTGGCACCCGAGGCACAGCGACAGGAGGACGACGGCCACGTACGGGTTGCCGGCCGTCGCGGCCGCGGCGATGAGAACGGCCGCCCCGATCATCCCTGCGACCGCTGGGACTCTGGCGCCCCGGCGGATACCATGGCGCCGCGTCAGGCGGTCGCAGGCGAGCCCGCCGAGGACCGCGGTGACCGTCCCGGTCAACCAGGGCGCCGCTGCGTAGAACCCGCCCTCGAGGATCTTGAAGCCCCGGCTGTCCACGAGGTAGATGTAGAGCCAGTTGAAGAAGAAGGAGTAGACGTAGTTGTTGCAGAAGTAGCTCAGCGTGAGCAGGAGGATGTCGCGATCCTTCAGCACGAGCGTCCATGACGCCCCATCTACCCTGGCCACCGCGTGCGGGGGACGACCGGCATTGATCAGCGATAGCTCGCTCGGGTTGACGGCCGCATGTTCGGCGGGAGTATCCCGCACGTACCACCACCAGACACCGGCCAGGACGAAGGCCAGAGGCGCCGTGACGACGAACGACTGACGCCACCCCACCCGCAGCATCAGCCAGGCGACGATGGGTCCACTGGCCGCGTCGCCCAGAGTCAGGCCGACGTTCTGGAGCCCGCTCGGAAATGCCCATCCCCCGACCGGGAACCAGTTGCAGGTCGTCGCTCCCCCCGTCACGGGATAGAGCGGCGCCTGGGCGGCTCCCATCAGGAAGCGCAGCCCGACGAGGCTTGCGATGATCATCGCGGGGGACGTCGTCGATCTCCTCGGCACGAGCGCGATCAGGAAGTTGAGGATCCCCCAGCCGATCAGGGCGAGGGTCATGGCGCGACGTGCGCCGATGCGATCGCCGAGCACGCCGCCCGGGAGCTGGAAGATCGCGTAGCCCCAGGCAAACGCCGCCAGCACGAAGCCGAGCTGCATCTGCGAGAGGCCGAGGTCCCCCATCATGATCTTGCCGGCGACGGACATGTTGGCGCGCAGCAGGTACGCGACGAAGCCGACAAGGACCAGGAGCACAAGGATTCTCCAGCGCACGGATGTCGCCCGGTCAGTCATTCAATCTCCGCAGTCGAGCGGGCGCTGCCAGACAAGAACTTTGCCGCGCCGAGGCAGACGGTCAGCGGCACGAGGTCTCCGACGAGAAACGTCAGCGTCCACACGACGCTCCCCTCCCGTCCAAGGCCCGCGGCGGTGGCTCAGATCCACACCTCTCCGAACAGCCGCGCGAAGTTCTCGCCAAGGATCTTCTCGATGCGGGAACTGGAATGCCCGCGTTTTGCCAGCATTCCCGCGAGCGTCTCGAACCGCCGCGGGGTGTTCAGCTCGGCCGCGAAGAGGTAGGCGTCCGGATCCTCTCCCGGGGCGCCGATCCCGGCCTGCTTGCGGGCTTTCGTCATGGCCGTGAACATCTCGATGAACGCGGGCGTCAGCTCGACGGCGGAGACCGAGCCGTCGGTCCCGATGCCCACGTGGTCTTCGCCAGCGACCGCGATCGCATGCTCGAGGTGGCGAATGACGTCCTCGGCCGCGGGCTGACCCTTGGGCCGCAGGTACGGCATCACGTAGATCCCGACCACGCCGCCCTTTTCGGCCACCGCGCGCAGCTGCTCGTCCGTCTTGTTGCGCGGATGGTCGTGGATGGCGGCACAGCCAGTGTGCGTGTAGGCAACCGGCTTGGACGAATGCGCCAGGGCCTGCGCCGTGGTGCGGCGCCCACAGTGCGACAGGTCCACGAGGATGCCGAGCGTGTTCATGCGCTCCACGGCCGAGAAGCCGAGACGGGAGAGCCCCGCATCGGCCGGCTCGAGGCAGCCGTCGCCGATCAGGTTGCGCACGTTGTAGGTGGGCTGGATGATCAATACGCCGAGGCCGCGCAGAGTGTCGAGCAGCGAGAGATCGAGCTGGAACGCGACACCGTCCTGAAGGCCGAAGATCAGGCCGAGCCGCCGGGTCTCCTTCGCGACGGTGAGGTCCTTGCGGCTCCGGACCTGCACCAGCGCCTCCGGGTGAACGTCGATCTCGCGCTGCCAGCGGGCGATGTCGCGGACGATGGCTTCGAGGGCTGCGGCCTCGGGTCGATTGCCCACGGTGCCCAGGGTGAGGTTCACGCCCGTCAGGCCCGAGGCGCGGACGTCTTCCACCCCTCGCGCCGAGAGCGGGGCGCCATCGCCCGTGGTGTAGTCGCCGGGGCCGCCGCACCCGTCGATGACGATCCACGAGTCGTAGCCGTCGCTGTGCGCCGCGCTCTGCGCGTCTGCGCGCCGGGACCCGAACAGGCCGGCCAACCCGGCAAGTGCGCCGAGTCGCGCGAGCTCACGCCTCGTCAGTCGCATGCTGTTGTCCTCCCCTGCCGCCTCGACGCTTCCCGAACCAGCCGGTCACTACAGCGACGTGGCTCTCCTCGCAAACGAGCCGCACTCTACTTCGGGATGAGCGGCTCATTGGATATCACGTTCCCGCCGGCGACCGCTCTCCGTTCGCCACCCCTGTGCCGGCGGGCCGCACGGCGCTGCGCCACCCGGTATGCAAACCAATGGAAGCCGACCAGCGCCGCCATGACGAAGGCTCCGAAGATCCAGGCCTGGGGCATGCGGCCGTTCATCGCGAAGGCGCGACGTCGTTCCAGATGTCGATCACGCACTTCCAGCCGCCGTCCTTCTCCCGGCGCCAGACGGTCACCGCCTTGCCGTCCACCGTGACGAGGCTGCCGTCCGAGGCGCGGAAGCGGACGCGGTTGGTTCCGGTCGAGTAGGCCAGGTCCCCGCTCTCGGAAACCGTGACGGTCGCCGTCTTCCAGGAAATGGCGAAGCCGGGCGTCTCGAAGCTCTTCACGACGAACTCCCGGATGGCCGCCCTGCCGGCCACGGCAGGGCTCCCCGGGGGGAAGACGATCGCGTCGTCGGACCAGAACGACAGCACCCGGTCGACGTCACGGCTCTGCGCCGCCTGCGACCACTCCGCGTCGAGGCTCAGAATCCGGGCCTGTATGTCGGCCTGGCTGCCCGCAGAGGCGCAACCCGCGCACCCGAGCAACACTCCAACCCGCGCCAGAGAGACGAACCGACGCATGACACCTCCCCGGGACATGGCGTCAGAGCGCCTGTCCGAAGCCAAGGACATGTCCGTCGCGATCCCGGACCGCGAATTCCTGCATCCGGTAGCTTTCCTGGAGAAGCGGCCCGTAGACGACTTCTGCGCCCGCCGCCGCGAGCTCGGCATGCAGCGCCCGGACGTCGTCCACCCAGAAGAACGCATCCCAGGTGCCGCCCTGCTCCTCGCTCGGCCGGATCCGGTCCGGCGCGGGAACCCGGCGCAGCATGATCGCAAGACCATCCCGGCTGCAGATCGCAAACTGGGCTGGGGTGCCGGCGAGGTACTCCGTTTCGAATCCCAGGACACGCCCGTAGAACGCCGCCGAACTCCCGACATCCGCCACCGGAAAATAGGGAGCGCTACGAAGCAATCGGCTGCGAGGTGCATTGGCCATACATGCCCTCCGTGACGATCCGCGAGCTCACAGGCGCCCGCCTCCGGCAATCCCCCGGCCGTGTCACCGCGCTGGCAGGGGCGGCGTCGGGCCCCATGCGTCGCGAGCGGCGGCCCTCATCGTTTGCCCGACGTCATCTCGTAGATCTTCCCGCCGGTCCAGCACTCCGGGATCGCCAGAACCGCGAGCGCGATGGGATACCACCGCGGCCCGAGGCCGAGGTTCCACGTCGCCACCACGCCCACCAGTCCCAGGACCACGCCGACGTAGCCGAGAAACATGGCGTGCTTCATCGGCTTCTCCGGCGCCAGCCGGGCCGTGAGCCAGGCGCCGCCCACCGTGATGACGACGCGGTACGAAGTCGCAAGCAGCGCGAGCGCATCGCTGATCGGTTGGTCCATGGGAGGGAAGACACCGGCTGCGTGCAGGAGGAGGTCGACGAGTGTCGTCCCGACGATGATGACGAGCAGGCCCGCGAGCACGGCCCATAAGGTTTTCTTCTTCACGGTTTGACTGCCGCGATCATGTCACCTCTCCCGCGAGCCTGGCCCAAGGACCCCTACCGGAAGTACTTCTCCAGAAGGTCCCAATAGTTGGCTTTCCAGCCTTCCGCGAGATGATCGCGCAACTCCTCCGGAAACCCCGTCTGGTCGAAAACCAGGTGCGTGCCGGAGCCTTGCGCCTTGAGCTCGAACCTCGCGATGGAGTAGATCCCGTCGGGCCACGTCACGACGCGCCACGCCTGAACGATCCGCTGACCCGGCACCAGCTCCACGTTGCGACCGACGATGTGTCCGCCGAACAATGAAAATGCACCGCCAGCTTCGCGACGGATCTCGGCGGGCCTGCCGGAAAAGGCCGTGAACTGCGTCGTGTCCAGCAGGGCCTCGTAGAGCCTCTGCGGGCTCACCCCGAAATCGACTTCCTGGTGAATCGTGACCGCCTTCTGCGAGGCCGCCGGCGTCGGGTTTTCGGACGTGGCCTGCTGCGCCAATCTGCTCCGGGCGGCTCCGACGACGGCAATCCCGATCGCCAGCGCCGAGATCGCGCTCCCTCTCATCCAGTTCCTCCTCATGCCGCAGAATCGTATTCCGTCTCGCGGTGGGGCGCCACGCCGCCGATCGAGCGCGTCCGCGCCGTAAGCCGCTCAGGCGTCACCCCGGTCCCACCAAGCGTCGCCGGGTTGGCGGCCCGGGCCCGCTGCTCGCATCGCGAACACGAAGCGAACACCGACAGCCAGCAACACCGTGATCACGGCAATCGTGAAGGCCAGATGCCTTCCATACCAGAGCCCGACGAACCACTCCCGGAGCTCGGCCGCCAGGACGTTGGCCTTGCCGCCGTACATCTCGAGATCGTGGCGGTATTTCTTCGTCTGGAGCGGGTCATACCCGAGGGGGTTCTCGGGCCGGGCGAGATCGACGAGATACACGACGATGGCGGCACCGAACCCGGCGGTCAGGATCGACCGCGTGATCCGCTTGAGCCAGCGGGTCTCGGAGCGGGTCAGAGCGTCCATGATCGGTCGCTTCTCGTTCCGGGTGACGGTCGGGCTCGGCCGCCGCGTCGGCCGGTTGTGGTTACTCCCCGCCATCGTCACGAATCCCCGGGATGCCATGGAAGAACTCCACGATGCCCGACTCCAGGGAGTACTCGGCTCCCACGACGACCAGGTCGCCGGTTTGGATGTGCCGCTCGAGTATTCCGGAACCGTGCCGGAGATGGTTGACGGACGCGCGAACGTTTGCCCGAACCGCCTCCGACACGAGGGCGGCAGGATCGTTCCTCAGCTCCGTCGCGAGCAACGACTCGACCGAGGGCCGCACCCGGTCGACGATGGAAAGCAGATTGCGGGACGGACGCTCCCGGGGCCCCCCGACCTCTTCCAGCGTGGCGAGAATCGCTCCGCAGCGCGAGTGTCCCAGGACCACCGCCAGGGGCACGTGGAAGCGCTCGACCGCGAACTCGACGCTGCCGATCTGCGAAGGAGCCACGATATTGCCGGCAACGCGAATCACGAACAGGTCGCCCAGCCCCTGATCGAAAACCATCTCCGCCGGAACGCGGGAGTCCGAGCAGCCGAGCACGACCGCGAACGGCTCCTGCGCCGCGGCGACCTCGCTGCGACGCAACGGGTGGGCGACGAAGCCGCTGCCCGCGAGGCCCGCGACGAACCGGCGGTTGCCCTCCTGCAGGCGGCCGAGTCCCCGTTCGGCGGAAATCATTGCGTGGCGCCCCGCGCCGCTCCGGCAACGTGCCTCACCGGGTTCGGTACACGTCGGTGCTCAGGTACTTCAGGCCGGAGTCGGCCATCAGCGTGACGACGTTGGTAGTCGGTCCCAGCCGCTCCGCCACCTGGATGGCGGCGACGACGTTCGCTCCCGAAGACGTCCCCGCGAAGAGAGCCTCCTCCCGCGCGATGCGCCTCGCCATGGCCTTCGCGGCGTCCGTAGTGACGGACAGAATGTCGTCCACGAGCGTCGGGTCCCAGAGTGGAGGAGCATAACCAATCCCCACGCCCTCGATCTTGTGAGGCCCGGCCGGACCTCCCCGCAACACCGATGATTCTGCGGGCTCCACGGCGACGATCCGGATGCTCGGGTTGTATCGCTTGAGCACGGTGGCGACTCCGCGCAAAGAAGCCCCCGTACCCACGCAGTGAACGAAAGCGTCGACCTTTCCCCTGGTTTGACTCCAGATCTCCTCTGCCAGCGAGTAGTAGCCCGCGATGCTGTCCCGGTTGTTCAGCTGGTCCGTCCAGTAGGTGTGAGGCCTCCGACTCAACTCACGGGCGGCCTCGATCATGTCCAGGATCAGCTTCCGGGTGGTGAGACCTCCCCCGCTGTCCACCAGCGTGAGCTCCGCACCCAGCGCTGCCATGTGATCCAGCTTCTCCCGGCTGAACGCATCGGAGCTCACGATCTGGATCCGATATCCCCGGGAGGCGCAGACCAGCGCGAGCGACGTGCCCGTGCTGCCACCCGTGTACTCGACGACGGTGTCCCCGGGCTTCAGCCGGCCGTCCTCCTCCGCGCGGGTGATGACGGTCTGCGCCATCCGGTCCTTCATGCTGCCGGTGGGGTTCTCCCACTCGAGCTTGGCGAAGATGTCTCCACAGTGTGGCGGAACGACCTTCCGGAGTCGAACCATCGACGTGTTTCCGATGGCGTGGAGGATATCCATGCTCTGTGCTCTTCCCCCCAGCCGCGGGTCAGGCGCGCCCGAGGATCGAGAGGTAGGTTCGCCATGGCCCCACGGTCGCCGTGTACCGGCGCGCCATCACGCGAACCACCTGACCGAGGTGATCCAGGTCGTGAGCCACCCATGTCGCGAGGTGTTGGCCGAGCGTCACCACGCCGAAATCCGGGTGCCGGCCTTGCCGTTCCAGGTCCGCGTCCGTCAGACCCAGCGCGGCCAGGCGATCCAGGCTCTCGACCCTCAACCGACGGAACGTGTCGAGAAGCTCGGCGAGCGGGCGACCCCTGGAGGCGGCGAACATCGCCTCGCGATCGAATGCCGGAAAGGCGACGGCGTCGCCGTGCCGGAGCAGGTGTTCGACACGCGGCATCCAGTCGGTGCGATCGCCGTGGATCAGATGCCCGACGACCTCGAACGGGCTCCAGGTCCCCGGGCCCTCGGTGGCCTCGATCCATGGAGCGGGAAGATCCAGGAGCAATGCGCGAAGGGCCGCGGGCGTCCGCTCCAGAACCGGCAGGGCCTCGTCAAACCGAAAGTCCACCGCTTCCCTCCGACGTAGGACGCAGCCTCACGCTCCGGACTCCGTCGGCAGCTTCCTGGCAAGCCAACCGCTGATTCCCGCCGACATGACCTGAACATTTTCGTAGCCCAGCGCCTTGGCTCGACGAGCGGCGTTGGGCGCCTTCCGGCACATCGGATTGGAGCAATAGAAAACGAGAACGGCGTTCTTGTCTGCCGGGAGGTCACTGTCCGTGTAGCCGACGGGGTCGAGATTGCTCGCGCCGGGGACGTGCGCACTGCATCCAGCTGCTTCGCGAGTTGACGTCGATGACCGTGACGGGCTCCGAGGTCTGGACCAGCCGATGCACCTTGTCCGGCGAGATCGTTCTCAGGCCCATCAGTCGTGCAAACATGCTCGCAGCTCCTACCAGTGGGCGCTGTGTCCCCCGCAGGCCTTCCGGCCGGCCCCGGGACGCAACAGGACGACCCAGGAAGCCGCCCCCGTGATCGGAATGAGCGTCGCGAGGATCCGCGGCTCGCGAACACCCGTGATCAGGCCCGCCAACAGGAGCCCGCCCGCCAAAAGCAGCGCGGCCGGCGAAGGACCCCGAGATTCTCCCCTCAGCCGGGAGCGCAGCATGTCCGCGCTCACGACCGCAAGCCCCAGCAGCAGCGGGCCGGCGAGGACCAGCCACCCGGAGTCCGCGGCTCGCACCGCCACGAATGTCGAGGCGATGATTCCGGCACCGAGGACGAAGTTCGGGCCGAGCTCAACCCAGTGCTTTCGCGTCATGCCAACGTCTCCTCTCGCCGAGCTCCGACAGTCCGACGGAGCAATCATATGGGACTCCCGGGGGGATCGGCCGTCGCGCGGAGCTCGCGGTCGCTATCCGCGGTCCAGGATCTGCGCGACGTGGTGCTTCAGGTGCTCGACGTAGTCGCGCATGAAGTACTCGAGCGTCGCGGGCTGGTCCTGGGGGACGGCCTGCCATGCGACCTGGTGAAGGTTGTGACGAGTCCGCGGCTGCCGCCGAACGGAGTCCGGAGTTGCCTCGACGACTCGTGCAAGGTGGAGGTTGAACAGGCGCCACAGGCCGACGAGGTCCGGCCAGGGAGCGCTCGCATACCGCTGCACCGCCACCCACTTCTCCTGCTCGTACCCCGGACAGACGAGGTCGTCGGTGAACCGGGCGCGGACGACTCGCTGATGGTTGTTCGAGGCGGAATCGATCAGATGCCCGACGACTTCCTTCGCAGACCACTTGCCCGGAGCCGGGCTCCTGCTCGCCTCCTCTTCCGAAAGGGCGAGCAGACGGGGTGTGACCGCCGTGACGACCTCACGGAGCTCTGCCTCGACCGTGCTCATTTTCGAACGCCGGTCTGGACCACGATCCAGCCATGGCTGAGGGACAGAGGCGGCGCGTCCGCGGCGGGAGCCGGATCAACGGCCACGACACACAACGACACCAGGACCAGGGCAAGCCTCATCTCAGGCCGCCGAAAACCGATTAGCCGGTCTGTTCATCCACAGTCCGCTGGAGATTGGAAACCACGTGCCGATAGTCGATGAATTCCACGGGTTTCAGGCACTCCGGATACAGGATCGACGCAAACCTCTTGACCTCGGCCGATTCCGAGTGGATTCGATCCGCCTCCGCGTCCCGAAAGACGAAGATGTGCACGAACCGGGTGGGGTCCTTCTCTTCCTGCCACACCTCGTAGCGAAGGGTACCCGGCTCGTTGGCTCGGACGTATGCGACAAACTCGTGGATTGCCGCGAGGCAGCGCTCGACGGCTTCGGGACGCACTTGATACCGGGCGAGCTGCCGGATCTCCCGCCCTCCAGCCCCTGGTCCGTTCATATTGCCTCCTTGCCCGCCGGTTGACACCGGAGGATGACGCAGCCCGATGACGGCGGCCGTGCCTCGTCTGCGACCCTTTCCGCCGCGGCCCCGCTCACGAGCATGGTATTCGACCATTCCGCTCGTCGGCGTGTGCGGGAGAAGACGACCTTGCGCAGCCTGTTCATGAGCTCTGCCACTCAGCAGGTTCCACAGGATCGAGCGGCTCATGGTCCCTCCGGCGTACGGTTCTCCGGGCTGCGAAGCGACAGCGCCAGGCGTGTGCCCTAGAGGCCGAGAAAGAAGACGGGCGCAAGAGCTGCGAGCGCGGCGGCGGCCTGGAGCGCCAGTACCGGCAGGCTCTCCTTCGGAGCCCGCGGTAGCCACCTGGCCGCGAAGAACGCCACGATCGGTATCTGTCCAGCCATCAGGATCTGCCAGACATGGGCGGCAGTTCCCTCATCGGCCTCGCGGGCAACGCCGAACCTGGCGACGTGCACGAGCACCGTGACCAGGGCGGCGAGCGACATCGCCAGGGGAAGAAAGGCGCTGGGCTTCCTGAGAGTGGAGACGATCATTCAGGCAACCTCAAGAGGTGGCATTGCGCTCTCCGTTGGAGCTCGGTTTCCGAATGAGCCACCGGTGCACCGAATGTCGATAGGACTGGTAAGTGGCGCCGAACCTGCTGGCGAGGGCCGGCTCCTCGTACAGGACAACGAAGAAATGCATGATCAACACGAAAACGAATCCGAGGATGAGTACCGATTGCGAGCAGAAAGCCAACCCGGCTCCGAACAGCACCATGGCCGCACCAACGTACATGGGATTGCGCACGTAACGGTATGGGCCGGATGCTACGAACTCCCGTGGCGGATCGAAGGGGGCTGGAGTGCCCAGGCCCTTCATGACAAACGTCGCGATACACGCGCCCGCCAAAACCGCGCCCATGGAGGCCAATCCGAACCCGATCGGGCGAAGCCAGTCTGGCAGCGCCACGGGGATTCTCGAATCGAACGGCCGAACGGAGATGACGAGCCATGCCCAGAGCCCCACGAAGCCAGTGGCGTAAACCACACTCCGGAGAAGGACGAGGCTCCTGACCATGTACTCAGTCTCGCGCTTCACTTGGATTTCGCCGGAACTGATTGACCGTGGCTCGAAGTTCCGGGTGCGCTCACGGGCTCTTCAGCTCGACGAGTACCAGGCGGATGGTCGTCGTGCCGATGTTCTCGGCCCAATGGGTGAGGGGATCGCGGTAGATGGTGTCCCCGGTGGCGAACTCCGACTCGGTCGTCTTGCCGTCGGCCGTATGGCTTCGGACTTTTCCGCCGGCGATGACGTAGATGATGTACGCGGGGTGCGAGTGAAGCTTCTCCTTGTCGCCCGGCTGAAGGGTCGCCTCGAGTACCCGCACGCGACTGTTCTCCAGCTTGACCCGAATCGTGCCCGCATTCACGACGGCCACATCCTGAGCGCGGGCGTTTGCCGCACCAGCGAGCAGTAACCCGATCGTGGCAACCCACAAAAGCGATCTCGTGCGCATGATCAACTCCTCCTTAGAAATTCCTCTTCTCTTCCTTTGCTCCTGGCACATCTCCTCCTCACTGCAAGCGTTCCGAGACTCCTACTGCCCTGCCACCACTCTGCAGCTGCGGACATGCTTTCGGGGTCATCTCTGGGACATCTTCCAGGTGAAGCTAGGGCTTGTGGTGTTGCAGGATGCCCTCGATCTCCTCCATCGTGAAACCATTGAGCTGCACGACCCTGGCCCGCCCGCGAAATGCCGGTGGGACAATTCGCCGGGCCTCATCCTTGCTATCGACCTCCACCACCATCCAGGCCTTGTGCTCGCCGTCCTTGCATCCCCAGTCCGCGTGGCTCAAGAAATGGGAGCCGGTCTTGAGGAAGACTTCGACGGCCCGGGCGCATGCCACCGTGGCTTCTTCGTGTGGGACCTCAATGAGGAATCGTGTTGCCACCGCAATCTCCTAACTGGAGCAGCAGCCGGTTCTCGATTCTTCCCGGTCTCGCGTGCTCGATCCTACTCGTCCCATCTCGAAGTCCGGTGTTAGCATGCCCGTCCCCCAACGTGACCGAGGAGAAGAGCGATGCGCAACACGATCCTGGCGATGACGATGGCTCTGACGCTCGTCACTGGACAACTTCGTGCAGCCACCCGCAAGGCTCCCCCTGCGGATGTCGGGCCGGGGCGCATCGCCTGGTTCGACATCACGACGACCAACCTCGCACAGTCGGAGGAATTCTACGGCAAGCTCTTCGACTGGCAATTCACCCCGGTGCCGGGCACGGATCAGGCGGCCGAGATCGTCGCGGGCGGCACCGCGGTGGGGACGCTGCGGGTTGCGGAGGGCAAGATCAGCCCGTTCAACGGCGTCGTCTACGTTCAGGTGACGGACATCCAGGCCAGCTGCAAGAAGGCGGGCCAGCTGGGGGGAACCGTCGTGCCTGGATTCCCCTTCAATCTGCCGGACGGCACTGGAGCGATTGCCGTGGCCGTGGATCCGGCCGGCCACCCGGTGGGTCTGTACTCCAGGACTCCGCTCCCTCCTGCGCCGCCCCCGACCCGGTGAGGGTGCCGGCGCGTTGCGGCGCTCGCGCATCCTGACAGCAGACTCACCGGAGGGCGACGCCGCATCGTCGACAAACCGATACGGACGGCGGCTGGCCGAGGGAGGCACCGCAGGCGGGGCAACGCCAGATCCGCGCGAACACCAGCCCGACAGCTGCGGCCACGGCGACCCAGACGAACAACCAGCCCTGGGGCCCCATGCCGAGAACCGGACCCCCGCGCAGGCCGAACAGCGCGCCGCAGAGCGGAAGGCCGATGATGAACAGCCCGGCTGCGGTCATCCGTCGACGCCGAGCGAATTCCGCCTTGACGTCGCGCACCTGCCGAGCCGTGTATTCCATCTCGTTATCCCCGGGAGCTACCCGGATCCCGCCGCTCGCGATCCATGGGAGACCCAGGAGCTTGGGCCGCCGCCTCCGAGAACCCCGTACCCGGACGACGACCAGCCGCCGCCTCTGGCAATGTCTTCGAAACTCCCCGGGGCCCTGGTAGCGTAAAAGGTGTACTTCGCCTCGAATTGATGCGCGCCGCGCGCCTCTCCCACTCCACCGGTTACTGTCCACCGTTGCGCAACGCCTCCAAAACCAGGTCTCCTTCGCGCTTGCTCGCCACTCGGAGGGGTAATCCACCCCCGATCGCGGCCTGGATCCGGGGAGCCGCTACCAGCCGCCCCTTCAGGAATATGCCCAGATCATCCCCCGCATGCCGGCCCGACCAGGCCGCCAGACGCTGGCTGCCTTCCGGCGTCAATGGTAACCAGATCGTCGCTTCGCCGACGATACTCGTTCTCCCGCCTGCGAAACCGACCGCTCCGAGGTTCACCGAGTTCAGGTCGAGGAGCACCGAGGTCGACGCGAATCCATACCCTGCCCCGGAGTAGGGAAGGTCAACACGCTCGGTGTGCTCGGCGTCGGCTTCTCGCTTGATCGAACGCACCACGAGGTAGTTCGAGTTTCGTACAACGATGCGAGCCGACTGCGCGTCCCGGCTCTGACATGCCGGCCCAACGAGCGCCGACGCAATCACCGCGATGGCAACTCCCCGGGGCCATCCACCGGCCTGCAAGACGACCAGGATCGGAAGCCACGAGCTGCGAGCGCCTCTCAGGCAGCGCCTCGACCCGGAGCATAGACATACGCGGCGAACCCTCCCAGGAATCATTTCCCGTACCAGTCCAGCACTCGAAGAGCGCGGAGGGTATTCCAGCGGCTGGCCCTCCCTCTCCCGGCCTCCATGTCGAACGTCTTCCGATCGGGGTGGACGATGTTGAGCGGCCAGCGGCCGTTCTGGTGCCGTCGCTTCTTCACGACCTCGACCGCCTCGTCCAGTCGTCCATCGGCGTCGACGCCCGCACTGCGCAGGTAGTCGAGCCCCCTCAGCACGTCGTAGTGCCACGTCGGCGGAAACGAGAACCGTGTCCAGCTGAGGTCGATCACTTCGCCGGTCGTCCGCGATCGGAGCATGCGGCGCTCGAGGAGATAGTCCTGTCCCCGCACTCGGGCCCGCGTCACCGCCGCCAGGGCGCCGTGCGACCTCTCGTATTCCACGAGCCCTTCCAGGACGCAGATCGTGGTGTGAAACGACGATCGCTTGCTCGGCGGAGCATTGCAGTTCCAGCCGCCGTCTTCGAGTTGCTCGTCCAGCAGCCGGTTCACCAGCAGACGGCTGGCCGTGCCGAAATATGCGCCCACAGCCAGGATCCGGCCGTTGAGGCAGGGTTCGGTCTCCCCATCGAAGAAGGGACGGCCATCGAGCTGCCACCAGGTGATGCGTTCTCGCACGAGACCGATCGCTCTGCGGGCGCGCTCACTCGCCGGATCGACACCGAGGTCCTTCAGCAGCACGAGGTGGAAGATGGTGGTCATCCAGCCCTTGTCGTCGGCACCGCCCCACTGGCCCCTGGCTGACTGAAGATCGAGCAGCCGGGCTCCCCAACCCTCCGAGGCGACGCGCGACCGCTCGGCGGCGACGACCTCGTCGGGATCATGGGTGAGGTCGCGCATGACCTGCCACCGGATCGCCGGATCCGAATCGAGCAGCCAACTCATCACCGCCATGAGGCCCTGCCTGTCCGATCTTCAGTCCAGTGACTCGCCGCAGCGAGTCACGACGAGTCCGACGAATATACGCACTCGCGGTGCTCGAGAACAAGCGATGCCCGACAGTGGCGAGCCAAGAGAGCGCGCCGAAACGAAGGGTCAGGCGGCGCCGCTATCGCCGCCCGCACCGGGGCGCATGTACGTGAGCGAATGGTGAGACAGGAGAGCGCCACCGGTGCTGAGACACTCCGCCGTACCGTGAGAGAGGCTGGAACCTGACTTGAGAACGCGAGCCCGGCAGATTATGGCCTCCCGACGAGCGCTTCGGATGAAGGATGTCTGCATGCTGATGGTGACTGAATCGTCGGCGACACCCCGGAGTGTCTTGATGGCCAGCCACATGGCGACATCGGCGGCCGCCATGAGCACCTGTCCGCTCACGATGCCACCCGGGCGCTCGAAGAGCGGGCTGAAGGGCACGGCAACGACACATCCACCCGCCGTGGCTTCCCGGACTTCAAAGCCGTACGTGCGTGCGAAAGCCGTGTCTTCCGAAAGGAGATACTGAAGAGCCGCCACGGAAACCTCCGGCGCACCCATTGAGGAATTATCGCACGCAGAAAACGCTCGCCGGATCGCGGCACACGGGACGGGATGATGACCGACATTCGACCTGCCGAACTGCCACGAGATCTCGAAGTCGTTCGCGCAATCTTCAGGGAGTACGCCAACAGCCTGGGCATCGATCTGGCGTTTCAGGGTTTTGACCGCGAGTTGGCGGAATTGCCTGGAAAATACCAGCCACCGGCCGGGCGACTGCTGCTCGCGTGGAACGGCGCGCGGGCGGTCGGCTCCATCGCGCTGCGCCGCCTGGATGCCAACACCTGCGAGATGAAGCGCCTCTACGTCCGACCCGAGGCTCGCGGCGAGCAGCTCGGACGCCGACTCGTCGAACGAATCTGCCGGGAGGCACGGCAGGCCGGCTACGCACGAATCTGCCTGGACACCCTGCCCATGATGGTCTGGGCGCAGTCGCTGTACGAGTCCCTTGGATTCGTTCCGATCGAGCCCTATGTCTTCAACCCCATTCCGGGTACGAAGTTCCTCGTCCTTGACTTGTGAGAGTTTCGTCAGAGGTGTCGGCAGCAAACGCAAGAGAGTCCGCTGCAACGGCTACGCGGGCGCGCGCTTTCTGCCACCTTCGGGATTCCGCACCTTGCGTAGCCGAGGCGCCCTTGGCCGGGCGTGGCGGGGCTGGTAGACGCCCAACTTTCCACCGCCCGGCAGGGTGACCCGGGTAAGCTCACCCCAACCGACACTCTGAACCGGCCCGCAACGAACCCGTCGCCTCGCCATTGCCGCGACGAATGCCCGGATGTCCGCACACATGAAGTAGAACTCGTGAACATCATTTTTTCGGGACGGATGAACGGCAAGCTCCCCGGGCGGAAGGCCGAAGATGAGCCAGCCGCCACCGGCATCGACGTTCGGGAGCCGCAGGATGTCGCGAAGAAAGGCCCGGTCCGCCTCGGGTTTGCGGCTGTAGATAACCGAATGTGCTCCGATGATCACGTTCACCTCCGGTGCTTGACGTCGTGCGATTCGACGGATCGCGGCCTCGGCCGTGGGTTCGGCGTCACCTGGTTTCGTCCCGGACGTTCACCTGGCTACGAAAGCCCCTGACGATGAGCCAGAGCGCCAGAACCAGCTGACTCACGCCCAGCGGCGCGAGCAGGGGGAACACGACATCATGCCCGAAGAGGGGCATCGCGACCCCCGTCATCTGAAGCACGGCAGCCACGAGGCCGAACGCGGCAAGCGCACGCGGAACCAGGGCGGATCGGAACAGCGCGGCGTACAGCACGAAGATCGTGCAGCCGTCGAGGACTCGAGCGACATAGTGCGCCCAATTCCGCGCCGAGGCGACGACGCCGCGGAGCGTTTGAAACTGGTCGCGCCCGGCGGCGCCTGCCCTCGCGTAGGCCTCGCTCAACGACACCATGGACATCACGCTCACGTGCTCGATCACAGCGACGGAGAGGTTCACCACGGCCAGCGCGAAAAGCCAGAGCGCCAGCGCCTGGCTATGCGGACGAAGGATCGGGTAGGCCGTGATCGCGACCGCGACGGCCAGCGCGCCGGTGGCGATCCCCAGGAGGACGGACAGGCCGATCTGCTGCGAGTGAGCCGCCGCGCTCACCAGAAAGCCCGGCGCGCCAAAGAGCGGCGCCGTCAAGACAAAGTTCACCAGTACGCCGCCGACCATCTGCGCCAGGATCAACACGCCGATGATCCGACCAGTGCGGCCTGCGGATTTCATTTTGATTCTCTCCCGGCGGCGAAAAGCTAGGGCTGTGGCGGCGTCACGCTCGTGGGTCGAAAGAAGTCCTCGAGCGCGCCGCGGACCTCGCCAGGGCATTCGAGATACGTGAAATGCCCGCAGTCTCTGATTGTAACCATCCGTGCCTCTGGAATCGCCTGCGCGATGTGCTCGGTAACCTCGGCAGGGATGAAGTCGTGATCGCCGGCGATGACCAGGGTCGGGATGCGCAGGCCCCGCAGCCTGGGCAAGAGATCGTAGCCGGCGACCTGCCAGGAGTCGCGCATGAGCCGGTCCTCGACCGCTCGCGCCTTCAGAATCCCCTCTGCTCCCTGACTGATGAAGATCGCCTTCATCGTCGTCATCAGCCTCTCGTAGTCCTCGGGCCGCATGACCGCCGGCTTGAAGTGGATTCGATAGCGCGCAACGACCGCCTCAGGGTCGCCCGCCTGGTAGGCGGCGCTGGCCAGAATCTCTCTTTGTCGATTCGCCTCGGCGCCGAGTTTCTCGAGGTACGCCTTCCGGAGCACCGCTGCGTCGCTTGCAGAGGCCGGCGCGGGGTTCATCAGAATCAGACGAGATACGTGCGTCGGGTGGCGAATTGCATACTCCAGGGCGAGCACCGCGCCCCAGGAGTGCCCGAGCAACGCCGGAGCGTCCAGTCGAAAGTACTGCCTGACCTCGTCGAGATCGGCCACGTCGGAGGCGAGCGTCACGTCCTCGGGCCGGACGTGATCCGCGGATTTCCCACGCCCTCGCTGATCGTAATAGATGAGGCGGAAGGCATCCTTCAATCGATCCAGGTCCGGCAGGAGATAGCCGTGGTCGAAATCCGGCCCGCCATGGATGACGATGATCGGCCGTCCCAGTCCGATCACTCGGGCATAGAGTGACGCGCTGCCAACCTGGATGCGGGTTTCGCCCGGCTCCGTACGGCCCTCGACCTGCTGAGCTCTCGCCGAGCCTGAAGACACCACTGCCAGGATCGCCGCCGCGAGGCTGGTGACAATGTAGCGAAGCATCATTGGAGGCAAAGCCGACGTGACCTGGCGCATGATGCGTACGGCGCGGACGTCTCGATTGCCCATCAACGCCACACGTGCCTCGACCGCCTGCAGCCGTCCATACGGGTCAACGCGATTCTGGAGAGGCATCGGACGATTTCCTCGTGTCTCCACGGCGGCACGTCATCGGCCCTGTTGTAGATCGATCTTGTTGGATGCGGGGCTTTACCTCCCCGCTTTCAACCATCGGGCAGCAGCATCGGCGCTATCCTCGGGCCGCGTGTTGAAGGCGATCGCTGCACCCGGGGCGGCCTTGTGAACGGCGTTGATGACGACTTCGAATAGCGCAAGGCGCCGGGGCGGCAGGCGGACCCCGGCTCCGATGACGACACAATCGTAGCTCTTCGAAGCCAGTTGCCGCTCCACCGTCGGCCCGGCGGTTTCATCCGGCCGGATGTAACCGAGATCGGCCTCCCATCCGCGCTCCGCGAACTGCTTCAGCGCAACCGCAATGCCGGCGTGAACCTTTTCAGCGGTCATACCCGGTGGTAAAGCGGGGTCGGAGAAGTCCACCGTCTCGGGATCGTAGCCGACCAGCAGAATCCGCGTCATGAGCCCTCCCTCGTCTTGAGTCCAGTTGGCGCCCCGGCTCGACCAGCTTCGAAAACACTCGGTAGCGGATCAGAAATCAGCGGCAAACCTGCCGGCCGAAGGCGAGGAGCGCGTCCGCTGCAACGCGCGTGTCGGGCCGCGGATACGGCGTCCTGATCACCGCTCTGTCACAGGACCAAGCTCGCTCTCCTCTGCCGCAAACAGAATACCGTCCGCGCCGTCGATCTCGTACCCGATCATCTCACCAGAGTCGTATCCCTGCCGAATGCGACCGATTCCCCGCTTGCTGACAACCCACTCACCCTTCCTGAACTTGAAAATGGATGCGGCGTCCGGATCGTCCAGCGTCCTCAGTTTGTCACGCCAGGCAGTTCCAGCCCGCCAGTGAATGTGGAATGGACCGATACCGTGGACCTGAACGATGGCGGCCTCGGGTGTCCACCCAAACATCGTGGTTCCTTTTGGGATGAATGCGTAGCTCCCGGCCTTCAGCTCTTTCATCGCGCCGCGGTCGAACCTGTCGCCAACCCCGAAGTACAAGGTCCCCTGGAGCACGGTGATGTTCTCGTCCACGGGGTGTTTGTGAGGCGGAATGATGCCCCCGGGAAGTTCGCGGATTCTCATTACGAACGGCTCCCCCGGCTTCTCGGGATCGCCGTAGAGAATCTCGATGTCCTCGACCATAGGGTGAATCGGGATGATCCGGGGCTCGAGCTCGCCCGCGGATTGTCCCCGGGCACTCGCCGGCACGACGAACAACAGTGCGAACGCGAAGGCCGCCCCGGCCAGACCCTGATCCACATCCGTAACTTCAGCCACATCCGCTGACTCCGCGGCGGCGCCCAGGGTGTGGGCGGTAGAACTGAAGGCCATTCCCATCGGGGTCGAGAACGTGAAACTCATGCGTGCCCCAAGGAGTGTCGCCGGGCACTGCCCAGGGACCGAGTCGCCAAGATGCAGTCCCTTGCCCGCGCGTGTTAGGCCGCCCGACCACCTGGTCTGATGCTGATCGTCGAGAGCATGGTCGCGATTACCTCCTGAACCGCACCCTCCAGGGCGATGACTTCGGCAAAGCAAACAGAGAGGCGGCGGCCCGGCCTGAGGACTCTTCCGCGGGCGAGAAATCGGGGCGCCGATGCCGGGGCCATCAGGTTGATCTTGAATTCCACCGCCAATACCTCGGCATCGGCAGGTGCTGAACGTGAGCGCGGCATATCCATTTGCACTATCGGCGATCGCGGTGGTCGCCCCCGCATGCAAGTAGCCGTGTTGCTGCGAGAGGTGCGTCGAAAACGGCAGTGCGATGTGCACTTCACCCGGCTCCACGAGTTCCAAAGAAGCGCCCAGCGTTGCCATGAATGCTTGACGTGAGAAGCTAGCCTTGACCCGCGTACGGAAGTCTGGATCCTGCGGTTCGGGCCTCATTGAAGCCTCGCCATTATCTCGACCGCACGTGATGGAGATCCCGAGCCTGCAACAATCGTGGCCAGCCGGCGCCGTCTGGCGGGCAGCGCGTCAGCGGCGAGCGCGGAGGCGAAGCCGAGAAGCGAGTCATACGACGTACTGCGCGATGCCATTTCCGAATGACCAGTTCTCCGTAGCGACCTCCACCAGGTTGGCAAATACGTCCTCGGGTCGGACGCCAGGATCGGCCGAGAGATTCCGCACGATCGCGGCAAACAGAGACTGTTTTTGCTGGAGGGTTCGACCCGTGCTCATTGTGATTTGCACGAAGACGATGCCCCCGGTACGACGAATGCCGAGGTACTGGGGGTCAAACAGCAGGCCGCCCTGGGCGACCTGCGCGATAACCTGAAACCGATCCGCCTCCGGAATTCCAATTGCCTCGATCATTGCCCGGTGCACACCGTCCCCGATGGCCTGCAGCTGATCGGGTGTCCGTCCAGGTAGAACATCAATTCGAACGAAAGGCATCTACACCTCCTATCCGCGGGCGACCCCTCTGCCTCATTCCAAGCCGAGCACCTTCCGCTGCAACCGGTTGTCCGGTGACCATTTCACGCTCGATTCGCCACGACGGCTCGTGCCAGATGGAGGGCGGATCGTCGGAACCGGTGGGCGGCCTACTTCCGCACCTCGTGGCGAAGCGCCACCATGCCGCTCTCGTAGGCCTTCACCTCCACAAGGTGCAGGGCAATGTCCTTGTCGAGCCCTTCGAAGAACGAAATTCCATCACCAATGAGGATCGGCATGATCGAATAGCGAACCTCGTCGGCGAGCCCGAGGCGAAGGCATTCACCGGAAACTGCACCGCCTCCGACGAACCAAATGCTAGCGGAAGGCTGGCTTCAATCGCTCATTCACCAGCCGCGCAAGGTCTCCGGAGTAGAACTCGACGGTATCCCTGGTCTTCGGCAGCTCGCGACTGGTGAGGACGAAGGTTGGCTTGTCGCCGTAGGGCCAGCCGAACCCCTTGGCCTCGAACTCCAATGCGGTTTCGTAGGTTCGCGATCCCATCACGTAGCAGTCGATCGTCTTGAGGAACTCTTCCACGAACTCCGGGGCCATGGTGTCCCCGCCTTCGAATTTGTCTGAGGTCTCGAGCCAGTCCACACTTCCGTCCCTTCGAGCGATGAAGCCGTCGAGACTCGCCACCATGTGGATCGTTACGCGAGAATTCGTGTTCGCCATCGTCAGGCCTCCACGCTGGGAAAGAGTTCACAGTACTACCGGCGCTTCGGAATACCCGCGCTTGGTCCACCTGACGGGTGGCGCGTCAGCGGCGAGCGAAGAGCCCAAGGCGACGAACGAGTCCGCCGCACGCGCGGGTTAGGCCGCAGAGAGCGAACTGATCGTGACGTAGTACCCGTCCGGATCTCGGAGCGAGAACTCCGTAGTTCCGGTGTTCGGGTTCACGTGGGGCTCCTCTTCGAGCCGAGTGACGAGTGCCCGTGCCCTTGGCAGGCGTCTCGTCGAAATCATCGACACGGAAGAACAAGATCAGGCCGTTGCCAGGCTTCGCGTGATGGGGGCTCATTAGGGAGGGATGCTCGTGGGCACCCCACTCGTGGAGGCAAAGCAAGACTGTTCCATCCGCGTCAAGGATTTGGCCGAAGTAATCATGTGCGGGAGCAGTCTCCGGCTGGCCAAACAGCGATTGGTACCATCGGAAACTGCCAGGCACGTCACCCACTCCAATGATCGGCCACGTGCGCTTCATGGGGTCCTCCTGCGGCCTAACGGGTGGAGCGTCAGCGGCGAGCGAAGAGCCGAAGGCGGCGAACGAGTCCGCTGCACGCGCTCGTTAGGCGGCGTGTTCATTCTTGCCCGGCGCAGGAGCTGGACTCGGGGCTGGAATGGCTTCGTACGGGCCCTTGGGGCAACGCCGCAAGCCGTGCCCGATCGTCACTGTCTGTCAAGAAGGCCTCCGCCCCGACTGCAGACGCGGCCCAACGGGTAGCGCGTCAGCCGCGTGCCGAACGTCGTCGTTGGTGAAGAGCGCGAAAACAAACGGCTGCGCTTCGAGGAAAGAAGCCAGGTCTCCCAAAGTCAGGCCGAGATGCAACAGCCGGTCCTCATCGACGAACATCTGCGCATTTTCCGGTTCGAAGGACGCAATCAGCTGCTTCGCCTCGGGATCGAACTTCTCGTGCAGCAGGTCTACGATCGACGGCGCGAAGTGCCGGCGGTCCGGCGACGGCGGCTCCGACGGCATGCCGTGGTCGGCGGTCACAGCGAGGAGATAGTCATCTCCAACCTTTGCCTCTAGCGCACGGAGCATCCGCGCCAGGTGTCGGTCCATTTGGCCGAGTGTGAGCCGGAGCTCGTTCGAATCCGGCCCGTAGCGGTGTCCCACGAAATCCGCTCCTTTATAGTTCAGCAGAAGAAGGTCTGCGACGTCGTCCTCGCCCAGCGGCTCGCGCTCGATCATGGCGGTCATCGCGTCGGCTTCGAAGGCGGGGAAGAGTGCCGAACGACGCACTGCCGCGGGCGAATCGATCTTGTGACCCAGCCACTCACTCTCCGCCGACCACAGCGTGCTCGCATTCCGATCCTTCAAGTAGTCAGGCAGCCGAAAACAGTCGGGGTTCGAGTGCCAGGCACCCGTCTGCTCATCGTAGCTGACGAGCACGACGGGCGCGCCATTCGGCTGACACGCGCCATGGCCGGCGAGCGGCGTCGCCGCCCGGTCGATGCTGCCCTGCGCCAGGACGATCGCACGGCCTGACGTCGCGAGCTGCCATACATCTGCAAGGGTCAATGCCATCAGAACCTGCGGCATCATCCCGGCGAACTGCTCTTGGCGCCGGTGGTGAAGGCGGTCATAAATGCTGTTGACCGTGACGCCGTGGATACGAGGATCGGTGCCCGTCGCGATCGTCGAGTGTCCAACGGCGGTGTTCGTGGGCAAATAGTTGACGTGCGCCTGGCTGAACCACGCGGCGCGACGGCGTAGAGCGGAGAGCGTCGGCATCACATCGGCGTACCGATCGAAGTAATCGCGTCGCATGCCATCCAGAACGAGAAGGAAGACGACGCGCGGCCGGGCAAAGCCGGGGCGCAGAACGGGCAACACGTGACCCGTCACGGTCGGGGGCATTGTCACACCCAACGCAGCCGCGAGCGTTGGCGCAACGTCCTGCTGCACGGCTGGCATTGAGTACACTCCCGTTCTCACTGCAGGCCCCGCAAACATCAGCGGAATCGAGACGTCATACGCCCACGGCGAACCGTGCATGTACGCCACGTCCGGGTCGGGCCGGGTGATGAAGTCGCCTTCACGCGGCACGATCAAGAGTTGGCCGTTTCGTCCGGGAAAGTATGCCCGAGCGAACATCTCCAGGAAGCGCTGTCGCGCCGCAAGAACGGCATCGGCCGGCGCCGTACCTCGGGCTCCAGGTGCCTTCCGGCTCACCGTCTGGGACTCCAGCCGGAGTGCCGAGAACGCGGTAACGATGACGATGCAGAGAGCAACTACCGAAGGCGACGAACGAGTCCGCTGCACGAGCGTGTTAGGCGACGGGATCATGGCGCCGGCTCGCATCCTCCATCGAAAGGTTGACGTTGCAACGTGTGGAGCATATGGTCGACCCGGATTCTTCGCCTGAAGACGTTCAAGTGGCGCCTTGGCAGGTGGATGCACCGCCGGCTCGGAGGCCTCGCTTCTGGCGACGTGGGTGCCGTTCACCCAAGGAGGACATCATGAGTCGATGGTTCCGCATGACCCTGCTACTGCTTCCGGCCTTCATCCTACTCCCCGCTCTCACCACACGCGCGCAGACCGCCAAACCGGAAGCAAAACAACCGCCACATGTCCGAGTCGCGCTCTATCGCATCGCACCAGGAAAGCAGCTGGACTTCTTGAAGTGGATGGCCGCAACCGAAGCGATCGACAAGGAGGCCGGCGTGCCGGCGTCTCAGGTTTATGCACACACGAACGGAGACGCCTGGGACTACATGCAAGTCGCTCCCGACCTGAGCAGTGAGCAACAAGCAAAGGTGGATGAGATCACCAGGAAGCACGGCGGGAAGACGGGATTCCCTGCGAGCCTTGAGTTCCGCACATTCGTCGCTTGGCACACCGATACGGACGCGATCGGGCCGGTGACCGCCGCCGACCTGGTGGTGGCAGCGAGCAAGTAGGAAGACCACATCGACGCGAGCGATTGAATCGACCTGCCGATGGCCGTGCCGGCGGCAGGGAATCTTCTCAAGCACTGCCCGCATACGGATCGCGATTCCCGTCGCCGAACGGGTGACGCGTCAGCGGCGAGCGAGGTGGCGAAGCCGACGAGCGAGTCGGCCGCACGCGCGTGTCAGGCGAGGTCCGTCAGTCGCCACGCCGTCCCCGGACCGCCCGAGCCACGGCAAAGACAGCGATGCCAACTGCCGACGCGACCAGCCACGTTGCCACCGCCTGACCGGTAAGACCGCGCATGATCACGAACACCACGAATGCGAGCCCTATAGCCATCGCGGTGATCGCCCAGTCGCCAGACACTTTTCGAGCGGTTCGCTCGCTCGGCGCCCGCTTGCTCATGTGCCGTGGCCGCCTAACGGACCGCGCATCTGTGGCGATTGATGAGCCGAAGGCGACGAGCGAGTTCGCTGCACGCGCGTGTTGGGCGGACGGGCGCAGCTAGGACTTGTGATCACGAAGGACGCTCTCGATTTCCACGAGCGTATATGCGTTGAGTTGCACGATCGTCGCCTGCGCGCGAAACGCCGGCGGGACAATGGACCGAGCTTCATCCTTGCTACCGACCTCAACCACCATCCATGCTTTGTGCACCCCGTCCTTGCATCCCCAATCTGCATTGCTCAAGAAATGGGACCCGGTCCTGAGAAACACTTCGACGACCCGAGCACAGGCCACTGTCGCCTCTGCGTGCGGAACCTCTATGAGAAATCTTGCCGTCACTTGCGATCTCCTTTGTGTTGAGGCCACGTCCGGGCGTTATTGTCGGGTCGTCCGCCTAACCGGCGGCAGCGGCGAGCGAGGAGGCGATGCCGACGAACGAGTCCGCTGCACGCGCGTGTTAGGCGGCACCGGCTTCGTGCCTTCGCCCATAAAGGGCCGGCGTGATCTCATAGATGATTCGTTCGCGCCCCTGTGCATCGGACGTTGTGCCAGCGCGCACACCGCCGATCTTTTCCACTGCCCGCTGAGATCGCAGATTTGCGGGGCCGATGACGAAAATCACCCGATTCACCCGTCGAAATGCATGTTCCAGCATGAGGTGCTTCATCTCACCGTTAAATCGGCCACCCCAGTACGCGCGTGCAAGGAAGGACCAGCCGATCTCGATGACGCTCCCCTCCTCGTCGTAGCCGTGATAGCGCGACGATCCAATGATCTGGCCGGTAGCCCGTTCCACGACCACGAGCGCGCCACCCGAACTGAGGGCCTCTTCAAAAAAAGCCCGGAACGTCGCATCCTCATAGCGATTGCGTTGCGGGTGCTGCTCCCAGATGAGGGGATCCGACGCCACCTGAAACAGCGCTTCGAAATCCTGCGCCTGCAATGGATGCAGCTCCAGGAGCGCTCCAATGAGAGTCGGCTGCCGATCAAAAGACACGGAACTCACACGTAGGCTGGCCTGCAGGGCCTGTGCCGCCTATCGGGCAGCGCGTCAGCGGCGAGCGAGGAGGCGATGCCGACGAACGAGTCCGCTGCACGCGCGTGTTAGGCGACAGTTCGCGGCCGTGAGTAACGAGCCTGCTCATTGGCCTTGAGGCGGCTGCCATAGCTCGACCTTGTTTCCCTCTGGATCAATGACCCAGGCAAACTTCCCATACTCGGATTCGTCAATCTTCTCGAGCACATTGCAGCCTTCTTCCTTCAAGACCTTGACCAAGGCGTGGAGGTCTTCCACTCGGTAGTTGACCATGAAGGGAGCAGAGCTCGGAGCAAAGTGATCACTTTCTTGCGGATCGATCGACCAGGCAGTTGTGCCTGCAACCGGCTTGCCCTCGGCGTCGGTCCAAGCGAAGGCAGCTCCGCCCCAGACTTGGACATCGATTCCCAAGTGCCGCTTGTACCAAGCCTGCAGTGATGGAGCGTCTTTGGCCTTGAAGAAGATGCCGCCGATGCCAGTGACTCGTTTCATGTGACCTCCGATGCGCGGTGGTGGTGAGAGGAATGTTTCTTCTGCGGCCTAACGGGTCGAGCGTCAGCGGCGAGTGAGGAAGCGAAGGCGATGAGCGAGTCCGCTGCACGCGCGTGTTAGGCGGCCTCGAGGATCGAGATGCCAGCGCCAGTGTCAATCTCACGTTTGAAACCGAAACCTGCTGCATCAAAGAGCGCCTCGTATTCCCGCCGCGTGCGTTGCTTACCGCCGATCAGGGTGAGCATATGGATGTCCAGCACCTTCGACCAGGCCGGGCCGGGGTCGTCAGGGACCATCTCTTCAATCAGCAGGAGCTTGGCGTGCGACGGAGCCGCCCGCCGGATCGCCTTCAGGATCGAGACGGACTCGGCGTCGCTCCAGTCGTGGATGACTTCCATCACCAGATAAGCGTCGCAGGCCGGCAGCTCGTCCTTGAAAAAATCGCCAGCCTGCCGTGTAAGGCGCGGCGACGGCGGGCCGGCCTCGCCCTCGACCACGTGCGGCAGATCGAACAGCACACCCTTTGCAGTCGGCACACGCTCGAGCACGGCGCTCAACAGATGGCCGCGCCCACCGCCGATGTCGCCAATCCGCTTGAATTCCGAGAAGTCGTAGGCTGCAAGAACGCCGGCGATTTGGGCGCGCGCCTTGGTCACCATGGTCGCGTTGAATATGGCGTTCGCTTCCGGGTGGTGTGCGAGGTAAGCCCAGAGGCCGCCGGCACTGATCTTGTCCCCCGCCGGAAGGCCGGTGCGTACGGACTGCTCCATCTCCCCGAAGGCCGCCCAGAAGGGTGGCAGGCCGAACATCCGCACGTAATCGCGCATGGACTGTGGATGGTCGGTGCGCAACATCCGAGACGCCGGCGAGTGGCGGAACTTGCCATCGCGAGATTCGAACACGCCGTGCGCGGAAAGAAGCCGCAGAACGCGGCCCAGTGCTTCGGGGTGAGCGCCGACCGACATCGCCAGCTCGGCAGCCGTTCGAGGGGTCTCGTCCAACTTGTCGGCGACGGCAAGGTTGGCGACGACATGCAGGCCCCGAGACAGACAGTAACCACCCGCGATCTGTCGCAGCGTTTCGAACGGACTGGGTTCAATCATCGGAACTTCTCCCTGTCTGGATGCCGAAGACGCTCCGTGTCCCAAGTATTATCGGCCGCTTAACGGACGGCGCGTCAGCGGCGAGCGAAGAGCCGAAGGCGATGAGCGAGTCCGCTGCACGCGCGTGGTAGGCGCAGCCGCCAACGACGGCACCCTTGCACTGATCACCACGGAATCTCACCCAGCCCATCGCCGGCATCCCGCACGCGATACCTCGCCAAAGCGCGCTTGACCTTCGGCACATCTGCTTCCGACACCAGCACTTCGCAAAGGGGGCCCCGTCACCAAATGCGTCACGACTCTGGAGAAGAGTCCCTTGCTCTTGAGTTTTCCAGCCACGACGGCGACATCGGCCAACCGAGAGCTCTCGGTACGGTCGCTAGCTTCGCTGTGTCTACCATCACCTATGGCTCGACCGGCAGTGGTGTTCGGCGGCATTTGGAGGATAGCCTCCTAGATCACGGCGTTCCGGCATTCAGGGACGGTGTTGCCTCGGTCTTCAAAGGGCCGGCGACCTTGTAAGTACTGAGGATGATGCCGGACGGCATTGCTTTCGTGCTGACAAGCTCGAATGAACGTGGCGGGGTTCCCTCCGCAAAGAAGCGCTTCCCCGTGCCCAACAGGACCGGATAGACGACCAGCAGGACTTCATCCGCAAGCCCATGTTCGAGCAGCGTCGATGTCAGCGTGGAGCTACCCGAGAGGATAAGGTCCGGGCCGTCCTGCGACTTGATGCGGCGAATGCCCTCGACGATGTCCGGTCCAAGGCCCTTGAACGGGCCCCATTCAAGACTTTCCGGGCGGTGGGTAGCGATATATTTTGTCGCCGCATTGAGGCCGTCCGCCATCGGACTGCTCGGCGCCTTTGGCCAGAAGCCCGACCAGATATCGTACGTGCGACGGCCAAGCAGCAGATCGAAGCTCCCGCCATGCGCGGCGATCATTGCATCCCGGCCAGCGGGGGTTCGATAGGGTGCGGTCCAGTCGCCGTACGGGAAATTGCCGTCTTCGCCGGAGACCTGGATCACGCCGTCCAGCGAGATGTGTTCGATGATTTTGAGCTTTCTCATTTGAGTCGCCGTGTTCTGGGGTTGGAGTTTCTGAGCATGCCTTCATCCTCGCTTGGCCGACTGAAAGCATAGTGAGCGCCTAACGGGTGGCGCGTCAGCGGCGAGCGAGGAGCCGAAGGCGACGAACGAGTCCGCTGCACCCGCGTGTTAGGCCGGCCGTGAACCCACACAGTCAAGGACAATTCTGATCCTTCAGCTCGATAACTATGTTTCGCACATCGGTGGTTCCGATGTTCTCGACAGAATGAGACTTGGCCGTTCCCCATACTGCGGTCCCGGCTTTTCCTTCAACCACTCTCGACGTACCGTCCGGAAACGTTTCGCGGACCTTCCAGTCATTGATCGCATAAATCACTTTGACAGGGTGCGAGTGCATTCCGATTGTTTGCCCCGGCTTTAGGTAGTGTTCCTGAACACGAACACGGTCGTTTTCTAAGAGAATCTTCATCGAGGGGTCGACAAGCTTTCGGTCTTGGGCACGCACCCAAATCGCAGTGCAAAGCGCCAGCGCCACGGTACCCACCAGACCACGACGTATAGGGCTCATCAGCGACCTCCTTATCTAGTCATTGCTCTCTGTACTTGTCGTGACGTGGCCTAACGGGTGGCGCGTCAGCGGCGAGCGAAGAGCCGAAAGCGATGGGCGAGTCCGCTGCACGCGCGTGTTAGGCCGCCCTGCCGAGATGCTCACGAAGCGAACTCTACGGCAAGGCCCCCAAGTGCGATGCCATCTAACTGTGTTTCCCAGACTTCCCCCGGGCGAACGCCTTGAGCCCTGGTTACGGTCCCCGTCGTCACGATCTCGTTCGCTTGTAACGGCGGATAGCCTGGCGTTCCCAAGAGGGCCTGGACGAGGCGCGACATCGCGGTCAGCGGGCTCCCGAGCACGTTCGAACCCTTGCCAACGTCTCTGACGTCGCCATCGCAGGACAGCACCAGCGAAAACGACTCGAGCGCAGCCACAGGATCTGGCGCAAGCTGCTCCAGCGGCACTGGGTCGCCTAGCAGGAGAGCCCCATGAAGCGACCAGTCCGCGACGGCGTCAGCGGCTTGAAACCGCCAACCAGGAAAGTGCGACTGCACGATCTCGAAAGCATGCGCTACCCAGTCGATCGACTCGAGGAGCGACGCCACCCTCCCGTCAACTGGCGCTGAGCGAAGGTGAACCACTATCTCTGGCTCTATCTTAGGCTGGACAAAGCGGCCAAGGCTGCACGTCACTCCGGCTTTCGGTGCGGCTTGCGCAGTGTCAGCGTAGACAAACGCCCATATTGGATGGCGCACACCGTAAAGAGTCCACATGCTTTCGTTCGTGAACCCGATCTTACGGCCGACCGGCAGGGCGCCATCCGCTATCCGTGCTTCATGCATGAGCTGCGCCACGGCGTATGCAGAGGTTAGATCGAAATCGGGGAGCTGCGCTGTGAAGGGCTCGAGCTGTATCGCCCCGATCTGCGCCGCGCGCATCTGAGTCGCGATGCTATGAAGCTGGACAGGCTTGAGCATGGCGCTCACTCAAGGCGGCCTAATGGGTGGCGCGTCAGCGGCAACTGAGGAGCCGGCGTCCCCCAGCCTCGTCGCCACGAGGCCTTTCTGCTACCTTCTGGGCTCATACCGCATCGCCACTGCCCCCGAGCCGAATTCCAGCCGGCTCACGAGCTTCAAGTCGACCCACTTCGATAGCCCCGCGAACAACGTCGGCCCGTGGCCCGCCAGCCTGGGGTGCACCACGAACTCGTACTCATCGATCAATCCCAGCTCCACCAACGCCAGCGGGAGCCTTACGCCTCCTACGAGCAGTCCCTGACCCGACTCCCGCTTGAGCTGCTGAACGGCCTTCCCCAGATCCCCGCGCACTAGCTCCGCGTTCCAATCGGCCCGCTTCAACGTGCTCGACACGACGTACTTCTTTGCCGCGTCGATCTTACGGCGGAAGCGTTCCATCCAATCGGGCATCTCTCCCGTCCACGCCGGCCGAAACGCTGCCTCCATCATTTCGTACGTCACCCGGCCAAAGAGGAGGGCATCCGCCCGGTTGAGGTTCTCGACCGCGTGACGATGCATGGCTTCGTCCGGGAGAATTGCACGATGATCGCAGCACCCGTCCAATGTGACGTTGATGGAATACCGAAGGGGTCGCATTACCTAGGACCTCCCATGGTGGTAGGGCCGCCTAACTGGTGGCGCGTCAGCGGCGAGTGAGGAGCCGAAAGCGAGGCCTATCGGTAGACGTCCTTGCGGTGCGCGACTCGCACGACGAGAACGAGCAACTCATCGTCCGCGATTGAGTACACGATCCGGTATCGCCCCATGCGGATCCGGTAGCGATCGTTCTCCCCAGCAAGCCTCTCGCATCCGACCGGCCTCGGCTCATCCGCAAGCGAGAGAATCCTCGCCACGATGCGCTGTCTTTCTCTTTTTTGGTCAACGGCCTCGATCTCCTTGGCCGCGGACGGCTTGATCAGGACGCTATAGCTTGCCACGCCGCTTGAGAGCCTTCACGAATTGCCCAAAATCGAGATTCGGCTCCCGCACGCGCTTCTCGAATGCCTCCAGGTCCTCGACATCCTCAGCCAGGGTCAGCTTCACGGCATCATTGACCATGTCGGAGATCGACCTGTCCGATGTCGCGGCCTTGAGCCGTAAGGCCCGATGGATCTCCGGCTCGAAGTACACGGTGGCTCGCTTTGCGCTACTCATGATCGGAGTCTAGCGTTTTGACGTTAAGACGTCAAACCCGCGTGGCCGCCTAACGGGTGGCGCGTCAGCGGCGAGTGAGGAGCCGAAGGCGACGAACGAGTCCGCTGCACGCGCGTGTTGGGCGTCGGCCGATGTCCGCTCATGGGGAGTTACCGATCCTCTCTCCGCGCAATGCTCGATCGATCACGGTCCTATCGGGCGGCCCAGACTGCCACGATTCGCACCTGGGCTCGACCGGCCCGGCTCCCACGCACTCACCCCGATACACGTACTCCGGTGTCACGATCACCACGATCAACTTCTCACCACGAATCATCGGCCGCGGTGGGGCAAGCGCCGCGGGTACCTCCTGTGTGAAGCCATTAGGGACCTGCCCGTACTCAACGTGTTCCGCGGACCGCACGCCTGGTGCTGGCGCTGTGATCCTCCACAGAAGTTCCGATCGACCATCGACTACCGCAAACGTCGTCACGCGATGCGTACCGTCGATCGGATTGCCCAGCATGTCGCGCTCTCTCGCACAACTGACAGCGATCCCTGCAGAAAGAACCGCACCGAGGTGCGCCCGCCATCTAGCCATCAGCGCAGATTCCCGCGCCTAACCGGTGGCGCGTCAGCGGCGAGCGTAGAGCCGAAGGTGATGAGCGAGTCCGCTGTACGCGCATGTTAGGCAACGCGCCCCGTTAACGCTGCCTTGCCGCCCTCAAAGGCCCTCCAGGATTTGAATCTCACGCTCCACCGCACCCTCGAGGATCGGTCGCACCCGGGAATAGGCATCGCTCTCATAGGCAGAGATCGCCGCAGCCACGCTCTCAAATTCCACGATGACGCAGCGCCGTGGCGCGGCGGCCTCGTACACACGGACCGGTGCACCACGCGCCAGAACTCGCCCTCCCTGGGCCTGAATGACCTCTGCGGCGAGCGCCGCATATCTGGCGAAGCTGCGGAATCTAGCACTGACCGGTACGTCGCGACCCAGTACCCCTTCGCCATGAGTCACCTCTGCGGGTTCGCGGTGCCTAACGGGCGGCGCGTCAGCGGCGAGTGAGGAGCCGAAGGCGACGAACGAGTCTGCTGCACGCGCATGTTAGGCCGCGGCTCCACGCTCAGCGACGTGGCGAAACCACATTGAGGCCGCCAGCGCGCTAACGAGGCCGTATGGAACAGTCAACCGCAGCCACCACACGATGCCCGAGGACTCGAATAGCCTCGCCAGACAGGCGGCCACGACGACACCTACGACGATGCCGCAAAGCGCCGCTCTAACCAACGCACGTCCCGTCGTCCTGCCGAGCACTAGTCTCGGGAACAAGATACCTAGAGCCACGCCAATCCAAGAGAAGATACCGGTTGCGCACACGCATCATCCGCGGCCTAACGATACTCGAGTTCCGGCAAGGACCACTAGATCCGCAGCCTTTCCGGCCGCTATGGAAACGAGCTCCGTGAGTCCGTCAAATCGCCAGTCCAACGTCGCCTTCGAGCACCGATGTCTTCAGCTGCGGGCGCTCTCCACTCTTCCACAGTGCCGCCGTGTGCAAGACCCGATACCGGATGGGCCCCCCGTCCGGTCTGTCGCTGCGCGCAATGGGGCGTGGGATGCAGACATACTCGGTGCGCATCTCATCGGCCGACAATTGGACCTTCGCATAGCCGTGTCCTCCAAGATCGACGAACTCGAGGTGCGGAGCGAGATCCGGGTTGGACAGCGACCGTGCGCGCTCGAGGTCGAAGCTCTTTGCATATTCGAGGCACGCACGGACGCCGTGCTTCAGCAGCATGTTGAAGGTCCAGTCCGGCTTCGCCCCCGCATCCCGGTCAACGAGAAACAGCGGTCGCAGCGGAGCGTCCTTCGGAAGTTTGTGCTCGTAGGCCTCCATGACGCCGGGACTGACGAGTGACGCGCCAACGAAGCTCAAGCCCACCGGCTCGAACTTGCCGGGGGGAAGTTCCGCGGTCGCATATCCGGCCCAGAAGCTGTGGCGGTCGCCCGAGACGATTGCGAAGCCCGTGATCTTCGCGTCGCGCACGAGATTGTAGATTTCCGCGCGCTCTGCGTACGCTGTGCCGTAATCACCCCCGCCCAGATTTGCGAAGGTGTTCTGGGGCCAGGACTCCTTGGTGAGACCCGCCGGCAGGTTCTGGGGGTCGGCGCGTTCATCCAGTGCGCCCAGAGAGTTGGCCCAGATTTTCCACGCCGCTGTCGAGCTCCTGAGCTTGTCCTTGAACCATGCCTTCTGCTCCGCGCCGAGGATCGTTTGCGGCGGCGCGCTCCGCTGCGGGTTGGGGACATGCGCATCGTTGAACCGGATTTCCGGAGGAGGATTGCCGCCGTTGAAGCCGCGCCCGCCGTCCAGAATCTGCATCGCAGACTCGGGAAACATTCCATTGAACTCGTCGCCGACGAGACTATCGAGAGACGGATCGCCGAAGGAGTCCGCGCTCCGATAGCTATGCTGGTCGGTGATGATCATGTCCAGGTGCCGACCGTAGCGCAGCGCCCGATAGCCCTTGAGGCTGTTGATCGCCGTCAGGTTGTTCGGTTCCATCCCCAGCCCGTCGCTGTCGAACTCCTTGATGGGAACGTCTTTGACCGATGGTGGATCGAAGCGCTCGAGCAACCCGCTCGGCGCAGCGACCCGCGCGGGGAGGTATTCGAACCAGGCCTGGTTCGCCGCGACCTTGACGCTCTGGCCAGGCTGCTCGATCGACCCCGCCTTGACGATGCTTTGCCAACCTTGCCACGAGAATTCGTGGTTGTCCCACATGGCGACGAACGGCCAGCGCGCGCGCGCGTCCTGGAGGTCGGGATCGGCGAGATAGCCCTTGTAGATGGCCCGGTAGCCGTCGACGGTCAGCGGTATGTGGAAGTTGCCGGCCTTCGGGCCGTCCGGGAGGCGCGCAACCTCGTAGATCGTGCGGTCGTAGCGCGTCTTCACCTCGTCGGGAAACTCGACCACCTCGTAGATGAAATCGCCCAGGTGCAGAACGAAGCCGAGCTGTTGGGCGACGGGAGCGCGTTCATCTTCGTAGATCATCCGGCGATAGGCGTTGAGCTTGCCCTCGTTGACGTCCTGACAGCTCACGAATGCGAAGTTCACCGTGCGCGGATCGGTGGGCAACGGCGCAGTGATCGTGCGGCCGATCCGGCTGCCGTTTCCGTCGGCGTCGGTGAACCGATACCAGTACGTGCGCGCCGGCTTGAGTCCGCCGACCAGAACGCGCGCGGTCCAGTCCGCGGCGCTCGAGACCGGTGCCTGCGCGTGCGCGATGACCCGGCGGAATGCCTCATCCTCGGCGACCTCGACGGTCAGGAGCTGGCGCGTGCCCTGGGCAAACGGACGCCTCGTCCACAGGATGACGCTGTGCGGATCGGGATCGCCCGAGGCGACCCCCTGGGGATAGAGATCACGCCGCTCATGCCAGTGGACAGTCGAACCTCGAGCCGGTCCGACCCATGCGAACGAAGCACCGATTGCTGCTGCAGCTTTGAGAAAGGATCGGCGGCTGATCGTCATCGTCTCACTCCGTCCGGGCTGCAGTTGGCGTCACCTCAGGGTTCGGACGCGATCGCCCGTTCAAGACAAGTACGTACTCTCTTCCCCTAAGTTGCCGTGGCGTGTAACGTTTCGATCAAATGCGACGATCCGGCAATCTGAACGCCGGACTTCGTCGCCGGCCTTCCACGTCGTCCGGCCCATGGCCGGACGGGGCTAGCTGAGCCGGTTGATACTTCCAGGGCCGCCTGTTTCCGCTGGAGGGCATTGCTGTCCGACTCCTGAGATGACGCCTAGCCAACCTTCCGACTGTCGCCTAACGGGCGGCGCGTCAGCGGCGAGTGAGGAGGCGAAGCCGACGAGCGAGTCCGCTGCACGCGCGTGTTAGGCGACGGCCTCACCGGACACGCTGCCACGTGACCTCATACCTAATCTTCTCTCCACGAACCTCCCAGATACCCTTGAGCACCAACGTGTCATTTGACAGCGTGAACTGCTTCTTGTCATCCCATCCGGACCCCGTAGGGTCCAGGTTTGCCAAGATGTGGTGAGTGACGTCACCAGTCGCTACGTTGACGGTGTACGTCCCGAAATAGGACGCCGATAGGTCGAACGTCGCCTGTAGTTCTTCCCGACCGGCGGAGGCAGGCTCCCACGTTCGACCCCTCGGATAGATCTGGGCCGTGACGTACCCGTTCGGCGTGTAGACAAGCAAACCGTCATACCCAGCCCGAGGAGCGAGATCGGCGAGTGTGCCGTCCGCATGCCGGTCCACCTCTCCTACGTACCGCCACGTTCCGACAAAATCGGCCGCCGTCGGGCCCGCGGCGCCCGACGAGCCGATCGTGAGACAGGCAGCCCAGATCAATAGATTAATCATGCGTCCCTCAAGCTGACCGATCTCGACTTACGTCGCCTAACGGGCAGCGCATCAGCGGCGAGCGAAGAGCCGAAGGCGATGAGCGAGTCCGCTGCATGCGCGTGTTAGGCTCGCGCGACGTCACAGGAACTTCTTGAACTGTTCGATCGTCAGTCCGGCATCGCGAATGATGCCGCCCATCGTGAAGGCATTGACCGGGTTGTGTCTTGGAATCGTGAGAAACCGAACACCATCAGTCATGACTGCATGCTTGCCACCCTGGCGCGCGACCCGAAACCCGGCCTTCTCAAGCGCCCGGATAGCCTCCCGGTGATTGACACCGGGCAGCCTTGGCATCGCCTAAACCGTGACGTCGACTTCCCGGACTTCCTCGCTCTTCAGAGACTCCTCGACCGCGGCCAGATATTCACGAATGGCGTCCTGGATATTCTCGAGAGCCTCTTCCTCCGTCTCCCCCTGCGACCAGCACCCAGGAAGGCCTGGGCAGGAGACGCTGAAGCCCTCTTCGCTACGCTGGACTGCGACCTTGTACCGCATCCTCCAATTCTACCCCCTGCCAACCCCGCTAATTCGCGGGCCTAACGGGCAGCGCGTCAGCAGGCGGCGGCGCCACCGGAGCCTCCGGTCGTCAAGAGAGAGCAAATGCCCCCAAGGTCCGGTAGATCACGAAACAGCCGGAACGCTAGCCGACCATTGCTCACTTCGCGCACAACCACAAACCCTGCAGCGCGGCTTGCTGACGACGGTCGCGCAACCATGAGTTCTTTCTGAGGCCATCTCTTCGTCCGCCCACTCCAGTAAGTGGCTTGCACTGTACCGTCAAAGACTCAGAGACGATTAGGGCTTGAGACGCGCAGCGCAACACCAAACAGAAGAAGACAGCCGCACGCGAAGACGAGCAAGCGGAACGCAATCGAGCCGTCCGTCTTCATCTGGAATGCCATCGCTATAATGAAGAGCCCGATCAGCCCGGTCGCAGCGAGTGAAATACCTAGCCAAAGGCGACGATATTCCCAGATGCCCAGCTGCCGATCCTCTTCCCGATCCTTGGCCAAGGTGCCTTCGACCATATCGCCAAGCTTCATCTTCCGCCGCCTAACGAGTGGCGCGTCAGCGGCGAGTGAGGAGCCGAAGGCGACGAACGAGTCCGCTGCACGCGCGTGTTAGGCGGCCGTCGCGACACCGCCCATTCGGCTGACCCTGTGTTTCGCGACGAGACGGAGCACACCGGACAAGGGCCAAAACAACCGCGCGGCTCGAGCCGCACCTCCGCCACCGAGCTGGAAAACAGCAGGTCGTTAGGATTGGCGCCAGCCGTGAGGGCGAACGCCGGGTGCGGCTCGTCCGATTCGCCGCTGCCGCACGCAAGCGCAAGTACCCCGAGAACGCAAAGCGTGGGCAAGAACTGACGGTTCAGCATACGAGAGCGCTGTCGAACGTCCACTGGAACCGTTTGTTGGGCGGCTCACTCAACGTGCCCCGCCTCGTGTTTCACCACCACACCCGCCTTCATCACGAAAGTGACGTGTTCGAGCACGCTCATGTCGGACAGGGGATCCCGGGAGACGGCGATCATGTCGGCGGATTTTCCCGCTTCTAAGGCGCCGATCTGGTCCTGCAGGCCCAACAGCTCGGACGCAGTCAGCGTCGCCGCGCGGATCACCTCCAAGCCGGGGAGCCCGGCGTCCCGTAAGGCGACGAGTTCCCGGGCATTCGTGCCATGCACGGAACGTTCGCTCGGATCATAGCCGGCGGCGATCTTGACGCCCACTTCCACGGCCGTTCTGACCATCTCGTGCACGCCATCGAGACGTTTCTGCCAGAGTTTCCGACTGGCCTCGTCGCCGGGCGCACGGGCGCCGTTCACAACGGGCCCCAGCGTGGGCACCAGCCATACACCCTTTTTCTTCATCAACTGCAGCGTAGGGCGATCCGCTTCAGAGCCGTGTTCGATCGAGTCCACGCCGGCGTCGAGGGCGTTTCTGATTCCCTGGATTTTCGTGGCGTGCGCGGCCACGCGTCTCCCGGCCTTGTGGGCTTCCTCGACGACTACGCGGAGTTCCTCGACTGTCAGCGTGGGATATTCCCAGTCCGCGTAGACCTTAATCAGGTCCGCGCCGTTGCCGATCTGCTCGCGCACTGCGCGGCGGGCTTCTTCGACGCCGCTGACCATCTGGGCGCCGTGTGGAAAAGTCGGCAGGTCGGGTGAGATGCCGAACGGAAAGTACTGCCCCACCGCGGCGATGCCGCGCGTCGCCACCAGCATGCGCGGCCCCTCGACGAGGCCGTGAGCGATCGCATCTCTCAGGGCCACGTCGGCGTACCCCGAGCCCTCGTTTTCGACGTCACGCACGGTGGTGAACCCCGCGAGCAGTGTCTGCCGCGCATTCGCAGCGCCCTCCAGCGCGCGGTAGGCCTGCGACTGGGTGAGCAACATGACGCCATAGTCATCGGAGCTCGCCATCAGATGGGTGTGCGCGTCAATCAGGCCAGGCAGCAGGGTGGCGTCGCCGAGGTCGACGACCTCGTAGCCGGCCTCCGGGCCTGGCGGGGTGCCGATTGACTTTATGAGCTTGCCCTCGACCAGCACCGCGGAGTCGGTCAGGAATTTGCCGCTTCGAACATCCAGAATTCGATGTGCTTTCACGGCGATCCGTGCCGAGGTCGGCATAGACTCTTGCGACCACCCTTCCTGACTGCCAAACAGGCAGCAGCAGAGCAGCCCAGTCAAGATGATCGTGGTTATCCGTTTGAGCATGCTGTCTCCGTCTCGGCGAATGCCGCCTAACGGGCGGCGCGTCAGCGGCGAGCGAGGAGGCGAAGGCGATGAGCGAGTCCGCTGCACGCGCGTGTTAGGCAGCCCGTTGTTAATCAAACCGCCTCCGGATCGCCCACCCGGTGCAAATGCCGATACTGAGCGCCGTGCTCGTGGCCAGCCAATCCCACATCATCTCCTTGCTCACCTGCTTGGTTCTCGCGAGGCCAATTAGGAAGGTGATTGCAAAGACTATCGCCACCGTCAACAAGTAGTCGGTCGACCTGCTCCCAGGCCTGCGCGTGTCGTCACTCATGGCTTGGGCTGCCTAACGGGTGGCGCGTCAGCGGCGAGCGAAGAGCCAAAGGCGATGAGCGAGTCCGCTGCACGCGCGTGTTAGGCGGCATCACCATTGGGTTCCCTTCGCGTTCTCGACCGGGACCACAGTACGACTTCCCAGACTGCGGTCCACATGGTGATCGCGGCAACGGTGGAAATCAGGCCCCTGGCGCCCCGGCGATAAAGCTCGACGGCGGGCCAAAGCAGGACCCAGCCAATCGCCGAGATTGCCTTCGGGACAATGCTGTCGCCTTCATACAGCCCCAGCATCATCATCATGAAGGCCGTGGCGGCAGTGACCGTCCCCAGCACGAGAGCCCGAGCGAAGCGCGTCACATGCCGCCTAACGGGCAGCGCATCAGCGGCGAGCGAAGAGCCGAAGGCGATGAGCGAGTCCGCTGCATGCGCGTGTTAGGCGACGCTTTCAGCCAACGCTGCTGGACGGAGGCCGGCCCAACGCCCACCCTCTCGAATTGCCCTCGAGCCGAACTGCGACTTTTCGTCATCAGCCAACGCCCGTCGGACGCCCAACCCTTCTGGCTTGAACAGCACGACGATCTCTCCAGCGCCGCACGCGAAAGCCCTGGTTCGGAAGGTCGCGACCGGGGCCCTCATTCTCACGTCGCCTAACGGGTGCATAGGCTGTAACTTAGACTTCCTAAATATTTCTGCCATTTGCGGCAATGGGTGTCGCCTATTCGTCCATGTCGTCGGTTGGAGAATCGTCGGGAAGTTCCTCACCGGAAAGAAGCCGTCGTTCGGGAGGCACGAGGAGTCCCAGGTAATTAGGCTGCGAAGAGAGCTGCCTAGCGTCGGAGCTGCCCGGCGAGCCGGCCCAGAGGATGTCCGCGGGGCTGCGGACGCCGCGACCGCCACGGTTCAAAACGTGGGTGTAGATCATCGTGGTCTTCACGTCTTTGTGGCCGAGGAGCTCCTGGATCGTACGGATATCGTACCCCTCCTCGAGCAGGTGCGTGGCAAAGGAGTGGCGGAACGTGTGGCAACTGATCCGCCGCGAAATCCCGACGTCGAGGACGGCGCGGCGCAGGGCGCGCTGGATCACCGTTTCGTGCAGGTGGTGGCGGTGTTCGGGTTGTTTGGCGGCGGACGCGCGGGCGGCTTGGGGAGGGCCGCCGAGGCTTCCTTCGGCGCCGCGCGGGTCGCGGCTGCGGTGCTCGCCGGGGAAGACGTACTGCCAGCCCCACTCGCGCTCGGCTCCCGGGAACTTCTTCGCGATGGCGTCGGGAAGGTAGACGCTGCCGAAGCCGTCGGCGAGGTCGCGCTCGTGAATGCGCTTGACGCGCGCGAGCCAGGACGGCATCTCGGCGCGCACGACGAGCGGGAACGGGACGACGCGGTCCTCGCCGCCCTTGGTGTCGCGCACGACGATGCGGTTGTTGCCGAACTCGAGGTCCTTGACGCGCAGGCGCAGTCCCTCGAGCAGGCGCAGGCCGGTGCCGTAGAGGAGGGTCGCGACGAGGCGCGGGGTGCCGTTCATGCGCGCGACGATGCGGCGGACCTCGGAACGGGTCAGCACGCTCGGCAGGCCGCCGGGGCGCTTGGCGCGGATGACGGTGTCGAGGTCGGGCAGCGCCTTTCCGAGGACGTGGCGGTAGAGAAACATGAGCGCCGAGAGCGCCTGGGTCTGGGTGGACGCACTGACGGAGCCTTCGACGGCAAGGTGAGTCACGAAAGCGTTGATCTCGGGCTCGGCCATCTCGAGGGGATGGCGCTTGTTGTGAAAGAGGATGTAGCGCCGGATCCAGCCGACGTAGGCCTCCTCGGTGCGCAGGCTGTAGTGGCGGGCGCGGATCGCCAGGCGCACGCGGTCGAGCAGCCGGGGCTGGCCGGGAGGCGCAGCCGGGGCGGGGCCGCTGGTCGGCCCGGGCGGGGGCATCTCTAGATAGATTGTCGCGAGGTTCAACGCGAGGCGGGCGTGTCTTCTAGTCGTACACTCCGTCAGCAAACCACTTATTGCCGACTCGCTCGCGGTAGATGCGGTAGAGGCCGCCGTCGGAGAGCTCGACGTCCCAATAGTCGCGGTCGGCGGGGGCGTCGGACCACCAGCCTTCCTCGAGAGACCAGGGGCCGGCCGCGACGCGGACGGAGCCTGATATGGGGGGCGCGGCGTCGGGGGCGACGGTCTTGAGGGAGATGGGACGGGAGAGGATCCTCTCACCCCGACCCTCTTCCGCCGGAAGAGGGAGGCGAGAATCCTCCATCAAGACTTCGAGTGGTTGGGGCGGGCGCAGCACACGCACTCCGAGAAGCCCGCGCCCTTCGCGCGGCGCGAGGCGGGTCAGCGGCGCGGGCGGCGCAGCGTATCCGGTCGTCATGAAGCGCTCGGGGCGATGACCGTCCATCGAGCGCGGCGAGCCGATGCGGTCGGCACCGAGCAGCGAGGCAAGGCGCGCGATCGTCGTCGCGAGGCGATCGGGCGAGAGCGCGGCCGGGCCGAAGAGGGAGAGCTGGGCGCGGCGCGGAGAGTCGGGGTGGGCCGAAAACGCAAAACCGGCGACGGGGGCGCCGGGCGGGCGCGCCTCGAGCTCGAGACGGACGAGGGTGAGCAGCGTCTTGACGTCGCGCGTGGGTGCGGGCAGCGCGATGGCGCGGACGTCGTGGCCGTCGGGGTCGAGCTTGAGCGCGGTGTCCAGGCGCGTGCAGGCCAGGGCCTGAGACTCGAGGCGGCGCACGAGGCGCTCGAGCGCGGCGTGCGCGATGAAGAGGAAGGGTTCGAGGGAGTCGAGGGGCCACTCGAGGTCCATTCCCTCGGAGAAAGTCGGCGGAGGCAGGTACGGCTCGAGCGGGCGCGGGTCGATGCCGCGCGCCGTGGCATGGAGCTCGCGGCCGAGCTCGCCCAGGCGGCTCGCGACCTCGCCCTCCGGCAGCTTCGCGAGATCGCCGATCGAGCAGAGGCCCCACCGCTCGAGTGTCGCGGCGATCTCCATCTGCGGGGCCAGGCGCGAGAGAGGCAGCGGCGCGAGAAAGCGCGGCTCCTCCCCTGCCGCAACGACGGTCGGCGAATCGGGAAGCCCCGCGGCGATGCGCGCGGCGAGCTTCGACGCGGCAACGCCGACGCGCGCCGGCAGCGACGCCTTCTCCGCCGCGCGGAGGATCTCGCGGGCCACCTCGATGTCGGACTTCGGATTGCTGAGGAGCTCGGATTCCGGCTTTCCAATTCCGAAATCCGAAATCCGAAACCCGAAATCCAGATACACCACTCCCTCTCCCTCGTCCTCGACGCGCGGCGAGAACGACTCGGCGACTTCGAGCAGCGCCTCTTCCGCGGCGCGCTCGCACTGGCGGTCGCGGCCGCGCGCGATGAGCTTCGGGAGGAGGGCACGTGCCTGGGGCAGCGTCATGCCGGGCTGGATCCCGGCCTTGCGCGCCTTGCGGGTCGCGGCCACGATGCGCGCTGCGCTGCCGTTGCCCTCGCAGATTGCGACGGCCTCGTCCCTGAGCTCCGGCTCGCTGCGCAGCCGCGCGGCCAGCGGAAAGAGAGGGACGAAGAGGCAGGCGATTGACATGGCGCGAAGCGCCTGTCATCCCGAGGAGCGCAGCGACGAGGGACCCCTTTTGTAGCCACACTGTGACTTCAAAGGGATCCCTCGCTGCGCTCGGGATGACAGAGGGTGCTCCACACCTCGTCGAGCCGCGCTCTCACCTCTGTCATCCCGAGGAGCGCAGCGACGAGGGCGCAAACGTGTCCTGCATCTTCAGTCCCAGCATCGCCGCCATGCCCGAGCGCGCGCGGCCATCCTTCTCGAGCACGAGGCGCGCGGCGAGCCCGCACAAGAGGCGCGGCGAGCGCCCGGCGCCGCGCCAGCTCGGGCGCGCGGAGTCGGCGGCGAGCACCGTGTCCGCCGCGATGCCGCTGACGCGATAGGGCGCGAGCAGGAGCAGCGCCGCGCCGCGGGAGCGGGCCGCGCGCTCGAGGCGCACCCACGCGGCGTCGGACACGAAGCCTCCGCGCACGGGCGCAAGACCCAGGTCCAGGACGACAAGCGGGAATCCCGCCGCGAGCAGCATCTCCGTGCTCGCGACGGCGTCCTTCAATTTCGCGGGCCGCACCCAGAGCAGGCGCGTAAGCTCGACACCCGCGGCCTCGGCCGCCTGCGGATCGAGATGACCTCCGAGATCCACGAGCGCGGCCGCTTCGCCGCAGGAGGTCGCCGCGGCGAGCGTCGAGGTCCCGATCGAAAAGCGCCCGCACGAGCGCCGCCCGGAAAGCTCGACGAGCCCGCCGCGCGGGAGCCCTCCGCAGAGAAGGCGATCGAGCGCGGGCACCATCGTCGGGATCGGGTCGCGGGAAATGGCGGGCGACGGGAGATCGCTCGCACGCGAGATCCTCCCGCCGGGGCCCGAGAGAAGACCGAGGCTCGCGGCCTTCTTCGTCAGCCCCCGGCCCTCGAGGAGCTCTTCGATCGCCAGGGCCTGCGTGGGAGACACGGGAGAGGCAAAATAGGCGTAAATACGGCGTAAGTCAATATGGCCGGCAACCCCTTATAGATGTTGCAGATCCGGGGTCTCGACCCTCCACGATAGACTTCCGCGCACCGCGGCGGCAGGCAATTCTGCAAGGCCAGACCACATGGCGCACGACGTTTTCATCAGCTATTCGAGCAAGGACAAGCCGGTCGCCGACGCCGTCTGCGCCGGGCTCGAAACGCGCGGAATCCGCTGCTGGATCGCGCCGCGCGACATCATGCCCGGCGTCGAGTGGGGCGGCGCCCTGATCGACGCGATCACCGCCAGCAAGGTGATGGTCCTCATCTTTTCCTCGAACGCGAACTCCTCGCCCCAGATCAAGCGCGAGGTCGAGCGCGCGGTCGCCAAGGGAGTCCGCCTCCTTCCGTTTCGCATCGAGGACGTGCCGCTCGCCAAGACGCTCGAGTACTTCATCTCGACGCCGCACTGGCTCGACGCGCTCACCCAGCCGCTCGAGGGGCACATCGCGAAGCTCGCCGACACGGTGCGCCTCCTCATGGCCGCGCGCGAGAGTGGCCAGCTCCTGCCGCCGCGGCCCGGCGCGCCAACGGTCGCGACGGCGAAACCGGCGCCATTCGGCGCAGTCGCGGCGCCGGCGCGTTCGACTCCCTCGCGCAAGCCGCTCGTTCTCGGGCTCCTCGCGCTCGCGGCGGCGCTCTACTTCTTCGTGCTCCGCAAGGCGCCCCCCGAGATCGTCGCTCTGAATTTTCCGACGTCCATCACGGCCGGCGGCCACGACACCGCGGGAACCATCCAGTTCAAGGCCGGCCAGGACGAGATCGTGCAGGCGCAGTTCGAGGTCGTCTCCGCCGAGCGCTTCGAGCCCTTCACGATCGAGCTGCACGTCGGGGGCCAGAAGAAGGGAAGCTTTCCTTTCTCGATCCATGCGAGCGTGCCGCAGCAGGTGACCCTGAAGGCGACGCTGCTCGACGCGGAGGGGCGCCGCTCACGCCCCGTCTCCTTTTCGTTCGAAGTCAAGAAGGCTACCTCGCGCGGCCGCGCGATCGAGATCGAGCCGCCGCCGATCTTCAAGTTCAAGATCCCCCACTGACGGGGGGCGAAACGGGTATCATTCGGTCAATGCCCCGCCGGTCGCGCTGACCCGCATGAGCCTGCTTCTGAAGGGGTTGATCGTCGGTTTCTGCCTGGCGGCGCCGGTGGGGCCGATCGCGGTGCTGTGCGTGCAGCGCACCATTGCCAAGCGTCTGGCCTCGGGATTGATGTCAGGCCTCGGCGCGGCGGTGGCGGACGGGTTCTACGGAGCGGTTGCGGCCTTCGGCGCGACGATGATCTCCGAGTTCCTCATCTCCGAGCGGACGTGGATGCAGCGGGTGGGCGGGGTGATCCTGATCTTCATGGGGCTGCGACTCTTCCTGGCAAAACCGGCCGGGGAGGAGAGAGAAGATGAAGTCCGATTCGGTGAGCGAGGCGCGCTCGACACGAATCGAAAGGTCAACGGCAGGGGGTTGACGGGCGACTTTCTCTCGACCTTCCTGCTCACGCTGACCAACCCGATGACCTTCGTCGCCTTTGCCGCGGTCTTCACGACGATGGGCATTGGCGCCGTGCGGGGCCGGCCGATCCTGACCGCGGAGCTCGTGGGCGGCGTGTTGCTCGGCTCCATGCTGTGGTGGGCCATCCTCTGCGGTGGCGCGCACGCTCTGCGCCGGCATTTCGACTACCGAAAGCTCACCACCATCAACCGCGGAACGGGGATCTTCGTCATCGGCGTCGGCTGCGTGTACCTGCTGCTGACGTCCTGATCCCGCCCGCGTAGCCAGCCGCACCGTGACTTGAAAGGGATCCCTCGCTTCGCTCGGGATGACAGGGCCGGTCCCACGCTCGTCGAGCCGCGCTCTCACCCCAGTCGTCCGGGGCATGAGAAACGCCGGTTCGTGCCCTCGCCAAGCCGCGCTCTCACCCCTGTCATCCCGAGGGCCGCAGGCCCGAGGGATCCCTTTAGCAGCCGCACCGTGACTTGAAAGGGATCCCTCGCTTCGCTCGGGATGACAGGGGCCGGTCCCACGCTCGTCGAGCCGCGCTTGCGACGCGTCAGCGTCCCTGCGCATCCGAAAGCCGCGCACGCGCCTTGTCGAGTGCTCGGGCGAGCGAAGCGTCCACCCCGGCCGCGAGCGCCTCGGCGAGCGTCATCCAGCGCATGGGGCGCGCGGGGTCCTCGGATGCCGCCGGATCGCTCTGCGCCGTGGCCGTCAACAGGTAACGCAGGTCGAAATGCGAGTGGGCGGCCTCCTGGCCGTGCGCGGGGATCGCGTGGACGTCTACGTCGAGAAGCGCGGAGCCGATGGGGGTCTCGAAGGACACGATGCCGGTTTCCTCCCGTACCTCCCTCAGGGCTGTCGCGAAGACGGATGCATCCGCCTCCTCCGTGTGGCCGCCCGGCTGGAGCCAGCGGGAGAGCTTGCGGTGCCAGAGGAGAAGGAACCCGGAGCCGTCCGGTCGAGCGACGACGGCGCTGCCCGTGACGTGGCCTTCGGGATTGCCGCGGCGGAACGGATCGCCGGGGCCTTCGAGAAAACGCCGGATTCGCGAGAGCGATTCCGCTTCCTCCGGTGCGGCCGTGCGGTAGCCCGCGAGCACAACGAGGGTCTGCTCGCGTCTGCCATGGTCCGGCGCTCGGGGCGAGGTCGTCGCGGGGCTCATGGATAGAATCGTACGACGACTGATGCATCCATATCAGGGCGAGCGGCTGCGCTCGTCCTAGAGTTCGGAGCGACTCGAAGCCTTCGGACACCCCCTAGCGGAGGAAAAAAGAGCATGGAAGCTGTCTTTCTGGCTCGCGTGCAGTTTGCGCTGACGGTCATGTTTCACTTTCTCTTTCCCCCGATCTCGATCGGCCTGGGCTTCCTGATCTTCCTGCTCGAGACTGCGCGGTGGCGGACGGGCAAGGACGTTTACCGGCGGGCCTCGGACTTCTGGCTGAAGATCTTCGCGGTCAACTTCGCCGTGGGCGTGGCCACCGGGATCGTGATGGAGTTCGAATTCGGCACGAACTGGGCCGGCTACTCGCGCTTCGTGGGCGACATCTTCGGCGCGCCGCTGGCGGCCGAGGGCGTCTTCGCCTTCTTCCTCGAGTCGGGATTCCTGGGCCTCCTGCTGCTCGGAAGGAAGCGCATCTCCTCCTTCACCCGCTGGTTTGCCTCGCTCATGGTCTCGCTGGGAACGATCCTCTCGGCCTTCTGGATCCTCGTCGCGAACTCCTGGATGCAGACGCCCGCGGGCTACAAGATCGCGAATGGCCGCGCCGAGCTGACCGACTTCTTCGAGGCGGTCTTCAATCCTTCGACGCTGCCGCGCCTGGCGCACACGCTCTCCTCGGCCCTCTGCATGGGGTCCTTCCTCATGGCCGGCGTGGCGTCGTGGTACATGTTGAAGGGGCGGCACCCCGGCGTGGCGCGCGTGTCGCTCAAGCTCGGCCTCGTCGCCGCCTTCACCGGCTGCGTTCTCTCCTTCTTCAGCGGCGACCGCCATGCGCGGCAGGTCGCGCACACGCAGCCGGCGAAGTTCGCGGCGATGGAAGGCATCTATTCGACCGAAAAGGGCGCGCCGCTCATCCTCTTCTCGCTTCCGCCGACACAGCAGGGACCGCGCGAGGGGCCCGAGATCATGATCACGAACCTGACCTCGGCACTGGCGTTCGGCAACTTCCAGGCTCCGATCCAGGGCCTGAACTCGTTTCCGAAGGAGGACTGGCCGCCGGTGGCCGTGACGTTCCTTTCCTTCCACAACATGGTGATCGTGTGGAATCTCATGGTCCTCGTGACCCTCGCCGGCATGGTGCTGCTCGTGAGGAAGAAGATCGAGACGGCACGCTGGTGGCAGCGAATCATGGTCGCTTCCGTCGCGCTGCCCGTGATCGCGATCCAGCTCGGCTGGATGGCCGCCGAGGTGGGACGCCAGCCATGGATCGTCTACGGCCTGTTGCGCACGAAGGACGCGGTCTCGAAGGTCGTGGCCGCGCCGGCAATCCTGTTCTCGATCGCGCTCTTCTCGATCATCTATCTCGTGCTCGGCCTCCTCTGGCTCTACCTGCTGCGCCGCGAGATCCAGCATGGCCCCGAGCCCGGCCACATGCCGGACACGAACGAGGAGGCGAAGTATGCCGTCGCTTGAGACCGTCTGGTTCCTTCTGGTTGGAGTGCTGCTGGCCGGGTACGCCATCCTGGACGGGTTCGACCTCGGTGCGGGAATGCTGCATCTCTTCGTCGCGAAGACCGACGAGGAGCGCCGCACCGTCCTGAATGCCGTCGGGCCGGTCTGGGACGGCAATGAAGTGTGGCTGCTGACGGGCGGTGGCGCTCTCTTCGCAGCTTTTCCGAAGGTGTACGCGACCGTCTTCTCGGGCCTCTACCTCGCGCTCATGCTGGTTCTCGCCGCGCTGATCCTGCGGGCCGTGTCGCTCGAGTTTCGCAGCAAGGAAGAGGGGCTCGGGTGGCGGCGAACGTGGGACACGGTCTGGGCCGTGTCGTCCTTCCTGCCGTCTCTGCTCTTCGGAGTCGCGATCGGCAACATCGTCCGCGGCCTTCCGCTCGACGCGGAGAAGGAGTTCGCGGGAACGTTCCTCGGATTGCTCAATCCGTTCGCGCTGCTGATGGGGCTTCTGTCCGTCGCGATGTTCCTCGCGCAGGGGGCCTCCTGGCTCCAGCTCAAGACGCAGGGCGTCGTGCGCGAGCGTGCGCTCGCGGCGGGCCGCGTGGCATGGGTTCTGTGGATCGTGCTCTGGGCGGCCGTGACGGTTTCCTCGCGCGTGGCGGCGGCCTCGACCTGGGGCGCGGCGGAGCATGCGGCGGCGTGGGCCGTTCCCGTCCTCTTCCTCGTGTTCATGGCGGCGATGCGGCGCAGCTGGGGGCGCGGACGGCCGTCGGCGGCGTTTCTGTTCTCCTCGGCCGCCATCGCCATGGTCCTCGCAACGCTGGGCATGGCGATCTACCCGAACCTCGTGCCCGCACTCGGCGACCCGGCGGGCGGGCTGACGATCTGGAACGCAGCGTCCACGCCGTTGTCCCTCAAGGTCATGCTCATCGTGGCGCTCTCGGGCATGCCGATCGTCATCGGCTACACCGTCTTCATATATTCCCGCTTCAAGGGACCGGTCATGCTGGACGACCACAGCTACTAGCGATGAGCAACCCGGACGCGGTTTCGATCGATGCGATCGTCAAGGCGATCTACGAGACGATCTCCGGGCCGGCCGGCGCGCCGCGGCAGTGGGAGCGCGACCGTGCCCTGTACCACCCGAAGGCGCTTCTCATCCCGACGCGGCCGCTGCCGGAAGGAGGCGCTGCCGCCGACGTCTTCGACATGGACGGCTACGTGGCGTCCCGGACGCCCTTCTTCGCGCAGAACGACTTCTACGAGATCGAGATCGGCCGGCGCGAGTTTCGATTCGGATCCATCGCGCACGTTCTTTCGTTCTACGAGGCGCGCAAGTCCCCGGGCGGCGAGATTCTCAAGCGCGGCGTCAACAGCATCCAGCTCTTCCACGACGGCGCGCGCTGGTGGGTGATGTCGATCCTCTGGGACAACGAGCGTCCCGGGGTCCCGCTGCCGCCGGCCTGAGCTGCTGATCTGTCATCCGGTAGAGCAGCTCGGGTCATCCCCAGCGCCGCTCGTGTCATCCCCAGTGCGGCTCATGTCATCCCCGGCGCGGCTCGTGTCATCCCGAGCGAAGCGAGGGATCCCTTTCGAGTCACACTGCGGCTTCTAAAGGGATCCCTCGGGCCCTGCTGGCCCTCGGGATGACAGGGCGAGCACGCAGCTCGACGACGGACGAACGGCTCGTCGTTCCCGTCGCATCTCTCGTCATCCCGAGCGCGCCTCGTGTCAGCCCGGCGCGGCTCGTGTCATCCCGAGCGTAGCGAGCCAGGGTGCCGCTACTCGAGCCCTACGTATCCCCGTCGCTCGAGGTCTCGGCGACCTCGTTGCGAACGCGATTGACGAGCGCCTCGACGGCCGCCTCCTCGATTCCTTCGGCGCCCACGCCGCGTTTGGCGAAGTCCACCCACTCGTCGTTGACCTTGACCTGGATCGTCAGCAGACGCGCCCGGCCGTACGAGCACACGCGCACCGACATGCTCGGCGCCATGTAGACGCAGGCGCGGTTGCCCGGGGTTTCCGGCGGTCCCTCGTCCCGGGCCGAATAGCCGGCCTGGCGAAAGGCCGAGCCGATGCGGTCGAAGGCGGCGTCCAGGCTCAACATATGGCGGACCTCGCTTTGAGTGCCGCCTATTCTAGTCGCTTCGCCAGCTCCGGGAGACGTTGTCGGAAGAGAGCATCAGGAACTGTCCCCGTCCCTCGTGGTCCTCGCGATCGGCCGCGGCGGCCTTGAGGGCGCCGGGACCCCGGTCCCTCCACCAGGCGCGCGCGTCCGCCGTGGTCCAGGCCGGGGAGACCGCGCAGGCCTCGAGCATGGCGTCGAGTTCCTCGGCCGAGGCGGGCCGGTCGGCGCGCTCGAAGGCGAGGCAGCGGCGCAGAACCTCCTCCAGCGCTGCCGGCACGGGCCGGGGCGCGGTGCTGGAGAGCGGGGGCGGCGGTCCTTGCCGTTCGAGCGCGAAGACCTCGATCGCCGTGCGCCCCGGAAAGGGTGACTTGCCGGTCAGCAGGAAGTAGCCCACCGCGCCGAGCGCGAACAGGTCGGCGCGCGCGTCCACGTTCGACGAGTCGGTCATTCCCTCGGGCCCCATGTACAGAGGTGTGCCGAGCAGGGAGCCGTCCTGCGAGAGCCCGGCGTCGTGGCCCCCGGGGCCCTCGCCGGCGTGCTCGACGTCGCCGATCTCCTTGACGAGCCCGAAGTCGAGAAGCTTCACGAAGTCCGGGATGCCGCCGTAGACACAGAGCATCATGTTCGCCGGCTTGATGTCGCGATGGATCAGTCCCGCGGCGTGCGCCTCGGTGAGAGCGCCGCAGGCCTGGCGCAGCAGGTATACGACGCGCCCGGGAGGCAGCGGCCCGTCGAAGGCGACGAGCTGGCCGAGATTGATGCCGTGAAGAAGCTCCATCGCGTAGTAGAAGACGCCATCGGCGGTGCGGCCGTAGTCGTAGATCGCGATCGTGCTCGGATGCGTCAGGCCCGCCGTCAGCTGGACCTCGCGCTCGAAGCGCGCGACCGCGCGCTCACCCTCGGTCCCCGGGGCGAGGAGCTTGACGGCGGTCGGCCGCCGCAGGAGCGCATGGCGCGCCTCCCACACGACTCCCATCGCCCCGCGGCCGAGGCGCGCGATCAGCCGATACGGCCCGACCTTCGCGACCTGGCGGCGCAGTCGCGTGATGGTCCGCACCGAAGTGGCCGCGAGAAGGAAGAGCATCGCCGCGAGCACCCCGACCGCGGTCGTCTCGAAGGCCGTACGCATCTGTGGCAGGAAGGCGGTCGGCATCGCGAAGACGTCCAGGCTCCACTCCTTGTCTGCGTCCCGGACCTGCACCGGAAAGCGGAGCTCGAATCCCGGTCTGCGGGGGACGGCCGCTGATTTCGGCGGCCTTTCGGCCATCCACGGCGAGGCTCCCTCGCTCAAGTCGCGGAGCGTGTAGCCGAGCCCGCCGCCGGCCGTGCTCGCCGCACTTTCCACCAGCGGCGCAATGCGAACGATCGCGAGGACGAAGCCCATGAGCCCGGTGCGGCGCGCTGCCGGCGAAGCGGGGTCGCCACCCCGGTACAGCGCCTGGTATAGAGCGACCGCCGGAGGCCCACTCTTCGCTGCTCTGTCCTCGATCAGGCCGAAGGGAGGCGAGACGATCAGGGACCCCGTGTCGCGGGCCCTGTTCGCCGTAACGCGCCGGCCGGGGCTCGAGACGACGTCGAACCCGAGAGCGAGGCCGTTGGGCGGTTCCATGAAGTGGATCGGCACGTAGGCCTCGCGGCGCCCCGCCGTCTGAGGCCGACCGTCCCGATCGAGATCCCAGAAGCGGTACTCGGTCAGTCCCGCCGCGTGTGCCTCTGCTTCGTAGGTCGCGCGCTCCGCGTCCTGCACGAAGGGCAGCCACTCGAGGGCGTACACGAAACGGTGCCGCAGGAACACCGGCGCCACGAACCGGGCGAATTGCCGCCGCGTCACGTTGCTGGAGGCTTCCATGAAGCGGGCAACGGTCTGAACGTCTTCGGACGGAGCCTCGAGCTCTTTGGTGATCGCCTTCTGAAAGAGTTGCGCTTGTTCCGCGAAGGCGAGGTGCGCCGCCGACTGTGCCCTCACGAACAGGTAAAGGCCGAGCGCGATCGAGAGTCCCGCGAGAACGCTGGCGACGGCGACGTCGGTACCGTGGATCGAGGCGCGCCACAGAAAGAAGGCGGAGCGCAGGCGGCGCACGGTGAACCGGCTGGTATCCGTGCCGGTCCGGCTGACCGGGCTCATGCCCCCGTTCGTCACGGTGGGGGATTATGTGGCAGCGCGAGTCGCAGACGCGCGCTGTCCCATCCCGAGGCGCGCAGCGCCGAGGGATCCTTTTCGAGTCAAGGTGCGGCTCCCAAAAGGCATCTCTCGGGCCTGCTGGGCCCTCGGGATGACCGCTCAGCCCCCGGGCTGACAGGTTGTTGCAGCCCGGCCCACGCCCCTCGGAGTTCCGTGGCTGGACATCCTCCGGCGACGACCCTACCCTGTCCGGGGTCGAACATGAGCACGTGTGCGCTGATCCTGCTGGCCCTGGTCGCCGCAAGCAAGCCGGGCGACGCCCACGCGCACATCACTCCGCGGAACTTCATCTTCTTCGATCGGCAGCGCCAGCGAATCTCGGAACCGAGCTTCCTCCAGACCCCGTCCATCGCCGGGGCACAACTGAAGTACACGTGGCGAGAGCTGGAGCCAGCGAGGGATCGGTACGACCTGAAGCCGCTCATGAACGATCTCGCGTTTCTCACGAGCCACGGAAAGCGGCTCTTCGTTCAGCTTCAGGATGTCTCCTTCGACGACAATCACGTCAACGTCCCCGACTACCTGCGTCAGGATCCCGCCTTCCGGGGCGGCGCCGCGCGGCAATACGAGATCGAGGGAGACGACGATTCCAGGGCCCGCGCGGGCGGCTGGGTGGCGCGGCGCTGGGACCCCGCGGTGCGTGCCCGATTCATCCGGCTGCTGCAGTTCCTCGGCAGAGAGACCGATGGGCGCATCGAGGGGCTCAATCTTCCCGAGACTGCCGTCGAGTTCGGAGCGAGCGGCCGGCTCCATCCGGAGGGATTCACGTACGAGCGCTATTGCGCGGGGATCAAGGAGATCATGACTGCCGCGCGCGAGGCGTTCTCCCGCTCGCAGGTGATCCAGTACGCCAACTTCATGCCCGGGGAGTGGCTTCCGTGGGAAGACCACGGTTACCTCCGCGGAGTCTACGCGCACGCAGAGCAGATCGGCGTCGGCGTGGGAGGGCCCGACCTGCTTCCCTACCGGCGGGGACAGCAGAGTCACAGCTACCCGCTCATCGCCGCGCGAGGCCCGGGCGTCGTGGCCGGCGTGGCCGTGCAGTCGGGGAACCTCGCGGACAAGAACCCCGGAACGGGACAGCGCGTGACCGTGGCCGAGCTCGAGCGCTTCGCGCGGGAGGTCCTGCGGCTCGACTACGTCTTCTGGGGGACCCAGGAGCCGTACTATTCCGGCCAGGTCCTCCCCTACCTGCGCGGCCTCCCCGGTCCCCCCTGACCCGGCCCCTTTTCGAACATTCCTCCACCCGGCTGCGTATACAGAGGGCGTGGCAGCCGCCCGGAAGGGTCCCTCTACCGGTCTGAAGGGATTTTTGATGAAAAAGAAGAAGTGGATCGCAGTCCTGGTGGTCATTCTGGCCCTGGCGGGCGCCGCCCTGGTCAGGGCGAAGAGCCGCGACAAGGCCGACCCGAAGGCCGACAGCAGCCCCTTCCGGCTTGGAAAGGTCCAGGCGGAGGACCTCCAGGTCTCGGTCCGCGAGGTCGGCGTCGTCGATCCGGTGACGAAGGTGGATGTCAAATCGGCCGTGTCGGGCCGGGTCTTGACGCTCAAGGTGCGCGAGGGCGCCGTCGTCCGGCAGGGCGACGTGCTCGCCGAGATCGAGCCGGACGTCAACCAGGCGCAATCGCTCTCCGACGTCCAGGCGAGCGTCAAGGAGATGGAGCTCAAGCTCCAGGACGCCGACCGCGACTTCGCGATGCAGAAGACCCTCTTCGAACAGGGGCTCATCGGCCGCGACCCCTATCGCGCTTCCCAGATCAGGCGCGACCAGGCGGCCGAGACCCTGCGCGCGTCCCAGATGCGCTACCAGATCGTCGAGGACCGCGGCATTCCGATCTCCGGCAACGCCGCCTCGCAGAATGCGCGCGTCACCTCGCCCATGAGCGGCGTCGTGATCAAGAAGGGCGTCGAGCTCGGAGAGACCGTGACCTCGGGCGTCTCGTCTTTCAACGCGGGCACGGTGCTCTTCACGGTCGCGGATCTGAAGAGCCTCATCATCCGCGTCAACTTGAACGAGGTCGACATCGCCAAAGTGCAGGTCGGCCAGCCGGTGCGCATCACGCTCGATGCGTACCCGCAGAAGATCTTCACGGGCAAAGTCAGTTTCGTATCCCCCTCCGCCGAGCTCGTCGAGAAGATCAAGGTCTTCAAGGTCGAGGTCTCGCTCGACGAGCTCGGCGAATCTTTCAAGACCGGCATGAGCGCGAATGTCGAGATCCTCGGCGACAAGCGCGACAAGGCCGTCTCGATCCCGCTCGAGGCGCTCCAGAAGCGCGACGGCAAGACCGTCGCCTATCGCCTGAAGCCGAACCTGACGCCCAAGCAGCTCGCCGTGGCGAAGGAAGCCCTCGCCGGGCGCAACAAGTTCATCTGGCTCTCCGACCACTGGAAGGAGTATTTCGACGTCGTGCCCGTGTCGGCCGGCATCGCAACTCTCGAGCGCGTCGAGATTCTCGCGGGCTTGAAGTCCGGCGAACAGGTGGCGCTCGAGGACCCGTCCCGCAAGCGCGTCGAGAAAGACGACGACAACGACTGACGTGCGTCCCGAGCAAAGCGAGGGGAGCACGTCATCCCGAGCGAAGCGAGGGATCCCTTTCTCAGCCGCACCGAGACTCGAAAGGGATCCCTCGGGCCTCGCGGCCCTCGGGATGACAGAAAGTGATACCCGGGATGACACGAGGAGAAAGACCATGACCGCCATCATCGAAACGACCGGCCTCACGAAGACCTTCGGCACGAACGGTGTTGCCGTCCACGCCCTTCGCGGCATCGACATGACAGTCATGCGGGGAGAGTTCGTGGCCTTGATCGGCCCGTCGGGCTCGGGCAAGTCCACGCTCATGGCCATCCTCGGCTGTCTCGACAAGCCGACGTCGGGAACGTACGCGCTCGACGGTCAGCGGGTGGACGGACTCTCGGGGCCCGAGCTCGCGCGGATCCGCAACGAAAAGATCGGCTTCGTCTTCCAGCAGTACAACTTGCTTCCCAAGGCGTCGGTCGTTCGCAACGTCGAGCTTCCGATGCTCTATGCGGGTGTCGGCCGTCGCGAGCGGAGGGAACGCGCGATGGAGTTGCTCTCGAAGGTCGGCATTCCGGACAAGGCGAGAGTGCTCCCGGCCGCGCTCTCGGGCGGCCAGCGCCAGCGCGTGGCGGTCGCGCGCGCGCTCGCCAACCGCCCCGCGATGCTGCTCGCCGACGAGCCGACGGGGGCGCTCGACTCGAAGACCGGCCACGAGGTCCTCGAGCTCTTCGCCGAGCTCAACGGCCAGGGCAACACGATCGTGATCGTGACGCACGACCTCTCGATTGCCGCGATGGCGGGCCGCCAGGTCGAGATCCACGACGGCCTGATCAAGGTCGCGGAGGCGGCCTAGCCGGAACCCATGGCCTTCAACGGCAAGTTCCGCGAGCGCCTGCGCAACGCCTGGGTCGAGATGCGCGAGAACCTCACGCGCTCCGTGCTCCAGTCTCTCGGCGTCGTGCTCGGCGTCGCCTCGGTCCTCGGTGGATTTTCGATCTCCGACAGCATGCGCCAGCGCTCGATGGAGCTCTACCGCAAGCTCGGCGGCTTCGACAAGATGAACGTGCAGCCCTCGGCCGTCATCAAGGAAGGTAGTCCGAGCGCCCTTCAGATGGCCAACCTCGGATTGCGCACCGACGACGCCGAGGACGGGCAGGAGCTCGACCGCAAGGCGATCGACGGCGTGTCGCTCCAGAAGTTCGCGCGGGCGCGTGTGCGGTCCGCCTGGGCCGACCAGGAGCGCGACATCCGCGGAATCGGCGGCGACTTCCTGGCGCTCGACGGCTACGAGATCGCCGAGGGCCGCAACTTCTCGACCCAGGACCTCGCCTCGGCGGCGCCGGTCGCGATTCTCGGGACCGACGCGGTGGACGTGTTCTTCCCCGGCGGCCACCCCGTCGGCCAGACCCTGCGCATCGGCGACACGCCCGTCACCGTGGTCGGCGTGCTGCGGGAGCGCGTCTTCTATTTCCGCAAGTCCAACCGCAACATCTTCCGGCGCCGCAACCGCATCGTCGCGATCCCGACCACGCTCGTCACGCGCCGCTTCGAGGGCGACAAGTACCAGCGGCTCGATCGCGTCGTGTTTCGCATCCCGAGCATCGACGCGATGGCGACCTTTTCGAAAGGCCTCGGGTCGCTCCTCAAGGCCAACCACCGCCAGCAGGACGACTTTCGCCTGGACAACGTGGCCCAGCGCGTCCGCAAGGAGCAGAGCCAGGGAGACGTCTACGACATCATCTTCCTGCTGTCCGGGTTCCTCTCGCTGATCGGGGGCGGAATCATCAACGTCAACGTCCAGATGGCCACGCTCAAGGAACGCATCCGCGAGGTCGGCGTCAAGATGGCGATCGGCGCCTCGGGACGCGAGGTCTTCCAGGAGTTCATGACCGAGGCCCTCGTGCTGACTGGCGTCGGGTCGCTGGCCGGGCTCGTGATCGGCATCGGATTCTCGAAGGTCATCACGTTCTCGCTCGGCATTCCGCTGCACATCGACCCGAAGAGCTTCCTCGCGGCCTACGGCCTGGCGATCGTCTTCGGCTTCCTGTTCGCGCTCTACCCGGCCTTCAAGGCCGCGAAGCTCTCGCCGATGGAGGCGCTGCACTATGAGTAGCCGGGCGCTCCCGCTGCCTGCCGTCGCGCCGCAAGTTCGCCGGCTCGGCCTGCGCGCGCACGTGGCCCTCTACGTCGAGGTCGTGCGGGGGGGCTTCATCGAGTTGTGGGCGCACAAGCTGCGTTCGATCCTGACGCTGACGTTGCTCATGCTCGGCGTCTTTGCGCTCGTGGTGATGACCTCGGTCATGGACGGCGTGACGGACAAGGTCTCGACCGGCTTCTCGGGAATGGCCTGGGACGGCACGGTCATGCTCGCGCCGAAGTCCCCGGAGACGACCGAGGAGCAGAAGCGCTTCTCCATGAGTCCGGGCTTGCGCTTCGAGGACCTCTCGCGGCTGACCGTACCCGACGACCGAGTTCTCGCGTACCTGCCGCGGGCATTCAAGAAATCTGCCGTCAAGACGACCGGCGGCAGCGAGCGGATGTTCGTCAACGGCGTCACCCACGAGTACGGCCGGTGGATGAACCGCCCGATCGGCCTCGGCCGCGGCCTGACCGAGGACGACGAGCGCCGCCGCTCGACGGTCGCCGTCGTCGGCGCGACCCTGGCCTCCAAGCTCTTCGGCGGATCCGATCCGGTCGGCCGCGACATCACGGTCGAGGGCGTGCGCTTCCGCGTGATCGGAGTGCAGGCCGCGGGGCAGCTCTTCTCCGACGAGAACTACTACGACGCCAACGGGATCTCGATCCCCCTCGAGACCTACATGGATCGCATGGACCCGGACCACAAGCTCGCGCACGTGGCCGTGAAGCTCAAGGCGAAGAGGGACCTCGGCGAGGTCTCCGCCATGATGGTCGGCCGGGCGCGCCAGGCCCATCACGGCATCGAGGACATCGAGGTGCTCGATCTCGAGGGCGAGCTCGCGCGCGGCTACCAGCGCTTCGAAGAGCAGATCTTCGGCTGGAAGGTCGTACTGACGAGCCTCGCGGCGACGGTGCTGCTCGTGGGGGGCGTGGGCGTGCTGTCCGTCATGCTCATCGCCTTTTCCGACCGCCGCTACGAGATCGGGCTGCGCAAGGCGATGGGCGCCTCGGATGGCGAGATCCTGACGCAATTTCTGCTGGAGGCCTGCGTGCTCGCCGCGGTCGGCGCCTCGCTCGGCACGTTCCTCGGCGCCTTCGTGTGCAAGGCGCTGTCGGCAAACTTCCCCTACGGCCTGGTCGTCAACCCGCTCGGTCTGCTCACGGCCTGGGTCGTCGCGCTCTTGCTCGCGCTCACCTTCGGCATGTACCCGGCCGTCCGCGCCTCGCGGTTATCCCCCATGGAGGCGATGCGGTAATCCTGTCCATCCCGGGGCGCGCAGCGCCGAGGGATCCCTTGGAAGCCGCTGCAGTGGATGACAGGCGCGTCAGTACTTCTTCTCGATGGTCCGAGTGACGGTGCCCTTGAGCAGCACGTTCCAGGTCTTCCCGTCCCCGGAGCTCTCCCAGCGAAAGTTGTAACCGTCGGCCGAGGTATGGAAGATGACGTAGCGCGACTTCACCGTCTTGCCGCCCATCGTCACGTCGTTCGACCAGGTCCAGGTGTCTCCGGAAAGCGTGCCCGTGGCGGTCTCGGCGACGCCGACGCTGTTGAAGCTCGACCACGTGTAGACCTTCCGCGCCGCATCCCATCCCATGACCGCGAGGCTCGTGACGTCGCCGATCGGGCCGTGGCTTCCCATGTTGCACGCGACGAAGAAGTTGCCGGCCATCCACTGGCAACGGTCGCGGCCGCGGGTCGGTCCGCCGGGGCCCAGGGGGCCCTCCAGGACCTCGCCCGAAGAGGTCCACTCGCCGACGAAGTAGCCGAGCTTCTCGACTTCCGGCGCCGGCCTAGTCGCCTCCGCGGTCTTCTTTTCCGCGGCCCGCGACGTCCCCGCTGCCATCAAGAGGGCCGCGATCGCCGCCATCCATCCCGGGTTCACGAGGATGGGCTCACGACTTCTTCGTGGCCTGACCTTCGGCGGCCGTCGTCCAGGTCTTTCCGTCCAACGAGGTCTCCCACTTGAAGGTCTGCACGGTCGGTGAAGTCAGAACGACTGTGTAGCGAGACTTGATCAACTTGCCACCCATCTTGTCCTCGCCGCTCCAGCTCCAGGTGTTCGCCGAGACGGTGCCCGTGGCCGAGCCCATCATCCCAGTGCTGTCGAAGCCCACGTACTTGTAGACCTTGTCCTCGGCGCTCCAGCCCAGGATGGCCTCGCTCTTCAGATCGCCCATGGCACCGCTGGAGGTTTCGCGGCAAACGAGCTGGAAGCCTCCTTCGAACCAGGTGCAGTCACTCTCGCTCGTCATCTTCCCTCCGGGTCCCCACGGTCCCGGCTTCATTTCGGACTCGCCCTTCCATTTTCCGGCGAAGCCGTCGAGCTTCCTGACCTCCGGCCCGGGCTTTGAGGGCCCGGGTGCCTGAGCGATGGCCATTCCGGCCACCAGGCTCATCCCCAACACGACGCCCGCAATCACTCTTGCTCTCATGAGTCCTCCCCTCGAGTAGCGAATTCTAAGCCTGGAAGGCGCAGACGGCGGACCCGCAGACCGGGTATTCTCTCCTCCATGAAATACATACGTTCCGGCATTTCCGTTCTGCTGGCCGCCTCCCTGGCGGCGATCCTCCTTGCCGCCACCGACGGATCCGCGGGCGGCGTCCACTGGACCATGCCCGCGGCCTGGCAGGCGGGAAGCCCGCAGCCGATGCGCGTGGCGAGCTACACGATCCCCGCAGCGCCCGGATCGGAAGAGGGAGGATGCGGCGTCTTCTTCTTCGGCAAGGGCCAGGGCGGAAGCGTCGACGAGAACCTGCAGCGCTGGGTCGGCCAGTTCGAGGGCGCGAGCGCCCCGAAGAGATCCGAGCGCACGGTCAACGGCTTGAAGGTTCACCTCATCGAGGTCGCCGGGACGTACCTCGCCCCCTCCGGCCCGATGATGCAGTCGCAGGGCAAGAAGCCAGGCTGGCGCCTCTCGGGTGCCATCGTGGAGGCGCCCGACGGGCTCGTCTTCTTCAAGTGCGTCGGCCCGGCTGCGACGATCCAGAAGGCGGAGAAGCAGATCGACGAGCTCGTGAAGTCCGTTGCGAAAGCCGGCGCCGCGAAGGCGTAGGGCACCGGATCGTCATCCCGAGGAGCGCGACCCGGTCATCCCGAGGAGCGAAGCGACGAGGGAACCCTCTCCTGGCTGCACTGTGACTTCAAAGGGATCCCTCGCTGCGCTCGGGATGACAGGAGCGGGGCCGTGGCTCGACGAGGCGCGGACCACGCTCCGGTCATCCCAGCGACGAGAGCCGAGCACCGGCTCGACAAGCGCGGACCACCCACCTGTCATCCCGAGGAGCGAAGCGACGAGGGATCCCTTTCGTCGCTGCACGGTGACTTCAAAGGGATCCCTCGCCGCGCTCGGGATGACGGCCGGGCCACCCGCTCGTCCGCAATCCTCGATAGACTCCCCGCTCGAGGAGGCCTCATGCCGAGGACGATCTTCCGCTCCGGCGCCCCGATTCTCGTCATGCTGGCCGCGATCCTCGGCCTCGCCGGGGCTGCGCCGGAGGGAGGACAATCGCAGGCCATGAAACGGACCGTCGCCGCGCTCGAGACCGAGCTCACCGCCAGGCTCGGGGAGTCGGAACGCCCGCGCATCGCCCGCGGCCTGCGCCAGGCCGCCGAGTTCTGGCGCAAGGAGGACGGCGACGAGGCGGCTTTCGCCGAGGTTGCACGCGCGCAGATCACCGCCGATTCGACCGCCCGCAATGCCCTGTTCTCGAGGATGGAATTCGCGATGGAGTCGCTCGACGGGCACATGAACGAGATCTCCCGTGACTTCCGCCGCCAGTCGGACCTCGACATCGGCGAGATCTACCCCTTCGACGAGATCCTCGCCGGATACGACCCGTCCGCCCACACGATCGACGACTTCTTCCAGAACCGCCTCGCCTTCGCCGTCCTCCTGAATTTTCCGCTGACGACTCTCGAACAGCGGCTGACCGAGGGTGCCGGCTGGTCCCGACGCCAGTGGGCCGAGGCGCGCCTGGCCGAGCGATTCGACAAACGCGTGCCGGCCGACGTCAACCTCGCCGTCGCCGCAGCCGCTTCGGATGCCGCCCGTTACATCGCGCGCTACAACATCTGGACGCACCACCTCGTGGACGGGAAGGGACAGCGTCTCTTTCCGCCGAAGCAGCGGCTCCTGTCCCACTGGAACCTGCGCGATCAGATCAAGGCGGACTACTCGGACGGCAAGAACGGCCTCGCCAAGCAGCGCGTGATCGCGATGGTTTGCGACCGGATCGTCACGCAGACGATCCCCGAGACCGTCGTCGACAATCCGCACGTGGACTGGGACCCCTTCGCGAACACGGTCAGGGTAGCGGCGGCCCGGGACTCGGACACGGCGACTCCTCCGGACATGAAGGCCTCCAACGCCGCCGAGCCGGACACCCGGTACGCGACGCTGCTCTCCACCTTCCGGGCCGCGCGCAAGGCGGACCCGTACTCGCCGCTGGCGCCGACGCTGATCGCGCGGCGGTTCGACGAGAATCGTCAGATCCCCGAAGCGCGCGTGCGGGCGATGCTCGAGGAGGTCCTGTCCTCGCCGCTCGTGCCGAAGGTCGCGGCGATGATCGAGAGCCGCCTCGGCCGCCCGCTCGAACCCTTCGACGTCTGGTACAACGGCTTCCGGCCGCGCGGCACTTACACGGAGGACCAGCTCGACGCGATCGTGCGAAAGCGGTACCCGACAGCCGAGGCCTACAAGGAGGACATCCCGAACCTGCTCGTCGAGCTCGGCTTCTCCAAGGAGCGAGCGCAGTACCTCGCCGACCACATCGTGGTCGACCCGGCGCGCGGCTCGGGTCACGCCCTCGGCGCGCAGCGGCGGGCCGACAATTCGCACCTGCGGACCCGCGTCGAGAAGGACGGCATGAACTTCAAGGGCTTCAACATCGCGATCCACGAGATGGGCCACAACGTCGAGCAGACGTTCTCCCTGAACGACGTGGACTCGACCCTGCTCCAGGGCGTTCCCAACACGGCGTTCACCGAGGCGCTCGCGTTCGTATTCCAGGCCCACGATCTCGAGCTGCTGGGCTTGACGAAGCCCGATGCGAAGGCCCTGGCCCTGAAGACCCTGAACGATTTCTGGGCGGCCTACGAGATTGCCGGCGTGGCGCTCGTGGACATGGGAGTGTGGCACTGGATGTACGACCACCCGGACGCCACCCCCGCGCAGTTGAAGGAGGGCACGCTTCAGATCTGCCGCGATCTCTGGAACAAGTACTACGCCCCGGTCTTCCGGAAGAAGGACGTCGTCCTCACGCTCGGCATCTACTCGCACATGATCGACTCGTTCCTGTACCTTCCGGACTACCCGATCGGGCATCTGATCGCCTTTCAGATCGAGCGGCAGATCGACAAGTCCCGCAACCTCGGCGCGGAGTTCGAACGCATGGCACGCATCGGCAACGTCGCCCCGGACATCTGGATGGAGCAGGCCACCGGCGCTCCGGTCGGCCCGCAGGCGTTGCTCGCGGCCGCGGACAAGGCGCTCGCGGCGCTGGCGCGTTAGGCCCGGAGGGCTCCATGGCAAAGGACAGGGACGACACGGCCGAGATCCCGCTGGCCGAGACGGCCGGCGTCCATCGCCCCGCGAGCATGTCCTCCTTCGTCCAGGTCGACCTCGCGGCCCTCTCGCATCCGGGCCGCATTCGGTCGAACAACGAGGATCACTACATCGTCTCGCGCTTCGACCGGGCCATGCAGACGCTGCTGACGAATCTGCCCGAGGGCGAGACTCCGGAGGCGTACGCCGAAACCGCGTACGGCCTGCTCGTGGCAGACGGCGTGGGCGGCGCGGCGGCCGGCGAGATCGCCAGCCGCACGGCCATCCAGGCCCTCGTGGATCTGGTGGTCGAGACTCCCGACTGGATCATGCGGCTCGACGAGCCGCTCGCGCAGGAAGTCCTGCAGCGCATGGAGCGGCGCTTCCAGAAGGTTCGCGAGGTGCTCGTCGAGCGGGCGCGGATCGACCCCAGCCTGCGCGGCATGGCGACGACGCTCACCGTGGCCTGCAGCATCGGCACCGAGCTCCTGACGGCGCACGTCGGCGACTCGCGCGCGTACCTCTTTCGCGACGGCCGGCTCGAGCACCTGACCCGCGATCAGACGATGGCTCAATCGCTGGCCGACGCGGGCGCCATCGGCCAGGGGGACATTGCAACGCATCCCGCGCGTCACGTGCTGACGAGCGCGCTCGCCACCCGCGGGGCCTTCGCCCAGGTGGAGTTGAAGCGCTCCCGCCTGATGAACGGCGACCAGCTGCTCCTGTGTTCCGACGGCCTGACCGAGATGGTCCCGGATGACGAGATCGCCGCGGCGCTCAAGGCGCCCGGCCTGGCCTCCGAGGCCTGCCACGTCCTGGTCGACCTCGCCCTCGAAGCCGGCGGCAAAGACAACGTCACCGTCGTCCTGGGCAAGTACCGAATTCCCTAACCGTCGCTCGCGCTGCGCGAGGAAACTGCGCCTGCCGCGACCAGGGCTAACGCCGTCGCATCGCGAATAGTCTCCCGACGAAGGAGGGAGGAGGTTCGCGATGCGGGAGCCGAAGCGCAGCGAGCGATCAGGCGAACGGTCGAGCCCCTTTGGGCGACCGTTCGCCGGTGCGCCCGGAGGGCGCAGATCGCTCGCTAAGCGAAGGCGACGGCCAATTGATACAAACACATCAGCGCGCCGCCCGCTGCGCTCGCTACGGTCTGTCCAGATGGCTGCACCAAGGCGCGTGACGCTCGATGCCAACGATGCGGTTGCCTCGGTCGCCCACCGGGCGAGCGAGGTGATCGCGATCTATCCGATCACGCCCTCTTCACCGATGGGCGAGGTCGCCGACGCCCGGTCGGCCCGGGGCCGCGTCAACCTCTGGGGCGAGGTCCCGAAGATCGTCGAGATGCAGTCGGAGGGCGGCGCGGCGGGTGCCGTCCACGGGGCCCTCCAGGCCGGGGCGCTCGCGACCACGTTCACCGCCTCGCAGGGCCTGCTTCTCATGATCCCCAACATGTACAAGATCGCGGGCGAGCTCACGCCCTTTGCGATGCACGTGGCCGCGCGCACGCTCGCGACACACGCTCTCTCGATCTTCGGCGACCATTCGGACGTCATGGCCTGCCGCGCCACGGGATTCGCGATGCTCTGCGCGGGCTCGGTCCAGGAGGCGCAGGATCTCGCCGCGGTCGCGCATGCGGCCACGCTCGCGTCCCGCGTGCCGTTTCTGCACTTCTTCGACGGCTTCCGCACGTCGCACGAGGTCGCGAAGATCGAGGAACTCTCCGACGAAGAGCTCTCGGCGCTGATCGATCCGGAGGTCGTGGCCGCGCATCGCCGGCGAGCGCTCACGCCCGATCATCCGGTCGTGCGGGGCACGGCGCAGAATCCTGACGCCTTCTTTCAGGCACGGGAGGCTTCGAATCCCTTCTACGCTGCGTGCCCGGGCATCGTCGCAACGACGATGGAACGCTTCGCCGAAGTGACGGGGCGACGCTATCGCCTCTTCGACTACGTGGGCCACCCGCAGGCCGACCGCATCGTCGTCCTCATGGGCTCGGGCGCCGAAACCGCGCACGAGACCGTCGAATGGCTCCTTTCCCGCGGCGAGAAGGTCGGCGTTCTCAAAGTCCGCCTCTTCCGGCCCTTCGACGTCGCACGCTTCGTGGCGGCCATTCCCGCCAGTGTGAAGGCGATCGCCGTTCTCGACCGCACGAAGGAGCCGGGCGCGATCGGCGAGCCCCTCTACCAGGACGTCGTCACGGCCTTCGCCGAAAGCCGCGACGGCGTGGCCGGCCCCCGCATCGTCGGCGGCCGCTATGGCCTGTCATCGAAGGAGTTCACTCCGGCGATGCTCGTCGCGATCTTCGAGGAGCTCGCCCGGGCGAAGCCCCGCAACCACTTCACCGTCGGGATCGTGGACGACGTCACACACACGTCGCTGCCCTGGGACGCCGCGCTCGACATCGAATCCGCCGACGTCGCGCGCTCGGTCTTCTACGGGCTCGGCTCCGATGGCACGGTCGGCGCCAACAAGAACTCGATCAAGATTCTCGGCGAAGAGACCGAGGGATTCGTGCAGGGCTACTTCGTGTACGACTCGAAGAAGGCGGGAGCCGTGACCGTTTCGCACCTGCGTTTCGGGCCCCGACCGATCCGCTCCGCGTACCTGATCGGCCGCGCCGATTTCGTTGCCTGCCACCAGTTCGAGTTCATTCATCGCTACGACATGCTCGAGCAGGCGCGCGACGGCGGGGTGTTCCTGCTCAACTCGTCCTACGGCCCCGAGTCGGTCTGGGACGAGCTCCCCCGGGAGATGCAGGAGCAGATCCTCGAGAGGAAGCTGCGGTTCTACGTCGTCGACGCATTCCGCATCGCGCGCGAAGCCGGCCTGAAGGGCCGCATCAACACCATCATGCAGACCTGCTTCTTCGCAATCTCGGGAGTCCTGCCCCGGGAGACCGCGATTGCCCACATCAAGCATGCGATCGAGGACAGCTACGCGAAGAAGGGCCCGGAAGTCCTGCGTCGCAACTTCGCGGGCGTGGACGCCGCGCTCGGCGGGCTTTCCGAGGTGAAGGTGCCGGAGCGGCCGACCACCGACCGGCGCCGGCCGCCCATCGTCCCGCAGGAGGCGCCTTCGTTCGTGCAAAAGGTCACGGCGCTCATGCTCGCCGGCCACGGCGACCGGCTCCCGGTCTCGGCCTTCCCCGTGGACGGCACCTGGCCAACGGGGACGACGCGGTGGGAGAAGCGCAACATCGCCACGGAGATCCCGGTCTGGGACCCGGCCGTCTGCATCCAGTGCAACAAGTGCGCGCTCGTCTGTCCGCACGCCGCAATTCGGGCCAAGGTCTTCGAACCGGCAGGGCTCGCCGGGGCGCCCGAGACCTTCAAGTCCGACCGGTTCCGGGGCGCGGACTTCGAGGGTTGGCGCTACACGATCCAGGTCGCACCCGAAGACTGCACGGGATGCACCCTCTGCGTCATGTTCTGCCCGGCCAAGGACAAGTCGAACCCGAAGCACAAGGCCATCGACATGGCGCCGCAGCGGCCACTGCGGGACCTCGAGCGCGAGAACTACGCGTTCTTCCTCGACCTTCCCGAGCCCGACCGCTCCCGCATCCGCGTCATGGACGTCAAGGGATCGCAATTCGCGACACCGCTCTTCGAGTATTCGGGCGCCTGCGCCGGCTGCGGGGAAACGCCGTACATCAAGCTCATGACCCAGCTCTTCGGCGACCGCACGCTCATCGCGAACGCCACCGGCTGCAGCTCGATCTATGGCGGCAACCTCCCGACGACGCCCTACACCGTCAACCGGGACGGGCGGGGGCCGGCCTGGTCGAACTCCCTCTTCGAGGACAACGCGGAGTTCGGCCTCGGCATGCGCCTGGCGCTCGACGGCCACGCCGCGCACGCCCACCGGCTGCTCGCCGAGCTCGGCCCGAAGCTTGGCGGCGGGCTCGCCCGCGAGATCCTGGAGGCGGACCAGTCCACCGAGGCCGGAATCGCCGCCCAGCGCGAGCGCGTGCTGCGGCTGCGCCAACAGCTCGCCCCGATCGACACCCCCCCGGCCCGCATGCTCGCCGGGTTCGCCGAGCACCTGGTCAAGAAGAGCGTATGGATCGTCGGCGGCGACGGCTGGGCCTACGACATCGGCTTCGGCGGCCTCGACCACGTGCTGTCGCTCCCGTACGACGTCAACGTGCTCGTGCTCGACACCGAGGTCTACTCGAACACTGGAGGGCAGCAATCGAAGGCGACACCGCTCGGAGCCGCCGCCAAGTTCGCCGTCGCCGGCAAGGAGACCGGAAAGAAGGACCTCGGCCTGATGGCGATGAGCTACGGGCACGTCTACGTCGCCCGTGTGGCGTTCGGCTCCAAGGACTTCCAGACGGTCAAGGCGATCCAGGAGGCCGAGGCCTATCCCGGCCCGTCGCTGGTGATTGCCTACAGTCATTGCATCGCGCACGGCTACGACATGGCCTTCGGCTGCGAGCAGCAGAAGCTCGCGGTGGATTCCGGGATCTGGCCTCTCTACCGCTTCGACCCGCGGCGCATCGCCCGCGGAGAGCCGCCCCTCCAGCTCGACTCGGGCGCACCGAAGATCTCTCCCGACACTTTCATGCGGAATGAGAGCCGCTTCCGGATGCTCGAGGCGGCCGACCCCGTTCGGTATCGGCGCCTCGCCGCCCGGGCCGGTGAAGAGGCGAAACGGCGGCTGCTCCTCTACAAGCATCTTTCGGACTGGAAGCTCGCGGCGGCGACGTCCCCGGTTGATGCCCCGCCGGCCGCGCCCGCTCCCGCCGGCGGAGCACGGTGACCATGGACCTCTCGACGACGTACCTCGGTTTCCGCCTGCCGCATCCGTTGATGCCCGGCTCCTCGCCGCTCGTCGACGACCTCGATACCGTCAAGCGACTCGAGGACGCCGGCGCCGCCGCGATCGTGATGCACTCGCTCTTCGAGGAGCAGATCGTCGGAGAAGAGCTCGCCACGTATCACGCTCACGAGGCCACCAGCGAGTCGTATGCCGAGGCGCTCTCGTACCTGCCCGACCCGGGGGTCTTCGCCCTCGGAACGCACGACTACCTGGAGCAGGTCCAGAAGATCAAGGCGGCCGTGTCCGTGCCCGTCATCGCTTCCTTGAACGGCACCACGCCGGCCAACTGGATCGAGTACGCGCGGCTGATCGAGCAGGCGGGCGCCGACGCCCTCGAGGTCAACATCTACGAGCTCGCGACCGATCCTCTCGAATCCGGCGAGGACGTCGAGGACCGGGCGGTCGCCATCGTCACGGCCGTGCGGGAGGCGGTCGCGATCCCGATCGCGGTCAAGCTCTCGCCCTTCTACTCGTCGCTCGCCCACCTCGCCCGGCGCTCTGGAGCGGGCAGGAGCGAACGGCCTCGTGATCTTCAACCGCTTCTATCAGCCCGACATCGACGTCGAGAACCTCGAGGTCGCGCCGCGCCTCTACCTCTCGAGCCCCAACGAGCTGCTCCTGCGCCTGCGGTGGCTCGCGGTCCTGTCCTCGCAAGTCCAGGGCTCGCTGGCCGTCACGGGCGGCGTCCACAACGCGCTCGACGCGGTCAAGTCGGTGATGGCCGGGGCGCACGCCGTGCAACTGGTGTCCGTGCTGCTGCGCCGCGGGCCGGAGACGCTCTCGCGGGTGCGCTCGGAAATGGAGCGGTGGCTCGAGGAGCACGAATACGAGTCGCTCGCCCAGATGCAGGGAAGCATGGGCTACGGGCGCAGCGGCAATCCCGCCGCGATCGAAAGGGCCAACTACATGCGGATTCTCCAGAGCTGGCGGCCCGACGAGAACTGACCCAGAGGAGGCAGGGCCATGATCACACGCGAAGACTTCACGCTGCTCCCCATCGGCTCCCACAACACGCTCGAGGGGACAGTCGCGCGCTGCCCTCTCTGCGGGAGACACGGCGTCATCGTCCATCCCGAGGATGCACCGTCCTACTGCATCCATGCCGAGGACCTGGAAGTCCTCGGCGACGGCATGCGGACCGATCCGACCGACTGCTGCCGCCTGCCGGCGTAACGACAGCGCTTCCCATAGAATTCGCCGGACCACAATCCGACGAGGGGAAACGCGATCAAGACGAGCCTGTGGGCAATCTCCGCCCTTTTCCTGACGGCGCCGCTGGCTGTAGGGGTGGAGCCGTCTGCGCCACCCGCTCCGGACGACGTGATCCTGATCGACAGCTTCGGGCATCTGGTCGCCGTGCCGAAATCGAAGCTGCATCCGGGCCTTCTTCCGCCGTCCGGCGTGCCGATCGAGCAGCAGGTGCCTCACCCCGCGCCAGGCTCGAAGCTCCCCCCCGAGCTCCTTCAGCGCATGGACTCGGGCCGCAAGCGCACCTTCACGCTGTTCCCCGCCTCGCCGCCCGCGCTCGAGTCCTACCTCGCGGCACAGGACGAGCTCGGCAACACGGCGGTCGAGCCGGGTCCGCTCATCGACTTCGTCCCGGGCGAGGCCCTGATCCAGGGCGCAAAGTACTGGCTCGGCGCGCGCGGCTTGCGATACAGCGCCTCGCAGGTTTTCACCTACACCGGCGTTCCGGATACGCCTTCGGGATCGCCCAACATGGGGTACTACACGCTCAAGCTCTGGACGAAGTGGGCCCTCTACGAGTCGCCCGCGGCTGGAACCGCGGGCTGGCTGAGCGCTCAGGTAAACGCCAAGGAGGGGCTGGGCGGCGCGGGCGCGAACCAGAGCGCCCAGGAGAACATAGGATCGCTCACCAATCCGACCGGCACCTTTGCGAAGAGGAACGGCCTCCGCGTGCCCGAGCTTGCATGGCAGCAGTCGTTTGCGAAGGGCGCGTTCGTCGCGCTCGCCGGCGTCGTCTCGCAAAGCAATTACCTCGACGTCAACACCTACGCGAACACGGGCCGGGGCCAGTTCCTGAACTCCGCCCTCATCAACAGCATGGTGCTGCCGCTGCCTTCGTTCAATTTCGGGTTGAACCTGCAGTGGCAGCCCGCCGAGGAGCTCTATGCCATGGTCGGCGCCACGGCCGGCAACGCCTCCGCCGGGCAGACGCCATGGACGGACTTCAGCTGGCAGGATTGGTCCGTGGTGTCGGAGTTCGGATTCGCGCCTGAGGACTTTCTCGGCCTCGGGCCCGGCGTGTACCGCGTCCAGCCGTTTCTCGCGCGCGCGGGCGGGCCGACCCAGGGCGGAGTGGGCTTCAACTTCCAGCAGCAGCTCGGCCACAAGTCGCCCTTCGGCTGGTTCGGCCGCTTCGGCATCGGCGGCTCGCAGGTCTCCGCGGGTGCCTCGAGGCAGGCCGGCACCGGCCTGGTCGTGGAGGGGCCCCTCCAGGCGAGCGGTCTTGTTCCGAGGCTCTCCAATGACTTCGCAGGCGTCGGCTTCGTCTGGAGCCAGCCTTCGGCGACGACGAAGACGGTGTACCACCGCAACGAGTACGCCTTCGAGACCTTCTACACGCTCCAGCTCTCGCCGACGTCCCGCCTCCAGCCCGACTTTCAGCTCGTCTGGAACCCGGCCTTCAACTCGGAGCCGGGCCCGTACACGGTCATCCAGGTTCAATTCATCCTGGGGTGGTGAACGAGGCAGTCCCCCAACTGCAGTGGCATTCGCGCAGCCTTCAGGGCGAACGAATGCGCTGCTCCTCGTGCTCGGCCAACCGCGATGTTTTCCGGCGCGGGCCTCGACGACTCGCGGACCCGCGAAGACGGCAATCCACGCCTCCGATCTATGATCGGCGCGCGTGGCGATGACGAGCGAGACCGTCGAAGCGGTCTTCATGACCGGCCCCTGGCTGCCTCTCGAGCCGCGTCGTGTGCCGGCACCGCAGGCGCGCCCCGGAGGCGCCGTGCTCGAGACCGTCGCGAGCGAGGTCTGCGGGACTGACGTGCACCTCCACCATGGACGGCTCGCCGGCGTCCCCTACCCGATCATTCCCGGGCACGTGAGCGTCGGGCGCGTCCTCGAGACGAACGGGCCGCTGTGCGACGTCGAGGGCCGCGAGGTTCGCACCGGAACGCTCGTGACCTTCTACGACGTTTACGGGACGTGCGGCAACTGTTGGCACTGCCTGGTCGCGCGGGCCGCCACCCGCTGCCCGCATCGCCGGGTGTACGGGATCACGGCGCCGGCGAGCGAGGGACTGCTCGGCGGCTGGTCGCAACGGATCGAGATCCTGCCCGGCGTGAAGGTCGTGACCTTACCTGAAGGGCTCGACGCGCTCGATTTCCTCGGCGGCGGCTGTGGCCTTCCGACCGGATTTCACGCCGTCGAACGTGCCGGAGTCGCGATGGGCGATACGGTCGTCGTCCAGGGAAGCGGGCCGGTCGGTTTGAACGCCGCCGTGTTTGCGCAACTCTCCGGTGCGATCTCGGTCCTCGTCGTCGGCTCTCCGGCAGCGCGCCTCGCGGCTGCGCACCGGCTCGGCGCCAAGGACATCCTCGACATCGCCACAGTGACCCGCGCCGAGGACCGCGTGCGCTGGGTCCACGAGCACACTGCCGGCCGAGGAGCCGACGTCGTCATCGAGGCCTCGGGAAACCCCGCCGCCTTCCCCGAAGGTCTCGAGATGTTGCGCGATGGCGGGCGCTACGTCGTCGTCGGCCAGTACACCGACGCCGGCGACGTGTCGATCAATCCCCACCGCCACGTCAACCGCCGCCACGCCACGATTCTCGGCTGCTGGGGCTACGAGTTCTCCCATCTCCACCGCTCGCTCGCGATGATGGCCGCGCACGACGCTCGCTTCCGGTGGCGCGAGCTCGTCACGCGCGAATACCCGCTCGCCGAGGCTGGCCGGGCGCTCGCCGACATGGAGCGCCTCGCCGTCGTGAAAGCCGTGATCCGGCCCTAGCTCGCCTTCCTAAAGCTTCCTTCTCTCTTCCTTCAGCCACAGCGGGTCCGGCACACGGACACCGAAGGCGTGGGAGGCCAGGCGCAGCCCGACGACCGTGAGGGATGCGACGAGGCCCGCGACGAAGGGCGAGAGCCCGATGTAGTACGCGCCGATGTAGACCCATGCGCCGGCGAAGGACGACACCGCGTAGAGCTCGCCCGGCCGGAAGATCACCGGGATCTCCATCGCGGCGACGTCGCGCAGGGCGCCGCCGAAGGTGCCCGTGATCATGCCGATGAGCGAGGAGACGAAGAGCGGAAGCCCCTTGTCCACCGCGAAGCCGACTCCCGTCAGCGTAAAGAGGGCCAGCCCCATCGCGTCCACGATGACGCCCTGGCGATGCCAGCGGCTGGCCCGCGCATAGAAGGATCGGCTGTACACGAACGCCACGCACAGCGCGACGATGATGAGCAGGTACTGATCGTGGCTGACCCAGAAGAAGGGCCGGCGATCGATCAAGAGGTCGCGCAGCGTCCCTCCGCCGAAGGCCGTGACGATCGCGAGGCAGTAGGTCCCCACGATGTCCATGCGCTTGCGCGCGGCCGTGATCATCCCGGACACGGCACACACGAGCACCGCGGCCGCTTCGAGCGCGGTCCCGATGGGAATCGTCTTCATCGGCCGGGAGCGGGCTGGGAACCGCTACGGCGTCGACGCGGTGACGTTGATGAGCGCGATCGGCTGGGTCGAATAGTTCTCGATCTCGAGTTTCTTCGTGTTCCGGTCCCAGGTGATCTTCGCGGCCGGCGCGAACTTGCCCTCACCCTTGCCCTTCGCGTCGAAGCGCAGCTCGATGAGCGTGAAAGCGTACTCCGACGAGCGCGTCGCATTGGCAGCTTCGCCGAACGCAATCCGGCGATTGGAGGCGAGCACTACCTGGCGGCCGCCGTCCGGCAGCGCGTTGTTGCGGGCATAGTAGAGCGTCCACGTCGGAGAGTTGGGCGTGCGCAGGTAGCCCGCCCGCGGCCGGATCTTGACGAGTGCGTCGAGCAGCTTCTCCGCTCCGTTCTCCTGCAGCGTCGTCAGCAGGCTCTCCCGCTCGGCGTCGGTGGACCAGCGCTCGATGCCGATCTGGACGCTGAATGCCTTGCCGGCCTGCATCGCCGCCGCGCTGCCGCGGAAGGACTCGATGACCTTGTCCTTGGCCGTCATCGGACGGGCCATCAGGAGCAAAAGGCCGACAGGCAGAATCAGGAATCGCCGGTTTCTCATCACAGAGCCTCCTCGTGGATGCCCGAGTCTAATGCGGAAGCACGGAAGGCGGCCGCGGAGAAAGGATGGGAAAGCCGTTGGGCCCGATCGCAGGAGGCGTCGAACCGGGCGATCCCGGCGGTGCGAGGATCGGGAATCCGTTCGGTCCGATGCGCGACGGCGGCACGGGCTGGGGGGGCCTCGGCCGAGAGGGCGGAAAATACCCTCCGCCCCAATACCCGCCGGAGTAGCCATAGTCGTATCCGTAGCCGTAGTCCGAGGTCGGAGCCGCCTGGACCGTTGGGGGCGCCTGGTAGCCGGGCCCCTCCAGGGCGGGACCGATGAAGACGGCCTGACCGGGTGCCAGGCGATCGGGCTGCGGTGGCTCCTCGAGGGAAGCGACCCTTTCGACCTCCCCCGCCTGGAGGCTCATGTAGTCGCCGTCGGGATACCGGTGGAAAAGGACCACTGGGCCCTTCCGGACCGGGCGATCCAGCGCATAAATCCGTGAACCACCTCGTATTTCCAGGACGTAATACGACGTCGAGAACAGCAGCGAGGCGGTGAAAATCGCGAAAACCCCGAGGCCGACGGTGCGTTTCATGGCTTTACCCCCTGGCCTTGGGGCCAGATGGGCTATGGTATAAACTTAACAGTCTGGGTGGAACAGCGCCGTTTCCGGCACTGGTGGTGGGATTCCCGCCCAGCTCAACAATCAGGACATCGAGGGTCGAAGCGTATGTCAGTCCGTAAAGACCCGGGCTCCGGGCCGGGCAGTGCCCGGGCGCTCGCCAACCGGACCTCCGTGGACAACGCCGTCGAGGCGGCCAAGCGCTATCTCCTTTCGACGCAGGCCGCGGACGGGCACTGGGTCGGGGAACTCGAGGGCGACACGATCCTCGAATCCGAGTACGTCCTGACGATGCATTTTCTTGGACGCAGCGGCGAGGAGCGGGTGCGCAAGGCGGCGGAGTACCTGCGCCGCAAGCAGTTGCCCACGGGCGGCTGGGCCATTTACGAAGGCGGGCCCGCCGAGGTCAGCTCCTCGGTGAAGGCGTATTTCGTCCTGAAGCTCATGGGCGACGATCCGAACGCTCCCCACATGGTCCGCGCCCGCGAAACGATCCTCGCCCACGGCGGTATCGAGGCTTGTAATTCCTTCACACGGATCTACCTCGCGATCTTCGGCCAGTGCTCCTGGGACGACACCCCGGCCGTGCCGCCGGAAATCCTGCTTCTGCCCGACAACTTCCGGATCTTCAACATCTACAAGATGTCGTCGTGGTCGCGCGGCATCGTCGTGCCGCTCTCGATCATCTGGGCCTCCAAGCCCTTCTGCCCGGTGCCGGATCATGCCGCAATCCCCGAATTGCACGTGCCGCGGACCGAGGCGCACGTCGAGCGCAGCCGGCACGAGCGCTACTGGCGCGCGTTCTTCACACGGATCGACCGCTGGCTGAAGCGGCTCGAGGCCGCCAAATTCACCCCCCTGCGCGCCAAGGCGCTGGTCGCCTGCGAGCAATGGATTCACGAGCGCCTGGCCAGGTCCGACGGTCTCGGTGCGATCTTTCCGCCGATCATCAACACGATCCTCGCCTTCCGCTGTCTCGGCTATGCGATGGACGACCCCCGGCTCGTCGCCCAGATTCGGGAGCTCGAGAAGCTCGAGCTCGAGGACGAGGAGACGCTGCATGTGCAGCCGTGCTTCTCGCCGATCTGGGACACCGCCCTGGTCATCGAGGCGCTGTCGGACGCGGGATTGCCCGCCGACGATCCGATCCTTCTGAAGGCGGCGCGCTGGCTCCTCGACCGCGAAGTCAAGGAAGTCGGCGACTGGAAGAAGGCGTGCCCCGCCGCCGAGCCGGGCGGCTGGTATTTCGAATACGCCAACGAGTGGTACCCGGACACCGACGACACGGCCGAGGTGCTGACGGCCCTGTCCCGCGTGCGCTTCCCCGGCGAGTCCGAGGATCTGGCGCGCGAGGGCGCGGTCGCCCGCGGACAGGCCTGGATGCTCGCCATGCAGAATCGCGACGGAGGCTGGGGGGCATTCGACAAGGACTGTGACAGCGAGGTCCTGACCTACATCCCCTTCGCCGACCACAACGCGATGATCGACCCGAGCTGTGAGGACATCACCGGCCGGGCGCTCGAGGCCTTCCACTCGATCGGCGTTCCGCCCGGGCACCCGGCCGTACGCCGGGCCGCGAAGTTCATCGACGACAAGCAGCTCCCGGACGGGACCTGGTACGGACGCTGGGGCTGCAACTACCTCTACGGCTCGTTTCTCGCCCTGCGCGGGTTGCTGCACGCCGGCGAGGACATGCGCCAGCCGCGCTTCCAGCAGACGGCGGACTGGATCCGCTCGCACCAGAACGCCGACGGAGGCTGGGGCGAGCTGCCGCACTCCTACGACGACCCGACGACCAAGGGTGTCGGCCCCTCGACACCGTCGCAGACGGCCTGGGCGCTGGTCGGGCTCTTCGCCACCGGCGATGGAGACTCCGAGGCGGTGCGGCGCGGCGTCGAATACCTTCTGGCCCACCAGCAGTACGACGGGTCCTGGAAGGATGACCACTGGACCGCCACGGGATTTCCCAAAGTCTTCTACCTTCGCTACCATCTCTACGCCACGGTGTTCCCGCTGCGCGCCCTCGCCCTGTACGCGCGCGAGGCGGGCACGGGACCGACGAGCCGTAACGAACAGGCGGGCGGGATTGCCGTCCGCCGCACCGATCACGGAGTGAACTGATGCGATTCCCCGTCCACATGCTGACCGACAACATCCAGCACCAGGTGAAGCATGCGATTCGCGGCAACAAGCGCTACCCCTTCGTGTTGATGCTCGAGCCGCTCTACACCTGCAACCTCGCCTGCATCGGGTGCGCGATCGAGCGCCACACCGGGAAACTGAAGGACCGGCTGCCGCTCGAGAAGTGCATCGAGGCGATCGAGATCACGAAGGCTCCGGTCGTCTCGATCTGCGGCGGAGAGCCCACGATCTACCCGGAGCTGCCGCAGCTCGTCGAGGCGATCATCCAGAGGAAGCGCCAGATCATTCTCTGCACCAACGGCCTCCTGCTCGACGAGAACCTCTACGGCACCATCGCGCCGAACAAGCGGCTGACGATCAACGTGCACCTGGACGGGATGCGGGAGACGCACGACTACGTCTGCGCCCGCGAGGGAGTGTTCGACAAGGCGATCGCGATGATCGAGGAGGGCGTGAAGCTCGGCCACCACATGATGGCGAACACGACCATCTTCAAGGAGACCTCGATGGACGAGGTCGAGGAGCTCTGCAAGCTACTCACGGACATGGGTGTGGAGGGCATGCTGGTGTCGCCCGGCTACCAGTACGAGTCCGTGGACAGCGACATCTTCCTCTCCCGCTCGGAGATGCAGAAAAAGTTCCTCCGCGTCCTCGAGATCTCGAAGAAGTACAAGCTGACCTCCACGCCGATGTTTCTCGAGTTCGCCGCGGGGCTGCGCGAATACAAGTGCTCGCCGTGGTCGACCGTCACCTACACGCCCAACGGCTGGAAGGGGCCCTGCTACCTCATCGGCAAGACCTGGTCGCCGACCTACGAGCAGTTCTGGAACGGGACGGACTGGGAATACTGGGAGTCGCGACAGGACCCCCTGTGCCGCAACTGCGCCATGCACTCGGGCTTCGAAGCGTCGGTCGTGCGTGAGCTGCCCAAGCATCCGGGCGACATGGTCCGGATGATCGCCTGGAACCTGGCGGCGTAGCGAGCGCCTCGGCGCTCGCGTAGCCGCCATCCCGAGGCCGCGGGCCGAGGGATCCCGAGATCGAGAAGGGTGGCGGGCCCAAGGCCGGAGGTCGGAGGATCCCGTGATCGATTCCGGGATCGCTCGCTCCGCTCGGGATGACAGACTGAGCCAATGGACCTGGTCACGGGCGGAACGGGATTCGTCGGGGCGCACGTCGTTCGGGCTCTGCTCGCGCGCGGCCGCTCCGTGCGGTGCCTCGCGCGGCCCGGCAGCCGGCGCCAGAATCTCGACGGGTTGCAAGTCGAGCTCGCCGAAGGCGACCTGACCGATCCGGCGTCGCTCGCGCGCGCTCTCTCCGGCGTGACGACGCTTTACCACGTCGCCGCGGACTACCGGCTCTGGGCGAAGGACCCTGCCGAGCTCTACCGCACCAATGCCGGGGGCACCGAGAACGTCCTCGCCGCGGCCGCCGCCGCCGGGGTGTCGCGGATCGTCTACACGAGCTCGGTCGCCGCGCTCGGGCTCACGGAGGACGGCTCTTCCGCCGACGAGACGACGCCGGTTTCGAGGAACCGCATCGTCGGCCATTACAAGAAGTCCAAGTACGATGCCGAACAGGTCGCACGGGCGTGGGCCGCAAAGGGACTGCCCGTCGTGATCGTCAACCCCTCGACGCCCATCGGCGAGCTCGACGTCAAGCCAACGCCGACCGGCCGGCTGATCGTGGACTTTCTCAATCGCCGCATGCCGGCCTACGTGGACACGGGACTGAATCTCGTGGACGTTCGCGACGTGGCCGCGGGACATCTCGCGGCCGCCGAGACGGGCCGCGTCGGAGAGCGCTACATCCTCGGAAATCGCAACATGACGTTGAAGGAGATCCTCGACGCTCTCGCGGCGCTCACCGGGCTGCCAGCGCCGACGGTGCGGCTGCCCCACTGGATTCCGTTCGTGGCCGCCGGCGCCTCGACGGCGCTCGCCCGCGTGACCGGCCGGGAGCCACGCGTGTCCCTGGAGAGCGTCCGGATGTCGACGCACCGCATGTTCTTCGACGCATCGAAGGCGGTTCGGGAGCTCGCTCTTCCTCAAACGCCGGTCGAGGGGTCGCTCGCTCGCGCGGTCGCCTGGTTTCGGGAGAACGGCTATGTCCGGACCTAGCCCGGCGGCTGCAGCGCCGATCGGAATCGTGACGGCGATTCCCGAGGAGCTCGACGCGATCCTCGCACGGGCACGGGACGTCCGGCGCGAGCCGTACCGGTTCTTCCGGGCCCGGATCGGCGCCTCGCCGGTCGTGCTGACGGTCGCCGGGGACGGCGCACACCGCGGGGGACGCGGAGCCGCGGCCCTCTGCGACGTCTACAGGCCGAAGGCGCTCGTGGGCGCAGGAATCGCGGGAGCCCTCTCGCCCGAGCTCCGTCCGGGCGAGGTCCTCGTCGCGCGCCGCGTCGTCGACCACGCGGGGCCGGTGCCAGCTCCCGACGAGCGGCTGCTCGCCCGCGGCCTCTCGATCCTGGGCGTTCACGGGGCCACGTTCGTCACCGCGCGCGAGCCGGTCCTGACGCGGGAGGCAAAGGCCGCCCTCGCTGCCCTGGCCGGGGATGCGGGAATCGCGTGCGTGGACATGGAATCGGCGGCCTGGGCGCGGGAAGCCGCCGATCGGCGCATCCCCTATGCGATCGTGCGCGCCATCTCCGACTGCGCCGAAGAGGAGCTGCCCGGATATCTTTCGGCATGCATGGACGCGGAGGGAAGCATTCGCCGCTCGCGCGTGGCGCTCCATGCCCTCCTTCACCCGGCCTCGATCCGGGCGCTCATGGTCCTGCGCCGTCGCGTGGGTGAGTGCGCTGCGCACCTCGCCGCCTTCCTGGAGCACTTTCTCGCGGAGCCGGTCTGATGGCCGACCTCGGGGATCTCCTCGAGAAGACGAGCCGGACGTTCGCGCTCTCGATCCCGGTGCTTCCCGAGCCGACGCGCCGGCAGGTGATGATCGCCTACCTGCTTTTTCGCATCGCCGACACGTTCGAGGACGCGGCGCACTGGCCGCCCGAGGACCGGATCGCGGCGCTCTCCGACTTCAACGGCCTGCTCGCGAACTCCTCACGCGAGCGGGCCGAAATCCTCTCGCGCAGCTGGGTCGCGCGCGACGTCGCCCACCACGCCGGCTACCGGGAGTTGATGGCCGAGGTTCCGTTCGTGCTCGACGCATTTTTCGCGCTACCCCCGGGCGCGGTCGCGCCCATCCGCACGCACGTCGTCCGCTCGGCCGAGGGCATGGCGGGGATCGTGTCGCGAACGCGCCAGGGCCATCTCACGCTCCACTCGATCCGGGAGCTCAAGGACTATTGCTACATCGTCGCCGGCATCGTCGGGGAAATGCTCTCCGAGCTCTTCCTGCTCGACCGGCCGGCCCTCGACGGGGTCGCCACCTACCTGCGCGAGCGTGCGGCGACGTTCGGCGAGGCGCTGCAACTCGTCAACATCCTGAAGGATTCCGCCGTGGACGCCGAAGAGGGACGGCGCTACCTCCCCGCCGAAGTTCCGAAGGCCGAGGTCTTCGCCCTCGCGCGCAAGGACCTCGGGATCGCCGGCGACTACATCCTCGCCCTGCAGAAGGCCGGAGCGCCGCGCGGGCTCGTCGAGTTCACGGCGCTACCGGTGCGCCTCGCCTGGGCCGCCCTGGAGCGCGTCGAGAAGAGTGGACCGGGTTCCAAGGTCAGCCGGCCGGAGGTCTTCCTCATCGTCCAGAAGCTGAAGCGGGCGCTCGACCGGGGGGACGCCGCGGTGTGACATGGCGCCGCCGGGGCGAGCGACTCTTCTTGTCATCCCGAGGAGCGAAGCGACGAGGGATCCCTTTCGAGCCCCAATGCGGCTGAGAAAAGGATCGCGCCCGACTTACGCGGCTTTGGCGTCGGCGGAAGGCTTGCTCGCCGCTTTGCGCGGCAGGACCCGGACCACGGCCCTCACCACGGACGGAACGAGCATCGGGCGCAGCAGGCGGGAGTCGTAGGGGGCGAGCCGCTTCGCGTTCTCATCGAGGCAGGTCTCGAGAAACGCCCGCAGCGAGAAATCACCGAATGCGGAATGCGACTTGAGCGTGAAGCCCTGCTGACTCTGATCGCGTGAGGGCCTGGCGTCCTCTTTCTTCCCGTCGCCGCCTGCCATCGCGAGGGCCCCCTTCAACCGGTCGAAGGCCTGGGCCACGATGTTCCACCCTCTCCAGAGGTCGAACGCCGGGCGCATCGCCAGCGGCCGGCGGGCACGGAGGTAGGCTGCCCAGTTGACGATGAAGAGGATGTGCCGGGCTTCCTCCTGCATGATCTGGTCGAAGATGTCGATGAGCGCCTTCGGGAAGAGCTCGGCGCGCTCGCCGAGGCGAAAGAGCCCGAACGCAAAGAAGGAATCGAGGCACTCCCCGTATCCCGTGCGCAGGAACGCGAGGGTCGGGTCCTTCGGGACTTCCGGCGGCGGATACGCCGCGACCGGAATGCCGTAGTGACGCGTCAGGAGCCGGAGGACCTCGGCGTGGCGGCCCTCCTCGTACCCCTGGAGGCGAATCGCCTCCGCCAGGAGCGGGTCTTTCTCCGTGTCGCCAAGCGACTGGACCTTGACGGCCGTCGCTGCCTCGGTCCGGGTCGCCTCGTTCCAGACGGGCATGTCCTTGAGACGCTGGAGGGTCGGAGCGTCCAGATCCGGCCAGCGGATCTCCGTCGGCAGGAAAGGGTCGTGGGTGTCGATGAAGGTCCGGCAGAGCACCCTTTTGTGCTCCTCGGAGCCGAGGATAAAGGCATTTGACATAGAAGGTTGTAGAGTATCATGCGCGTTCCTCGCGACGGGGGTTAGGAAAGGCATGCCCATTCTCAGCCGAATCAACAGTCCACAGGACCTCAAGGGACTCAACCACGAGCAGTTAGCCGAGGTCGCCCAGGACTGCCGCGATCTGATCATCGAGACGATCACGAAGACCGGCGGCCACCTCGCCTCCAACCTCGGCGTGGTCGAGCTGACGCTCGCTTTGCATCGTGCCTTCGAGAGCCCCAAGGACTATCTCGTCTGGGACACCTCGAACCAGTGTTACACGCACAAGCTCGTCACGGGCCGACGGGACCAGTTTCCCTCGATCCGGACCCCCGGCGGACTCTCCGGCTTTGCCGAACCCTCGGAAAGCGTCCACGACACCCTTGCGGCCGGACACGCCGGCACGGGTCTCTCGTATGGCCTCGGCATGTCGATCGCGACACAGGGCGAGCCCAACGATCCCTACGTCGTCGTCATCGTCGGCGACGGCTCGATGACCTCGGGGCCGAGCTACGAGGCCCTGAACAACATCGTGCACGTCAAGCCGAAGCGCCTCATCGTGATCTTCAACGACAATGGCTGGTCCATCTCGGAGAACGTGGGCTGGCTGGCGCACTGGCGCAATCGCTTCGAGCTGCACCCCACGTACCAGAAGTTCATCGAGGCCGGCCACAGCTTCTTCAAGCGCCTGCCCAAGGGGGACAAGGCCTGGGAGCTCGCACGCAAGCTCAAGAGCTCCGTCGAGGGCCTCTTCTTCCCGAACCTGATCTGGGACGAGCTCGGCTTCCACTACGTCGGCCCCGTCAACGGGCACGACTACCGGGAGCTCGAGGAGGCCCTGGCGCGCGCCCGGGAGGTCTCGAAGGACGGAACGCCCGTCGTCATCCACGCCTTGACGCACAAGGGCCGCGGCTTCCAGCAGGCCGAGCAGAACCCGTCCAAGTTCCACCAGCCCGGCACGCCCACCGGCGCCGGAGGCGCGGGCGTGCGCCTGACGTACTCGCAGGTCTTCGCGAAGACCCTCATCACCATGATGGAGAAGGACCCGAAGATCGTGGCGATCTCCGCCGCGATGCTCGAGGGCACCGGCCTCGTCGAGGTCAAGAAGCGGTTCCCCGAACGCGTCTTCGACGTCGGCATCGCCGAGGAACACGCCGTGATCATGGCGGCCGGCATGGCCAAGGCCGGCTGGAAGCCGGTCGTCTCGATCTACTCGACCTTCCTGCAGCGCGCATTCGACCAGCTCATCCACGACGTCGCCCTCCAGAACTTCGGTGTCACGATCTGCATCGACCGCGCCGGCCTCGTCGGCGACGACGGCAAGACGCACCAGGGCGTCTTCGACATCTCCTACACGCGAGTCATCCCCAACATGACGGTCGCGGCGCCGAAGGACGAGAACGAGCTGCAGCACATGCTCTACACGGCCATTACCGGGGGCCGGCCGTTCGCCGTGCGCTATCCGCGCGGCCTCGCGCTCGGCGTCGACCTCGACGCAACGCTCAAGACCATCGCCATCGGGAGAGGCGAGATCCTCCGGGAGGGACACGACATCACGCTGCTGGCCTACGGCTCGATGGTGTCCATCGCCACGCAGGCGGCCGAAGAGCTCGAGCGGCGCGGCGTGTCCTGCGGAGTGGCCAACGCGCGCTTCGCCAAGCCCCTCGACATGGAGCTCCTGCGGCACGTCGCCGCCGCGGCGCCGCGGATCCTGACTCTGGAGGAGCATCTGGAAATCGGAGGGTTCGGGTCCGGCGTGCTCGAGGTCTTCCACAAGGCAGGTCTTCCGACAGCCGGCCTCAAAATCCACGCCATCGCCGACCAGTTCATCGAGCACAGCCCGCAGCTCCAGCAGCGGCACAACCTGAAGCTCGACGTCGAGGGCGTGATCGAGGCCGTGTTCGCCCTCTACCCCGACCTCTCCCGCTCGACCCCGAAGACGCCGGCGGAGGGCTCCCGCAAGGAGAAGAAGTTCGCCGAAACGGTGACCTGGTGACCGGCCAGCCCGGGCGCGACTTCTCCGGCATCCACGTCGAGAAGCTCCTGATCGCGGGGCTTCGCGGGTTCTGCGCGGGAGTGGTGCGCGCCATCGACGTCGTCGAGAAGGCGCTCGAGGTCGCCGACGGCCCCGTGTACGTCCGCAAGGAGATCATCCACAACCGGTACGTCGTCGACGAGCTGCGGGAAAAGGGTGCCCGCTTCGTCGAGGAGGTCAACGAGGTCCCCGACAACGCCTCCCTCATCTTCTCGGCCCATGGCATCGCTCCCGGTGTGCGCACGATGGCGACTCAGAAGAATCTCCGGACGATCGACGCGACCTGCCCGCTGGTCACCAAGGTCCACCTCGAGGCGATCCACTACGCCCGCCAGGGGTACACGATCATCCTCGTCGGCCACCACGACCACGACGAGACCGTCGGCACGCTCGGCGAGGCGCCCGAAGCGATCCGCCTCGTCGAGACGCGGGAGGATGCGGAAAAGATCACGGTACCCGACCCCGACCGCGTCGCCTATCTGACGCAGACGACGCTCTCGATCGACGACACGCGCGAGATCCTCGCCGTCCTGAAGCGGCGGTTTCCCAATCTCAAGGCGCCCTCCAAGCAGGACATCTGCTACGCGACGCAGAACCGCCAGGACGCCGTCAAGGCGATGGCCCCGCACGTGGACATGCTCCTCGTCCTGGGAGCGCCGAACAGCTCGAACTCGCTGCGCATGTGCGAGGTCGCCCGTGCCAATGGAGTCGCCTCGCACCTGATCGAGCGCGCCTCGGACATCCGGCCGGAATGGCTCGCGGGTGTGCGCATCCTCGGCCTGACCGCGAGCGCGTCGGCTCCCGAGATCCTGGTGCAGGAGGTCGTGGCTTTCAGCCGCGAGCGTCTCGGGGTCACCGCTGTGGAGGAGTTCGAAACGGTGAAGGAAGACGTTTCCTTTCCGTTGCCCCAGGAGTTGAAAGCGCTCCTGCCTGTCAGGGTTTCCTGAGCCCTCGGAGCCCCGCATGAGTTCTCCGGGCGCGCCCGACGCGACCCTTCGAGACGCACACGAGCCGCCGCCCCCGTCCGGACACGTCGGCAGGCGCGGCCGGCGTGCGGTCCGGATCGCGCTCTTCGGCGCGGGGCTCGCTCTCCTCGTCGCGATTCTCGGGGCCGTCGGCTGGAAGCCCGTGGTCGCGAACCTCGAGCGGATCGGAGGCTGGTTTCTCGTTCTCGTGCTTCTCTACTCGCTCGCCCAGATGGCGTTCGCGCTCGGCTGGTGGGTCCTGACGGGGCCCGGGCCCCGGCCGATGTCCTTCGGCGAGCTCTTCGCGGCCTACCTCGCGGGCGACTGCCTCAACTACTTCACGTCGATCGGCGGCGAGCCCGTCAAGGCACAGCTGCTCAAGGACAGGATGGGATTCTCGCGCGCCCTCGCGACGGTCGCGGTGCACCGCCACGCGGACGTCCTCGCGCAGTGGCTGTTCCTCATGGCCGGCGTCACGATCGCCCTCGTCCATTTTCGCCTGCCGCCCGTTGCGCGGGCAGCGGCTTTGCTCGGCCTCGTCTTTCTCGGCGGACTCGTGCTGGGGATGACCTGGGGGCTGCGCCGTGGCGCCTTTGGCCCCATGCTCGCCTGGCTCGGCCGCTTCCGGCCCATCGCGCGGCACACGGCCCGTCTGGAGGCGGCGGCCGCAAGACTCGACGCATCGATCGGCGAGTTCTACACGGACAAGAGCGGACATTTCGGCGCGGCCGTGGCGTGGTGCCTCGTCGGATGGTGCGGCGGTTTCGCGGAGACGCTCATCATCCTTCGCCTGCTCGCTCCGACACGCGCCTGGCCGACGGCGATCGCCATCGAGTCGCTCGCCATGGTCCTCAACAACATCCTGCTCTTCATTCCGGGGCGCATCGGCAGTGCCGAGGGGGTGCGCGTCGGCGTGTACGCCCTCGTCGGCCTCGGTGCCGCCCAGGGGACCGCATACGCCCTCGTGCGCCGGGGACGCGAGCTGCTGTGGCTCCTGCCGGGCTTCGTCGTGCTCCTGCGCCGCCACGTGCTCGGACCGGGACACGTGCACCTGCCCGAGCCGGACCTGTCCGGGGAGCCCGCGCGATGACACCGGCGATCGGGGCCGCGGCGGACCCGCTGGAGCCGCGCCCGTGAGCGCGATCGTCGCGGGGGCGGTCATCGCCGCGGGAGAGGGCTCCCGCCTGAAGCAGCTCGGCGTGCCGAAACCGCTCGTCGAGGTCGCGGGAGTTCCGCTCATCGCGCACGTGCTCGGCAACTTCGAGGCGGCCGGCATCGTCTCGGCCACCGTCATCTTCAACGAGGCCGAGCGCGACTGCGCCGCATTCGTGCGCGAGCGCTTCGGGAAGCTCGTCGCGAACATCGTCGTCAAGACGACGCGCTCTTCGCTCGAGAGCTTCCGCGAGATCCTCCAGGCCGCGCCTCCCGGCCGCCTGCTCGTCTCGACGGTGGACGCCTTCTGCCCGCGGGAGGACTTCCTGCGCTTCGCGCGCCGGGCCGCCGGGCTGCCCGCGGCGGCGACCGTCCTCGCCGTCACCCGCTACGTTCACGACGAGAAGCCGCTCTGGGTCACGACGACCCGCGCGGGGCGGGTCAGCGTGGTCGGCGGAGCCTCGGGCGACGCCGTGACGGCCGGAATCTACGTTTTTCCGCAGAACGTGCGCGGGCTCGGAATTCCCTCCTCGCTCGGGCGGCTGCGCGACTTCCTCGGCTGGCTGGCCAAGTCGGGCGAGCCGATCGAGGCGGTCGAGATCGAGAAGGTCGTGGACGTGGACCGCGCCGAGGACCTCGCGGCCGCCGAGGAGCTCGCGGCCGCGGCCGGAGGACGGGCATGAACGCGAGGCCGTCGGCCTGGGGCATCTATCGCGAGCTCGCGCATTCGCCCGGTCGCGAGACCGACGACGCGGAGATCCTGTGCGCGACGGCGCGCGAACTGGAGGCGCGCGGGGTCTCCGTGGCCCTGAAGTCGCCCGACGAGCTGCCGGAGACCGAGGACTTCGATGCGGTGCCGGCCTGCCTCTTCGTGATGTGCGAGCGCATCCCGATCGTCGAGAAGCTCGCCGCCTGGGAGCGCCGCGGCGCACGCATCGTCAACCGCCCCTCCGGAATCCGCAACACCGATCGCGAGCGCACGGTCGCGCTCTTCGAAAGGCACCGGGTGGCCTTTCCGAAGAGCACGCTCGTCGAAACGGGCGCCGGCACGGCCGCGTTCCCCGGCCCGTGCTGGTCGAAGCGGGGCGACGTGCACGCCACCGAAGAGGGCGACGTGTCGTTCGCCGGAGACGCGGCCACACTCGCTGCCAACCTGGCGCGCCTCGCCGCGCGCGGCATCCCCCGCGCCGTCGTCCAGGACCACGTGCCGGGTGATCTCATCAAGTTCTACGGCGTCGCGGGACTGTCCGGCGACGAGGACCGGCCGTCGTGGTTTCAGTGGTTCTACCATCGGGACCAGCAGCTCGCCAACCACGCGTTCGACCCCGAAGCCCTCGCCCGCGCGACGACGCAGGCCGCCACCGCGCTCGGGCTCGAGATCTACGGCGGCGACGCGATCGTCGCCCAGGGCGGCAGGATCTCCGTCATCGACCTGAACGCGTGGCCGAGCTTCGCCCTCTTTCGCGGCGTCGCCGCGGCTCGCATCGCGGCTCTGCTCGCCGCACGATTTGCCGGAATCGGAGTGGCCCGATGACCAAAGCCACGAGGCAGCGCCGCGAAGTGGGGGCGCGATCGAAGCAGATCGTCGCCCTCGAGGCCGAGCACATGGCGCCCGGGCTCCAGTCCTTCGCTCTGTACGCGGGCCTCGCCATGGCGCGCGGACAAGGCAGCCGCATCTACGACGAAGACGGCAACGACTACGTGGATTTCATCGCCGGGATCGCCGTCGGCAGCGTCGGGCACTGTCACCCTCGCTACGTGAAGGCCCTGCAGGAACAGGCCGCCAGGCTCACCTTCGGCAGCTTCACGACGGAGGTCCGCGCCCGGTTCCTCGAGCTCCTCGCCCGCGTGACGCCCGGCGGCCTCTCGCGCATTCAGCTCTTTTCGGGCGGCGCCGAGGCCGTCGAGGCCGCGTTCCGGCTCGCCAAGTCGGCGACCAAGAAGTTCGAGTTCGTGGGCTACAGCGGGGCCTTCCACGGTAAGACCGGAGGCGTGCTCCCCCTTCTCTGGGGCGATTTCAAGGACGGGCTCGGGCCGTTTGCGCCCGGTTGCTACTCGGCACCGTACGCCTACTGCTACCGCTGCCCCTTGAACCTGACGTATCCCGACTGTGGCATCGCCTGCGCCGAAAAGACGCGCGACGTCATCAAGAACCAGACCGGCGGCCAGATCGCCGCCATCATCGTCGAGCCGATGCAGGGCACGGCCGGCAACGTCATCCCTCCGCCCGGCTTCCTTCCGGCGGTGCGCGCGATTGCCAGGGACCATGGCGCACTCTTCATCGCGGACGAGATGATCACGGGGTTCGGCCGCACCGGGAAATTCTGGGGCGTCGACCACGACGGCGTCGTGCCGGACGTCATGACCTGTGGCAAGGGCATCGGCGGCGGATTCCCCCTCGCGGCGGTCGTCTCGACCGAGGAGCTCACCCGGGCGAAGCCGTTCGCCAACCCTTCGGGGAGCTCTTCGTCCTACGGGGGCAATCCGCTCGCCTCCGCGGCGGGCCTGGTCGCCCTCGAGATCATCGTCGGCGAGGACCTCGCCGCCAACTCCGAACGCGTCGGGGCGGTGATGCTCGCGAAGCTCCGCGCCATGCAGGAGAAGCACCGCATCATCGGGGACGTCCGCGGCAAGGGCCTGCTTCTCGGGATCGAGCTCGTGAAGGACCGGGCCACGAAAGAGCTCGTCGCGAAGGACTTTACGAAGGCCCTCTTCCAGGAGTGCCTGCGGCGAGGTCTCGTCGCGATGGTCTACTCGCCGATCATCCGTCTCAATCCTCCCCTGAACATCGACGAAGCGACCGCGCTCGAAGGCCTCGAGATCCTCGACGAGGCGCTCGGCGTCACGGCGCGGGAATGGAAGCTCTAACAATGTCATTCCGAGGGCCGGAGGGCCCGAGGAATCTTTTTCCAAGCTGCACGACGGCTCGAAAGGGATCCCTCCCTTCGCTCGGGATGACCGTTGCGTCCTTCGTGATGACAGACGCCGTCCCATGCTGAGAGGCGCGATTCTCGGAGCAGGCGGCGTCGCCGTGAACGGCCACCTTCCGTCGTGGCGCGAGCGGCGAGACGTCGCGATCGTCGCCGTTGCCGATGCGCGGCCGGATCGCCGCGAAGCGTTCGCAGCCGTCTTTCCGCAGGCCCGGTGTTACGGCTCGGCGGAGGAGTTGCTTGCCTGTGAGCAGCTCGACTTCGTCGACATCTGCACGCCGCCCACCTCGCACGCGGCCCTCTGCCGTGCAGCGCTCCAGCGCTCGCTCCACGTTCTCTGCGAGAAGCCCCTCGTCCTGACCCCCGAGGAGTTGCGCGGCCTGCCGGCGCTCGCCGCCGAAAAGGAGCGCGTGCTCTTCACCGTCCACAACTGGAAGCACGCGCCGGCTCTGCTGCGGATGACCGAACTCGTTCGCTCCCGGGCGCTCGGCGAGATCCGGCATTGCCGCTGGGAGACGCTGCGGGAGAGGCCGGCCGCGGCCGTTGGCAACAGCAGCAACTGGCGGATCGGCCCCGCCCAGTCCGGAGGCGGAATTCTCGTCGATCATGGCTGGCACGCGCTGTACGTCGTGCAGGCCTGGCTCCCGTCGGCACCACGCACGGTGGCGGCGCGCCTCTCGACGCGGAAGCACCGCGAGTGGCCAATCGAAGACACGGCGGACCTCATGCTGTTTCACCCGTCGGCTTCGGCCGAAGTATTTCTGACGTGGGCCGCCGACGAACGGGCCAACCGCATCCGGCTCTCCGGCACTCTCGGCCAGCTCGTGCTCGACGGCGGGCGCCTCGAGCTCTTCGACGTCGACGGGGCCGCGACGATCGAGGCGTGGACGCTGCCCTCCCTGACCGAGGGCTCCCACCACCCCGATTGGTTCGGAGGCGTCATCGAGGAGTTTCTCGCCGAGATCGCCGACCCCAGGGCTCGCGGCCATAACCTCGCCGAGGCCGCGATCTGCGCCAACGTCCTCGCCCTCGCCCGCGAATCCAACCGGCGCGGCGGCGAGCCCCTGTCCGCCGAACGTGCCGCGGGCCCCGGAGCCCAGCGATGACCGCGTCGCGCGTTCTCGCGCTGGTTGCGCCCACGGGGCCGGGAATCGCCCCGGAGACGGTCGTCCTCGGGCTTCCTCTCGTGCGGCGCACTGCGCTGGCCGCGCGCCGCGCAGGCTTCGAACGCGTGGTCGCCGTCGATGCGCCGCCGGCCGTCGCCGCGTCCCTCGCGGGGACCGGTGCCGAATTCGAAGGGACGATTCCGGACCGGGCGACGCGCCTGTCCTGGAATGTCGTCGTTCACGCGCGCGCACTCGAGCAGCTGCTCGCCGGAGTCACGACGGCCGGAGTGCCGGTCGTCACGCCGGCGGACCTTCCGCGGGCCGAGGACTTTCTTCTGAGAGGCCTCGTCAAGGACAGCGAAGGCTTCATGTCGCGGCACTTCGACCGCAGGATCTCGCTCGCCGTCAGCCGCCGCCTGGCGGGCACGCGCGTAACCCCCAACCAGGTGACCGTCCTGGCGGTGGCGATCGGAATGGCGAGCGCTCCGTTCTTCGTGTCGTCGCGTCCGCCGGTACAGTTCGTCGGGGGACTGCTCTTCCTCCTCCACTCGATCATCGACGGCTGCGACGGAGAGCTCGCCCGATTGAAGTTTCTCGAGTCGCGCTATGGCGGCGTCCTCGATTTCTGGGGCGACAATGTGGTCCACGTCGCCGTCTTTGCCTCCATGGGCGTCGGCCTCGCCCGTGCGACGGGGAGGTCCTGGCCGCTCTACTGCGGGGCTTCGGCGGTGATCGGCACCTTCGCCTCGGCACTCTTCGTGTACCTGCGAACGATGACGGCCGAGAAGGAAGGAGGACCTCTTTACACGTCGGTCGCCCGGCACGGCCCCACGCGCCTCTCCCGCATCGTGGATGCGCTGTCGCGGCGCGACTTCATCTATCTCGTTCTGATAATGTCCATCTTCGGCAAGGCCGATTGGTTCGTGCTCCTGTCGGCCTTTGCCACACCCGTTTTCTTTCTCGCGACCGTGGCTGTCGCCTGGAATGAACATCGCGTCGCAAAGGGAGCCTGATGACCGACCGCACCTCGTTCTACCCCGAGCTCGCGCGCAAGATCGCCCCGGCCGAAGGCCGGCTCGCCGTATTGCTGCCGGGGCTCGGCGCCGTCTCGACGACGCTCATCGCGGGGACACACCTGATCCACAAGGGCCTCGCCCGGCCCTTCGGCTCCGTGACGCAGATGCAGAAACTGCGCCTCGGAAAGCGCACGCAACCGCGCCACATGCTCGTCAAGGACCTCGTGCCCCTGGCGGGCCTCGGCGACCTCGTCTTCGGCGGATGGGACATCTACACCGACAACGCCTACGAGGCCGCGGTCAAGGCCGGCGTCCTGACGAAGGAGATGCTCGCCCCCGTCCGCGCGGAGCTCGAGTCGGTTCGCCCGATGCCGGCGGTATTCGAGCGCACATGGGTCAAGAATCTCGACGGGCCGAACGTGAAGAAGGCCGCGACGAAGATGCACCTGGCCGAGGAGCTCATGCGCGACATCGCCGCTTTCCGCAAGGAAAGCGGAGCCGCGCGCGCCGTCATGGTCTGGTGCGGCTCGACCGAGGTCTACGCCCAGCAGAAGCCCGTCCACGAGACGCTGACCTCCTTCGAGAATGGCCTGAAGGACAACTCGCCCGACATCCCGCCCTCCATGATCTATGCGTATGCGGCGATCGGCAGCGGCACGCCGTACGCCAATGGCGCACCCAACCTCTCCGTCGACGTCCCCGCGCTCATGGAGCTCGCCCGGGTCAGGGGCGTTCCCATCGCCGGCAAGGACTTCAAGACGGGCCAGACGCTGATGAAGACGATCATCGCGCCGGGGCTGAAGGCCCGGATGCTCGGCCTGCAGGGTTGGTTCTCGACCAACATCCTCGGCAACCGCGACGGCGAGGTCCTCGACGATCCCGGCTCCTTCCGCTCGAAGGAGGTTAGCAAGGCCTCGGTCCTCGACGCGATCCTGCAGCCCGAGCTGTACCCCGAGCTCTACGGCGACTACTTCCACAAGGTCCGCATCGAGTACTACCCGCCCCGCGGGGACGCGAAGGAGGGCTGGGACAACATCGACATCGTTGGCTGGCTCGGGCAGCCGATGCAGATCAAGATCGACTTCCTGTGCCGGGACTCGATCCTCGCGGCGCCGGTCGCCCTCGACCTGCTGCTCTTCCTCGATCTGGCGCGGCGCGCCGGCCTCTCCGGCATCCAGGAATGGCTGTCCTTCTATTTCAAGTCGCCCATGTCGCGGCCGGACCTGCGGCCCGAGCACGACCTCTTCGTCCAGCACCTGAAGCTCGCCAACACGCTGCGGATCCTGGTCGGGGAAGAGGTGCTGGATCATTCCGGGCTCGACTATTACGAGGGAGCCGAAGGAGCGGTCTAGCGTCCGGGGTCTGGAGTCCAGGGGAATCCTCTTCTAGACTCCTCAGTCTTGATTCACGACGTTCGCAAGATCCTCCACGTCGACATGGACGCCTTCTATGCGTCCGTCGAGCAGCGCGACGACCCGTCGCTGCGGGGCAGACCCGTCGTCGTGGGCGGCCGACCGGAGAGCCGCGGCGTCGTGGCCGCGGCGAGCTACGAGGCGCGAGCCTATGGAGTGCGTTCCGCGATCCCCATGGCTCGGGCCGTGCGCCTGTGTCCGGAGCTCGTGATCCTGCGCCCCGACTTCAAGAAGTACGGCGCCGTGTCCGCAGCAGGTCTTCGCGATCTTCCGCAGCGTGACGCCGCTCGTCGAGCCGCTCTCGCTCGACGAGGCGTACCTCGACGTCACCGAGAACGCGTGGGGCGAGCCGCTCGGCGTCACGGTCGCGCGGCGCCTGAAGGACCGCATCCGGGAGGAGACCCGCCTCACCGCCTCGGCCGGCGTCGCGCCGAACAAGTTCCTCGCCAAGATCGCCTCGGGCTGGAAGAAGCCCGACGGCCTGACCGTGATCGCGCCCGAGCGGATGGAGCCGTTTCTGCAGAAGCTCCCGGTCGACGCGCTCTGGGGCGTCGGACCGGTGACGGCGGGCAAGCTGCGCGCCGAAGGCATCGAGCGGCTCGTCGACGTGCGCGGGCGCCCGCCGACGTGCTCGCGCGCGCGGTCGGGAGCTGGGCAGAGTCGCTGCGGCGGCTCGCGTTCGGCATCGACGACGCGGCCCGTCAACCCGCAACCAGGAGCGCAAGTCGGTCGGCTGCGAGGAGACCTACGCCAAAGATCTGGTGGATCCGGCGCAGATCCAGTCCGAGGTCGCAGGAGTTGGCGAGACGCACCGCGGCCTATCTGGAGAGGAGGGACCTTCGCGCGCGTACCGTCGTCCTCAAGCTGCGCTACGCCGACTTCAAGACGATCACGCGCGGCGACACTCGCGACCCCTCGACGCGTTCCTCCGAGGAGATCGCGTCGCGCGCCGTCTCCTTGCTCCGGAAGACCGAGGCCGGCCGCCGGCCCGTGCGCCTGCTCGGCGTCTCGGTCCACGGATTTCACGAGCGCACGAAGAAGCTTGCCGACCCCGTGAACGGAGCCCTCGATCAGCTCGACCTTCCTGTGGACGAGAGTGGACCCTAGCTAGTCCTGCGGGCGCGGAGGGAGCGCGTGGGTCGGATTCTGCCTCGGGGCCACGGGGTCGACCGGCTCTCGCGCGACGGGCTGAACAACGCCGCTCGAGATCTTCGCGATGAAACTATTGCCGTCTCCGATCGACGCTCCGTTCGGCGCTGGCGCCGTGGGTTGGAAGGCGTTCTTCGTCGGAAAGTCGGACGACTGGGTCTGGCCCGCGACGTAGATGTTGCCCTGCGGATCGAGCGCGATGCCGTTGGGCTCGTCGTCGTCGTTGCCGCCCAGGTAGGTCGAGAAGACGATCGCGCGGGTGACCGGCGCGAGCACCATCACGAATCCGTCGTCGCCTCCGCCCTTGGCGGATTGGGTCGGCGCCACCAGGGGCGGTGCGCTCGTGCGTCCCGCGGCGCCCACGGCGTAGATGGCTCCCTGGGCGTCCTTCACGGCCGCAGTGATCGGGGGAATCGTGTCTGGCAGATTGACGACGCTCTTGATCGCGAACGTCTCCGCGTCGGCGACCACGACGGCCGCATTGCCCGTGCACGTCGTGCTCGGCGGGACCGGGACGCAACCCGAGGAGACGAACACCTCGATCTCGCTCGCTTGCGCTTGCTGGGGATGTTCGGCGAGGTCTATCTCCTCCGGGTCCGGAAGGTCGTAGAGGATGTAGAACACAATCTCAACCGGTATATATGACGTCGCCGAATACGGATCACCCAACACCCTGCGCTTGAAATGACAAAGGGGTAGACCACCTCGGGCACTCGTGTTCCTTCTCCCGTTGCGGCCGCGGCCGGCTTGAAGTGCGCATGATAACTCGTCAGGGAACCGTCGTTGCCCGCGAAATCGCTCGACTGAGTCTGGCCGGTCACGTAGACGTCTCCGGTCGGAAGGACCGCCAACGACCGAATGTCGTCGTCGTTGTTGCCGCCCATGTACGTGGAGAAGAGCAGCTGCGATCCGTCGGCGCTGATGACGGACCAGAAGCCATCTTTGTAGCCGCCGCCACCGGACGCCGCCTGCGTGGGATGGACCGTCGGGAAATCGGTCGATTTCGTGTCGCCGTAAGATGTAGGCGTTGCTGGAAGAATCGAGGACGATCCCCCTCGGGTTGTCGAAAGCGCTTCCTCCGAGGACGGACGAATACACGAGGCTCGCGCCGTCCGCGCTGAGCTTGGTGACGAAGATCCCGTTACCCACTCCCGGGATGGCATTCTTCGTCGGGAAGTCCGAGGAACCCGCGTTTCCCGTCACGTAGGCAGCGCCCGTGGAATCCAGAGCGATGCCCACCGCCGCGTCGAGCGTGAGGTCGCCGCTGCCTCCCAGGTAGGTCGAATAGACGAGTGACCCTCCGTCCGGACTGAGCTTGCTCACGATCGCCGAGAGGCTCTGGCCGTGGCCATTCGTCGATTGCAGCGGATTCTTCGTCGGGAAGTCGTGCGCGTAGGTGTCTCCGGCGACGTAGATCGCTCCCGCCGCGTCGACCGCGAGCGCGTGGATGTCGGTTTCCGCGCTGCCGCCGAAATACGTCGCGAACGCCAGCTGGGGATCGATCACCAGCGGCCTGGCGGCGTCGTAGGCGGCCAGCGTGAAGGCCACCGTGCCCGCCCGCATCACGTAACCGCCCGCGATCTCGTGCGTTCCCGTGTCGTCCCGCTGATAGATGCGCGGGGCGCGCTGCCGAATTTCGCCGAGAGCCGTGCGGAGCACGAGATCGCCGCCCCCATCCAGGGCGACCTGGTCGGCCCCTTCGACGGACATCGCGATCTGCCTGGGGTCCGCGCCCGGAGAGACCTCAAAGTCGTACTCGAGAGTCCCGTCGTTCCCGTAGGCAACGAGGTCGATCCCGGGATACACGTCTGTGTACCTCACCCGCGCAAACGCGGGCACGTTCGTGCGCCACTTCTTCGGATCGTTGCCGATGAAATAGTTCGTACGTCCGGGCAGTGGGTCGAGTCCGACGGCTCGGAGATTCGGGTTGGCGTCCAGAATGTGAAGCCGCACCGCCGCGCTCTTCCCGACTGCGCCTGTTCGGGGTTCGGGCTGTCGGAGGCTCAGCACGATCTCGCTCGGCGTCAGGAAGACGTCGCCGCTCCCGCTGCCGGACAGAAAGCGTACCTGCGGATCCGTTTGTCCGACGTTGGGCTCGAAGCGCAGGGCGAGCGGCCGCAGCGGGACACCGTTGGGGAGGTGCCGCGCCTCCGCGGCGAGCCGACCCGCGCACGAGAACACCAGGATCGCCAGGCCGATCCCACGGCAATGAGAGGAGTCGCGAGGATGCTCGCTCATGGCCGATCTCCTTCTACTTGTGAGGCATGGCCGCTGCGACGAGCGGCACGAGGACGTTCGGGATGAGGTCGACCAGGAAATGCGGCACGATCGTGGCCCAGAGATTGCGCTTCCAGAGGTACATCGCGGTCAGCGCCGCACCGGTGAAGAGCGCGACCGTGATCCCGGCCCAGCCCTGCCGGTAGTGGAACACGGCGAAGAGAAACAACGGAAGGCCGACCGCGACGAGCCGGTTCCCGGTGATGGCCTTCATCCGCTCGAGGGCGTAGCCCCGATAGAAGAACTCCTCGACGAACCCGGCGCGAAGCACGACGAAGAAGACAACCCACAGGGGCAGGGCTTCGAATGCCCTGGCGGAGCTGGAGTTTCCGAGCTTCCAGCCGCACAGGGCGCAGACGCCCAGGGCGAGGGCCAGCGCGGCGGCGACGGCGACCAGCGTGATCGCCGCCCAGAGCGCCGTCTGCCCGAGGCGGGGCCGCTGCAGGCCGACCGAGTCCCACCCCAGGCGCTCCTTGCGTCGAATGACGAGCGCGAGCGCTCCCGCACAGGCGAACACCGCGATCTCCCGCAGGAGGACGTTGGGCGTGGTCACCGGGATCTCGAGAGCGTTGAACAGCCCCACGACGAGGGGCATCCCGAACAGGGCAATCGCCAGGCCCACTGCGGTCCAGCGGCGCACGGGCGGCTTCGCGGGGGCGCCCGGGAGCGCGCTCATCCGACCTTCGCTCCCACGGCTGCGCCGGCATTCGTGAACTGCTCGCGCAGGACGCGCTTCAAGACCTTCCCCTGGGCGTTGCGCGGCAGCGCCGCGACGAACTCGACCTGCCGGGGCACCTTGTAGCGCGCAAGGCGGCCGCAGGCAAAGGCGACGATGTCCTCGGCCGACAGGGACGCGCCGGGCTTGCGTACCACGACGGCGACGACCCGTTCGCCCCACTTCTCGTCGGGAAGGCCGATGACACCGGCCTCGGCAACCTCGGGCACCTCGTAGAGCACGGACTCGACCTCGGCCGGATACACGTTCTCGCCGCCCGTGATGACCATGTCCTTCTTGCGGTCGAGGACGTAGAAGTACCCCTCGTCGTCCTGTCGGCCGATGTCGCCCGTATGGAACCATCCCTCTGCGTCGATCGCCTCGGCAGTCGCCTCCGAGCGGTTCCAGTAGCCCTTCATGACGTTGGGCCCCCGGACGGCGATTTCGCCCCGTTCGCCAAGAGGCACCGGCCGGTTCTCGGCATCCACGAGCCGGACTTCCGTGAACATCGGCGCCACGCCGGCCGAGCCGACCTTGCGCTTCAAGTCCGCGCGCGGGAGCAGGGTGCAGAAGGGCGACGTCTCGGTCAACCCGTACCCCTGCACGAAGTCCACGCCACGTCGCCCCCACGTCTCGATCAGCGCCTCCGGCACGGGCGCGCCGCCGCAGATGAGCAGCGTCAGACTCGAGAGGTCCCGCCGCGAAAAGTCCGGCTGCTGGCTCATGAAGAGGAACATCGCCGGCACGCCGAACATCGAATGGATCCGGTACCTCTCGATCGCGTCGAGCACGCCCTTCGCATCGAAGCTCCGCATCAGGTGCACCGTGCCGCCGCGCTGGACCGCAAGCAGGGTGACGACGTTCAAGCCGCCGATGTGGAAGAGCGGCGCGCAGACCAGAACGCGCTCATCGTCCGCAGTCGCGAAGGCGTGCATCGCGTTGATGTTGTTCCACAGGATGTTGGCGTGGGTCAGCATGGCGCCCTTGGGAAGCCCCGTCGTCCCCGAGGTATACATGATGAGCGCCACCTCGTCGTCCCGCACGGCATGCGGCCAGCCGGCCGCGGGCATCCGCCCGATCCAATCGTCCCATGCGGTCCATCCCGGCGCCGGACCGAGCGACACGTAGCGCCGGACCGGGACGCCACCGCGAATCCCGTCGATCGTCCCGAGAAAGTCCGGCCCGCAGAGGAGCGCGTGAACACCGGCGTCCCTGAGCATGAACGCGAGCTCGGGCCCGGTCAGCCGGAAGTTCAGGGGCACCAGGATGACTCCGGACTGCCAGCAGGCGAAGGCGAGGGTCAGGAACTCGGGCTCGTTGAAGGTGACCGTCGCGACGCGATCCCCGGCGTGCACGCCCGCGTCGCGCAGCGCGTGGCGCACCTGCTGCACCTCGGCGTTCCAGCTCCGGTACGTCCACGTCCGGTCCCCGAAGACCAGGGCCGTCCGATCGGGCGTCATCTCCGCCCGGCGCGCCAGCCAGTGTCCGATGCCGCAATTCATGTCGCCGATGTGTGCTTGGGGTGAACTCTACATCAGCTGGAAAGCCTCATTTCCCGGTCGTGATGCCGCGGCGAATCGAGGCCAGGGGCGCGGCGTCGTCGTAGGAGACGGCGGACTCGGACGCCCGTACGCCGAGCTGCCGGAATACGCCGGCCAGATCCACATCCGGGGGTGCGCCGGCCATACGGGCGTAGAGCTCCGAGAGCGCGGGGAATCCGACGGCCCGGTCTCCCGTCTCGAGCACACGGGCAAGCGGCCAGGTCACCCCGACGTTGCCTCCGGAGTGCACGATTCCCCGCAGCGCGTCGTCGAGCGACTTGCGCCCGGCCGACCTCTTCCGGATCGCGACGTCGGCCGAGAAGCAGAAGAGCGCACCTCCCCAGTACGTGGCCGCCCAGCTGCGCGACCCGTCGAGCCCTCCGGGTGTCAGGCCCTTCAATCCGGTCGGCAGGCCCCAGGCAAGCCAGCGCCAGATGTCGTCCGCGGGCGCCAGATTCGCGCGGGCGCGCACCAGGGGCTCGACGTAGGTGGCGATCCCCTCCTCGATCCACGCGTGGCCGGTCATCGAAGGCAACGCCAGGTGCACCATCTCGTGGACCAGCTCCCAGTTGGAGTCGAGGTCGGCCGCCGTGGCCGCTTCGCCCACCGAAATCTGGATCGTCGGTTCGGCGCCCGAGCCTTCCGTGCGACCGCTCGAGATCCTGCCCGGGCCTCCGCCGTGGATCGTCAGCCGCACTCGCGGGACGGGAAAAGCGCAGTAGTAGGAGGCAACGGCGCGGGCAGCGCTCTCGACCCACGCGAGCAGGGTCTTCTCAGTGAGGCCGGACGGCCGGCCCGCGAAAGTGACTTCGACGACGCCCCCGGTCACCGGGATGGGGACGCCACTGGCCGGAGCCGCAAGTGCGACGAACGCCGTGAGGATGCAGAGGCCCGCCGGCCTCAGCGCTTCTCCATCGGAACGAATGCGCGCTCGCCCTCGCCGAGATACACCTGCCGGGGGCGCGCGATCTTCTCCTCGGGGTCTTCGAGCAGCTCTTCCCACTGGGCCAGCCATCCGGAGGTCCGCGGGATCGCGAACAGAACCGTGAAGGCCGCCGTCGGGATCCCGAGCGCCTCGTAGATGAGGCCGGAGTAGAAGTCGACGTTCGGGTAGAGCTTGCGCTTGACGAAGTAGTCGTCCTGGAGCGCAATCCGCTCGAGCTCGAGGGCGATGTCGAGCAGCGGGTTACGCCCCGTCACCTCGAAGACCTCCATCGCCATATTCTTGATGATCTTGGCGCGCGGATCGAAGTTCTTGTACACGCGGTGCCCGAACCCCATCAGGCGCTTCGCGCCTTTGCCCTGCTTGACTTCCTCGACGAAGGCCGGAACGCGCGCGATCGAGCCGATCTCCAGGAGCATGCGGAGCACTTCCTCGTTCGCCCCGCCGTGGAGCGGCCCGTAGAGCGCCGCGGCGGCGCCCGCGACCGCGGAGTAGGGGTCCGTGTGCGCCGAACCGATGCCGCGCATGGCGTTGGTGCCGCAGTTCTGTTCGTGGTCGGCATGGAGGATGAAGAGGACGTCGAGCGCGCGCACGAGCGCGGGGTTCGGCTTGTAGTTCTCGGCCGGCGTCTTGAACAGCATCGTCAGGAAGTTCTCGCTGTACGAGAGCTCGTTGGAGGGATAGACGTACGGCATCCCCATGCTGTGCTTGTACGCGAAGGCCGCGACCGTCGGCATCTTCGCGATGAGCCGGTGCGCCTGTTTCGTCCGGACGACGGCGTCGTGCACGTTGTGGCCCTCGGGATAGAACGTCGACATCGCCGCCACCGTCGAGATGAGCATTCCCATCGGGTGCGCGTCGTAGTTGAAGGCGTCCATCACCTTCTTGAGGCTCTCATGGATCATCGTGTGGTAGGTGATGTCGTGGACCCACTGTTCGTACTGCGACTTGCTCGGAAGCTCGCCGTAAAGGAGCAGATACGCGACCTCGAGGTACGAGCACTTCTCCGCCAGCACGTCGATCGGGTAGCCGCGGTACCGGAGAATGCCCTTGTCGCCGTCGATGTAGGTGATGCGGCTGGTGCAGGAGGCCGTGTTGAGAAACGCGGGGTCGTACGACATCAGGCCGAAGTCCTCGGGACCAGTCTTGATCTGCCGCAGGTCCATCGCCCGCACCGTCCCGTTGACGATCGGCAGCTCGTAGGTCTTCCCGGTCCGGCGGTCGGTGACGCTCAATGCGTCGCGCTGCGCGGAGGAGCCGGTCGCCTGATCCTCGGTTCTGGTCGCTTCCACGGTGCCCATGGGGAACCTCCGGCGCCTATTCTCTCCCGAACTTCCCCCGCAACGTGCGAATATGACGAGCCGTGAAGAGCCTCCAGGAGACCTACGCTCCGCACAATCGTTGCTTCGGCTGTGGTCCGGCCAACGAGAAAGGCCTTCGGATCCAGAGCTTCGTCGAGGGGGACGAGACGGTCGCCCGCTGGCGGCCCGAGCCGCACCATCTCGCATTCGAGGGGATGTTGAACGGCGGAATCTGCGGGGCGGTGCTCGACTGCCACAGCAACTGGACGGCGGCCCATCACCTGATGGTGCGCTCCGGCACGACCTCCCCCCCATGCACGGTGACGGCCGACTTCCACGTGACGCTCAAGCGCCCCACGCCCATGGGCGTGCCGCTCACGCTGCGCGCCCGAGTCGTCGATTCGAAGGACGACCGCGCCGTGGTCGAGGCCACCCTGGAGGCCAACGGAAAGGTCACCGCGACCTGTCGCGGCTCGTTCGTGGCAGTCCGGGAAGGGCATCCCGCGTACCACCGCTGGTAGACCCCAACCGGCGGCTGGCGCACTTGCTGCCACCCCGTCATCTCGAGGAGCGGCAACGGGGATGACGGGCTGCTCGGCTCTTCCCCGCAGGCCTGAACCCGTCCTGTCCTTTTAATGACCAGTCGGACAGTCGTTTTCGGTAGGGTGGAGAGCATACCCTCCTCACCATCTTCCCCACAGACGAGGTGCTCATGCGAGAAGGGACGAGTCTCACGCGGGCCGCCGCTTTTGCGGCCATGGCATTGCTCGTCGGCCAGGGCACGGCCCCGGGTGCGACCACGTTTGGCGCCTCATATGTATATGGGACGTCGGGCCCGGCCTCGGGCGGTCCCGCGTACATCATCGGCAATCAGTTCCTGCCGGGAGCCGCCGTGACGGTGGGGGGCCTCAGCGCCTCCGCCGTCGTCACGACCCCGACTCTGATCACGGTGACCATGCCCGCTCGCACGGCCGGCGGCCTCTACGACATCATCGTGGACAACGGCGGCGGGAACACCTCCGTGCTGCCCCAGGCCTGGTTCGCCAACTTCAGCGACGTCCCCCAGGCCGACCCCTTCCATGCCTCCGTCGAGGCCCTCGTCCGCGACGGCATCACCTCGGGCTGCGGCCAGGGCAACTACTGCCTCTCCTCCCAGATCACCCGCGCCCAGATGGCCGTCTTCCTCCTGCGCGCCGAGCACGGCAAGGACTACTTCCCGCCCGCCGCCGTCGGAATCTTCACCGACGTCATTCCGGGAACGACCTTCGCCGCGGACTGGGTCGAACAGCTCTACACCGAGCACATCACCGGCGGCTGCTCGACGAGCCCCCTGAAGTTCTGCCCCGACGCTCCCGTCACGCGTGCCCAGATGGCCGTCTTCCTGCTCGCGGTCTACCACGGCTCCGGCTACGCTCCGCCGGCCGCCGTCGGACTCTTCACCGACGTCCCCGTCAGCAGCGGCTTTGCCCCGTGGGTCGAGGAGCTCTCCCGCCTCAAGGTCACCGCCGGCTGCGGGGGCGCCAACTACTGCCCCAACAGCAACGTCACCCGAGGCCAGATGGCCATCTTCATGAACGCGACCTTCCACCGCCCCGAGGCTACCCGCTTTCTCGAACAGGCCTCCTGGGGCCCAACCGACCTCTCGATCAGCACCCTGCTCGGTCAGGGAAGGGTCCCCTGGCTCGCGGCGCAATATTCCGCGCCGGAGTCCCTCTACCCCGGCTTCCCGCTGTGGCCGGGGGACGTCCCGGCCTCCTGCGACGACGTCTGCCGGCGCGACAACTACTCCTCCTATCCGCTCCAGCGGGGCTTCTTCGTCAACGCGCTCTATGGCCCTGATCAACTGCGCCAGCGGATCACCTGGGCGCTCCACAAGGTGGTCGTCGTTTCGGAGGAGACGATTCCCTACCCGTACCAGTTCGCACCGTACATCCGGCTGCTCACGCAGAACGCCTTCGGCAACTACCGGGACATTCTCTACAACGTCACCCTGAACCCGGCCATGGGCGATTTCCTCAACATGGATACTTCGACCAAGTACGACCCGAACGAGAACTACGCCCGCGAGATCATGCAGCTCTTCTCGATCGGCACCGAGCTCCTCAACCAGGACGGCACTACCCAGAACGACGCCAACGGCCCCAAGCCATCGTACGACCAGTCCGTGATCGACCAGTTCAAGCTCGTCTACACCGGGTGGTTCATCGATCAGGCGCCCTGCCCGGCGCCCAACGGCACCGAAGACTGCGACAACTGGGCGAGCCCCATGTCCTACGACGACACCCTGCACGACAAGAAGGCCAAGACGCTCTTCGGCAACGGCTTCCTCTCGAACCCGACCATGGTGCCGCCCGGGCAGACGGGCACCCAGGACCTCAACATGGCGATCGACGCCGTTTTCAACCATCCCAACGTGGGGCCGTACCTGGCGCGCGAGCTCATCCACAGCCTCGTGACGTCGAACCCCTCGCCAGCCTACGTGGAGCGCGTGGCGGGCTTCTTCAACAACGACGGCACGGGCGTGCGCGGAAGCCTCTGGGCGGTCGTCAAGGCGATCCTCCTCGATCCCGAGGCGCGCACGGAGCCGAGCGACCCGAGCTACGGCCACCTGAAGGAGCCGACGCTCTACATGACCAACGTCTTGAGGGCGTTCAACGCGATGTCGGAGGACCGCAGCACCCAGAGCGACGGGAATCTCGAGCCCTACGCGCGGGAGATGGGTCAGAAGGTCTGGAAGCCGCCGACGGTCTTCAGCTACTTCCCGCAGTTCTACGGCGCGCCCGGAGCGCCGGGCGTGCTCGGCCCCGAGTTCGGGGTCATGAACACGCAGACCTCGTTGAAGCGCGCAAACTTCATCAACCAGATGACGTTCTGGGGCGGAGACGCCGCCGACCCGGGCAACGACACGCCCAACGGCACCTCGCTCGACTTCTCGGAGCTGCAGCGCCTGGCGGCAAACCCGGCGAATCTCGTGGATCGGCTCAACCGCCTTCTTCTGCACGGAACCATGTCGAGCGATCTGCGCACCTCGATCGTCAATGCCGTCACCGCGATCGGCGCCTCGGGCTCCCTCGATCGCGCCTACCAGGCGCTGTATCTCGTCGGCGTCGCGTCGCAGTACCAGGTACAGAGGTAAGCCATGAAACAGTCCCGAAGGGAATTCCTCGTTCGGACGACCTGCGCAGGGCTCTCGGCCGCCGCCGCGCAGGCGAGCCTGAAGAAGCTCGGCCTCATGAACCTGTACGCGAGGCCTTCGGCCCCGAGCGACTACCGGGCCCTCGTCTGCATCTTCCTGCAGGGCGGCAACGACGGAAACAACATGGTCGTGCCCAGCGACGGGACCTACTATCCCGATTACCTGAAGGCCCGGCCAGTCTCTTCGGGCCTCAACATTCCGTCGGGGAGCCTCGCTGCGATCAACCCGGCGCCCAACCTGCCCGGACGAACCTTCGGGCTCCATCCGAGCCTCTCGGAGCTCGCCGCTCGCTTCAACTCGAACCAGCTGGCCATCGTCTCGAACGTCGGGCCGCTCGTCGTTCCGGTGACCCAGTCGAACATCGACTCTAAACCCACTCCCTATTCCCTCTTCTCACACTCCGACCAGGTCGACTGCTGGCAGTCGGGCCGCGGGGACCAGCGGATTTCGACCGGCTGGGGCGGGCGCGCGGGCGATGCCGTCGTCACCTGCAACAACGGCTCGGGCTTCCCGACCGTCACGACCATCTCCGGAGCGACGACCTTCTGCGTCGGCGTCGGGCAGAGGCCCCTCGCGATCGACACCGGCGCGCTCGATCAGGTGCTCGTCTTGAACGGCTTCTACGGCAACCCGGACGACGTGGCCCGCAAGAACGCGATGGACTACGCCCGCACGATCGACAACACGGCGACTCTCATCGCCTCCGCGAGCCAGACGACGCAGCAGGCCGTCGACATCAGCGCCGCGCTGTCCGTGGATCCGACGTTGACGACGATCTTTCCGGCGACCGACCTCGGCTCGCAGCTCCAGCAGGTCGCCAAGGTCATGAAACTGAACCTCTCGTCGCCGCAGCTTTCCCTCAATCGCCAGATCTTCTACGTGGAGCAGGGCGGCTACGATACGCACCAGGACCAGATCGCGGACCAGGCCGACCGCTTCGTCGAGCTCTCCCAGGCGATGGATGCGTTCTACAAGGCGACCGAGGAGCTCGGCATCGCCGATCGCGTCATGACCTTCACGCTCTCGGACTTCGGGCGCACGCTCCAGCCCTCCGGCGATTCCTCGGCTGGCAGCGACCACGGTTGGGGAAACCACCAGTTCGTCATGGGCGGCTCCGGCGCCCTGCTCGGCGGCAACATCTACGGCATGCCGTGCTCGAAGGGCCAGATCTTCCCCGAGCTCGTCATCGGCGGAGGAGACGACGTCTCGCAGTACGATCGCGGCCGTTGGATCCCGACGACCTCGGTCGAGCAATACGCCGCCACCCTGGCGCGCTGGTTCGGCGTCTCGGCGGGCAACCTGCCCACCGTGCTGCCTCTGATCGGCAACTTCACGCCGCAGACCCTCGGATTCCTGGCGCCCGGCTCGACCTGTTAGGCGTCGGCGGGCTCGGTCGGGGCCGCGCGACCCTCCTCGCGCGGTCCCGCCCCTATTTCCCTTTGAGCAGCTCGACGTTGCCGTTCGAGTCGACGAGCGTGAGCTCGCAGGCGCCGTCTCCGATGCGGCCGCTCAAGGACTCGCTCGACAGGGAGCCGCTGATCGTCAGGGGCAGCTCGGTTCGAATCTTGCCGAAGGACGTCCGGGCGCTGACGGTGTAGCCGCCACCGTCGGCGAGGAAGAGGCGAATCGGGCCGAAGGAACTCTTGAGGGACACCGGGCTGCACTTGCCGGACCCCGTCACGCGCACGTCGATGGCGCCGTTCTGGTTGTCGACCTCGATCCTGCCCCCGATTCCGTCCAGCGTGACCGATCCGAACGAGGTCCGCACGCTGGCGCCGCCCCTGACCGACGTCGCCTTGACCGCGCCGTTCGAGTTCTCGACCGTGAGGTCGGCGTCCACGCGCGTCGCCTCGACGAGGCCAAAGCTCGTCTTGACGAAGGCCGAGCCGCCGATGTCCGTCACGGACGCGGCGCTGTTCGAGCTCACGATCCTGACGCCCTGCTTCGTCTTCGTCACGGAAACCTTTCCGAAGGAGCCCGTGACGTTCACCGCCCCCCCCACGTCCACGAGCGTGACCGGACCGTTGCTGTTCACGACGGTCGCAGCGCCGGGGATCCCCGTCGCATCGATCTCGGCAAAGCTCGTCTTGAGGTTCGCCGCCCCCTTGATGTCGCGCACACGAATCGCCCCGTTCGAGTTCTCGACGTCGATCTGTGCGCCTGCATCCGAAAGCTGGACGGCACCGAACGAGTTTTTCGCCCGGATGGCCCCCGAGACCTTCGTGATCACGACCTCGCCGTTGGAGTTGCGCAGTTCGAGCGCCCCGGAGACGTTGCGGACGTCGATGCGGCCGAAGGACCCCGTGACGTTCGCGGCGCCGCCCGCCGTGTCGAGGACGACGTCGCCATTGGATGCGGTGACGGTCACGGGGCCCCGCGTGCCCCTCGCGGTGACCGGGCCGAAACGGTTGCGGACCGTGAGCGCTCCTTCGATCTGTTCCGCCGAAACCGATCCATTGGAGCCGGAGACATCGACGTCGCCGGCGTTGCGCAGGACCTCGATCGAACCGAAAGTGTTCTCGAGCTTCTGGGCGCCGCGGCCGTCCCGGAACGTGACCTTTCCGTTGGCGTTGGCGATCACGCCCGCAGCCTTCAGCCCGTCCACGGAGACGTCGCCGAACTTGTTGCGCACGGACAGCGGCGTCGACTCGGGCATCCGGATCTCGTAGTCGACCGAGAACGACACGTGTCCGCCCGCCGAAAAGCTCCAGTGCTTTTCGGGGTACCTCGTTCGCACGGAGATCGCAGAGCCCGTCTCCTCCACGAGGATCGCGATCGCTTCGCCGAATTTCCTGGCCTCCGCCTCATCGGACGACGACACCCGGATCCGCGCAAGGATGCGGACCGCGGCGACCTTGTCCGTCTGGACGCGCACGCTGCCCTGGCTGTGGTCGACCTCCAGGCGCTGCCCGGATGCAACGGCGACCGTCTTCTGAAAATCGCGCTCGTAACCCTCGCGGGGCGGCGTCTCCGTCGCGGGGAGCGCCCGCGCAAGCAGGAAACCGAGCGCCGCTGCCGCGGCGATGGGGCGGATGCGGGTGCGGGTCATGATTGGGCCTCTTTCATCAATTGCTGCAGGGTGCGCTGCTTCTCCTGGTAGACCGCGAGGAGCTCCCGCCGCAGATGCGTGTTGAAGCGGTTCTGGTCGATGGAGCTGCGCAGCTCCGCGATCGTGGAATCGAGGACATCGAGCTTCTCCCGGTAATTGACGAGGACCGGCGAGGAAGCGCCCGCCAGCCGGGGCTCGGCGAGCGCCGACAGCTTCTCGATCGAAGCGAGGTAGGTCTTCTCCGCGACCTCGACCTCGTCGACGGCCTGCTCGGTCAGCAGCGGGGCCTTCGTCGTCCTCCAGTGCTCGGACAGCGGGTCGCGGCCTCCGCTGTTGCGGAAGACCCAGACCCCGACCGTCGCAATCACGAAGAGCGCGGCAATCGAAGCCGGCGGCAGCCACCAGAGGCGGGAACGCTCCGGGAGCGTGGCCGACGAGACACGTGGGCGCTGCGACTGCTCGGCAAGAGCCTGGTGAAGGCGCGGCCAGAGCCCGGGCGAGTCGAGAGACTTGCGCAGGGCGGGCGCTGCCTCGGAGATCTGATGCCACTGCGCGAGCTCGCGACCGCAAGCGGAGCACGAGGCGGCATGCACCTCGAAGGCCTCGCGCAGGGCGACATCCCTTCCGGAGAGCGCCTTCTCGAGATCGCGACAGTCCGCCCTCACGAAGCCTCCGTCCCGGCGAACGCCCGTGCCGCTCTCAGCTCCTGCTGCAACCGGCGCTTCGCGCGGAAGAGGAGCGTGCGGGAAGCGTTCTCGTTGACCTCGAGGATCTCGCCGGCCTCGCGGTGTGAAAAGCCCTCGACCTCGCAGAGCAGGAATGCCGCGCGCTCGCGTGGCGCGAGACGGCCGACGGCGACCTCGAGAGAGAGTCGCAGCGGATGGTCGGCGCCCGTCCCCGCCGCAAACGCCACCTCGGCGGGCAGAGGGCCCTCGGCGCGGCGCTGGCTCTTGCGCATCAGGTCGTAGCAGGCGTTCACGAGAATCCGGTAGATCCAGGTCGAGAACGCCGAACCCCCGCGAAATCCGGAGGCGCCCCGGTAGATCTTGAGAAACGCGTCCTGGACCGCGTCCTCCGCGTCGGCGGCGTTGCGAACCAGGTTCATCGCGATCGACTTCATCCGATCCCCGTGTTCCCTGTAGAGCCGCTCGAAGGCCGCCATGTTGCCCTGGCGGCATCCCTCCAGAAGCTCCGTATCCAGGTTCCGGTTGTCCGTCCCGATCAGGGCCAACTCCTTTGCATTCAGTGCGATAGTTATCGCGAGCAGGATCGTTGCCCTCCCGATCGTACCGGAACCGTCTCCCGCTTCCTTGGACGGCCGAGGGGGGGCTTTCGTTTTTGAGAATCTTCGTCCAGTGCTGCCGGCGATAGGCTCCCGCCATGAAACATCGATCTGTCGCCCTGCTCTTCTCTGCCTGCCTCGCTCTTGCGATCGCGTCGCCCGCGGCGGCCCAGAAGGCCGTCATCCTGGTGCGTCATGGAGAGAAATTCTCGGAAACCGACGAGAGGCTTACCGAGGCGGGCCACGCGAGGGCGGCACGCCTGGCTGCCATGCTGAAGGACGCGGGCGTCAAGGCGATCTACTCGACCGACACCGAGCGTACGCGAGGCACCGTGCAGCCTCTCGCCGACTCTCTCGGGTTGACCGTGCAGATCTACGACAAGGGCGTCAGCATGAGCCGGCCGCAGGATTTGAAGCAGTTCGTCGAGAAGCTCCGCAAGGACAATGCCGGTGACATCGTGCTCGTCGCCGGACACACGAACACGCTCCCCGAGCTCCTGAAGAACCTCGGCTGCCCGGGCGACTTCAAGATTGCCTCGGACGAGTACGACAACATTTTCATCGTCGTACCGAAAGGGGATGGCACGGCGACCCTGGTGCGGATGCGGTACTGACAGGCTCAGCCGCACCTCGGCTCAAGAGGGATCCCTCGCTCCGCTCGGGATGACATGCAGGGCCGCCCGTCACCCCGCCGGGCTGCCGCTCCCGTGTCATCCCGGGAGCGCGGCTCCCTTGTCATTCCGAGGAGGGCCGCGACGAGGAATCCCTTTCTTGGCCACGCCTCGACTCGAAAGGGATCGGGATGACAGGAAGGGAGCATGACAGCGGGGCTGCGCCCCGCCCCTCACCACCCCACGGGCTTTCCCTTGTTCTGCTCGTCCAGCCATTTCTGCAGCGGCGCGAAGTAGTCGCGAATCGCCGTCGCGTCCATCTGCGTCTGGCCGGTCATCGCTTCGAGCGCGTCGGGCCACGGCTTCGAGCAGCCCATCGAGAGCATGTCGCTCAACCGGCGGCCCGCCTCCCGGCTTCCGTAGATCGAGCAGCGGTTCAAGGGTCCGTTGCAGCCCGCCGTCTTGGACAGGGCGCGGTGGAACTGAAACTGCAGGATGTCGGCCAGAAAGTAGCGCGTGTAGGGAACGTTGGCCGCGACGTGGTACTTGGCCGCCGGATCGAAGTCCTCCTCGCTTCGCGCGGACCCGGGCGCCACACCCTGGTACCTCAAGCGAAGCGCCCACCAGGCCTTGTTGTAGTCGGCGGGTGTGATCTCGCCGGAAAACACCTTCCAGCGATACTGGTCGATCAGCAGTCCAAACGGAAGGAAGGCCACCTTTTCGAGCGCCTTCGCGAGGAGCAACCCGATGTCCTTCGAGGTATCCGGAGCCGTCGGGATGAACCCGAGTTTCACCAGGTACTCCGGGGTGATCGACAGGGCGATCGTATCCCCCACCGCCTCGTGGAAGCCGTCGTTGGCGCTATCGCGGAAGAGCGGCGGCTGCTTGTCGTAGGCCCGCTGGTAGAAACTGTGGCCGAGCTCGTGGTGGATCGTGCCGAAGTCTTCGCCCGTGATGTCGATGCACATCTTGATCCGCAGGTCGTCCACATAGTCGATGTCCCAGGCGCTCGCGTGGCAGACGACCTCCCGGTCCCTCGGCTTGACGAGCATCGAGCGCTCCCAGAAGGTCTTCGGCAGCGGGTCGAAGCCGAGGGAGGTGAAGAAGCCCTCGCCGTACTTGACCATCTGGATGTGGTCGGTGTTGCGCGCCTTCAGGATCTGAGTCAGGTCGTAGCCGGGATCGGCGTCCTTCGGCGCGACGAGCGGGTAGATGTTGTCCCAGGTCTGCGCCCACATGTTGCCGAGAAGATGCGCCGGGATCGGCCCGTTCGCAGGCACCGCATCCCCGTACTTCTCCCGCAGCTTCCAGCGGACGTAGGCGTGGAGCGAGACGTAGAGCGGGCGAACCTGGTCCCAGAGCCGGTCGAGCTCGGCGGCAAACGCCTCGGGCGTCATGTCGTACTTCGACCGCCACATGGCACCGGTATCCTGGAAGCCGAGCTCGCGGGCCCCCCTGTTGGCAAGCTCGACGTAACGCACGAAGTTCTTCTTGATGGGGCGCGCGATCGCGTGCCAGCCGGCCCAGAGATCCAGCAGCTCCTTCGCGTCGCGTGAGCGCGACATGATCCTGCTGATGTCTTCCAGATCGAGACACTGGTCCTCCGTCGGGCAGTACTTGCCCTTGCCGTATGCGCCTTCCATGGCCGCCGCGATGCGCGTCAGCTCCGCGGACTCGCGCGGGTCCGCGGGCGCCGCGAGAGTCAGCGAGAGCTTCAGGAGTCTCAGCTTGCGTGCCGTCTCCCCGGACAGCTTCAGTCGGTCGAAACGCGTGGCCTGCTTGGCGTAACGGACACCGGCCGCAATCGCCTTCTCGTTGGCCTGCGCCGCCAGGATCTCCGTATCGTCCGTGATGTAGGTAGACTTCACCCAATCGGCGCGGCCAGCGTTGATCCAAAGCGTCAGCAGCGTCTGCTCGGCCTCGTCGACGAATTTCGTCGCCTCCTCGGCCGTCGGCGGGTTGGCCATTTCAGCAGCTCCGATCCGGACAACGAAGAACATCCCGCAGACGGCGGCCAGAACTCGAACGCCGGAGAGGCTCATGCACTCCTCCCATTCGAGCCAAGACTCTATCCGACCCGGACGAAATCGATGAAGCCGCGCTCGACGTCGGTGCGCGACGAGCTTGACGCGCACCGGTCGCCGACGTCGAGGCCGTCGAAGCCGTGGACGAGCTTGCCCTCGACCGGCGGCTCGAAGATGCGGACCCAGGTGCCCTTCTCCGAGGCGCCGGTGACGATCGCCGTCGAAGCGCTCGCCGACGCGTCGCTCGAGCAGCAGCGCCGCGGCGGACTTCCGCACCTGGCGCTCGACCTTGTCGGCGTCGTCCTCCTGCTCCGTGCAGTGCGCGGCCAGGGCGTCCGAGCTCGCCGGCGTGATACGGCGTCGCGCTCGCCGGCGAGCGCCGCCTTCAGCGAGGCGCTGCGTGATGAGGTCCGGGAAGCGCCGGTTCGGCGCGGTCGAGTGCGTGTAGTCGCGCACCGCGAGCCCGAAGTGCCCGTGCGGCGCGGCGCCCGGCAGCTCGACGACGTACTCGCCCGCGCCCATCAGCTTGACGACTGACGAGCGAGAGGTCCGGGAAGCGCAGCGGATCGGCTCCGCGTCCGCTTCGCGAGGAACGCCTCGAGCGCCCGGGCGTCCGGCTCGGCCGGCAGCCGTTCGCCCCTGCTCGGCGGCGACGTCGACGATGCGGTCCCAGCGCTCCGGCGAGCGCAGCACGCGGCGCAACGACGGCAACCCCTTGCGCCGCGAGGAAGCGCGCGGTCACGCCGTTGGCCGCGATCATGAAGTCCTCGATCAGCTCGTCGCGCGCGGTTCTTCTCGTCTGGACCCGCAGGTCGACGATCCGTCGCCGTCGAACACGGCACGCGGCTCGATCGTCTCGAGGTCGAGCGCGCCGTGCTCGTGTCGCCGCTCGCGCAGCGTCTGCGCGACGCGGTCCTGGAGGCGCAGCTGCTCCGGCCACGCCCGGCGACCGAGTGGGCCGTCTCGGGCAGCGGCGCCCTGCCGTCGAGCCACGCGGCGACGCTGTTGTAGGCGAGCTTCGCGCGGTTGCGCACGGCCGCGCGGTAGACGTCGGAGCCGATGCACGACTCCCGTCCGGCGTCGACCGTCATCTCGATGACGACCGCGAGCCGATCCTCGCCCTCGGCCAGCGACGTCAGGTCGGTCGAGAGCCTTTCCGGGCAGCATCGGGAAAGATCTCGGCCGCCGTGTAGACCGAGGTCGTGTTGGCGCGCGCGTGAGCGTCGATCGCCGAGCCCTTCGCGACGAGGGCGTCGACGTCGGCGATCGCGACGAGGATCTTCACGGTCGCCGTCCGCCCAGCGGCTCGGCGACCGTGAGCTGGTCGAGGTCGCGCGAGTCGTCGTTGTCGATCGAGACCCAGAGGGCCTGGCGCATGTCGCAGACACCCGGGCCAGCGGCCGCCACCGCGCCGTGGATTCGGTCGAGCTCGGAGAGGGCGTCGCGCGAGAAATCTGGTTCCAGGCCCTTCTCGACCATGGCCCGCCGGGCGATCGCCTTGAGATCCCCGCGGTCGTGGCGCTCCCGTGGCACGGGCGGGAGTCTATGCTGAGTCGATCGCATCACGCGTCCCCTCCCCGGCGGACTAAGATCCCGCCGTGATTCCAAAGCCGCCGTTTGCCCGGGACCTGACTCCGGAGCAGGAACTCGCCGAGTTCGCGCGCCTCCAGCCCCGGCTCGACGCGCTCTGGAACGCGCTCTCGGCGCGCGAGGAGGCGCAGTACACGTCGGTCGTGATCCCCTCGCTGACGCTCGACCAGGCCGAGCTGTAGAAGCTTCGCGGCGCGAACTTCTACGAGGAGCGGCTGCTGTTCCTGCTCATCCGCCTGCGCAATCCGCGCGCCCGGATGGTCTACGTGACGTCGCAGCCGGTCCACCCGATGCTGCTCGAGTACTACCTCCAGTTCCTCGCCGGCGTGCCGGCCAGCCATGCCCGCGACGCGGCTGACGATGCTCTCGGCCTACGACGGCTCCTCGCTCCGCTGAGCGGAGAAGGTCCTCGACCGGCCCCGGCTCATCCAGCGGATCCGCTCGGCGTCCTGGATCCGTAGCGCGCCTACCTCACCGTCTTCAACGGGACGCCCCTGGAGCGCACGCTGTCGGTGCTGCTCGGCATCCCGATGAACGGGCTCGACCCGGCGCTGTGCCATCTCGGGACCAAGTCCGGGAGCCGGAAGGTGTTTCGCGAGGCAGGCGTGCCGATGCCGGCCGGGTTCGAGGACGTCCGGACCGGGACCGAGGTGGAGAAGGCGCTCGGAGAGCTGCAGCGGAGCGCGGCCGGGCCTTCGCCGCGCAGTGGTCAAGCTCGACGAGGGGTTCTCCGGTGAGGGAAACGCGATCGTCGAGTATCCGACGACCTCGCAGCCGGACGGCATCCGCCGCTCGCTGGACCGGATGACGTTCTCGGTCGCGGCCGAGAGCCCCGAGCGGTTCCCGGGGAAGCTCGCGAAGATGGGGGGGTGGTCGAGGAGTTCGTCCCCGGCGCGAGGCCACCTCGCCGACCGCCCAGCTCCGGGTCATCCCCACCGGAGAGACGATGCTGCTCTCCACCCACGACCAGGTGCTGGGCGGCCTCGACGACCAGGTCTACCAGGGCTGCCGCTTCCCGGCCGCCGACGGCTACCGGTCGCTGGTCCAGGAGGCGGGGCTCAAGATCGGCCAGGTGCTCGCGAGCAAGGGCGTGGTCAGCCGCTTCGGCGTCGACTTCCTCGCCTCGGCGCAGCGGACTCGGCAGAGCGCGTGGGCCCTCGCACCCCTGGAGATCAACCTCCGGATGGGAGGCACCACGCACCCCTTCCTCGCGCTTCGATTCCTGATCGGACGGAGGCGCCTGGACCTCGACCTCGGGGGCTGTTCCGTCAGTCCCGACGGCGCGCCGAAGTTCTACCGCTCGACCGACAACCTCCAGTACGAGGCTACCGCGGCCTCTCCCCGGAGGAGCTGTTCGACATCACGACGATGAACCGGCTGCACTACAACCAGGGACCGGACGGGGGTGCTCTTCCACATGATCGGCGCGCTTTCGCAGTACGGCAAGGTGGGGCTGACCGCGATCGGCAACAGCCGCGAGGACGCCGAGCAGATCTACCGCGCCGCTCTCGACGCCGTCGACCGCGAAGCCGGCCGATGACCGGGGCGCCGGGGAGGTCCGCCCGTTTCTACGCGGGCCTCTCGATCGCGGCCGCCGTGGTCACGATCGCGCTCAAGACGGCCGCCTGGAAGCTGACCGGCTCGGTCGGGCTTCTCTCGGACGCGGCCGAGTCCGTGGTGAATCTCGCGGCCGCGCTCATCGCGCTCTGGGCGCTCACCGTGGCCGAGAGGCCGCCCGACCCGACGCACGACTTCGGCTACTCCAAGGCCGAGTACTTCGCCAGCGGAGCCGAGGGCTTCCTGATCCTCGCGGCAGCCTTCGGGATCGTGATCGCGGCGTGGGAGCGGTGGCAGAGCCCGGCGCCGATCACCGACGCGTGGACCGGAGTCGCGGTGGCGGCCGCCGCCTCCGCCATCAACGGGGCCGTTGCATTGGTCCTCTTTCGGGCCGGCAATCGCCTGCGCTCGATCACGCTGCGCGCCGACGCACACCACCTGCTGACCGACGTCTGGACGTCGGTCGGCGTGATCGCAGGGATCGGGCTCGTCGCCCTGCACGGGATGGTTGCGCCTGGACCCCCTCATCGCCTTTGCGGTCGCCGTGAACATCGTCTGGACCGGCTGGAAGCTCGTGCGCGAAACGGGCCTCGCCCTGCTCGACACGGCGCTGCCCGAGCCCGAGCGGCGCGAGGTCACGGCCGCCCTCGTTCCATTCCAGGAGCAGGGCATCCTCTTTCACGCCATCCGCACGCGCATCGCCGGAACCCGCCGCTTCGTCTCGATGCACATTCTCATGCCGGGCGACTGGACCATCCAGCGGGGCCACGACCTCTCCGAGGCGATCGAGGCCGCCGTGCGCGGCAAGCTCCCGGGCGCGCACGTCTTCACGCACCTCGAGCCGCGCGAGGATCCCGTGTCCTGGGACGACCGCGGGCTCGATCGGCCCTGACCGTCCGCAGGGAGGCTCGGGACCGATCTACGCCGATTCGCGGACGGCCTGGCCGAGCGTGACGATGTCGACGAGACCGGCACAGCCATAGAGCGCGGGCAGCACCTTCGCGTCCGGGTAGCGGCGGCGCAGGTCCGCGACGACCTTCGTACCGGCCCGGTATGCCGGAAGGTTCATCCTGCCGAAGAGCGGGTGCCCTCCCCACGCTCCCGACAGCTTGCCGGCACGTTCCTCGGAGACGAGGAAGTCGCGCCGCAGCGCCGCGGCGACCTCCGGCTGCGAGAGCCCATCGTTCCAGGTCAGGTACGAGGACTGGTTCTTCGCGTCGTCTTGCAGGTGCGCGAGCCAGAGGCCGATCTGGAGATCGGGGTCGGCGACCTGCTCGACCTCGGTCAGGCCCATCGCGATCAAGACCGCATTGTTGCCGATGCCCTCCGCCAGCGTGCCGTACCGCGTGTTCATGGCCAGAACCGTGCCCTCGAATCCGATCCGGCCGCGCACGTACAGCCCCTGCAACAGGGCCGCCGTCGTGACGTGGCCCGGCACGACCTCGTGGGCGACGAGCTGCTCGAACTCCGGCACCGAGATCTGGAGAGACGCGTTGATCTCGTACGTCGCCTCGTACTCCGGCGAACCGTCGGGCTTTCGGGCGCGCCCGACATAGTTCATGAAGCCGGAGAACCAGGCGTCCTGGATCGGCACGAACTTCATGTTCGAACGAGGGACCTCGCGCAGGTCCGGGGGCAGCAGCGGGGCCAGGCGCCGGCTCGTTTCCGCGTCGAATTGTGCGATGAAGGCGTCCGCGAGCGCGGCGATGGACTTGGCCGGCACCATGCGTTCCGAGCGCCAGGCGTCGACCGCCCGCAGCAGCTCGTCGGATCCGCGCGACGGATGGCCGGCTTTCGCCAGGAGCTCCGCCACACGCCGGCGCGTCTCCTCGGGCCGCGATGGCTCGGGTGGACTCCCGGTCGCGGCGACCACGCACCGTTCGTATGGCACGGCAGCGCCGAGGCCCAGAATCTCCATCGAGAGGTCCCACATGACCGACAGACACTCGCCCAGGCCCTCGAAGAAGGCGCGGCGCCTCCCCGGGAGAGACTTGCTCTCCACGGCCAGCGCGTCGATCGCGCCCTTCACATCCACGGCCGCCAGATACGCCTCGACGCCCTGGCGGTCGGGCTCCTTCGCTCCGACTCCCCCGCTGCGGCGCACGCTCTGTGCCGCCGCGTGCGTGTAGGCCTCGGGAAGCGGTTCATCCGAGAACCAGGAGTCCACGACGGCGCGCGCGGTTCCCGACGGGTTCATCACGTCCCCGCCCCAGAGCGTGTCGATTCCGACAAGGGCGTTCGCGGTCAGACTCGCGAGCCGATCCATCAGACAGGTTTCTCCCGCTTCATGGCGCCGAACCACAGATAGAGACAGAGTCCGATGAACATGACCGCGCTCACCAGCTGCGAAACGGGGTCGTTGTCGTAGAAGGGAAGCCGGATCCGGTCCTCCCGGTACCATCCGAAGAGGCGCAGTGCCGCGCCGAAGACCCCGCCGAGCGCACCTCCGGCCATCAGGCCCGACGCGATGATGACGGCGCGCTCGCGCATGGTCCGGCCCTCCTCGCCGCCCGCCTTCTCCGAGCGCCGGGCGATGAAGTGGGAGAGCGCTCCTCCGACGAGCGCGGGGGTGTTCAACTCGAGGGGCAGGTACATCCCGAGCGCGAACGTCAGCGCCGGGATGCGCAGCATCTCCATGACGACGGCGATCATCGCGCCCGCGCCGAAGAGCACGTAGGCCACCGGCTGCCGGCTCATGAAGCCCTCGACGAGGGCCTTCATGATCGAAGCCTGCGGCGAGGCGAGCACCTGGCGCGTGTCTCCAGGCGCGGCCTCGCCGAACTGGAACGTCCGCGCGAGCGCGACGATGACGAGGCCCACGACCACCGACGACACGATGACGCCGTAGAACTTGGTCCGTTCCTGCGCCGCCGGCGTCGAGCCCAGCCAGTATCCGGTCTTCAAGTCGGTGATCGTCTGACCCGACACCGAGAGCGCGGTGCAGACCATTCCGGCGATCGCCATGACGAAGAACATGCCCGTCCGCCCGGAGACGCCGAACTCGAGGAGCACCACGGAGGAGATGATGATCGTCAGCATCGTCATGCCGGACACGGGATTGCGCGCCGTCGTGGCGATCGCGTTCGCGGCGACCGACGTGAAGAAGAAGGAGAACACCAACGTCAGGGCGAGGCCGATGAGCGCCGCGACGGCCGTCGCGCCCAGGTTGCCGAGAAAGATCGCGACCGCCAGCGCCGATACGACCACGCCCGCGAGAATCTTCACGATCGCCATGTCACGGTCGGTCCGCTCGAGGCCCTCGCCCTCGCCGTGGCGGAAGGCCTTCGCCGCGATCGAGAACGAGCCGACGACGATCTTGAGCGACTTGACGATGCCGAAGATCCCGGCCGTCGCGATTGCGCCCACGCCCATGAAGCGCACGTACCCCCGGAAGATCTCCGTCCCCGTCATTTTCGCGATGGGCACCGCCGCCGGGTACACCGCCACGTCGGGAAAGTGCCGACCGATGAACCAGATGAGCGGAACGAGGACGAGGTTCGACAGCGCGCCCCCCGCGCACAGCAGCATCGAGGACCGCAGCCCCATCACGTAACCCAGCCCGAGGATGAAGGCGATCGCGTCGAACCGCAGGACCATGCGCGTCCTGTCGGCGAGCGCGTTGACGAACGGCACGAAGCGGAAGTCGAGCGTCTCCTTCCAAACCTGGAAGGTGGTGACGAAGAAGTCGTAAACTGCCGCGATCCCGGTGGCCTCGAGGAGGAGCTTGGCCTGCGAGCCGCCCTTCTCCCCGGTGACGAGGACTTCCGTGATGGCCGTGGCCTCCGGATACGGGAACTGGCCGTGCATGTCCCTCACGAAGTAGCGCCGCAGCGGAATCAGGAACAGCACGCCGAGGCAGCCTCCGGCCAGGCAGATGAAGATCGTCTGCCAGGGGTGCGGGTCGAGCTTCAGGATGTAGAGCGCGGGCAGCGTGAAGATCGCGCCGGCAACGACCGAGCCGGCCACGCCGCCGATGCCGGTGATGATCACGTTCTCGAGTAGGCTCGAGCGGCGGGAGTACGCGCGCGCGAGGCCGATCGCCAGGATCGAGATCGGGATCGCCGCCTCCATCACCTGCCCGACCTTCAGGCCCGAGTAGGCGGAGGCCGCCGTGAAGAGCGCGCAGAGAAGGATGCCCCAGACGATCGAGCGCCCCGTCGCCTCGGGAAGGGCCGCGGAGGCGGGGACGACCGGAAGGTAGACCTCTCCCGCGGCGAGCGGACGGTACGCGTTCTCGGGAAGCGACTTCGTCTCGGACGCGTCCATCGGTCCTCCCGCGGCCGGACGGGCATATTCTTGGGCCTCCCGCCGCAATTTCGGGCGGAGTGTATCGGAGTCCGCCGGCCCGGCCGGCCGAAAGGAGATCCCGCCATGGAGAGATTCGCCGCCTTCTGTCTCGCCTGCCTCATCGCCGCCCCGCTGTCGGCCACGCCGCAGCGGGCGGCCGCCGCGCCGGCCGATGCCGCCTCCCCCGAGGCGATCGTCGCCGCTCTGTATGGCGCGGTCAGCCACGGCGCGGACGCCGAGCCCAACTGGAGCCGGATGCGCGAGATCTTTCTGCCGGTCGGAATGCTCGTCCCGCCGAAAAAGCCGCAAGACGACATGTTCACGGTCGTGGACGTGGATGGATTCCAGGACCGCGTGCGCAAGGCCATGGCGACGGCGAAGCAGAAGGGCGAACCGACCAGCTTCTACGAGAGTGAGATCGCACGGCGAGTCGATTGCTTCGGCAACGTTTGCCAGGTCTTCTCGACGTACGAGGGACGCCGTGCGCCATCCGACGAGAAGCCCTTCGTCCGCGGCATCAACAGCATCCAGCTCGTCCGCGACGGCACGCGCTGGTGGATTGCCTCCGTCGTCTGGGACACAGAGAGGCCGGACAACCCGATCCCGCCGCCCTCTCTGCCTGCCGCCAAGCCCTGACGGCGCGCGGTCCTGACTCGACGAGGAGACGGGCCTCGCCTTTCTGCAACGGATTCGTCTGTCGTCGCCACCATCTCCGGCGCCTGGGTCGACACGGAGGTCGGAGCCTAGCGCGCCGGGCCGAGTGCCACGGTCAGGTCCTCGATCAGGTCGTCCGGGTGCTCCAGGCCGACCGAGATGCGCAACAGGTTCTGCGGTGTGGGTGATCCCTGCCCCTCGCTCGAGGCGCGGTGCTCGATCAGGCTCTCGGCCCCGCCGAGGCTCGTGGCGTTGACAAAGAGCTTCACGCACGAGGCGGCGCGCACGGCCGCGTCGCGGCCGCCCTTGACGCGCAGGGACAGCATCCCCCCAAACGCCGACATCTGACGCCGCGCGATCGCGTGGCCCGGGTGCGATGCGAGGCCAGGATAGTGCACGGCCTCGACGGCCGGGTGCCCCTCGAGCGCACGCGCCAGGGCGAGGCCGTTGGCGGAATGCCGCTCCATCCTGCAGGCCAGAGACCGCAGGCCCCGCAGCACGAGCCACGAGTTGAAGGGCGAAGCGACGCCTCCGAGGATCTTGCGGTTGTGCTCGATCTTCGCGACGAGCTCGTCGCGCTCGCGAAAAACGAGGGCTCCTCCCTGCGTGTCACTGTGGCCCCCGAGGTACTTCGTCGTCGAGTGCAAGACCGCGTCCGCTCCGAGGGCGAGCGGCCGCTGGAGAGCGGGGGTCGCGAAGGTCCCGTCCACGATCATGCGCGCCCCCGCGCTGCGCGCGATCCCGGCGACTGCCGCGAGGTCGACGATCTGCATGAGCGGGTTGGACGGCGTCTCCGCCCAGATCAGCCGCGTGTTCGGCCGCAGCGCCGCGGAGAGCTTGCCGAGATCGGCCATGTCGACGGCCGTGGCCTCCATGCCCCAGCGCGGCAGGTACTCGCCGGCAATCGCGCGAATGCCGTAGTAGACGTCGTCCGGAAACACCACGTGCGAGCCGTGCGGCAGAGCCTGCAGGTACGCCGCCCCCGCGGCCAGGCCGGAAGCAAAGGCCAGCGCCGCCTTGCCGCCCTCGACGGCGGCGAGCGCCTCCTCGAGGCGCGTCTGCGTCGGGTTCGACTCACGGATGTAGATGTGCCCGTGCGGCGTCTCTCCGGCCGGGCCGTGCTCGAAGGTCGTCGACAGGTGGATGGGCGGCGCCACGGAACCCGTGGCCGGGTCGCGCTCGCCTCCGGCATGCACGGTGAGCGTCTCGAATCGCATGGAAGACCCCCTTCTACGGCGAGAGCCCCGGCTCGTAGTTGAGCATGAACTCGAGGATCCGCATGGCCTCGAGCGTGTCCTTGCTCTGGAACCGAATCGAATGCGCATCCGTCCGCTCGACGAACGGCAGGTAGGCGAGCAGCTCGGCCGGGCGGTAGTTCTTCCAGCGGACGTCGACGGTCAGCGGCGCCTTCACGCGGTACGGCTTCAGCTCGCGCACGCGGGCGATCGCCTTGCCCGCCTTCTCGCGGATGATCCTGCAGCTCGCCTCGGGCGTCAGGGTTCTGGCCGCATGGAACGAGTAGGCCCACTTCACGACGGCCCCCTCGATCGGCCCGAGCAGGTCCTGCGCCTCTTTCACGATCGCGTCGTCGCCCGAGATCATCGCGACCGGCACGCCGAATTGACCGGCGATCGCGGCGTTGAAGCCCGCCTCGGGAACCGACGCGCCGTTGATGCGGACATCGGCGAGATTCGCCGACGAGAACGTGTGCGCGCGCACGCCCTGCGGATTGGTCGTGGAAGCGTGGTACCCGACGAAGAAGACCGCGTCGAAGCGGGCGTCGATTCCCTGCATCATCCCGAGCGCCCGCGGCCAGGAGCGGATGATCTGAACGTCCCCGGGAAACCTCTCGATGAGGAGGTTCTCGCCGTTGCCGTGCGAGTCGGAGACGAGAAACTCCGTGGCCCCGGCCGCGCGCGCCCCTTCGATCGCGGCGAGCACCTCGTTGGTCATGAAGCCGCGGAAGCGCTCGTATTCGAAGCCGGACGGGCTGAGCTGGTCCCCGGTGACGACACCGGCCACCCCCTCCATGTCCGCCGAGATGTAGACCCTGAGCCCGGGCTGGGCGGCGGCGACGTCCGCGAGCACCGCCGACAGAACCAGGGCGAACAGACCCGTTGCAGCCTTGCGCATCCGCCTCCTCCGGTGTTCCACCGACTCGCGGCGACTCTACCGCAGCCGACCCGCCCCTCCGGGTGTATAAGAGGCCCCACGCGAGCCGCCCCCGCGCAAGGAGGCCACCGCCGTGGACTACAAGCCGGCGCCCCGTGACACCTCCGGCGTTCGCCTGCCCCGCGAGATCGCCGCGCTCACCGAGCTGCTCGCTCGCAACACGCACGAGAACTGGGCGAAGCAGCGGATCGCGGACGGCTGGCGGCGCGGCCCGGTGCGCGACGACGCGAAGAAGGAGCACCCGTCGCTCGTTCCCTACGAGGACCTTCCCGAGTCGGAGAAGGCGTACGACCGGACCACGGCTATGGAAACGATCAAGACGATCCTCGCTCTCGGGTATCGGATCGAAAAGGGCTAGAGCCAGGGCGATGGAGCCAGCGAGGCCGGACGCCGTCGCTTTCCGGGCGACGCAGTTGCACGACGCCCTCCGCAAGCACGTCCCTCAGGGCGCGGATCGGCTCGGCCAGTTCGTCGATCAGTGCCTGGAGCAGAGACTCTTCCAAGCGTTTCTGGAGGCGGACGACCTCGCCCTCCGGCTCCAGAAGAAGCATCGGTGGACTGCCCTCGCCGCCATCGGGTCCGGACTGTTGGCGACCGTTCTCGGCATCGCCCAACTTCAGGCCGCCTTCGAAAAGGGCAAGACCTGGGCCTGGGGTATCGAGCTGGCCCTCTTCCTGGCCTCGGCGTCATTCGTTGGCCTCGGCCTTCTTCGCTTCCGCCCGGAACGCTGGCTCATCCAGCGCTTCAAGGCCGAGCATTTTCGACTCCTCCCGTACCGACTCGTCATCGACCCGGACCTTTGGACCGGGAAGAAGCCGAAGGGAAATGATTGGGCGGAGTTCTTCGTAGCCCCGATGGACCGGATCTCCCTGCTGACGATGAAGGACGTCGAGACGCTCAAGCAGCAGGAGGATATTCCCGCCGTCCCGGCTCCCAAGGAGTGCGAGGGGTGCAGGGACGACTCGCTCCGCAGCCTCGGCCGCTTCTACCAGCAAACGATCCTCGACGACCAGAAGGGATACTTCGGACGCAAGGTTGAGAAGGCCGAAGCGATGCTCCTCAACAACCCACGCGTCGCTCCGCTCGCGTTCATCGTCGCGGCGGCGTTTGCGGTGCTCCATCTCGCGTTCGAATCACCGTGGGCCGGGTCGTCCGTCGGTGTCCGGACCGTCAGCGCCGTGGTCCTCTTCCTGTCGCTCACCACGGTCGTTGCCTGGGCCGCGGCCCGCACCTGGAAATCGGCCAACGAGTTCTCCCGAAACGCTGCGAGGGCACAGGCCAAGCGCGACGTCCTCATGAAGTACCGCACCGAGATCGATGACGCGCTCCGGGCAACGCGGGAGACGAACTCTCCCGTTAATCCCTGGAGGTTGTTCAAGGCGCTCTCCCTGTGCCAGGCGATGCTCGAGGCGGAACAGCGGGAATGGCTGCGGCTGATGGCCGAGGCCGAGTGGTACTGAGGGGTACCCATGGCAGACGTTTTCATCAGCTATGCACACCAGGACGCCGACATCGCGCAGGCAATCGCGCACGAGCTCGAAACGCGGGGTTACACGACCTGGCGTTACGAGGCGAAGAGCCTGCTCGGGGGGTCGTACCTCGAGCGCATCGACCGCGAGATCGAGGAGTGCCGCGCGGCACTCTTCGTGATCTCGGCGGCTTCGCTCGCCTCGCCGCAGTGCAAGAGCGAGACCGTGCGCGCGCACGAGCTCGGCAAGCCCCTGCTGCCGCTGCGTCGCGACATCTCGCACGATGCCCTCGTGCAGCAGAGCCGCACCTGGAGCATGGCCTTGAAGGGCGCCGTCACCGCGGCCGTCACCCTGGAAACGGCGGCCGCCATGGCGGGGGAAGCGGCGTCGGTCCTGAAGGAACAGGGTATCCGGCCCGGCGAGCCGACCGCCGCACGCCCGTCCCGGCCGATCACGCTGCCGCCGCCCGCGGCGAAGGCCACGCCCATCGGCGCGTGGGTCGCGGCGGCGTTCGCCACGCTCGGCCTGCCCTACTGCCTTCTGCATCTGTCGCGTGCCCTTTCCCCGGATGCCCGGACGCCGGAGGGGTGGGTTCTCGCGACCTTTTCCGGGTTCCGGACGGCGACGACCTTCGTCAACCTGGCCGGCATCGCGCAAAACTCCCTCTTCCTCTACGGCGCCTGGCTCGCGTACCGCCGCGACGCGCGCGCGCCTGCCCTCATGCGCAAGGTCGCCCTCTCCGTCTTCGCGACCGTCGGCCTGTGGCTCGTCGTCTCCCTGATGTCCTTCTCCGCGGGCGCGGCCGCGATTCCAGATCCCGCCAACCGCGGGGCGCTCGTCCAGGGCACGATCACCGCGGCGATCGTGGCAGTCGCGCCGTCGGCAATCGTCTTCGCGCTCTTTCGCCGCAAGGGCGCCACGACATCGTCCTGAGACCTTTCTCGCCGGAGGAGCATCCATGAGGCCGATCGAGGACCTGCCGACGCCCGCGGTGCTCATCGATCTCGATATCCTCGAGCGCAACGTGACGGGGATGCAGCAGCGCGCCCGCCAGGCCGGCGTGCAACTGCGGCCTCACGCCAAGACGCACAAGTCGCCGGAAGTCGCGCGGATGCAGCTCGCCGCGGGAGCCCGCGGCCTCACGCTCGCGAAGACATCCGAGGCGGAAGTCTTCGCCGCCGAGGGGTTCGAGGACATCTTCCTCGCCTATCCCATCTTCGGGTCCGACAAGGCGCGCCGCCTCCTGGCCCTGGCCGACCGCGTCCGCCTGCGCGTGGGCATCGACAGCCTCGAGGGCGCCCGATGCCTCGGCGCGATCTTCCACGCGGCGGGGCGCCGGCTGCCGGTGCTCCTGAAGATCGACTCGGGCTTCCACCGCGTGGGAGTCGCGCCGGAGGCGGCCGTCGCGATGGCGCTCGCCGCCGCCGCGGTGCCCGGCGTGGAGCTCGTCGGCGTCTTCACGCATGCGGGCCAGGGCTACGATGGACGGACACCCGAAGCCGTCGCCCGCATCGGCAGCGAGGAGGGTCGCATCGTCACCGAGACGGCCGACGCGCTGCGCGCCGCCGGACTTCCCGTGGGCGAGGTCTCGCTCGGTTCCACGCCGACGGCCCGGTCCGCCATCACCACGCCGGGCGTCACCGAGTGCCGGCCCGGGACGTACGTGTACAACGACCGCTCGCAGGTCGCTCTCGGCAGCGCCGAGCCGCAGGACTGCGCAATGACCGTGCTCGCGACCGTCGTGAGCGTTCCGGCCCCTGATCGCGCCGTGGTCGACGCCGGCTCGAAGACCCTTTCGACCGACCCGATGCGCCCGGCGGCGGATGGGAACGGACTCGTGGTCGGCCGCCAGAGTCGCATCGCGCGAGTCTCGGAGGAGCACGGCGTCATCGCGGTCGCCGAGGGCGAATCCTTCCGGATCGGCGATCGTGTCCGGATCCTGCCCAATCACGCGTGCGCGGTTTCCAACCTGCACGACCGGCTCGTCGCCCTCCGGGGCGGGCGGGTGGAAGGCGAAATCCGCGTCGCGGCGCGGGGCCGCGTGCAGTAGTAGACTCCCCCGCTCGAATTCGAAAGGAGAACGCCATGCTTCGGAGACTCCGGTTTGCGCTTCTGCTCATCGCCACCGTGGCGGCGACCGGTTCGACGCCGCTCTCGGCCGCGGACACCTACACGATCGACAAGGTCCACTCGGACGTCAGCTTTCAGGTGCGCCACCTCGTCTCGAAGGTCCGCGGACGGTTCACGGACTTCGAGGGAGCGATCCAGGTCGATCCGGCCAACCCGGCCGCTTCCTCGGTCGCCTTCACGATCAAGGCCGCTTCGATCGACACGAACCAGCCCGACCGCGACAAACACCTCAACTCGCCCGACTTCCTCGACACCGCGAAGTTTTCCGAGATCTCCTTCAAGAGCACGAAGATCGTGCCGGACGGCAAGGACAAGTACAGCGTGACGGGCGCCTTCACGATGCACGGTGTGACGAAGGAGATCACCCTCCCGGTCAATTTCCTCGGCTTCATCAAGGACCCCCGCGGCGCCGAGCGGGCCGGCTTCGAGCTCTCGACGAAGTTGAACCGCAAGGACTACGGCATCAACTGGAACAAGGCTCTCGACAACGGCACCTTCATGCTCTCCGACGACGTGGACGTGACGATCTCGCTCGAAACCGTCAAGAAGGCACCGGAGACCCCCGCCGCGAAGTAGCGGCCGGCTCCCGAAAAGGACCCGGGGGGCGCGCAGGCGCCCCCTTCTCTTTGTCATCTGGACACTTTCCCCGGCTTTGCGGCTCCCCGCCTGGCATCCGCGGGCTCCTCGGGACTCGTACGGGGAGCGAATTGACAGCCTGAAAAGGTAAAGTTAGGGCATGCGTTCCGAAGCCGCGCCGCTTTCCCGCAGCGGGGGGCTTCGCCCGTCGGCCGTGCTCGGCTTTCTGCTCGTTCATGTCGCCGCCCTCGGCGTTTTCGTGATCGGGTTCTCGTGGAGAGGCATCGCCCTGTGCCTGGCCTCCTACTACCTCCGGATGTTCGCCATCACCGCAGGGTTCCACCGCTACTTCAGCCACCGCGCCTATCGCCTCGCGCGGGTGCCGCAGTTCCTCCTCGCCTTTCTGGGGCAGACGGCGGCCCAGCGTGGCGTCCTCTGGTGGGCCTCCAACCACAGGCATCACCACAAGTACTCCGACCGGCCGGAGGACATCCACAGCCCGTTGCAGCGCGGATTCTGGTGGAGTCACATGGGCTGGATCCTGGCGCGGGACCACGCCGCGTCGGACCATTCGCGTGTGCCGGATCTCGCGAAATACCCCGAGCTCGTCTGGCTCGACCGCAACGAATACATCGCGACACTTCTCTACGCGGCGGCCCTCTATCTCGCCTTCGGCTGGACCGGCCTCTTCTACGGGTACTTTCTCTCGACCGTGTTGCTCTGGCACGGCACGTTCTCGATCAACAGCGTGATGCATCTCTTCGGCCGCCGCGCCTTTGCGACGACGGACGACTCGCGCAACAGCTTCGTGTTCGCCCTGGCCACGATGGGCGAGGGCTGGCACAACAACCACCACTGGGCGCCCGGATCGGCGGCGCAAGGCTTCCGCTGGTGGGAGCTCGATGCGAGCTTCTACCTTCTCTGGCTCGGCGAGAAGATCGGCCTCGTTCGCGGTCTTCACCGGCCGCCCGAGCGCTGGCGGGAGGCGGCACGCGAGGCCCGCTGCACGGGCCGCGCATTCACGTCGGCGCGCCTGCACGAGCGAGTGCAGAGTCTGTCCCGGCGGTGGGCCGAGTTGCGCAACTCCGCCCGGTTGACGGCCCACGGCGCCATCGCCGAGCTCGAGGCGGCGCGGCTGAAGACCGCGGCGCGACTCGAGTGGCTGCACGACGAAGCCTCCGCAGCCGGAACCCGCGCCGGAAAGCGCCTCGAAGAGATCCACGGCGAGATCGAGCGGGCACGCGCACTTCTGGCCGAAATTCTCGAGCGCCTCGTCGCGACCGCGGAATCCCTCGGCGTACCGGACCCGCAGCCCGGCTGACGGTCGGCCCGTGAGCCGGATCGCCATCATCGGCTCCGGGATCTCTGGCATGCCGTCGGTCCACTTCCCCTCACGCCGGCACACGCCGGCGTCTGGCCGAAAGTGCGGTCGCGCGCGGCCTCGCACTGCCGGACGGGCCCATTTACCTGCTGACGAACCTGCGTCATCTCGGATACTGTTGAACCCGGTCTCGACTTCTACTTCTATGACCGCGCCGGAACACTCGCGATGGTCATGGCCGAGGTCAACAACACCTTCGGCGAGACGCACCCGTACTGGCCCGGCCGCTCGATCGAGACCCGCATGCTCGAGCCTCTGGGCCAAGGGCATGCCGATGTTCACGCATCCCGAAAAGCTCCGGAGGGAGGAGGCATCATGAGTTCCCTGTCCCGGGCCCTGCTTCTCAAGAACCTCGAACGAATCCGCAACGGTCACCTCGCGGTCCGCCTGCCCGACGGAGGCGTGCGTGCATTCGGCGACGAGAACTCCGCCCTTCAAGCGATCGTCGAAATTCACGACGAGTCCGTCTTCCGGCGCTTCGCCTTCGGCGGCGACATCGCGTTCGGCGAGACATACGCGGAGGGCCTCTGGACTTCGCCGGACCTTCCGGCCGTCACGCGCCTGGCAGCTCGCAACATGCCCGCCTTCGACGCCGGCGGCCGGCTGCCGGCGACCCTCGACCGCTGGGGAGAGCGTCTCCGTCAGCTCGCCCGCCGCAACTCGGTGCGGCGCAGTCGCCTCAACATTCGCTATCACTACGACCTCGGCACCGATTTCTACTCGCTCTTCCTCGACCCGACGCTGACCTACTCGTGTGCGATGTTCGATGCTCCGGATGCGACTCTGGAGCAGGCACAGGTCGCCAAATTCGACAGAATCGCCGCCCGGCTCGAGCTCGCGCCCGGCGACCGGCTGCTCGAGATCGGCACGGGATGGGGCTCCTTTGCGATCCACGCCGCGACCCGCTACGGATGTCGCGTCACGACGACGACAATCAGTCGCTCCCAGCATGATCACGTGCGAGAGCGGCTCGAACGCGAGAGGCTCGGCGACCGGGTCAGGCTGCTCTTCGAGGACTACCGCGCGTTGACGGGCCGATTCGACAAGGCCGTCTCGATCGAGATGTTCGAGGCGGTCGGCCTCGCGTTCTACGACGACTACTTCGGCGCGGTGGATCGCCTGCTCGAGCCGTCGGGCGAAATGCTCCTCCAGACGATCACGATCAACGAGGAGCGCTTCGCGAACTACCGCCGTCAGCCGGACTTCATCCAGCGCCACATTTTCCCCGGAAGCGAGCTCGCATCCGTGCGCGAGATAGAGAGTTCGCTCGCTCGCTCGACGCGGCTCCGGGTGCAGGGTTCCGAGCAGATCGGCCCGCACTACGTGCCGACTCTCGGGGCGTGGCGGACGCGCTTTCTCGAGAACCGGGATCGCGTCCGAGCCCTCGGGTTTCCCGAAACCTTCATCCGGATGTGGGACTACTACCTCGCCTACTGCCAGGGCGGCTTCGCGGAGGGCTATATCGGCGACGTGCAGTTGCTCCTGGCGAAAACTGCGGTGGACGCCCGCACACGGACGGCCGCACTCCCGCGCGAGGCGACGGCATGAGGACACGGCTTGCCGTCGTCTTTGCCGTCGTCCGGGTCGTTCACAAGGAGACGAGGCCCGGCGCGCGCGGCCTCACCCTGTCCCTGGGAAACATCTCCATGGCGATTTATCTCCTGCGCGAGCTCGCGCGCCTGCCCGCCGGGGCGCCCGTCGAGGCGCTCCTGCTGCGGCGCCGCGCGTGAGCGCCCGGACCTTCCTGCGCCGACGGATCGGCGACCCGATCCTGCACCAGCTCACTCAGGGAATTTCAGCTGAGAAGATCGCGCTGACGGTCGCGGTCGGCCTGACCATCGCCGTCAACCCCGTCGTGGGCACGACCACGATCCTCTGCTTTCTCGCGGCGTGGGCCCTGCGCCTGAACCAACCGATCATCCAGGCGATCAACTGGTCGTCGTACGCGCTGCAACTGGCCCTCATCTTCCCGTTCATCCGGCTCGGGGAGAGGATCCTCGGCGCGCCTCGCGAGAACCGCCCGCCCGAACGGCTCGTCGCGATGATGAAAGCCGATGCCCTCGGCACCCTCGCGGACGTCGGCACGACGCTCGGACACGCCGTGGTCGCGTGGGTTCTCGTCGCGCCGCTTCTCGTCGGTTCGATCTACTTCGCCGTGCTCCCGATCGTCCGGTCCCTGGGCCGCCGCGGCACCGCCGGGCGCGCGAAGGACGTCGACCATGTGGCCTGAGGTCGCGTCGCTCGCGGCGTGGGGCGCCGTCCTGGTCCTCGCGGTGATGTTCACCGCCTGGATCGTCCATCTGCGCCGGCACGACGCGGGCATCGTGGACGTCGCCTGGTCCGCCAATCTCGCGTTTCTCGCGATCCTGTACGGCGCCATCGGATCGGGCCTGGCCGAGCGCCGCCTGGTCGTCGCCCTGCTCGGAGGCATCGCGGGAATGCGACTGGCCGTCCACATCCACATCCGCGGGCACGGCAAGCCCGAGGACGGGCGATACCAGACGCTGCGCCGCCAGTGGGACGGAGACGTCGCGCTGAAGTTCCTCTTCTTCTTCCTCTTCCAGGGCCTGCTCGACCTCGTGCTGGCAATCCCCTTTCTCCTCGCGGCCGTCAACCCGGCGCCGCGGATCGCCCCGCTCGAATGGGCAGGAGTCGCGATCTGGATGGTCGCGATCACCGGTGAGGCCTCCGCCGATCGCGTCCTCGAGCGCTTTCAGGCCGATCCCGCCAACGCCGGGAAGGCCTGCCGCGTGGGGCTCTGGCGCTACTCGCGGCACCCCAACTACTTCTTCGAGTGGCTCGTCTGGATCGCCTACGCGGTCTTCGCTCTCGCGTCGCCGCTCGGATGGATCGCCCTCGCGTGCCCCGCTCTGATGCTCTATTTCCTCCTGCGCGTCACCGGGATCCCGGCGACAGAGGCGCAGGCGCTCAAGTCACGCGGCGACGACTACCGTGAATACCAGCGCACGACGTCCGCATTCGTGCCGTGGCGACCGAAGGCATGAGCACCCGACGCTCGGCCGCTCCCGCTCAGCGAGCTCTCGATCTGCCCGGAGAGGCCTGAGATGACATCCCGACCCGCAGTGGGCAAGAGTCCCGGGTTCGGCCTTCGTCTGGGCTTGGGAATCCTGCTCGTCTTGTTCGTGTCTGCGCTCGCTCCGTTACACAATCTCGTGCCTCTGTGGGTCGAAGGAATGCCCCAATATGTCGACCTGCTGACCGGCGCTCTCGGAAAGCCGTGCACCATCCCCGCGGGGACCCTCCGTGTCGGCGGCGTCTATGTGCCGCTCTCCATCGACGCCTACCAGGGACCGTTCATGCCATACCTGGACATCCCGGCGGCGTATCTCTGGTTCTCGGGAGCCACCGACGATCTCTACGTCTTCCGGCTGAAGGGAATCGTGCTTCTCGCGCTCTCCGGGTTTCTCCTCTTCGAGGTCCTCGGCCACTTCTTTGCGCCTTCTACCGCCCTGCTCTCCACGCTCGTCTTCGTGACGCTTCCCATCAACGTCGTGTTTTCGATCGTCGATCTGCAGTTTTGCATCGCTCTGTATTTTGGAATTCTCTCGGCGGCCGCCAGCTTCACTCGCTACCTCCAGACGAGACGCATGCGCTGGCTTCTGATGACCTCCTTCTTCGCGGGAATGACCCTCTGGACCCGGGCCGAATCCCTGATCTGGACGGCGGCGGCCGCGATCTTCTATGGCGTCATCTCCCGGCGAAAAGAGCTCGTGGCCTGGTGGCGCGACGAACAGCGCAAGCGTCTTCTTCTCCTGACCGTTCCCGCATTTCTTCTCGGCGCCGCGCCCGTCGCCATCTACAACGCGCTCTATCCGCGCCAGGGGCTTCTCGCGTTTCTCTGGAATGAAGTCCGGACGGCGGGACCCCATCCGGACAGGTCGGGTTTTCTGCGGATCCGGCTCGCGGAGTTCCTGGACTTCAACCTCCTGAACAACTGGCGCCAGTATCAGGTGCGGGCCTCGTACCGCGCTTTTCTCCTGGTGTTCGCGGCCTGCGCCGCGCTCGTCCTCCTGCGATGCATTCGGCGGCGCACTTTGACATTTCCGCTCGTCGCGATCGCCGTCGTGCTTCCCCTCTCGATCTTTTGCAATCGCGGGCCGCGCGAATTTCACCTCCTTCCTCTGACGCTCGTGGTCGTCGCCGTGGTTGCGGAAGGGGCCACGGCCCTCTCGGAGAGATTCCGCCCCGCCGGCCCCGCCCTCCTGGCCGGTGTCCTGCTGGCCAATCTCGTGACCTGCGGCGCGGTCTGGATCGGTTGGCAGAGCGGCTTGCGGTTCGGGGATACGCTGCTCACGCACTCGAATCCGGGCCTTCTTGCGATGCGGCTGCGGCCATACCGCAACGACGCCCTCTACTTCACCAACATCGGCCTGTACCATGAGGCCGTCTGGGCGTCCCGAAACACCATCTGCGGGAAAGACATCCTCAGCTGGGGTAATGACCGCGCGTTCGAGGAGAGTGTGCGCACCGCGCTGGCTGATTCCGCTCAGCGCCGAGTCTTCGTCGCCTTTCCCGTCGAGCGCGAATCGCGGATGGGCGGCCGCGCCCTGCCACGGTCGGCGCTGCTCGAGAAGGTCCTCCGGTCGAGCGGGGCCGCCTGGCGGCGCGAGGTCATGCCGTCGCCGGTCTTCGGTCCCATGTACGAGCTCTTCATCGTGGAGAAAGGCGCTGCGCCTGCGACCCGCGACGATCCGGCGGGCCCGGCAGTCGGCGGCGGAGTCAAGCCGGCCTCTTGAGGCGGGTTGGCCTCCACGGCGTGTGGAGTACCCTCTGCGAGTGGATCTGCCCTCCCCGCTCGAGCGGGCGCCCGAGGGGCTGTATGACGGGCTCACGCTGTACCTGAAGCGCGAGGACGTGCACCAACTCGGCGCGTTCAAGTGGCGAGGCGCGTTTCCGACGATCGAGGCCTGCAAGGAGCGCGGCGCCGGGGCCGTCGTCACGGCTTCGACCGGCAATCACGGCGCGGCCGTTGCGTGGGCGAGCCAGCGACTCGGTCTGCGCGCGATGGTCTATGCGCCGGCCGGCGCATCCCTCGCGAAGCTCGCGCTCATCGACGCCCTCGGCGCGGAGATCCGGCTCGCCGGAACCGACCTCGACTTCGCCAAGGACGAGGGCAAGCGATTCGCCTCGGAAGCGCACGTTCCCTTCTTCGAGGACGGCGTCGAACCGACGCAGTACGAAGGCTATGGTTCGATCGCCGAGGAAATCCTGGATCAGTTGCCGGAGCCTCCGGCCGCGGTCGTGATTCCGGTAGGCAATGGAGCCCTCGCTGCAGGCATCGGCCGAACGCTCAAGCGCCGCTCGCCTCGCACGCTCGTCGTGGGCGTGGCTCCGAAGGACGCACCGGTCATGGCCTGGTCGTTCGAGGCCCGGCACCCGGTCGCCTGTGATCGGATGGCCACCTTCGCCGACGGCCTCGCCATCCGGGTGGCGATTCCCGAGGCCGTGGCCAGCGTCAACGCGGTCGTGGATCGGATGCTGCTCGTCGCGGAGCGCGAGATCGCCCATGCCGTAGGCTCTTATGCGAAGGCCGGCGTGCGCGCCGAAGGTGCGGCTGCGGCAGCCCTCGCCGCCCTGCCTCAACTCTCCGGAGTCTCGGGCCCGGTCGTCGCCGTCGTCACCGGCCGCAACATCGACGAGGAGCTGTACCGCCGCGCGCTCGAGCGCCCGGAAACGTTCCCCGACTGATTTCCGGTCAGCGCGGAATCGTCAGATCGGCGGTGGCCAGGAATCGCGGAGAGCGACGGTGTCTGGTCGCCCGCTCATACGCGAACGCGATCTTCAGCAGCGTCGCCTCGCTCCAGGGACGTCCGAAGATCGAGAGGCCCACCGGCAGGCCGAAATCGAATCCGCAGGGCACGGTGATGTGCGGGTACCCGGCGATCGCGGGCAACGACGAGCTCCCGCCCGGTCCATAGTCGCCGTTGACCAGATCGATCAAGGTCGCCGGACCGGAGGTCGGAGCGACGAGGGCATCGAGCCGGTACTTGTCCATGGTCCGGTCGATTCCCTCGGTACGGCAGAGCCGCAAGCCCTTTTCCAGCGCGTCGAGGTATGCCTTCTCCGTCAGCGGCCCTTTCTCCTCGGCCTTTTCGAAGATCTCCTGGGCGAAGTAGGGCATCTCGCGCCCGCGGTTCTGCTCGTTGAAGCGAATCAGGTCCTTGAGCGTCCGCCAGGGTGTCTTCGCGCCGAGACCCGCGAGATAGGCGTTCAGGTCCGCCTTGAACTCGCAAAGGAGCACATCCATCTCGCCGCTGTCCGCCTCGCTTGCCGTGGCGATGTCGGCCGGGTCCACGATGATGGCGCCGAGCTTCTTCATGTCGGCAAGCGCGGCCTCGACCAGCCGATCCGCGGCGGGGCTGGATCCGAAGAGCTTCTTACGGGGGACACCGATGCGCGCGCCTTCCAGGCCTCTTTCGTCCAGGCGGGCCGCGTAGTCGTCGGGGCCCCTGCCGGCCAGACCCTGCGTCGCGGAGTCGGTCGCATCGAAGCCGGCGAGCGCGGAGAGCAGGATCGCCGCGTCCGTCACCGTGCGCGTCATCGGACCGGCCGTATCCTGGCTGTGCGCGATCGGAATGATCCCGGAGCGGGACACGAGGCCCAGCGTCGGCTTGATGCCGACGAGGCCGCAGTTGTTCGACGGCGATACGATCGAGCCGTCGGTCTCCGTGCCGACTGCGCCGGCGCAGAGGCTCGCTGCCGCGGCCGCGCCGGCCCCGGCGCTCGACCCGGAGGGGCTGCGATCGAGCGCATAGGGGTTGCAGCACTGTCCGCCGCGCCCGCTCCATCCGCTGGAAGAGTGCGTCGAGCGGAAGTTCGCCCACTCCGACAGGTTGGTCTTACCGAGGATCACCGCGCCCGCCTCGCGCAGCTGCCGGATGATGAACGCATCGCTCGAGGGCACGGCACCCACGAGGGCGAGCGAGCCGGCTGTCGTCTGCATGCGATCGGCCGTCCCGATGTTGTCCTTGACGAGGATCGGGATGCCGTGAAGGGGTCCCCGCAGCTTCCCGGCCCGGCGCTCGGCATCGCGCATTCCGGCAATCGCCAGGGCATCCGGGTTGACCTCGAGCACCGAGAGAAGACGCGGTCCCTTGGAGTCGAGAGCCTCGATGCGCCCCAGATACTTCTCGGCGATCGATCGCGCCGTGTCGCGGCCGCTGGCCATCCGCTCCTGGAGGTCGGCAAAGGTCGCCTCTTCGAGCTCGAACGGGGCAGCACCCTGGGCGGGCGCCGCCTCGCGGGCCGTGCTCGCGGCGAGCGGACCCGCGAGCGACGCCGCGCCTCCCAACGCCCCGTAGCGGAACAGATCCCGACGATTGAGCCCACGGTTCATGAGGATTCCTCCGGTGGAGGACGAACTGGCCGGGAGAAATATCACAGGGATAGGATTTCGGGCGTTGACCTCCCGGCGCATCCTCGCCTTCTACGCGGCGCTCGCGATCTCGACCGCCTTCTATCCGGTGCTGCGCGGACGGCTGCCCGTGCCCGCGGGGACCGCCCTGCTCCTGTTGCCCGACGGGATGCCCCCCGCCGCGCGCAACGACGAGCTCGCGGACGTGCCGATGCAGTTTCTCCCGTGGACGCGCGCCGTGGCGGACGCCTATCGGGAGCTGCGGCTGCCCTTTCGATTCGCCGGCAACGGCTGCGGGGTGCCTCTCTGGGCGAACCCTCAGGCCCAGGCGGTGACTCCGACCACTGTGGCCGCGCTGCTGCTCCCGCTGCCCTGGGCTGCTGGAGCGGCCGCGGCCGGCAAGCTGTTCCTCGCGGCCGCCGGCGCTTTTCTCTTCCTGCGCGGCCGCGGGAGGACCGCTGCGGCCGCGTGCTGGGGAGGCCTCGCCTACGGATTCTCGCTCCACATGACGGCCTGGATCCACTTCCCCGATACGTGGCCTGCGGCGCTCCTGCCGTGGGTCCTGGTGGCGCTCGATCGGCTGGCCCGCGGGCTGTCCGGAGGCTTCCGGGGAACGCTGTTCGGGGTCCTGCTGCTGCTGCTCGGCGGGTATCCCGAGACCGAGTTCTTCGTCGCGGTGGCCGGAACGGCCTTCTTTCTCTTCGTGCTGCGAGGCGAGCGCCTCGCCTTCCGCGACCAGCGCGGGCGCCTTGGGGCGGCAATCGCCGCCGCGCTCCTCGCTCTCGGGCTGACGGGCGCCTACACCCTGCCCGCCACCCTCGCCCTCGCCCGCAGCGAGCGATCGTTCCAGGTGGCCCGGTCTCTCGAGTCGGCCCGGCCCACGTTGCGGGCCGGCGAGGTTTTGTCCCTCCCGACATACTGGGAGGTGTCCCGCTTCTGGCTCGTACCCGAGGCCCAGGGTAATCCTCGCGAACAGGACAAGTTCGGCTCGTACTCCTTTGCCGGCCGAGCGAGCGGCTTCTCGGGAGTCCTGATCGTCGCTTTCGCACTGGCGGCCTTCTTTTGGCGCCGGGCGCCTCCCTCCATCGTCTGGACGAGGCGTGCGGTCGTGGGCCTTGCGCTCTACATCCTCTGGTATCCGCCGCTGACGTATGTGCTGCAGTCCACGCCAGGGCTGCGCGACGTCGCGGCGCATCTGACGACGAACCGTGCGAACAGCATCGCGGTGGTGCTCCTCGTGCTTCTCGCCGCCGCGGCGCTCGATCGACTGCAGCGGGGCGAGGGTCTGCGGGCTGCGCGCGCGGGCACCGCCGTCACTCTCCTTGCCACGCTCATCGTGATTGCCGAATACGCTCGCGTCTCCGCGCGCCCGCCGCTGACGGCCTGGCGCTCGGTCAGTTTCCTTCTGCCCGTTCTGCTTCTCTCGATGACTCTGGCCCTTCTCCGCGCTCCCGCGAGCGCCAGGCGCCGGAAGGCCCTGTATGCCGTTCTCCTTCTCGGCACCTGTCTCGAGCTGCTTCGGATCGGAGCCCGCTTCAATCCGGGCACGCGGCCCGGCGACTACTTCCCGGTCACACCCGCGGTGCGCGCAATCCGCGATGCGTCGCGAGGAGGCCGTCTCGCGAGCGACGAGCCCACATTCGCCGGATTTGCCTCCATGTATGGGATCCAGGACATCCGGGTCCACGGCGTGACCGCCTCCGGACAGTACGTGGACACACTCGCTGCCACCGTCGGCTACACCGGCCTGACCGAGTATCCCGGGCGCGTCATGCGGCTGGACGCGCCCTTCCTCGACTTCCTGAACGTGCGGGCGCGGCTCGGGCCCGGTACCACGCTCGCTGCACGTGCCACGCCTCCCGCCGTGTTCCCCGAGCACCTCGTCCGCGTGCCGAGCGCCGCGTTGCTGCGGGAGAAGCTTTCCGGAGAAACCGATTTCCTTCGCAACACGTTCGCGATGGGGAGCGCCGAGGAGCGCTTCCAGGGCGCGGCCGAGGTTCTCTCCTTCGGGTCTCCGCATCCGGAGGAGCTGCGCATTCGGGTGCGCACGGTAGCGCCCCGCCTGCTCGCCGTGCCCGAGACGGACGATGGCGGCTGGAGGGCCGAGGCCAATGGGAGCGCTCTCGAAACGCTGACCGTCAACGGGGCATTTCTGGGAATTCGGGTGCCGGCTGGCGAGACCGCGATCGTCTGCCGGTATGTCCCGCCGGGATTCCGCGCCGGCCTCGGCCTGACGGCGGTGTCCGCCCTGCTCGTCGCCGGACTTGCCGCTGCCCGCCGCCGCTCACGCTGACGGCGCAAAGAGGTGCGCGATCGAGTTCGCGTAGTACTCGAGCAGAGGGACCTCCTCGGATCGCGCCCGATACACGCCTCCTTCCCCGACCACGAGGCCCCGCAGAGTGAGCATTCGAAGACCGACGGTGATCGCGTAGTCCCGGTCTCCCCGCGGGACGTACACGTGCGCGCCCCGCTCCTCGATCTCGCCCGTCAGCCGGACGACCTCCGCCTTGAGCTCGAGCTCGCTCCAGCCGCGCGCCGGATCGCGCACGAAGGCGGTTGCGACGAGCGACACGGGCACGACCGGAATCACCCGCGCGACCTGCGCCATGAGCTCGCGGGCGAGCTCCGCGAGCCGGCGGGAATGCTCGCCGCGCGGGAGGGCGCGGAAGTCGAGATGGTGGCGCCGCAGATACGCGGCCAGCGAGACAGGCGGCCCGAAGTTGACGCAGGCATAACCGAAGCGGTGCCAGCGGTTGCCGGCCATCAGTCTGAGGTTCCGAAAGACGAAGCCCGCCGTGTTGGCAAACGCGCCGAGCGTCCCGGGCCGCCGGCCCTCCGGGTCGCGTTCCAGGAGCAGACTGCGGTCCTCGAAGGTCCGGTCGTAATTGATCCCCGTGGGCACGAAAACGATGTCACGGCCTCGCTCGGGATCGAAGGCGCGCACCATGTAGTCGAGGATGCCGAGCTTCGGCTCCCGCAATCGCCCATCCCGCGACAAGCCTCCCTCGGGAAAGACGGCCTGCGTCACTCCCGCCGCCGTCGCCATCGCCACGTAGCGCTCGAGGACCTTGCGGTAGAGCGGGTCGCCCGAGTTGCGCCGCACGAAGTACGCCCCCATGGCGCGAATGAGGGTCTGGAGCGGCCAGATCCGCGCCCACTCCCCAACGGCGTACGAGAGCGCCGCCTTCTCGGCGGCGAGGTAGGAGACGAGCACGTAGTCCATGTTCGAACGGTGATTGATGAGGAACACGACCGTCGACTGCGGCGCGATCGCCGCCAGCCCCTCCTCGTCGGAATACCCGAGTCGGACGCGGTAGAGCGAACGCGCGAGGTTGCGCGCAATCGAGTAGCCGACCCGGAAATAGACGTAGGCGTTGAACGCAGGGACGATCTCCTGCGCGAAGCGTTCGATGCGGCGCATGGCGACCTCGCGCGGCATGTCCTCGGCCAGGGCGCAGGCTTCGGCCGCCTGCTGAACCTGCGTGTCGTAGAGGAGGCGATCGATCAGGACCTCGCGACGGGTCAGCTTGAACGGCGGTATCCGGATCTTCAACCGGGTGTTCAGCTCCTCGAGGACGCGGTTGACCCGCCGCCGCAGCACCCAACGCACGCTCGGCAGCAGCAGGCGCTCGAGCACGGACCATGCGGCCAGCACCGTCAACGCGACGACCAGCCAGAGAGGGAGGGTGAGAACGCGCGCCATGAAGTTGCCGCGCAGAGCATAGGATAAACGCGGAGGCGGGCAATGGAGTGGACGCGCGGCCGATTCACGATCTCCACGGACGCGGCGCGCCTCGATCGCGAGGCCATCCACGGTTTCCTCGCCGAAAGCTACTGGGCTCCGCTGATTCCCCGCGAGATCGTCGACCGCTCGATCGACCATGCGATGCCTTTCGGGCTCTACGACGGTGCCCGGCAGGTCGGTTTCGCCCGGGTCATCACCGATCTGGCGACGTTTGCCTACATCGGCGACGTCTTCGTCCTCGAATCGCACCGGGGCCAGGGCCTCGCACAGTGGCTGATGGAGGTCGTCCGCGGCCATCCCGACCTGCAGGGTCTGCGACGCTGGATGCTGCTGACACGGGACGCGCATGCCCTCTACCGCAAGGTCGGCTTCGGCCCGGTCGAGGACGCCTCGCGCTACATGGAGATCGTCGACCGCGGCGTGTATCAGCGCGGCAGGGCGGAGGGATCCTGACGCGTTCTCAGCCGGACGCAGAAGGGCGCCGCGACCGGAGACGTTTGACGAGCGACCAGAGGCTGATCAGAGCCCACGACCCCTCCAGCACGGTCAGGCCGAGGTTTGCGGCCTCGATGGCAAAGTAGGACAGGATTGCCGAACCGCCGAGGTTCAGCACGAGGTAGGCGGCGCCATCGCTCTGCCAACGCCCTGCCTGCTGCAAGCCGAAGGCGGCGAGGATCATCAGCGCTCCGGCCAGCGAGACCCCCTGACTGATCATCGGACGACCTCCTCGGGTTCAGCCGGGGCCGGATAGCAGGCCAGGACGAGGCGGTAGGGGCGGCCCCGCCCCGGGCGGCCGTTCTCTCGCAAGTTGGGCGTCGAATGCCGGGCGATGACGTCGACGATGGCCTGCCGGACGGCTCCTGTAAACCGGGCTCGCTGGTCGGGCGTCTCGAAGCGAAACTGGGCTTTGAGCGACAGAGTTCGGAGTAGGCTCCCCCCCGCCTCGGCCTCCCCGGCCGCGCGGGCCACGTCGGCCCGGACCTGGTCGGCGAGGGCGAACAAGTAGTCACCGGAGGCGGTGTCTTCGATCGCCCTCCAGTCCGGGGAGAGCGGGCCGAGCAGCTCCGGCGACAGCGCGTAGAACCGGGCCGTTGCCACGTACTTCTGCTCCACGAGGTTACGCCGGTGGACGCGCCCGGCCGGGCGCAGGAATCCGGCGCGTTCGAGCGTCCTGACGTGGTAGTTGACCCGCTGCCGCGGCATGCCCAACCGTCGTGCAAGCTCCGTCGCGGACGCAGGCGCGCGCGCAAGAGCCAGAACCCGCAGCCTCAAGGGATGAAGCAGGGCGCCAGCGCGACTCGTTCTCATGACGATATCTAGGTCCTGAATCGCAAGCCCTGCCTCGGCTTTCACAGACAGTTATTATTGTCCGGACAGAATAATTAGTCAATTGCACTGGTATCGGATCCCTCAGGCCCGCTTCCCGCGTACTTTGGGTCGTGATGGAGTTCCACGAGGCGGCCCCGGACGGCCGATACAATCGGTTCGTGCTCGTTTTTTCAAGAGGAGGCAAGGTCTAGGGTGGCAAAGCTCGGGCTCATGGGAGGCGGCCTCTCCTCCCGGTCCACGCGCGCCGAGAGGCCCCGGGCAGGGGCGGCGCGCAACGACGAGGGAACCAAGAAGAAGCCGTCGCTGCCGCTCTCGGTCATAGCCCGGGACGCGCTCGAGTTAGTCCAGGCCCGCAAGGGACGGCTGGCCCTTGGGCTCGGCCTTCTTCTGGTCAGCCGAATCGCCGGGCTGGTCCTGCCCGGCACTTCGAAGGTCCTGCTCGACGATGTCATCGGCAAGGGCCGGCACGATCTGCTCCTGCCCATCGTTCTCGCGGCCGGCGGCGCAACCCTTCTTCAGGCAATCACTGGTTACTCCCTCTCCCAGGTCCTCGGTAAGGCCGCTCAGCGCTCGATCACGGAGATGCGCCGCAGTGTCCAGCGCCACGTGGGCCGCCTCCAGGTCGCCTTTTTCGACCAGACGAAGACGGGCGTTCTCCTCTCGCGCGTCATGACGGACGCCGAGGGTATCCGGAATCTGGTCGGCACCGGCCTCGTGGAGCTCGCCGGAGGCACGTTGACGGCACTTCTGGCGCTCGGAATCCTCTTCTACTTCAGCGCGAAGCTCACGCTCATCGCGCTCAGCGTGCTCTCCCTCTTCGGCCTCGTTCTGCTCTATGCCTTCAAGACGCTGCGACCCCTGTTCCGCGAACGCTCGAAGATCAATGCGGAGGTCTCGGGACGGCTGACAGAGTCATTTTCGGGGATCCGAGTCGTGAAAGCGTACCGGGCGGAGCGTCGCGAGGCCCTCGTCTTCAGCCAGGGGGTCCACCGCCTCTTCCGCAATGTCGCCAGGACGATGACGGGATTCTCGGCGGTCTCGGCCTTCTCGACCCTGCTTCTCGGGGTCGTGGGGGTCTCGATGATGTGGGTGGGAGCACACGAGATCGAGTCCGGTCGGATGACGATCGGATCCTTCGTGTCCTTCACGCTCTATCTCGGTCTTCTGGTCGGCCCCGTCATCCAGATCGTTTCGATCGGAAGCCAGGTCACCGAGGGTTTCGCGGGCCTGGAGCGGATTCGCGAGCTACGAAACGAACTCGCGGAAGACGCCGGAGACCGCGGCCGGGAGCCGCTGGCCCGGCTGGAGGGGACGGTCGAATTCCGCGAGGTCTCGTTCGAGTACGAAAAGGACGTGCCCGTCCTGCGCGGGATCTCGTTCTCCGCCTCGCCCGGTACCGTGACGGCACTCGTCGGCCCTTCAGGGGCCGGCAAGAGCACGATCATCGGCCTGGTCGCCGCGTTCTACCGGCCGACGGAGGGCTCGATTTTCGTGGACGGGAGGAACCTCGCGAAAGTGCGTCTGTCCGACTACCGTTCGCAGATCGGAGTCGTGTTCCAGGACAACTTTCTCTTCGACGGCACGGTCTTCGACAACGTCGCCTATTCGCGGCCGGATGCCCCGCGTGAGGCCGTGTTGCGCGCTTCCGCCATCGCCCGGTGCGACGAATTCGTCGAGCGGCTTCCTCACAAGTACGACACGATCGTCGGCGAGCGGGGTGTGAAGCTCTCCGGCGGGCAGCGCCAGCGCGTCGCAATCGCCCGCGCGATCCTGGCTGACCCGCGCATCCTGATCCTGGACGAGGCAACATCCTCGCTCGACAGCGAGAGTGAAGCCCTCATTCAGGAGGGGCTGGCCGAGCTCATGAAGGGGCGCACGACCTTCGTCATCGCGCACCGTCTCTCGACAATCCGCCGTGCCGACACGATCCTCGTGGTCGAGGAGGGACGCATCGTGGAGCGCGGAGGCCACGAGGAGCTGCTCTCCCGCGGAGGCCGCTATGCCGACCTCTACACGCGCCAGTATGGCCTCGAGGGCAACCTGTTCCTGAATCCCGGCGAGGCCGTGCGCGTCGAGGAGGACGTGCCCACGCCCGTCGCGGCCGCCGATGCCGGTGCCGCCGGGAGAATGCCGCTGGTCGGAAGAGGGCCGAGCGAGTAGAAAGGCTTCGTCGTTGCGCGCCCCGATCCTGTCCATTCCGAGCCGCTCTCATGTCATCCCGGGCGCAGCGAGGGATCCCTTGGAAGCCCTCGCGGCGCTCAGAAAGGGATCCCTCGGGCCCTCGGGATGACCCGCGATGACTTCGCTTCGCGGGTCAGTCCCGGCGGCCGCCGAACAGGCGCAGCAGCATCAGGAACAGGTTGACGAAGTCGAGGTAGAGCGCCAGGGCTCCGACGACCGAGTAGGAGCCGTAGCGCTCCTCGGGAACCGTCGCCGCCATCACCTTCAGGCGCTGCGCGTCCCACGCCGTCAGGCCCGTGAAGACGATCACGCCGACGATCGAGATGACGAACTGCAGGCCCTGCGACTTCCAGAACATCCCCACGACGGAAGCGAGAACCACGCCGATCAGTCCCATGAACACGAACTGGCCCACCCCGGCAAGGCTGCGCTGCGTCACTGTCCCGTAGAGGGCGAGTGCTCCGAACATCCCCGCCGTTACGACGAAAGTCGTCGCGATCGAGGTGCCGCTGTATACGAGAAAGATGGAGGCGAAGACCACCCCGTTCAGCGCCGAGTACAACAGGAAGAGCGCGGCCGCCGTGTTCGGCGCGAGCTTGTCGACTCGGGCTGACAGGTAGAAGACGAGCCCGAGCGGCGCCAGCAGGAGAACGAAGAAAAGGGCCCGGTTGCCGAAGATCGATTGCACCAGCCCGGGCGAACCCGCCACACCCAGGGCAACCGTGGCGGTGATCCCGAGACCCACGAACATCCACCCGTAGACGCGGCGCAGGAACGCGGTAACGCGCTCGGCCGAGACGCCGGTCGCGCCGAAAGCCGAGGGCGGTGTGATCGGAAGCTCATTCATGGTTCGGTTCCTCCAAGAAGCCGGAATTCTATCCCTTCGGAAGAACGTCATTTCCCGGCCTCCGGATTCCCGCGCGCCGGGTCAGTGGACGCGGTAGCGCAACTGCTGGAGAAGCGCCAGGGCAATCGGGTCGCCCGGGTTTTCCGACAGGGCCCCCTCGAACTCCGCACGCGCCTCCTCGACCTCTCCCCGGGCCGCCCGCAGCTTGCCGAGGTTCAGGTACGGGAAGTGTCTCGGCTCGTAACGCGCGGCCTGCTTGGCCCTCTCGAACCAGGGGATGGCTTCGTCCGGGCGCCCCTGCGCCATCCGGTAGCAGCCGATGTCGTTGTACGGATTCCCGAAGTCGGGGTCCGTCGCGATCGCCTTGCGGCACTCCTCGATGGCGTCATCCAGCCTCCCCGCGAACGAGTAGGCCCAGCCCCGGAACGTGTACGCCTCGGCTGTGGGCCGAGCTTCGAGGGAGCGTGTGAAGAGCCCGATCGCCTCCTCGAGGTCTCCGGCGAGCAGACGCTCGGTGCCCTGCCGCCAGAGTCCAAGCGCCTCGTCGAGCCCCTCCGCCATCGCTTCCATTATCATCCGGGCGGGCACCATCATGAACGACGACCGCAAGTACCGCCATCGGGGCTACATGGACTCGGGTTCGGCACCCTCGGGCCCTCGGTCGCGTGGCGGACCGCGGCCGGAGCGGGGCGAGGGCCCCCGGGGCCGCGGAGCCGATCAGGAGAAGGCGGTGGTCTTTCGGTGCAAGCACTGCGGCGAGCGAATCCTCGACGCGGACGCCGTCGGCCTGGAGGCGACCTGCCGCAAGTGCGGAGCGGCCCTGCACTCCTGCAGCCAGTGCGCGCACTTCGACCCATCGGCCCGCTTCGAATGCGGACGGCCCATCCCCGAGCGCATCGTCTCGAAGAAGGCGGCCAACACCTGCACCTTCTACGCGCCGGCAAAGGCATTCGACCTGACGGGCAGTCGCGGCGAGGCGACGCCCGACGATGCCCGCGCCGCCTTCGACCGGCTGTTTAAGAAGTGACCGCGTTGCCGTCGCAACGCGACGGCAACGCGGTCATCCCGAGGCGCGCAGCGCCGAGGAATCCCTTTCCCAGCTCCACCAGGACTCCCAAGGCCCCGGCCCCCCGCAAAGCGGTCAATCCCGCTCCAGATCCTCACTCCGCCTTCAAAGGGATCCCTCGCCCCCGCCCCGCCCGGGATGACAGCGCTGCCCCGGCGGCCCGTCGCAGGACATCGCGCAGCATCGGCTGAGTCAGCCTGCCGGTAAAGGTGTTCTGCTGGCTCGGATGGTAGGTGGCGAAGACGAGATCTTCACCGATGCGGAACCGGGCGCCGTGCGAAAAGCGAGGCCGGGGCTTCGCGATCGCTGCGCCGGAGGCCGCGAGAACGCGCAGGCAGGCGTCGAACGCCACGGCTCCGAGAGCGACGAGAACTCGCGGACGCCCGATTCCCGCGAGGTCCTCCTCGAGATATCCGCGGCAATTGTCGAGCTCCTCCGGCAGCGGCCGGTTGCCCGGCGGCGCACACCGGCAGGCGGCCGAGAGCAGCACGCCCGAGAGCGAAAGGCCGTCGCCGCGAGCGGCCGACGTCGCCCGATTCGCGAGCCCGACGGCATGGAGAGCCTCGAAGAGAAAGTCTCCCGAGCGATCGCCCGTGAACATCCGCCCGGTACGGTTGGCGCCGTTGGCCGCCGGCGCGAGGCCCACGATCAAGATTCGCGCCGTGGAATCGCCGAAGGCCGGGACCGGCCTTGCCCAGTATCGCTGTCCCGCAAAGCGCGCCGGAGCGCGTCGGGCCGCCGACTCCCGCCACGCGACGAGCCGCGGACACCGCCGGCAGGCGGTCAGCCTCACTTCTTCGCGGGAAGGCCCTTGGGGACGCCCATCGACCGCCAGCGCTTTTTCTTCTCGTCCCAGTCTCTTTCGGCCCGCTTGCGGTTGGCCGCGGCAGCGGCGGCGCGCCGGTCGTCCTCGCTCGGCGCGGTGCCCCCGGCCGGCTCCTTCTCTTCCGTCACGGGGTCATTCTACCTACCCGCGACCCGGGGTCACTCGACGATGAGGCTGCCGATCATGCCCCGGTGCTGCTCCGGGTCGCCCCCGCAGTCGTTCTGCGTGCAGAGAAACGGATAGCTGCCGCGCTGGTAGGGCTCCAGCGTGAAGGACGGAATCACGAAGTCATGGCCCGGAGAGATGTCGTCGGCGGGCGAAAGCCCGAGCTCGCTCACCCCGGAAAATCCGTGACGCGGGTTCGTGGTGCCCGGCGCATCCACGTTGTGGAACACGAGCGTGTACGTCACGCCGACCCGAAGCGTGAGCGGCGCCGAGATCGGCCCGCCCGGTGAAAAATCCCAGGCCCGTACCGCGACCACGACCGTCTGGGGCCCGGCCGGCGCGAGCCGGTCCTCCGCCCCCACGACGAGTATGGGATCCGTGGTGGCGTTGTCGATCACGGCCGCGTAGGAAAAGAGCGGGCCCGATCCGCCCGCATCGACGACGACCACCGCGTTGCCGGTCGCGGTGGCCTGCCTCCCGGTCCGCGCGAAGATGTCGTTGAGCTGGGCGCCCGAGTGCGGCGCGAGCGGCGCGTCGAGCTGCGTCGTCGCGATGAGCGTCGAGCCGTCGTAGATCTTGAAGAGAGGCGCCACGGAGGCATCACCCGGGTTGTAGACGCCCACGTTCGTCCGGAAGCCCGCGCCCGTACCGCCGTTACGAACCGACGTCAGGACGGTCACCGGGTGGGCCGCCTCGACGCTCAAGGCGGGAACGAACATCCCGACGGTCGGAGTCGGCGCGGTCGAGTAGAGGCGGCTCGTGACGACCAGATCCCCGTCGACGCCGTCGTGCGTGAGCTCGACCGCCCCGGCCGTGCCCGGCAGCGCGAACAGGGACGCGCAGATGTCGTCGAACGCCTTCGACTCCCGCGGCGCCAGCGCGAAGGTCCGGACTGCAGCCGAGCACGCGCCGATGAAGCACCGATAGTCCGCCGTGACGGTCAGCGTCTTCGTGTAGGAGGTGTTGAAGGCCCGTACGTCCGAGTAGAACGGTGCCGCCCCGACGACGGAGGCCGCGGCCGGTAGATAGATCGTCTCTGCCCGCGAGAAAGCCTCCAGTGCGAACACGAACGCAGCCCCGCAAACGAGCCGGACGAACCTCAGACGACCTCCCCGCATCGCCATTGGACGACCCGCCGCGCGCCGCGTTGACAGGAAAAAAGAGCCGCCCTTTCGGGCGGCCCCAGAGGAGGAGACCCGGTCCGCGCTACGGATTCACGATGACCGTACCTTGCATGATCTGTCCGTGGACGCTGCAGAAATACGGGAAGGTACCCGCGGATGGAAACGTGTGATCGAACGTCATGCCCGAACCTGCCGCCGAGGCCCACTTGCCGTCGGGCGTGCAGCCACCCGAGCAAGTGCCCGAAACCGTCGAGTGGAAACCGCTGACCCACACCCAGTGGACGGTCGTTCCCGCCTTGATCGTCGTCGTGCTCGTGCCGCTCGCGGGGTCGAAGAAGTTAGTCCCACCACCCTGACCGATGTTGACCGTGTGCGCCGCCGAGGGACCGGGGGTGGGAGTCGGCGTGGGCGCCGGCGGCGTGATGGTTGGCGTGTGGGTCGGCTCGCTCTGGGTTGGCGTGACGGCTGGGGTGAAGGCCTGTTTGGGGCCGTCCTGTGAGCCCAGGACGAGGTAGGGGTCTGTGGTGGTGTTGTCGATGACCGCGGCAAAGGAGAAGACCGGGCCCGTGGCATGCACGGCGATCACCCCGTTGCCCGTGGCGTGTGACTCGACTCCCGCGGCCCGGAAGACCTGGTTGATCTGCACACCCGAATGCCCCGGCACCACCGCCGTCACCGGCGCGCCCACGATCACCGACCCGTCAAAGACGTCCATGCTCACGTTGACCGCCGCGTCCCCGGGGTTGAACACCCCCGCATTGGTCCGAAAACCCAACCCCGCCCCACCGTTCTTCACCGACGTCAGCACCGTGTCCGGGAACGCCTCCGACAGCGACAACCCCGGTATGAACATCCCCACCGTCGGTACGGGCGCCGTCGAGTACAGACGGCTGGTCACCACCACCTGCTCCGAGTCCCCAACCCAGTCAAATTCCACACCTCCGGCCGAGTTGGTCGCCCCAAACGTGTTGGCAACGATGTCGTCCAATGCCCGCGACTCCCGCGGCGACAGCACCAGCGGCACCGGCGCCACCGAACCCGGACACGTCGGAATGTAACAGCGGTACGTCGCCGTCACCGTCACCTCGTCGGTGTACGACGTGTTGAACACCCGCACGTCCGAATAAAACGGCGCCAACCCCTGCACCGACGCCGCACTCGGCAACACCAACCGCTGCGCCGTGTCCGCAGCGGCCAGCGGCGACACCGTCGCCAGCGCGACCACCAAAACTCCCAACCACCTCTTGATCATGACTGCACCTCGCTTCCTGGTTCGTCGACCGACTGCAGACTAGATCGCCGTTTGTCGGCATTCGATCGTTTTAGAAAGCCTTAACGCCCTCGCCACGTATAATGCTGGCCCACCGTGACTTCCTCGCAGCTCGAGCGCCTGCGCCGCGGCGCGGTCGACCTCATCGACGAGGCGGAGCTGTCCCGAAAGCTCGCGCGCGGGCCCCTGACGGTCAAGGTGGGTTTCGATCCCTCGGCCCCGGACATCCACCTCGGTCATACCGTGGTCCTGCGCAAGATGCGGCACTTCCAGGACGCGGGCCACCGGGTGGTCTTCGTGATCGGCGACTTCACGGCGATGATTGGAGACCCCTCCGGCAAGAAGACCACGCGGCCGCAGCTGTCGCGCGCGGAGATCGAGGCCAACGCCGCGACGTACACGCGCCAGGCCTTCAAGATCCTCGACGCCGGAAAGACCGTCATCGAGTTCAACGACCGGTGGCTCGGCGCCCTCGGGGCCGCGGGATTCGTGCGCCTGGCCTCGCGGATCACGGTCGCGCGCATTCTCGAGCGCGACGATTTCCAGAAGCGCTGGAAGGCCCAGCAACCGATCGCACTGCACGAGCTGCTCTACCCGCTCGCGCAGGGGTACGACTCGGTGGCGCTCAAGGCCGATGTCGAGCTCGGCGGCACGGACCAGCTCTTCAACCTGCTCGTCGGCCGCGATCTCATGCGTGCCGAAGGCCTCGAGCCCCAGGTCGTCATGACGCTGCCCCTGCTCGTCGGGACCGACGGCGGCGAGAAGATGTCGAAGTCGCTCGGCAACGCGATCGGCGTGCTCGACCCGCCCGGCGACATGTTCGGCAGGGTCATGTCCATCCCGGACGCGCTTCTCTGGAACTGGTACGAGCTGCTGACCGACGCGCCGACCGACGAGATCGCGGCGCGCCGCGGCCGCGTCGAGAGCGGAACCGAGAATCCCCGCGACGCCAAGGCCCACCTGGCGAGCCTCATCGTCTCGGACTTCCACGGCGCCGACGCCTCCGTGCGCGCCCAGGAGGACTTCCGGCGTGCCTTCTCGCGGGGCCAGGTGCCCGACGACGTCGAGACGAGGCCGCTCGCGGCCGCCGACGGCGTCGGCGCGGCGAAAGCCCTGGTCGCGCTCGGTCTGGCATCCTCCATGCGCGAGGCGCGGCGCAAGATCGCCGAAGGAGCGCTGAAGGTCTATGCCGGGGACGCGAACGAGCCGCGCGAGGTCCGCGATCCCGAGGAGCGGCTCGCGGCGCCGGGTGCTTCGACCGTACTGCGCCTCGGCCGGCGCTTCATCCGCGTGGCCTGGACGAAATAGCGACCGGGCCGGCGGCCCCCGCGGCACGCGAGCCCGCGGCCGACTTCGATCGCGGACGGCAGCGGCGGCAGATCCCGCGCAGCTGGTGGGAGTGTGACAGGAGGATGAAGCCGTGGTGCGCGGCGACCTCGTCCTGGAGCTGCTCGATGCGCGCTTCAAAGAACTCGATGACCCGCCCGCACTGGTCGCAGATCAGGTGGTCGTGGTGGTCGCCCGCATGGAGCCGCTCGTAGCGATATCCGGCTTCGCCGATCCGCACGCGGCCGACGACACCGGACTCGACCAGCAGCTCGAGGGTGCGGTAGATCGTCGCCCGCGAGATTTTCTTGTGCTTGGCCCGCAGCCGGACGAGCAGCTCGTCGGCCTCGAGGTGCTCGTGGCGGCCGAAGATCTCGTCGAACAGCGCCTGGCGTTCGGCGGTGAGCTTGAGGCCCCGCCGTTCCAGATACTTGCGGAAGATTTGCAGTTCGCGGCGTTCCATTGGATTGCGACTCGGTCTCAATCGCGGTATTCTTCACGACCCCCGGCCAATGTCAAGGACGGGGACGAAGGGGACCGCCGATGTGGCAGGGATTCACCATCGCGCTCCGGGAGGGCATCGAGGCGTTCCTGATCGTCGCCCTGACCCTGTCCTACCTCAGGCGGACCGGCCGGCCGGAGCTCGCCCGGGCGGTCTATGCCGCCGTCGGGCTCTCCGTCGTGACGTGCGGCGCGGCGGGATTTCTCTTCTCGAAGGCGGCGAACCAGCCTCTCTGGGAGGGAATCCTGGCGCTCGTCGCGGCAGCGCTCGTCGCCAGTCTGCTCGTCTACATGAAGCGCGTTTCCCGGCATCTGAAGCAGGACATCGAGTCGAGGATCGAAGCCCGGGCCGCTGCCGGTGACCCCTCGCGCGCGTTCTGGGGAGTCTTCTTCTTCGCGCTGCTCATGATCACCCGCGAGGGGATGGAGACAGCGCTTCTGATCGCGACCGCCCTCTTCCAGCTCAAGTCGGTCCCGGTCGTGGCGGGTCTCGCCCTCGGTCTGGCGGCCGCCGGAGCCATCGGCTTTCTCTGGACCCGGCTCGGCAAGAACGTGGACCTGAGGACGATCCTGAACGTTTCGGCGGTCTTCCTTGCGATCTTTCTCCTGCAGCTCGTTCTCTACGGCGTGCACGAGCTGGCCGAGGCGCGCCTCTTCCCCGCCTCCCAGGCGATCCACGACGCGACCGAGATCCTCGGGCCCGACGGGCTCATCGGCCACGTGCTTGCCTACTCGCTGGCGGTGATTCCGACGGCCTGGCTCGCGGGCCTGTGGTGGAAGCGTCGCGCGAGGGCCGGGAAAACTCCGGATACCCGGACTAACGCGGCGTAGGCGCCGCCCGCGCCGAGCGCAGCATCGCCTCGATCACGGCCTGCGAAACGCCGGCCGCGCGCAGCTCCTGGATCTGCGGCGTCGTCAAAGCATACGGGACTCTCTCGTGCTCGACCTTCGCGAGCAGCTGCGCGTCGGTCGCGCCGGACTCCTTCAAGCGCACGATCTCCTCGTAGGGTTTCGCGAAAGGTCTCGGCGTTCCCACGAACGGCTGATCCGGCACGAGAGCGGCGGGCCGCGGTGTCCGTGCGCCCCCCGGCCCTGCCAGCACCAGGAGCGTCAACGTCGTGAAATCGCTCTCCCACTCGAGCCCGGGCTTGCGACTGGGAACAAGCCGCGTTCCCGCGAGCAGCCAGCGCCCGGCGCGATCGAGCGACACCGTGGCCCGGCCTCCGGAATCCGTCCGGGCGACCCGATGCTCCTTGCTTCCGGCCACCGAGGCGACGAGTGCGAAGCCTTCCAGCGGCTGACCGCTCCAGAGAACGCGCACGCGCAGAGCTTCCCCGGCATGGAGCGCGGTCGGGTCCTGCTCGGGAACGATCTCGAGCGCCAGCCCGACGGGGTCGCTCCATGAACGGTCGGCCTCGGCCGGCGTTCCGACACGCACGAAGGTCTTCGCATGCTTGCGGTAACTCTCGCGCCAACGCCCCGGCGGCGTGGCGAGTGTCTTGCCGATCGTCTCCCACTCTCCGATGTCCTCGAGGTACTCCTTCACCTTCTCCGGTGCGAGCTCGAGCTTGCGGGGCTTCAACTCGAGCCAGGCCGTCGCGATCGCGTCGTTGCCGACCACGCTCTCCAGCAGCAGAGAAGTCTTCTCGCGCCGACGGGTGGTGAAGCGCCGGGTGCTTCCGACCGCGCGCAGACCTTCCCGCGCGATGCGGTCGGGTGCGATGGCGTAATCGAGAACCGCGAACGCATCGCCACTGGTCGCGTCGAAGCGAGCGGGAGTTCCCGGGGCGACCGAACCCTCGCGCGCCTGGATCCAGGTGTCGTGCGCGAGCAACGGCGCTGCGCCCGCGAGCGCGCCGACGAGCAGAAGCCTCCGCAGATGCGGCATGACGCATTATCGCGGCGGGAGGACTGGCATCTTCCTTTCGACCCGCCAGGAGCGTCATCTAACTCGCTGACGCAAAGGCGTTTACGGCAGGCCCGGCCCTTTGGATCGCCCTTGCTTTAGAAGGCTTGACGCCGCTGCGACGCCCGGCTATCGTTGCGACTGAGACTGAATCTCAATCCAGACGGGAGGCTGCCGGTGCGGCGATCGCGCGGAATGGAGCGGCTCGGGCCTGCGGCCGCTCTGGCCCTCTTGGCGATGCCTGTGCCAGCCGTCCCGGCAACACCGTCCGTCGAGACCGTCGAGCGGCGCGTGGAGGCGATGGGCACCGCGCTCGATATCACCGTGCAGATGCCGAGCCGCGAGGCCGCCCTCGCGGCCTCCGAAGCCGCCCTCGCGGAGATTCGTCGTGTCGAGGTGTTGCTGACGACCTGGAAGCCGGGCGGCGAGCTCTGGCGCGTCGATGAGGCGGTACCGGGTCAGCCGGCGCGAATCTCCCCGGAGCTTTCGAAGCTGCTCGCTTTCGACTTCGACTGGATTGCCCGGACTCAGGGCGCCTTCGATCCGACCGTCCTGCCTCTCATCCGGGCCTGGGACCTGCGCGGGAAAGGCCGGGTCCCGACGGCCGAAGAGCTCGCGGCCGCGCGCCGGGCGACCGGCGCGGACCATTTCCGCATCGACAGCGCCGCCAGCACGGTGACTCGCCTCTCTGCCGGCGCCGGCATCGACGAGGGAGCCTGGGGCAAAGGCTATGGCCTGGAGCAAGCCGGCCGGATCCTCCAGCGAGCGGGAGTGCGGAGCGCGGTCCTCGATCTCGGCGGGCAAGTCCTCGCCGTCGGCAGCGACTACGACGGGCAACCCTGGCGCGTTCCGGTGGCTCACCCACGGCAGCGTTCCCGCACCGTCGCCGAACTCGGGCTCGCGGATCTCTCGGCCTCGACCTCCGGCAACTCCGAGCGCAGCCGCGAAGTGGCCGGCCGCCGGATCGGGCACATCCTCGACCCGAGAACCGGGCAGCCCGCGCCGGACTTCGGCTCGGTCACGGTGGTCGCACCCTCGGCCCTGATCGCCGACATCCTCTCGACCGCCTTCTTCGTGCTCGGCCCCGAGAAAGGGCTCGCCCTCTCGGAGGCGCTGCGCCGGAAAGGCGTCGCGAACGAAACCCTCTTTCTCGTCGAGCGGGGCGAAGTGCTCGACGCCGTCGTGAGTCCGGGCATCCCGGCGCTCGTTCGCTCGGTCGATCCGAGCTCTGTCCGCGGCCTCGCCGCACAACATCCCTGAAGAGGAGATCTGCATGCGTCGCGTTCTTCGATTCCTGTGCGTCATGCCCTTCGTTCTCGGCGCGACGGCCGCCGCGAGGGCCCAGAACCCGCCCGCCCCGAATCCGCCGGCCGCGGCCTCTTCCGAGGAGCGCCTGCGCCAGCTCGAGCAGCTGCTCGCCGACACGCGCGCCGAGCTCGCGAAGCTCAAGGCTTCCTCGTCGTCGGCCGAGACCAACGCGAAGCTCGACGAGCTATCGCGCCGGATCGACATCCTCGCGGGGGAGATCGAGAACCTGAAACTCGGCGAGGCGGCGCCGGCGGTCACGACGGGCGCGCAGTCCGGGGAGAAATCCGTCGAGCGCTATGGAATCGGCCCGGCCGCCGCGAAGGTCTACGGCGCGAAGAAGGGCGTCTCGATCGGCGGCTACGGCGAGGTGCTCTACGACAACTTCGCCTCCAGGGATCAGAGCGGCAGTCCCACTCCCGGCGACGACGTCATCACGGTGCTGCGCGCGGTGATGTACCTCGGGTACAAGTTCGACCAGCACTTCGTGCTCAACACCGAGATCGAGTACGAGAACGCCGTCGTGGCTTCGGACAAAGGCGGAGAGGCCGAGGTCGAGTTCGCGTACATCGATTACATGCACTCCCCTGCCTTCAACGCGCGGTCGGGTCTGGTTCTGATCCCCAGCGGTCTCGTCAACCAGCTCCACGAGCCGACGAGCTTTCTCGGCGCGCGCCGCCCCGACGTCGAAACCTTCATCATCCCGACGACCTGGCGCGAGATCGGCGCCGGCGCCTACGGAACGCTCGGGCCCGTTTCGTACCAGGCCTACGGAGTCAACGGCTTGAACGCCGCCGGATACACGGGCGACGGAGGCATTCGCGAGGGGAGCCAGGAGGGCTCCGAGGCCCTGGCGAAGAGCTGGGCCTTCGCCGGGCGCGCGGACTTCACTTCGATTCCGGGGCTCCTGGCAGGCATCTCGGTCTTCTCGGGGGACGCCGGCCAGGGCCAGTTCACGCCCTCGGGCCGGAAGATCAGTGCGCTGACCACGGTCTTCGACGCCCACGCGGACTGGCGCTGGCGCGGCCTGTGGCTGCGGGGCCTCTACGCGCACACGAACGTGGCGCAGGCCGGGCTCATCAACCAGCTCAACAACTTCGAGGGCGACGAATCGGTGGGAAGCACGCAGGAAGGCTGGTACCTCCAGGGTGCCTTCGACGTCCTCTCGCTCGTGCCGGATTCCAGGCTCAATCTGCTGCCGTACGTGCGCTACGAGCAGTACGACACACAGGCCGCCGTTCCCGTCGGCTACGCCCGCAACCCGGAAAACGACGTGAAGGAACTGACCGTCGGTATAGCCTTCCAGCCGATCCCGCAGCTGATTCTGAAGACCGATTGGCAACAACGCCACAACGCCGCGAACACCGGAGTCAACGTTTGGAACGCGTCGCTCGGATACGTCTTCTAGTCTTCCGTCGGCTGCTCGCGGTGGCCGGCCTCTTTGCCGCCGCGGCCCTGGAGGCGAAGGTCTTCCTCAAGCAGGAGGAAGCCTTGAAGCTCGCCTTCCCTGCGGCCGTGATTGAAAGAAAGACGTCGTACCTGACGGAGGCGCAGCAGAAGGAGGCGCAGAAACTCTCCGGTGACTCGGAGCTTCCGGCAGCGCTCGTGAGCTACTACGTCGGAAGCAAGGACGGCCGCGTCATCGGAGCCGCGTACTTCGACACGCACGTCGTGCGGACGATGCCCGAGACCATCATGGTGGTGGTCGATCCCTCGGGCTCCATCGCACGGATCGAGGTGCTCTCGTTCTCCGAGCCGGAGGAGTATCTGCCCCGGCCGCACTGGTACGAGCAGTTCCAGGGCAAGCCCCTCGACAAGGAGCTCTCGATGAAGCGGGCCATCCGCCCGGTGACCGGGGCGACGCTCACGGCGCACGCGACGACCGACGCCGCCCGCCGAGTGCTCGCGCTCGACGCCGTCATCCGCAGGAGCCCGTCCCCGTGAAGCGCTGGGAGGCCTGGTGGAATCACGCCGCGCTCGCCGCGGTCTCCCTGACCGGCGTGGCCTATGGGATCTTCAAGTACTTCATCCCGAGTGCCGACCCCGACTCCCGCGTGGGACACCCCTTGCAACTCGGGATGCTCAAGGCCCACATCCTCGTCGCGCCGTTTGCCATCCTCGGCGTCGGACTGCTCCTGCGCCGCCATGCGCTCGCGCGCATCCGGAAAGGGGAACGCAGCGGCCGGCGCACCGGCATCGCGATGCTCTGGCTGTTCGCTCCGCTCGCCCTCACGGGCTATCTCATTCAGGTCCTCGTCGCACAGGCGGCGGTGCGAGCGACCGGCTGGATCCACGCCGGTCTCGGCGTGCTCTTTCTCGTCGGATACGCCTTCCACCCCAAGCGCCGCGCCACCAATGGCAACGTCGACGGCGAGGCGGATTGAACCGCTTGTCATCCCGAGCGCAGCGAGGGATCCCTTCTTAGCCACAGCCAGACTCGAAAGGGATCTCTCCTCGCTGCGCTCCTCGGGATGACGCGGGTTCCGCCTCGTCAGAACACGTATGTCAGTCCCGCGGTGAACGCGGGCTTCACATCCTGGATCCCGTTGAGGTGCTCCCAGACCGGGATCTGGACCGCGGCGCGCGCGACGAGACCGCGGAAGATGCTCACTCCGACGCGAGGTGTGACGTAGAGGGTCTGGCCTCCCGTGTCGGGGTCGGGAACGCCCGCCGCATCGATCTGATCCCGCTTCGCGTCGAGGAAATTCAGCTCCACGAGCCCATCGATCCAGTCGGTCAGCTTGCGGTCGTAGACGAGGTTGGCCTGGACGTTGTCGCCATACTTGTAGCCGAAGTCGTTGCGCCCGGTGCCCGTATAGGCGACCGAGGCATAGAGCGAAGACTTCGCATCCAACAGGTAGAGCCCCGACAGGCCACCCGTGAGGTTCGTCGCGCCCGTGCCCGGCTGCACGTGCTCGTCCAGCCGTTCGCCGTTGGCCGTCACGTCGTTCTTCCCCCAGGGCGTCTTGACGGCGACAACGGCCGAGATCCACGCCCGGCGACCGAGCCCGCCGCTGAATTCCGACGACCAGAGCCGCACATAGAGGTAGAAGGCCGGATCGCCGAGACCGTCGGCCGTCTGCTCCTCTCCGTTCTCCGTGAGGTGATTGAAGGTGTAGGGAACCTGGGCCACGAGGGTCAGGCGCTCGTGCCAACCGTAGGACACGGTCGCGACGAGAGAGTTTCGGACCTGGGCCTCGAGATTCTCGCCGGCGCCCTGGCTCTGATTCAAGCGAGCCCAGTCGAGTGCGACCTGGAAGCCTCCGTAACTGTAGAGCCCCTCGCCGAGGGCACTGAAGACAGGATCGCTGCAGCGGCACATCGAGCAGGCCCCGGCGGTCCGCGGCAGGGCAAGGGAAGCGACCAGCAGAAACAGCGCGACGCAAGCACGGCGCGCGCAAGGCGATTGCCTGTTCACGATGCGTTCTCCTTATCTGACGGCTGATCCGGAAACGAGACGTCAGCCGAGAGGGAGAGGCACCTTTTCCGGGGCCCGCAGGAAGCCGGACCGCCGCCGTGGGGAGGCGGAGGAATCCAGAGCACCGAATCCGTTCGGGACTGAGAGGCGTCCGGAAGAGACCGGCAGGAGAAGCGGCCCCGTCGAGAGCGGCACCCGAGCCTCGCCGGCACCGCGCGGGCAGGTCTTGAACGCCGGGCCGCTCTGCGGCGCGTTCCCAATCGGGCAGCACGCGGCCCCATTTGCGGCGGCGAGCGCATGTCCGCACGCGATTGCGCAGCGCATGGCCTCGGTGTCCGAGGCGGCCGCCGAGAAGCGCAATCCACCCATGACGCCGAGAATGGCCAGGACGAGGAGGGTGGAACGGCGGCGCATCCGGCGGATTCTACGCCCGGCTGTCCCAGAGGACATCGGGGGCGCCGCGGCGCTTGTTCTCGTGGCGCGCCATGACGAAGAGCGCGTCGGAGAGACGATTGAGGTACCGCACGGTCCAGGCCCCGACGCGCTCCTGCCGCGAAAGCGAAACGACGAGCCGCTCGGCGCGCCGGCAGACCGTCCTTGCCACGTGCAGGTGGGCCGCACCGACCGTGCCGCCCGGCAGGATGAAATTCTCCAGTGGCGACAGTTCTTCGGACAGGCGGTCCATGAGCTTCTCGAGCGCGACGACGTGTCGCTCCTCGATTCCAGGGACGGGCTTTTTCGCCTTGTCCTCCTCGAGGATGCAGAGGTCCGAGCCCAGATGAAAGAGCTCGTTCTGGATCAGCCGCAGGGCCTCCTCGATCGTCTCGTTGACGCCCGCCGCCAGGGCCACACCGAGGGCGCTGTTCAGCTCGTCCACCGTGCCGTAGGCCTCGATGCGTAGCGTGTCTTTCCCCACGCGCTGGCCTCCGCCGAGGCCCGTGGTTCCGTCGTCGCCGGTGCGGGTATAAACCCTGGTGATGCGGGGCATGGCCCTAGAACTTTACGTCCAATCCACCTGCGACGAGCCGTCCCGCGGCCGGATATCCGGCCGCCTGCTCGTAATAGTGGTTGGTCACGTTGATCATGCGCAGGTACGGAGCGATATCGCGCGTCGCCTGCCAGCGCGCCGTGAAGTCGAGCTGCAGGTAGGACGGGTCCTCGACGGGATCTCCGTTGAGCGGATTGGAATCCGCTCGCTGGCCGACGTAGACGAGGCGCGGCGAAAGCTCGAGGCTTTCGATCGGCCTCCAGTCGACGCCGAGCGATGCCGAGTTTTCCGGGCGACGCAGAAGCGGGCCGCCCGTCTGGAGATCCTCCGCCTTGAGGTACATGTAGGTCGCATTGACGGCAAGCGCGGTCAAAATCGTCTGTTGCCAGCCCACCTCGACGCCGCGCGTCCGCGCCTTCCCGATGTTGTAGTTCTTGAAGGTCGAGAAATCGTAGACGATCAGGTCGTTCAGGTTGTTCCAGAAGAGCGAGATCTCTGCGCGGCCGTTCCCGTTTTCGAAGTAACGCTCCGCCCCCACTTCGTACGAGACCGACTGCTCGGGCTGCAGCGCGGGGTTGCCGCTGAACGGGTAATACAGCTCCCCGAGCGACGGGGCCCGAAAACCCGTCCCACCGGACGCCCGGACCTTCCAGAGCCTGTCCGGCGACAGCCACGCGACGGTGCCGCGCGGGCTCCAGGCGTCGCCGTAGGTCGAGTAGTGGTCGTAGCGCAGGCCCGCCGTGATGGTGAAGGCGCCGAAGGTCGCCGTGTCCTGCACGCCGACACCCCAGAGGGTCGAGCGCGCGTCGTCCAGGTTGATGCCAAAGTTGCTCCGATCGCTGACCTGCCAGCGTTCCCACGAGGCCGTCGCGGTGAGGGTGTGCGCCCCGAGCCTCGCCGTGTCCGAGATGCTCGCCTGCAGCGTCCGCGCGTCGGTTTGCGACGTGAACCCGCCGGCCGTGTCGCGGTAGGCGGGCTCCGACTTGACGCCGGCCAGCAGCACGTCGAGCTGGTTCGCCTCGGAGAGCGCGAAGCTCGCCGGCACGGCCAGGCGCCCTTCGTGCGTCAAGCCGCTCGCCGTCGAGGGAGCGCCCACGGGGCCCGGGTTGCCGACCTGGCCGTCGACGAGCCCCCACTCGACCCCGATCCGGCTCGTGTCCGAGAGCTTCGCCTGGACGCTCGCCGAGCCGTTCCTTTGACGCCATTCCGTGTTGGGACGGTCGCCGTCGAACGCCACGTAGCGAAAGCCACCCGTCGCCGTGAACGCACCCTCGCTCGCCGAGACGAAGGCGGAGCCCTGGCCCGTTCCCTGGTTGCCCGCCTCTCCGGTCGCCCGTCCCGAGAGGCCGCCCGCGCCCGGGCGCGTGAAGATCTGCACCACGCCCCCGATGGCGTCCGAACCGTAGAGCGCCGAGAAGGGGCCGCGCGCGACCTCGATCCGATCGATGTTTTCGGTCGTCAGCCCCGACCAGTCGTATCCGGCAAAGTACGGGGAGTTCATCCGCACGCCGTCGATGAGCACGAGGGTCTGCGTCGAGTTGGTCCCGCGGGTGAAGAGCGACGTCAGCGAGCCCGGCGTCCCGTACTCGACGACGCCGAGGCCCGGCACCGCGCGCAGGAGGTCCGACACCACGATCGACTCGTGCTGCTCGATCTGCTCGCGGGTGATGACGGTGATCGCCGAGCCGATCTGCTTTTCCTCTTCCGGAACGGACGTCGCCGTCACGACCACGTCCTCGGAGGCCGGCGGCACCTGCGCAGCAAGAATCCCGGGGCCGAGGACGAGGACCGCGAGCGCGGCTGCCGCGCCCACCGCGATCCGGCGCTCACGGCGCGCGAGGGCATCGAGCCCGAAGAGAACCCCCGTGCCGAGAAGGTCCGCGCCGAGCGTGTTCCAGAAGAACGGAATCGCGACCGCGTAGCAGGCGGCCAGCCCCGCCGCCGTCTTCGGGTAGAGCGGGTCGCGGAGCCACTCGGCGAAATCCGACGTCAGAAAGAAGAGCAGGGAGGCCCCGACCGACAGCGCGAGAAGGCGGCCCACCGTGGAATGCCGCCGTGCGAGCCGCCCGGCGAGGACGATCGCGGCAAAGGTCGCGAAGACCGTCAGCCGAACCGCGGAGATCACGGCTCGGCCCGACCCGGCATCGAGAACGAAATCCGACAGCACGAGGCTCGCCAGCGGGACCGCGATCGCCCACCGCGACGGCAGGCGCGCGCCGGCATAGAGCGCGAGTGCTCCGAGCGCGACGAAGTTGGGCGGGTGGGGAAGTAGCCGGGACAGGGCGCCGAGGAGAACGAGCAGGACCGCGGTCGTCATTCGAACCTCCCGTTCGATCCGACGAAGATCTCGGGCGGTCCGAAAGGTGTCCCGCGCTCCGGGAATCGGAAAACGCGTCCTCTCTCGTTTGGCCCCGTCCGAGAAGCGTGTCGTCCGGCAGGTCTCCTGGCTTCCGGATCCTCCGCCTTCGGGCTCCTTCCCGGGCGCGCGACCGGCCTTCCGATCTCTCGCGTCCAGTGGATTGCCGCCCGAGGCGTCCCCGGTGACAGTGGCGGGGGCCGCGCGGGATTTTCACCCGCTTCCCTTGGCCAAGACGAACCTCAAAGAGCGTCGAAGGACGGGGACGATAGCGCCTTCACGCCGCCGTTGCAACCTGTGCATAGAATGCAGCCCATGCGCGGCCCCGACTATTCGCTCGACCTCGATCGCAAGCGGCGGGTGGGTTTCCCCGAAGTCGTTCTGGGCGAGGGCAAGACCGCGGCCCAGATCGTCGAGATCTGCCGCCAGCTCTCCCGGGCCCACGACGTGCTGGTCACTCGCCTGGCGCCCGAGATGTGGGACGAGGTGGCTCTGGCTCCCCTGCCCGGCCGCGCGGATTACGACCCGCGCTCGGCAACCCTTCACGTCTCGGTCGGAAAGCCCATGCCCCGGGTGGAAGCCACCGTCGCCGTGGTCACCGCCGGTACGGCGGACACGGCGATCGCCGAAGAGGCGCGCCGCTCCCTCGAGTACCTGGGTGTCTCCTCGAACCTCGTCCCCGACGTCGGTGTCGCGGGGCTGCTGCGCCTGCTCTCCCGCCTCGAGGAGATCGAGCGGGCCGACGCGATCATTGCCGTCGCCGGGATGGAAGGCTCTCTCTTCTCGGTCCTCGGCGGCCTGGTCGGCCGGCCGATCATCGCCGTGCCGACCTCCCGCGGATACGGCGCCGCGTTTTCCGGTCTGGCCTCGCTCCTTTCCGCCGTCAACTCGTGCGCCAACGGCGTGACGGCGGTCAACATCGACTCGGGATACGCCGCCGCCATGGCCGCGTACCGAATTCTTTCCGGAGGACCCCGCCGATGGGATCGAAAAGAAAAGGCCCCCCGAAGAACGCCGACGAGTACGTCCACGCCGCGGCGGTCGGCGTCGACCGCAAGAGGAAGCGGGCGCTCCTCGGCCGCGCGACGACGCCGGTAAAGGTCGGCAGGTCGACGACCGTCTCGCAGCTTCTCGACGCCTACCGCGACGCATCTTTCCAGGCCCGGGCGCTCGGCAAGGCCGCCGGCGTCCTCGAGGCGATGCTGCGCGACCGCAAGCGCCCCACGATCTTTCTCGGCCTGGCGGGCTCGCTCATCGCGGCCGGGATGCGGCAGGTGATCGTGGATCTGATCGAACAGAACATGGTCGACGTCGTCGTCTCGACCGGCGCGATCATCTCGCAGGACTACTACCAGGTCCGGGGCGGCCGTCACTACCACGGGCATCCAGACGCCGACGACAAGGAACTGCGCGACCTCTACATCGACCGGCTCTACGACACCTTCATCGACGAGGAGAAGTACTGGGAGACGGACCTCGCAGTGTCCCGGTTCGCCGACAGCCTCGGCGGCAGGAGCCTTTCGTCCCGGGCATTCCTGGCTCTGCTCGCCCACGGGGCGCGCCACGACCGGGGCTCGATCCTCGGCGCCTGCGCACGGCGCGGTGTGCCCCTGTTCGTCCCCGCGCTGAACGACTCCTCGATCGGCATCGGCCTGACCGAGCACTATCATCGCTTCCGCAAAGCCGGGAAGACGCCCTTCCAGATCTCCTCGATCCGCGACAATTACGAGCTGACCCAGATCGTGGTCCAGAGCCCGGCGACGGCCGCAATCTATGTGTCGGGCGGCGTACCGAAGAACTACATCAACGACTCGATCGTGATGTCCTACATCTTCGGCCTCGACACCGGAGGCCACAAGTACGCTCTGCAGATCACGACCGACGCGCCGCACTGGGGCGGCCTCGGAGGCTCGACGCTCTCGGAGGCGACCTCCTGGGGCAAGGTCTCGAAGCACGCGACGCACGAGATGGCATTCGTCGAAACTTCGGTCGCCTTGCCGCTGCTCTACGGGTATGCGCTGCAGAAGAACGCGGCGCGGGGCCGCAGGCGCCTGAAGTTCACCTGGGACGGCGACATCCTCAAGAAGATCACCCGGGTGTGACCGGCTCTTCCTCTTTCCAACCGCGCTCGACGGCCCTCAGCCGTGCAGGGGCTGTTCCAGCCAGCGAGCGAGATCTCCCAGGGGCAGGGCGGGGCTCACGTAGGCTCCCTGCGCGAAGTCGCAGCCGTACGCCGCCAGCATCTCCCACGAAACCGCATCCTCGACCTCCTGCGCGACGACCTGCCGCCCGAGGCTATGGGCGAGCTCGATCGTGTACCGCACGATGGCCGCGTCCCGCGGATCCCCCGCCATCCCGCGCACGAAGCCACCCGCGATTTTGATCTCGTCGACCGGCAACCGCTTCAGGGACGAGAGCAGGGACTCGCCAGCGCCGAAGTCGTCAATCGCGAGCCGCACTCCCACGGCGTGGATGCGCGCCATCGCCGTGATCGCTCCGTGCGGATCGGAGAGAACGCTCCCCTCGGTGATCTCGAGCTTGAGGCAACCCGGATCCAGCTTCGAGGTTCCCAGCAGGCGCGAAACGTTGTCGAGAAGAAGCGGGTCCCGGAGGTTCCGTCCGGAGACGTTCACGGCCACGTGGAGCGCCCGGCCGCTCTCGTGCCAATCGCGGCAATGCCGGAGGGCCGTTTCCAGCGCCCACTCGCAGACCGGCTTGATGGCTCCCGTCCGCTCGGCCGCCGGAAGAAACTGTCCGGGCAGCAGGAGGCCGCGGCGGGGATGCTGCCAGCGCACCAGCGCCTCGACCGCGCTCGCGCGGCGCTCCCGCATGTGAACCTGCGGCTGGTAGTGGAGGTCCAGCTGGTGGCCCTCGACTCCCGCGCGCAGCTCCCGCATCAGCGTGACGCCGCTGTCGCCATACGTGTCTTCGGCGGCCGAGTACACGACGTAGCCCTCGCTCGATTGCTTGGCGGCATACATGGCGACATCCGCGCACCGCAGCAGCGTGGTCCAGTCATCGCCGTCCTTCGGGCACAGCGCGATTCCGATCGATGCCGAGACCTCGAGGCTCTGGCCCTCGATCAGAAACGGCCTTTCCAGAGCCGCCAGGATCTTCTCGGCCATCAGCGTCGCCCCCGCCGCACTGCCCGCCGTCGGCAGGAGAACGGCAAACTCGTCCCCGCCGAGCCGCGCGATCGTGTCGGCCGTCCGGAGCACGGCGCGCAGCCGGACTCCGAACTCCTTCAGGAGCAGGTCGCCGAACTGATGGCCGAACGTGTCGTTGATGTCCTTGAAGCGGTCGAGGTCCATGACAAAGAGTGCCAGGGGAGCGTTCTCCCGGCCCGCGCTGCGGATCGCTTGTTCCAGGCGGTCCCTCAGCAGCATCCGGTTCGGAAGTCCGGTCAGGAAGTCGTAGAGGGCCTGATGCTCGAGGGCCTCGACGTGGGCCACGCGCTCGGTCACGTCGCGCAGGATCCCAACCCAGTGCGTCGGGCGCGGAACACCCTCCGGGACGGGCATGAGCTGCAGCTCGAACGCGCACTCCGAGCCGTCGGGGCGCCGGGCCCGCATCCCGTCGCCGTGAAACCGCTCGCCCGCGTAAAGGGCGCGGCGCAGCGCCCCGGCCCTTTCCGGGTTGCCCTCGATCACGGACAAGGCCGTGAGGGCCTCGCCGAGGACCTCACTGGAGGCGAGTCCGGTAATCCGGGTGAATCCCTCGTTGACGAACGTGATGCGGGGCAAGCCCCGGCCCCCGTCCGGCGTCAGAATGACGATTCCCTCGAGCGCGTTGTCGACCGCCGACTCCAGAAGCGAGAGCGAGTCCTGCACGCGCCGGCGCTCCGCGACGACCGCGGCGAGCGCCGTAGTCGTGACCGCGACCACGCCCAGAAACGCCTGCAGGAGCAGGAGCGATTCGTTGGGGTCGTTTCGCGTGAACGGGCCGAGCCCGCTCCGCGTGCCCCAGATCGCGATGGTCGTGATCACGACGCTGGCCGTGGCGGCCTCCCGCTGGCCGAAACGGAACGCCGCCCAGACGAGCAGTGGGAGGCAGAGAAACTCGAGGGGATAGTTCTTGGTCGGAGAGGGGCTCAGGCCGCCGAAGACGAAACCGGCGACGATCCCCAGCGACAACAGAAGAAGCAGCCCCTCGACCGCCCTGCCCGACTTCCAGCGAGTCCCCTTGCGCGAGGCCCAGAGGAGCAGAGCGGGAGCCACGACCAGCGCACCGGCCGCATCCCCCAGCCACCACGTCATCCAGATCGATCCCAGATCCGGCCGCGCGGCCAGGCCTCCCAGGGCGAGGCTGGCGACGCCGACGGTCGCGCTGATCATCGTGCTGACGAGCGCCGCGAGGAACGTGAACTTGAAGATGTCGCGCGCCCGGTCGAATGCGTTCGCGCCGCCGGCGAAGCGATTGACGAGGTATGCGGCGGCCAGACCTTCCAGCGTGTTCCCCAATGCGATGCCGAGCGACGTCGCGACCGTTCCTGCCGTCGTCACGTTCACGAGGAACGCGCCCATCAGGATCGCCGGCCACGCGCGATATCCGAGAACCAGGAGACCGGCCACCGCGATCCCCGTCGCTGGCCAGACCGGACTCGCGCTGGCGTTGACGAAGGCGAGGCTCAGACCGAGCTTCCCCGCCACCAGATAGGCAACGGCGAGAAGAGCGAGGACCCCGAGCGAGGGTGTGGGCCGTGGTTTCATCCCCCGGCCTCCCCGGGCCGGTCTTTCTAGGGTAACTCCCTTTGTGGACCGGAGAAGTGATCGGACGAGGTTCCGGGATCGACGGCCGCCCGGGGCCTTCAAAAGGCCGGGAATCGGGCCAGGGAGGGTCGGGGAGAAAGCAAAACGCCCCGGTTGCCCGGGGCGCGGATCGGCCGGCGAGAGCGGGGCCTAGAGCGCTTCGCCCTTCAACGGAATCTCGATCACGGCCTTCTCCTTGTCGGAGGTGTAGACCGTGACCTTGCCATCGACGGGGCCCTTCTTGACCTTGTCGTTCGCCTTGACGACGACGGTGTAGTTGACGCCTTCCTGCGTGGGCACCACGTCGGTGACGAAGCCGGGAATGTTGACGTCGGCCTTCGTGACCTTGACCGGCGAGCCAGGCTTGTTGTTCGTGATCACGATGTTGCGCGTGATGGGATCCTTGCCGGGCGTGAAGTTGCCGAAGTTGACCGTCACCGGCGTGACCGACACGCGCGGCCGGACGATGCCCGAGACCGGGATCTCCATCGTCGGTTGCTGGGACACTCCCGTGTTGATCCGCACCGGCGCATTCAGCAGCCCCTCGGGCGCATCGCCCGTGACAGCGACGGCCAGCTTGTACTGGTCGCCCGGCCTGCCGGCGATCTTGTCCTTGTCGCCCGCGGGAGAAATCTCCGCCTTCACGTAGGGCTGCGCCGTCTCGGCAACGCTCGGCTTGAAGCCCTTCTCTTCGGAGATCAGGATCACGTCCTGCGAGGCTGGGTCGCCCTTGACGACCGAGAACCGCACGTAGGCCTGCGGAGCCACGTCCACGAACGGCTTGACGATGGCCTTGACGAAGAGGTTCATCTGCGGGCGATCGGGGTCGTTCGACACGACGAGCACCGACTTCGAGATCGGCCCCGAGAAACTCTTGGTGTCGACGCTGGTGTGGACCTTGCCTTCCGCGCCCGGCTTGATCAGCTTGTCGAACGAGGACACGGTGCAGCCGCAGGAGGGGCGGGCGTCGGTGATCACGAGATCGGAGCCGCCGCTGTTGCGGATGATGAAGTCGGTCTCGATGACCTGGCCCTTGGGGACCGTTCCCATGTCCTTGGTCTCCTGGCCGATCTCGATCTTCGGAGCGGCGACCGACTTGCCGGCGGCCGGGGCTGCGGGCTTGGCGGCCTGAGCCGGCGGCGCGGCGGCGGCAGGCTTCTGGTCGGCGGGCTTCTGGGCCAGGGCCACCCCCGACGCCAGGAGCGCGGCGGCCGACAACCGGCCAATGTTCAGGGCATGACGCATCTTAAAAATCCTCCTGTTTGTGCGGGTGCCAACGCAGCGAAACCCTCGGAAATCACGGGATATTTCCGAAAACGCTTCCATTAGACCAGACTCCGGATGGAAATATGAACGAAAACCGGCGTTTTCACTTCGTTCCCATCGGCGGCACCGCGATGGTGCCCCTGGCAGCCTTGCTGCAGGAGGAAGGGCACCGCGTCACCGGCAGCGACCTCGCCATCTACCCCCCGATGTCCACCCTGCTCGAGAGGCTCGGGATCCCCGTCGCGAAGGGCTTCTCGCCGGAGAACGTGCCGGCCGACTGCGACGTCGTCGTGGTCGGCAACGCGGCGCTCCGGGACAACGTCGAAGCGGCCGAGGCCGTGCGGCGCGGGATTCGCGTCCTGTCCCTGCCCCAGACGATCCGGGAGCACCTGCTGCCGGGAAAGACCTCCGTGGTCATCACGGGGACGCACGGCAAGACGACGACCTCGGCGCTGACATCGTGGCTGCTCCTGGATTCCGGTCGGGATCCCGGATTTCTGGTCGGCGGCGAGATGCGCAATCTCGGGAGAGGCTACCGGCGGGGAAGGGGCGCTCCTTTCGTGCTCGAAGGCGACGAATACAACGCCGCCTTCTTCGATCGCGGGCCGAAGTTTCTGCACTACGAGCCCGCGCACCTCTTCATCGGCAACATCGAATACGACCACGCCGATCTCTTCCCCGATCTGGACTCGGTCATCGACGCCTTCCGCCGGCTGGTGGCCATCGTGCCTCAAGGCGGTGTCGTCGTCGCAAACTCAGACGACCCGCGCGTCGAGGCGCTGCTGACCGACGTCCGTTCGGAAGTCGTGCGCGTCTCGCTCGAGAACCCGGGATCGGACTTCTCCGCCCGGGAAATCGTCGCGGGGCCCGAAGGCACGGAGTTCACCCTGCTCGAGGCCGGGCAACCCACGGTGCGCCTATCCTCGCCGCTCCACGGCAAGCACAACGTCCGAAATGCCCTCGGGGCGATCGCGCTTGCCCGGGGCCTCGGCCTCTCGAACAGCGAAATCGCGCGGGCGCTCCCGCGCTTCGAGGGGGTCAGGCGACGCCTCGAGGTCCGGGGCGAAAAGCGTGGCATCCTCGTCATCGACGACTTTGCCCACCATCCCACCGCGGTACGCGGCACGCTCGAGGCCGCCCGTACGCGCTTCCCGGGACGGCGCCTGTGGGCGCTCTTCGAGCCGCGCTCGAACACCGCGGGCCGGAAGCTGTTCGAGCAGGACTACGCAGATGTCTTCTCGGGAGCGGACGTGCTCGTCATCGCCCCGGTCTTCCACGCACAACGCCTCGGTCCCGGAAATCAGCTCGACCGCGACGCGCTCGCCGCAGGCTTTCGTTCGAGCGGCAAGCCCGGATTTGCGCCGGCCACGATCGCGGAGATCCCCGCGCTGATCCAGGAGGAAGCGCGTCCCGGAGACGTGCTGCTCCTGATGTCCTCGGGGGCCTTTGGAGGGCTTCCGGAAACCCTGCTCGAAAGCCTGTGACCCATCGCCGCATCTGGCTCGTCACGCTCGGTGCGTTCGGCCTGGCGTTGTATCTCTGGCCCGCTCTGGTCGCCCCCGTCGTCCGCTGGTCCGACAGTGAGCTCGACCTCGCCTGGGCGCAACGGGGCGTTGGCGTCTGGTCGCCCGTCGTCTCACCGCACCACCCCCCCAAGCCCGGATACATTCTCTTCCTGCGCCTGGCCCTGGCCGCCGGCCCCGTCGGCGGTGCCGAGCGTCGAATCGTCCTGATCCAGTCGCTGCTGGTCTGGCTGTCGATCGGCTTCGCGGCGCTTCTCGTCGAGAGGAAAGTCGGGTCGGCCCTGGCAGCGGGCCTGTACGTGGGGCTCGTTCTGGTCCTGCGCCTGCGCGACGCCTCGAGCACCGTCATGTCGGAGGCCCTTGCCGCGGCCCTGTTGCTTGCGATTGCCGCCATCCTCCTCGACCCACCCTCGCGCTGGTGGACCGCTGCTCTTCTCGGCCTCGCAACGGCGACGCTCTTTCTCGTCCGGCCCAACTCCGGAGCGGTGGCCCTCGTGCTCGCCGCGCTCAGTCTCGTCCTCTCGGGCGAGCCTCGACGGACCGCGCCCCTGCTCTTCGGATTCGTGACTCTGTGGGGACCCTGCTGGAAGGCGACCGCCGTGCCCGACGATCCCTTCCGCGGCATGGCACCGGCCTTCGTCACTGGCAGCCTCGACTACGGCTGGACTCCCGGGCATGCGAAGCCCGATCCGGAACCACCCCCCTTCGAGCAGGTCGCCTCCGCCGTGAAGAACTGGAAGCGCACGCTGCAGGAGGAGCCCGTCGACCGGGGCCGGCAACTCGCGTGGCGCGCGCTGCATGGAGCCCTGGGAACAGACTTCTATGACGCTCGCTGGTCACCGTTCTACAGCCGCGCAACCGACTGGTCGCGACGCGTCACCCCTCTTTTCCTGCTCGGAGCCGCGGCAGTCCTGCTCGTCGCGCCGTTCCGGGGCAGAGCACGTGTCCCAAAGGGCCTTGGCCTTGTGTGCCTCCTCGCGCTCATCGCGCAGAGCCTCATCCTCGGCGCCCTTCCGCGCCTCGCGCTTCCGTTTCTGCCGGCCGTGCTTCTCTATGGAGTGACGGCTCTGCCCGGCCTCGTGAGCGCGAGCCGGCGGCTTGCCGCGATGACGGTGCTTGCATCGCTGATCGGCCTCGTGGCGTGGGAGCCTCAAGTTCTCGACTGGGAATGGGGCCGTCTCGAAACGGCCGGGGTTCGAATCTCGCAGGCGATTCCGAGGGGCGCTCTGCCCCGGTCGGTCCCGGCCGTCCTGCACCTTCGCATCGCGCCCCCGTTGCAGCCCTCGCCCGCGGAGCTGGAGGTCCTTGGTCCGGCAGGTGAGACGCTCTACGACAGTCGCCGGGACCCCTTCGGCCAACGACCCGTGATCTCCATTCCGCTACCGGCGTCGCTGCTCGAGGCAAACCAGAAGCTGGAGGTCGCCATCTCGCTCGTAGCCCGAGGCAACTACGACGACTTCCACTATCTGCTCTTTCCGGTCATTCCGCGACCCTGGCGCGCCGAGGCGCACCGGGAGGGGAGTTCCGAGCTCTCGCCCTCGACCGGAATCGGTCAAGGCTCTCTCGACTGGTGGGCGCACTCCGGGATACCCGAGAACTGACCGGAGGACTACGCCGCGCCGGCGACGCGATTCCGGAGCACGCCGATTCCTTCGATCTCGACCTCGACCGTGTCGCCCGCCTCGAGAGGTCCCACTCCGGCCGGCGTTCCGGTCAGGATGAGGTCGCCCGGAAGGAGCGTCATCATCCGCGAGACGTAGGCGACGAGAAAGGCCGGCGAGAAGACCATGCCGGAGGTGCGCGCGGACTGGCGTACCGAGCCGTTGACGCGCGTCTGGATCGCGAGGTCGGAGGGATCGAGCCCGGCCACGACCGCCGGACCGACCGGGCAGAAGGTGTCGAAGGACTTCGCTCGGGCGAACTGCCCGTCCTTCTTCTGGAGATCGCGCGCCGTCACGTCGTTGGCGCAGCAGACTCCCGCGAGCGCCTCGAGCCAGCGCTCCTGCGGCCAGCGCTTGATCTTCGACCCGATCACGAGCGCGAGCTCCCCCTCGTAGTCCACGCGCCGCGACTCCGGCGGCTTCACGATCTCGCCGCCGGGCAGCAGGAGCGCCGACGGCGCCTTGAGGAAGAGCATCGGCTCGTCCTCGGGTGCGGCGCTGCCGAACTCCGCGGCGTGCTCCCGGTAGTTCTTCCCGACGGCCACGATCTTCGAGGGCGAGGGCGGCGCCTCGGCCGAGCCGAAGAGGATCCGGCGCGTCATGACCTCCAGGATTCCTCGAGGAGTTCTCCGGCGTAAATCTCGCGCGCGTCGCCCGTCAGGCGCAGCTCGCCGATCATCTCTCCTTCGTCGCGGAATTCGACCGTGAGGGCGACCCCGCTGCGGGTGCCGCAGACGACCGGTGAAGTGGTCATTCCCTGCCGCGCCGCCGCGATCGCCGCGGCGACGACGCCGGAGCCACAGGAGAGCGTCTCGCCCTCCACTCCGCGTTCGTACGAGCGCACCTCGATCCGGTTGTCCGGTGCGGCCTTCACGAAGTTCACGTTTGCGCCTTCGGGCATCGCGGGATGGTGGCGCAGCGGCGGCCCGAGCCGCTCGATCGCGAGGTTCGCGAGATCTCCGCGCACGAAGACGACCAGGTGCGGCACGCCGACCTGGATCGGGATCGCCGTCGGCGGAAGCCCGCGGCCCGAGATCGGAATGGGATCCTTCGGAGCCGCCACGGGCGGAAGCTCGAGCGTCACGGCCTCACCGTCGACTTTCGCGTCGACCGCGCCCCAGCCCGTCTCGAGCTGCACGACCGCCCCCGACGCGAGTCCGTGGCGCGCCGCGTACCGGGCCGCGCAGCGCGACCCGTTGGCGCAGAAGGTGGCGGGGCCGCCGTCGGCGTTGAAATAGTCCACGCGCACGCGCCCGGCCGGCCCGTGCGACAGGAAGAGCGCGCCGTCGGCTCCCACCGAGAGCCCGCGCCGGCACACGAGGGCCAGGCGCCGCCGATCTTCCTCCGTCAGCAGGCGCCCGTCCGCCTCGAAGACGAGGAAGTCGTTGCCTCCACCGGCCATCTTCACGAAGCGCGAAGGAAGGGACATGGAGCTCAAGTTTAATCGCTATTTCCGTGTCATCCCGAGCGCAGCAAGGGAACCCGTTCCAGCCAGGGTACGGCTCCCAAAGGGGATCCCTCGGGCCGTACGGCCCTCGGGATGGCGGGGCGCTCAGAACGGTTCGGCCTCCACCACCGGACTGGGCGGGCTCTGGTTGCCGGCCCGGTCGATCGCGCGTATCGCATACCGATAGCGCTTGCCCTGCTGCACCGCGGAGTCGGTGAAGAAGGTGTCGGTGACCGGATCCCTGTTCAACCGCGCCAGCTCGGCCGCCCCCTCGGCTCGGTACACGATGTAACCCGCCAGATCCGCGGCGTCCACGGGAGACCAGATCAGCCGCACCAGGTTACCCTCGGAGAGCGCATCGAGCCGCGACGGCGCAGCAGGCGGATAGACGTCGCGAAAGACGAAGGCGAGCTCTTCGGCGGCAAGGCCTTCGACCTTCGGGTTCTTCGCCAGGGTGGCCCGAACGGTATAGACGAGCGGAGCGCCGTAGGGAGCCGTGGTATCGACGAACGACGTGCCCGGCTCCGGCTTGGCGTTGAGCGGCGCCTCGTACTCCTCCTGCGGCAGGATACGGCGATAGATCTCGTAGCCGCCCACCTCGACGGGCCGCCCGAGCACGTCTTTTTCGGGCGCGATCCACTCGAGGCACACGCGCCCTTCTTCCGGAATCGCGGGCAGAAGGACGGGAGCTTCGGGCGCCACGGCGGGGCTGAGTGTGGCGATGTTGGACAGAGGGCTGCGCTCGCCGCTCCGGCGCACGGACACGACGGCGTAGGCGAGCGGCACCGGTCCCTTCTCCCGGGCGAGCAGCGGCGAAAGGGGGTCGAGATAGACGAGCGAGGCGCCTCGCGTATGCTCCGCCAGAGCCGACACCGGGAGCGTGGCGATGGACTGCGACGCCTGGTAGAACGTCTCCTCGGCCATTCTCACGTTCGTCGCTTCGCGGCGCTCGGAGGCCCCGGGCAGTCGCACGGTGCTCGTGCCCGTGGACCCCACCGGGGAGGCGCCGCCTCCCGATCGGCGCAGCGCCGTCAGGGCCGGGGGCGGATCGACGACACGATAGATCTCGATGGACGCGAGATCGGTCAACGGAGCCCCGGTGAGCAACCGATCGGGAAAGCGAAACGTCAGGACGGCGTCATCGCCCTCCTGCTCGACGGTCAGGTCCGATACGGCGTTGGGGCCGCGCGGCAGCGGAGCCTGCGGGTCGCCCTTCTTTCCACACGCCGCGGTCCAGAGCAGAACCCAGGACAGGGCAGCCAGGATACGGCCCGGATCCCGCATCCCGCACCCCGCATCCCGTCTCACAGGACGTAGCGCGAAAGGTCCTCGTCTTTGACGAGATCCGCCAGAGCGCCCTGCACGTCGGAGAGCTCGATGCGGATCGACCGGCCCGCGTTCTCCGGCCCGGCAAAAGAAATGTCCTCCAGCAGCCGCTCGAGGATCGTGTGGAGGCGCCGCGCGCCGATGTTCTCGAGGGCGCGGTTGACGCGCTCGGCGTCCCGCGCGATTTCGCCGATGGCCTCCTCGGAAAACGACAGATCCACGCCTTCGGACTGCATCAGCGCCCGGTATTGCTTGAGCAGCGCGTTCTCCGGTTCCGTCAGGATCCGCACGAAGTCCGATTCCGTCAGCGAATCGAGCTCGACACGGATCGGGAAACGGCCCTGCAACTCCGGGATCAGGTCCGAGGGCTTCGACACGTGGAAGGCTCCCGCGGCGATGAACAGGACATGGTCCGTCTTGACGAACCCGTACTTCGTGTTGACCGAGGTCCCCTCGACGATCGGCAGGAGGTCTCGCTGCACGCCCTCGCGCGAAACGTCGGGCCCGCGGCCTCCGGATTCGCGCCCGGCCACTTTGTCGATCTCGTCGAGGAACACGATGCCCGAAGACTGAGCGCGCTCGACGGCCTCGCGGGCGACCTGGCCTGGATCGACGAGCCTTCCCTCTTCCTCGGCCTGGAGGATCTGCCGCGCCTCGGCGACCGTCGTCTTGCGCCGCTTCTTCTTGCCGCCGAAGAGGCCCGGGAGCATCTCCTTGACGTTGATGTCCATCTCCTCGACGCCCTGGTTCGTCACGATCTCGAAGGACGGGAACGTCTTGTCCGCGACCTCGACCTCGACCAGCCGGTCCTCGAGCTTGCCTTCTCTCAGGAGTTGTCGCAGTTTCCCGCGGGTCTCCTCGGCCTCGGTGTCCGGCAGCGCGGGCAGGAGCAGATCCAGCAGCCGCTGCTCGGTGCGCCCCTGCGCGCGGTCGCGGATCTCGAGGGTCTTCTCTTCCCGCACCATCTGGACGGCGACCTCGGTCAGGTCGCGGACGATCGATTCGACGTCGCGCCCCACGTAGCCGACCTCCGTGAACTTGGAGGCCTCGACCTTCAAGAACGGGGCATCGGCGAGGCGGGCGAGCCGGCGGGCGATCTCGGTCTTGCCCACGCCGGTCGGTCCGATCATCAGGATGTTCTTCGGCAGGATCTCGCGCGCCATCTCGGGAGAGAGCCGCTGGCGGCGCCAGCGGTTGCGCAGCGCGATCGCGACCGCCTTCTTCGCACGCTTCTGGCCGATCACGTACTTGTCGAGCTCGACGACGATCTCGCGGGGCGTGCGCGCCGCCGCCGTCGGGGCCTGGGCCTCTGTCTCGCCCGGCATCATGAAGACCAACTCAGACCTCTTCCAGCGTGATGTGGTCGTTGGTGTAGATGTCGATCTGGGCGGCGATCAGGAGCCCTTCGCGCGCGATCTCGGCGGCGGAGAGATCCGGCCGGTGTTTCAAGAGCGTCCGCGCGGCGGCGAGCGCGTAGGCCCCGCCCGACCCGATCGCGAGAACGCCCTCTTCCGGCGAGATCAGGTCCCCGGTGCCCGAGATCAGCAGGGAGCTCGTCTTGTCGGCGACGATCAGCAGTGCCTCGAGCTGACGCAGCATCTTGTCGGTGCGCCAGTCCTTGGCGAGCTCGATCGCGGAGCGTTCGAGATTGCCCCGATGCTCCTCGAGCTTCATTTCGAAGCGCGAAAAGAGCGCGAAGGCATCCGCCGAGGAGCCCGCGAACCCGGCCAGGACATCGCCGCCCTTCAGGCGCCGGATCTTCGCCGCCGTCTGCTTCATGATGGTCGTGCCCAGGGTGACCTGGCCGTCGGACGCCATCGCCAGTTTTCCGCCGTGGCGCACGCAAAGGACCGTCGTGGAATGCCATTTCTCCATCGTGATTGAGGATACCGCAGGAGCCGCGGGATGCGGGGGGCGGGATACGGGATGTGGGATGCGCGATACCGGTGGCGCGGCGGCGGCTTTACGGCGGGGGGACTTTCGAAGACGGTCCACGCAGGGCCTGGATCGCGGCCTCCACGATGGCGTCCTCCTTCCCGTCGCGCGCCTCGGCCGCGGGAAGCCGGTCGGCGACCGCGACATCGGGCTCGACCCCGCGCCCCTCGTAACTCTTCCCGTCGAGACCCTCGATCGCCCGGGCGCAGTACCAGAGCGTCGAGCCGTCGGGGAGCTTCTGCGCCGCGGCGCCGCCGCTCGCCATTCCCGCGGTCGCCTCGCCGACGATCGGGCCGATCCGATGCGCGCTGAACTTGAGCGCCAGCGCCTCGCCTGCCGACGCCGTGCCGGAGTTGACGAGCAGCGCGACCGGCAGCCGGCTGTAGACGGGCGGCACCAGGCGCCTCCCGTCGCGCGTCAGCACGTAGTAGTCGCCGGCACTCCACTGTCCCTGCAGGAACGTCGGAAGGATATTCGGGTCGTAGCCGCCGCTGTTGGCGCGCGCGTCGAGGAGGAATCCGTCGATCTCGCCGAAGCCCGACAGCGAGGGCCGCGTGCGAGCCGTCTCGGTGCGGTCGAGGAGCATGTCCACGATCGCGAGCGCCGTCTCGGCGCTCATCCCCCAGAGGTGCGCGTAACCATAGGTCTTGCCGTCGCGCCGGATGACCCGGGCGCTCTTCCAGACGAGCCCGTCTCCGGGCTCCTCCGGCGTGCGCGCGAGCCGGTCCGTGCGCGGCGGCTCCGATCCCCGCTGCCAGGTCACGTCCACCGATGTGCCCGGAAAGCCCTCGAAGACGAAGAAGAGGTCCCGGAAGTCCACCCGGTCGCGGCCGTACTTCTTCCCGTCGACCTCGAGGACGCGGTCTCCGACTCGCATCCCCGCGCGCTCGGCCGACGAGCCCGGGAGGATTCCCTTGATCGCATAGCCATCACCGTCCGCGCCGATCCGCAATCCCGCGGTGCCCCAGTTGCGCTCGGGCAGGCGTCCGGCCGGCATGCGGAACGTGTGGGAGTCCGAGAGAGTCGCGAGCAGGCGGTCGTAGATCGCGTTCTGCTCGGCCGGCGTCGTCGCGTGGGAGAGGTCCTCGGCCGCCCGGGCAACCGCGGCACTCCAGTCCACACCTTTCAACTTCGGGTCGAAAAACCCTTCGCGGATCGTCCTGTCGATTTCGGCGAGCACGGGCGGGACGGGGACCTGGCCGAGCGCCTGCACGGCGAGTGCGAACACGACGGCGCCGAGTCTCCAATTGTGAAACTCGAATTTCGCGCTTCGAGTTTCCCTAGGCTTTCGGATGCGCATTCCGGTAGACCTCGCGCAGCCGGGCGGCATCGAGGTGCGTGTATTTCTGCGTCGTCGAGAGCGAGGCGTGGCCGAGAAGCTCCTGGATAGCGCGAAGGTCCGCGCCCGCCTGGAGCAGGTGCGTGGCAAACGTGTGCCGCAGCGCGTGCGGCGAGATCTCCGCGGGAAGCCCCGCGGCCCGGAGGCGGCGCTTCAGGAGGCGCGCCATCGAGCGGGGCGTGAGCCGTCCGCCCCGGGCGTTGACGAACAGAGGCTCGCCGCGCTCGGTGCCCCGGGCGGCGGCTCCGTGGGCCAGGGCCGCACGCGACGGCAGGTACGCACGCAGGGCCTCGCCGGCGGTCTCGCCATAGGGCACGATCCGCTCGCGGCTCCCTTTGCCCGTCACACGCACCAGCCTCGCCGCAAGGTCCACGTCCTCGAGGTCCAGGCCTGCGACCTCCGAGACCCGGAGCCCGGTCGCGTAGAGAAGCTCGAAAAGGGCCCGCTCGCGCTCGGGGATGAACGTCTCGACCTCCTCGGCCGCGAGAAGCCGCTCGGTGTCCGGCAGCGTCATCGCGCGGGGCAACGTTTTCGGCACGCGCGGCGCAGGCAGGCCCCGGGCGGGGCTCCTCGCCAGATGGCCCTCGCGGCAGGCCCAGCGAAAAAAGGAGCGCAGCGTCGAGAGGTGCCTTGCCAGAGACCGGTGCGAGAGGCGCTCCCGGTGAAGATAGGCGAGGTACGAGCGCACCGCGAGCGTATCGACGCGCGCCAGCGAGGTCTTCGCGGCGCCCTGGTGCGCGAACTCGTTTTCCCAGAACCCGGCGAAGCGATCGAGGTCAGCGCGGTAGGCCAGCACCGTGCGCGGGGAAAAGCGCCGCTCGTCGGCCACGTACGTCTCGAAATCGTGAATAGCGACGGAAAGCGAGATCACGCACGGACAGTGTAGCGCGCGTCCATCCCTTTCCCGGCCGCACGGTGGCTCGAAAGGGATCCCTCGCTGCGCTCGGGATGACAAGGGAAAGGTCTGGGCTCGACGAGAGAGGGACCACCCTTTGTCATCCCGAGGAGCGCAGCGATGAGAGATTCCTCCCTGAGGCGCACGGCTACGCTCGGGATGACAAGGGGGAGGTCTGGGCTCGACGAGAGAGGGACCTTTGTCGTCCCGAGGAGCGCAGCGATGAGAGATTCCTCCCTGAGCCGCACGGCTACGCTCGGGATGACAAGGGGGAGGTCTGGGCTCGACGAGAGACGGACTACCCTTTGTCATCCCGAGGAGCGCAGCGACGAGGGATCCCTCCCTGAGCCGCACGGCTACGCTCGGGATGACAAGGGGGAGGTCTGGGCTCGACGAGCGACGGACCACCCTTTGTCATCCCGAGGAGCGCAGCGACGAGGGATCCCTTTCTGAGCCGCACCGTGACTCGAAACAGGCTGGGCTCGGAATAACGAACGCGAGTTCAGTGCGACAGTGCATACAATGCCGCGCCATGGAATTGCGACCCTTCCGCTCGATTCGCTTCTCCCCGCGGGTGCTCAAGGCGCGCGGCCTCTCCGCCGTCTTCGCGCCGCCCTACGACCAGATCTCGCCGCTCGGCGGCGAACGCCTCTACGCGCAGGCGCCTGAGAACATCGTGCGGATCACCTGCCGCAGGAAGGACGGGGAGGACCCGTATGCCGGCGCGGCTCAAACTCTCGCCGACTGGCTCGCCGACGGCACGCTCGAGATCGAGCGGCGACCCGGCCTCTGGATCTACCGGCAAACCTTCGCGGCCGGCGGGGAGACCGTCGTGCGCGACGCGCTGGTCGGCCTCGTGCGCCTCGCCGAGTACGACGAGGGCATCGTCCGTCCGCACGAGCGCACGCTCGCCAAACCCAAGGAGGACCGGCTGGCCCTGCTGGCCGCGACGAAGGCGGACCTGGAGCTCGTGTTCCTTCTGACGCGGGCACCGCTCTCGGCAGCGCTCTCGACACGCCGCGCCCCGCAGCTCACGGCCACCGACCCCGACGGCGTGCGCCACGACGCCTTTCGCATCGGCGACTACGCCGCGCACGTCGAGCTCCAGGGTCTCGTGAAGAACGCCGAGGCGATCATCGCCGACGGGCATCACCGGTACGAGACGGCGCTCGCCTTCTCGAAGGACCCCGCCGCGGCGAAGCTTCCGGGAGCGCGATACAAGCTGTGCGCGATCGTGGACATGGCCTCGCCGGGCCTGGTCGTCCGCCCGATCCACCGGCTTCTCGCGGGCCTGCCGGATTGGAGCCCGGAGCGCCTGCTTCAATCCGCTCGCGATTACTTCGACGTCGTCCCGCAGGCCTCGGCGCAGGAGGCCTTCACAGCCCTCCAGACGCATTCCCGCATGCGCCCCGCCTTCGTTCTCTTCGCCCCGCCGGCGCGGCCGGCCCTTCTGACGCTCTCCGAGAAGCCGGCGCCCCTGCCCTGGCCCGAGGGCCGCTCGGCGGCGTGGCGGGGCCTCGACGTGGCCGCCCTCGAAGTGGCGCTCTTCGAGAAGCTCCTCGGCATCGGCACCGACGCCATCGCACGCGGCGAGCGCGTGTCCTTCACCTCGGACGCGGAGAGCGCGATCGCGGCGGTCGAGAAGAAGGAGGCGCAAGCGGCCGTCCTCATGCGGCCGACCACCGTGTCCGACGTCGAGGCCGTCGTCGGGGCCGGCGACCGCCTTCCCCAGAAGTCCACGCACTTCTTCCCGAAGATGTATTCCGGGATCTTCGGTGTGTCGCTCCAGCAGCCCGTCTACTAGCCTACTTCTCGGCCTCGCAGATCAGGAGCGAGTCTTTGCGCGTCTCCCGGCCACGCAGGTCGGGAATCTCGCTCTCGCCCCACGGCTGATCCCGGATCTTCGAAAAGCCGGCCTCACGCAGCCGCCGGTGGAACTCCTCGGAGTCGTAGATCCACTGGTGGCCCCACCAGCGGAAGAAGATGTTGATCATCTCGGCGCGGGTCCGAATGAACTGGTGGTCCGGCCAGCTCAGCCAATCCTGATCGCGCCAATTCCCGGAGCAGCATTTCTCCAGGAGAGCGTCGAGCGACGGCATCGCGAACCGGAGCCGGCCTCCCGGCTGCAGCGCGCGATGGCATTCGCGCAGCAGGGCCACACCCTCCTCCACCTTCAGGTGCTCGAGCAAGTGCTCCGAATAGATCAGGGAGCAGGAGTCGTCGGGGACGGGGAACCCGCGCGAGAGGTCCCAGATCACGTCCGGCTTGCTGATCTCCGGATCGGCATCGATGTTGAGCCACCCCTCGAAGGGCGCCCGGCCGCACCCGGCGTTCAACCTGTAGGGTCGCGGGAAGCGCCGTACCTCTTCCTCCACGGCGCGGCGCCTGGCGGCCAGCTGACCCGCGAGCGTCTCTCCGGGCCGCAGCGGCGCCTTGCACACCACACGATCGAGGTGCGCAAACCGCACGCCGAGGCGCTGCATCCTCCCCCAGAGGTGCGCATCGGCGCCGACGGACTCCTTCCAGGCCTCGACGTCGTACTTGAGGAACTTCAGGTAGTCGCGGTAAAGAACCGAGGAGTGCATGATGTTTCCGGGTACCGGCGGCAGCTTTCCGATCCGCAGCCACTCGTCGGGTGCCCTCTGGAACTCCCCCGTCCCGAAGACGAACTCGGCATGCGTCTGCCGTGCGAAGGCCAGCAGGACCTCGATGTGGTCCTTCGTGAATTCGTCGTCGTCGTCGAGATAGGCCAGCCAGTTCCCGCGGACGAGCGACAGGGCGCGGTTGATCGGGTCGCAGCCGGCGACCATCCAGCGAAGCAGCGGGTCGTCCGGGTACACGCCTCGTCGCGGCAGATTGTGAAAGCGGATGCGCGGATCGTTCAGCGCGGCGATCCGCTCGGCCGTGTCGTCCGTGCAGGCGTCGCCCACGACGACGGCCTCCCAGCGGGGATAGGTCTGCCGGATCACCGAAGGCAGCGTCCGCGTCGCGAGCAGCTCTGCGCGATTCCAGGTCGGGATCACGACGCTCACGAGCGGCTCGCGCCGGCCCGGCTTCAGTCTCCAGAGCGCGCGGGACAGCGCCAGGCGCCAGCCCGCAAAGCGATCACCCGTGTTCATAGAACCGAAGGATCGCGAGGCCGACCCGGTCGATGTCGGCTTCGTCGAGGTCGTTGAACATGGGGAGGCACAGGACGGCAGCCGCCGCGGCCTCCGTGTCGGCGAGGTCGTCGGCGGCCCCGCGAAATCGCGCGAACGCCGGCATGCGATGGAGCGGGTAAAAGTACTTTTTCGTTTGAATGCCGGCCTCCGCCAGGTGCGCCGCCAGCTCGTCGCGCCGGCCCGGGCAGAGGATCGCGAAGTCCTTGTAGGCCGGCCGGCAGCCCGGCAGATGCTCCTGAAAAAGAATCGCCGGATTGCGCCCGAGCACCTCGCGATAGCGGGCCGCCTTCACGTTGCGTGCGCGCACGGCCCGATCGACGTCCTCGCGCCGTCAGGCACGCCAGGGCGGCGTGGAGCTCCGAGAGCTTGCCGTTGACGCCGACGCATTCCGACACGTAGTCGTTCTGGAAGCCGTAGGCCCGAAGGTATTCGATCTTTCGTGCCCCTTCCTCGGTCCCGGCCGCGACGAGGCCGCCCTCGGCGGAGGTGATCTGCTTCGTGCCGCTGAAGCTGAAGACCTGAAAGTCGCCGAGGCGGGGGTGGCCGACGGGCGTGTTGCCGTAGGACGCACCGTACGCGTGCGCCGCATCGACCACGACCCGGAGCCGATGCCGCGATGCAAGGGCCATCACCGGATCGACCGCCAGCGGGCTTCCGAACACGTGCGTGACGACGATCACCCTCGTTGCCGGTGTGATGCGCCGCTCGAGGTCGGCGAGATCGACGTTGAAGGTCCGCGGATCGATGTCCACGAAGACTGGCGTGAGCCGGTTCCAGAGGATGGCGTTGATCGTCGAGTTGAAGGTGAAGGACTGGACGAGGCACTCGGCGCCCTCCTGGACTCCGAGGGCCGCGATCGACAACACGAGCCCGATGTCGCAGTTGACGACGCACCGCGTGTAGGGGTTGTTCAATTGGGATTGGGCCTTCGCCTCGAAGAGCCGGGCGTACTTGCCGAAGTTCGAGAGCATCCGACTCTGCCAGATGTCCTCGAGCAGCGCGACGTAGTCTTCGAGCGGCGGCAGAGCGGGGCGAGAGACCGGCAGCAAGGTCAGAGGGCCGCCCCGCGGCGCGCGCGCGGAAGGTATCGGCCGTCCCGGTCGTACAGCGCGCGCCGCAGCTCCCCCTCGAGCTCCACGATGCGGTCGCGACGGCGCGCCTTGATCGGCCGGGCCGGAACACCGCCATAGATCGTCCATGGCTCGCAGTCCCGGTTGACGAGAGACAGGGCGCCGACGGCGCACCCTTCGCCCAGGGTCACGTTGGGAAAGACGACCGCGTTGGCGCCCACGAGCGCGTACTTCCCGATGTGCACGAAGGTCCGCGTCGGCTGCCGGAAGGGTTCCGGCACGGCTGGCCCGACGAGGCTCCCGCCGGAGAAATCGTCGATCCCCGTGTAGATCCGCGCGCCGCTCGAGACGCTGACGAAGTCTTCGATGACGAGGCGGCCGCGTCCCAGGTACGACGAAAAGGACGCCAGGTGCACGAAGCTGCCGATCCGGGTCTCGGCACCTCCCGCCAGAAGCACGAAGTCGTCGATGATGACCGAGTCGCCGATCGAGATCGTCTCGGGCGTAAGAATCCGAGCGTGCGGATAGATCTGGACGTCCTCGCCACGGGCGCGAAAGGCGTGCGCCTTGTCCGGTTCCATCACTTCGGAATCGTACCCCGACCCGGCGGTCGATGCGGCGGCCGCTACTTTTTCGGCGCGAAGCCCCGCACGTCGTTCTTCACCAGGCTCTCGATCTGGGCCGGCGAAAGCGTCTTGCCAAACGGCGGCATGTCCTCCTTGCCGGCGGTCACGGACTTGACGAGGGCGGAGTCGCTCTCCCCCGCCTGCCACTCGGCATCGGTGAAATTGCGCGCCATGAGGTGCTTGCCCTTGGCCGTCTCGGCTTTGCCGTCCTCGCCGTGGCACTTGGCGCAGTACTGCAGGAACAGCTCCGAGGGGTGCTTCTCCGTCGCGAAGAGCGTCACGCCCCACGTGGCAATCGCCCCGAAGACCAGGCCTCCCAGCAACCGCGTCCTCTTCGACGTCATCCCTTCCTCGCTTTCTGGAGGTCTCTCAGAATGTGCTCGGGCTCCCATTGGTCTCCGTAGTAGATGTTTGCGAGCTTCCCGTCCGGGTCGATCACGGCCACGGCCTGCGAGTGAACGATCTGGCCGTGATCGGGGTAATACAGAACCCCGAAGCTCTCGGCGACCCGGGCGAGCGCCCGCGGATCGCCGGTCAGGAACTTCCAGCGCGCGGGATCGGCTCCGATCTTCTTCGCATAATCCGCGAGCGCCGCGGGCGTGTCGTTCTCGGGGTCGACCGTCACCGCGAGCAGACGCCCGAAATTCTCGCGGGTCAGGGCCGCATTCAACTTCGCAAACCTCGCCATAGTCATCGGACAGGCGGTGGCGACCGGACAACGCGTATAGACGAAGGTCACCGCGACCGGCTCGCCGCGAAACTGTGAGAGGCGCACGGTCTTGCCGGACTGGTCCGTCAGCGCGAAATCGGGCACCGACTCGCCGACCGCCACACCCAGGTTCGGCTCCGGGCGAACTCCGGCGGCGGCACCGGCAGCCGGAGCCGGCGTCGGCACGAAGCCCTTCGTCAGGACCCGCTCGAGAAAGTACCGGCCCTCGTCGACGACGAGTGTCGCCTCGATGCGGTCCCCCGGCCGCAGGAGCGCCACCACCTTCGGGTCGTCCTGGATCGGGAACGTCATCGTCATCGCGGCCATGAATCCCGGGACTTCCTCGTGCGAGACCGTGATCTCGGACTTTCCGGCATCAACCGCCGTGACCACGCCCTTCAGCGGATAACGCTTCGCCGCAGCACTCGCCGGCGCCGGCCGAGCGAGCGTGGACCGCACAGCCGGCGCCGCGCCATTCTCCCGGCCTCCGCAGGCCACTCCCGCCAACACAATCGTCAGCAAGCCGAGAAGCCCCAATCCGCTCGCGGCGCGAATAGTCTCCCGACGAAGGAGGGAGGAGGTTCGCGCCGCGGGAGCGAGCGCGCAGCGAGGGGTCAGGCGGTCGGTCGAGCCCCTTTGGTCGAGCCGCCCGCCGGCGCGCCCGAAGGGCGCAGACCCCGAGCGAAGCGATCGCGACGGACGAGCCGCCAGCCGGTGCGCCCGAAGGGCGCAGACCCCTCGCTTCGCGATCGCGACGTTCCTCACGGCGTCTTTCCTACCGGAGTTGCCCCCGGAATTTCGAATGTTAAGGAAGCCCAAAGGCTCTCCCAGTCCGCCTCGGCGTTGCCCGCGGCGGCGGGAATCATATGGACCGCCCTGACGAGCCACACGCCCTCCCTGGGCAAGACGAATGTCACCCGCCCGTTCGCGTCCGACCGCTGCGAGATCCTCTTCTCCGGCTCGTCGTACGGCAGAGCCGTCACGAGCGCCCCGGCAAGCGGCTTGCCCTCGTAAGCGACCCGCACCGGCAGCCCATCCCCACCCTTCAACTCATACGGGTTCTTCTCGGGTATGAGCTCGAGCTCGAAGCCGAAGGCACGGTCGTAGCCCGTCGCCCCGCCGTCACCGGCCGAGAGCAGGGCCTTGGCGCATCGCGAGAAAATCTCCCGGGACGGCTTCCGGCTCTCGCCGCGCTTTGCCCGGTCCCCGATGACCCACTCGAGCCCCTCCTCGCGCAGGTACTCGTCGAACTTCGCGGGCTCGAGGGACACCGGCGTGTTGCGGCTTCGATAGCCGATGACCTGGAGGCCCGGCATCTGGATGCGCACCCTTCCCGCCGGCTCGTCCGCCGCCCTTCCAGGGACGGGGGTCTCGCCTTGCTCGGAAGCCAGGGCGAAGCGAACGATCATGGCGGGATTGCGCGGGAGCGCCTCGCCTCGAAACCTCTGGCCCACGAAGAGCCGCACGTCCACCGTCGCGTCCACGGCCGGCCGGTACGTCGACAGCTCGATCCAGAAGTCATGCGCGCGCAGGGGCGAAGCGAGAAGCGCCGCGAACGCACACGCGACCAGCCGGAGTCTCATCCGCGGGGAACGGCCGCCGGACGGGGCGACGTGATGTACGCGGAGAGCTTGCCGAGGTCGACGTTACCGCCCGAGAGCACCACACCCACCCGTTTTCCCGAGAAATCCGCCTTGCGGTGTCTGACCGCGGCCGCCGCCGCCGCACCCGAGGGCTCGACCACGACCTTCATACGCTCCAGCATCCACGTCAGCGTCTCGATCATCTCGTCGTCGGAGACGAGAAGAATGTCCTTCACGCACTCCTGGACGATCGGGAACGTGAGCTTTCCCGGCGAGGAGACGCGCAGACCGTCGGCGATCGTCGGGTTCTCGGCCACCTCGACCCTGTGCCCCGCCACGAGCGAGCGCTTCGTGTCGTCGGCGGTGGCCGGCTCGGCGCCGTAGATCGCGATGCCCGGCCGCATGTGCCTGGCCGCCGTGGCCCAGCCTCCGATCAGCCCGCCTCCCGAAACGCAGACGACGAGCGCGTCCAGGTCCGGGACCTCCTCGAGGAGCTCGACGGCTCCCGTCGCCGCTCCCGCCATCACGAGCTCGTCGTCGAAGGGCGGCACGAGGACGGCTCCGCGCTCGCGACAGAGCTCCTCGGCAAGGTCGTCGCGGCTCTGGCTCGCTCGGTCGTACAGGACGACCTCGGCCCCGTAGCCGCGCGTGGCGTCGATCTTCGCTTGCGGAGCGTCGGTCGGCATCACGACCGTGGCGCGAATTCCGAGCAGGCGGGCGACCAGAGCGACGGCCTGCGCGTGGTTGCCCGAGGAGAAGGCGACGACGGCCTCGACTTTCTGGCGCTCGGTCTCCGCCTTCATCTTGTTGTACGCGCCCCGAAACTTGAAGGCTCCGCCCCGCTGGAGGTTCTCGGCCTTGAAGTAGACGGTCGCGCCCGACTCCGCGTCGAACTGGCGCGAGCGGAGGACGGGCGTGCGGTGCGCGACTCCTGCCAGACGCGCCTTCGCCTTCTCGATGTCCGCCCAGGTGAGCATGGCTGGTCCTCCTACTCTACGGTCACGGGCTGGGGCAGAGTCTCTTCCCTCCACGCGGCGATCGCCGCCAGAGCGCGGTCCACCATCTGCTGGCGGCGGACCTGCTTGTCGCGCACCGGCGAATGCGAGGAGTCCTCGATCAGACCGAAGGTCACGTTCATGGGCTCGAACTTCTCCGAGGGCGGGCGCTCCGAGCAGTGTCGCGCGAGCGAACCGATCGCGGTCGTGTAGGGCACGGGCACCGGCTCCCGCCCCTCGAGGATCTGGGCGATGGCGAGCCCGACGGCCAGGCCCGTGGCCGCGCTCTCCACGTAGCCCTCGACACCCGTGATCTGCCCCGCGAAGAAGATCCTCGGCTCTCTGCGCATCCGCCAGAAGCGGTCCAGATGCGCCGGCGCATGGATGTAGGTGTTGCGGTGCAGCATGCCGTAGCGCACGAACGCCGCGTTCTCGAGGCCCGGGATCATGCGGAAGACGCGCTGCTGCTCGGGGATCTTCAGCTTCGTCTGAAAACCGACGAGGTTGTAATGCTCCCGGGCAAGATCGTCCTGTCGCAGCTGCACGACGGCCCACGGGAGCCGGCCCGTGCGCGGCTCGGGCAGACCCATGGGCTTCATCGGACCGTGGCGCAGCGTCTCCCTGCCCCGCTCGGCCATGACCTCGATCGGGAGGCACCCTTCGAAATAGATGCCCTTCTCGAAGTCCTTCACCGGCACGGTCTCTCCCGCAAGGAGAGCGTCGAGGAATCGCTCGTACTGCTCGCGGGAGAGCGGGCAATTCCAGTAGTCGGCTCCCTCTCCCTTGCCGTAGCGCGAGAGGGCGTACATCTTCGAGAAGTCGAGCGACGAGGCTTCGACGATCGGCGCCATGGAGTCGTAGAAGTAGAGGTCCTCGGTCCCCAGCAGGTCGCCGATCGCACGATCGAGCTCCGGCGAGGTGAGCGGCCCGGTCGCGAGCACGGCGATCCCCCGCCGCGGAATCTCCCGGGCCTCCTCGCGCACGAGCTCGACCTCGGGACGCGCACCGAGCGCCTCGGTCACGAGCGAGGCGAAGACACCGCGGTCCATCGCGAGCGCATCGCCCGCTGGCACGGCGGCCTTCCGGGCGCAGGCAATGACGAGCGAGTCGAGCGCCTCCATCTCGCGCTTCAGGAGCCCGACCGCGTTTCGCGGATTGTCGGACCGGAACGAGTTCGAGCACACGAGCTCCGCGCAACGGTCGGTCTGATGGGCCGACGTCCCGACCTTCGGCCGCATCTCGTAGAGACGCACCCGATGCCCGCGGCGCGCCAGCTGCCACGCGCACTCCGAGCCGGCAAGCCCCGCGCCGACGATCGTGACGGCGGAATCACTCATGCGGGCCGCGATTCTAATCGCAACGGCAGCGCGACTCAGGCCTTGCGCCGCCGCGAAAGGGGAATCACGAACCGGATCGACGTCAGCCGCGGTGAGAAGGCGGCGATCTTGTTGTCCACCAGGCCTGCCGCGAGCCCCGCCTTCTGGACGTCGAGCCACACGTGCGGAAATCCGAGCTCCCCGGCGAAGGGCTTTTTCGGAAAGACGACCCAGAGCGAGCCCGAGGGCTCGACGCGTCTCGCCAGGTCGCGGAAGAATGCGTAGAGCGAGCCCTCCGCGGGCACTTCCGCCATGAGCCACGGCTGGCGACCCGCGGGCAGCTTCGCGACCCGCTCGACGAGCGGCCCGAAGATCTCCCGCATCGTCCGCACGAACTCCGCCGAGCCCCCGATCGCGCAGGGCGCGGCGCCCACCGGAAGCCCGAACTTCTCCCACGGCGGCCGCATCCGCCGATTCTATTGGCCCTATGATCGGATCCGTGACCTTCGAGGCGCAGTTCTATCCGGACGAGTACTTCGAGAACCTCCACACGGTGACGCGCTTTGCCGCGCCGCCGCGCAAGTTCCGCGAGCGGGATCGCGACATCCTCCGCCTGGCCGGCCCCGGCGCCGAGAAGGTCGTCCTCGACCTCGGCACCGCACGGGGGGAGGTCGCCTTCCTGCTCGCCCCGCACGCGCGGGAAGTGATCGGCATCGACGCCTCGCCGAAGGCGCTGGCGATGGCGGAGGCGGGGCGCACACGGCGCGGCCTCGCCAACGTCCGGTTCGTCCAGGGCGACGTCGCCACCCTCGATCCGATTCCCTCGGGCACGATCGACGTCGCCGGGGCGTTCGACCTGCTCGAGCACATCGACGACGCCACCGTGCGCCAGATGCTCGGGGCCCTGCGCCGGGTGCTGAAGACGGGCGGCGTGTTCGCCGCCTACACGCCCAACCGGGAGCACTACGTCGAGCGTCTGAAGGCGCACGACTTCATCCTGAAGCAGTTCCCCGAGCACATCGCCGTGCGCCGCCCCCGGGAGATCGAGCGGCTCCTCGCGGAAGAAGGCTGGCGATTGACCGAGCTGGCCTACTCGACGTCCCCCTTTCCGGCCGTGCGCTGGATCGAAAAGATGCTCGCGCCCCTGCCCGGGCTCGGACGTCTGTTCCGCTATCGCATCCTGCTCCGGGCAGCGCCCGCCGCACGATAGACTGGGCGGCTCATGCGCGCGAGCGTCATCATCCCCTGTCGTAACGCCGAGCGCACGGTGGCCGACGCCGTCCGGTCGGCGCTCGCGCAGACCGAGCCTCCCCTCGAAGTGCTCGTCGTCGACGACGCGTCGACGGACGGCTCGGCCGATGCCGCCCGGCGTGCCGGGGCGCGCGCGCTCGTCCACGCCACGCGCCGCAACGCCGGCGGCGCGCGCAACTCCGGGATCGACGCGACCACGGGTGAGCTCGTCGCCTTCCTCGACGCGGACGCGGTCGCCGCGCCGGACTGGCTCGCGCGGGCCCGGCGCGATTTCGAGGCCGATCCGCAGGTCGCGGGCGTGGGCGGCCGGATCCTGAACGGCCGTCCGGGCCGCTACGGCGAGCTCGACTATTTCCTGAACCATTCCGAGTGGATCGCGCCCGGGAAGGCGTCGGAGAAGGACAACATTCCCACGATGGCCATCGTCTACCGGCGCGACCGCGTGGGCTCCGCGCGGTTCCCGGAGTCCAACACGGGCGAGGACACGATCTTCGCGCTGGCCGTGCGCGCGCGCGGAGGCAGGCTCTGGCACGATCCGGCGATCACGGTCACCCACCGGCACGAGCGGCTGGACGCGGCATCCTTCGCCGAGAAGCAGGTCGCCTGCGGCCGCACCATCTACGAGACCCGCGCGCGGCACGACTGCCCGGGCAAGGTGCTGGTGCGCGCACCGGGACTTCTCTTTCTCTTTCCTCACCTCTGGATCCTGATCGGCCGGATGGTTCGGGCGGGCTACGCCGGGAAGGCGGTCGCGCTCTTCCCATGGCTCGTGGCCGGAGAGGTGGCGCGGATCCGGGGTTTCTTCGAGGCGCGCCGCGGGGATACCGGCCGGGCCGCCGCGAAGGCGGCGCCTCGCGAGGCGCTCCCGTGAGCACACATCCGCTCTCCCGAGGCCTGGCTCTGGCCCGCGACTGGATCGCGCCCGGCGCGGCGATCGCCCAGTGGACGCACTTCGTGACCTCGGTGTGCAACGCGCGCTGCGCGCACTGCTTCTACCCGATCAACGCCGGCAAGAACGAGCTCTCCCTCGAGGAGATCGACCGCTTCGCGAGAACCCTGCCCCCGATCCGGCTGCTCCTGATTTCGGGAGGCGAGCCCTTCCTGCGGCGCGACCTGCCCGAGGTCATCCGCGTCTACTTCGAGCGCTGCGGCTTCTTCTCCTCCTCGATCCCGACCAACGGGTTTTCGCCCGAGGAGGTCGCGCGCGCGGCGGAGAAGATCTGCGGATACTCCCCGGACCTTGCCCTCGGCGTCACCGTCTCGATCGATGGCTTCCGCGAGTTCCACGACCGCGTGCGCGCAGTGCCGGGGCTCTACGACCGCGCGCTCGCGACCCTCGAGGCCCTGCTCGCCCTTTCCCGCGCGACACCGAACCTGACCGTCGGCGTGACGACCGTGTTCATGCGCGACAACCAGGCGGAGCTTCCGGCCTTCTGCGAGTTCATTCACGATCGCTATCGTCCAAACCACCATGCGCTCGGCTTCGTCCGGGGCGACCCGTACGACCCGGGCGTCAAGCAGGACCTGGACGTGGACCTCTACGAACGCCTCTCGCGCACGATCGATGCGCGCTATCCGCCCGAGGAAGCGCGCTCGGGCTGGAAGGGTGCGCGCACGCGGGCCCGCCGCGAGATCAACCGACGACGTTTCGAGTACATTGCGCGCCAGGCGCGCGGCGGCGGCTTCGAGGGCTTCTGCCTGGCCGGGGAACGCGAGTACGTGCTGACCGAGGAGGGAGACATCCACGGCTGCGAACTGATCGGCACGGTTCTCGGCAATGTCCGAGCGGCCGACTACGACTGGAGCCGGATCCGCGGCGGCGAAGCGGCCCGGGCCTTCGTGGACGACAAGCACGCGCGCCTGTGCCGCTGCACCCACGAGTGCAACGCGCGCACGATGATCCTCTTCGACCGCGCGAATGCGCTGCCCGTGCTCGGCGCCATGGCCGGTCTCGAGAGCAGGCGCTCGTCGTGAGCAAGGGGAAGGACGGCCTCAGGCTGCGGTCGCTCAAGTACATGCTCGAGCTGACCTCGCGCTGCAACCTGCGGTGCGGGATGTGCCCGATGGACGTGCTGACACGGCCCTTCGAAGACGCGCCCTGGGACATGGTCGAGAAGGTTGCGCACGAAATGCGCGAGCTCGGCCTCCCCATGAAGTACCTCCACGAGATGGGCGAGCCCCTCCTCTACAAGCGCCTGCCCGAGGCGATCGATCTCTTTCCGGGCGTGTGCGTCTCGACGAACGGGACGCTGCTGAACGAGCAGTGGTCGAAGGACCTGCTGGCGAGCTCGCTTTCGAAGATCCGCATCTGCATCGACACCCTCAAGCCGGAGGTCTACCCGATCGTGCGCAAGGGCGGAAAGTTCGAAGCCGTCGTCGAGAACATCCGGCGCTTCCTGGACATGTCGAAGGGCAGGAAGATCGTGGTCGAGATCCAGCGCATGATCACGACCCAGACGCGCGACGAGTCCGTGAAGCAGTTCCGGGAGTTCTTTCACCTCGACCGCTACCCGCAGGCGGTCATCATCCAGAAGACCTGCGAGGGCCTCGACACCTCGGAGGTGACGGAGCTCCACCACGCCTACTACGGCTGCTTCCAGGGAACGCCATACCAGTGGTTCGTGATCCTGTGCAATGGAGACGTCACGCACTGCTGCTACGACTACGACGGGACGCAGAAGCTCGGCAACGTGCGCGAGAGCTCGATCCGAGAGATCGCGGCCTCGCCGTTTCTCGCGACGATCGAGGATGCCTTCGCGCGCCACGATTTCACCAGGCTTCCCCGCTGCGCGGAGTGCTTCAAGAATCCCGCGGCGAGACCTGCCCTGACCGAGCGCATCTGGCGCTATGCGCAGATGTTTCCCTGGAAGGACCCGTTTCGGCGATTCTTGAACGCTCCGGGCGGGGAGAATTGACTGCGCAGCGATTGCGACAGCAATCGCGTAGCAGTCATCCCGAGGCGCGCAGCGCCGAGGGATCCCTTTCTTAGCCGCACTGCGACTTGAAAGGGATCCCTCGCTTCGCTCGGGATGACAAAGGGATCCTGTCCCGCCTCAGAGCGTCATCGAGAACAGGACGTGCTCGCGCTCGTGGAAGACGACCCGCCGCTCGGGCGTCATGCCGAGCCGCCGTGCCACGGCCTGTGAGGGCAGGTTCTCCGGGCGAATGAGGGACACGACCCGCGAGAGCCCGAGCGCGCTCTTGGCCCACTTCGCCACACCCCTCGCCGCTTCGATCGCGTAGCCCCGGCGCCAGAACGGGCGGTGGATGAGGTACCCGATCTCCGGCTCCAGGGCGCCCTCGACCGGTTGACGGATCAGGCCCACCTGGCCGATCGGCGCGCCGCTCTCGCGTTCGAGCACAAGCCACAGTCCGCTGCCGTCGCGCGCGTAGCGGCCACGCTGGCGCTCGATCCAGCCGCGCGCCTCCTCGCGATCGAGAACCTTCGGATAGTGGCGCATGACCTCGGGGTCGGCGAGCATGCCCGCGACGAAGTCGAGGTCCCCGGGCTCGATTTCGCGCAGCGCCAGGCGCGCCGTCTCGAAGATATATAAGCGATTGCTTATGTTTTCGCGGCCCGGCGCCGCGGCGCCCGGCGTGTGGCCGCGGCCGCGGCAACGACCGGCGCAGGCACCTCGGGCGGCGCCTCGGGGATGATCTCGACGATCGGTGGCAGCTCGCCCGCCGGCTTCTCGAAACCGCACCCGGCCTTGTCGCAGGCGAACACGTTTCCGCTCTTTCGTTCCCGCAGCAGCAGGTAGGCGTTGCCGCACTGCGGGCAGGCCTCGGGAATCGGCCGCACCGAGAGCGAAAAGTCGCAGTTCGGATAGTTCATGCATCCGTAGAACGGCCGGAACCGTCCGCGCCGCTCGGCGATGATGCCGCCGTCCTTGGGACAGCGCACGCCGGTGTCCTTGATCGGCTTGGGCGGCTTGTACTTGCAGGCCGGGTAGTTCGAGCACGAGACGTAGGCGCCGTAGCGGCCGTGCCGCCGCACGAGGCCGCTGCCGCAGCGCGGGCACGGCTCGCCCGTCGGCTCGTCGGGCCGGGCCTCGGCCTTGCCGCCGGCGACCGCGATGTTCACGACGTTGCGGCACTTCGGATACGCCGTGCAGCCGAGGAAGCTCGAGCCCGTGCGGCTCTGGCGCACCTTCATCGGCGAGCCGCACTCGTCGCACATCGTGTTCTCGATCTCCGAGACGTCGACGACGTCCTCTTCGGGATCCGGAATGTTCAGGGTGTACGTGCAGCTCGGGTAACCGCTGCAGGCAACGAAGAGGCCGTTCTTTCCCATGCGGAGCTTCAACTTCTTGCCGCACTGGGGGCACTTCTCGTCGATCGCGGGAACGACCGACAGGGCGAGCTTCCTGGCCTGGGCGAGCGGAATTCCCGCCTTGCCCGAGACCATGCCGTCCAGAGCGCGGTTGCGGTCGCGCGTGAAGGTCTTGTCGAACTCCGCGAGCGCCTTCGTCCAGGAGAGCTTGCCTTCCTCGACGTCGTCGAGCGCCTCCTCCATCCTCGCCGTGTAGGAAGTCTCGAAGAAGTCGTCGAAGTACGGGATCAGCAGCTCGATGACGGTGCGGCCGAGCGCCGTCGGGATGAAGCGGCGGTCGCGGCGATGGACGTAGCGGCGCTCCTCGATCTTGCGCAGGATCTCGGCATAGGTCGACGGCCGCCCGATGCCGTTTTCCTCGAGGAACTTCACGAGCGAGGCCTCGTTGAACCGCGGGGGCGGTTGCGTCTCCTTCTTCTCGGGCGTGACGGCGACGAGCCTGAGGGTCTCGCCCTGCGACAGGGGCGGCAGCCTCGGCGTGTCCTTGTCGGTCTCGTCCTCTTCCTCCGCCGAGATCCCGTACGCCGCGAGGTACCCCGAGAACTTGAGCGTCGAGCCCGATGCCCGGTACGCCGCCCGCCCCGCCGCGATCTCGGCCGCGGTCGTGTCGTAGACCGCCGGGGCCATCTGCGACGCGACGAACCGCTCCCAGATCAGGCGGTAGAGCTTCGCCTCGTCGGCGGCCACGTGCCTCGCGACCTCCTCGGGGGGCAGGTCGAGGTACGTCGGCCGGATCGCCTCGTGGGCATCCTGGGTGTCGCGGCGGCTCTTGAAGTACCGCGGCGACTCGGGCAACGACTCGCTGCCGTACTGCGCGCGGATGTGCTCCCGCACCGCCGTCAGAGCGTCCTGCGAGACGCGCGTCGAGTCCGTGCGCATGTAGGTGATCAGTCCCACCGTGCCCCGGCCCGGGATCTCGCGGCCCTCGTAGAGGCGCTGCGCGATCTGCATCGTGCGGCGCACCGCGAAACCCAGACGCCGCGCCGCGGCCTGCTGGAGCTGCGAGGTGATGAAGGGCGGAGCCGGATTCTTGCGCCGCTCCGAAGTCTCGACCGCGGTGACGGTCCACATTGCTTCCGCGACGTCGTCGCGTACGCGAAGGGCCGCTGCCTCGTCGGGCAGGCGCGGGTCCGTGCCGTCGAACTTGAGCTTCTCGCCGTCGAAGGCGGACAAACGCGCAGTGAATGCCGGCGGCGTCCTGCCCGCGAGGGCGGCATCGACCGACCAGTATTCGACGGGGACGAACGCCTCGATCTCTTTCTCGCGTTCGCAGATGATCCGGAGGGCAACGGTCTGCACGCGGCCCGCCGAGAGCCCCCGCCAGATCTTCTTCCAGAGAAGATCCGAGACCTCGTAGCCGACCAGCCGGTCGATGATTCGTCGGGCTTGCTGGGCATCCACGAGGCGCCCGTCGATTTCGCCCGCCGCCTCCATGGCGGCCAGCACGGCCTTCTTGGTGATCTCGTTGAAGCGCACCCGGCGAAAGACCGTCGTCTTGCTGGCACCCGGCTTGAGCGCCTCCTGCAGGTGCCACGAGATCGCCTCGCCTTCGCGATCCGGGTCGGCGGCGAGATACACGGCCGCGGCCGTCTTGACCGCCTTCTTCAGCTCGTTGACCGTCTTTTCCTTGCCCTGCAGGACCTCGTAGGTCGGAGCGTAGGCATGCTCCCGATCGACCCCGAGGCCTTTGCGCGGGAGGTCCCGGACGTGCCCGTACGAGGCCAGGACCTTGAAATCCTTGCCGAGGAACTTCTCGAGTGTCTTGGCCTTTGCGGGCGATTCGACGATGACGATGGATTTAGGCATTTGGGGCGAGGGAAAGTCTCACAACGGGCGGGAAAGCGCAAACTGCGACTTTCCGCAGACACCGGAACACGAGCGTATTCCCGCGGCCCTCACCGCCGCACGGCTCCGTACCGGCCGCCTTCGGCGGACAGCGCCAGGCCGGCGCCCTCGAGCTCGAACAGGCTCGCGAGCACCGACGCGGCCGGCAGGTCGAGCGAGCGCGCCAGATCCTCGGCCGAGAGAGATTCCTCGCGGCCCAGGGCCTCGAGAATTCGCCGTGCGTCGGCCGAGAGCTCGGCGGCCGCGATTGCCGGCACGGCAGAGAGGCGCGGCGGCCCGACCGACGGAAAGAGCTCCGCGAGCACGTCCTCGGCCGACCGGCACAGGATCGCCCCGTCGCGCAGCAGCTCGTGCGCGCCCACCGAGGTCTCGGAGAAGATCGAGCCCGGCACAGCGAAGACGTCGCGCCCGAAATCGTTTGCCAGGCGCGCCGTGATGAGCGATCCCGATCGGCGGGATGCCTCCACCACCACGACGCCCGCGCAGAGACCGGCGATGATCCGGTTCCGGATCGGAAAGTTCTCGGGGCGAGGTTCGGCGCCCAGCGGGTACTCGGAGACGAGCAGATTCTCGGCGGCGAGCTTTTCCTTCAGGCGCCGGTGTTCTCGGGGATAGTCCACGTCGACGCCACAGCCGAGGACCGCGATCGTGCCTCCGGGGCCCTCGAGGGCGGCCTCGTGGGCCGCGGCGTCGACCCCGCGCGCGAAGCCCGAGACGACGCAGACCCCCGCGCCCGACAGCTCCCGGGCGAGCTTCCAGGCCACGTCGCGACCGTAGCGCGTGGCATCCCGCGACCCGACGATGCCGACGGCCGGCAGCCCGAGCCGCTCGAGGCGGCCGAGCGTGTGCAGGACGAACGGCGGATCCGCGATCTCGCGCAGGGCCGCCGGATATGGCTCGTCGAAGACCGTCAGCAGCCGCGTGCCCGACCGCTCCAACCCTTCGGCCCAGCGCACGGCCTCGGCGTCGTCCGGCGAGCGCCGCACCGCCTCGGCGAGCGCCCGCGAGCCGAGCTCGAGCGAGAGCTCGTCCTCTCCCGCAGCCAGCAACCCCTCGAGCCCCCCGCGTGTGCGCAGGGCCGGCCAGAGGCGCTGGGGCGTGAGCGCGCGACCCCGCGCCCAGGACAGGGCCGCACGCCGCCCGAGCGATCCGGTGCTCACCGGGTTAAGCAATCCTTCATGAATGGCGGTTTGACAATTCTCCGGCTCCCCGACGACAGGAAACCTATAATAGCGACCCTGGCCGCGAGGCGGAGGAAGCGCTTGAAGCTCGATCGCACCATCGGTCTCTCTCTTCTTCTTGTCGCGGGGGCCTGCACGTCGTACTCGCACCCGGAGAAGGCCTCGACGCAGATCGCCTTCGGAACCAACGTCGCCAAGAAGGGCATGTGGCGCGAAGCCGCCTTTCGCTACGAGCGGGCCGTCGCGACCGAGCCCAACAACGCGCGCGCCCACAACAACCTCGCCGTGGCGCTGGAAGCGAGTGGGGATTTTTCGCGCGCGCTCGCCGAGTACAAGAAGGCACTCGAGCTCGAGCCCAACAACGACTACATCCGCCGCAACTACACGCGTTTTGCCGAGTTCTACAGCTCCTACACGAAGACCTCGGGGAAGACGTCCGGTGGCCGCTAACCGGCGCGCGGCCACGCCGCTGCGGTGGGTCGCTGCCCTGCTCGTCGGGATTCTGCTTGCAAGCCCTGCCGGAGCCGGAGTCGACCAGGTGCGGCTGCGGCTGCCGCTCAAGCCGAAGCTCCCGCTGCGCGGAAACGAGCGGATCGCGCTGGCGCCCTTCATCATCGTCACGGATCCCGAAAAGCCGAAGGACAAGAGTCTCCAGAGTGTCGATCCTCAGGTCGAGTTCCACCGGTTCCTGAAGAAGCAGCTCGAGAAGAAGACCAAATTCGACGTCGTCGAGACTCCCAAGGACGTCAAGCTGCCCACGCAGAACCTGGTCGAGCTCGGCAAGGCCCGGGAGTTCTGGGCCTCGGTCGGGTCGCAGACGCAGGGCGAGATCGTCGTCTCGGGAAGCCTCGAGTTCAAGGTCGAAGACCGCTCCGGGTACAAGAGCGAGGAGTACCAGTCTCCGGTCGATGGCCGGACCTATTACCGGCAGGTCTACGTCGAGCAGACCGGCTACACGTTCGACATCGTGTTCCTGGTTTTCGACGGCCACACAGGAGAAAAACTGCTCCAGGACGAGTTCAAGGACTTCCGCCAGGCGAGCAGCCGCAGCCGTGACGAGCTCCAGGGCCTCTTCGAGAATCTCTTCTCTCTCGAGAACCAGATCCTGAACACCTTCGTCCCGCGCGACCGCGAAGCGGAGCGCTACCTCTTCACCGACTGATTGCTGTCGAGAGGCGCATGAAGAAAGTTCTGCTGATCGCCTCCCTCGCCCTGACCGCGGCTGCCCGGGCTGCGGCGCAGGCGCCCGTCCAATCGCCGTACTTCGATACGTTCGGCCAGAACCACATCATGTACGACACCTTCCACTGGAAGATCTACCACTCCACGCATTTCGCCATCTACTTCTACGACCGCGACGAGGTGTCGCTGCAGAAGGTGGCTTCCTACGCGGAAAGCGCCTACGACGACATCTCGCGCGCCCTCAATTTCCAGATCCCGAAGCCCGTCAACATCATCTATTACTCGACGCACTCCGAGTTCGAACAGACCAATACGCTCGGCTCCTTCATCCCCGAGGGCATCGGCGCCTTCGCGCTCCCGACCCGCAACCGCATGGTCCTGCCCGTGGACCTGCCCGACGAGAAGCTCCAGAAGCTCATCGCCCACGAGCTGACCCACGTCTTCCAGTTCGAGATCTTCTTCGGAGGCAACTTCCTGCGTGCCTACACCTCGGGCGCGCCGCAATGGCTGACGGAAGGAATGGCCTCGTACTTCGGCAACGACGAGGACGACAAGGACCTCATGGTCCTGCGCGACGCCGTCCTGAACGATCAGGTGCCGGAGATCGCGGAGCGCCAGATCTACGGCTTCTTCGCCTACCGCTTCGGCCACGCCGTCTTCGACTTCATGAAGTGGGAGTGGGGCACCGACGGGGTGCGCGACTTCGTCTTCGAATACCGCGGTCAGCTCGGCCCGAACATCGACAAGGTTCTCCAGCGCACGTTCAACGTCACGGCCGAGGAGTTCGACATCCGGTTCCGCCGTTACCTGCGGCAGCGGTTTCTGAAGATCCTCACCGAGAAGGGCGAGCCGATCGACTTCGGCGATCGCTTCCGGCTGGGCCACGACGATTCTCTCGAGGTCTCGGTCCGGGCCTTCCCGTCGGGCGATCTGGGGGCGGCGATCTCGTCGCTCGGCGAGGATGCCAACGTCGTGGTCTTCTCGACCCGCGAGCGCAAGCTCTTCAAGAACCTCACCAAGGGCTTCAAGACCGAATACGAGTACATCGTCGCCCAGTGGCTGACGACCGGGCCCATCGGCGGCGTAGACCTCGCGGTCGCGCCCGACGGCAACACGATCGCCGTGTTCGTGCGGCGCGAGCGCGGGCGGGAACTGCTTCTCTTGAACGCGCTCGACGGGAAGATCCAGGCGATGATCCCGATGCCGGGCCTCGATCAGCAGTTGAACCCGGCCTTTTCGCCCGATGGCCGCACCGTCATATTTCGAGCGATCCAGGGCGGCCGGTCCGACATCTTCACGTACAACCTGGACACGAAGGCGACCGTGGACCTGACCAACGACGACGCCTACGATTTCGCCCCCGTCTTCTCCCCCGACGGCCAGTGGGTCTATTACTCGTCGGTGCAGGGGACGAAGGCGAAGATCTTCCGCATCCGGCCCGGTGTCGCGGCCTCGCGGGAGCAGGTCACCTACGGCGACTGGAACGATGAGGACGCCTCCCTGTCTCCCGACGGCAAGCGGCTCTATTTCGCCTCCGACCGGGACGGCGGCATCTACAACATCTATTCGATCAGCCTCGAGAACGGGGAGACCTCGCAGTTCACCAATGTGGTCGGCGGATGCTTCTCGCCGGTCGTCGTGATCGGACGCGACGGCGCCGAGCGCCTCGCGTTCTCCGCCTACTACAAGCGCAAGTTCACGCTCTACGTCACCGATGCGAAAAAGGCCTACAAGAAGCTGCCGGAGTTGAACCCCGCCCCCTCGCTGGCCGGACCGACGACGCTGGCGCCCTTCCAGCCCGCGATCGAAGTTGCCGTCGACCCGCAGAAGGTCGAAGCGAAACCGAGCCACAAGCTCATCCTCGAGGACGTTCAGATTCAGGCAGGTGTGGCCTCGGACCAGACCTTCCTGTCGAACACGGTGTTCGTCTTTGGCGACAACCTCGGCGACCGCAAGGCCATCCTCTCCCTGCAGTCGGTGTCCGGTGCCATCCAGGGCGCGGCGGCCTACATAGACCTTTCTCAGCGCCTCCAGAAGGGCGTCGATTTCTACTACCAGAATTACTACTACCTGTACACCAACCCGTCGACCGGCCAGATCCAGCAGGGCCAGAGTGCGTTTCACTTCCTCGGCGGCGATTTCTTCGGCGCCTACCCCTTCAACCGCTTCTATCGCCTCGAGGGCAACGTCGGCTTCGTGTCGCGCGCCTACAACGGCGTCAACGGCTACCCCGTCTGGGTCAACCCGCCCGGAGGAGGAAATGGCGGAGTCATCGGAATCGACGCCAACAACACGTTCCCGATCGTCGGCACGAAGCTCGTCGGCGACACGGCCGAGTACGAGTTCTTCGGCCCGGTGTCCGGGCGCCGCCTGTCCCTCGGCCTTTCCTATGCTCCGCAGACCGGCGGAACGAAGCTTCCCGGCTCGAGCGGCCCCACGCTTTCCTTCGACATCACCGCCGATTTCCGGCACTACTTCAACCTCACGAAGCGCTCGCTCATCGCCGCGCGCATCTACGGCTTCCGGGCGACCGGCAACCTGCCCGACGTGCTCGCCTTCGGCGGCCTCGACACCCTGCGCCTCCTGCCCGTCTACGGCATCTACGGAAACTACGCGGGATTCATGAACCTCGAGCTGCGGTTCCCGCTCATCGACCTGCTGGCCACGCCGTTTCTCGGTTTCCGCGAGATCCGCGGGAAGCTCTTCATGGACGTCGGCGGTGCGGCCCTCAAGAACCAGCCCTGGCAGTTCTGGAGCGATTACACGCTCTGCGGCTATGGCCTTGCGGTGCCGGGCTGCCACGGTTCCCAGGGCGGCTTCGCGGATTACGGCTTCGGCCTGAGCCTGAACTTCCTGGGACTTCCGCTCCACTTCGACTGGGCCAAGGAGTGGAACTTCAAGACCGCCCCCGGCAACTACAAGTTCATCTTCTACATCGGCCAGGACTTCTAGGCCCTTTTCGATCCCGTAGAATCGAAGCCGTGCCGCTTCGCCAGTCTCTCTTCATCCGCGTGCTCGGGCCGTACGGCGGATCCGCGCCCGGCTGCCGCATGACGACCTTCCTGATCGAAGGAGAAACCGCACTCGACGCCGGAGCGTTGACCGACGCGCTGTCGCTCTCCGCGCAGCGGCGTCTGGAGCGGGTCGTGCTCACGCACGCCCACCTCGACCACGTCGCCTCGCTGCCTTTTCTCATCGAGAATCTGTATGGCCGCAGCCGCCCCCTCGAAGTCGCCGCGCCCGCGACGGTGATCGCGACCCTGCGGCGTCACGTCTTCAACGACGTCGTATGGCCCGACTTCACGCGTCTTCCCTCCACGGCAAAGCCGACGCTGCGCTACCGGCCCGTGGCCGTGGGCCGTCCCTTTCGGGCCGGAGATGTCACGCTGACGGCGTTGCCCGTCGCCCATCTCGGGCCGGCATACGGATACGTCGTCTCCAAACCCGGGCGCAGCGTCCTCTTTTCGGGCGACACGATGCCGACCCGGCGGATCTGGAGGCATGCCCGGCGGATCCGAGACCTCAAGGCCGTCTTCCTCGAGGTCTCCTTCTCCGACGAGCAGGCCGAGGTGGCCCGCGCATCCTGCCACCTGACACCCCGGCTCCTGCCGGGCGAGCTCGCGAAATTGCCGGCGCCGGTTCCCGTGTACCTGTACCACGCCAAGCCCCCCTCGCTGGCTCGCATCCGCCGCGAGCTTGCGGCACTCGGCATCCCACGACTGCGCTTGCTCGAGTCGCAGAGGAGTTTTCGCTTCTAGCGGTCTGCCGACGACATCCGCGCCCAGGCGAGCAGGTCCAGGGCGAGGGCGCCGGCCAGGCGGCCGCGCAGCGAGTCGTTTCGCAGAAGGTCCTCGCGCTGCCCTTCGAGAACGGCTTCCCGGAGCAGGTGTGTCCTCCCTCCCCGCACGAGCGCCCGGTAGGACGACCGAAACCGGGACTCTCCCTGGCGGCGCAAGACCTCGACACGGTCCGCCGCGGGACCGATCGTGATCTCTTCTTCGATCGTTGTACCGGGAGTGCCGGGGGCTCCTCCCGAGAGAGTCAGACGGAATCCGGCCGGCGTGGCTTCTTCGGCGACGATGTCGGCGACGCCTTCGACGAGCCTCCGATAGCCTTCCAGGCTCGCGATCGCGGCCATGGCTTCTGCCGGGGTGCTCTCCGTGGAGAGGTACGCCGTCAGCGTTGCGTCCTTGCGCGGCTCGTCCTCCGACACCGCGAGAACCGCGAAGGCCCGCTCCAGAACTTCGGCGTCGATCCCGAAGTGTTCGGAAAGCGCCGACGCGCGCGGCGCCGGCAGCGGCACCGCCAGACGCGAGTGCAGATCGTCGACCCGCAGCTCGCCGCGCGCGTAGGAGAGCGTGCGATTGCCGAGATCCCTTCGCAGGGCCAGTTCCTTCAGGAACCGTGCGCCCGGACGAAACGTCTCCCGCCACCGCGAGGCGAAGCGGTCCTCGGAGACCGGCGCGAGGAAGATCTCCAGCGCCCGCGGCCCCTCCGGAATGCCGTCCCGGTAGCTCACCGCGAGGCCCCGCGCGGTCGGCGCGATCGCCATCTCCCCCTGAGCCGTGCCCCAGACCCCGGCCGCTGCCGGCAGGATCGCCGGAAGCGGAAACCCGACGTCCACCAGCGACTCCCCCGCCGCCGTTTCGACGATCAGAGCGGCATGGTCCTCCTCGTGCTCGACCCTGCCGAGAACGCGGCGCGTGCGAAAGCCGATCGCGCCGAGCAATGCATCGAAGGCGGCGACGCGGGCGAAGCAGGTTCCGCCCGTCCCCCGGGCGAGATGGTCGGCCCAGAAGACCTCCGGCGTCCGCGGCCAGGCGGCCGCCTCCGCGAGCTCGGCGTGCCGGACGATCTTCGTGGCGTTCTCGAAAGGCACCCGGGCATTGAAGCGCGCAAACAGCGCTTCGAGGAACCCCACCCCGGGCTGGGCCCGCGAAAGGTCGAGCGCCTCGAGGATCTCCTCGAACGGGATCACGCGGAGCGCGGGCTCGCGGATCGGCTCGAGAGGCGCGCCACCATGTCCTTCAACCGGAACCGGGCGTCCTCACCGAACCAGAAGTCGAGGAAGGGGTCGTGGTCCCGTGCCTGGTCGAACCGCGCCAGCGCGGCCGCGCGGGAGCGCAGCTTGATCGCGGTGTAGGCGCCCGCGGAAAGCCCGCCGAGAAAGCGCGCGCGCTCGACGGCCCGGTCGAGCAGCTCCCCGGCCGGGACGATCCGGTCGACGAGCCCGATCTGGAGGGCCCGTTCGACCGTCACGTTCTCCCCGGTGGCCGCAAGACGCTCCATCTGGCGGGCCCCGATCACGTGGCGGAAAGGTTCCATCAGGCAGGCGGGCACCGAGACGCCGAGGATCACCTCGGAGAGGCCGAACTTTCCCTTGCCTTCGGCCGCAATGCGCTCGTCGGCCGCCATCGCCGCGATCAGGCCGCCGGCGATCGCGTGCCCGGGCAACGCCGCGACCAGCGGCGGCGCGAAGACGAACATCTGGCGCACCAGGTCGCAATAGGCACCGACGAACTTCTCCATCTCCCGTCGGTCCCGGTCGATCAGCAGCGGCAGGTCCCATCCCGCCGAGAACATGCCCGGGATCCCGGAGGTCAGCACGACACCGCGCGCCTTCGCCCGGGCCGAGAGCGTTGCAGACAGCTCTTCGACGAGCTCCGGCGAAAACGCGTTGGCCGGGAGACGGTTCAACGTCAGGACCGCAATGTCCTGGCGGAGCTCGACCGACAGGAAACTCACGCGCTCCTCCTCGGCGCTTCCACGCCTCCGAAGACCATGCGGTGAACGCGCCGGTCCGCCGCGAGCTCCGGGTGAAAGGTCGCGGCGACGACATTGCCCGCCCGCACGAGGACGGGGTCGCCGCCGTGCCGGGCGAGAACCTCGACGCCAGGTCCCGTCCGCCGGATCCGGGGGGCCCGGATGAAGATCGCCGGCACGGGAGCCCCGAGCGACGGACACGCGACCTCGCTCACGAACGAGTCCACCTGCCTGCCATAGGCATTTCGCTCGATGCCGATGTCGATGAGGCCGAGCCCCCGCTGCGGCGGATTCGAGACGTCCCGGGCAATGGCGATCGCGCCCGCACAGGTCCCGAGGATCGGCCGACCCGAGGCCGCGAAGGCGCGGAACGCCTCCTCCCAGGGCTCCGCCTCGAAGAATTTCCAGAGCGTCGTCGACTCGCCCCCGGGAAGGACGAGGCCCGCGGCCCCGGCCAGATCCGCCGGCCGCTTCGCCTCGAAGCTCGCGACGCCAATCTCTGCGAGCGCCCGCCGGTGCGCCTCGAAGTCGCCCTGCAGCGCCAGCACGGCGATCCCTCGATCCGCCACCGGCCGGGAGCCGACGGCTGACGGCGGAAAGCTTCCTACCATCCCCGCGTCTGGAGCTGGGCCTCTTCCGACAGGCTTGCGGCCTCGATACCCTTCATGCCCGAGCCGAGGGATTCCTCGGCCGCGAGCAGCGCCGCGGCGTCGCGCCAGTGGGTCGTGGCCTTGACGATCGCGCGCGCCCGGTTCTCCGGATCGTCCGACTTGAAGATGCCCGACCCGACGAAGATCGCCTCGGCGCCGAGCTGCATGCAGAGCGCGGCGTCGGAAGGCGTCGCGATCCCGCCCGCGGCAAAGTTGGGCACCGGGAGCTTGCCCTTCTCCGCAACGGCGACGACGAGCTCGTACGGTGCCTGCAGATTCTTCGCGGCGGCCATGAGTTCGTCCCTGGAGAGCTGCGTCAGCATCTTGATCTCGCGGTGCACCTCGCGCAGGTGCCGGACGGCGTGCACGATGTCGCCGGTGCCGGCCTCCCCTTTCGTGCGAATCATGGCGGCGCCTTCGCCGATGCGCCGCAGGGCCTCGCCGAGATTGCGGCAGCCGCACACGAACGGCACCGCGAAGTCGTGCTTGTAGACGTGGTTGTGTTCATCGGCGGGGGTGAGGACCTCCGACTCGTCGATGAAGTCGACCTTGAGCGCCTCGAGCACTCGCGCCTCGGCCAGATGCCCGATACGGCACTTGGCCATCACCGGAATCGAAACCGCCTGTTGGATTTCGCGGATCTTCGAGACCGGCGACATTCTCGCGACTCCCCCGTCACGCCGGATGTCCGCCGGCACGCGCTCCAGGGCCATCACGGCCGCGGCGCCCGCCGCCTCCGCGATCTTCGCCTGCTCGGCGTTGACGACGTCCATGATCACGCCGCCCTTCAACATCTCCGCCAACCCGACCTTCAACCCGAACTTCTCGTCCATATCTCCCTCTTCTCGGCGACTCACGCCTCGGAACTCTCGACTCGTCACTCCTCCGTCACACCACCGGCGCCGCGAAGGCACCGCCGGACCTCGATTGCACTTCCCGCACGGCCTCGGCAAAAAGCTCGATTCCAGGCTCAATCGAGCGCCGCTCGACGCGCGATACCGAGATTCGGACGTTTGGCCGATCCTCCCCGCGCGGATCGAAATCCCTGCCGGGAGCTACCCCGACTCCGCGGGCCGCGGCCGCCTCCGCCACCCGCTTGCCCGAGAGCCCTGCCGGCAAGTGGAGCCAGAAGAGTGGATTTGCACCCTCGCCGCCCCACCACGGAACATCGGGCAGGTACCGCGAAAGTGCGCCGGCCGCCGCCGCCGAGCGCAGCGTGACCTCTTCGGCGCGGCTCGTCCGGACTTTGCGGTCCGAGCCGGCGCGCAGAAATGCCGCGACGGCCGCCTGCAGCGGTACGGGCGTCTGAAAGTCCGTGGCCTTCTTGACCCGGGCCAGCCGCTCGATGATCGGCCGCGCGGCTGCGATCCAGCCGATTCGGAATCCGGGTACGAGATCCTTCGAAAGCGTCCCGAGCCTCGCCGTTCTGTCGGGCTCGAGCACGGAGAGCGGAGTGGCGCCCGGCTCCGGCTCCTCGTAGCCGTCCTCGATGACGATCGCGCCGGAGGAAATCGCCGCCTCCAGAAAGGCGACGCTGCGTTGCCGGCTCGCCGTCACCCCGGTCGGGTTCTGGCGCTCGGGCATGACGTACGCGAGCTTCACGCGGCGGCCGGCCAGCGGCCGCGAATCCGGGCCTTCAGAATCCATCGGCAATGGAAGGACCGTGACGCCTGCCAGCCGCGCCAGGGTGAGCGCTCCCGAATAGGTCGGAGACTCGGTTGCAATCGCGTCCCCCGGATCCGTGAACGTTCGGAAGAGAAGGTCCAGGCCCTGTTGGGCTCCGCTGACGACCAGGATCTCCTCGGGCGATCTCGGGATGCCGCCTTCGACCAGGCGACGCGAGATCTCACCCCGCAGCTCCTCGAGCCCGAGCGGGGGAGCGTACTGCCAGAGGTCCTTGCGCCGGCTCCAAGCGTACGACAGGGTGCGGGTGAATTCCTCCAGCGGGAAGAACCGTTCGTCGGGGGCAAGCGTCGAGAAATCGGCAATGAGCGGGGTCGAACTGGCCGGGGGAGTCTCCTCCGAAAGGCCGGCGGCGCCGCGAGAGAGCAGCTCCTCGACCCGAAAGGCCGCCCGCGGGCGTGCCAGCGTGCCGCGGACCACGGTGCCGCTTCCGACGCGGCCGGTCACGAGGCCGTCCTCCTTGAGGCGGCGGTAGGCCACCTGCACGGTCCCGCGATTGATTCCGAGCGCGGACGCGAGCTCCCGGGTCGCCGGCAGCCTCGAATTTTCGGCAAGCTCTCCCTGGGCGATCCATCTCTGAATCGCGCCGTAGACCTGATCCGAGAGCGACGGACCGGCTTCTCTGGCCAGGACTATTTGGGTCGGATCCAATTGGCTTGTCACTGGGCCAATTGTATCGAGAGGTCATCACGATGGCAACAGGCTACCGGCTCTCCGTAACGACAAAACCGAGGGCTTATATACGATAGTTTAGTAAGAATATCTTATGTATATTAAGGTATATACAGAAAATCAACCGTAGATTGTGTCAGGCGCCGTGCTTCCTCAACTCGTCTTCGAGCCCTCTCGAGAACTGGAACTCCCTCTCGGTTTCCGACAGCGCCTTGCGCTTGGACAGAGCCATTCGAACTTTCTCCTCCGTGGCCTCGAGCTCGCCGTAGCTGTCGGTCAGCTCCCTGACCACCGCGCGCCGAACCGTCTCGTCGTCGGCCTTCTGCTCGAGGTTCGCGCTGTCCTTGAGCCGCTTCAGGATCACGCGGGACAGGTACAAGATCCGGTCCGCCGAGACTTTCACGAGGGCCTCCCGGAGCGCAGGTCCTGGGAAAACGGGTGACGGAAGAGCTGTTCGAGCACCGCCCCCGGCAGCGCGGCCACATCTGCCCCCATGAGCGCGGCATCGAGCACGTGTATGGGGTTCCGGGCGTCGGAGACCACGATCTGGGACTGGAATCCGTAGTTGTCATATACCCGGATGATCTGCTCGACCAGATCCATTCCGATCGAGCCTGCGTCGTCGAGCAGCCCGATCGCCGGGGCGACGTAACTGACGTTTGCCTTGGCCGCAATCAGCGCCTGCGCCGCCGAGAAGCATCCGGACGCGCACGTCGCGATCTGATCCTGGGCGAGCAGCCTCGCCACCCGCATGCCCTCGGGCCTCAACGGCAGTCGGATGATCACATCCTTGCCGAGCTTGGCGAGCTCGCGTGCCTCCTTGTACATCCCCTTGGGATCGTCGGCCCCGGTCTCTGCAAGCACCGGCCCGTCGGTCAACGAGGCCAGCTCGCGCACCGCCTTGCGGTATTCGACACCGGCTGCCTCGGCGGTGGAAATCGAGAGCCAGGCTCCGTCGAGAAGCCCCAGATCCTTGATCCGCCGTGCCTCTTCCGTGCTGGCGCTGTCGAGAAAGAATCGCATGAGGGGCGGATTCTATATCCGGCCCCATGCCGCTCTACTCGACGTGCTCGGCCACGGCCCGGACCCATGCGAGGTCGGGAATCGGGCTCTCCTGGCCCCAGACCCGAACAAACCCGGATCCCGGCGGGCCGCCGTAGCTCTTGACCCATGCGCTTGCCTGGCCGAGCTCGTTCCATCCGAGCACCTGCGTCACGTCGTCGGAAGCGACGGGGAAGCCGCCGAGCCACCATTCCGGCAGACCCCACCGTCTCCCGTCGGCCGTCGCCGCGACACCCATGGCTTCGGGGTTGGAGCCCTCGTGGGCCACGCCGAGCAACCGCGTCGAGCGCGAGAGGTCGAACCCGACGGGGTCCCCGGTTTTCGGATCCAGTTCGATCGAGTCGGGAGGCAGCCCGAGCCAGACCATTCGACCCCCGGCGGCAAGGTAGCCGCGGAGAGGGCTTCGATCCCCGCTCGGGGCCAGAGCGGCCTGCGGCAAGACACCGGTCGCCATCACGACGACGGTACGCGGCGCCCCGGCCGTGTCCGCGAGAAATTGCGCCAGGCCCGATTCGTCGAGGACTTCGTAGCCTTCTTCGCGGAGATAGTCGCGCACGGCCACGTCCCCCTGGAACCACTTCCGGGGCCCGAGATCCTTCCAGTAGACGGCCCGGCGCGGGCGGCCACCCGGTGGCTCGACTCCCGTACGGAGGGCGTAGACCACGCCGTCGTCGCTGCCGACCAAGACGACCCCGCCGGCGACCGCCGGGGAAGACATGACTGCTCCGCCCGTGCGAAACCGCCAGCGCTCCGCTCCCGTTCGGACGTCGAGCGCAAACACGTGGCCGTCGTCGCAGCCGAAGAAGGCCTGGCCTCCGGCCAGGGCTGCCGAGGAGAGAACGTTTCGGGGCGTCTTGAAGCGCCACACCTCCTCGCCGCTCTGAATGTCGACCGCGTCGAAGAACCGGCCATCGGAGCTTCCTACCAGCACCCGACCGTCGAGAACGGCGGGGGAGCCGATGACCCAGCTGACTTCCGGAGAACCCTCCATGGACTCCATCTTGTGCCCGAAGCGCCAGAGCTGACGGCCGGTCCTGCGGTCCACGGCATACAGGTGTGCGTCGCGCGAGCCGACGAAGACCTGCTGCGTCGTTACCGCCGGCGAGGACACGATCGAGGTGCGGTCAAAGCCCGCCTTCCGGGAGTCGATCGTGTGGCCCTCCGTATCGAAGATCCAGCGGCTCTGTCCCGTCGCGGCGTCGAGTGCGTAGAGCCGCCCGTCCATGCTTCCGACGTAGACCGCGCCGTCGAGCACCGCGGGTGAGGACCGTACACGGCCTCCGGTCGAGGACTGCCACAGACTGCGGCCCGAGGCGGCGTCCAGCGCGTAGACCTTCCCGTCTCCGCCACCGACGTACACGAACCCGGCAGAGATGACGGGCGAAGACAGCCAGAAATCCCAGCCCCAGACGAAGGGTGCGTCCCGACCCATTTCGAATCTCCAGCGAAGGCTGCCCGTGGCTCGATCGAGTGCGGTGACGAGCCGTTCGCCGGCTCGTGGCGACGACGAGATCTCCCGAGACGGCCGGCGCGCAGTGCACCGCTCCGCCCAGGCTGGCCCGCCACCGCTCGCGACCCGTCTCGACATCCAGGGCATAGAGGTTTCCATCGCCGCTTCCGATGAAAACCGTCTTCCCGGCGACGGTCGGGGAGCCCCGGACGGGGCCATGCGTGCGAAAAGTCCACTGGACTCCGGCGAAGGCGGGACCCGGGTCCGCTGTGTACACGCCGCTGTGCGCGGGCTCGGCCCGGAAGACGCCGGTCGTACCGGCGGCGTCGGCCGAAGCGCCCGCCGCAACGCAAGACAGAAGCCAGCCGAGCAGAATGCCCACGCCTCGCTCTTACGGGGCGACGAGGCGGGGGTTCTCGACTCGTCCGCTCTAACCGGAGACTCGTCCCCGCTGGCGCGGGCTACTCTTCGGGCTCTTCCTCGTCGAGAAACGGGGTGCCCGGCTTCTTGCCTCTGGCTTTCCCCGCCTCGGCGGGCCCGGGCCCCTCCGGCAGGGAGGCCTGGGCATCCTCTTCGGCCTCGTCGGGCTCGGCGAGCTTGGCGATGCCGACGAGGCGATCCCCCTCCTCGAGCTGGATGACGCGCACGCCTTGCGCGGCGCGGCCGGTCTCCCGGATGTCCTTGACCTTGATGCGGATCAGCTGGCCCCGCTCGGTGATGAGCAGCAGCTGGTCCGCGTCGGTCACCGACTTGATCCCCACGACCGCGCCGTTTTTCTCGGTGACCTTCACGTTGATCACGCCCGAGCCGCCCCGCCCCTGGAAGCGGTACTCGGCCACCTCGGAGCGCTTTCCGTAACCGAGCTCCGTGACCGACAGCAGATGGGCCTTCTCGTCGACGACGTCCATCTCGACGACCTCGTCGTTCTCCTTCTTCAGGCTCACGCCGATGACACCCGTGGTATCGCGGCCCATCGGCCGGACGTCCTTCTCGGAGAACCGGATGCCCATGCCCTGGCGCGTGCCGATGAAGATCTGATCCTCGCCCCCGGTGATGCGCACCGAAAGCAACGAGTCGCCTTCGTCGATGTTGATCGCGATGATCCCGCCCGAGCGGACGTTGGCGTACGCCGACAGGGCGGTCTTCTTGACGAGACCGTTCTTCGTCGCGAACACGAGGTAGCGATCCTCCGGAAAGTCCTTGGTCGCGGCCATGGCGACCATGCGCTCGTTCGGCCCGAGATTCAGAAGATTGACGATCGCCTTGCCGCGCGTCGCGGGCCCGAGCTGCGGCAGGTCGTAGACCTTGATCCAGTGCAGTCGTCCCTTCGACGTGAACGCCAGGATGTACGCGTGCGTCGAGGCGACGAAGAGATGCTCGACGAAATCCTCTTCCTTCGTCGTCGCCCCGATGCGGCCCTTGCCGCCGCGGCGCTGCGCACGGTAGAGCGACAGGGGAGAGCGCTTGATGTAGCCGCCGCGGGACACGGTGATGACCATGTCCTCTTCGACGATCAGGTCCTCGATGTCGATGTCCGAGGCCTCGGCCACGATCTCCGTGCGTCGTTCGTCGCCGAACTGCTTCTTGATCTGCTGCAGCTCGTCCACGATGATCTCGAGCACGAGGGCCTCCGAGCCGAGGATCTCGCGCAGCCGGGCGATCAGGGCCAGGACCTCCTTGAACTCGTCGACGATCTTCTCCCGTTCGAGGCCGGTCAGGCGGTGCAGCCGCATGTCGAGGATCGCCTGGGCCTGCACCTCGTCGAGCCTCAGAACCTGCGCGCCCTTGCCCTTGCCGGCGTCGTCGCCGAGCGCAACCCCGATGAATTTCTCGAGGGCGGCGCGGCTCATCGAGACCTCGGCCGTCAGCCTTTCCTTCGCCTCCCTGGGGTCCTTCGAGGAGCGGATGATCTTGATCACCAGGTCGAGATTGGCGAGGGCGAGAGCGAGGCCCCGCAGCAGGTGGGCCCGTTCCTCGGCCTTCTTGAGGTCGAACTGCGTGCGCCGGATGACGACCGTCTTGCGGTGGTCGACGAAGTGGCGCAGCAGGTCGTGCAGCGGCAGGACGCGCGGCTGGTTGTCGACGATCGCGAGGATGATGATGCCGAAGGACGACTGCATCGGCGTCAGCTTGTAGAGCTTGTTGAGAATGACCTGGGCGTTCTCGCCGCGCTTTAGCTCGACGACGATCCGCATGCCCTCGCGGTTGGATTCGTCGCGCAGGTCCGCGATTCCGTCGATCGTCTTTTCGTTGACGAGCTCCGCGATCTTCTCGATCAGCCGCGCCTTGTTGACCTGGTACGGGATCTCCGTGACGACGATCGACTCCGGTCGCCGCGCGCCGCTTCTCGATCACGGCGCGGGCACGCATCTGCATGATCCCTCGGCCGGTCTTGTAGGCGTCGCGAATTCCCTGCGCGCCGTGGATGAATGCCGGCGGTCGGGAAGTCCGGGCCCGGCAACTTCCTCATGAGCGTCCTCGAGCGTGGCCTCGGGATTCTTGATCAGCTCGATCGTCGCGTCGAGGACTTCGGTCAGGTTGTGCGGCGGGATGTTGGTCGCCATGCCGACCGCGATGCCGTCGACCCGTTGACGAGCAGGTTCGGGAACTTCGCCGGCAGAACCATCGGCTCGACAGCGAGTCGTCGTAGTTCGGCGCCAGTCGACGGTCTCCTTGTCGATGTCTCGTCGAGCAGCTCGTGCCGTGAGCCGCGTCAGGCGGACCTCGGTGTAGCGCATCGCGGCCGGCGTTGTCGCCGTCGATCGAGCCGAAGTTGCCCTGCCCGTCGACCAGCGGGTAGCGCAGCGAAAAGTCCTGCGCCATGCGCACGACCGAGTCGTAGATCGCGGTGTCGCCGTGCGGGTGATACTTACCGATGCACGTCACCGACGATGCGCGCGGACTTGCGTGTACGGCTTGTTGGCAGTGTTGCCCTGCTCGTACATGCCGTACAGGACAGCGGCGATGGACCGGCTTGAGGCCGTCGCGCACGTCCGGCAGTGCACGGCCGATGATGACGGACATCGCGTAGTCGAGATACGAGCGCCGCATCTCGTCTTCGATCGTGACCGGAACTTTTTCGTCGGGGGTGAGGAGGTTGCTGCTCATGCCGAAATCCGAAACTCCAGCGCTCTAAATATCGAGATTGCGCACGTTGAGCGCGTTCTGCTCGATGAACTCGCGCCGGGGCTCGACGGCATCTCCCATGAGGATCGATGAACACCTCGTTCGCCTCGACCGCGTCCTCGACGGCCACCTGGAGGAGCCGCCGCGTTTCGGGGTTCATGGTCGTGTCCCAGAGTTGCTCGGGGTTCATCTCGCCGAGTCCCTTGTACCGATTGATCAGGAGGCCCTTCTTGGCGGATTCGTAGATCGCGTCCACGACGGCGGGCAGCGTCTCGTGCTTCTCGGTCTCCTCGCCGCGCGTCACGACGTAGGGGCCATCCAGGAACCCGCCGATCGCCCTGGCCGTCTCCTTGATGCGCTTGAATTCGAAGGCCGAGACGAAGCCGGCGTCGATGCGGGCCGTGCGCGGCACCCCGTTGACCTTGCGCGAGATCTCGAGGGCCCAGCCGGAGTGCTCCTCGTCGGCGAGGACGTCGGCCTTTTCGACGCCGAAGGCCCGGACGGACTTGGCGAGGTCCTGGACCTTCTTCTGGTCGGCGAAATCGGTCTTGCCGGTCATGCCGCGGTCCAGCAGAGCGCGCAGGCAGGCCCTCGGGAATGCCGCGCAGGCCGAGCCTGGCCACGTGCGTGCGGTACTCCTCCATCTTCTCGAGCAGGTTCGCCAGCTTCGTGCCCGAGACCGTCGTCCCCGACATCTCCGAAGTGAGCGAGCGGTCCTCCCCCAGCCGCCCCAGCAGGAACTTCGACATCTCCTTCTCGTCCTTGAGGTACGTCTCCTTCTCCCTCCGCCACCTTGTAGAGGGGCGGCTGCGCGATGTAGAGGAATCCCTTGTCGATGATCGCGGCCATGTGGCGGAAGAAGAAGGTCAGGAGCAGCGTGCGGATGTGCGAGCCGTCCACGTCGGCGTCGGTCATGATCACGATCTTGTGGTACCGGATCTTTTCGGCGTCGAAGTCCGTGGAGATCCCCGCGCCAAGTGCCGTGATCAGGGTCCGGATCTCGGCGGAGGGCGAGCATCTTGTCCAGCCGGGCCTTCTCGACGTTCAGGATCTTGCCGCGCAGCGGCAGGATGGCCTGGGAGCGGCGGTCGCGGCCCATCTTGGCGCTGCCGCCGGCCGAGTCGCCCTCGACGATGAAAATCTCCGAGAACGCGGGATCCTTCTCCTGGCAGTCCGCGAGCTTTCCGGGCAGGGCGCCGGAGTCGAGGGCGCCCTTGCGCCGGACGAGCTCGCGTGCCTTGCGCGCGGCCTCGCGCGCTCGCGCCGACTCGACGTATCTTCTCGACGATCTTCTTGCCGACACGGCTGGTTCCTCCAGGAAGGAACCGAGCTTGTCGTAGACGACCTGCTGCACCCAGGTCTTGACCTCGGAGGAGACGAGCTTGTCCTTGGTCTGCGAGGAGAACTTCGGGTCTCGCACCTTGACCGAGATGACGGCGGTCAGGCCTTCGCGGCAGTCGTCGCCGGAGAGGACTGGTCTCCTTGAGCGCCTTGGTGGCGCCGTTCTGCTCGGCGTACTTCTGGACCGCTCGCGTCAACGCCGTCTTGAAGCCCTCGACGTGCGTTCCCCCGTCGCGATTGTTGATCGTGTTCGTGAAGGAGAGCAGCGTTTCCGCATAGCCCCCGCTCGACTTGGAGGGCGACCTCGACGCGTTCCTTGTCGGCGTCGCGCTTGGGGTCTCCGGTGGCGTTCCGGACGTCCTGGAAGAAGATGACTTTCTCGTGGATGGGTTGTTTCGCCTTGTTCAGGTGCTCGACGAAGGAGCGGATGCCGCCCTCGTAGGCGAAATCGTGCTTCGTCGGTGCGCTCGTCGTGAATCGAGATCTTGACGCCGGGGTTCAGGAACGAGAGCTCGCGCAGCCGCTGCGACAGGCTGTCGAAGTGGAACTCCAGCACGGAGAAGATCTCCGGGTCCGGCCAGAACGTGACCTTCGTGCCCGTCTTCTTCGAGGTCCCGACGGCCTTGATCGGTGCGACGCGGACGGCCCTTCTCGTAGGCCTGCTGCCAGACCTTTCCCTCGCGCAGCACCTCCACCTCGAGGCGCCGGGACAGCGCGTTGACGACCGAGACTCCCACGCCGTGCAGGCCTCCCGAGACCTTGTAGGAGTTGTCGTCGAATTTCCCGCCCGAGTGCAGGTCCGTCATGATGATCTCGAGCGTCTCGCGCTTGTGCTCCTTGTGCATTCCGACCGGGATGCCGCGCCCGTTGTCCTCGACGGTGACCGAGTTGTCCGCGTGAATCGTGACCCCGCAGTAGTCGGCGTGCCCGACCTGAGCCTCGTCGATCGCGTTGTCGACCAGCTCGAAGACCATGTGGTGCAGGCCGGACAGGTCGTCCGTGTCCCCGATGTACATGCCGGGGCGCTTGCGAACGGCCTCGAGGCCCTTCAGGAGCTTGATCGAATCGGTGGTGTAGGCGGTGCTCATCGGACTCCCTGGATCGCGGCGACGGCGCGCAGCGGGCGCGGCGCGGCCGCGAGGCCTCTCCGCATCTCCACCACGGCGGCCACACGGCCGGACCAGCGCGCCACGGGCGCGGTCGACGTCAAGAGGACGGCGGCCTCGCCGGGGAGCGCCTCGAAAAAGTCCTCCGACCACGCCTCGGAGAGGCCGGCGTCGAAGTCGTCGGCGCCGAAGAGAGGCAGCTCGCCCGTCGCCTTCGCCAGGGAGCGCCACTCGGCCAGCCGTGCCAGGGCGACCGTGCGCGCGATTTCTCCGGCCGAGGCCTCGGCCGAGAGCCGCCGGCCGCGCCGGCTCCAGAAGAGCTCGTCGCGGTGGGGCCCGGCGAGGGAATAACCACGCCTCCGCTCGAGGGAAGCGAGCCGCTGACAGGTTCTTCGCATCTCATCGGCGGACTCGCCGTTGCCCGCGTACGTGACGCGGATGCCGGCGTAGTCGCCCCCGGCCTCGCCTGCCAGGGCGCGGAATTCCTCGTCCCACGCCGCGAGCGCGTCGCCGCGGTGCGACCGGACCGCGGATCCGACGAGGCAGAGCTCCTCGGTCCAGGCCTCGAGCTCGGCCGCGCCGGCCGCCGCCCGGCCCATCTTTGCCCGGGCGAGCAGCGCATTGCGCTCCCGCAGCGCCGCGCCGTAGCGCGCCAGGTCGTCGCCGGCCGCGGGCTTGAGTCCCAGGACGAGCCGATCGAGGAAGCGGCGGCGCACGGCCGGGGGCCCCGTGATCAATTCCCGGTGCTCGGGTGCGAGGAAGACGGCCGGAGCGCGCTCGGAGATCTCCCGGAATCCAGCGCTCTTTCCGCCGAGCGTGAACTGCCGACCCTCCTCCCGCGACCAACTCGCGGTGATCCGATCCTCTCCGCGCCGGTTGCGCGAGATGCCGGCGATGGAGAAGTGCTCGCCGTCCGACGCCATGTCGGCCGAGCCCGCGCCGCGGAACGACCGCTGGGCGCAGAGCAGGGCGACGGCCTCGAGCAGGTTCGTCTTGCCCTGCGCGTTCTCTCCCGTGACGAGCGTGACTCCGGCGCCGAAGGAGACGGGGTCGGGTGAGAGATTACGGAAGCCGTGGCTGGAAAATTCGAAGAGCTGCAAGCGTTTCCTTCGTGGAGTCAGAGGCGCATCGGCATGACGACGTACATGTACCGTGAGGCGCCTTCGATGCCGCCCTCCGGCTGACACAGGCATTGCGTGTTCTCGTCCTTGAGTTCGAGGCGAACCGTGGCCGATTCGGCCTCCTCGAAAAAGTCGAGGAGGTACTGGGCGTTCAGACCGATCGAAAGCGGCTCACCCTCGAACGTGACGTCGAGCGTCTCGGTTCCCTCGCCGAGCTCCTGGCTCGCCGAGGCAACCGTCAGAAGGCCCTTCTCGAACGACAGCTTCACCCCGCGCGAGCGCTCCGAAGAGAAGAGCGATACCCTGCGAATGGCCGCCTGGCAGGCCGCGGTGGGTGCGGTCGCGACCCGGTCGTTGGACTTCGACAGGATCTTCTCGTAGTCGGGAAAGTTGACGTCCAGCAGACGCGCGATCAATTGACGGCTACCGACGGTGAAGAGCAGATGATTGTCCGAATGACGGATCTCGACTCGGGCATCGGTGCCGCCATCGATTTTCAGGATTTCAGCCAAGGCCTTCTTTGGAATGAGCACGTTCGGTAAGGCCGACTTGACGTCTTCCTTGGCGAAATTGATCAGCGCGAGACGATGCCCGTCGGTGGCCACGAGCTCGAATTCCTTGCCTTTGTCCTTGAGCAGGGCGCCCATGAGCTGGAACCTGGTCTCTTCGGCCGAAACAGCGTATAAAACCTTACGCGTCAATCGTTTCCATAGATCCAGAGGAAACGAAACGCCCTTCTTCGCCTCGACCTTTGGAACCGTCGGAAAATCCTCGGCGGGCTGGGCCACGAGGCGAAAGCTCGACCTCTCACAGGTCACTCCGAGGTAGTGGTTCTCCATGAGCTTCAAGGTCACATCCGCCTCGGGAAGGTTGCGGATGAGGTCGAAAAGCTTTCGGGCCGGAACCGTCACGCTGCCCGGCCTCTTGACCGTGGCCTCGGCCTGCGAGAGCAGTGTCAGGTCGAGATCCGTCGGACGTAAACGCCAGGTGTCCGTCGGCAGCCTTGAGCAGAATGTTGGAAAGGATCGGAATCGTGTTTTTCCTTTCCACGACTCCCTGCATGAGCGTGAGCTCATTCAAAAAGTCCCCTCGCCTGACCGTCAATTCCATGGGGATTCAACCCTTTCGAACAGAAAAAAAGTCTATCACATTTAGTCGTATTCGTAGGGACGATCAAGATCGTGGGGAGGCCAAAAAAACCCAATAAATACGGGGTCGAAATCGATGTCTCCCCTTGCGGATCGGCAGCGCAACTTTCCGCAGTCCGCACAGAAGATCGGACGGCTCGTACGGTGCGGAAAAGCGGCTAGCGGAAAATTCAGGCGACGAGCCGCTGCTCTAGCGATACGGCTGCAGAAAACCGTCCACGGTCCTGCGGAAATCGGCGTCGTCGTCGATCATGCGCTGGATCTTCTCGACGGAGTGCATGACCGTCGAGTGGTGCTTGTCGTTGAAGAGTCGGCCGATCTCGGGATAGGAGAGTTCGGTCAGTTTCCGGCAGAGAAACATGGCGACCTGACGGGGAAAGGCCACCGGCTTGGCGTTGGACTTTGCCTTCATGTCCGAGACCCGTAGCCCGTAGTGGGATGCCACGGCCTTCAGAATCTCGGCCGGCACGGCCCGGTGCTCCTCGGTGCCGACGATGTCCTTGAGCGTCTCGCGTGCAAGCTCCACGGACAAGGGCTTGCCGGTCAGCGAAGCGAAGGCGATGACCCGGTTCAGGCGCCCCTCGAGCTCCCGGACGTTCGACTTGACCGTACCTGCGATGAACATCGCGACGTCGTTCGGAACGTCGGCCTTCTCGGCGGCGGCCTTCTTGCGAATGATGGCGATCTTCATCTCGAGATCCGGTGGCTGGATGTCCGCGATCAATCCCCATTCGAACCGCGACCGCAGGCGCTCCTCGAGGGTCGGGATCTCCTTCGGAAGAGCATCGGACGTGACGACGATCTGCTTCTGGGCGTCGTGGAGCGCGTTGAACGTATGGAAGAACTCCTCCTGGGTGGAGTCCTTGCCGGCGATGAATTGAACGTCGTCCATGAGCAGCACATCGAGCTCCCGGTAGCGGCTCTTGAACTCGTGCATCCGCTCGAATCGCAGCGCGTTGATGAGGTCGTTCAGGAAGCGTTCGGCCGAGAGGTACAGCACCCGCATGTGCGGCGAACGGCGCAGGATCTCCTGAGCGATCGCGTGCATCAGGTGCGTTTTTCCGAGGCCGACGCCCCCGTACAGGAAGAGCGGGTTGTAGGAGCGCGATGGAGACTCCGCGACAGCGCGCGCAGCCGCGTGCGCGAACTGGTTGGAGGTTCCGACGACGAACGTGTCGAACGTGAACCGCGGATTGCCGGTCAGGCCTGGCGACGGGGCGGCGGCTGCGACGGTCTGGGAGGCCGGGACGGCCGGAGCATCCGGCCCGGACGGATCGAAACGGATCTCGAGACCCGCGAAGCCGATCAGAGCCGCTTGCTGCGCGAGCAGTTCCCCGTGCCGCGATTCGATCCAGTCCGCGAAGACGCGCGAGGGCACCGAAACCGTCAGCACGGGCGTGCCGGAAGTGGCATCCAGATGCGTCTGGCGCGTCGGTCCGAACCAGGTCCTCAGCTCTTTGGGGTCGAGCTTCCCCTCGAGGCGCTTGAGGATGGAGCCCCAGATTTCAGTCATTTCACCGGGCCGAATTTCCACAAGATTTCCACAACTGTGGAAGCCCCTCGGAAAGTCGGGGGGCGGGAGTATATGCCTTTGATCCGGGATACGCGATGCCGGATTCGCGATCCCATTGCATGCCCAACGGGTTGGCCCCCGGCATCCCGTATCCCGCATCATTTCTTGACTTCTGGTCTACCCGCGCCTAGGATTCCCCCTCTTTTATGAAGCGCACCTACCAGCCCAACAACCGGCGTCGCAAGCGCACCCACGGCTTTCTCGTCCGCATGCGGACCCGGTCCGGGCGCGGCGTGATCTCGGCCCGACGCCGCAAGGGGCGCAAAAGACTCTCGGTTTGAACTTTGGGCCCGGCCGTCTCCGAGACTTTCTCCCGGGACGACCGCCTCCGTAAACGCAGGGAATTCGAAGAGTGTTACTCCTCCGGGGTGCGCGTCTCCGGGCGGCACATCCAGGTCTTTCTTCTCCAGGCCCTCGGCGCCGGTGCGAGGATCCGACTCGGAATCTCGGTGCCCCGCCGCGTCGGCAGCGCCGTGGTGCGCAATCGTGTGCGGCGCCGGCTGCGCGAGATCTTTCGGCGAAGCCGGGAACTCTTCGGAGGCACGGCGTTATCGGTCGTGGTCAACGCCAGGCCGTCGTCGGCGAGCGTGTCGTTCCCGGAGCTCTCCGCGGACTACGCCTCCGCCGTGACGCGCGCGCTTTCGCGGCTTCCGCGGCAATGACGCGCGGGGCCAGAATTTCGGTCTCCCTGCTCGACGCGTACAAGCGATTCCTGTCCCCGCTCCTGCCGCGCGCTTGCCGGTTCGAGCCCACGTGCTCGGTCTACGCACGCGAAGCAATCTCCCGGCATGGGCTCTGGAAGGGGACCCTTCTGGCGGGCCGGCGCCTGCTGCGTTGCCACCCCTTCCACCGGGGCGGGTTCGATCCGGTCCCCTGAGGACGACGAGACTCCTTGGAAAAACGACTCCTGCTCGCCGCCGCCCTCTCCCTGGCCGTCCTCCTGGCCTGGGAGTGGATGGTTCCCAAGCCGCCACGAGCCGTGACGCCCGCAGCGCCCGCCCCTCCGACGGCTGCGGCCCCGGCGGCCGAGCCTGCGGGATCTCCCGCCGCCTCGCTGGAGTCGGCGGTTGCGGCGGCGGCTCCCCTCGCGCCGGAGAGTGCCGCGGCGGAGACCACGACGACGGTCTCGAACGCCGTCTTCACGGCCACCTTCTCGAATCGTGGCGCTGTCCTCAGTTCGTTCGTGTTGACCGGGCACGTCGATGAGCAGAAGCGCCCCCTCGAGCTTCTGCGCAAACTCCCGGCCGATTTTCCGAGGCCCCTCGGCCTCGATTTCGGCGCCGACGGGGCGGCCACCAGGAAGATCGCGAACGCTCTCTTCGTCGTCGAGCGCGAGTCGGACCGCGTCGTGCGTTTCCGATACGCGGACTCCGCGATCGCCGTGGTCAAGGAGATCCACGTGGGCGCGGGCTACCTGTTCGACGTCAAGGTCTCCGTGACCGGCCCGGCCTACAGCCTGCTCGTCGGTCCCGGTCTGCGAAATCCGACGGAGGCCGAGCGCGGCTCGCGCTACGTGATGCCGGCGACGGCCGTGGCGGCGACCGTGGAGGGCGTGAAGGTCCTGTCCGCCGAGAAGGCTGCAGGCAAGGATGCCTGGTCGATCCCGGCCCGCGGGTTCGCGGGGCTCGAGGACAACTACTTTCTCGAGGTGCTCATCCCGCGCGCGGCGGCCGCGGCGCGGGTCCTCTCGTTCTCGCTCGCGCGCCCCGAGGGCAAGCCCTCCGTCGAGATCGCGACCGCAGTGGCGGGTCAGGGCACGCTCGACTGCTCCGCCTTCTTCGGGCCCAAGGACGTCTCGATCCTCGAGAGTTATGGCCTCGGCCTCGAGCGCACCGTCGACTTCGGCTGGTACGGCATCGTCGCCCGACCCCTGCTGTTCCTTCTCAAGAAGACCCATGCGTACGTCGGCAACTGGGGCATCGCCATCCTCGTCGTGACGTTCCTGATCCGGCTGCTGCTCTTTCCTCTGACGGCCAAGAGCTACGTCTCGATGAAGAAGATGCAGAAGCTCGCGCCGAAGATGAACGCGATTCGCGACAAGTACAAGAAGGCCAAATCCGACGCCGCGCAGCGGCAGAAGATGAACACGGAACTGATGGCGCTCTACCAGGCGGAGGGGTACAACCCGATGAGCGGGTGCCTGCCCATCCTGCTGCAGCTGCCGATCCTCGTCGCCTTCTACAACGTCCTGTCCCGCTCGATCGAGCTGCGCCATGCCCCGTTTTTCCTGTGGATCCACGACCTTTCGGCGATCGACTCGACGTACGTGCTCGTCGTCCTGATGATCGTCTCGATGTACGTCCAGCAGGCGATGACGCCATCGACGATGGACCCGGCGCAGAAAAAGGTGTTCATGTTCATGCCGGTGCTCTGGGGCTTCTTCCTGAAGGACATGCCCTCGGGCCTGGTGCTCTACTGGCTGTTCTCGAACGTGCTGACGATCGTGCAGCAGCTGGTGATGAATCGGATCGTCAAGGAGGACGACGCGGCGCCGCCGGGGAAGGGCGCGAAAGCGCTCAAGCAGGCGCGCGCCTAGTCGAGCAGAAGCTATGCGATACGAAGCGAAGACAGTCGAGGAAGCCCTCGAGGCGGCCGCAAAGGTGCTCGGCAGGCCGGCCGCCGACATCCGATTCACGGTCATACGCGACGAGAAGTCGTTCTGGGGTGGTCGCGTCGTGGAGATCGAGATCGAGGGGGCAGCGGAGAGCCAGGAGGAGTCGGGAGCCGGGGAGAGCCCGGGAGACTCGGGACGAGTCGAGCGGGAGGCGGAGGCTGCCGAGCCACGACTGCGCGAAGCAGCCCTGCCGGGCGCGACCGACGCGGAAGCCGTCGGGACTGCGGAGGCGACTCTGACGGAGCTGCTCTCGGCCGCCGGACTTCTCGTCGAGACCAGGCGCCGCGAGGCGACGGGGGGCGACGAAATGCTCTTCGAGCTCTTCGGCGACGACGTCGAGCCGCTGCTCGCCAACAAGGGCGAGGGCCTGACCGGCCTCGAGGTCCTGGTCGGCCGCATTGCCTCCAAGCGCGTCGGCCGGCCGGTGCACGCGAGACTGGATGCCGAGGGCTTCCGCGCGCACCGCAAGGAGGCTCTCGAGGAGTTGGCCCAGCAATCGGCCGAAGAGGTGCGCCGCACGCGGCGGCCCCAGCTGCTGCCGCCGCTGGCGCCTTGGGAGCGCCGCCTCGTCCATCTCGCGCTCGCCGAGGACGCGGAGGTCGAGACCGAGAGCGAAGGAGATGGCTTCCTCAAGCGGGTCGAGGTCCGGCTCAAGGCTCGCTGAGGGTTGGGGTTCGGGTTCCCGGCGAGGCCGGCCCCGGAGCGCGTGGCAGGTAGACGTCGAAAATGCGCCGGTCGGATTCCGTACTCGACACGATCGTGGCCCTTGCGACGCCGGCCGGGCGCTCGGCGCTCGCGCTGGTGCGACTCTCCGGCGGTAACGCGCAGCGGATTCTGGCCAGGCTCGCGCCGGGCGGGGCGGTGATGGAGCCGCGGCGCCCGCGGCTCCTGCAACTGCGTGATCAGGCCGGGGAAGTCGTCGACACGGCGATGGTCACGGTCTTCGCGGGTCCCGGGTCGGCGACCGGCGAGGACGTCGTCGAGATCTCGATGCATGGGAGTCCCGTCGCCGTCGAACGTCTGATCGGGGCGGCGATGGCGGCTGGAGCGCGTCCGGCAAGGCCCGGGGAGTTCACGGAGCGGGCCTTTCGAGCCGGGAAAATCGATCTGCTCGAGGCCGAGGCCGTGCGGGAGCTCATCGAAGCAAGGACGCCCGCGGCGGCGCAGGCCTCGGCCCGGCGCCTGGCAGGGAAGCTCTCGCGGCGCCTCGACGGGATTCGCGAGGCTCTCCTGGCCGCCGCGGCCGGACTGGCTGCGACGATCGATTTCGCCGAGGACGTCGGCGAGGGCATCGCTCCGGAAGTGCCGCGGCGGCTCGAAGAGGCACACGCGGACCTGGATCGGCTCGCTGCGACGGCGCAGAGGGGGCGGCTGCTCGGGCACGGATGCCGCGTCGCGATCCTGGGGCGTCCCAACGCCGGCAAATCCACGCTCTTCAACGCGGTGCTCGGCGCGGCGCGCGCGATCGTCACGGAGGTCCCCGGGACGACGCGGGACGCGATTGAAAGCCTCGTCGACATCGGGGGCATCCCGGCGACCCTGGTGGATACGGCGGGACTCCGCGACACCGACGACCTCGTCGAGAAGATCGGCGTTGCGCGCGCGCGCGCCGAGGCCGAGCGGGCGGATGTCATCGTCTACGTCTTCGATGCCTCGGAGGGCTTCCGGGACGAGGATGCGCAGGCGTTGGCCTGCCTCGAGGCGCAACCGCGGATCCTCGTGGCGAACAAGGCGGACAAGTCGCCGGCAAGCGCGCTGACGGCGCCCGCCGGGGCGAGGCCGCTGTGCGCGCTGGCGCCCGGAGCGGGCCAGGCCATGCGCGACCTTCTCGCGGACTCGATCGCAGCCGGGATCCGAACCGACGAGACGTCCGAGATGCTCGGATCCCTGCGCCAGCGCGATCTGGTCCTGCGGGCGCGCGGCGCGGTGGCCGCTGCCCTCGAAGCACTCGAGGCAGGTCATCCGCCGGAATACGCGGTGACCCATTGCCACACCGCGCTCGACGCGATTGCGGATCTTGTGGGGGAGACGACCTCGGAGGATGTGCTGGCGCGCTTGTTCGAGACTTTCTGTGTTGGTAAATAGTCCCCACGGAGGCCCATGCAATACGACGTCGTCGTAATCGGCGGCGGCCACGCGGGCATCGAGGCTGCGCGAGCGGCGGCGCGCATGGGCCGCACGACGGCCCTGCTGACCGGCTCGGTTCCCGCCATCGGACGCATGTCCTGCAATCCCGCCATCGGCGGGCTCGCCAAGGGCCAGCTCGTCCGCGAGATCGACGCTCTCGGGGGCGCGATGGGAGAGCTTGCCGATGCCGCCGGCATCCAGTTCCGGATTCTCAATCGCTCGCGCGGGCCTGCGGTCTGGGGGCCGCGGGCGCAGTGCGATCGAGCGCGCTACGCGCGGGAGGCCGGCCAGACGCTGGCCCGTACCCCCAACCTGACGATTCTCGAGGGGATGGCCGAGGATCTGGTCGAGCAGGGCGGGCGCATTGTGGGCGTCCGGACCGCCACCGGGCTGCGTCTGGAGGCCGGCGCCGTCGTCGTCACGGCGGGCACGTTCTTGAACGGCCTCATGCACACCGGCGATCGAAAGACGGAAGGTGGGCGCGTCGGCGAATTCGCCGCCCGAGGTCTCTCGGTGGCCCTGCGCCGACTGGGGTTGAGGCTCGGGCGATTCAAGACGGGAACGCCTCCCCGGGTCCACCGGGAAACCGTGGACTTCGCCGCTTGCGTCGAACAGGAGGGCGATCGTCCACCCGTGCCGTTCTCGTTCCGAACACGGCGGTTGCCCGAACGCCAGGCGTTGTGCTGGTTGACGGCGACCAACCCGCGCGTGCATGCGCTCATTCGCGAGAACCTCCACAGAAGTCCGATGTACTCCGGGCAGATCCACGGCGTCGGCCCACGCTATTGCCCTTCCGTCGAGGACAAGGTCGTGCGCTTCTCCGACAAGGACCGCCACACGATTTTTCTCGAACCCGATGGTTGGGATTGCGAGGAGATCTACATCAACGGCCTCTCGACCTCCCTGCCCGAGGACGTGCAGCGCGCGATCCTCACCGAGATTCCGGGGCTGACGAAGGCGCACATGATCCGTCCGGGATATGCGGTCGAATACGATTTCGCCTTTCCCGAGCAGCTCCGGCTGTCGCTCGAGACTCTCGACGTGCCGCGTCTCTTTCTGGCCGGACAGATCAACGGCACGTCGGGCTACGAGGAAGCGGCCGCGCAGGGCCTTTGCGCCGGGATCAATGCAGCGCTCGCCGTTTCGGGTGAGGAACCCTTCGTGCTCGACCGCTGCGAGGCCTACACCGGCGTCATGATCGACGACCTGACCAAGAAGGGGCTCGAAGAGCCCTATCGTCTCTTCACTTCCCGCGCGGAGTACCGGCTGCTCCTGGGCGTCGACACGGTGCTGCCGCGCCTGCTTCCCCACGGACGCCGGCTCGGCCTGATCACGGAAGGGGAGTATTCGGTTGCGATGGCGGGCGAAGAGCGGCTCCAACGTGCCGAGCGGCGTTTGCGCGAGTCGGTGATCACTCCGAACGCGGCTACCCGCGCGCTCCTGCGCGAAAAGCTCGGGATCGAGTTCGAGTCCCCGACGACAGCGTATAAACTACTACAAAGAAACGACTTATCAGCGGAAATGCTCGAGACCGCCCTGCCTGCGACTCTCGAGGGGCTCGGTCGCGATGAGAAAAGCATCCTGGAAAACCGTGTTCGCTACGACGGCTACATCCGCCGTGAAAGGGAAAGACTCGAACAGCTCAAGCCCTTCGAGTCGAGGGAAATCCCGGCGGATTTCCGTTACGCCGGCATTCCAGGCCTATCCCACGAAGTCGTCGAGAAATGCTCCCGGCGCAGGCCGAGGACCGTGGGAGAGGCCGGCCGGATCCCGGGCGTCACGCCTGTGGCCGTCGCGATAATCTCGGCGCATGTCCTCCGTAGAGGCGCCCCCCCTCGAGTCTGAAGCCTTCGAGGACATCCTTCGTCGGAGGGCGGTCCTTTTCGGGTTCTCGGCGACCCCGGCCAGCTTCGCAGGTCTGGCGCGGTATCTGTCCGAGCTCGACCGCTGGCGTCGCCAGGTCAATCTGACCGGGAACCTCTCGGCTGAGGAGCTTGCGGATCACGCGCTCGAGTCTGCCCTCGGAGAGAGTCTAATTATTCATGGGGCACGGCTTATAGATATCGGATCGGGTGCCGGATTTCCGGGAGTACCCCTTTCCATAGTCAGGTCGGACGTCCTCGTCACCCTGCTCGAACCGAGGGCGAAACGGGCAGCGTTCCTGAGGCATGTCGTGCGGGAGATCGGCCTGTCCAACACCACGGTTCTTGAGGCCCGAATCAGCGACGTCGGCGGGCAGACCTTTCAGGTCGCGACGACGAGAGCGGTCGGAAATCTCGCCACCCTGATCGGTTCGGGCGCTTTTCTGGCCTCGCGTGGAGCCTTGCTGGCGTGGACTACGGAGCCCGAGAAGGCGGCGAGGGATCTGCCGCGCTTCGCCCTGGAGAGCCTGGTCACGATTCCCGGCTCCGACCGAAGGGTGATCGCGGCCTTCAGGAAGCTGCCGTGAAACTTCCCATTGTTCCACGTGGAACGTCGCATTTCCGTTCCATGCTCGCCGTGTCCCGTCCATAATGCCTTCCCGTGGCCCGAATCATCGCTATCGCCAATCAGAAAGGCGGCGTCGGTAAAACGACCACTGCCATCAATCTGGCGGCCGCGATGGCGGCCTACGATCAGAAAGTCCTGCTGATTGATCTGGACCCACAGGCCAACGCGACCTCGGGCCTCGGCTTCTCCAAACGCGAGGAATCGGGGACGGTGTATACGGCGCTGCTCTCGGGAGATGCCGGTCCCGCGGTGCGGGAGACTGCGTTCCCGAACCTCTGGATTCTTCCCTCTGGCCGCGACCTCGTCGGGGCGGAGATCGAGCTCGTGGGTCATACGGAGCGCGAGACGCGCCTTCGTTTTGCCCTCGGGGGCGTTCGGGGGAGCTATGACTACGTTTTCATTGACTGCCCGCCGTCGCTGTCGCTTCTGACGGTCAACGCGCTCACGGCCGCGGATTCGGTGCTCGTGCCTATCCAGACGGAGTATTTTGCCCTCGAGGGCCTGACGGAGCTCCTGGAGACGATCGAGCGAGTCCGGGATTCGTTCAACCCGCTTCTTTCGATGGAGGGCATCGTGTTGACGATGTTCGACGAGCGGACGAATCTGGCCAGGCAGGTTGTCGACGACATCCGGCAGCATTTCGGCGAGCGTGTCTTCGAAGCAGTGATTCCCCGCAACGTGCGGTTGGGCGAGGCGCCATCCTTCGGGAAGCCCGTCCTCGCTCACGACATCAAGTCTCGAGGTGCGGAAGCTTATCTATCGCTCGGACGCGAGTTCCTGAAGAGGCGGAGGGCCAAATGAGCACTCGAAGACCGGCGCTTGGGCGGGGGCTTTCGGCGCTATTGCCGGGCAAGGACGATGTTCCACGTGGAACATATCCCCGAGAGGTCGAGATCGGTCGGCTGACGCCTTCTCGATTCCAGGCGCGGCGGGATTTTTCCGAACCGGCTCTCGCGGAGCTCGCGCGCTCGATCAGGGAACAGGGGATCGTCCAGCCGATCGTCGTGGTCCCCCGCGGGGAGAAGTTCGAGATCGTGGCCGGCGAGCGGCGCTGGCGGGCGGCGTCGCTCGCGGGGCTCGAGCGTGTGCCGATAACGGTGCGCGAGAGGAGCTCGGACCGCGACCTTCTCGAAGCCGGACTGGTCGAGAACCTGCAGCGCGAGGATCTGAACGTCCTCGAGGCGGCGGAGGCTTACTCGAGGCTGCGGGATGAGTTTCAGCTAACTCAAGAGAAGATCGCGGAACGGGTCGGCAAGGAGCGCGCGACAGTAGCTAACACATTGAGGATATTGAAGTTACCAGTTACAGTAAAGGAGAAAGTTCGCGCGGGGTCGCTCTCCGCTGGGCACGCCCGGGCGTTGGTCGCCCTCGCCTCCGCCGACGATCAGGAGCGGCTTGCCGAGGAGATCGTTCGGCGCGCCCTCTCGGTGCGCCAGACCGAAAAGCGGGTGGCCCGATTGGCGGCGGGCGATCGGGTCACGAGCGAACGGCGACGCGATCCATTCACGCGCGACGCCGAGGAGAAGCTCTCCCGGCGGCTCCAGACGAAAGTCCGCATCGTACGCAGGAGACGCGGCGGGCGAATCGAGATCGGCTTCGGCTCCGAAGAAGAGCTGATCGGCCTGTACGAGAAGCTGGCGGGAAAGCCTTGACGCAGGAGTTCCAGACCGGGCTGCTTTTCGAGGGAGGAGAGACGCATGAAGCCACGCGGCGAAGGGGCGACGTTGAACGGGTTCCTGGACAGGGGAAGCCACCTCAAGGGAGAGCTGACCTTCGAGGAGACCTTCCGCATCGACGGCAAGTTCGAGGGAAAGATTCCGTCCGGCAGCGAATTGATCCTCGGGGATTCGGCCGAGGTGGATGCGGTGATCCACGTCGAGCGGCTCTCCATCAACGGCTCGCTCAAGGGCATCGTGAACGCCAGCGAGAGAATCGAGATTCATCCGCGGGCGCGCGTGACCGCCGAGTTGCACACGCCGGCTCTACTGATCGAAGAAGGCGCCTTCTTTCAGGGCTCCTGCGACATGACGCCGGACTCTGCGCCGAAGCTCGTCGAAATGCCGACGTCTCCTGCGCGCTAAGTAGTTGATTCAAAATAGGTTATATGGATTTCCTCCGGACTCTGCGAAGGGTTTGGACGGGGTCTGCCTGCGTTCTCTCGACGCTCGAGTCTGATCTCGACTCTCTACACATGACTGTGCTATTCATCCGCGGTTTCGTCGGTCTCGAAAGATTCCCATGATCGAAGCACCCAACGTCACGAGTCTCTATGTGTTTCTTGCCTTCGGGATCTGCTACTGGATCCTGAAGCGGTATCTCTTTACTCCCCTCTCGGCGATCCTCGACGCGCGCGAGCGTGCGGAGAAGGACGCCGAGAAGGCGTATGCCGACAGCCTCGCCGAACTCGAGAAGGCGGTGGCGGCCGGAGAGCAGCTGCTGTCTGCGGCGCGGCGCCAGGCGCTGAAGCTGCGCGAGGACCTGCGGTCCGAGAGCTCGGCCCAACTCGAGGCGAGCCTCGCCGAAGCCAACGAGGCGGCCAACGCGAGCGTCGAGCGGGGCAGCCAGGAGATCGCGTCGCAGGTGGCGGCGCTGTCCGGACAGCTGCCGGAGCGCGCGCGGGCCCTCGCCCGCGAGCTCGCCGAAAAGATTCTCGGGCGAAAGCTCGCGGCGTGATTCTGCTTTCGCGCCTCCCCGACCTGCTCCCGGTTGTTCTTCTCCTGTCCGAGGAGGGCGAGGCCGAGAAGTTTCTGGGCCTGCCCCTCTGGATCTGGCAGTTGTTGAACCTCGGCCTCTTTCTCGGCCTGCTCTTCTATCTGCTGGCACGGCCGCTGACCGAGGCGTTCCGCAAGCGGCAGGACGAGATCGAGGAGCGGCGCAAGGAGGCCGAGAAGCGGCGCGCGGCGGTGGATCGGCTCGCGGCCGACATTCGTGAGCGGACCGCGCGCGTCGAGCGGGAAGCCGAAGAGATCCGCAAGCAGGCCCTGGGGGAAGGCGAGCAGATCCGGGCCGAGCTCGCCCAGCGGGCGAAGGACGAGGCCGAGCGCATCCGCAAGGGCGCCGAGGAAGAGATCGAGCGGCGAGTCGCCGCGGCCCGAGCCGAGCTGCGCCAGACCGCCGCGGACCTGACCGGCGCGACCGCGACCGACCTGCTCGCCCGGGCGATCACCGAGGATGATCGCAGGCAGTTGCTTTCCGACAGCGTGGCGCGCCTGAAGGACGCCCGATGAGCTCCTTCACGCATCCCTATGCGCGGGCGTTTCTCGAGGCCGCGCCGGCCGGCTACGACATTGCCGCTTTCCTCGAGGCCGGCCAGACGATGGCAAGGGCCTTCGAGGCCAATCCGAAGCTGCGGGCCTTCCTTCTGGCGCCGAACGTGCCCCGGGAGGCCAAGAGCAAGGCGGTCGCCGAGCTGGCGGCGCGGGCGGGGCTGGACCCCTACGGATCGCGGTTCCTCCAAGTGATGCTGCGCAATCACCGCCTCCTGGAGGCGGGAGAAGTGTTCCGGGCCCTGCGGGATCTGAACGACGCGCTGCAGGGCGTTCTCCGGGTGCGGGTCACGGTTCCCGGCGCTCTTGCGGAGCAGGAGAAAAATGCGATCGAGCAGGCGATCGCTCAGCGCACCGGCAAGAAGGTGCAGATGCAGCTCGACTTCGACGCGAAACTGCTCGGCGGGTTCGTCGCGCGGGCGGGATCCTACGTCTACGACGGTTCGGTGGCGGCCGCGATCCGGCGGTTCCAGACGCAAGTGAAAGAGAGAACGGGAGCCTGAGATGGAGATCAAAGCGGACGAGATTACGGCGATCTTGAAGCAGCAGCTCGCGGGCTACGAGAAGGCCATCGACGTGGCAGAGGTGGGCACGGTCCTCTCGGTCGGCGACGGCATCGCGCGCATCTATGGCCTGGACCGGGTCATGGCGGGCGAGCTCGTGGATTTCGGCCACGACATCTTCGGCCTCGCCCTGAACCTCGAGCAGGATCAGGTGGGCGTCGTGCTGCTCGGCGAGTCGCAGCTCGTGAAGGAAGGCCAGGAAGTCCGCCGCACCCGGCGCATCATCCAGGTGCCCGTCGGGCCGGCGCTGGTCGGCCGGGTCGTGGATGCGCTCGGACGCCCCATCGACGACAAGGGCCCGATCAAGGCAACCGAGTTCTACCCGACCGAGCGCATCGCCCCCGGCGTCATCGATCGGCAGGGCGTCAAGGAGCCGCTGCAGACCGGCCTGAAGGCGATCGACGCGATGATTCCGATCGGCCGCGGACAGCGCGAGCTGATCATCGGCGACCGCCAGACCGGTAAGACCGCCGTCGCGATCGACACGATCATCAACCAGAAGGGCAAGGACGTCATCTGCATCTACGTCGCCATCGGCCAGAAGCAATCGACCGTCGCGCAGGTGGCGAAGACGCTCGAGGAAAACGGCGCACTGGATTACACGATCATCGTCTCGGCCACGGCCTCGGATCCGGCGCCGCTGCACTACATCGCACCTTATGCCGGCTGCGCGATGGGCGAGTGTTTCCGGGACAACAGGCAGCACGCCCTGACCATCTACGACGATCTCTCCAAGCACGCGGCGGCGTACCGCGAGATCTCGCTGCTGCTTCGCCGTCCACCGGGCCGCGAGGCGTATCCGGGCGACGTCTTCTATCTGCACTCACGCCTGCTCGAGCGGGCGGCCAAGCTCTCGGACAAGGAGGGCGGTGGTTCGTTGACCTCGCTGCCGATCATCGAGACGCAGGCGGGCGACATTTCTGCCTACATTCCGACCAACGTCATCTCGATCACGGACGGCCAGATCTTTCTCGAGAGCGATCTGTTCAACTCGGGCGTCCGTCCCGCCATCAACGTCGGTATCTCGGTTTCACGCGTCGGCGGCAACGCCCAGATCAAGGCCATGAAGCAGGTGGCCGGAACGCTGCGACTCGACCTCGCCCAGTATCGCGACCTCGCGGCGTTCGCGCAGTTCGGCTCCGACCTCGACAAGGCCACACAGGACCAGCTCGAACGCGGCCAGCGGCTGGTCGAGCTCCTGAAGCAGTCGCAGTATCGCCCATGGACGTCGAGATGCAGGTCGCTCATCTACGCAGGCACCAACGGATACATGGACACGATCAAGGTCGAGTCCATCCGCGACTTCGAGAAGGGCCTGCACGAGTACCTAAAGGGCAGGTACAAGGAGATCCTCTCGGCGATCGTGGCGACCGGCAAGCTCGAGAAGACGACCGAGGAGGCGCTCGGCAAGGCGATCCAGGAGTTCCGGGATCGCTTCGTCAAGGACAACGCGGCCGCGGTGGCCGCCTAAGAGCTTACGGATCATGGCCTCCCTCATCGACATTCGCCGCCGGCTGCGCTCGGTCAAGAGCACGCAGCAGATCACCAAGGCCATGAAGATGGTCGCGGCTGCAAAGCTGCGCCGGGCCCAGGACCGCGTCGTGGGCGCTCGCCCGTATGCGAAGCTGCTCGGCAACGTCCTCGCCTCGGTCACGGCCCACGCCGGAGAGGTGACGCATCCGCTGCTCGCCGTCCGCGAAGAGAAGCGTGTGATCGTCGTCGTGATCGCGGGCGATCGGGGTCTGTGCGGCGCTTTCAACACGAACATCCATCGTGCGACGGCGGCGCTGCTCGCAGCTCACCCCGCGTGGACCGACGTCCGGATTCTCCCGGTTGGCAAGAAGGCGATCGATTTCTGGAAGCGCCGCAAGTACCCGTTCACCGAGAAGACCTATCCGGGCATCTTCAACGACCTGAAGTACGCCAACGCAAAGGAGATCGCCGGAGTGCTCGCCGGGGAGTTTCTCGCCGAGAGGGCCGACGCGGTCTACGTGGTGGTCAACGAATTCCGCTCGGTCCTCTCCCAGGTCGTGCACACGGCGCGGCTGCTTCCCCTCTCGACGGAAGCCGCGCCCGCGGCGACGGCGGCCCCGGCGCCGGTGGCGGCCACGGCAGAGGAATACATCTACGAGCCCGACGCGAAGACGATTCTCGCTTCGCTCTTGCCGCGCTTTCTCGAGTTCAGCGTGTACCGGGCCCTCGCCGAATCGGCCGCAGCCGAGATGGGCGCGCGCATGACGGCGATGGGCGCGGCCACGAAGAACGCGGGGGAGATGATCGACAAGCTCACGCTGACCTACAACCGCGCCCGGCAGGCGCGGATCACCAAGGAACTGATCGAGATCATTTCGGGCGCCGCGGCGCTGGAATAAGCGAAAAGGGGAAGATCCATGGCGGAACCAAACAGCGGCAAGGTCGTCGCGATCATCGGGCCGGTCCTCGACATCGAGTTCCCTCCGGGCAAGCTCCCCGCGATCTACAACGCCGTCCACGTCCAGGACGACGGCAAAGAGACCGGCGAGCCGATCGACGTCATCGCGGAGGTGGCGCAGCAGCTCGGCGAGAGCGTCGTCCGCTGCGTCTCGATGAAGCCGACCGACGGCATGGTCCGCGGCATGAAGGCCGTGGACCTCGGTGCTCCGATCTCGGTGCCCGTGGGTCGAGAGACCCTGGGCCGGATTCTCAACGTCATCGGCGATCCCGTGGACGGCCTCGGACCAGTCAAGGCGAAGGAGCGCTGGCCGATCCACCGCGAGCCACCGGCGTACGACGAACAGGCGACCTCGGTCGAGATGTTCGAGACGGGCATCAAGGTCATCGACCTGCTCGAGCCGTACACCAAGGGCGGCAAGACGGGCCTCTTCGGCGGCGCCGGTGTCGGCAAGACGGTCATGATCCAGGAGCTCATCAACAACGTGGCCATGCACCACGGCGGCTTCTCCGTCTTCTCGGGCGTGGGCGAGCGCACGCGCGAGGGCAACGACCTGTACCACGAGATGACGGAGTCAGGCGTCATCACGCCGGGAGACGTCGAGAAGTCGAAGTGCTCGCTGATCTACGGCCAGATGACCGAGCCCCCGGGCGCGCGTCTGCGGGTCGGACTGACGGGGCTGACGGTCGCCGAGTATTTCCGCGACACCGAGGGCAAGGACGTGCTGCTCTTCATCGACAACATCTTCCGCTTCACGCAGGCGGGCTCCGAGGTGTCGGCGCTGCTCGGACGCATGCCCTCGGCCGTCGGTTACCAGCCGAACCTCGCGACCGAGATGGGCGAGCTGCAGGAGCGCATCACGTCGACGAAGAAGGGCTCCATCACGTCGGTGCAGGCGATCTACGTGCCGGCCGACGACCTGACCGACCCCGCGCCGGCCGCGGCATTCGCGCACCTCGACGCCACGACGGTTCTCTCCCGCGCGATCTCCGAGATGGGCATCTACCCGGCCGTGGATCCGCTGGCCTCCACCTCGACGATTCTCTCGCCCCGCGTGGTCGGCGAGGAGCACTACAAGTGCGCCCGCGACGTGCAGGCGGTGCTCCAGAAGTACAAGGATCTGCAGGACATCATCGCGATTCTCGGGATCGACGAACTCTCCGAGGAGGACAAACTCGTCGTCGCGCGCGCCCGCAAGGTGCAGCGTTTCCTGTCGCAGCCGTTCTTCGTCGCCCAGCAGTTCACGGGGCTCGAGGGCCGCTACGTCAAGATCGCCGACACGATCAAAGGTTTCCGGGAGATCGTGGACGGCAAGTGCGACGACTTGCCGGAGCAGGCTTTTTACATGGTCGGGACGATCGACGAGGCGCGCGAGAAGGCCGCGCAGCTGGCGAAGGTGGCGTAACTTGGCCCTCTGGCTGCTCGTGGTGACTCCGGAGCGCCGCGTCCTCGAGGCGCAGGCCGAGGAGGTCGAGCTGCCGGGCGCGCAGGGCTACCTGGGCATTCTGCCCGGGCACGCGCCGCTGATCACTCTGCTCGGAACCGGAGTTCTGAGCTACAAGACGGGCGGCCGCTCCGCGGCGTACGCGGTTTCGGCGGGATTTGCGGAGGTGTCTGGCGACCGCGTCTCGGTACTCGCCGACTCGGCCGAGAGCGCAGGGGAGATCGACGCGGCCTCCGCCGAGCGCGACCGGGCGAAGGCCGAGGAAGAAATGAAGAGCGCGGGTGCCGACACGCTGGACGCCATCCGCACGCGGTTCGAGCTCGCCCAGGCCCGGCTCGCGGTCTCTCGTCGCCCGAGTTGAGGCACGAAGCGGGCGCCCGACCATGAGCCCGCCGGAGACGCCCGCGACGCAAACGCCGCCGGAGCCCGCAGCGCCGAACGGGTCCGAACGGCTGTTTCTCTCGGGGCCGCGCTCGCGGTGGAAGGAATTCCTCTCCGTCCTCGAGATCATGCGCGAGTTCATCCGGGGCTTTCAGACGCTGCACTTCGTCGGGCCCTGCGTCACGGTGTTCGGCTCGGCGCGTTTCTCGCAGGACCACCCCTACTATTCGCTGACGGAGAAAGTCGGGGCTGGCCTGGCGCGCCTCGGCTTCACGGTGATCACCGGCGGCGGCCCCGGTGTCATGGAGGCGGCCTGCCGCGGCGCCAAGGAGGCCGGCGGCTACACGGTCGGGTGCAACATCGTTCTGCCCGAAGAACAGAAGTTGAACCCGTACGTGGACCGCTCGGTCTCGTTCGAGCACTTCTTCGTGCGCAAGGTGATGCTCGTCAAGTACTCCTACGCCTTCGTGGTGATGCCGGGAGGCCTCGGCACGATGGACGAGCTGTTCGAGGCGCTGACGCTGATCCAGACGGCGAAGATCAAGAACTTCCCCGTCGTCCTGATGAGCACCGAGTTCTACCGCCCGCTCATGGGCTTTCTCGCGAAGATGGTGGCCGCGGGGACGATCTCGAACACGGACCTCGACCTGCTGCTTCTGACCGATTCGGTCGAGGAAGCCATGGACCACATCGAGAAGCACGCGGTCCGGTCTTTCGGCCTCGACCGTCCCAGGCGCAAGCTCACCCTCTTCGGCGAGTAATTCTCGATTCCGAAATCCGAAAGCCGAGATTCCCTAAATCACTTCCCGTACCCCGGCCCGCGGAGAGCCTTGCCGGGAGCCGTACCGGTGATCCTTCCGCCGTCCACCACGAGCACGCCGTTGACCGCAACGTACGGGAACCCGGCGCTGTAGCGGCGGGGCTCCTCGTAGGTCGCGAGGTCCTGGACCTTCGCGAGGTCAAAGACGACGAGGTCGGCCGCGAACCCGACCTTCACGAGACCACGGTCCGTCAGAGCGGCGCCCTCGGCCGGAAACGACGTCATCTTGCGCACCGCCTCCTCGAGGCGCAGCAGCTTTTCGTCGCGGACGTACTTGCCGAGGATCCGCGCGGTCGAGGCCCAGCCGCGGGGGTGGGATTTCTCCTCCGAGAAGATGCCGTCGGTCGCGCCGGCCCCGGAGTCCGTGCCGAAGGCGACCAGGGGGCTCTGCAGCGCCGTACGCACGTCGTTCTCGTCCATGATGAAAATGATGCAGGCCGTGTTGGCACGGTCGGCGATGACGATGTCGATCAGGGCGTCGCGCGGGTCCTTCTTCTCGTCGGCCGCGATCTGGGCGATCGTTTTTCCCTCGTACTTCTTGAGCGACGTATTGAGGACCGCGGCGACGAGCACGCGGTCCGGCCCGCCCGAGCCCAGGTACTGATTGCTCCACGCGTCGGAATCCTCGAGCATGTCCTTCTTCGCCCGCTCGCGCTGCGCTGGATCGGCGAGGCGCTTCAGGAGCGCATCCCGTCCGCCCTCGCGGATCCAGGGCGGCAGACAGGCGTCGAGGCCGTTCGAGCCAGCCGTGTACGGGTACTGATTCGCCGCCACGTCGATGCCATCGTTACGCGCCGCCTGCATGCGGGCGAGCACGGCGGGCATGCGGCCCCAGTTGCGCTTGTAGGCGGTTTTCAAGTGCCAGATCTGGGTGCGGATGCCAGCTTCCTTCGCGATGCGGAAGACCTCGTCAAGCGAGGAGTCGATCGCGTTGGCCTCGGAGCGCTGGTGCGTGAAGTAGGCGCCGCCGTATTTCGCCGCGACCTTCGCCATGGCGATGAGCTCGTCGGTCGAGTTGTACATGTCCGGCACGTACTGGAGCGAGGACGAGACGCCGACCGCCCCCTCGCGCATGGCCTGGTCCACGGTGTCGCACATGCGCTTCAATTCCTCCGGCGTGGCGCGGCGATCGGCCTTCCCGATGACGAGGTCGCGCACGCCGCCCGCCCCGACGAAGGTCGCGAGGTTGATCGCGGTGGTGCGGCGTTCGAGCGTCCGGAAGTAGCCGTCCAGCGTCGTGAAGTCGGGCGTGAAACCGTAGCGATCGAAGACCTCCTTGCCCTCGGCCAGCATGGCGGCGTTGAGCGGCGCAATCGACGAGCCCTCGCCCGTGACCTCCGTCGTGATGCCCTGGGTGATCTTCGAGGCCGCCCGCTTGTCGACGAGCACGTTGTACTCGGACTGGCCGAGCAGGTCGATGAAGCCGGGCGACACGTAGAGACCGCGGGCGTCGATCGTGCGGCGGGCGGCGTGGCCTGCGAGCGCGCCGATGGCCACGATCCGGCCGTCGCGCACGCCGACATCGGCGACGAACCAGGGTGCACTCGTGCCGTCCACGACCCGCCCGCCCGTGACGAGCAGGTCGAAGGCAGCCTCGGACGGAGCGAGCGCGAGCAGGCAGAGAACGGCCGGAAAGGCAAACAGCAGCTTCTTCATGGCGGCGACTTTATCGCCTCGCGAGCTCGGCGAGAATGGGTGCCTGCGCCGAGAGCCAAAGGGAGAGCCAGAAACAGGCACCGACGAAGGCCGTGGCGGCAGCCAGCACCGGCACGAGGGTGCGCATCGGTCGCCCCCACAGTCCGACCAGGGCGGTGGCCGCGGCGGGTGCGGCGAGCAGGTAGAGCGGCAGGGAGAAGCGGCTCTCGACGGCCACGGGAAGGTGGACGGCGAGGTAGGCGAAGCCCGTCGCCCCCGCCGCGGCAAGATAGAGCCGGGCTGCGGGCGACTGCGCGCGCCAGCGGGCCACGCCCGAGGCGAGGCCGAGACCGGCCAGGAACAGGAACCCGTAGTTCCAGAACGAGATCGGCCAGCGGGACCGGGGCCGGAGATTGGTGATGAAGGTGAACGGGAAGTCCTGGTCGACGAGCGCAAATCCGTGCAGGCCGAGGGTCGCGGCGTACCGCAGAGGTCGCTCGCGGAAGAACGCGGCGGGCGTTGGGACGCCGTTCCGGTAGAAAGGGTTCTGGTAAATGAGCTCGGGCCCGACCCCCGGGACGACCAGCGTCCCGTACTTGAGCATGGACATCCCCCACCGAGTCTGGTCGCCGTACAGATGGTCCGGCAGCAGCGGCGTCCACGCGTCGTACGCCGTGACGTTGCCATGGAGCTGCGGGAGAAGCGCGAGTACGAGCGCCGCGGCGCCGGCCGGGAGCGTGCGGATCGGCCGCTCGCGGTACGGCTTGCTTCGCAAGAGCCAGACGAGAACGAGGGCAGGCACGACCGCCAGGTTCGCCGGCCGTACGGCGACGGAGAGGCCCGCGCAGAGAAAGGCTCCGAAGGCACGTCGCTCGGGCGAGCCGTCGGTTTCGAGGCAAAGCAGCACGGCGAGCAGGATGAGAACGGCCGAAAGCAGGTCCGACAGAACCTCCGTGGTCCGTGCGAGCGCGATGGGGTCCAAGGCCATCAGGAAGTAGGTGCCGAGGAAGATCCGCCGGGAGCGGAACATGCGCCCGGCCACCCGGGCCGCATGGAGGCTGGCCCCGAGATAGAGAGCAAGTTGAGCGGCGAAGACGAGGGCCCGCGTTTCCACGGGCCCGGGGTCGCGGAAGCCCGTGCACAGAGAGACGAAGAGGGGATAACCGTAGGCGCGGACCCGGCTGTGCAGGTTCCAGAGGCCCTCGGTGGAGACGATGCGCGAGAGCGTGAAGTAGTGGAACGAGTCGTACCAGAGCTCGCCGAAGCCGCGCCGGAAGAGGGCGAGCGCTCCGAGCACGGCCGCGGCCGTGACGACGACGAGAAGCGGCCCGACGCGGCTCGGCGCGGACCGCTCCGGATCGGCTCCCGTGTCCGCGTTCACGTTACGTTCACGTTCCCGGGCATAGGGTACTCTCGATGCGAATGCGCCTTTTGGCCGCCGTGCTGTGCGCTGCCGTCCTCGGGGCGGCCGCGCCCGAGAAGACGAAGGTCCACGGCTATACGGTCACGGGCACCGTCGCGCGCATGGACACGACGGCGAAGACTTTCGTCGTCCGCGCGGCTTCCGGCAAGGAGACGACGCTCGTCCGTACGACCGCGACGCGGCTGACCGGCGACGCTCTCAAGGTGGGCGACCGGGTTTCGGTGCGCTGGCTCGAACGCGAGGGCAAGAAGGTCGCAACGTCGATCCGCATCGAACCGGCCGTCGCCGCTGCAACCCCCACTGCGCCCGCGACCGCGGCGCCCTGATCCGCAGGTCCGCCGGGACGGGAGTCACCGGGCGGCCGGATCAGCCGCGGCCGCCGCGGCGAGGACAGCAGCGGGCAGGGCGTCGGCATGGCGGACCGGGACGCCGTTGCCGCGCTGGTCGAACACCAGAAACAGCAGCGGCCCGGAATCCGGAACGCGATCGAGCGCGCGGACTTCGATCTTCGAGTCTGGCGTAGGGCCGACCTCCGAGGGATAGAACGCCGACCCGGGCGCCGAGAACACGATCCAGCGGTTCGGTAGGCCGAGCCGCTTCTCCAGATAGCGGCCGTTGGTCATGGTCCAGGGCCCCGGCCATTCGGCGCCGAGGATCCCCACTTCGCTCTCCGAGGCCAGCTGGACCGCATGGCGGCGCAAGGTGTCTTCGACACGACGCGACCGTGCGGTGTGCTCCGCATACCACGTCGCGATGGCGCGGCTTTCGGCGCGGGTGGACACGTACGCCGCCGCGAGGAGGAAGACCGCAGCCATCGCCACGGCTTGCCGCACGCCCGTTTGCCGCGGGATGAGCTCGGAAGCAACCACGAGGACGGTCGCACCGAGCCAGAGGAGCCAGCTCACCGAGTAGTAGGGAAACACGTGGTTCGGCAGGAACGAGTAAGGCACCACGAGAAGCGCCGGAACTGCGGCGAGCACCAGGATCCGGCCCCGCCAGGCCGGGCGTAGCCGCAGCGCGGCGAGGACGAATGCGATGCCGGCGAGGGCCGCGGCGGCGACGAGGGGTGGCGCTGAAAAATAGCCGACGAAGACCCGCGCGAATTCGGCGGGCGAGTGGACGAACGCGTAGGGCCCGGAAGGCCGGATCTGCGTGAACGACTTCGGGACCACTCGGGTGTTGTAGAGGACGAGCAGACTCGCGACGACACCTGCAACGGCCAGGTGGGCCAGCGCGGGGCGGCGCCGTGGCTGTCCGGCCAGAGCTCCCCACAGGGCGACGGCGAGGAAGGGCAGGAGGTAGTCTTCCTTGGAGAACGCCGACAGCATCAGCAGGGCGCCCGAGAGCGCCGGCAGCCACGCCCTCGGGCGGCGCATGCCCGCCTCGAGGACGATCAGGGCGAGGAGCCCGAAGAACGCCGAAAGCAGATTCGTCAGCAGGCCCGTGTAGCGCCCCCATTCCAGAGCGCGCGGATGCAGAAAGACGATGGCGAAGAGCCACGCCGCGGCGACCGAGGAGACGCGATGCTCGAGAAATCGGCAGGTGAAGAGAAGAACCAGGGCGGCGCAGGCGACGACGAGCCCCTGCAGGACCACGGAGTACAAGACCGGACCGCCGCTCGCAATGAGCCCGATCATCGCGAACGACACGGGGCGGGTATGCAGTCCTTCGGGAGGGAACGCGGTCCCGAGATTCGAGTAGTCGTCGTGATGCACCGGCTGCAGGACGAAGCGATTCCCCGGGATCAGGGCATACTGCGCCAGGGCCCAGGCGAGCATCGCACCCGCGAGATACTTCGCCCCGTCGCCAAGACCGGGCATGTTCATCCGACCAGCCTCTCGAGCACCGTCTCGACCCTGGCTTCCCACGAGTTCGCGCGGCCGAGCTCCCGCAGGTGCGCCCGGAAGAGCGGGTCCTTCCCCTTCGCGCGCATGCGGTCGAGGGCCTCGGCGAACTCGCGCCCGTCCCGAACGATTGCGACCTCGGGGAAAGCCTCGCACTCCGGCATCGCGGTGGCGACGACGGGCTTTCCTGCCGCGAAATACTCGTAGAGCTTCAGAGGAGAGGTCGCCAGCGTGATCGGGTTCAAGCGGAAGGGGATCGTCGCGACGTCGAAGGCGTCGAGATAGCCCGGCAGGGCGAAGTAGTCGCGCGGTCCGAGCCACAGGACGTTGTCCCGGGTCCGCAGCCGCTTTCCGCGAGGGCCCGAGTCCAGTCGCGGACCGATCAGGACGAATCGCCAGTCGGGGCGCCGGGCTGCGGCGTCCGCGAGCAGCCCGTCGTCGAACCAGCTCGCAAGCGCCCCGTAGTAGCCGGCGACGGGCGGATTGCCCGCGAGAAAACGATCGAAGGTTTCGTCCCGCGCAGGCCGGGCCGGCGATGCGAAGAGCTCGTATTCGACGCCGTTGGGGAGGTAGAGGGCGTCCTTGCGGGTGCGCAGCGCCTCGTCGTGGAGCCGGCGGGATACGGCCACGACGAGGGACGCGTCGCGGAGGGCGCGGGCGTGGTTGCGGGCGAGGGTCCGCCGGCCGATGGGAAAGACCGAGAGATCGTCGATCCAGTCGTAGACGATCCGCGATCCGCGCGGGTACGCGCCGGCGAGCGGAAAGTTGTAGGGGAGTGCCCAGATCAGGGGCGAGGGAACCTCGTGGAGGACGGCCCCGTCGCCTCCGAAGAGAAACAGGTTCGGCTCGATCTCCTGGAATCCCTCGACCCGATCGCCCACGTTGCTGCCGTCGAAGATGGCCACGTGTCCCTTGCGCGCGAAGACGCGGGCGAGATGATGGGGCCGCTGGAGCAGGGGGGTCTGCCATCCGATCGAGGGGAGGAAGATGACCGCGCCCCGGCTGGCGCGGATCCTTTCCAGCAATGCCGGAAGCTGTCGTCGCGGCCGTTCGGGCGACTCGCGCCTCGGCCGGGCCGTCTCGCGTTCCGGCGACGGTGCGGAGGACCTCCCCCACTTGGCTTCGTACTTCTTTCGGTTCTCGCGAAAGAGCGCGAAGTAGGCGGCCCGCGGCATCTTACGGAAGGAAGCCATCTGCCAGTGGTGGACGAATGCGTCCCGCGCGCAGGCGATGCGATATCCCGCATCGCGCATGCGCCGGCAGTAGTCGTCATCCTCGAACATGCCGATGCCGAAGCGCTCGTCGAGGGGGCCGATCTGCTCGAAGACACCGCGTCGCATTGCCGCGCAGAACAGGGCGAGCATCGGGAGCTCGAAGATCTCGCCATCGTGAGCGCGCGTCCACGCTGCGGCCCACTGCGGGAGGTCCCGCATCCCGGTGTAGCCCGCCTCCACCCGCGCGGAATTGGCGATCGCGTTGGTGACGGGTCCGACGAGGCCGAGACCCGGATCGGCGCCGAGGTGCCGCGCGAGGGTGGTCGCCCAGCCGCGTGTCACGACCGTGTCGTTGTTCAGGAGCACGAGGTACTCCCCGGTTGCCGCGGCAAGCCCGGCATTGCACGCCGCAGCAAACCCGAGGTTCGTTTCGTGCTGGATGACGCGCAGGCGCGGGTCGGCCTGCGCCGCCTCGGTGAGCAGTTCCGGCGTGCCGTCGGTCGAGCCGTTGTCGACCACGATCGTCTCGGTGTTCGGCCACTCCGTGCGGGCGCGCAGGCTCTCGAGGCAGAGGCGATTGAGGTCCCGGTTGTCGTAGGTCACGACGACGATCGAGATTCGCTTGAATGCGCGTGCCAGCGCGGCCGGATCGCTCGTGCCGGCGCTGTGCGCCCAGCCCAGCTCGCGGCAGAGGCGCTCCGAGATCGGCAGCCAGGACGGATCCTCGGTGATCGAGGCGGTGGCTCCGAGGCCGAGGTCCCGGCGCAGGGAGTCGATCGCGGAGAACCGCTCTTCCTCCGGTCCACGCAGCGAGACCGCGAAGAGGCCGGGCCGCTCCTCGCTGACCACGTACGCGGCGCCCGCCGCCCGGAGGTCGGAGGCGACGCGGAAGACCCGGTGTCCCGAGGCCGCGAGGCGCCGTGCAAGGGCGTCGCGCTGCTCCTGCTCCGGGCGCCCGCCGGGGGATCCGAGGAGGAGGACCTCGTGCCGGTTCTCGAGCTCGAGCGCGGGCGCCGATGCCGCGGCCCAGTGCGCCGGGTCGCGGCCGACCCAGTCGGAGGGCGGGATGCCAAGAAGGCGCCGCAAGGCCTCGCGGGCGGGCCGCGGAAGCTTCGCCGCCGCACCGCGGGCGCCCCGCGAGAAGCGGGAGAGCCCGTCGCGCATCAGTTCGCCGGAAGCGTGACGCGGAATACCGCGCCGCCTCCCTCACGCTCGCGGACCTCGATGTCGCCGCCGTGCGCCTGGACGACCTGCTCGGCGATCGCCAGTCCCAACCCCGAGCCCTCGGGATTGCGCCGACGCGCCTCGTCCAGCCGCGCGAATCGCTCGAAGATCCGGGCGCGATCCGCCTGTGGCACACCCGGGCCGCGATCCGCGACCTCGAGAAAGACGCATCCGTCAGAGGCGCCCACGGCGACCTCGACGAGCGAGTCCGGGTTCGAGTACAGGACGGCGTTCGAGATCAGATTGGAGGCCAGCCGCAGGAGCCCCGCCCGGTCGCCGCGGATTTGCGCCGGTCCGCTGCGCGACAGTGCGCAGACGATCTGCCGCCGCGCGCCGAGGGGCGCCGCCGCGGCGACCGACTCCTCCGCGATCTCGGAAAGGTCGAGTTCCTCCAGGCGCCGCGGGGCGGCCGCGTCTCCGCGCGCGAGCAGCAGCAGCCCGTCCACTTCGCGGGCCAGCCCGCGCGAGGCTTCGGCGATCGTCTCGAGCGAGCGCCGGCGCTCGGCGTCGGTGGCTTCGGGCCGCAGCGCGTCCTGCGCTTCGCCGAGAAGCACGGCGGTGGGCGTTTTCAACTCGTGCGCCGCATCCGAAACCAGCCGGCGCTGGGCGCGGAAGGCGCGCTCGAGCCGGTCGAAGAGAGAATTGATCACGCCCGACAGCCGGCGAAATTCCTCGCCGCCCGAGCTGACCGTCACGCGGCGCGAAAGGTCGGTGGCCTCGGCCTCCTCGGCCAGGCGCGTGACCTCTTCGACGGGGCGGATCGCCCGATGCACGGCGTAGGCGAGGATCGTGGCCGTCCCGAGGAAGCCGAGGAGCACGATGCCAATCAGCATCCGGTCGACCAGCGCGAGTGTGCGGAGCATCGGGCCGATCCACCGGAAGATGACGAGCGTGGCGCCCCGAGCCTTGCCCTGGAGGTGAGCGACGAGGAAACGGCACACCCGGTTCTGTCCGCTGTAGGGTTCGACCGCGGTGTAGGGCGTCTCCGGCAGGTGCGCGTAGGGAGCGATCGACACCTGCGCCTGTGCACGAAGCAGGCTGCCCTGCAGCGCCACGGGCACTTCGCCGTTGAAGAGGATCGCCGAGTGATTGCCGAGGCGGAACTCGAAGGCGTTTGCCTCGAGGCCCGCCTTCAGGGCCTGGCGCTCCTCCTCGCGCAGGCCGACGAGCTCGTAGTCCGAGCCGATCGCGGTCGCAAGCGTCTCGAGCTCCCCGTCGATTTCCTCGTAGGCGAACTTGTGGATGAGCGTGTGGGTCCCCAGAGCGAGGGCCGCGAGAAAAACGGCCGAGACGAGCGCCCCCGAGAGCGCAATCCGCGTGCGGGCCCGCTCGAAGCGCAGGAACCTCATCGCAAGCGGTATCCCATCCCGCGCACCGTCTCGACGCGCGAGGGCTTGCCGCGGCGATCCACCTTGCGCCGCAACCTCCCGACGAGCACGTCGATCGTGTTGGACATCGGCTCCTCGCGCTCGCCCCATGCCTGCTCGAGGATCTCTTCGCGCGAAACGACCGCACCCGGGGTGCGCATCAGGAGCTCGAGTATGGTGAATTCGCGCGAGGTCAGGCGGAGGGCCTCTTCGCCGCGCCAGGCCGCCCGGCGGCCGGGGTCCAGCCGGAGGTCGCCGGCCCGAAGCTCCTGCGGAGCGCGATGTTCGTTGCGGCGCAGAAGCGCGCGCGAGCGGGCCCCGAGAACCTCCAGGTCGAAGGGCTTGCCGAGGTAGTCGTCTGCGCCCTGCGACAGGCCCTCGATCTCGGCCTCGGCGTGGTCCAGGGCCGTCAGCATCAGGATGGACTGCCGGAAGCCTTTCGCCCGTGCCCGGCGGCAGACGTCCAGGCCGTCTCCATCGGGCAGCCGCCGATCGAGGACGAGCAGGTCGTAGGCGTGGAGATCCAGGAGTTCCTCGGCCTCCTCGATCCGCGCCGCCTCGTCGCAGGCGAGGCCCACCCGCGTCAGCGTGCGGACGACGAGGGACCGCAGCCGTTGGTCGTCTTCGAGAACGAGCGCGCGCATCGGCGCTCGCTAGCGTACAACGCGCGCGGAGAGGGAGTCGGCCTCTCCCGGGCGCGCCCGGGCCCTCCTGAGGCTTACGGAACGAGGCTGAAAGCGCTCACGAGGAAGACTGCCATCTGGCCCCGCGTGACGGGGTCGGTAGGGCAGTACTTCATCGGGCTCGTGCTGCAACCCCCGGTGACGCCTTCCGCGTAGAGGCGCTCGATGTAGTTGACGGCGAATGCGGGATTTGGCGTGCAGGCAACGTCCGTGAACACCCCCGCGCAGGCGGAGGGGGTGTAGCCGGAGCCGTTCTGCATCATTAGAAGAAAGACCGCCATCTGGGCGCGCGTCACGGGAAAACCCGGGCAGTAGATGAGCGGATTCGTATTGCAGCCGCCCGTGACGCCTTCGTTGGCGAGCTCTTCGATCCAGGCGGCCGCGAAGTCGGTCTTCTTGACGTCGGCAAAGACGGTTCCCGTCGCTGCGGGCGGCTGGTAGTTGGGCCCGTTCTTGGAGAGAAGAAGGAAGACCGCCATCTGCGCGCGCGTGACCGGGGAGTCGGGGCAGTAGTAGTTGATGTCGCAGCCGGAAGTCACACCGTTGGCGACGAGCGTCTCGACGAAGCTGAAGAAGGGATGCGAGGGTGGCACGTCCAAAAAGGTCGAGGCCTGCGTCAGACACGAGGCCGAGGCGATCTCAGGCTTCATCGTCTCGTTGATGCAGCGCGTGTGGAAGATGAGGTTGACGTTACTGTAGTAGCCCGGCGCGATGAGGTGGCAATAGCTCATGATCGTGCCCTTCTCCGGTGGCACGGAGATTGGGCCGGTGTAGCAGCCGGGTTCGCCGCTGTAGCACATGTCGATCGGAGGGCTGTAGCAGTGCGTGTGCGGCGAGCCCGCGTTGTGTCCCATCTCGTGGGCCACGGCCAGCTGATCCCAGAACGCCAACGACGGGTACGTCCCGTAGACCTGCGTCACGCCGTAGGCGCCGCCCCAGTGGCTGCCGTTCGCGCCGAAGTCGCCCGAGCAGAGGACGGAGACCCACGCGATGCCGCCGGACACCGAGACTCCGCTCAGGAGGTGCACCATGGCCCGGGGGTACGCCGCCGTCGAACGGTTCGCGTGCCACCAGTCGCCAAGCTGATTGAGTTGATCGAGCGTCGTGGGGCCGACGTAGGGGTCCGTCGTCGTCCAGGCATGGACTTCGGCCACGGCCAGATGCAGGGCGAGGTCCCGCTCGTAAATGACGTTGATGGCACCGTAGAGCGTCGCGACGTACGTTCCCATTTTGCCGACGTCGCCGGCGAACTTCGCCAGCAGCTCCTGATCCGTCTCGACGCGCACGGCGGCCTGCTTCAAGCCCGTGAGGGGCCCGAGCGGAAGCGGATAGTTCGGTTCGGCATTGGCAGTCAGCGCAGCCGGGAGCTCTTCTGTGCCGCAGCTCCAGGGCGCGGGCACCGGAAGCTGGTTCGCCGGCGATTCGGCCGTGCGGACAACGTAGCTGTTCGTCCCTTCGCTCGGCCCGACATAGGCGTTGGCCGCATTCGATCGGACGAACGCGACGAGCTGGTCCTGCTGGGCGCTGACGTAGACGGCCGAGTCAGGCTCGCCCTCGAGCTTTCCGGAGAAATGCGCGATGGACGGGAAGGGCATCGAGGAGTCGCCGTCCTTGCCGGTCAGTGTGATGCGCGCATCGGGCGTCAGGACCTCGAAGCGCTTGAGAATCAGCGTGCCCTGGATCCCCGGGGCCACGGGAAAGTTCTCGATCCGGGCGTCGGAGACCTGCCGAAGCGCCGACAGAGCGCTCGAGTCGAAGTCGAGGGCCTCCTGCCCCGGGGCCGAGAGCTGCGCCATGGAGGCCGGCGAGGAGGTGGGTTTCAGGGGGCTCTGGATCGTCGCCGCGGCCGCCGCAATTGCGGTAGCCAGGGCCGCGAGCCCGAGCACGAGCGCTCTTCGGATCTTACGGGTCATGTTCGCCTCCGCCTCCTCGAGAGCCCGGCCTCTCTTCCTCGATCTCCAGGATCGCAAGAGCCGGGCCAGGGGACGGCCGGCGCAAGGCTAGGACAGCAAAGGGCTTGGGCTCGGTGACCTCCGTCACCCGACGATGGTTGTCAGTGCCGGATGGTCGCGGGTGACATTGCTCCAGGCCTTCCGGTATCGTCTCGGCTCTTCGGAACTTGCGAAACGGAAGGAATCCGGATGTTTCTCATTGCCGCCGCCCTGTCCTTCGCCCTCTCCGGCGAGCCGGCTTCCTCCCTGCCCGAGAGCGCCCTGCTCGGCCAGTGGGAGTCGGTGACTCGCACGGCGGCAGGTGTTGGAAACATCCTGGAGTTTCTTCCCGACGGGAAGGTCACGCAGGTCTCGGCCTCCATGGCCGAAGCAGACTACCGATTGAATGGCGAATGGCTGCAGATGTTCTGGAACGACAAAACGACGGGGAAGGCGTCCGAGGCCGACGCGCAGATCGAGTTCGAAGGCAGCGACCGGCTCATCGAAAAGATCGGAGAGAAGGACAACCAGACCGTTTCCGAGAGAGTGGGTGAGCCCCCGCGGGACGGCTCGCCGATCCTGGGCCAATGGTGTTCGCCGTTTCTGGGCATCTTCTCCTCGTACCGCGAGTTCACGAAGGATCGCGTCTACACGCGCATGCCGGTCGTCATCCTGCGCGGCCGATACATCGCGGGCGCCGACAGCCTGACCGTCCAGATCGAGGGCCAGCCTTCCGGTCAGTACCCCTATCGCATCGAGAAGGGCGTGCTGATCATCAAGAGCCGCGACGGCACCGAGAAGCAATACAAGCGGCCGGAGACCTCGCTCCTGCGAGGCTACTGACGGGGTCAACTGACGGGGTCAGGTCTGTGAAAGTGTGAATTGCTGCGGCGGGCAGTGGCCTTGCGACAATCTATTCATGGATGAGCCGCCCGCTGCGTTTGGACCATGCCGGAGCGGTCTGGCACATCACGTCTCGAGGGAACGAAAGGCGCGAGATCTTCCGCGACGCCGAGGATCGGCGCGATCTGCTGAACGTGCTCGGCCGCGTCGTGGACCTTCACGGATGGCGAGTCCATGCCTATGTGCTGATGGGCAACCACTATCACCTGCTGTTGGAGACGCCCGATCCAACCCTCTCCCAGGGAATGCAGCAGCTCAATGGGATCTACACCCAGCGCCACAACCGGCGGCACGAAAGAGTCGGTCATCTCCTTCAGGGCCGATTCAAGTCCATTCTCGTGGAGAAAGAAGCGCATCTTCTCGAACTGATCCGATACGTCGTGCTCAATCCGGTCCGGGCAGGCCTCGTTCCAGGTCCCGGGGAGTGGACGTGGAGCAACTATCTCGCGACGGCTGGCCTTGCGCGTGCGCCCCGATGGCTCGAGATCGATTGGACGCTCGCTCAGTTCGGCGGGGGACCTCTGGCATGCGATCGATACAGGCAGTTCGTGGAGGGGGGCATCGGGGATGCACGTACTCCCTGGGTCAATCTGACGAAACAGGTCTTTCTTGGCGGCGAGAGGTTTCGGCGAAGAGTCCAGGCAATGATCGACACGAGCGCCCGCAGCTCGGAGTTTCCCAGGCATCACCGCCACTGTGTACGGCCCACTTTCGAGGCGATCGTTTCGGCGGCTGCGGCCGAGTTCGGCATGGGCCCCGAAGGGCTTCTTCAGAGGGGTCGTAGCCCCCTACGACTGGCGGTGGCGTATTTTGCGCGGCACGAGGCCGGCATGCGGTTGAAGGACGTCGCCATGCGGCTTGGCGTAGAAAGGTGGACGGCTTCACGCCTGTCGATTCAGGCCGAGAGGCTGATGATGGAAAGTCCTCTGTTTCGAAGTCGCGTTGATAGTATTCGGGCGGTGCTCGTCCAAATCACACTTTCACAGACCTGACCCCATGCCCTCCATGCCCTGGAAGAAGATGCTCATCGGCCTCGGCGTACTGGTCGTTCTCGCGCTCGGCGTGATGACCTACATGATCGGCGGCCCCCGAAACCTCATCGGGATGCTGCGCTACGACCAGCGCCAGGAGGGCAGCCTCAAGGTCGGCGACCGGGCGCCCGACGTCACGCTGGTCGCGCTCGACGGCTCGACACCCGTGCGCCTGTCGGAGCACCTCGGGGAGAAACCCACCGTCCTCATCTTCGGCAGCTTCACCTGACCCCCCTTCCGGCGCTCGGTCGGGCGCGTCGAGGCCTTGCACAAGAAGTACGGCGACCGCGTGCGGTTCCTCACGCTCTACATCAAGGAGGCGCACCCGCTCGACGAATGGCAGATGGAGTCGAACGAGAAGGAGAGCGTCTGCTATCCGCAGCCGAAGACCGGGGCGGATCGGGTCAAGATCGCCAACGACTTCGTCCAGCGCTTTCACTACGGGATCCCGCTCGTCGTCGATCCGATCGAGAATCCGGCCAACCAGGCCTACGCCGGCTGGCCCGAGCGTTTCTACATCGTCGACGAGAGCGGCACGATCGTCTACAAGGGAAAGCCCGGCCCCTTCGGCTACCACCCGGAGGAAGTCGAGGCCTGGCTCGCCAAGAGATTTCCGGACCTCAGTCCGTCCGGAAGCTCCTGAACTCGTCGCGTCGCCGCCAGAGGTAGGCGAGGATCGCGAGGTTGATCGCCAGCAGGAGATAGCGTCGGACGCTGTGCGGCCGACGGGCGATCTCGATCAGCTCGGGTGGGATTCCGAGTCCCGTCAGCACGATCGTGAAGTAGGGCGCCCAGGGGATTCGCAGCGCGAGCAGCGTGCCCTCCGCCCCGAAGACGGCGCTGAACACGAGCGCCGCGGCACCGATGGCCTCGACCTGGCGGGAGGTGAAAGCCGAGAGGAGCGCCGAAAGGTGCTGGACGATCACCTTGTGGGCGTCCACGCCGAGCAGGCGGGCGATCTCCATCGGCTCGGAGTGATTCGAAAGCCGCGCGATCCGGAGGGCCTCGACGCCGAGCAGGAGAAAAGCCGCCGCCTTCAGGTACTTGAACACGATGATCCCGACGAAACCGGCGGAGAGCCTGGCGCGGCCGAGCGGGAGCGTGCTCATGGGGGGCGCAGTTTCGCACAGGCGATCGGTCCGGCGAAGCCGGCCCTTAATGGCCGATTAAAGCCGGGCTACCGGCCGCCGTCCGGGCAAGACTGGGCCCACACAGTTCACCTCGTCCAGGAGGATCGTCCCATGGCCCAGCGGCGGTCGTTCTCAGCCCTGCTCGCGTCTCTGCTCGTAACGGCCGCGTTCGAATCCACTGCGCTCGCGGCGACGCGAATCGTGCACGTGGGGCAGGGCGGGACCAAGTTCGTCGATGCCGTGAGCGGAACGAGCACCTCGACGATTGCGGTCGGGGACACCGTTGAGTGGACGTGGACCGCCGGGCTGCACTCGACGACGTCGGGGCCGTGCGCGACCACGTGCACGGCGGATGGCCTGTGGGACTCGGGCGCCAACTCTGCCCCTTTCACGTTCTCGCACACGACGAGCTTCGCCGCACTCGGCACGTACCACTACCACTGCTCCGTCCACGGGGCGATGATGCAGGGCGACATCGTGGTCGTCGCGGCGGGGCCCGCTCCGAGCGTGTCGACGATCTCTCCGGCTTCGGGCTCCGCGAATTCCGGCACCGCCGTGACGATCGCCGGCACCAACTTCGCCGCGGGAGCGGCGGTGTCCGTTGGCGGCGTGGCTGCCACGGGGGTGGACGTCCAGGACGCCGTGCTTCTGGGCGCGACGACGCCCTTCCCGCTCGCCCCGGGGACGCTCAACGACGTCGTCGTCACGACCAACAACCCGGACCCGCAGAGCGGGACGCTGCCGAAGGGCTGGTTCGCGGATTTCCTCGACGTGCCGCAGGCCGACGGATTTCACGATTCCGTCGAGAAGATCTTTCGCAACGGCGTGACCGCGGGCATGGGAGGCGGCAGCTACGGGCGCGACCAGGCCGTCACGCGCGCGCAGATGGCCGTCTTCCTGCTCGTCGCGAGCCAGGGTGTTGGCTACACGCCGCCGGCCTGCAGCCCGGGAAGCCCCGTCTTTCCGGACGTCCCATGTCCGGACGGCTTTGCGGTCGACTTCATCGAGGATCTCCACGCCCGGGGCATCGCGGTCGGTTACCCCGACGGAACGTATGGACCCAACGACCCGGTGACCCGCGCCCAGATGGCCGTCTTTCTCCTCGTGACCAAGCACGGCACCGGCTACGCGCCGCCCGCGTGCACGCCGAGCAGCCCGATCTTCTCGGATGTCCAGTGCCCGGGGGGCTTTGCGGTCGACTGGATCGAGCAGCTCTATGCGGATGCAGTCACGGGAGGCTGCGACACCAGTCCCTTGAAGTACTGCCCGGACAAAGCCGCGACCCGCGGCGAGATGGCCGTCTTCCTCTCCGTCAACTTCGCGCTGCCTTAGCGGTCGAGGCCGACCGGCGGGTCGAGCCGCGTCGCGCGCGCAGGTCGGCGCCTGCAAGGCGGCGCACGGCCTCCTCGAGCGTCGAGTCCTTCTTCGCGAAGTTCAGGCGCGCGCGCGTCTTCCCGCCGCGCGCGTAGAAGCTCGAGCCCGGCACGACGATGACGCCGACCGTGCGCGCGAGGAAATCGACGAACTCCCAGTCGTGCCTTCCAGCCGAGGGGCGCGGCATCGACCATCACGTAGTAGGCGCCTTCGGGCGGAGTGAAGGCGAGGCCTGCCTTCTCGAGCGATCGCCGATCAGGACCGCTGCGGCGCGCCCGTACTCGCGGCGGCAGCTTCTCGTAGTAGAGTCCGGCAATGCAAGGGCGACCACTCCGGCTGCCTGCAACGGGTCGGCGCGCAGATCGTCAGGTAGTCGTGGACCTTCCGGGACGGTGCGGTCAGTTCCGGGCGGCGATTGCCCAGCCAACCCGCCATCCGGTCACGGCGTAGGTCTTCCCGAGGCCGGAAAGCGTCATCGTCCGCTCTTCCATGCCCGGCAGCGAGCCGAGCGGACGTGCTCGTCGTCCGTCGTAGAGGATGTGCTCGTAGATCTCGTCGGTGACGGCAACGAGCTCGTGCTCGTGCACAGCAGGCGACGCCCTCGGAGCTCCTCGCGCGTGAACACCCGGCCGCTCGGGTTGTGCGGCGTGTTGAGCAGGATGCGCGCGTCCGGCTGGTGAAGGCACGCCGCAGGTGCTCGGGATCGAGCACGTTGTGCGGCGGCTCGAGGGCGTGGAACGACCGCGCTCGCGCCGGCGAAGGTCGCAGGCCGGCAGATAGTTCTCGTGGAACGGCTCGATGATCACCACCTCGCCGCCCGGGTGACCGAGCGCCAGCAGCGCCGCCGTGATCGCCTCGGTGACGCCGCAGGTGACGGTGATGTGGCTCTCGGGGTCGACTCGAGGGCGTAGCACTCGCGCAGCTTTTCGCCGCTGAGCGCGTCGCACAGCGGCTGATCCCCAGGTGACGCGTACTGGTTGTGACCGGCGTCGATCGCCGCGGGCGCGGCGGCGATCACCTCGGGCGGCGGGTGGAAAGTCGGGGAAGCCCTGCGCGAGGTTGATCGCGCCGTGCTCGAGCGTGAGCCGGGTCATCTCGCGGATGACCGATTCCTGAAAAGGGCGGGTGCGGCGCGACAGGCGGCGGACTTTCACAGGGATCAACGATAGCTGACACCGGCAAACCCCGGTGCTACCATTCCCCGAAACCTGACCGACCGTTCCGGTTGGGAAGGGTCGTGGTGGAGGAGGGATCCATGGCAGGACGGGGCAAAGACCAGCACCAGCCGGAACCCTGGACGTACGAAGGACGCGCGATCCTGAACGCGAGCGGTTGGACGCTCGGCAAGACCATCTTCGAAAACGATGCGCGCCGCATCGTGGCCGCGGTCAACGACGTGCTTGGAATTCCGACAGCGGCGCTCGAATCGGGTTTCATTCGCGAGATCCTCGTGCCCCGGCCCGAGGAGTCATCCGAAGTGACGATTCGCATTCATCCGCTCCCGCAGGCGCTCGCCGACCCGACCGAGTTCTTCATCCACGACCGCCGAGCCGGCGATCGCCGCCAGGGCGACCGCAGGCGCGGCGAGCGCCGCCGCGGCGTGGTGGCCGCCGGCTCCCGGATTCTGTCGGTCGCGGACTAGCCTCGGGCGGCTGTTTCGCCGGTGGTCGTCAGGGGTTGACGATGACCTTGCCCGTCATCGAGCCCTGGTGAATGTCGCAAAAGTAATTGAACTCCCCCGCCTGGGTGAATGTGTGACTGAAGGAAAACGGCGCCATATGCACGCCGGACAGCCAGGACCCGGTCGAGGTGCAGGTCGGGTCGCCGTAGTAGCCGCCTCCACTCGAGCAGGTTCCGTTGTCGGCCCCGTGGTTGGTGGCGCCGGTCCAGACCCAGACGACGGTGTCGCCGACTTTGATCGTGGTCGTGCCCGTTCCCGACGTCGCGTCGACGAAGCGGTTGCCATCCTGACCAACGTTGACCGTGTGCGTTGCCGAGGGGCCCGGGGTGGGGGTCGGCGTGTGGGTCGGCTCGCTCTGGGTTGGCGTGACGGCTGGGGTGAAGGCCTGTTTGGGGCCGTCCTGTGAGCCCAGGACGAGGTAGGGGTCTGTGGTGGTGTTGTCGATGACGGCGGCAAAGGAGAAGACCGGGCCCGTGGCATGCACGGCGATCACCCCGTTGCCCGTGGCGTGTGACTCGACTCCCGCGGCCCGGAAGACCTGGTTGATCTGCACACCCGAATGCCCCGGCACCACGGCCGTCACCGGCGCGCCCACGATCACCGACCCGTCAAAGACGTCCATGCTCACGTTGACCGCCGCGTCCCCGGGGTTGAACACCCCCGCATTGGTCCGAAAACCCAACCCCGCCCCACCGTTCTTCACCGACGTCAGCACCGCTGTCCGGGAACGCCTCCGACAGCGACAACCCCGGTATGAACATCCCCACCGTCGGTACGGGCGCCGTCGAGTACAGACGGCTGGTCACCACCACCTGCTCCGAGTCCCCCACCCAGTCAAACTCCACACCTCCGGCCGAGTTGGTCGCCCCAAACGTGTTGGCAACGATGTCGTCCAATGCCCGCGACTCCCTCGGCGACAGCACCAGCGGCACCGGCGCCACCGAACCCGGACACGTCGGAATGTAGCAGCGGTACGTCGCCGTCACCGTCACCTCGTCGGTGTACGATGTGTTGAACACCCGCACGTCCGAATAAAACGGCGCCAACCCCTGCACCGACGCCGCACTCGGCAACACCAACCGCTGCGCCGTGTCCGCGGCGGCAACAAAAGGCGTCCCGAAGGCGGCCAGCAGGACCGAGGCGAAAAGAGCTTTTTTCATGGCATCCACCGGCTGTCTTGGCCGGTCCCCCATCCCGACACTATTCCGTCCACGCCCCCGGGCGAGTCGATTAACGAAGGCCTAAGGTGGGTGGCTCCCGGGGCCTGGCCGGGCCTTATCCACGGCACCTCAGGGAAGAGTCGCGATTCCGGTTTTCGGGTCGTATGTGCTACCCGGGGGCAGGACCGCCATGTGGATGCCGGAGGCGCCGAGGACGGGGGCCGACGGCGGGGTAATCCGCGCCTGCCGCGCGTCGTAGACGACGGCATCGCTTGCACCCAGAACGTGCCAGAGGCCGTCGGGACCGACCTCGAGCGCCGTCGATTCGTCGATGCCGACACCGACGAGCTCGGGATGCTCGAGGACGACCGAGAGAAGCCGGTTGTTGCGCCTGCGCCGCAGGAAATGCTGGTCCACGACGGCTCCCGGCAGCAGACCGAAACCCTCGACGGTCACCACGTTGTCGCGAGCCACCGTCATGTAGGCGTCGCTCGAGTCCTTTGCGGGGGGGCGGTCGCCTCCCGGTTTGCGCTCGTCGCCCGTCAGCATCGGAGTCGACATCACGGCGGCTCCGGCGGACGTGCCTCCGACCGCGGCCCCCGCCCTGTAGCGCGCCAGGATGGCGGCCTCGACGCGGGTGTGCGAAAGGGCAGCCGTCAGGTTTGCCTGGTCGCCTCCGCCAAACCAGATTCCGGTCACGCCGTCGAGGCGCCGCGCGGCTTGCTCGCTATCGGCCTCTTCGCGCGTGAGAAGGATCCGTTCGGCCGAGGCGCCGAGCTTCTGGAAGTCGCCGGACAGCTCCAGGCCCGCGTCGGGGTACTCCGACGCCATGGGGAAGATGACGATGCGCGCGCGGCCCGATCCACCAGCCAGCGCGACGAAGTGCTCGAGGATCGCATCCGGAATGGGGCCGCCGCCAACGATCAGCAGCGTCCCGCGGGGGGTCGCAGACGACGCGGGCGCTGCGGACGATCCATGCGTCGGCGTGACGGAAGCACAGGCCACGAGGACGAGGGCAGCAACGGACAACCCGACCCCCGCCAGGGGTCTTCGGCCCCTGTGACTCGAAGTCACGCAGTTCCAGATTTCGGTATCTGCCATCCGCATTTTCGTATTGATCGGTCTCACTTTTTTTGCGTTCTCCTCGAACTTGACCCCGGGGAACCGGGGTAGCATAACGGCAACATCCGAGGATCCACGTTTCCTTTTTGAGGAGGTGGCAATGCCGAGGGCTTCCCGAGTCCTTATCGCAGTGACCATGGCGCTGGTGTTGGTGGCGCCGCTTCTCGCCCAGACCAACACGGGCAATGTTTATGGCAACGTGATCGACGAGCAGGGCGCCGCCATACCCGGCGGAACGGCGACGCTCATCGGGCCCGGAGCGCCGCGCACGACGAGCGTCGACTCGAGCGGCTACTTCCGCTTCCTCAAGGTCCCGCCCGGAACGTACTCGGTGACCGTGACGATGCCGGGCTTCACGACGGTGACGCGCGAGAACGTCATCGTCAAGGTCGGCCTGAACACGCAGGTCGATACGCAGTTGAAGCTCTCTGCCGTCCAGGAGTCGGTCACCGTCACGAGCCAGACGCCCCTGATCGACACCCGCAAGGTCGAGACGGGCGAGACGTTCGGAAAGGATCAGCTCACCGAGATCCCGACCGCGCGCGACGTATGGTCCCTGATCCAGCAGGTGCCGGGTGTACAGCTCGACACCGTCAACGTGGCCGGCAATCCAGAGCGCCCTCGCCGGCGGACCCGAGCTCATCTCCAAGGGCTCCGGCAACGTGGTCTACGAGATCGACGGCGCGACGGTCACGAACAACACGTGGGGCAACCCCTTCGCGCGCCAGAACGGCGGATCCGACACGTTCTTCGATTTCTCGAGCTTCGACAACGTCGAGATCGCGACCGGGGGAGCGACGGTCGATCAGCAGTCTTCGGGGGCGACGATCAACGTCGTCACCAAGCGCGGCACCAACGAGATCAAGGGATCGGCCCGCTACCTGTACGCCTCCCACAACTGGCAATCGAACAACACGCCCGCCGAGGCGCAGGCCCAGGGACTGCCAACCAACAGCACGCAGTACATCCGGGAGTACGGCGCGGAGATGGGCGGACCGATCGTCAAGGACAAGCTCTGGCTGTGGTTTGCCGGCGCCTATCAGACGATCGATCTCAACACGGCCACGTTCGACTCTACGAACGGCTTCTTCTCGGCCCGCGAGGCGACGAACCTCGAGCCCTGGAGCGCGAAGCTGAATGCGCAGATTTCGAACTCGAACTCCGCCTCCCTCTACTACTCGCGCAGCGACCGGATCCAGTACAACCGCGGCGTGGCCCCGAATCATCCTCCCGAGACGTTGACGAATCTGATCATCCCGACCAACTTCTACAAGGTCGAGGACTCGAACGTCTTCTCCTCGGATCTCTTCGGGGGGCTCTTCCTGAGCTATCTCGACGACACCTACAATTCGAACCCCGTGCGGGGCATCCACCCCGGAGATCCGAACTACCAGGTCGAGTACTACGACAACTCGTGGCAGAACAACTGGATCTACTTCATCAGCAAGAACCCGCAGAAACAGGCCAACATGCAGGTTTCGAAGTTCTTCAACACCGGCAAGCTCAATCACGAGCTGAAGTTCAGCTTCAACTACCGCACACAGGTCAACGATTCGGCCTCGGGCCTGCCGGGAGACCAGCTGCAGGGCAACCAGTACACCTCCTCCGCGAGCGCCCTGATCGGCCGCGGCGTGCGCTCGATCTACAAGACTGATTACTACTCGGGCACGCTTTCTGACACGATGACGACGGGCAACCTCACGGTCCAGGTCGGTCTCCGGTACGACGTCCAGGAGGCCAAGAACCTGCCGAGCCGAACCTTTGGAAACGTGAATTTCCCGGAGCTGCTTCCGGAAGCGATTTACCATGGCTCCCCGGACTGGCAGTTCGTGTTCAAGAACTGGCAGCCGCGCGTCTCGGCGACGTACGCGCTCGGCGAGAAAAAGAACACCCTCCTCCGGGCCTCGTACGCGCGGTTTGCCGACCAGATGGGTTATCTCGGCTACTACGGCAGTGGCACGCCCGCGGCCAACGGCTACTACGTGTACTGGAACGACGCGAACCACGATCACATCGTCCAGCCGAGCGAGGCGGATCCGAACTACATCTATAGCGTCTACGGCGGCGTCGACCCGGCCGTGATGCCGAACAACCCGAACACGATCACGCCAGGCCTCAAGACGCCGGTGACCAACGAGGTCACGGCGGGCATCGATCAGCAGCTATCCGACAATTTCGCGGTTTCGGCGACGTTCTCGTACCGGAACACCGACGAGCTGCTGCAGAACCTCCCGACCGGAGCCACCCTCCCGTCGTACCAACTCACGGGCATCGCGGCAGGCACCGCAAATGCGGCCAACGGGTTCACGCTCACGTTTGCGGAGCCCTTCTACGGCTTGAACAACCTTGCCACACTTCCACCCGGCGTCACCCTGAGCAACCGTCCCGGAGCGAGTCAGCGGTACTACGGTGTGGATGTGTCTCTGCAGAAACGACTATCGGACAACTGGATGTTCCGGGCAAACGTCGGCTGGAACAGCTTCAATCAGTACATAACGGCTCAGTCGATCCAGGACCCGAATAATCTCTACAATCTCGGCGGGCAGAACAACAACGGCGTCCCGGCGACTGGTTACGCCTCCCGTAATGGCAAGGGCGCCGTCTTCCTGAATTCGGCCTGGCAATTCAACGTGAGCGCCCTCTATCAGGCACCCTACGGGATCTCGCTCGGCGCGAATGTGTTCGGCCGGCAGGGATATCCCAATCCCTACTACGTCCACGCCTATTCTCACGAGGACGCTCTGGACGGTCAGACGATCGGAAGCATCAACGACATCCTCATCGGCAAGGTCGACACGTATCGATATCCCGACGTCTACCAGCTCGATCTGCGCCTGCAGAAGAGCTTCAAGGTCGGGCAGCTCACGGTCATCCCGGCGGCCGAGGTCTTCAACGTGGCCAACAGCGCTACGGTCCTGCAGCGCTACCAGAGGGTCGGCACCTACAACCGGAGCACGAAGAACCCGGACCAGTTCGTGCCGAGCCCCTATTTCAACCAGATCCTCGAGGTACAGAGCCCGCGCATCTTGCGCCTCGGCCTGACGGTGAGCTTCTAGAACCCTTTCTTGGCCATTGGGCGGGCCCGTCCGGGAATTCGGGCGGGCCCTTTTGCTTTCAGGCGGGCGTGACCCGATCCATCCAGGCGGCCCTGGGCTGGGCCGTTCTCGCGATTGCCCTGGTCTCCTGCCGGCAGGAGGCACCGGGTGTCGCGGTTGCTCCCTCGGTCGCCGGGGCCGGGGTTCCGCGCGACGTCGTGCTCATCACGATCGACACGCTACGGTCCGACGCCGTGGGCTTCGATGGAAACACGCGCGGCACGACGCCCAACCTCGACCGGTTTGCGGCGGAGGGGCGGGTGTTCACCCAGGCCCACTCGCACAACGTCATCACCCTTCCGTCACACACCAACATCCTGACGGGTCTCTACCCCTATCAACATGGCGTGCGCGAGAACCTGGGCTTTCGCTTGAGCCCGAAGATCGACACGGTCGCCTCGAGGCTCAAGGCCAGGGGCTACTCGACCGGCGCCTTCGTCGGGGCCTTCATACTCGACTCGCGCTATGGCCTCTCCCGCGGCTTCGACGTTTACGACGAGCTCTACCGCCATCTCGACGAGCCGCTCGAGTTCGACATCCAGCAGGCCAGGGCCGAGGACGTCGTCAAGGCGGCCCTCGAGTGGTTCCGGGCGCAGGAAGGGAAGCGCCGGTTCCTGTGGGTCCACGTCTACGATCCGCACGCGCCCTACGAGCCGCCGAAGATCTACGAGGAGCGTTTTGCGGACGACCTCTACCTGGGCGAGGTGGCATATACGGATGCGTCGCTCGCGCCCCTGCTCGAAGCCCTCCGCGGCGTCCTGCCGCCGCCGCTTCTCATCGTGACGGGAGATCACGGCGAGGCGCGTGGCGATCACGGGGAGCTGACGCACGGCCTTTTCTGTTACGAGGCGACGCTACACGTCCCGCTCTTCGCGTGGTGCCCGGGTCTCGTCACGCCGGGCCGCGATGCGGCGCTTGCCCGGCACATCGACATCGTTCCGACGATTCTCGAGGCGCTGGGCGAATCCAAGCCCGCGGAGCTGAAGGGACAGTCGCTTCTCGCCGCGCGGCGCACCGAGCCGACGGAGGGGAGCTACTTCGAGGCGCTATCGGCCGCTTTCAACCGCGGCTGGGCGCCCCTGCGGGGATTGATGGCGGCCGGCGCGAAGTACATCGATCTTCCGATCCAGGAGCTCTACGAACTGCCAACCGACCCGGGCGAGGTGAAGAACCTCGCGCCGACCGGCCCGGACGCCCTGCGGCGCCTGCGCAAGCGGTTGCTCGAGCTACCGGAGGCGCCGCACGAGCGGGGCACGATCGGCTCCGAAGAAGCGGCGAAGCTGAAGAGCCTCGGCTACCTCACCGGATCGGCGGAGATCAAAGCAACATATACGGCGGCCGAGGACCCGAAGACGTTGATCGGCGTGGACCAGAGGCTTCACGACGTCATTGCGCTCTACGAGCAGCACAAGTTCGACGAGGCGATCCGCGTCGCACGGCGCATCGTGGACGAGAACCCGAAGATGGGAATGGGGTACGTCCAGCTCGCTATCGCCCTGCAGGCCAAGGGGGATGCGAAGGGGGCCCTGCAGGTTTACGAGAAGGCCGTGTCGACCGGCGCGAGTGGCGAGAGCATGGATCGCCGGCGCGGTCTTCTTCTGTGCGAGATGGGCCGCCCGAAGCAGGCCGTCGACGTGCTCTCGCCCTATCGCGACAGCGACGACATCGAGACTTTGAACGCGCTCGGCGTCGCGCTCGCCGACGCCGGTCGACCTGCCGATGCCCTGAAGGTGTTCTCGCGCGTGCTCGAGTTCGACGCGGGTAACGCCCGGGCTCTTCAGGACACGGGCATCTCGCTCCTGAAGCTCGGCCGGCCCGAGGAGGCGCGCAAGTCCCTCGAGCTGGCGCTGACGCGCGGCAGGCGCCAGGTTCGCGCGTGGAACGCCCTCGGTGTCGCCTGGATGCAGCTCGGCGATCCGAAGAAGGCGATCGAGGCCTGGGAACAGTGCGTCTCCTTGAACCCCGAACAGTACGAGGCGCTGTACAACATCGGCCGCGTGGCTGGCGAGCAGGGCGATTGGAAGAAGGCCCGGGCGGCTCTGGAGCGGTTCGTCGCGACTGCGCCTCCGAAGCAGTACGGCAAGGACCTCGCCGAAGTCCGGAATGCGCTTGCCGACATGGCGCGGCGAGGGCTGTAGTCCCTGTAATCCTGAGTTGCCGCCTCCCGTTGTCCTAGCGAGGGGACGGGTCCCCTGTTGTCATCCCGAGGAGCGCAGCGACGAGGGATCCCTTTCAAGTCTCAGTGCGGCGACGAAAGGGATCCCTCGCTGCGCTCGGGATGACAGGGCATTGCTCGAGGCGAAAGGGCATTGCTCGGGACGACAGGGCATTGCTCGGGATGACAAGGCATTACTCGGGACGGCAGGGCATTACTCGGGATGGCAGGGCATTGCTCGGGACGGCAGGGCAATGCTCGGCATGACGGGGCACTGTTCGGGATGACAGAGCATTGCTCGGGATGACGGGCCCCTGGGATGACAGAGGGGTACCTCCCGATGACAGAATGACCCCATGAGACTTTCGAGACTGTTCGCCGCCTGCGCCGTCGCCGTTGTTTTCGCCGCCGCGGCTCCGGACGAGAAGCCGAACTCCTTCCTGATCTCGGGTGCCCGGGTCGCGGACGGCACCGGCGGCCGGATCGTGGCAAAGGACGTCCGGGTTCAGGGAGATCGCATCGCCGAGGTCGGCAGGCTCAAGCCGAAGGACGGCGAGCGGGTGATTCCGGGCGAGGGGCTCGTTCTCGCGCCCGGCTTCATCGACGTTCACAACCATTCGACCGAGGGCTTGAAGAGCGACCCGCTGGCCGAGACGCAGATCTCCCAGGGAATCACGACCCTCGTGCTCGGTCCGGACGGCGATTCGCCATGGCCGGTCGCCGACTACCTGAAGCAGATCGAGGAGGCGCCGCCGACGGTCAACGTCATGACGATGGTCGGCCACGCGACCGTGCGCAGCCTCGTCCTGGGAGAGGACTACAGGCGCACGGCCACCCCAGCGGAGGTCGCGAAGATGGCTGCGCTCGTCGAGCAGGGAATGAAAGACGGCGCGCTCGGCCTGTCTTCGGGCCTCGAGTACGACGTCGCGAGCTACGCGGCAACGGAGGAGATGATCGAGCTCTGCAAGGTCGCCGGGCGCAGCGGCGGGTTCTACATGACCCACATGCGCGACGAGGCGGACAAGAGCTTCGAGGCTTTCGCCGAGGCGATCACGATCTCGAAAGACGGGCACCTTCCGCTCGACATCTCCCACATCAAGCTCGCCACGGTGGGCGTGTGGGGGAAGGCGAAGCAGGCCGTGGCACTCATCGACGAGGCCCGCGGGAAGGGGCAGGACGTCACGGCCGACTGCTACCCCTATGAGGCCTGGCACTCGAACATCGAGGTGCTGGTCCCGAACAAGCAGTACTTCGACGCGAAGAGTGTGGCGAGGGCCCTCGCGGACGTCGGTGGCGCCTCACAGGTGACCATCACCGCGTGCAAGGCACACCCGGGATACGCGGGCCGCAATCTGGAACAGATTGCGCGCTCCGAAGGCATCTCGGAGACCGAGCTCTTTGCCCGCATCGTGCGCGACGGCAGCGCCGACGTGATCGGCCACTCGATGAAACCCGAGGACGTCGAGATCTTCTACAAGCAGCCCTGGGTGATGGTTGCTTCCGACGGCGGCATCGGCGCCGATCACCCGCGCGGGGCCGGCACGTTTCCCCGCGTTCTCGGCCGATTCGTGCGGGAGCGACACTACTTCTCGCTCGAAGAAGCGATCCGCAAGATGACGTCGCTTCCGGCCAGCCGCGTGGGGCTCAAGGACCGCGGGACGATCGCGCCCGGAATGAAGGCGGACCTCGTGCTCTTCAACCCCGAAACCGTGATCGACCGCTCGACATTCGAAGACCCGCGTCGACTCTCCGAGGGTATCGAGGTCGTCATCGTCAACGGAGAGACGGTGTGGTCGGGCGGCAAGGCCACGGGCGCAAGGCCGGGACGGGTCATGCGCAGGCCCTCCGCCGCACCAGCACAATGAGGCTCGCCCTCGCGGCGCTGCTGACCGCAGCGGTGGCCCTGGAGGGCGGTAGCGCGGCGTCGACGCCGCAGACACCGGTCATCACCGAGCCGGCCACCGACGGACAGATCATCAGTCCCTACGACGTGCACATGGTTGCGGGCCCCTTCGTGGGCTCGCCGGGGGAGAGCCACGCCTGCAGCGACTGGGAAATCCGCGGGGCCGGGTCGGGGGAGCTCGTGTGGACGGCGCTGTGCGCCACGGCGACCCTCGCCGTGCACATCCATCTCGGCGATGGGGCGTTCGTCAACTCCCTGTCGGGCCATCACCAGCTCGACGCCGACACCGACTACCTCCTGCGCGTGCGATTCAAGGGCGATGCGGGACCGCCCGACTCGCAGTGGAGCGCCTGGGCCGAACGCCCCTTTCACACGATGCCCGCAACGGCCATCGAGCCCCTCGTTCTCTCGGACGTCTCCGACTATCCGGCGCCCCTGTGGCAGGACGAGGCGTCGCAAACCGTGGTCCTGCCGGGGGAGCCTGGCCCCGCGGAGCTTCGACTCGAAGCGTTCGGAGTCGGAACGCTGCTCACCTTTACGGGCGGCCGCGAGATGAACCGGGTCGTCAACGCTCCCGCCCTGGCCGGTCACGGCGACGTGCGTGTCGTTTGCCAGGCGGGCTCCGAGCCGTTATCACTTCCGGCCTCCCATCTGTCGTTGACCGACGGAAGCGGCGCCGATCGCGTGGTCTACCTGCCGCCGATCGTTCTCGATGCCTCCCAGAGCGTCGCATTCTGGATCTCCGAGGCCGGAGAGGCGTTTTCCGCGGATGTTGCCGCCGCTGCAGGCGCGGTCCCCAGCTTCGCGTCCCAGGTCAGCGCATCGCCCATTCCCTGGGCCGTCAAGCAGCCGGGCTTCCGCATCGATCGCGTGGCGACGGGCTTTCAGCTGCCGGTCAACATCGCGTTCCTCCCCAATCCGGGCACCGGCACCGCCGACCCGCTCTTCTACGTGACCGAGCTCTACGGAACGATCCAGGTGGTCACGCGCGACGGCCGGATCACCACGTACGCGTCGGGGCTCCTCAACTTCGATCCGACGGGCCCGTTTCCCGGGTCGGGCGAAAAAGGCCTGACGGGAATCGCGATCGAGCCGGCGTCGGGCGACGTGTTCGTAAGCGCGGTCGAGGCGAACCCGGGCGTTACGGATGTCCATTTCCCTCGCGTGATCCGCCTTCACAGCGCCGATGGAGGCCGCACGGCCGCGACACGGACGACGATCCTGGATTTTCCGGACGAGCCCCTCGGACCGTCCCATCAGATCTCCAACGTGACGATCGGCCCGGACGGCAAGCTGTACGTGCACATCGGCGACGGGGCCATTTCCCTTCCGAGCCAGGACCTGACCTCGGTTCGGGGGAAGATCCTCCGGGTCAACTTGGACGGTTCGGCGCCTCCCGACAATCCGCTGTACGACCCGTCCGATGGGCTGACCGCCAAGGACCTCGTCTTCGCATATGGCTTCCGCAACCCCTTCGGGGGCGCCTGGCGGGAGGCCGACGGCGCGCACTGGGAAGTCGAGAACGGTCCGAATGTGGATCGCCTGGCGAAGGTCGTCGCCGGTCGCAACTATCTCTGGGACGGCACCAATGCGAGCATGTACAGCTCGGCGGCGTACGTATGGCCGATCTCGGTTGCCCCCGTCAACATCGCCTTCGTGCAGGCGTCCACGTTCAACGGCAGCGGCTTTCCCGCGGATCGGATGGATCACGCGTTCGTGACGGAATCGGGCCCGACCTATGCGCCGGGCCCGCAGGCAATCGGCAAGCGAGTGAGCGAGTTCGTCTTCGATCTGGCAGGGAACCGGACGAGTGGCCCTCTTCCCCTCGTCGAGTACGTCGGGGCTGGCCGGGCAACGGCTTCGGCCCTCGCCGCCGGTCCGGATGGCCTCTACTTTGCCGACCTCTACAAGGATTTCGGCGCCTCCGACGGCACGGCTGCCGGCGCCAACGTCTTTCGCATCGTGTACACGGGCGTGGCCGATTTCTCGGCCGATGCGGCTGCCGGCTCCGCGCCCCTCGCGGTGAGCTTCCTGGATGCCTCGACGGTTCCCAATGCGACCGCCTGGCACTGGGACTTCGGCGACGGGTCGCACGGCGACGAGCGCGACCCGACGCATGTCTACTCCAATCCGGGCAGCTATGACGTCCGCTTGACCGTGACCGGCTCGGGGGGCCAGACCGCCCGACAGAGGGCCGGCTTCGTCGTCGTCGCCCCGGCCGTGCGCGCAGTCGCCTGCTGCGCGCCGGCGCCGCGGCTGACGCCCCTCGCCGTCCCCCCGAGGTGACAGGGGTCTGGCAGGCGGCACTGGCCCGCCAGCTCCCCTAGAATGGGCGGGTGAGACTGCGCTGGGCCCTCGCCCTTCTTGGACTGATTGCCGTGTTTGGCGCCGTGGCGGCGCTGTCGCGCCCCAGTGGCGCCGCGGTCCAGATTGCGCCGGTCAAGCGGGCGGACCTCGTCGTCCCGATCCAGTGCGACGGCGCGCTCGAGCCGCCCCCCGGGGGCGAGCTGCGGGCGGCGCAGGCGGCCATCGTCGCCGAGATCCTCGCTCGCGACGGCGATCGCGTGGCCGCAGGAGCGCCGCTCGTCCGGCTGGAGGACGCGGAGCTGTCCCGCCAGGCGCTCGAGGCTCGCTCAGAAGCCCTGCGACTCGAGGGCGAGCGGGCTGCGGCCGCGTCCGATCTGGCGGAGCTCGAGCGGGAGCAGAAGCGCGCACAGGCCGTCTTCGACGCGGATGGGCGCTTGCTCGCAAGCGGAGCGATCACGCGGATGACCGCCGAGCAGGACGAGCTCACCCTCAAACAGGCACAGGACCGGGCTGGCGCAGCGCGCGCCCGGCTCGCGTCGCTCGATGGCGCGGGACAAGGAGCGGCCTCTCGCGTGGCGCTGGCGGAGCGCGCCGCCGCGGAGCTCGAACGTCGCGTCGCGGCGCTGACCGCCCGGTCGCCGGTCGCCGGCCTCGTCTACGGACTGCCGCGGCGTGCGGGAGAGGCCGTCGCGGCGGGCCAGATCGTCGCCAACGTCATCGATCCGGCGCACCGCCGCCTTCGGGCGCGCGTGGATCAGCCGGATCTGCCCCAGGCCGCGCCGGGGCAGCGGATCATCGTGTCGTTTGACGGGTTGCCTCGCGACCGCTGGGAGGGCAAGGTGACGTTCGTCGACCCGGGGTTGCGGGAGGCCGGCGGCCGGCAGGTCGGCGACGTTCTCGGCGATGTGGCCGACCCGGAGGCGAAGCTGCCGTCCAACGCCTCCGTGGACGTCCAGATCGTCACGGGAGAGAAGAAGGGCGTGCTCGTCGTCCCGAGAGCCGGCATCTTCCGGGACGGCGACCGCCGCTACGTGTACGTTTCCGACGCCGGGCGCGCGCGGCGCCGGGACGTCTCGATCGGGCTTCTGGGGCTGACCGAAGCCGAGATCGTCAGCGGCCTCTCCGAAGGGGACGCCGTGATCCTTCCGGGCGCCGTCGCGCTCTCGGAGGGACTGCGCATCCGCGCTCCGAAGCCGAAGGCCTGAGGCCGCCGAGAGCCCGATGTTCAATCGCGAAGTCTTCGGGATGGCCGTCGATCGGTTTCGCAAGCACCCCGTGCAGACTTCGCTCACGCTCGCAGGCCTCGTCGTCGGGACGGCCTCGATCATCCTCGTCGTGACCCTCGGCCTGACCGGCCGGGGGTACGTCCTTCGGCAGATCGAGGGCGTCGGATCGCACCTGGTGTGGGCGAATTACCGGGGAACCGTCACGTCGGGGGTGGCCCGCACGGTGGACGATTTCATGACCGAGGCGGACGTGAAGGCCATCGGCGCCCGCCGGGACCTCTTCTCGGGAGTCACGGCGATCCTGACGCTGCGGGGCAGCGTCACCGTGCAGTCCCAGGTCAAGACGCTGACCGTGCTCGGCGTCATGGCGAACTACGGCGGTGTGCGCAAGAACATGCGGATCCTGCGAGGGCGCTTTCTCGACGAGGACGACCTGCAGGAGCGCGCACGAGTGTGCGTGGTCAACCGCGATCTGTACGAACAGCTTTTTGCCAACGACGATTCTCCCGAGAAGACGATCCGCACGCTCGGAACCACGTTCCAGGTCGTCGGCGAGTTCGAGGAGCCGGTGGACACACTCGGCCGGGGCGAGGTGGTGCCGGAGACGATCCTCATCCCGATCACGGTGGCCTGGTACTTCATGCCGACGCGCCAGGTGAAGACGCTCTTTGCGGAGGCGCGCGAGTTCTCGGACCTGCCGGTCGCGGTCCGGACGGTCCAGGAGATCCTGCGGGAGCGCCACCGGCCCGGCTCCGTGTACGAGGTCGAGAGCATGACGTCGGTCGTGCGTCTGGCGCGGGCGATCTCGGTCGCTCTCATCGTCGTGTTCATCCTGGCCGCCGCGGTCTCGGTTGTGGTAGGCGGCGTGGGCATCATGAACATTCTGCTCGCCTCCGTCGAACAGCGGACGCGGGAGATCGGCGTCCGGATGTCGGTCGGGGCGCGCCGGCGCGACATCCTCGGACAGTTTCTCTTCGAGGCCCTATCGCTCGGCGTCATGGGCGCCTCGATCGGTGTCATCGTGGGGCTCGGGATCCCGTACCTGACGCGCCTGCTCGTGCGGGGCGTGGACATCCAGGTGTCCTGGGTGTCCGCGGCTGTCGCGTTCCTGTTCTCGTGTGCCGTGGCCGTGGTGTTCGGCGCTGTGCCGGCCTACCGCGCCTCGAGTCTTAATCCTTCGGAGGCTCTGCATCATGAATGAACGGCATCGTTTCGGGTTCTCCCTCGGCGTGCTCGGCCTGGCCATCGCCCTCCCCATCGCGACCACCCCGGCCGCGGCGGCTCAGACGCCGGCCTCGGAAACTCTGACTCTCAAGAGGGCGGTCGAACTCGCGCTCGAGCGGGCCCCGCAGCTGGCGGCGATGCGGGCCACGAGCGAGGAAGCCGATGCCGAGGCGCGCATCGCGGCGGATGCCTTCCATCCCTCGGTCTGGGTCTCGACGACACCCGGCTATTCCACGGGGCTTCCCGTGGCCATTGCCGGGAGCGTACCGGCGTATGGAGCCGTCGAGATCCGCCAGACGATCTACGACCCCTGGAAGAAGAACGACGCGCTCCAGGCCGATGCCGCCGCCGCCAGGCAGAGCGGAAAGCTCGAGAGCTCGTGCGCGGCCACCGTTCAGAGCGCGATCACGGCCTATGCGCGGAGCTGGACCGACGAGCGTCGTGCCGATGCCGGGCGCCGTCGGCTCGCTGCCGCGGAGAGTGCCGTCCAGCGGACGACCGCGCTCTTCGAGGAGGGCCGCTCGACCGAGATGGACGTCGAGCGGGCGAAGCTTCGGGCGGCGCGCGCCCGGCAGAAGCTCTTGAACGCGGAGTCCGACCGGGACCTCGACGGCCTCGAGCTCAAGCGCCTGATCGGGTGGCCGGGAAACGCGTCGCTGCGGCTGTCATCGGAGACCGAGGGCGTGCTCGGCGACGCGGCCGAGGCCGATACGCTGTCGGCGGCCCGCGCGGCAGATCCGCAGTTGAAGGCGTACGGGCGCCAGATCGAGCTGCTCGGCCGCCTGGCTCAACTTTCCGCGAAGCGGTGGCCCGTCATCGAGGCAGCCGCGAAATACCAACGCCTGCCCTCCTACTACGCCAAGTATTACAACAGCTTCAGCGAGAACGCGTTCAGCGTCGGAGTCTCGTTTGCGATTCCGCTGTGGGCCGGCGGGCGGCTGGATGATACCGAGGCGCACTCCCGCGCGAGCCTGGCGCGCGTCGAGGCCGAGCGTGAGGCCCGCGAATCCGATCTCGAGGTCGCTGCGCGGCGCGCGGAGGCAGGAGTGGCCCGGGCCGATGCGGAGCGCAGTCTCGCGAGGCGCGCGCAGGGGATCGCGGAGCAGGACCTGCAGGCAGCCGAGCTGCTCTCCCGCGAGGGGCGGGCGGAGGCCGGCGTCGTGGAGGAGCGGCAACTCGCACTTGCCGATGCCGACGAGGAGGCCGCGACGTCGAGTCTCGGGGCGCTGGAGGAGCGCGTGAAGCTGCTCGCCCTGCGGGGTGATCTGACGCGCGCGGTGCTCGGCGAGGACCCGCCCTGCGCGGTGAAGGCCGGATCTTAGGCGCCGGTCTCGGGGGTCGAGGGCGCCAGATCGAACGAGGGTGCCAGGTCCTCGGCGCGCAATTCCTCGCGATCGGGGCGCACGTTGCGTGTGAAGAGCGAGATGCGCCGGTCGACGATGAATCGCCACAGCAGCCGCGGCCAGGATGGGACGCTCTGGAGCGTGTCGTAGGCTTCGGGCGCCGCGCGCCGGACGGCGGGCAGGCGGTTCCAGGGCACCGTGGGGAAGTCGTGGTGCTCGTTGTGATACCCGATGTTCAGGGCGAGCGCATTCAGCGGACCGTAGTAGCTGTTGGTCTCCTGCCCCGGATAGAGGGAATAGTGCTCCTGGATCCAGCGCGCTCCGAGCGGATGGAGCCCCACGCTGAAGAGCAGGGAAATGACCATGTAGGCGAGAGCCTTCGGCCCCAGAGTCACCCAGATCGCGACGTCGAAGAGCGATTGGGCCACGAAATTGAGGATCACCCACTGGTTGATCGGCCGGATGACGCGCAGACGTGGCGGCCGAGTCGTCTGAACGATGGCGAAGAGCATCAGCCATATCGTCTTTCGCCAGGGCGACGTTCCCACGAGTCTTGCTTCCCAGACGTTGGCCAGGTCGGCGTCGTGGTCGTACATTCCGAGATGCGTGTGATGCCGCATGTGGTACCGCTGAAAGAGCACCGAGGTGGGGAGCCCGTGGGGGAGGTTCGCGAGGATTCCGGAGAGCGTGTTGGCCCAGGCCCTGCGGAAAATGAGATTGTGCGTGCACTCGTGGATGAGCACCCAGAGCGCGTGATTCGCGACGGCGCCGACGATCGCTGCGGTCGCAACGATGGCCCACCAGGGGCTCGAGCGAAGCAGCCACGCCATGGCGATCTGGGCGGCCACGACCGCGACGATGATCCAGAAAGTTGCCGGCGTCCGGCCGATGTATCCCCGCACCTCCGGATGCTCCCGGAGGATGCGTTTCGCACGGCCAGGGTGCGGCGGCTGGGTCGGCGTGCGGACAAAGTCCGCCTGCTCTGCGGGAGAAGTCGTGACTGGGATCACACCATAAGTCTTTCACACTTTTCCCTGCCCCGACACGGCGTCCCCGGGTGGACGGGAAGGGTGGTCCGGCTCGAGGCGGACGCGTCGAGGCATCGGAGAATGCGGTCATGAGGGAATCGCGGGCTGCCCTCGGGATCGCGGGATTCGCTTGCCTGATCCTCGGCCTGCAGGGGAGGCCGCCCGCAGAGGGCCCGATGCTCGCGGGAGCGACTGCGCCGAATCCGACCACTTCGCTCTGGTACACGCACCCCGCGAGCAAGTGGGAGAACGCTCTGCCCGTCGGCAATGGCCGGTTGGGCGCGATGGTCTTTGGGCGGACCGACGAGGAGAGGATCCAGTTCAACGACGACACCCTGTGGTCGGGTGGGCCCTATTCCTCGACCGTGCAGGGCGGGCACGAGGTCCTCCCCGAGATCCAGAAGCTCGTCTTCGCCGGGCAATGGCGACAGGCCCACAAGCTCTTCGGCCGCCGCCTGATGGGCTATCCGGTCGAGCAGATGAAATATCAGTCGATGGGCGATCTGATTCTCGCGTTTCCGGGAGGTTCGGAGGTCACGGAATACCGGCTTGCGCTCGACCTGGACGAGGCCGTGGCCACGGTCCGTTACGTGCAGAACGGGGTCCGGTTCCTCCGGGAGGTCTTCTCGAGTCCGGTCGACCAGGTCATCGTGGTTCGGCTCAGCGCAGATCGGCCGGGCAGCATCTCCTTCCAGGCCCAGTTGCGGGGTGTGCGCAACGACGCCCATTCGAACTACGGCACCGAATACTTTCGCATGGATGGATACGGCAGCGACGGGCTCGTTCTGACGGGCAGGTCGGCCGACTATCTGGGCATCGCCGGCAGGCTGCGGTATCAGGCCCGATTGAAGGCGATCGCCGAGGGCGGGACGATGCGGGTTCACGAGGAAGAGCTCTTCGTCGACCGGGCGGATTCCGTGACGCTCTACCTCGCCGGGGCGACGAGCTTCGTGAGCTACAAGGACGTCGGCGGCGATCCCGGCGCGCGCGTCGAGGCCGCCCTGCGGGGCATCGCGGGCAGGCCCTACGCCGACATCCGTGCAGCGCACGTCCGCGAGCACCAGCGCGTCTTCCGTCGCGTCTCGATCTCTCTCGGTGCGACGGCGAACTCGTTGCTTCCGACCGACGAACGGCTGAGGGCGTTCGACGGCACGAACGACCCCGACCTGGCGGCCTTGTGCTTCCAGTTCGGCCGATACCTGCTCATCTCGTCCTCGCGTCCAGGCACGCAACCGGCGAACCTCCAGGGCATCTGGAACCAGTACCAGAATCCGTCCTGGGACTCCAAGTACACGACCAACATCAACACCGAGATGAACTATTGGCCGGCGGAGGTGGCCAACCTCTCCGAGTTCACGGCGCCCCTGGTCCAGATGACCCGGGAGCTCACCGACAAAGGGAGCGACGTCGCGCGGGAGAACTACGGCGCGCGAGGCTGGGTCCTGCATCAGAACACCGATCTCTGGCGCGTCGCGGCGCCCATGGACGGCGCGTACTGGGGCACCTTCACGCTCGGCGGAGCCTGGCTCTGCACGCACCTCTGGGAGCACTATCTCTTCACCGGAGACCGGGAATACCTCGAGAACGTCTACCCCATCCTGAAGGGGTCCGCCGAGTTCTTTCTGGATTTTCTCGTTCGCGACCCGAAGCACGGATGGCTCGTCACCAATCCCTCGACGTCGCCGGAGAACTATCCGCAGAGGCCCGGCGAAGAGATCTTCTACGACGAGATCTGCGGTTGGGTCAGCCACGGAACGATGATCTGCGCCGGTTCGACGATCGACATGCAGATCCTGGGCGACTTCTTCGGTTACGTGGCCTCGGCAGCGGATGTCCTGGGCCGGGACCGGCAGTTCCGGGACGAGGTCCTCGATGCGCGCCGACAGCTCGCGCCCATGCAGGTCGGAAAGAACGGGGACCTGCAGGAGTGGCTCGAAGACTGGGGGCAGGTCGAGAAGAGCCATCGCCACATCTCCAATCTCTACGGGCTGTATCCCGGCAACCAGGTCTCGGTGCGCAAGACGCCTGCGCTCGCCGATGGTGCGAGGGTCGTGCTGGAGCAGCGAGGTCTCGTCGGCAACGGCTGGTCGTCCGCGTGGAAGATGGCCTGTTGGGCGAGGCTCCGAGATGCCCGCAAGGCCATGGACAACTTTACCTACGCCATCCGGAACTACACGTTCGAGAGCCTCTTCTCCAATTGCTCCAACGCGCTCCAGGTGGACGGCGCCCTCGGTCTTGCCGCCGCGGTCGCGGAGATGCTCCTGCAGTCGCACGAGGGCGAGCTCGACCTGCTCCCGGCCCTTCCGGAGTCCTGGAGCACGGGGCGAGTCGACGGCCTGCGGGCTCGCGGCGGCTTCGAAGTGGGCATGCGGTGGGAGAGAGGACGTCTGGTTTCCGTCCGAATCGTCTCCACCTGGGCGGGCCGTGCCGCATCCGGGCAAAGGGGCTGGCCCGGGTTTCGAGCGGTGGACGCCGGGTCGACGTCCGGGTGCTGGCCGAGGGGGTCCTCGAGTTCGCGACGCAGAGGGGCGCCGCGTACGAGATCTCGCCGGTCCGATAGGCTGGCGCGCGCCCCATGTTCGATCTCACTTCGCTTTTCGGTTCCATCGACATCTACCTCTTCGACCAGATCCTGCGGGGGCGAATCGCGCCCGGGATGCGCGTCCTCGACGCCGGATGCGGTTCGGGGCGCAACCTCGTCTACCTTCTGCGCGAGGGATACGACGTGTCCGGAATGGACCCCGATCCGAACGCGATACGGGCCGTGAGGTCCCTGGCGCAGCGGCTTGCGCCGCAACTGCCCGCCTCGAATTTCCGGCAGGAGGCAGTGGAGGCGAACAGCTTCCCGGACGGCGCGGCAGAGGTGGTCGTGAGCAGCGCGGTTCTCCACTTCGCCCGGGACGAGCCCCACTTCCAGGCGATGCTGGCGGCCTCGTGGCGGCTCGTACGACCCGGAGGTCTCTTCTTCTGCCGTCTCGCCTCCTCCATCGGCATGGAGGGCCGCTTCGTCGCGCGCGGAGAAGGGCGTTTCAGGCTACCCGATGGCAGCGAGCGGTTCCTCGTCGACGAGGCCGGGCTGCTGTCGCTCACGGCCCGGCTCGGCGCGACGCTCGTGGATCCCGTGAAGACCACGGTGGTCCAGGACCAGCGCTGCATGACGACCTGGGTCGTGAGGAAGGCGAGCGCGCCAGGTCCCGCCCGGTGACGGTCTTCGCGCGGTGACCGCGCGGCTGGCGGACCATATACTCGTTCTTCGTCGGAAGGCGTCGCGCCGATCGGCCGCGGCCGAAGGGAGCAGTAATGGGTCTCGGACGCCGAGGTTTTCTCAAGGGAGTCTCGCTTCTTGGGGGGGCGAGCTTCGTTTCGTTGCCGCAGATCGTGCAGGGGGCCTCCGAGGACATGGCGGCGGTTCCAGCCTCCATCCGGGCCCTCAAGCCGATGACCGGCGACGTCGTGCCCATCACGGACGCCGAGCGGCTCGCCCGCATCGACAAGGCGCGAAGGCTGATGGCGGACAACGGCATCGGCGCCGTCGTGCTGGAGCCGGGCTCCTCGATGTTCTATTTCGCCGGCGTCGAGTGGTGGCCCTCGGAGCGCACCTTCGCCCTGGTCCTGCCTGCAAAGGGCGAGCCGGCCTGGGTCACGCCGAAATTCGAGGAGGCTCGGGCCCGTGAGCTCATCCGGTTCGGCAAGGACGTCCGGACCTGGGAAGAGGATGAGAGCCCGTACCGGGCGATCGCGGGGATTCTCGCGGACCGCGGCGTCGCGTCCGGCCGCGTAGCGGTCGAGGAACGTGTGCGCTTTTTCGTCTTCGACGGGATCCGCAAGGAGGCGCCGGGCCTCACTTTCGTCAGCGCCGATCCGGTCACCGCGGGCTGCCGGATGTACAAGTCGCCGGCCGAGATCGCTTTGATGCAGAAGGCGAACGACATCACGCTGGCCGCCTACAGGGCTGCGTTCGTCGAAATGCGGGAGGGCATGACCCAGTACGAATTCCAGCGCAACGTCGAGGCGGCGTTCCAGAATCTCGGCGCGCCGGGCGGATCCGCGGGCATCCAGCTCGGCCTGTGGTCGGCCTTCCCGCACGGAAGCATCACGCCCCAGAAGATCAAGCCGGGCGACGTCGTGCTGTGCGACGGCGGGTGCAAGGTCGAGGGCTACTGCTCGGACATCACGCGGACGACCGTGTTCGGCAAGCCGAGCGATCGGCAGCGGTTCGTCTGGGACCTCGAAAAGAAGGCGCAGACGGCCGCGTTCGAGGCGGCCCGGATCGGCGCCACCTGCGAGACGGTCGACGCGGCGGCGCGCAAGGTCATCACGGACGCCGGATTCGGACCGGACTACAAGGTGCCCGGCCTGCCCCACCGCACCGGCCATGGAATCGGCCTCGACGGACACGAATGGACCAACTTCGTGCGCGGCAACAAGACGAAGATCGCTCCCGGCATGTGCTTCAGCGACGAACCCATGATCGCGATCTACGGCGAGTTCGGCATTCGGCTCGAGGACTGCCTCCACATCACCGAAAGCGGGCCGCAGTTCTTCACGCCGCAGAGCCCGGGAATCGACCAGCCGTTCGTCTGATGGCATGACCCATCTCGCGATCCTCGGAGGAGGCCCGGCAGGCCTGGGGGTTGCGTACTACGCCCATCGAGCGGGCCTGCCATTCGATCTCTACGAAGGGTCCTCGGAGCTGGGAGGAATGTGCCGCACGCTACGCTGCGGCGAGCATCTCTACGATTGCGGGGCGCATCGTTTCCACGATCGGGATCCGGAAATCACGCGCGACCTTCGCACACTGCTCGGCGACGCCCTGGTTCGAGTCGATGCTCCCAGCGCGATCTGGGACCGAGGTCGCTACATCGCCTTCCCCCCGACGCCGCTCAACGTCATGTTCGCCTACGGCCCGCGCGAGGCCCTGCGGATCGGCCGGGACCTGCTGCGCTCCGGCGTGCGCCGTCGCCGTCCCGACGTCAGCTTCGAGGACTTCGCCGTCAGCCGTTTTGGCGAGACTCTCGCACGGCGGATACTCCTCAACTATTCGGAGAAGCTGTGGGGGCTTCCCTCCGACCAGCTGTCCCCTGACGTCGCGACGCGCCGGCTGCTGGGGATGACCCTGCGCTCGCTGCTGTACGAGCTCGTGGTCCCGGGCGCCAGGGCCGAGCACGTCGACGGCAGATTCCTCTATCCACGGCGGGGCTACGGACAGATCACGGATGCCCTCGCCAGCGCCCTGCCGCCGCAATCGATCCGCACGGGCTGCGAGGTCGTCGCCGTGGAATGCCGGAACGGTATCGTGACGCGGATTCAGTTTGCGTCCGGTCAGGCCCTCGAAGTGCGGGACCGGATCGTTTCCACCCTTCCGCTGCCGCTTCTGGTGAAGCTGCTCGGCGATGCGGTGTCCGAGCCCGCGCGGGCCGCGGGGTCCCGGTTGCGCTTTCGGCACGTTCGCATCCTGTTCGTGCGGCTCAAGTCGGCGCGCGTGTCGGCGAACGCCTCGATCTACATCCCCGACCCGGCCTCCTGCATCAGCCGGATCTACGAGCCAAGGAACCGATCCGCCGAGATGGCGCCGGACGGCGAGACCTCGCTCGTCGTGGAAGCGCCGTGCTTCCCGGGGGACGCCGTGGAGCGGCTCCCGGCCGATGCATTCGCGGAGAGAGTCGTCCGTGAGCTCGCGGCATTACGCCTCCTGGATCCTCGGGACGTCGTCGAGTCGCGGCATCACTGCATCGCCAATGCCTATCCCGTGTATGCGAAGGACCACGCGAGCGACGTTCGCGTCATCCGGGAAGCCCTGCGAGGCATCGCCAACCTGGAGACGATCGGTCGGGCGGGCCGTTTCGTGTACAGCCACCTCCATGACCAGCTGCGACTTGCCAGGGACTACGTCCGGACGCTGAGTGAATCCCGTCCGGCAGAGTTCTCGAACGCGTCTCCCGGACAGGACGGCCAACTTCGGAACCGAATTGCCGCTGGCGGCTGAACACCCACCGTGGGCGAGAGCTCCTCAGACCGCCACGTTGACGAAGATCGCAGCCCTCTGCCGCGAGCCAGCGTTCGGGACCTGACGCGGCGCGCCATCGGGGCGGTTGGCAAAGCCCGTTGCGACCCGGCCGATCAGGCGTGGGCCCAGTCCATCCTGACGCCTGCCGAGTTCGGTCTTTGGCGCAGGCAATCGACCTACGATCGGAGTCATTCCGTGCGGGTCGCAAGAAGCGTCGAGCGCCGGCTTGCCCCGACCGTGTATGGGGGCGACTCGCTGTGGCCGAGCGCGGCCCTGATGCACGACGTTGGCAAGCTCCAGTCCGATCTCTCGGTACACGAGCGCGTGATCGCAACGCTCGCGAGCAAGGCGGTGGGAGTCGCAACGGCCCGGCGCTGGGCTTTCCTCGCGGCCGGCGCGAGACGGCGAATCGGCCTCTACCTGATTCATGGAGAGGTCGGCGCACGCATGATTCGGACCGCCGGCGGGCGCGAGGAAATCGCCGCGTGGACCGAGGTCCATCAGGGATATCGAAGCTTCGCCGGGCTGGGAATCCCGGCGGTCGTCCTCGCTGCGTTGCTCGACTCCGACGTGGCCTGAAGCGAGGGCGGCCGGCTCGACCTGCTACTCGGATCGCAGCGCCAGCGTCGGCGCAATCCGGGACACCCTTCGCGCGGGCACGTGGGCCGCGAGCGTGGTCACCAGAAACATCGAAGGCACGACGAAGACCACCAGATCGATTCCACCGGCATTGAAGAGCACGGCGTCAAAGCCGCTCGACGTCCGATTCCCGCCAGGAGGAGGCCCTTGCCCATCACCCGATGCAGCACGTCGAGCGGTCCGGCTCCCTACCCGGTGCCGCATCCCCGCGACCTGGTCACTGGGCCCGACGCCAAATCGTTGCTCGGGAACGTCGTTCTAGGCTGCTCTACTGTTCGAGCCTCGAAAGTGGAGAGTGGGCGGCAGAATTTTGCACTATCGACACACTGGGACCGCCCCGCACGCAGCGAGGCAACCTGCTGCGGAGCCGCTGCTCCGCGCAGCCTGTTCGGTCAATGGTCAGCGGTCAGCGGGAAGCCAGGACCCTGGCCCTGGCTAGACCATCCGCTGACCGTCGTTCGTGAAGCGGCCCCAGGCCGCTGCGCTGGGCGGGACGGGAACTCCGTTGGCCACGACGCTGCCCACATCAATCTCGGAGGCCTCGAACCACTCTCCGGATTCATCCATGATGCGGTCGTCCTCCTCGACGAATGCCCTCATCAGAGCCTCCGCTTCCATTCCAGTATCGCCCCCGACGATGAAGCGCCGACGACCTCTCCGTGTGTCTGCCTCGACAAGAAGGTACATACTGCCCTCCTGGACTGGTCTTGTGCATGAAGCGTGCCTGTCGGGCGCCTCTACCGGCTCTAAGAGAGATCGAACCTTCTTGAAGGAGGTGAGGGAGGCGAGCGGGACGACCGGATCGAGGCTGCCCTGAACAGAGCACTCGCGAACTCGCTGACTTCACGCGGAGCCGCTGAAACACTGAAAAAAACATATGGTGCGCCCCGCGCGATTCGAACGCGCGACCTTTAACTCCGGAGGGGAGAACGGGGAGGTGCTGACAACGCCTGAGGACAGCTCAGAGTAGAGAAATCAACGAGTTGGCTTGTGGCGACTGTCGCGGATCTCCGGCGGTTTTCGTCAAGATACGGAGAAAACACGGAGAATCGGACGAGTCAACGCCTGTCGCTCTTGCCGCCTGATGAGCTTTGGAGCGGAGTGGGCAAGGTATCTCAGGTCCCTTCCTTCGGCGCCGGGTAGAGCCTCTCGAATTCCGGGTCCCCGTGAAGGGTCGCAAGGTCCGGATCGCGGCGGGTCCAGTCCGCGTCCTTGAAGCCGGCATCCCACGCCTTCCGCAACGCGTCGATCGCTTCGGCTCGCTTGCCGAGAGAGGCAAAGGTGCAGGCGGCGTTGTACAGCACGGTCGCTTCGTTCGGTCTCAGCACCATCGCCAGGTTCGCCTCGCGGACGGAGTCCTCGGTGCGGCCCTCCTGCGCGTACATGCCGGCGCGGAGGATCCGCGCCCGCGCGTCCTCCGGCACTTCGCGCAGGTGTATTTCGAAGGCCTCGAGGAGGCGCCCCCGAACGTGGCGTTTGGCGTCTTCCCTTCCCAAAGCACCGAGCGCGTTCATGATCGGGATGTAAACGTTGTAGTCGTTGCCCGCCCCCTCGATCGCTTCCTCGGCGAGCGCGGCCACCTCGTCGTACTTGCCGGACGCGAAGAGCGCCCGCAGCAGGAGGTAATACGCCCCCTCGCAGTCCCGCTTGCGCGAGATCGCGGCGCGAGAGAGCCGCACGGCGTCCTCGTACTTGCCGCTGGCGTAGAGAATCCATCCCTGCGAGACGAGGACCTCGGGAATGTCGGGCGCGAGAGCCACTGCTCGCAGCGACGCCGCCTGGGCACGCTCCATCAGCCCCTGCCCCTGGCCGGACCAGTACTGAGCGTGGGCGCAGCCGTTTGCGATCGCCGCCCATGCGAGGGCGAAGTTGGGATCGAGCGTGACCGCGTTATCGAACATCTGGAGGGCGAACTCCATGTCCCGGGTCGTGCGTCGGCGGGCGTAGCTGCGGCCCCGCAGGTAGAGGTCATAAGCCTGGAGGTTTTCGGTCGGCTTGGCCGCGAGCTCGGCCTGCTCTTGCGGAGTGATCTTGATGCGCAGCGCCTCGGCGATCTTGTGCGCGATCTCGTCCTGCACCTCGAAGATGTCGGACATCTCGCGGTCGTAGCGCTCCGACCAGACGGGGAATCCGGTGGCCGCGTCCACGAGCTGGGTGTTGATCCTCAGCCGGTTCCCGGCACGGCGCAGACTGCCCTCGAGCGCATAGTCGGCTCGCAGCTGCCGGCAGACAACCGCTGCGGTCGCATTCTGGTCGCGGAAAGCGAGCACCGTAGTGCGCGGGAAGACGTTCAATCCCTTGATCTTCGAGAGGTCGGTGAGGATGTCCTCGGTGATGCCGTCCCGCAGGTACTCGTCTTCCTTCACCCCCGAGAGGTTCTCGAAATAGAGCACGGCGATCGACCGCTCCGCGCGACGCGCTGGTGCCTTCGAGTCCGAGACCGCAGCCGGGCCGGACCGACTGCCTTCGACCTTCCTTCGCAGCCGAAGCAGGTCGGTCTTCAGCTCCGTCGCGGTCTGGTAGCGGAGGTTGCGGTCCTTCTCGAGGGCCTTTTCGACGATCGGCCCGAGCGCCACGGGCATCGCCGGGTTGACCTCCGCGAGCGGCCGAGGATCGCGGTTCAGGATCGCGTCGAAGACGACCGCCTGGGTGTCCCCCTCGAAGGCCCGGTCGCCGGTCGCCATCTGGTAGAGGATCGCGCCGAGCGAGAAGAGGTCGGTGCGCGCGTCGGTCGGCAGCCCTCGCGCCTGTTCGGGCGACATGTAGTGGACCGTGCCGAACACCGTCCCGGCCGCGGTCAGGTCCGCCTGCGGGGGCGCCGTCGGGGACGTGGTCTGGGTGCTCGCCGCTCCGGCCCCCTCGAACTTCGCCAGGCCGAAGTCGAGGATCTTCACCTGGCCGCGGGAGGTCACCATCATGTTCATGGGCTTCAGGTCGCGGTGGACGATGCCTTTCGCGTGCGCCGCCTCGAGCGCGTCCGCCATCTGGATCGCGAGATCGAGGAGCTGCGCCGATTTCCATCGGCCGTCCGGCGAGCCGCGTCGAGAGGGGCTCGCCCTCGACGAGCTCCATCACGATGAACGATTGCCCCTCGTGCTGCTCGATGGCGTGCACGGTGCAGATGCCGGGGTGGTTCAAGGACGACGCGGCGCGCGCCTCGCGCTCGAACCGCTCGAGCATCGGCGCGTCCTTGCGCGAGCTCCGTCGAGAGAAACTTCACGGCGACGCTTCGCCGGAGGCGCGTGTCCTCGGCCTCGTACACGACACCCATGCCGCCGGCGCCGAGCTGGCGCACGATCCGGTAGTGCGAAATCGTCGTTCCGAGCAGCGTCTCCTCCTCGAGATCAGGGCCGCGGGACTCGATGCGCAGCTTCCCTGAGCATCGCCTTCGCGGGGTTGAACTCTACTGCATCGCCCCCGGTTGCCAACCAGCAAAACCTTCGGGACTTGGTTTTGGCAGTCGCGGCGGGGTGGCGAAGAATCGGAGTCCGAGGTGTGCGACGGTAAGGGTCCGGCTGAGTCGCTGAAAAATGGTGCGCCCGGCGCGATTCGTACGGGAGCTGACTACAGCCCAGAGTGGCTCAAGCACTTGGCTCGGATCGTCTGTCGTCGAAGTACGACGACTGCCGACAAGACCCGGGGAAAATACGGAGAATCTCCGGCAGCCACGTTCCGTGGGACAGAGCGTGTAATGTGCAAGCTGCATGACAACAATTCAAGGAGGTCAACCATGCGTCCACTACCACTTCGGTCGGTTCTTTCCCTCGCAGTGTTTTTCGCTTTCAGCGCCTTCGCGGCCGCGCAGCTTCTCGAGATGGGCAACACCGTGGCCAGCCCCAACTCCAGCGACATATCGGTCGCCGATGTGCGCACAGACGTCGACCTCGTCACCCCCGCGAGCGCGACGGGTTCGATCGACTCGGCCACTTTCGCATGGTCGACCCTCGGTTGCATGTCGGCCGTCAAGATCAAGGTCTTCCGGCGCCACGGCGACACGCTCGCGTTCATCGCCGAGCGCGGTCCGTTCGACTCGTCCACGAGCCCGATGACTGTCACGCTGACTCCGCCGATTCCCGTGGAGCAGGGCGACCTGCTCGGCATAGCCCGCGTGGCCAACTGCGGAAACCCGGGGACGCTGACAGGCATCGTGTCCGCCGGTTACGCGGGCTACGCTGGTGACCTGACCGGCAACGTGTCACTCTCGGGCGCCAATGTCGACGGTCCCGGCATCCTGAGCGTCCGCGCTACGGGAACGGCGACTGAGTCGATCGCGCGCGTGATTCCGGCCGCCAGCTCGACGCCCGGCGCGTTAGGCTCATTCTTCCGGACGGGGATGCAGCTCTCCAACCCATGGACGTCCGCGATCGCGGGCCGTTTCGTGTATCACCCGGCGGGCGTTGCGGGCTCCTCGGCCGACCCGAGCCTCAGCTTCACAGTCGCGCCGGGATCAACGGTCTCCTACGACGACCTCGTCCAGACGATGGGGCAGTCGGGTCTCGGCACGATCGACATGGTTCTGCCCGCCGCGGCGGCGCTCCCTGTCGTCGTTGCGCGGGTCTACAACGACGCCGGCGCCGCAGGCACGTCCGGCTTCACGGAGGAGGCGATCGACCCGTCTGGCTCGTCCGAGAGCCGCGTCCTCTTCGCTGGGGCTACAGGGTTGCTCGTCGCGCCTCCAAACAACACGGGTCTGCGCTTCAACATCGGTGTGCGGGCGCTGCTCTCGGGGGCGGTGGTGACCTTCCGAGTCCGCGACGCGAGCGGCGTCATCCTCAACACCGTCACCAAGACGTACTTTCCGACCTTCTACGAACAGCAGTCCGCCGCAACACTTCTCGGCGCGCCCCTCGGTCCCAACTACTCGATCGAGGTCAGCGTGTCGAGCGGCAGCGCCATCGTTTACGGTGCAACCGTCGACAACGTGACCAACGACCCCAGCGCCCAGTTCGCCCGCGTCGTGTTCGCGATCCTCTAGACCGTTCCGTCCCGCGCGCTCGTCCCGTCGCCAGCCCAACCGCTCCGGCGGGCGGGCGTGGCGGCGCGTCTCGGCAGCGCCGGTTCGGGCAACCCCGCCGAGGATGGCGACTTTCGAAGAGTTCTCTCAAAGCCGGAATAGGAGGTTCTGGCACGGGACGTCACCGGAGTTCCTCCTGGATATGTCTGGGGCCGTTGATCAGGAGTGGAACAGCGGTCGGCCTGGATTCCTCGGCGGCGCAGCAGCCGGACGGCCGATCAAGACAGTTTCCCGTCGGTCCGGGTTTAGAATTCGGGCCGCATGACTGGAACTGACGCCAAGACGGCAGCCGTGGCTCAGGTTCGAGAGGCCCTCCTGTTCGGGGAGAAGGTTTCGATGATTCGGCTGGGTCAAGGACTTCCCGAGATCGACCAGATCCTCTACTGGCTTCAGGAAGACCACGACCCGAACGTGATGACCATGCTTGAAGATCGCGCGACGGCTGCAGCCTTTGAAAAATGGGTGCGCGACGCCGTCGCGGGCCTCCGAATGATGGCGCTCGCCGATCCAAAGCACGGTCAAGCGGCCGAAGGGCTCGAGAAGGCGCGAATCGCGTTCGCGATGGCCTATCTGCCCCGGCATCACTGAGCCCGGTCGCCTCGGCCTCACCATCGCCGCCACGGCTCCAATGACGGCGGCTTCTCTATGTCCCCCGCCTTGATGGCCTCCGGCGGTTGTCGTCAGGATACGGAGAAAACACGGAGAATCTGGCGAATCAACGCCGGCTCAGGAGCGTCATCTCGAAGTCGACTCGAGAGGAAAAGTGCCGATAGCGGGCGCCGGACCGGCGGGATCGTGCTTTGTCAGAGAGTTCGCGTCTTCCAAACACAGCCTTTCACCCGTTACGACATACGGACAGTCTCAACCCCTGACCAAGTCCACGCCTGCCAGATGATGACCGACGTGGCCACAGTTTCGATCGTTGCGAAGAACAAGTACTCTGGAAAAGCAGGCGGCCGGCCCCATCCGGCCAGAGGCGGAACGAAGGTCAGAAAACCGTTTACAAGGGTTACAAGGCCACCCGCGATTATATTCGCCAGCCGGTTCGCTCTAAACGGAAGCAGTCGACAAGCCAGAATCATGGCGATGGGTATTTCCATCAAGACCGCTGAACCCATCAGAGCCCATGGGGGGAGAGGCTGGAATGAATTTCGCGAGCCAGCAATAGCGAAAAGGGCAATCACGTCTGCATACAGGTAGTTGAGTAGCGCGAAGATCCACAATAGAGACAACCGCTCCTTTGTGTCATGCATATCAGGCTCCTACGGAATATCCCCGACCCTCTCGTTCCATCCGCCGCGGGACAAACGCGTGGCTCCGTCCTCACTCCGATCGCAGCGCTTGGATGACGTCCACGCGCGACGCACGGACGGCGGGCAAGAGCGACGCGAGGATCGCCGCGGCCGCTAGAAGCGCAGCCGCTCCAGCGATCGGCAGCACGCCCGGCATCTGAGCCACGCCGAACAGCCGGCTCGCGACCCAGGCCAGCGCGATCCCGCCGAGGCCGCCGACCAGGATTCCGGCGGAGGCGATCACGGCGCCCTCGCGGAGAACACGGGCCTTGAGCTGGCGCGGCTCGCATCCGACCGCGAGCCGGATGCCGAACTCACGGGTCCGAGCGCCCACCGAGAACGCCAGCACGCCCGCGACGCCGACGACCGCGATGAGGAGCGCGATGCCGCCGAAGGCCGAGAACACGAACGCGTTCAACCGGTGCGGCGTCAGCACCTGGGTGCGAACGTCCTCGAGCGTCGCCGGTCGCTCGACCGCCTGGTCGGCGGAGATGTCGTGGAGGGTACGCGTCACGGCCGCGACGAGTGCGTAGGGATCGGCTGCGGCGCGGACGAACAGGCGGCTCGGCTCCCCAAACTGCCGCCACGGGAGGTACACCGTCATCGTCGGCACCTGCACGACGTTTTCGTCGTCCACGTCGGCAACGACGCCGACGATCCGGCTCGGCCGGGACTCCATGCCCGTGCGGCTGTCGAGCCACAGGTGCCGGTTGACCGCTTCGCCGTTCCGGAACAGGCGCTGCGCCACGCTCTGGCTGACGATAGCGACTGACTCGGCGTCTGGACGGTCGTGGTCCGTGAAGTCGCGGCCCGCGACGATCGGGACACCGAGCACAGCGAAGAATCGAGGCGAGACGGGCCGGAACATGCAGGTCGGGTTGTCCTCGCCGCGGGCGGGCTGGTACCCCTCGAACCCGAACTGGAGCTTCAGGATGGAGCTCCACGCGTCGCGCCAGGGCACGACCATCCCGGACGCGACGCCCTCCACACCCGGCAGCGCGCCGATCCGCCGCGTGGCTTCCTGGAAGAAGTTCTCGGTTGCTTCGCCGCCGGCGCCGGGCGCGGGCGGCGGGACGTCGACCGCCAGGACCTGCCGCATGTCGTAGCCGGTGTTCGCCGTCGACATCGCATTCAACGTCGCGACCAGCATGCCGGCGCCCACGAGCAGCAGGAAGGAGCACGCGATCTGCGTCGTCGCGAAGATATTGAGGCGGCGATTCGTGCCCGGCGTGATCCGCAGGCTGCCGGCGGCGGGACCCACAGCGCTCGACCGGTCGAAGGAGGGGAGCCGTGGCACGTAAGCGAGGAGCACCGCCGCCACCAGCGCGAGTCCCGCCCCGAGGCAGAGCACGCTGGTGTCCACCGTGGCCTCCAGCGCGCGGACGGAGAAGCGCGCGGCATAGCGGGCCGCCACGGCCACGAGCGGCCTCGCGAGCAGCAGGCCGAGCGCGGCACCCGCGACGCAGAGGACGAGGCTCTCTGCGAGCAGGGTGCGCCGGAGCGCACCCCGGCTGGCGCCGAGCGCGGCGCGAACCGCGAGCTCGGATTCGCGGCGGACCGACCGGCCCAGAATCAGGTTGGCGACGTTCGAGCACGCGATCACGAAAACGACCGCCGCCGCCGCCAGGAGCAGCAGGAGGATCGTCCGTGCGGGCGACGCGAGCTGGTCGCGGAGCGTCTTGACCTCGAGCCCGACCCGGGCGCCCGCGGAGTACGACTCCGGGTGGGCGTGCACCATCGCCGCGTGGACGGCCTTCAGCTCGGCTCGGGCCCCTTCCAGCGTCGCCCCCGGCGCGAGCCGCCCGAAGAGCTCTGTCATACGGTGCCAGCGTTCCTTCTGCATCGTCGCCCCGAGGTGGTGCGGGCTCGTCACGACGTTCGCGATGATCTGCGTCTCGGCCGGGTAGGGCACCGACGGCTCGAGGACGCCGACGACCGTCGCGTTGCCGGGACCCAGACGAATGACCTTGCCGACGACGGACGGATCGGCGTGGAGCACCGTCGTCCAGAACCGGTGAGTCAAAACCGCGACGGGCGCCGCCTTGGGCCCGTCGTCGCCGGAATTGATCAGCCGCCCGAGCGCCGGCCGGAGCCCCATGACGTCGAAGAACGATCCGTTGACCACGCCTGCCGTCACGACGCGAGGCTCCCCGCCGAACCCGATCAGCGTGAAGTCGACGGTGGAGAAATCGCCGAACGCGGAGATCGACTTCACGCGCTCGAGGTCGCCGATCTCCGGCATCGAGAAGGTGAGGTCCTCCGTCCCGATGCCCCGGGCGGTCTGGCGGATGTAGAGCAGCCGATCCGCATCCCGATTGGCGAGCGGACGCAGGAGCACGCTCCGAACGACGCTGAAGATCGCCGCGTTGGCCCCGATCCCCAGCGCGAGCGTCACGATCACGGTGATGGCCAGTCCCCGGGTGCGCAGAAGAGAACGCAGGCCGATTCGCATTTCCTGGAAGAGCAACAACATGGCGTCGAACCAGCGGCTATACCAGACCCGGTGCATCGCGTCGCGAACGGTGGCCATGGATCCGAACTCCTCGAGCGCGGCCTGCCGGGCGGATCGCGGATTCTCGCCACGCTCGATCCGTTCCCGAATGCTCAGCTCCAGGTGACTGCGGATTTCGTCCTCGAGGTCGCGGTCGTCGGGTCGCATGGCTACTCCTCGCCGGCCGGTACAGGGCTCATGATCCGGCCGATCGCGCGGACGAGCTGGGACCAGCGGTCCTGCTCGCGGATCAGCTGGGCCCTTCCGGAGGGTGTGAGACGGTAGAACTTCGCCCGCTGATTCGCCTCGCTCACTCCCCACTCGGACTTCAGCCATCCCCGCTTCACGAGCCGGTGCAGGGCCGGGTAGAGCGAGCCGGTCTCGACCCTGAGCAACTCCTCCGACTGCCGGCGGATGGCCTGGCCGATCCCGTGGCCGTGCTGAGGTCCCCACCGGAGGGTCCTCAGGATGAGCATGTCGAGGGTGCCCTGGAGGAGCTCGAGGCGCGGATCGTCGGGGGTCCTGGTCATTGTCGTAGACCGTCTACTACCCTGTACGTAGAACGTCTACGGCTTGTTTCAAGCGGGTGCCAAGTCGCTGCCGAAGGCAGCGCGGGCATACAGCCCTCCAACGAAGTCCCGATCCGCAAACCCGGAGAATCGGGGGTCCGGAGCGGGAGAGGGTTCAGCTAAGTCGTTGGAAAATATGGTGCGCCCGGCGCGATTCGAACGCGCGACCTTTAGCTCCGGAGGCTAACGCTCTATCCGGACTGAGCTACGGGCGCAAAGAACAAAGCAAATACTGGGGTGAGTGGAGGGATTCGAACCCTCGACATCCAGATCCACAGTCTGGCGCTCTAACCAGCTGAGCTACACCCACCGCGGGCGGGGCAGTTTAGAGGAAGGGGGGCGGGGGGTCAAACGCGTCTTTCCGACGGGGCGGTCTTGCCCATGCCCCAGCCCTGTCCTCCCGAGCGAGGCGAGGGATCCCTTTCGAGACGAGGCGTGGCCAAGAAGGGGATCCCTCGTCGCTGCGCTCCTCGGGATGACAGGTGGGTGGTGAGCCGCTCGTCGAGTCTCGGGCCGGGTCACTTCCTGCCTTCACGGGCGTTCTCGGCGAGGGTCCGGAGCTCGATGCGGGCCAGACCGTAGGCCGAGCGCACGACGTCTCCGTAGACGATCAGGCGCACCGGGCCCTCGTTGTCCGGGAGCGGGCCGCTCGCGGATTCGCTGACGAGGAAGATCTTCGGGTTGGCCCGGTTCAGGCGCAGCTCCCCGATGGAGAAGACGACCGTGTAGCCGTCGCGGGCGGTTGCGAGGACGACCTCGGCGGCGGACTTGCGCTCGCCGGCCATCGTTTTCAGGTCGAGCCCACTCTTCTCCAGGACCTCGAGCAAGGGGAGGCCGTGGTAGACCGTGACGTCGCCCTGGCTGTTCTCGAGCCGGACGTCGCGCTGACCGCTTCCGAGCAGCGAGGATGGGTCGAGTGGCCGATCGGGCGATCCCGGGACGCGGACGACGGGCGCCGGCCCCGCCGCGCGGAGCGTGGCGGCGATGAGCGTGAGTGCCAGGGCGAGACACGGCCAGCGATGATTCATCGAGATGAGCGGGGCGATTTTACTCCCGCTCGAGCCGCACCAGATCCTCGTAGGTCTCGCGCCGGCGCACGATGCGGAACCCCCCGTTCTCGACGAGTATCTCGGCCGCGCGCCCGCGGAAGTTGTAGTTGGATGCCATCGCGAAGCCGTATCCGCCGGTGTTCAGGATGGCGAGCAGATCCCCCTCCTGCGGTCGGGCGATCGTGGCATCGCGAACGAAGAAGTCACCGGTCTCGCAGACGGGCCCGACGATGTCCGCCGTGAAAGCTTCGCCGCGCGGCACGACGGGCTCGATCGGGTGTGTGGCGCTATAGAGCGCGGGCCGGAGCAGATCGTTCATGGCCGCATCGGCGACGACGAAGTTCCTGCCGCGATTCTCCTTGACGTAGAGCACGCGGGTCAGCAGCGCCCCCGCGCGCGCCACGATCGCGCGCCCCGGCTCGGTCAGGATCCGCAGGGTGAGCCCGGTGAGCGGTGGCAGGACCGCGGCCGCATAGGCCTCGGGCGAGAGCGTCTCCTCCTCCGACTCCGCGACGCCGATTCCGCCGCCAAGATCCAGCGTCTCGAGCGGGGTCCCGTCGGCGAGGATCTCGGCGGCGAGGCGCGCGAGCTCCCGGGCCGTTTCCGTGAGCGGCCCGGGCTCGAGGATCTGGCTTCCGATGTGTGCCTGCAGGCCACACATCTTCAGATTGGCGAGGCGGCGCGCCTGCCGGTAGATCTGTCGGGCGCGCGCGATGTCGATGCCGAACTTGTTGTGCGCGAGCCCGGTCGCGATGTGGGGATGCGAGCCGGAGTCGATGTTGGGGTTGACGCGCAGGGCCACGCGGGCCGGGCGACCCGCGGCGCCGGCGATCGTGTCGATCTTCTCGAGCTCCCTCTCGGATTCGGCGTTGAAGGCGAGAATTCCGGCTTCCACGCCCGACCGGATCTCCTCCTCTTTCTTGCCCACGCCCGAGAAGACGATCCGGTCCGCGGGAATGCCGCACTCGAGCGCCGCCCGCAGTTCTCCGCCCGAGACGACGTCGGCGCCGGCGCCCTGCGCCGCGAGCAGGCGCAGGATCGCGAGATTCGAGTTGGCCTTGGCCGCGTAACAGACCAGATGCGGCACGGACGCGAGCGCCCGGTCGAACCGCCGGAACTGCTTTTCGATCGTCGCCCGGCTGTAAACGTAGGCGGGAGTGCCCGCGGCCCGCGTGATCGCGTCGAGCGAGACGCCGTCGCAGGTCAGCTCGCCGGCAATGCGCTCGAACCCCGCCACGGGGCAGGACGATAGCAGAGCTGTTCGGCTAGGGTCCGCCGAGCAGGGTGCGGCGCTCGCCGGTCAGGGGATCGAGGTGGACGAGCGCTCCCCCGGATCCGTAGAAGAGCCGCGTCGCCTCGCTGCCGACCGCTGGAAACTCGAAGAGCCCCGAAACGGGGCGGAGGTCATCGGCAAACCTGCGAGGCGTCTTGCCGCCGATGTCGACGAGCCAGGAGGCGTAACGGAAGGCCTCATCGGCGATGCCGACCACGAGCAGGCCCGGCGCGGCCTCGCCGCCGATCACGGCGCTCCGGCCGGCGAGCGGCGCCGTTACCCCTTCTTCCTCGCCGTTCGGCCGAAAGACTCGCAGGCGCATGCTTCCGGAGACCCGCTCCACCAGAACGACGCGGCCGTCCGACAGGAACTTCGGCCAGAGACTCTCTGCTGGCGGGTGGGAGAGCGTCGCGATCAACGTCCCGTGGCCGCCGTCGAACAGGCGCACGCGGCCGTCGGTCTCGTCGAGGGTGACGATCCGATCTCCGGACGGGCCGATCGCGAAGAAGAACCGAGGACCATCGAGCCCTTCGACCTCGCCGAGCTGGCGGCCGGCGCGCGAGACGACGTCGAGCTCCAGGATCTCGATGCGTCCGGCCTTCTGCGTCCGATACAGCCGAAACCGGTCATTGTCGACGAAGAGTCCCTGCATCCGCTCCTGGTCGTTCAACGGAATTCGGAGCGACGCCAGGTCGCGCTCCGAGGCGAGATCGTAGATCGATAGCACCCCGGCTCCGAGCGTCGCGAGGCGGGAGCCGTCGGTGGACAGCGCCATGATCGATGGGTACCCGTTCAGCAGCAGTCGCGTGCGTGCGGGTTTGGCCGAGGGATCGTCCAGGCGCCAGGTCCAGAGCGGGAAGGGGCCGCCACGGTCACTAGCCTGGAGCCACGCCGCGCGCCTTCCGTCGCCGGAGACGAGCGGTGGAAGCCACCGAACGACTGCACGGAAGAAGCGGCCCGTTGCCGTGTCGAAGAGGAAGTCGGCGTCGGCTCCTCGAGCTCTACCGGAGATCGCGACCCAGGGCCCCCGCTCGGCCGGCGAGACCCAGAAGTCCGCCTCGAGGTTCCGCGGTCCGGCCCCCATGACCCACGAGGCGTAGACGTTGACCCCGAGGACTGCCGAGCCCACCAGGGCCCACAGCGTCAGCGACAGAGCCCGATGGGCCGAACTGATATCGGTCCGGCCGGAGGCTACCGACGCGTGGCCGGCCGCCAGCAGAGCCAGGGCCGTGACCCCGAGGAGGGCGGCTTCGGCGCCAAGGAGAGGCCCGTGGGCCAGGAAGGACGGAAGCTGCCTGAGCGCTGCCGCGACTCCGAATCCCGCGAGGACAACCAGAATGCCGTCCAGCGCGAGCCGCGACGACCGCGAGCGGACGGCAATTGCCAGTGCATGAGACAGGCAGAACAGGATCACCAGGATCGCGAGAGCGAGCAACGGCCAGAACCGGGCGACTCGCGCCTCCGGGAAGAATTCCTCGGCGGGGAATTTCGAACCGGCGATCGACGCCGGCATCCATACGATCGCAGCCGTTGCGGCGGCGAGGACCACCGAGGCGGAGAGTCGACCGCCCCAGATGGCGAAGGCTGACAGGGGCCGGGCGAAGTCGAACGCGATCCGGCGGCTCGCAATGGCGGGGGCGAGCATCGTTGCGCCGTATCCCAGGGAAGAGCCGACCCCAAACGCGAGGGACAGGAGCAAGGCTGTCCAGCTCCGCACCTCGAGGGCGCCGTCGCCGCCGAGCCCGCGCGCGAGTGGAACGGCGATGGGGACGAGGCCGGCGAGTACGGCGGCGGCCAGGACGATCCGCCGCTCGACGATCTCTCGGCGCGCGACCGCCAGAAGACCTCTCATGACGTACCTCCATTTTCCACGCCCGCGGCTTGCGCGGTCTCCCCGGCAACCGCGAGAAAGATCTCTTCGAGTGGCATCGCTTCGGCCGAGGCGTCCTCGACGCCGTCGATCTCGCGAAAGCGGGCAAAGGCCGCCTCGTCGAAGTTCGCGACGACGGCGTCGATGCCCCAGCCCCGGACCTTCACGCGCACGGCGTCGAAGGCGTCGAGCTCCGTGCCGAAGGCCGTTCGTGTCTCCGTCAGGCGGTTCGCATAGCGAATCCGCCGAAACCGCGTCTTGAGCGTCTCCATGTCCTCGTCGAGAAGGAGCGCACCTTCCTTCAGGATCCCCACCCGCGTTGCGAGGCCCTCGAAGCCGGCGAGGTCGTGTGTCGTGAGGAAGACCGTCGTGCCGCGGTCGGCGAGCTCGCCGACGATCTCCTCGCGGAGCGCGCGTCGCGGCGACGACGTCGAGGCCGAGCGTGGGGTCGTCGAGTACGAGGAGCTCGGGAGCATGACCGAGCGGCAAGCGCCAGGAGGACTTCGCCCTTCTGGCCCTTGGAGAGGCGACCGAAGGGAATTCGGTCCGGCACGCCGAACCGCGCGAGGCGCGACGAGACGCCGGCGCCATCCCATCGCGGGTAGATGCGCCGGCAGAAGTCCGAGAGCTCGCGTGCGGTCATCGCCGGCGGAGCATCCGGCTCCTCGGGGACGACGCCGATCCGTGCCATCGCGGCCTGCCGCGTGGTCCACGAGTCCGCGCCGAAGATCAGCGCGCGGCCTTCCGCGGGGCGCTGCTGCCCGAGCAGGCAACGCACCAGACTCGACTTGCCGGCGCCGTTTCTGCCGAGCAGGGCATACACCGAGCCGGGTGTGACCGTGAACGTCACGTCCCGACACGCCGTCGAGCGCCCGTATTGGACGGTGAGGTGTTCCACGCGGATCGGGTCCGTCATGACTTGCCTCCCTTCGGCCAGGCGGCCCGAAACGTCTCCTCGGCGTCGTCTCGCGTCACGCCGAGTGTCGCGGCGAGATTGGCGTAGCGGCCCGCGGACTCGCGGAGGATCCGCGCGCGCTCGGCGCGGCTCATCGCCGGCGGCGCCTCGGCGACGTACGTCCCCTCGCCGCGTCGGACCGCGAGCACGCCGGCTTCCGTCAGGCGCTGATACGCCTTGGCGACCGTGGCCGGATTGATGCGGAGATCCCTGGCGAGGTCGCGCACTGACGGCACGGGCGCCCCGGGCTTCAGGGAGCCCGAGGCGACGAGACGGCGAACGCCCTCCTCGATCTGGCTCCAGATCGGTGTGGCGTCGGTCGGGTCGATGCGCAGGGTGCTCATGCCTAGTGTACTAGTGTACTACTACACTAGTACGTTGCGCAAGGGGAGATCGTTGGACCGGCAGTCACTCCGGAGTGAGGCGTTCCTCCGCGATGCTCTCCCGGAAGTCGTAGCGGCGGATCATGGGGGCCGCGGCGGCGATGGCGGTCGTGATCGCAATGGTGGCCACGCCTCCCGAAACGACGGAGACGGTGACGCCGACAACGGCCGACGCAAAGAGCGAGGCGACGAAGCCGGCCTCGAGCTCGCCCAACTGCGGGCCGCCCATGAAGAAGATCATGTTGACGGAGGTCATCCGGCCCCGCAGCCGATCCGGCGTGATGAACTGGCGCAGCGTCTGACGGATCACGGTCGAGATCGCGTCGGCGAAACCGGTCGCGGCAAGAGCGAGGAGCGTGAGCGTGAAGCTGCGCGAGAGGCCGAAGACGACCGTGGTGGCACCGTAGGCGCCGACAGACCAGAGAAAGATGCGGCCCTGGCGGGCCGGAAGCGGGCGTACCGAAAGCAGCAGCGAGCCCGCGAGTGCCCCGACCGCCGGCGCTGCGGCCAGAATTCCGTAGCCGCGGGCGCCGACACGGAGAACCTGGTCCGCGAAGATCGGCAAGAGCGACATGGCCCCCGAGAAGAAGGTCGCCAGAAAGTCGAGCCCCATCGTCCAGACCATGAGGGGCGTGGTGAAGACGAACCGCAGGCCCTCGGAGAGCGCCGACCAGCCCTCCGTCTGGCCGGCGGCGGATTCCGGGGCGCCGGAGGTGCGCATGGTCGCCAGGGCATAGATCACGGCCAGAAACGAGGCCGCATTGAGCATGTAGATGAGCGCGAGACCCTGCGTTCCCTGTCCCGCATGTGCGATCAGGATGCCGGACAGCGCCGGCCCGCCGATGAGCGAGGCCTGAAAGACCGAAAGATTCAGGGTCAGGGCGCCCGGCAGGTCCTCCGGCGGCACGAGGCGCGGGATGAGCGCCTGGCGCGAGGGGCCGTCGAAGGCGACGGCGGAGGCCGAGAGGGCGTTCAACGCGTACAGCATCCAGAGAGTTTCCCGGTTGGCGAAGGTCGTTGCGGCCAGAGCGAGCGCGACGGCCGTCATGGCGAGCTGTGTGGCGATCATGACCTTGCGCCGGTCGTGGCGGTCAGCGACCACGCCGCCCCACAGCGAGAACGCGACGATCGGCACGACACGGGTCAAGCCCACGAAGCCGAGGGCGAGCGGCGACTTCGTCAGCAGGTACACGTGCCAGTTGATCGCGACGACCTGCATCTGCGATCCAGTCAGCGAGAGCAGCTGGGAGACGATCAGCCGCCGGTAGTCGCGGTGGACGAGGGCGAGGTACGGCGCCCGGGCACTGGAAGACGGCACGCGGGAGCGATTCTACGGGTTGCCGGCGGAGTCGTCCTGGCGGACCGCCCGCACGATGTAGCGCTGCGGGGCATGCCCGACGAAGTAGAAGGGATAGCAGGCGACGAGCGTGAGGGCCGGATGCGGGGTCGGGTCCAGCACCTGCACGTCCTCGGGCTTGACGATCCAGATGTCATCCACGCGGTAGGTCTGCCGACCCGCCACCGTCTCGAGCTCCATCGTGTCGCCCTTGACGACGTCCTTGAGGCCGCGAAAGAACCCGTCGCGGTGGCCGGCGATTCCGACGTTGCCCTTTTCTCCCGGCTTCGCCGTGTCCTCGATGTGGCCGACCGCGCGATTCAAGGTGAAATCGTCCGTGCCCTCGAGGACCGCGACCTCGAGGCCGATCTTCGGGATGCGCAGCACGGCCAGCGGGTCGGCGGTCTTGCGTTTGAGGGACTCCTCGTACGCGGCGACGCGCTCCTTGGACCAGAGGCCGTAGTCGGGCGCGGTCTCGCCGGGCAGCGCGCGAATCGTCGGGGTGCGGCGTACCTGCGCGAAGCGTTCGAGGTCCCGTTGCGAGCCCACGCGGGAGTGGATGCGCGCCGCGGCCCACACGGCGAGCAGCAAGGCACCCGCGATCCAGAGGAAGCGTTCGAGTCCGCGAAGGGCACGCACGGCGAAATGCTATCCCGCGCGCCGCTTCGGTCGTGTCAAGCGGTCTTGGCCGCGCTCTTCCGCTGGGCCCGCGCGTGCCACCAACCGATCGCGCCGGCTTCGTCCCACGGCTGCACGTCCTCGCACCTGCCGAGCGCCCGGGCGAGCGCCTTCGCGCTCTCGGGCCGGCCATCGGGATCCTTGGCCAGACAGGCGAGGATCAGGGCCTCGAGCTGCTCGGGCACGGGCTTTCCGAGACGCCGCGCCAGAGGCTCGGGCTCGGTCTGCAGATGGTGGTGGATGGTCTCCAGGGGGCTGCGTCCCGAGAAGACCGGCGTTCCCGTCAGCAGGAAGTACCCGACGGCGCCGAGTGCGTAGAGATCGCTGCGGGGATCCGAGCTCCGCGAGTCCCGGATGGCCTCGGGAGCCATGTACTGCGGCGTGCCGTGGAGCACGTTCTCGGCCGTGAGCCCGGGGTTGGCCGTGTCCGAGACGTCCTTCACGAGGCCGAAGTCGAGGACCTTGGCGACGTCGGGAATGCCGCCGCGCTCGCACAGGATGATGTTCGCGGGCTTGATGTCGCGGTGGATCAGGCCGATGCCGTGCGCCTCGGACAGGGCGGCACAGACCTGGCGCAGGATGCGCACGGCCCGGCCGGGCGGCAGAGGGCCCGACTCCTCCACGAGGGTCTCGAGGTCCACGCCGTCCAGGTATTCCATGACGTAATAGAAGACTCCGTCGGGCGTGCGGCCGAAGTCGTAGACGGAGACCGTGTGAGGATTCGTCAGGCGAGCCGTCAACTGGACTTCCCGCTCGAAGCGTTTCAGGCTGTCCTCGCCCGCCTTGCTCGGGGGCAGGAGCTTGATTGCCGTCGGGCGGCGCAGCATCGCGTGTTCGGCGCGATAGACGATTCCCATGCCGCCTTCCCCGATCTTTTCCGTCAGCGTGTACTGCCCGAGCTTCCTCGCCTTCGCGACCGACCGCCGCAGGCGGAACGTCACGTACGCGACGAGGGTCGAGAGCGCCACGGTCAGGGCGGCCCAGAGTGTCGCGTAGGCGACGGAAGAACCGCGCGAGATCGCGGAGCTCGAGGCGAATGTCCAGGCAGCGAGGACCGGCGCCGGCGCCGTCGAGAGCGCCGAGATCCAGGCGGTGCGCGTCGGAGAGCCGGGAACGGTCGCGGCCCGGTAGAGCAGGATCGTGATCGCGATCAGCAGAAACATCATCTCCGGGCGCCAGGCGCCCGGCATGCTGCCCGCCATGCAGGCGAACAGGCCGAGAGCCGCGATCGTGCCGCCGGCGTCGACGACCCGGAGCGCGTTCTCCGACAGGCCTCCCGGACGTGCCGCCAGCCAGACGACCAGAAGCACCGTCGAGGCGGCGAGATGAAAGAGAAGGTCGGGCCGCGAGAGGATCCGGGCTCCCCCGGCGGGTGCCGGCCAGAGCGTCTCGATCGCAAAGCCCGCGATGAAGAACCCGAGCGACGCGCACAGCGTCACCAGGGCGTAGAAAGCGAGGCGTTCGCGCAGGAAGTCGCGCTCGCCCGAGGAGTCCAGAGGAACGACGGCGTCGCTCGAGTCGGCGCCGCGGCACTGAAGGTTCTGAGGTCCCTTCTCGCAATTGATCATCGCCCGTCTCCCCTTCATAGCTTGTCGATCCGGATCTCCACGCGCTGCCCGAGCTTGAGCGGCGTGGGTTCGAGCAGCGCGACCTTCACGAGCAGGACCCGCGTGTCCTCGGGCTTGCCCGGGTCCTGCGGCTTCAATCGGCGCCCGACCACGCCGTCGGGAATCTCCTCGACCTTACCTCGCCAGGACTTGCCGTCATAGCCCTCGGCCATGACCCGGACCTCGTCGCCCAGGCCGACGCGTCCGGCGTCGAACTCGTCGAGCTCGGCCTCGACCCGCGTCTTCGAGAGGTCGACGACGGTGACGATCTTCTTGCCGGCCTCCAGCGTTTCGCCCGCCTCGGCGTGCCGCGCCGTGATGACTCCGTCGATGGGAGACACGATCCGCGTCTTGGCGAGAACCGCTTCGAGGCGATCCGCGGTGGCCGCGGCCGTCGCCCGGCGGGCCCGCGCGGTCTCCACGTCGCGCTCGGCGCGATCGAGGGATTGCCGGGAGCCAACCGCCTTGTCCCAGAGGGTGCGGGCGCGCTCGACCTCGGACTCGGCCAGCCGGATGTCCGCCTCGGCCTCCAGGACGCGCGCCCGGGCCTCGGCCAGGGCGGCGCGATGGTCGTCGGAGCGCAATTCCGCTAGAAGCTGGCCCTTCCGGACCCGGTCCTTCTCCTGCACCCTGAGTACTACGATCGTTCCGGCCAGGTCGGTTCCGACCACCACCTCGGCGCCCGGATAGGCGACCACACGGCCCTCGGCCGCGACGTGATCGGGGGGCAGGGGCCGCGCGGGCCCTACCGCAGTGGTCGAGCGGTGGGAGGGCGATCCGGCCGCGTGCGCCTGAAGGGCGACGACGGCGACGAGCAGGAGGCCGACGATCGGCCAGAGAGCTCGATTCCAAAAGCTCTTTTTCATGGTGGTCTCCTTAGTTACGCGGCCAGGCCCTCGGCGGCGATCAGACCGTCGTGGATGCGCAGGACGCGGTCCGCGATCGTGCGGACCTTGGGGTCGTGGGTGACGATGAGGAGGGCCCGGTCCTCCTTCTTGGCGAGGGCTCGGAACATCTCGAGGATCTGGGCGCCGATCTGGGAGTCCAGGTTGGCCGTCGGCTCGTCGGCGAGCAGGATCGGCGAGCGGCCCGCGAGCGCGCGGGCGATCGCGATCCGCTGCTTCTGGCCGCCGGACAGGTCGCGCGGCAGGAAGTCCCGGCGATCGGAGAGCCCGACGGCGTCCAGCACGCGCTCGGCTTCGCGGCGCGCCGCCATCCCCTTCGCGCCCTTGACGTTCAGCGCGTACTCGACGTTCTCGACTGCCGTCAAGGAAGGAAAGAGATTGAACTGCTGGAACACGAAGCCGATCGACTTCTTGCGCATCTCCGGCAGGCGCGACGGCCGCCGGGAATCGGCCTCCTCGCCGTCGACGATGACGCGGCCCGACGATGCCGTGAGGATGCAGCCGAGGATCGACAGCAGCGTCGTCTTGCCCGATCCCGATGGCCCTTCGAGCGAGACGATCTCGCCGCGGGCGAGCTCGAGCGACACGCCCCGGAGCACGGAGACCGACTCCCCGCGTCCCTCGCGAAACTCCTTCGTCACCCCGGTGGCTTCAAGAACCTTCATGTTCGCATTCCCTTCGCATCCCGCATCCCGCATTCCGTCATCCACGGAACACGAGCGCCGGATCGATCGAGGCAACCTTCCGGAACGAGATCATCGCGGCTCCCAGACACATGCAGAGCGCTCCGACGAACACGATGGCGGCAAAGCCGGGCGTGATGATGAGCTTGAGATCGATCTTCGCGATCGCCGGCTGCATCGCGTACGCCATGAGCGCGCCGACGAAAAAACCGGCCACGGCCGCGATCGAAGCCTGCTTGCCCAGGATCTTGTAGATCTCGAGGTTGCCGCCGCCGATTGCCTTGACCGTGCCGAACTCCTTGATGTGCTCCATCGTGGAGGTGTAGAGGGTCTGCGCGACGACCACGATTCCTACGAGGCATCCGAGGAAGACCGTGATGTACATGTTCAGCCCGATGCCGGTGGACTGCACCCAGTAGTTGCGGGAGCGGGCGGCCCACTCCTTCTTCGTGTAGACGTCGTTGTAGGGCAGCCGCCGCGCGATCTCGGCCTTCACGGCCGCCGGATCGGCGCCCGGCGCGAGCTTGACGAGGACATACGTCGTCTTGCCCTGGAGCGACTGCGGGTTGAGCGTCTGCGCCCGCTCGAAGTCCACGAACGAGATCGGTGTCGTGGTGAAGGAGCGGGCGTCACGGGTGCGGCCGATGATCTTCATTCGCTGACCGAGGATCTCGCGGTACTCGCCGACCTCGAAGGCCCCGTAGCGCTTGACGGCGGAGTCGTCGAGAAAGAAGTACTGGCCGCGCTTGAGGTCCCCGAGGTTTCCCGTCTCCACGTTCCAGGGGATGTTCCATCGGCGGAAGTCCTCGAGCGCATACACGAGGGAGCCTTCCTGGGCGCCGGAGGGCAGATTGACGGTGACGAACCAGACGATCAGGTTGTCCGCGCGCGCCACACCGGGGACCGCGCGCACCCGCTTGACCGCGGTGTCGGGAAAAGTGTGGGCGAAGTCCACGTTCGGCGTATTGCGGGACGTCACCCAGAGGTCTGCGTCGATGTGCTCGATCGTGACCGAGGCGTTGTCGAGCAGGCCGAGAAAGAGCCCCACCTGCACGAAGACGAGGGCAACGGCAAACGCCACCCCCGACACGGTGATGACGAAGCGCAGCTTGTCGTGGAGAAGGCTCTTCGTCGCGAGATCGACCACGTCAGCCCTCCTGCCGCACGAGGCCGCCGATCATGACGTCGATCAGGGCATGCGCGGTCTCCCGGACGTCGCACCAGGCGACCCAGTCGTCGTTGCACTTGGCGATCTGCAAGGAGACGACGCCGTGCGTGCCCGCCCAGACCATCTGCGAGACGAGATCGGGGTTCGCGAACTCGGGTCGCAGCCGGCCCGCGGCGATCGCTTCCTCGACCGTGGCCTTCAGGAATGCGTAGGCGTCCTCTTCCGGGTTTCCCTTTGCGATCCGGCTGTCTTCGGCCCGCATCGAGGCGGGGTGCGGGGTCATGAACATGAGCCGGTAGTGGTTGGGGTGATCGATCGCGAAGGCGACGTAGTGGCGTCCGATCTGCCGCAGCCGCTCGACCGGATCGGAGATCCTGGCGATCTTCTGGAACTCGTAGGCGAGCGCTCCAAAATCGGTGTCGCAGATCTCCCGGAGCAGAGCCTCCTTGTCCTTGAAGTGAAAGTAGATGGCGGTAGGCGAATACTCGATGCGCTCGGCGATCCTGCGCATCGTCACGGCCTCGTAACCCTGCTCGGCAAACAACTCCCGGGCGGCATCGAGGATGCTCGCCCGCAACTCCTGCCGCTCCCGTTCGCGCCGCTCCAAAGTACCCACGTTCTCGCCCTCCTGAACTTAACTACGTTAACTAAGATACACTAGTTTCATAACAAGTCAACGTTAAAGCCGTTAGCGCTTCGAGCGATCTAGCCGCCTGGAAGTCACTTTGGCCGGCATATGATCCGGAACTGACTGGTCAGTCTCACAATCAGGAAGGGGCGATGGGAAGAGTCAGGACCGCAATAAAAGAGCAGGCGATCCTGGAAGCCGCGTCCCGCGTTTTCGCGGGGCGCCCGTTTCACGAGGTTCTGATCGACGACATCGCCGCGAGCGCTGGAATCGGTAAGGGCACGATCTATCGGTACTTCGAGACCAAGAACGAGCTCTACTTCGCGACGATCCTCTACGGAATCGACAGCCTCGTGGCCGTCATCGAGAAGGCTCTGCCGCCCGAAGCTTCCGCGCCGGAGCGGCTCGAGCGTGTCGCGACGGAAATCCTGAGCTTCTTCTGGGACCGTCGCTACATCTACCCGCTGCTCCAGCGCGACGAGCAACACCCCGAGCGCCAGGACGAACTGATGAATCGGCGCGAGCCGATATTGCGCCTTGTGCAGCAGACCATTCTCTCGGGCATCGAGCGGCGCGAGCTCACGGGTATCGATGCCCGAATCGGAGCCGAGCTCTTCCTCGGGATGGTGCGTTCGGCGAACCTCTTCCGCCGGCCCCAGGACACGCTCGAGGAGCTCGTCGCGACGGTGATGAACGTATTCCTCGCCGGCGTCGAGCGGAGGGAAGCATGAGACGGGGGGTCGCCCTCGCGATCCTGCTCGGCGTGGGATGCACGGCGCTGCCGGACAAGACGATCCGCGAGTCGGTGTCCCGGTCGTCGTACCAGCCGTGGACGCCGTCCGCAAAGGCGCAGATGCCTCCGGCGCCGACGGATAAGAGCGCGCTGCAGATTCCCGAGGAGTATTTGAAGCCGGGCACGACGCTTTCCCTGGCTCAGCTCGTGGACGTGGGCCTGCGCGCCAATCCGGCCACGCGCGAGGCCTGGGCGTTTGCGCGTGCCGCGGCTGCGGAGGTCGGCTCGAAACGCTCGCTCTACTTCCCGACGATCGAGATCGACGGAGTCGTCGAGCGACAGAAGCAGTCGGCCGACGGAGGCCAATTTACGTATCTGGATACGACGTACGGCCCCTCGGTTGCGACCTCGTGGCTCCTCTTCAACTTCGGCGGCCGCGAAGCGGACGTCGAAGAAGCGACCCGCGCCCTGTACGCCGCCGACTGGACGCACAACACGGCCATCCAGGACGTTGTTCTCCGGATCGCGCAGTCCTACTACGGGTACCTGAACTCCAAGGCCCTCGTCGTCGCCCGTCAGGCGAATCTCGAAGAGGCCAAGCGCAACCTCGATGCGGCCGAAGAACGACACCGGGCCGGTGTGGCGACGATCGCCGACGTGCTCCAGGCGAGAACGGTCGTTTCCCAGAACGAGTTGAACCTGCAGGACGCGCAGGGGCAGGTGCAGATCATCCGCGGCGCCCTCGCGACGGCCGTCGGCGTGCCCGCGAGCGTGCCCGTGGACGTGGGGGAGCTACCGCAAGAGCTGCCGCTCGACATGGTCAAGAAGAGCGTGGACGAGCTCATCGCAAAGGCCGTCACCCAGAGGCCGGACCTGGCCGCCGCCCGGTTTCGCGCCCTTGCCGCCGAGAGTCACATTCAATCGGTCCTGGCCGAGGGGCTTCCGACCCTGACGCTCGACGCGCTGGGCAATCGCACCTTCTACACCCGGGCGAGCTCGCCCGATCCGTTCTCGACAAACTACGCGGGCCTGATCACGTTGCGAATTCCGGTCTTCACCGGGTTCGACACGGTCTACAAGACACAGAAGGCGCGCGAGCAGGCGGAGTTGGCGAAGGCGAGCGCGGAGCGGGTCGCCGACGAGGTGATCCTGAGCGTCTGGGCGAGCTACTACGCGGTGCAGACGTCCACGCAGCGCGTGAACACGTCGCGCGATCTTCTCGCGAGCGCGACCCAGGCGGCGGAAGTGAATCGGGGCCGTTACAAGGCGGGTGTCGGAAGCATCCTGGACCTTCTGACGACCGAGGGACAACTCGCCGACGCGCGTGCCGAGGAAGTGCAGGCGAGGTCGCTGTGGTTTCTCGCGATGGCGCAGCTGGCGCATTCCACGGGGGCCCTCGTACCCAGGGCGGCCGAGATCACCGGCGCGAGTGCGCAGAAGCAGGAGATTCCATGAGGTCGGCGAGCGGGCGTGTTTTCCTCACCCTCGGAATGCTTGCGTGGGCTCTCGGGTGCAGCCGGACGCCGAAGGCGCCGCCGCCCGAGCTCGTCCCGGTGCGTGTCGGAACCGTCGTCGTCAAGTCCGTGCCGGTCCAGATCCGCAACGTGGGCACCGTGCAGCCCTACAGTACGGTTGCCGTCCGCGCCCTCGTCAACGGTGAGATCCTGCAGGTCCACTTTCGCGAGGGCCAGGACGTTCGCAAGGGCGACCAGCTCTTCTCGATCGACCCGCGCCCCTACGAGGCCACCCTGGCACAGGCCGAGGGGGCCCTGGCCCGCGATCGCGCGCAGCTCGCGAACGCCCGGGCCGATGCGGCCCGCTACGTCGACCTGGTGAAGAAGGACTACGTGACGCAGCAGCAGTACGACAGTGTGAAGGCCAACGCCGAAGCTTTTGCCGCCACCGTGCGCGCGGACGAGGCGATCGTCGAGAGGGCGAGGCTCGATTTGGGGTATTGCTCGATCCGCTCGCCCATCGATGGCCGGACCGGCGTCGTGATGGTGCAGGCCGGCAACATCGTCAAGGCCAACGATGCCGCACTCGTCACGATCAACCAGATCGTTCCGATCTACGTCTCCGTAGCCGTTCCCGAGCGGGATCTGGCCGAGATTCGCCGGCGGCAGGCGCTGGGCCAGCTCGCGATGGACGCCGAGGACCCGGTGGGTGGCAAGACGCTTGCCCGTGGCGAGCTGACGTTCATCGACAACACCGTCGATCGGACCACGGGGACGATCACGGTCAAGGCGACCTTCGAGAACTCCAACCGAGCGCTGTGGCCGGGCGAGTTCGTCAACGCCGTGCTGACGCTCTCGACCGAGTCGAACGCCATCGTCGCCCCGCCGGGCGCCGTCCAGACCGGGCAGCAGGGCTCCTATGCTTACGTGCTCAAGCCCGACCAAACCGTCGACCCGAGGCCGGTCACCCCCGGCCGGTCGATCCCCGACGGGACGGTCATCGAAAAGGGACTCTCCGCCGGAGATCGCGTCGTGACCGATGGCCAGCTGCGCCTGCGGCCGGGCAGCAAGGTCGAGATCCAGCAAACCGAGAAGGCCGCGGAGGCCACGCACTCATGAACCTCTCCGAGCTCTTCATCCGCCGCCCGGTCACGACGACGCTCGTCATGGCCGGCATCCTGATCTTCGGCATCATGGGCTACCGGCTCCTGCCGGTCTCGGACCTGCCCAACGTGGACTTTCCGACGATCCAGGTGGGCGCGGCCCTGCCCGGCGCGTCCCCGGAGACGATGGCATCTTCGGTTGCCACACCCCTCGAGCGCCAGTTCTCCACCATCGCCGGCCTGGACAACATGAGCTCGACGAGCACGCAGGGCTCGACCCAGATCACCCTGCAGTTCAACCTCTCCCGCAACCTCGACGGCGCCGCGCTCGACGTCCAGTCGGCCATCTCCGCCGCCGCGCGGCAGCTGCCGCCCAACATGCCGAGTCCGCCCTCCTACGGGAAAGTGAATCCCGCCGACCAGCCCGTGCTCTACCTGACCCTGACCTCGAAGACGCTTCCGCTTTCGCAGCTCGACGACTACGGCGAGACGATGATGGCGCAGCGCATTTCGACGGTCTCCGGCGTCGCGCAGGTGCAGGTCTACGGGCCGCAGAAGTACGCGGTGCGCGTGCAGCTGGACCCACGGCAGCTCGCAAGCCGCGGCGTGGGCATCGACGAGGTAGCCACCGCCGTCCAGAACGCCAACGTCAACCTGCCGACCGGCGTTCTCGCCGGCCCGCTGACTGCGTTCACGGTTCAGGCCAACGGCCAGCTCCTCGACGCGCCCGGCTACCGCCCGGTGATCGTGGGCTATCGCAACGGGTCGCCGATTCGCGTCGGCGATCTCGGCAACGTGATCGACAGCGTCGAGAACGACCGGACGGCCGCCTGGTACAACGACGAGCGCTCCATTTCGCTCGCGGTCTTCAAGCAGCCGGGCACAAACACCGTCGAGGTCGCTGGCGACGTGCGCCGGCTCCTGCCGACCTTCCAGGCGCAGCTGCCCGCCGCGGCCACGTTGCACATCCTGTACGACCGGTCGACGTCCATCCGGGACTCCGTCAACGACGTCAGTTTCACGCTCCTGCTGACGCTCGCGCTCGTCGTCCTCGTGATCTTCCTCTTCCTGCGCAAGCTTTCGGCGACCGTGATTCCCAGCCTCGCGCTGCCCTTCTCGATCGTCGGCACGTTCGCCGTCATGTACGTGCTCGACTACAGCCTCGACAACCTGTCGCTGATGGCGCTGACCCTCTCGGTCGGCTTCGTCGTGGACGACGCCATCGTCATGCTCGAGAACATCGTGCGCCACATCGAGCGGGGCGAGAAGCCGTTCGAGGCGGCGCTGAAGGGCTCGAAGGAGATCGGCTTCACGATCCTGTCCATGACGATCTCGCTGGCCGCCGTGTTCATCCCCATCCTCTTCATGGGCGGTGTGATCGGGCGCCTCTTCCGGGAGTTCGCGGTGACGATCGGCGTGGCGATTCTCGTGTCGGGATTCGTCTCGCTGTCTCTGACGCCGATGCTCTGCAGCCGGTTCCTGAAGCACGAGGACGAGGACGAGAAGGCGCATGGTGCGCTCTACCGGTGGAGCGAGCGTGGCTTCGACGCGATGCTCGGCGTCTACGTGCGTACCCTCGGTCCGGCCTTGCAGAACCCGGGGAAGGTACTCGCCGTGTCGGCCCTGATTCTGGTGGCGACGGGCTGGCTCTTCGTCAAGATCCCGAAGGGATTCCTGCCGACCGAGGACCAGGGCGTGATCTTCGGAGCCACGGAGGGAGCGCAGGGCATCGGCTTCCCGGCCATGAAGGAGAAGCAGCAGCAGGTGGCGGCCGTCCTGCGCAGTCATCCCGACGTCGACAACCTGCTCTCCAGCTGTGGCCCCCGCGGCAGCGTGGCCGTCGGCAACGCCGGCATCGTGTTCGCGCAGTTGAAGCCGCGGTCCCAGCGCAAGCGCTCGGCCGAGCAGATCATCCAGGACCTGCGTCCGCAGCTCGCCAGGATTCCCGGCATCCGGACTTTCCTCCAGGTGCCGCCTCCGATTCGTCTCGGCGGGAGCATCTCCCGCAGCCAGTACCAGTACACGCTGCAGGATTCGGACACGGCCGAGCTGTACAAGTTCGCGCCGCTGCTCGAGCAGAAGATGAAGGGCATTGCGGGCATCCAGGACGTGACGAGCGACCTGCAGCTCTCGAATCCGCAGATCTCGATCGAGATCAACCGCGACCACGCCGCGACACTCGGCGTCTCGAGCCAGAAGATCGAGGACGCGCTGTACACGGCGTATGGCACGCGCCAGATCTCGACCATCTACACGCCGAACAACCAGTACCAGGTCATCATGGAGCTCGCGCCGGAGTTCCAGGGCAACGCGAATGCCGTCTCGCTGCTCTACGTGCGGGCTGCCTCGGGGCAGCTCGTTCCGCTTTCGTCGCTCGCGACGATCACGCAGAACATCGGTCCCCTGTACGTGGCGCACCAGGGCCAGCTGCCAGCGGTGACGATCTCCTTCAATCTCAAGGCGGGAGTCGCCCTGGGCGATGCCGTGGCGGCCGTCGATCGGATGGCCCGACAGACGCTTCCGGCCACGATCCAGACGAGCTTCCAGGGTACCGCGCAGGCGTTCCAGAGCTCCGTCCAGGGGCTCGGGTTGCTGCTCATCGTGGCGATCGTCGTGATCTACATGGTGCTCGGAATCCTCTACGAGAGCTTCATCCACCCGATCACGATCCTGACGGCGCTGCCCTTCGCGGGGTTCGGGGCGCTCGTGACGCTGATGGTGTTCCGCACGGAGCTCTCGATCTACGCCTTCGTCGGCATCATCATGCTGGTGGGTCTCGTGAAGAAGAACGGCATCATGATGGTCGACTTCGCGATCGAGGCACAGCGCGAGGGCATGACCGCCAAGAAGGCCATCTATGAGGCGTGTCTCGTGCGCTTCCGGCCGATCATGATGACGACGATGGCGGCCCTGATGGGCACGATCCCGATCGCGCTCGGCTTTGGCGCCGGGGCCGAGTCACGCCGGCCGCTCGGTCTGGCGGTCGTCGGCGGCCTGCTCTTCTCGCAGACGCTGACCCTCTACGTCACGCCGGTCTTCTACATCTACATGGACAAGCTGCAAAGAAAAGGCGGCCGCGCGAAGGGAAAGGCCGAAGGCTCCGAAGTGCACGAAGCCCTCGCGCCGGCCGCGAGCGAAGAGGCAATTCCGGCGGCCGTGTCCCTGCGCCTGCGCGACGTCTAGATTGTCTACGCCCGCCCGGCGCGCGCGCTGACCTGGAAGAACGGCCAGAATGGGGTCAGCCCTGCAGTCGTGAACTCTGGGCCCGCCTGACAGCCGTCGCGTGAGCGGGTCCTCCCCGCGTTTTCCCCACGTTGCGACAATCCTGATTGAGAGCGTTGGTCGCAGATCGATGGGGAGGCCAGTCATGGCGCGTCCGCCGAGGCTTGAGGTCGTGGGGGGCGTTTACCATGTTGTCGCGCGGGGCAACGAGCGCAAAGCGATCTTCCGCGACGACCACGACCGAGAGACGTACCTGGCCCGACTCGCAACCTGCCGGGAGCGGTTCGGTTTTCGCGTGTACGCCTATTGCTTGATGGGGAATCATGTTCATCTGGCCCTCGAACGGGGGAGTATCCCTTTAGGCCGAATCATGCTGGCCCTCCAGTTTTTCTACAGTCAGCGATTCAATCGTCGACACGATCGTGTGGGGCACTTGTTCCAGGGTCGCTACGGGGCCTTTCTGGTCGAGAAGGAGCGCTACCTCCTGGCCCTCCTCAGGTACATCCACCTGAATCCGGTGAAGGCGGGTCTTGTGGGTCGAGCGAGAGACTACGTCTGGTCCAGTGACCGCCACTACCGCAGTGGCACGGCTCCCGAGTGGCTGGATCTCGCACGGGTGCTTCGAATGCTGGGTCGAAGCAGGACCGAGGCCGTGACGAAGTATCGGCGCCTTGTTGACGGGGCGGCTGGGCCGTCGTACGAGGAGATTGAAGCGATCGGAAGAACGGTCAAGGGAGACGAGGAATTCGCGGAACGCGTGATTCTCGAGGCGGGCGAGAGTCTCCGACGGAGGAGTGGTTGGACGGTTTCGCGGGTGGCGGAGCTCGTTGCATCCGCGGAGCAAGTGTCGATGGAGAATCTCGTGCGCCCGGGACAGTCGAGCCGCGCATCGCTTGTCCGCTCGATCGCAGCTTATGTCGGAAGGGGAGAGGCCGGAATACCGGTCGCGCAGATGGCAAGGCATTTTGGCAGAGACGAATCGACTTTGATCCGTGGCGTTCAGAGAGTTGAGGCCGCCCTGAAGATTGACGCAAGACTCCGCGCGCGCGTGTCGGCAATTGCGGCACGCTTCGAGGTCGGGAGTTCACGAATGCAGGGCTGACCCCTGTACTCGAGGTCGGGAGTTCACGAATGCAGGGCTGACCCCTCTACTCCGACATATACATGGACAAGCTGCAAAGAAAGGCGGCCGCGCGAAGGGAAGGCCGAAGGCTCCGAAGTGCACGAAGCCCTCGCGCCGGCCGCGAGCGAAGAGGCAATTCCGGCGGCCGTGTCCCTGCGCCTGCGCGACGTCTAGATTGTCTACGCCCGCCCGGCGCGCGCGCTGACCTGGAAGGACGGCCGGCCGAGCAGGTAGCCCTGACCGAACGCGATGCCGAGCTCGACGAGCGTCTTGCGCTCGGCCTCGACCTCGATGCCCTCGGCCACGAGCACGGCGCCGATGCGCTTGCCGATCGCAGCGAGGCTGACGATGATCTCGCGCTTGATCGCGTCGTCGTGGATGTTGCGCACGAGGGAGTCGGCGACCTTGATGTAGTCGGGCTTCAGGTGCAGGATCGCTTCGAGCCCCGAATAGCCGGAGCCCGCGTCGTCGATCGCGATCTTGAGGTTGGCCCGCCGCACGAGTCCGAGCACGTCCTGGAAGGAGTCGTAGTCGCGGACCATTTCCTTCTCGGAGATCTCGACGACGATGTCGGCGTGGCTGCGGTTGATCGAGGCGAGGTTGCGCTCGTCGAGAAAGACCGGGTGGCGAAGCAGCATCGCCGAGGCGTTGACGAAGAGGCGGCGGTCGGAGACCGCGCGGGGCAGGTTCGCGAAGACGGTCTCGAGGCACAGAGTCTCGAGCTCGACGTCCATCTCGTTTTCGTGCGCGACCGCGAAGAGCACCGTCGGAGGCTCGAGCGAGGTGCCCTGGGGCCCGCGGATGAGGGCCTCGTAGCCCATGATCGCGCCGTCGGGCAGGTGGCGCACCGGCTGGAAGGCCGGGCGCAATTGCTTCTGCCCGATGACGGTCTTCAGCCCCGCGAAGAGCTCCAGCTTCTCGTGCGTTTGACGCTGCGTGACGATCTTGACCGCCTCCTGCAGCGTGCGGACCACGTGCCGCGCGGGCCTCACGCGCGGGTTGTCCGCGGCCATGAGGCTCGACGCGAGGATGTTGATGAAGTCGGCGGACGTGCCCTCGAGGGTCTGGCGGAGGCGTCGGGTGACGCTGCCGCGCAGTCGCCCGGCCTCCTCCTCGAGGTTCGCCGAGGCACGGCCGCCGCGGCCGGCCGGCGGCAGGTTGTAGAGGACGAAGAAGCCGTCGGCGCCGGAAAAACGGATCGAGTGGAGGTGAGGGGCCAGGCGCGAGGACCGCACGTCGTCCTGCAGGACCTCGGAAACAGCAGCGAGGACGCGGTCGTACTGCTCCCAGCCGAAGAGCTCCTCGAAACCGAAGAACTTTCCGACCTGCAGGTAGATGACTCCGAGGCTCTCGATCCGCTCGTCGATGCGCTCGGGCGTGTCGAAGGGATGGATCGGCAGTCCCGTGACGGCGTCGAAGACGATCCGGTCGCGGCGCAGTTCGTCGAGGCCGTCGTGTGCCGGCTCGGCCGGCGGCGCGAAGGCCCCCGCGATGACGCTCGGATCGGTGCTGCGTTTGGCCCTCATCCTTCCTCCACGGCGTCGAGAGTGTGCAGGAGCGAGCGGACCTTCCGGCGCAGTTCCTCCGCGCCGAAGGGCTTCGCGAGAAAGTCGGAGCCGCCGAGCTGCATCGCGGTGATGCGGTCCTTGACCTCGGAGCGGCCCGTCAAGAAGAGCACGGGGACCTCGCGCGTGGCGGACTGGCGGCGCAGGATCGCGCAGAATTCCCAGCCGGTCATGGCCGGCATGTTGACGTCGAGGATGACCAGGTCCGGCGCCTCGCGGATCGCGTCCACGAGCGCCGTGCGCGGGTCGGCCGGGCACTCGATTGCGAAGCCGTCCGGAAGGAGAAGCTCGCGGACGGCGGACGAGATCTCGCGGTCGTCGTCGACGACGAGAATCCGCTTCATCGCGCGCCCCGCTGGTACGGCAGCATGATGGTGACCTCGGAGCCGTACCCGGCTTCACTCGAGAGCGAGATCTTGCCGCCGTTGGCCTCCAGGATCTCCTTGGTGACCGCCAGGCCGAGGCCCTTGCCCCGCGTGCCCGAAGCGACCGCGCCGGCGCCCCGGAAGGCGTAGTCGAACGCGCGGGCCCTCTCCTCGGGGCTCATTCCCATTCCCGTGTCCTTGACGACGACGAAGGCCTGAGGGCCGGCGCCGCCCGCGCGGATGCGCACCTCGCCTCCGTCCGGCGTGTACTTGATGGCGTTGTCGAGAACGTTGCGGAAGGCACGCTGCAGGGCGACCGGATCGGCCAGCACGGGCAGTTGAGGCCGCTCCGCGATGAACTCGATGCGGATCCGCCCGCCATGCGCCAACCGGTACGCGGTCGCGAGCGAGCCCAGGATCTCGACGAGATCCGCGTTCTGGGGTGCGGGCACGCGCTCGATCGGCTCGGGTTCGGGCGCGGGCGTGCCGACGAGACGCTCGGCGAGCTCGATCTCGCGCGTCAGGTTCGCCAGGTACTCGGGATTCGGCAGCTCGCCCCGCCGCGCGGCTTCCTGGATGAGGTCCGTGTAGACGCGGATGACCGAGAGGGGCGAGCGCAGGTCGTGGAGGATCTCCTCCTTGCGGTCGCGCCGGGACGTTTCCGCGACCACGGGCAGGGCTGCGAGGGTCGCTGCGGCGGCACCGGATGTGGTGGCTGGGGTGCGCGCGGCGGGCTCCGGAGTCACGCGGGTCTCGGCCGCGGACGCCTCCGCCGGGACGTGCACCCGCGATCTCGAGCGCGACGAGCAGCGCGGGGGCGGCGAGCGCAACGCCCACGACCGGGAAGAGATGCGCGGCCCCCGCCACCGGGAGGTTGCCGAGAACGACGAGCGCCGCAACGCCGAAGAGCGACGCGGCGGCGAAGAACCGCGCGGCGGGCTTGCCCTCGCAGTGCCAGCAGAGCGCCACGCCGGTGGGAAGCAGGAGCGCGAACGGCGACAGCGCGCCGCCCGTCAGCGACATGGCGCAGAAGAGGAGTGAGAGGTCTGCCACGATTGCCAGCGGCGTGGCGAACGGGCCCAGCGACGCCAGGATGTTTTCGCGCGTCAGGAGGAACAGCGACAGGAGGGCTCCGCCCATCGCGAGGGCGAGAAGGCGCGGATCGCCCAGGCCGAGAACGATCGCCAGGAGGGCGAACAGGGTGAAGAGGCCGGAGGCGGCGGCGCGATGAGCGGCGGAGGCCGCGTTTCTCACCCGCGATCCCCGCGGAGCGTCGAGGCGCGGCCGGGCGTCTCAGGCATACGCGCACCCAACCCGCACGCCGCCGCCGGGAAGGGGAGCCGAATGCATCGGACGCAGCCGAATCGGGTGCCTCTCGGGGTCATGCTTCTGAATGATCTCCGCTTTCCAGCGCGGCGGCCACTTTTCCTGCTTGCGCGCGCGGAAGGCGAGCCCGCCGTAGGAGAGGTCCACGACCGGCGCGATCCAGGTTCGACCCGGTCCCTTCTCCTCGACGCGCACGCTCATGTCCTCGGGCGCAAAGCGCGGGTACATGCGGTGCGCCGAGGCGGCAAAGGCCGACTGTGCGCGGCACTGGTACAACCGCAGGTCGGCGACCTTGAGCAGGAAGTCCGTGCCCTTGCCGTCGTGCGGATACGAGGCCACGCCGTAGTGCAGGCCGAGAGCCAGGCCGCCGCGGGCGGGAAGCGCCATCGCGGCGATCCTGTCGCGGACCCGCTCGGCGACGGCCAGAGCCGAGAACATGTCGGTGTTCGGAAGGGCGAGCACGAACTCGTCGCCACCCCACCGGCAACCCGCGTCCACGGCGCGCAGGGACTCGCGGATGACGCGCGCGGTTCGCACGAGGACGCTGTCGCCGACCGGGTGGCCGAGCCGGTCGTTGATCGACTTGAACCCCTTGAGATCCATGAGGACGACCGCGAGGATCCCCTCGGCTCGCTCCGCGCGCGAGATCTCGCGCGAGAGGTGATCCAGCAGGAAGCGGCGGTTGTAGAGGCCGGTCAGCGGATCCGTGATGGCATTGACGCGCAGGACGGCCAGGTCCGACTCCGAAACGAGGCGCGGCTCCTTCAACAGGCCCTTCTGACTGTGAAGGTGGTGCAGCAGGACGGTCTGGAGGCCGAGCGGCGGGCCGAACTTTTCGCGCAGGCCCGGTAGCAGGCGCTCGATCTCGCCCCAGCGCGCGAGCGCTTCCTCGGCGTCGAAGGGGATTCCGGTCCACTCGGAGAGCAGCAGCCGCAGTACTTCGGCGCGCTCGCCGTTTCTGGCGATCGCGTCGAGAGACTTCCGGAAACGGGCCAGGGGGAAGTCGCGCTGGCGTCCGAGCCGCGCAAGGCGGCCGACCCGCGCGCCCAGTTCTTCGGTCACTGACACTCTCCTATCGTCCTCGCCCGGCGGTCCGGCCCTGCTAGGAGCCCGACGTGGTCTTCCGGTCGGGCTTGGCGGTGTGTGAATCGGCTCGCTCGGCCTCGCGGTTGAGCCGGGCGACGGCCCCGGCCGCCTCGGCCACGGCGTCTCCGAGTGAACAGACCAGGACGAGCTGCCCGTCCTTGAGCAGATCCACGACCTCGCGGTCCGAACGCGCCCAAAGCACCGTCGAACCGACGACCAGCAGGCGCGCCTGGCCGAGGTCCGCCGCCGGATCCAGCCGCGCCAGTGCCCGGGCGCAGCGTCGGATTCGCGCCAGCCCGACCCCGTTGGCGCGCAGCCGCGCCGCCACGCGCAGTCGCACGACGTCCGCGAAGGAGTAGCGGCGTGTCGACCCGTAGCCGTTCGCCTTCTCGATCGACGGGTGCAGGAAGCCCTGCCTGTCCCAGTGGTCAAGTTGCCTGGGCGTCAGGCCGGTCAGACGCGCCGCCTCGGCCGTCGAAAAGCTTCGCGCAACTACAGTGCTGAATTTCATGACTGCAATTCAAAAATGTTAGCACAGACGGGCCGAAAAGGCCCTTCGGTCGGTCGAGTCACGCGATCGGGAGGTCGGTCCTGGGGAAGTCGGGGCCCGTGCAAAGGAGAGGCTGGCCGGCGAGCTTCGCGACGGCGTAGCTCAAGCAATCGCCGAAGTTCAGAGCCGCACGGTGACGGCCCTTGCCGTATCGGCGGTAGGCGTCCGCCGCCGCTTTCCAGTGGGCGTCTCCGAAGGGCACGACCTCGATTTCGGACTCCATGACGAAGAGCGCGAGGAGTCTTTTGCCTTCCACGCCCATGCGCGTGGTCAGGACAATGCCCGCCTCGGCCAGTGTGGGTGCACCCACCCCGACAGCCGGAGACCCGGTCAGAAGGTCGAAGATCCGCTCCCAGCCGGGCTCTCGGATCAGAATCGCGACCAGGGCCGACGTATCGAGGATCACACGCCTTCGGGACCGTAGCCCAGGATCCGTTCCTGCTCCTTCTTGGAGATTCTCTTGCCGAGGACAGAGCGGGGAACCGCAGACCAGATCTCCTCTTCGAGGACTCGGAGGAGCTCGTTGCGCTTATCCCTTCTTCCGACGCGGTAAGAGAGCCGCTCCTTACGGTCCGCCAGAGCCGAGCGGATCGCGCCGGTCTTCGTGTCGCCGGTCATCTTTGCGACCTCCGCTGCCAGGCGCTCGGTCTCCGGGTCCTTGATGTTCAAGCCCATGATGGTAGAATTCTACCATTATGGTAGAAAAATGCGGCTTTCCATTCTCGCCCTGACAGCCGGGCTCGCCGCGGCGGTTCCGGCCGCGCCCACGCAAAGCGGCTTTCTGTACCGGACCACGCTCATCCAGGCAGCTCCGGGCAAGCTCCTCGAGGTCGTGGACCTCTACAAGGCGGGCTGGCCGGGGCTCAAAGACAGTGGCGACGAGCCGCCGATCGCGATGCGGCACAGCCAGGGGGATCGCTGGGACTTGCTGCTGCTCTTTCCGATGGGCAGCTTTGCCGAGTATTACGCGGCCGACCGCGTCGCTCGGCGGCAGAGAGCGCGGGACGCCGCGAGCGGGGATCTGGCCAGGCTCGCGGACGACGTCGCATGGCAGGAGGATGTCTTCGTCGGCGGCCCGCCCCTGGCGCGGGTTCGGGGGGAGCTCGGCAAGGCCGGCTTCTTTCACGTCGAAATGTTCATCGCGCTGCCCGGCAAGGAGCACGAGCTTTACCGCCAGCGGGAGATGGAGAACGCGTATTCGCAGGCGCTCGGTCAGCCGACCAACCTCATCTTCGTCCGGGACGCTGGCGCGGCCTGGGACCTCTTCACGATCGGTGCCTTCCGTGACCTCAAGCACTATGCCGAGAGCGCCGATGCGCCGGCCGCGAAGCAGGAGGAGGCGGCGAAGGCTGCGGGCTTCGAGGGCGCCAACCGCATCGGCCCGTACCTGCGCACGCTGATTGCGCTCCACCACGACACGCTGGCGGTGGCCATCCGGTGACGTTTTTTCCGATACGATGGCCCCACTTTTCGCAAGACAAGAGGAGATGACATGACGCTCGATCGACGTTCCTTCCTGGTGACGGCGGGCGGCGCGGCCGTCGGGTCGGCGGTGGCCTCGACGGCGCAGGCACAGCGGCTCGGGGCCGGGATCGACGGCTCGAAGTCGGCGGCGCTCTTCCTGAAGGACGACGACGGCTTGAAGCCCGCGTCCTACGACCGTCTCCCGCTCGAGTGGTACCAGGCCAAGGCCAAGGCGTTGCAGACGTACATGCTCGAGAACGGCTTCGCCGGCGCCTGGCTCACCGATCCGAACAACATCAACTACTTCACCGGGCTCTTCTACACGACGACGGAGCGGCCCTTTTCGGTCTTCCTGCCGGCGGACCGGCTGGCGACCATCTGGTTCCATCCGGCCCTCGACCGGGATCTCGTCCGGACCTGGTGGGCGACGGGGCAGGAGTACTACTTCGACTTTCTGTTTGCAGAAGGCGGCTACCCCGACCAGGGAAAGGTCCAGCAGGGAGCCACCGTCGACCTCTTCGAGTGGGTCATGAAGGGGCTGAAGAAGCGCGGCTACGACGGCAAGCGCCTCGCGACGGACCGCGATCTCTCCCAGCGCCAGCTCGCGACGGTCGGCAGGGTCTTCACGAGCGCGACGAAGTTCGACTCCATCGGCGAGTACTGCGAGAAGCAGCGGATGGTCAAGTCTCCCGAAGAGCTCGCTCTCTGGCGCCGCGCCTACCGCGTTTTCGACGAGACGCACGCCTTCGCGCGCGACCTGTTGCTCGCCAAGGGCACCGACCTCACGGACTACGAACTCGGCATGGCCGCGACGGAGTGGGGAATGGCGCGGCTCATGGAGGGCATCAAGCGCGACGGGCGCCCGCACACGGCCGTCGGCATCGAGATGGAGATCGGCGTGCGCTGCGGCGTCGGCACGGCCTACCCGCATCCGAACCAGACGCACTACAACAAGATCCAGAAAGGACAGGCACTCCAGATCGCCGGTGGTGTCGAGATCGGCGGCTGCGGGGGAGAGCTCTACCGGGCTTTTCTGCTGGCGCCATGGACCGACCACCAGAAGAAAGTCTGGACGGTTTCACGCGACTGCTGCCTCATGCAGAAAGACCTGACCCGCGAGGGCCTTGCCTGCTCGACGGTCGCCTACCAGATCCTTTCGCACCAGGTGAAGGAAGGGATGGCGAGGTACATCTACCATCGGCCCGCGCACGGCATGGGTGTCGAGGGTCATCAGCCGCCCTACCTCTCGCTCGGCGACTACACGATGCTCGAGGCGGGGATGATCTTCTCCGTCGAGCCCGGGCTCTACGATCCGGAAAACGGTTTCGGCGTCAACTGGTCCGACGGCTTCTGCGTCCAGCCGGGCGGCAAGCCCTCCCTCCAGATGTCGCGCCTCCCGTGGTCCGAGGAGTGGTGCCTCGTGAAGTTGTAGGGCAGCCTCGCCCATCCCGCCGGCGCACAGGGGCGCGAGAATCTTGCAAAGGCCGAGGCGCGCCGAGTTCTTGCCTTGTCATCCCGAGCGCAGCGAGGAATCCCTTTCGAGTCGCAGTGCGGCTTCAAAAGGGATCCCTCGTCGCTTCGCGCCTCGGGATGGCAAGGGTGATCCTCCTCGCTCGAGTGCCGAAGGCCGACGCCAGGTTCCCTCGGAGATCGGTGAAGGGGCGACGGTCATTAGCGGCAATCTTCCCAACGGGTAGCGACGGATAGAGACCTCTACTCGAACCCCTCCATCATCCAGATGTCGCCGCCCTGCGGACGGAAGCGGTCGAAGAGGACCCATTTTCCGTCGGGCGACCAGACCGGGTAGTCGATGCGCGAATCCGGATCGTCGAAGGCGAAGACCTTCTCGGGCTTGCCGCCTTCGAGCGGCGAGACCCAGAGCGTCTTGTGGGAGAGGACGTCCATGATCCGCGTGGCGTCGGGCGAAAACGACATGTGGGAGCCGCCCGTGACCTCGGCCAGCGGCTCGGGATCGCGGCCGTCGAGCGTGACGCGCATGGATTGGGGCTTCCCGCCGCAGGGGCACCGAAAGACGATCGAGCGCGAGTCTCGCGACCAGAGGAGGAAATGCCCGGCCACGCCGACGCGCGTGAGCTGGGCGGGGCCCGACCGGTCGGCGCCCAGCAGCCAGACCTCGAGGCGGCCGCTGCGGTCCGACTGGAACGCCACCCACTTGCCGTCCGGTGAAAACGCCGGATTGATGTCGATCGTCGGCGACTTGGTCGCGCGGCGAAGCGCCCCGGAAGCGACGTCCACCATCCAGAGACCGGCGTTGCCGGAACGAGAGGAGAAGAAAACGATCGTCTTCCCGTCGGGCGACCAGTTGGGCTGGTAGTCGCCGCCCGGGCCGGTCGTCAGTTGGCGCGTCGTCTTCGTGTCGAGCGAGTAGAGCCAGAGGTTCGTGTCCCCCGAGCGATCGGAGTTGAAGGCGATCGTGCGGCCGTCCGGGGACCACGCCCCCCGGCTGTCCTCGCGCGTCGTCGCGACGACTTCTTCGGGAGGGCCGGTGGGCTCGCCGCTCGCCGGATCGACGGGCAGCTTCCAGAGGTCCGCGTTCTGCCTGAGGATGGCGAAGGCGAGACGCCGACCGTCTCGCGAGATCGCGGGCTCGACGTCCTGGCCGGCGCCCGTCGTGAGCTGCTGCGGGGCTCCGAGCGGCTTGCCGTCCGACCCGATTTCCGCCCGCCACAGGTTCCAACCGCCCGCGCGATTGGACGTGAAATAGAGGAAGCGGCCCGAGGGCGACGCGACGGGCTGGATGTTCTGGAACAGGTCGTGGGTGATCCAGACGAGCTCCTTCGAGGCGAGATCGACCAGGCGCACGTCGAACTTGGTGCGTTCGATGTTCTGGAAGACGATCCGCTTGCCGTCCGCGGACCAGCGCGGGCGGACGTGGTCGACCGCCTCCGACACGTCGGTCGATACCTGCTGGGGATTCAGACCCGACGCATCGGTGATCCAGATGCGTCGCGGTCCGGCCCACGAAGCGTCGACGGCGATGCGCTTTCCATCCGGCGAGAAAGAGGGGTTGAACGCGTTCTCGATGAGCCGGCTCTCCTTGCGCGTCGCGACATTCACGCTCCATACGTCCGCTCCCGAGTACTGGCCGAAGACGTCGGCCGGCTCGAGCTTCTTTCCCTCCTCACGGGCGCGCACGAACGCGATCGTCTTGCCGTCGGGCGACCACGCGGGCTGGATGTCGTCGGAGGCCCCCGCGGTCAGAGGAACTCCCTCGCCTGCCCCGAGGCGCCGGGTCATGACCTTGCGCACCGCCCCGACCTGTGCCGTGTAGGCGATCGTCGCCCCATCGGGGGCCCACGAGGGCGACTCTTCGAGACCCCCTGCGAGAGTGATCTGCGTGAGCTTCGGCGAAGGTGCGCCGGCCGGGCCCGCCCTGCGGCCGAGGACGAGGGCAAGGATGGCGAGGGCGGCGACGGCGACCGCAAGGACGGCCGCAGTCGGAAGGCTCCGCCGTCCCCGAGGGCCTTCCAGCGCCGCGAGGGCCTCCTCGATCTCGAGGCGCGCGTCTGCCGCGTCGCGCAGGCGATGCTCGGGGTCCTTTTCGAGGCATCGGTGAAGGAGGCGCCGCACGGAGGCCGGGGTCTGGCGTGGGAGCGCGTCCCAATCGGGGTCTCTGTGGATGATCGCCGCCAGACAGTCCGAGGTCGTTTCGCCCCCGAAGGCGCGACGGCCGACGAGCGTCTCGTAGAGAACGCAGCCGAAGGACCACATGTCCGTGCGCTTGTCCACCGTCCTTCCACGCGCCTGCTCCGGGCTCATGTAGGAAGGTGTGCCGAGGATCGTGCCGGCAGCCGTGCGGCCCGCGGCCTCGGTTGCGGCGGTGGAAGAGTCCGGGCCGCTCGCCTCGATGCTCTTCGCGAGTCCGAAATCGAGGACCTTGGCCCTGCCTTCCGGGGTCACGCGGACGTTGGCGGGCTTCAGGTCCCGATGGACGACGCCCTTCTCGTGCGCGGCGTGGAGCGCATCCGCGATCTGTCGGGAAAGATCGAGCGCTTCGCGCATCGGCAACGGGCCCGCGGCCAGGCGCTCGTCGAGCGACTGCCCCTCGATGAGCTCGAGCACCAGAAAGCGAACGCCCTCCCGTTGCTCGATCCCGTAGATCGCCGCGATGTTCGGGTGATTGAGCGAAGCGAGCAGCCGCGCCTCGCGCTCGAACCGCGCCATGTGCTCCGGGTCCTTCGCGAGCGCCTCGCCGACGAGCTTGATCGCGACTTCCCGGCCGAGCTGCGTGTCGCGCGCCCGGTACACCTCGCCCATCCCGCCCGCGCCGAGTGGCGACAGGATCTCGTAGGGACCGAGCTCGGTGCTCGCGGCGAGCGTCATTTTAGACCCTCCACTACGTAGAGTGTCGAAAAGGCTCTCGGGACCTCGTAGACATACGTGTTTCCGTCGCCCGTCATTACCACGGTGGAGATCCCCGCAACGCCGGATAGGTCATGGGGGGCGAGCGCACGCCATAACTCGCGTCTGCCCGATTCGATCTCAATCCGGAAGACCTTCGCGGGGAGCTCCCCAGGGCGAAGGGCCCAGAGCGATCGGCCATCCTCTCCCCACTGCACGGGCCACTCCCCGGGGAGCGCCCCTCGCAAGGGACGGGGCGCGCCGCCATCGGTGGGGTAGAGGAGAATGCCGTCGGCCCCTGGAGCGGCGATGCGAGAGCCGTCCGGCGAAAGCACGATGACGCCTTCCGCAACGCCCTCGGCTGAGATCGGCTTGGGAGGGCCGCCAGCGAGTGCCTGCGCGTAGATTCGCAGGGGGCGACCAGGAGCGGTACCCTTGAAGTAGACGCGCTTTCCGTCCGGAAAGAAGCCGCCCCGAAAGGTAATGCTCACGTCGCCCGTGTCGATCCGTCTCGGTTCGCCCGCGCCGGTTGGCAGCACGACCAGGCCCTTACCGGTCGGCGGGACGGCGAGCACCCCGAGACCGTCCGGTGAGAGCGCAACCGCGGCACCCTGCCCGAGACGGACAGCGTCCGCTGTCGCATCTTCGAGGCTCCTCGAGTAGACGGCGCCGCCTGCCCCGCCTCCCCTTCCAACTTCGGTGAAGACAAGGGTCCGCGCATCGAGAGAGAGGATCGGGATGGACGATTCGTCCAGCCACGAGACGTCTCGCTCCACGGCGTTGGCACCGACGGCGGCGATGAGGCCGCCGACAGACTTGCGGCTGGCGAACAAGACTCGGCCCGCCTTCGATACATCCCCGAGGTCCAGGCTGGTTGCCTCCTGGCGAATCAGACGGGTCCTTCCGGAGACGGAGACCCCGTAAAGCGACGAGTCGGATTTGCCAGCGGCCGCCGTGAACCAGATTTCGCTGGCGTCCGGCCACCAGGCGAGTCCCGAAATGCTGTCCCAACCGGAGCTGAGCTCTTGGCGGTGGCCCGCCAGATCGACGAGAACGACCTTACCGACCTGGGAGACACTCGCCTCGACGAACGCGACGGCGTCTCCCTTCGGTGAGACACGCGGCAGCCACAGGTAATGATCGGCAGCCGCCTCGTAGAGCGTTTTTCCGATCGGGTATTCGATGCGATCCCTTTCACCCGCTCCCAGAGTGCGTATGACCGCCAGAGTCTGGCCGTCGGGAGACCAGCATGCGGACTTGACCCTCTCGAGGATCGTGCGCGGAGCGCCTCCGGCTAGGGGCATGCGCGCGAGCGTCATCGTGCCGTTGGGGTCGCGGCGGCCGAGGCCGATCGCGAGATCTTCTGCAGAAGAGACCGCGAGGAGCTCCCCTTCCAGGGGACTCAGGGGTCGAGACTCGGTGCTGCTCAGGCGGGTCGAAAACAGCCGAGAGGGTCGCCCTTCCCACGCAGCCGAATAGACGACCGTCTGCCCGTCCGGTGCGAAGAATGCGCCGGAGATGGTGCCCTTGCGGAACGTGAGCATCTGGTACGTCGGCGAGGGTGACTTCGCGAAAGATCGGAAAAGCAGGGCACCTACGAGGAGACCGAACAAAGCGGAGAGCGCAGCGACGAGCGGCAGTCGAAGCCGTCGCGCCGAGGATCCGGCGGCCGCCGTGGCGCTCGCGCCGGACAGGCCCGAGGCTGCCTCGAGCTCGAAGGCGAGATCGTGCGCCGAGTGAACTCGCTGCTCCGGGCTCTTCTCAAGACAGTGCCGGATGATCCGCTCGAGGGCCGGCGCGACGTTCTGGCCGGTCACCGAGAGATCCGGCGGATCCTCCTTCAGGATTGCCGCCATCGTTTCCCCGGCCGAGTCGGCGTGGAACGCTCGCCTTCCGGAGAGCATCTCGTACAGGATCGCTCCGAAGGAGAAGATGTCCGACCGCGCATCGGCGGCCTTGCCCTTGACCTGCTCCGGCGACATGTAGCCGATCGTGCCGAGAACGACGCCGGGCTCGGTGCCGCGCGTGGCCGTGGGGAGATTGGTCGCGCTTCCCGATTCCTCGGTGTGCGTCAGCTTGGCCAGGCCGAAGTCGAGGATCTTGACGCGGCCGTCGGTGGTGACGAAGAGGTTCTCGGGCTTCAGGTCGCGGTGAACGATTCCCTTCTCGTGCGCGGCGGCCAGGCCGCGGCGCGATCTGGACGGCGTAGTCGATTGCCTTCCGCGCCGCGAGGCGTCCGCCGGCCAGGACGGATCGCAGCGTCTCGCCCTCGAGCAGCTCCTGGACGACGTAGGGAGCGCCGTCGTGAGAGCCGATGTCGAAGACCGCGGTGATGTTGGGATGGTTGAGGACGCCGGCCGCTCGGGCTTCCTGCTCGAAGCGCCGCAGGCGCTCCGGATCGCTCGAAAAGGAAGCCGGCAGGACCTTGATCGCGACGTCTCTGCCGAGTCGCGGGTCCCTGGCCCGGTAGACCTCGCCCATCCCGCCCGCGCCGAGCGGCGACAGGATCTCGTAGGGGCCGAGCTTCGTGCCCGCCGCGAGCGTCATTTCAGACCCTCCACCACGTAGAGGTCGCTGGAGCGGCGAATGTAGGAGTAGGCATACGCGCCCGCGTCCGGGTTCAGAGCGACGATATCGATCTCCGAGACGCCGGCCGGATCCGGAGGGATGAGTTTGAGAATGGGCTCGCGCTTTCCGGTCGTGAGGTCGAGCCGGAAGATGGGGCGGGGGAGACCTCGCGTCGGTCCGACAAAGAGAGCCGTGCTCCCGGAGAATCCGATGACGGCCTCGTCTTTCGAGTCGAGGCCGGGGATCGGCCGGCTCGCTCCACCTCGGACCGTCCAGAGCAGAGCCTCTCCGTCGCTGTTGCGGACGACGATTGTCTCGCCGTCGCCCGAGATCCCGAAGTCCTCGTTACCGAAAGCGAGACCCTCGGGTGTGACCGGCCGGGGCGGTCCTCCGGAGACCTCCTGGACGTAGATCCGCGCGCGATGTCCCGGTGGGTGCGCCTCGAGGAACAGCCGCTTGCCGTCGGCGGACAGGGAGACGCCCTGGTACTCCATGGGGACGGTGTCGATCGTCCGCGGCTCGCCCGGGCCGGTTGGAATGAGTAAGAGCTTCGGATGCGAGGAGGCCATGTCGCCGAAGGCGAGCAGCCATTTTCCGTCCCTCGAGAGATCGTACGCGTCAGGACCTGCGGCCAGTAGAGTGGCCGGGGAGCCGTCCAACCCCCGAATGTAGCTTTTCCGGGTCGGTCCGCTGCCGTCCCCCATCTCCTCGAACAGGACCTTCGAGCCATCCGCCGAGATGTTGATGAGGTTGGAATAGTCGAGCCAGGACAGCTCCAACTCTTTCGCGCCTTCCGAACTGCGCCCTCGTGTCTCTCGACGAATTTCCTCACGCGCGAGCAGCACGCGTCCGTCCCGCGACACGTCGTACAGCGTGAGAGCCCCGGGGATCCGGTATATGAGGCGCTCTTTTCCGAAGAGGTTGACGCCATAGAGCGCTCGCGCCGTACCAACCCGAGTCGCCGTGAACCAGACCTCGCGGCCATCCGGAGACCAGGCGAGCCCCTGCACGCGCAGGAAGCCCGAAGCGAGAACGCGCGCCTTACCCTCTGCGTCGACGACGCAGACCCTGCCTGCCGGCAGGAAGCGTTGAGGGTGCTCGAAAAAAGCCACAGTCGACCCCCCGGGATCGACCCGGGGCTCGGAAATCCAGCCCTCGGCCTTGTGGAGAACTCGCCCGGGGGGAAATTCGAGGACTTTGCCGTTGCCGCCGCGAACGATCGCAAACGTCCGGCCATCGAGCCCGAAGTCGGCGAAGGCGACGTTCTGGATCTGATCGCGCGGCGACCCCCCGGCAAGGGGGACGCTCGCGAGGGTTCCTTTCAGGACGCTCCAGTAGGTGGCGGAGTCGGCCTCGACGCCACGGAGGATCGCGAGCTCGTCCCCGCGGGACAGAGCGGCGAGACTCGAGCCTTCGAGGCCGAGCGAGCGGGACTCGATGCTGTCGATGCGCGTCGAGTACACCTCGGGAGCGCCGCCTTGCCAGGCCGCGCTGTAAACGACTGTGCGCAAGTCGGGCGAGAAGCGCGCCGCGTGGACGATTCCGCGGCGAAACGTGAGGCGGTGGAAGACGGGCGCCTGCTCATGGCCGGCGCGGCTTCCTGCAACGTAGGCGGCCGCGGCGAGGATCGCAGCGCCGAGGGCCGCCAGGAATGCCTTGCCGGGGCGACGCCGCCCTCCCCCCGGTACCGCTTCGGCCGCGCGCGGGCTCGATGCTCCGGACAACTCCTGCAAGGCGAAGGCGACGTCGCGCGCGCGTCTGAAAGCGCTCCTGCGGGATTCTTCTCGAGGCAGTGGCGGACGATGCGATCGAGCGCCGGCGGGATCTGGGCGTGCGGCGCGCCGAGGTCGGGCGGATCCTCGCGCAGGATCGCCGTCATCGTCTCGGCCGCCGTGTCGCGCTGGAAGGCGCGCCGGCCGGTGAGCATCTCGTAGAGCACGGCGCCGAACGAGAAGATGTCGGAGCGGGCGTCCGCCGGCCTGCCCGCGCACCTGCTCGGGCGACATGTAGCCGACCGTGCCGAGCACCGTGCCGGGCTCGGTGGCGCGCGTCGATCGTGGGCGAGCGCGTGTCGTCGCTCGCGACGGTCGGGCATCGGCGCGCGAGGCCGAAGTCGAGGATCTTGACCTGGCCGTCGGCCATCACGAAGACGTTCTCGGGCTTCAGGTCGCGATGGACGATGCCCTTGTCGTGCGCGGCCGCGAGCCCGCGCGCGATCTGGATCGCCGTACTCGACGGCTTTGCGGATCGGCAGCGGGCCGGCCGAGCCAGACGCGCCCGCAGCGTCTCGCCCTCGAGCAGCTCCATGACGGCGAACGCGACTCGCCTGTCCTGCTGCCCGAAGTCGAAGATCGCGAGGATGTTCGGATGCGAGCAGCGCGGCGACGGCCTGCGCCTCGCGCTCGAAGCGCGCCAGCGCGGTCCGGATCCCCGGCGAGATCGCTGCGGGAGGATCTTGATCGCGACGTCGCGCTCGAGCTTCGTGTCGCGCGCGCGATAGACCTCGCCCATCCCGCCCGCGCCGAGCGGCGACAGGATCTCGTAGGGACCGAGGCGGGTGCCGGGGGAGAGGCTCATGGCCCTCCGAAGATGGACCGGATTCTATCGCCCGCTCAGGCGGCGACGGCTGCCTCGGCGCGCCGGCGTGGCGTTCGGCCAGCGCGTAGAGGACGAATCCGGCGCGCCAGGAAGCCGAAGGAGCCGACGAAGACCTCGACGAAGAAGGCTGATCTTGTCGGTGCTGTCCGCCGGAGGGATGAGGGCGAGGACGATGGCGACGGCGGTCGTCAGAAAGCCCAACCCGTTCCAGAAGAGGCTGCCGCCGGCTCCTCCCGGCACGGGGATCGCTCGCGGCTGCTGCTGCGATGTGCGCGCGCAAGCGGATGCGCCGATGCAAACATGTAGAGGTAGGGAAGGAAGTAGACGATCAGCGTCGCGTTGACGAGCTTCAGGTACGCGCCCTTGACGGTGTCGCCCTGGGTCGCGGCCAGAATGAAGATGGCGGAGAAGGCGGCCTGGAAGACCATGGCAAACCAGGGTGTCTTCCACTTCGGATGGGTCTTCGCGAAGATCGGCGGCAGATACCGGTCGAGGCCTCCACAGAAGAGCAGGCGCGCCGTCGCGATGAGCCAGGCGCCGATGCCTCCGAGACCGGCGAGCGTCATGAGGAGGGCAACCGGAGCGCCGAGCCACGGCAGGCCCTGCTTCGCGCCGGCCTTCGTGATCGCCTGATTGACGCCGGAGATGATCGAGACCTCGGAGGGCGGAAGGGCCCACATGATCGAGATCGTCCCGAGGAGGTAACACGCTGCGATCGTAATGCCGGAGATGACGATGGCCCTGGGGAACGTCCGGCACGGATCGACGACCTCGCCCGCCATCGTCGGCGCGAGCTCGAGGCCCGCAAACCCGAAGCAGAGATTCGCAAAGAAGAGGACCGTCGGAAGCGCCATGAAGTTCGGCATGAGCGAGACCGCCGGCATCGGCGTGGCCGAGCCCGAGCGCGCGAGCGCCAGGATTCCGACCAGAAGCAGCGCACCGGACGGCAGCCACTGGGCGAGGCCGCCGATGTTCTGGACCCACTTGCCCGTCTTCATCCCCACGATGTTGAAGGCAAGCGCGATCGCGAGCAGGACGAGCGACGCTCCGGCGGCATAGACCGGGCTCTGCTCGAGCGAGGCGAAGCGTGTTCCGAAGATGTACAGAGCGAAGACGACCGTCGAAAGCGTGAGCGTCGGAAAGTAGGTGATGTTCGACGCCCAGTAGAGCCAGCCCGCGAGAAATCCCTGCCGCTTCCCGAAGGCCCTCGAGGTCCAGACGTAGAGGCCGCCCTCCTCCGGAATCGCCGTCGCCAGAGCCGTCACCGCGAACCCCTGCGGGATGAAGAAGACGACCGCGGCGAGCACCCACAGAAAGAGCGATGAAGGGCCGTTGGCCGCGGCGAGCGCCACCCACCGCATCCCGACGATCGCGGCGACGTTGAAGAGAACGATGTCCCGGGTCTTGAGCGCGCGCTCCAGGGCCATGGGGTTGTCCCCTCTCTAGAAACGCATAAGCGAATGCTTATGGATCGCGGCCTTCACCGCAGCCCGTCGGCCAGATAGAGATCCGACAGGGTCCGATTGGCGCCATAGGCGTACGTCTTTCCGTCGGCCGTCATGACGATCGGCCCGAGCCCGCTGACTCCGGCCGGATCGGGAGGCGCGAGGTGCTTCCAGAGAGTTCTCTTCCCGGAGGCGACATCGACCCGAAAAATGTCGATCGTCGCTTCTCCGTGGGAGATGAAAAGAGAGCCGTCATCCGCCCAGCGCACCAGCGCTTCCCCATCGATGAAGCCGGGCAGGGGATGAGAGGACCCTCCGTCCGCCGGGAGCAGCACGATCCTGCGCTTCTCGTCGTAGGCCGCGATCGTCTTGCCGTTGGGAGAGATCGGATGCAGGAACGTGAAGCGGCCGTTCCCGATGCGGCGAGGCTTACCGCCCGAAATGTCCTGCACGTAGAGGCCGGCATCTCCTGTTTCCTTGCCGCACACCAGCAAACGCTTGCCGTCCGGAAAAAAACTCGCACCGACGTAGTTCTGGATGGGCCCACGCTCGATCTGCCTGGCCTCACCGGGACCGGTCGGCAGAAGCATGAGCTTCTCCGGCGAGGAAGGAACGAGCGACAGCACCCACTTTTCGTCGGGGGAGAACTCGGAGGGGAACCCCTCGCCGAGACGAACGACGGGCGAGCCGTCCGTCTTGCGCAGGCACGCGGTGTAGTTCGCTCCGCCGACGGCGCCCTGCTCGCAGAAGAGAAGCGTTTTACCGTCGTCCGAGAGATCCGTCGGCAACGACCACTCGAGCCACGAGAGATCGCGCTCCTTCGTCTCTCCGGGAGGTTGGCACAAGATGGAGAGGCGGTCGTCGTTTCGAGTCATCAGGGCTAGGCCGTCCCGGAAGATGTCCTGTAGCTGCATGCCGCCGGGTACGCGCGCGATCAGGCGCAGGCGCCCCGCCAGATCGACGCCGTAGAGGTCGCGGGCGACGCCGGTGCTTGCGACCGTGAACCACACTTCTTTGCCGTCGGGCGACCAGGCCAGGCCCTCTTCGGTCTCCCAGCCGGTCGAGAGAGTGCGCTTCTTGCCGCCGAGGTCGACGACGGCAAGCGTGCCTCGATCGTCCGGCCAGACGGGGTGGTCGAAGAAAGCGATCAGATCTCCCTTCGGCGAGATTCGCGGGTGGCCGATCCACCCAGGAGTCTCGTAAAGGACCTTGCCAACCGGGAACTCGAGGCGGTCCTTGCCTCCACTCAGGTGTGCCACCGCGAGGCCCTGGCCGCCCGGTCCCCAATCGGCGGCGTGGGCGTCTTCGAGAATCTCGCGAGGCGCTCCGCCGGAGAGAGCGGCTCGAGAGAGCGTTCCCAGGACCATACCGTGGGATTCGGGTTGCCCTCCGAGGATCAATGCGAGCTCGCCTTGAGAGGAGATGGCCAGGAGCGCGGCGTTCGAGAATCCGAGGGGCCGCGATTCCGGGAACTCGAGCCGGGTCGTATAGATCTGGAGCGGGCCGCCATCCCATGCCGCCGAGAACGCAACCGTCTGGCCGTCCGGCGCGAAGCGCGCGGTCGTGATGGTGCCGTGACGGTAGGTGAGCTGGCGGTACGACGGCGGTGGCCCCGCCGCGGCGCCCGCGCCGCGCTTTCCGAGGAGGTAGCTCGCGAGCGGCAGTGCGACGAGCCCGACAGCGAGGGCGAGGCTCTTCAGGCTTCGTCGTTCGATCTTCGGGGAGATTGCTCCGGCCGCCGCGCTCGTCGCCGAGGTGCCCGACAGCGCATCGAGCGCGAAGGCGACGTCGTGGGCGGAGTGGAAGCGTTGTTCGGGGTTCTTTTCGAGGCAGTGTCGGACGATGCGCTCCAGGCCGGGGGAGATGGACTGGTTGGTGACCGAGAGGTCCGGGGGATCTTCTCTGAGGATCGCCGACATCGTGTCCGCGGCCGAGTCGCCGTGGAAGGCTCTCTTGCCCGAGAGCATCTCGTAGAGGATCGCGCCGAAGGAGAAGATGTCGGAGCGTGGATCGGCCGGTTTGCCGCGCACCTGCTCGGGCGACATGTAGCCGAGCGTGCCCATGACGACGCCTGGTTCGGTCCCGGCGGTGGCGGTTGGGAAGTTGGTGGCCTGGTTGCCTTCCTCCTGGTGCGTGAGCTTGGCCAGGCCGAAGTCGAGGATCTTCAAACGCCCGTCTTTGGTGACGAAGAGGTTCTCGGGCTTCAGGTCCCGGTGGACGATGCCCTTCTCGTGAGCGGCGGAGAGGCCGTGGGCGATCTGGAGCGCGTAGTCGATGGCCTTGCGAGGGGGGACTCGGCCGCCGGAGAGGACGGCGCGCAGAGTCTCGCCTTCGAGCAATTCCTGGACGACGTAAGGGGCGTCGTCGTGGGTGCCGATGTCGTAGACGGCGGTGATGTTGGGGTGGTTCAGGACGCCGGCGGCCTTGGCCTCCTGCTCGAAGCGGCGCAGCCGGTCCGCGTCCTGGGAGAACGAGGCGGGCAGGACCTTGATGGCGACCTCGCGACCCAGGCGTGGGTCCTTGGCCTTGTAGACCTCGCCCATCCCCCCGGCGCCGATGGCCGAGAGAATCTCGTAGGGCCCGAGCTTCGATCCGGCCGCGAGGGTCACGTGGAGCGGATTCTAGCTGTTACCTCGCCCACGTTGTCATCCCGAGCTCTCGCATCGTCATCCCGAGCGTAGCGAGGGATCCCTTCTCGAGGTCCTCTTGTCATCCCGAGCGTGGCGAGGGATCCCTTTCGAGTCACGGTGCGGCTTCTAAAGGGATCCCTCGTCGCTCACGCTCCTCGGGATGACAAGGCTCACGCTCCTCGGGATGACGGGACTTAGGCTCCTCGGGGCGACAAGGTAATCATTCCTCACTTCGAGTGAGGAAGTCAGGTCCGCGAACGAGCAACAGTGACGAGAGTCACTTCGGCAGCTCCGAATCCCAGTTCACGACCAGCGCCGCGCGCGGCTGCTCCGCTTCGGTTGCGGCGTTTATGAGGAATCGCCCGTCGGGAGCCACGTCGTAGCCGTGGTATCCCTGTCGCGGCCCGATCACGAGGTCCACGCGAAAGAGGGTGCGAGGCGCCTTCGCGTCGAAGCGGAGCCCGCGGCCGTCCACGTCGACGGCCATCAATTCGTTGTTCGTCGAGACGTAGTAGAGCTGCTTGCCGTCGTGGCTCCAGCGCGGCTGCGTGCCGCCGCCGATCGAAGCCTGCCACTTCGCGCCCCCGCCGGGAAACGGCGTAACGAAGATCTCCTCCTTGCCGGATTCGAGCGAGCGGTATGCGACCCATCGGCCATCCGGCGAGAACTGACCGTTGCGCTCGGCGTAAGCCGTCTCGACGACGGCGAATGCCTTCGCGGGCTCGGCGACGGGGACGGCCCAGATGTGGCTTGCGCCGACGAGGCCTTTGTCGCAAAGGATGTAGCGCCCATCGGGCGACCAATCCGTGGGCTCGTACCGCTCCTTGGATTCGAGAATCGTCCTGGTTCTTGCAGCACCGTTCGAGGGGGCCGCGACCAGGAGAGACCGGCTGGTCTCCTCGTGAAGGAACGCGAGCTCGGAGCCGTCCGGGGACCAGACTGCCGCGGAGACGACCTGTTCCTGCGTGGTCGTACGCTGTCGCACGCCGCGGTCGAGATCCTGGATCCAGAGGTCGGCGCTCGGGTCGCCGATGACGATCGCAGCTCGTCTTCCATCCGGTGACAGGCGCGGCCAGTAGGCGAGGCTCTTCTCGCCGGTCACCCCAAGGCGGCGCCCCTGCGGGTCGAACCAGGCGAGCTCGGCCTCCCGATTCGGTTCGCGCCTCCTCGTAAAACAGGGTTCCCTTCTCCGAGGCGCTGAAGGCGCTTCGCCATGTACCACGGTCGAGGTTGACGCTCTCCTGGATTCGGGTCGCAGCACCGGACAGCGTAAGTGCTCGTGGATCGAGCCGCTGCGCCATCAGGCTCTTCTCACGCACCCAGGCCAGCCAGCCCGATGCGAACTGCGCACTTCCGTCGGACTGGATCAGGCGCCGATTCTCCTTGCCGTCGATCGAGGCGACGTAAATGCCGTTCTGGTCGGAAATCGGGCGGTCATGGCTGGCGGCGAGATAAAGGACATGCCGGCCGTCTGGAAGGAACCACGGCCAGCGATGGGTCGTGTGCTGCTTCGGGTCTGGAAGCGTCAATGCCGACGGAGTTCCTCCCGTGGCGGCGACCCGAAAGAGTCCGCCGCGGACGTCCGGGGCGAAGACGATCACGCCGCTCGGACCCCAGGCACCACCGCGATTGTTCAGAGCATCGCAAATGGTCTGGATCGGGCCTCCCGTGACGTCCTTGGACTTCAGCTTCCCGTCCGCGAAGAACGCGATCGAGCGGCTATCGGGCGACCAGAATGGAAACTTTGCTCCTTCCGTCCCCGACAGCGGAGTCGTGATTCCTGTCCTCAGGGACTGGACCCAGAGCTGCGGGCCTGCGCCGAAAACCGCGCGCTCGCCATCGGGGGAAAGCACGATCGGGGCCGCATCGTCTCCCGTCAACCGAAACGATGTCTTTTCCGGAGGAACCAGGAAGGAGTGAATCGGCCGCGGCCGCGTGCCGCGCAGCAGCCGGTTTTCCTGGGCGAGATAGAGAGCGCCCGCGAGCGCGAGAGCGGCCGCCACCCAGGCAAGCCGCTCGCGGGGCTTGCGCTTCGCGGCGGCGGCGGGGGCCGCCGCGCCGACTGCGGAACCTCCGCGATCCACCGCAGCTCCTTCGCAACATCTCCGGCCGACTGCCAGCGGTCTTCGGGGTCCTTGGCGAGGCACGTCTCGACGAGGCGGTCGAGCGCGAACGGCGCCATCGGGGCGATCGAGGAGATCGCCGGCGGCTGCGACGTCATGACCGCGGAAATGAGGGACGCTTGGCTCGTGCCGGCGAAGGCCTTCTTCCCCGTGACCATCTCGTAGAGCAGCGCTCCCAGGGCGAAGATGTCCGTGCGTGCGTCGGCCTCCTTGCCCTCGAGCTGTTCGGGCGACATGTACTGGAACGTGCCGAGGATCGGTGCCCCGCTCTGTCAACGGCCGGAACCGTGGGTCGGGACGACGGATCTGCGACCGGGCCGCGGACTCCTGGGCCTTGGCCAGCCCGAAATCGAGCAGCTTCACGCCGGACTTCGTCAGCATGACGTTGCCGGGCTTCAAGTCTCGATGCACGATTCCCGCGCGGTGTGCGGCGGCAAGCGCGTCCGCGACCTGCGCGCCGAAGCGCAGCGCCTGTTCCGTCGGCAGCGGTCCGCGGCTCAGGCGGTCGGCCAGCGTATTGCCGTCGAGATACTCCATGACGAGATACTCGACGCCCTCCTGCGAGCCCACATCGTGCAGCGCGCAGATGTGAGGATGGGAGAGCGCCGAGATCGCCCGCGCCTCGCGCTCGAAGCGCTGGCGCATCTCGGCGTCCGCGGCGAAATGCCCCGGGAGAACCTTGACCGCCACCGTCCGGTCGAGGCGCGTGTCCTTGGCTTTGTAGACCTCGCCCATCCCCCCGGCGCCGATGGCCGAGAGAATCTCGTAAGGCCCGAGCTTCGATCCGGCGGCAAGAGTCATCGCCCGGTTCCCTTGGAAATTGGTAAAAAGGCGTCGGTCGTCAGCGGCAATCTTCCTGTGGTTCGCGGCGCGAATAGTCTCCCGACCGGAGGGAGGGAGGAGGTTCGCGCCGCGGGAGCGAAGCGCAGCGAGGAGGTCAGGCCGCGGTCGAGCCCCTTTGGGCGAGCCGCGCGCCGGTGGCGAAGCGAGACCTCCTCGCAAGCGGAGTGACGGTACGTCACCGTACCCCCTCCACGAGAAACAGATGCGAGATCATCCTGGAGATGACGTATGCGTAGCTCTGTCCGTCGGCGGAAACAAAAGGATTCTGGAGCGAGATGACTCCGCCCAGGTCCGCCGGACCTATCGTCCGGACGGCTTCCCGCCGGCCGCTCGGGAGCGCAATGCGCTCGACTCGGAGTGGGATGTCGTTCGGGCGAGATACCAGAATCGAGCCACCGTCGCTGCTCCAGCGTATGGCCTCGTCGTCGCGCGTGGTTCCCGGAACCGGGGTTCCTTCGCCCCCGCCCGCGGGATAGAGGAAGAGCCCCTTTCCCGCGACCAGAAGCTGGCGCCCATCCGGCGAGACGATTCCGTTCGTCGTGCCTTCGGGGGTCAACGCTTTCGGTTTGCCCCCGCGAGTCTCTTGCACGTAACACCGCGACGCACGACCCCGCTCGTGGCCGCAAATGAGCATCGACGCGCCGTCGGGGAAGAACCTCCCAGATTCGTAGCCTTCGATCTCTCCGCGGTCGAGATGCCGTGCGTCGCCGGCGCCCGTCGGATAGAGAACGAGTTGTTGCGGCGTGCTCGGGACGACCGCGAGCACCCACCTTCCATCGGGCGAGAGGTCGTACGGGTGGCCCTCGCCGAGCTTTACGACGGGGGAGCCGTCGGTGTGCCGCAGGCAAACGGCATAGTTGACGCCAACGCTGCCGCTCTCCTCGTCGAAGATGACGGTCTTTCCGTCCGCCGAGAGTATCGGGCTGAAGGAAAAGTCGAGCCACGAGAGATCGCGCTCGGCGCTCTGTCCGGCGAGGAACACCGGCATGGTTTGCAGATAGTCGTCCCGTGTCGCGAGCCATTTTCCGTCTCGACGCACGTCTCGGATCGTCAGGCCTCCGGCACTCTCGAGCGCGACGCGCCGGCGCCCGGTGAGGGTGACGGCGTAAATCCGAAATGCGCTGTACGCGTTGCCTGCCGAAAAGAGCACTTCGCTTCCGTCGGACGACCAGGCGAGGCCTTCCTCCCCCAATAGCCTCCCGTCAGGACCGTCTTCTTGCCGGCGAGATCGACGACGGCCACCTGCCCCCGGTCGTCGTACCTCCAGGGATGCTCGAAGAAGGCGATCCGGTCGCCTTTGGGTGAGAACCGCGGGTCGCTCAGGTATCCGCCCGTCTCGAAGAGCACCTTGCCGACTGGAAACTCCAGGCGATCTTTGCCGTTCACCTCTCGGATGACCGCGAGATCCGCACCATCCGGCGACCAATCGGCCTCGCGGACGTTTTCGAGGACGTCCCGCGGGGCTCCGCCCTCGAGCGGCATCCGCGCGAGCGTGCCCTGGAAGAGATTGTGCGCGAGGTAGTGGGCGCCAGTCAGGACGGCGAGCTCTCCACGCGAGGAGACGGAGAGCAGGTGAACGGCACGAACGCCCATGGGCCGCGGATCGGGAAACTCGGGCCGGACCACGAAGAGTTCGGGCGAGTTTCCCTTGGGGGCCGCGCTGAAGACGATCGTCTTGCCGTCCGCGGCGAAGCGGGCGCTGAAAATCGCCTGCTGGCGAAAGGTCAGTTGCTGGAAGGATGCGCCCTCGGGTCTGGCGCGGCTTTCCGCGCGGCGCCCGAGAAAGTAAGCGATGGCGACCGCCGCCAGGGCGAGCGCCAGGCCTGCCGCCGGGAGGAGCTGCCGCTTTCGCCCGCCCGCCGGAATCGGCGCGACGCTTCCGGCGCCCGTAGCCGATGTGCTGGACAGCGCATCGAGCGCGAAGGCGACGTCGTGGGCGGAGTGGAAGCGTTGTTCGGGGTTCTTTTCGAGGCAGTGTCGGACGATGCGCTCCAGGCCGGGGGAGATGGACTGGTTGGTGACCGAGAGGTCCGGGGGATCTTCTCTGAGGATCGCCGACATCGTGTCCGCGGCCGAGTCGCCGTGGAAGGCTCTCTTGCCCGAGAGCATCTCGTAGAGGATCGCGCCGAAGGAGAAGATGTCGGAGCGTGGATCGGCCGGTTTGCCGCGCACCTGCTCGGGCGACATGTAGCCGAGCGTGCCCATGACGACGCCTGGTTCGGTCCCGGCGGTGGCGGTTGGGAAGTTGGTGGCCTGGTTGCCTTCCTCCTGGTGCGTGAGCTTGGCCAGGCCGAAGTCGAGGATCTTCAAACGCCCGTCTTTGGTGACGAAGAGGTTCTCGGGCTTCAGGTCCCGGTGGACGATGCCCTTCTCGTGAGCGGCGGAGAGGCCGTGGGCGATCTGGAGCGCGTAGTCGATGGCCTTGCGAGGGGGGACTCGGCCGCCGGAGAGGACGGCGCGCAGAGTCTCGCCTTCGAGCAATTCCTGGACGACGTAAGGGGCGTCGTCGTGGGTGCCGATGTCGTAGACGGCGGTGATGTTGGGGTGGTTCAGGACGCCGGCGGCCTTGGCCTCCTGCTCGAAGCGGCGCAGCCGGTCCGCGTCCTGGGAGAACGAGGCGGGCAGGACCTTGATGGCGACCTCGCGACCCAGGCGCGGGTCCTTGGCCTTGTAGACCTCGCCCATCCCCCCGGCGCCGATGGCCGAGAGAATCTCGTAGGGCCCGAGCTTCGATCCGGCCGCGAGGGTCACGTGGGGCGGATTCTAGCCCGTTACCTCGCCGACGGTGTCATCCCGAGCTCTCGCATCGTCATGCCGTGCGTAGCGAGGAGTCCCTTCTCGAGGTCCTCTTGTCATCCCGAGCGTGGCGAGGGATCCCTTTCGAGTCACGGTGCGGCTTCTAAAGGGATCCCTCGTCGCTCACGCTCCTCGGGATGACAAGGCTCACGCTCCTCGGGATGACAGGACTCGCTCTGCTCGTGACGAGGCCAGCGCAGTTTGCGCTACGGCGTGACTCCCGCCTGCGTCAGGACGAAGGCGTAGTCGAACGCATTCTCCTTCAGACGGTCGTAACGGCCGGAGGACCCACCGTGGCCGCCGGCCATGTTGATCTTGAAGATGAGCGGGTTCTTGTCCGTCTTGAGCGTGCGCAGCTTCGCCACGTACTTCGCCGGCTCCCAGTACATGACCTGCGAATCGTCGAAGGAGGTCTTCACGAGCATCGCCGGATAGGCCTTCGGCTGGAGGTTGTCGTACGGGCTGTACGACTTCATGTAAGCGTATTGCTCGGCAACACGCGGGTTGCCCCATTCCTCGAACTCGCCGACCGTCAGCGGCAGCGACTCGTCGAGCATGGTGTTGATGACGTCCACGAAGGGCACGCGCGTGACGACGGCGCGGAAGAGGTCCGGCCGCATGTTGGTCACGGCGCCCATCAGGAGCCCGCCGGCCGACCCGCCCTCGATGACGAGACGGTCCTTCGAGGTGTACTTGTCCGCGATGAGCGTCTCGGCGACGGCGATGAAATCGGTGAAGGTGTTCTTCTTCGACATCATCTTGCCCTGGTCGTGCCACTTCTTGCCCATCTCGCCGCCGCCGCGGATGTGCGCCACCGCGTACACCACGCCGCGGTCGAGCAGGCTCACGCGGCTGGAGGAAAAGGTGGCCGACATGGATGCGCCATACGAGCCGTAGCCCATGAGCAGCAGCGGGCTCTTTCCGTCTTTGGCCAGGCCCTTGCGATAGACGATCGAGATCGGCACCTTCGTCCCGTCGGCGGCCACGGCGTACTGGCGTTCGGACGTGTAGCGCGAGGGGTCGTAGCCGCCGAGGACCTCGATCTGCTTGAGCAGCTTCGAGGTCTTCGTCGCGATGTCGTAGTCGTAGATCGAGGGCGGTGTCGTGAACGACTGGTAGTTGTACCGCAGGGTCGTTGCGTCGAATTCCGGGTTGTTCTCGGGGAAGACGGCGTAGATCGCCTCCGGAAACGCGATGCGGTGGGATGCTCCCGAGGCGAGGTCGGTGATGCGCAGGCGCGGCAATCCGTCTTCCCGCTCATGGAGGACGGCGTGGCTGGCGAAGAGGTCGAGCCCCTCGACCATCACGTCGTCCCGGCACGGCATCATCTCCTTCCAGTTCTTCTGATCCGGATCCGCCATGGGCGCCGTGACGACCCGGAAGTTGCGGCACCCCTTGTTCGATCGGATGTAGAAGAGGCCGCCGCGGTGGTCGACGTCGTACTCGTGGTCGACTTCCCTGGCGGAGATCAGACGCATCGCGGCCGTGGGCTCTCCGGCCGGAAGCCAGCGCCACTCGCTCGCCGTGTGCGAGCTCGACCCGACGAAGATGACTGCCTTGCTGCGGGAGCGGCCGGTGTACACACGGAACTTCTCGTCCTTCTCCTCATAGAGCATCGTGTCCGTAGAAGGGTCCGTCCCCAGCAAGTGGCGATAGAGCTTGTGCGGGCGTTTCGCCGGATCGGTGGTCGTGTAGAAGAGCGTCTTGTTGTCCGCGGCCCAGGCGATCGACGCCACGCGCGCCACGCTCTCCGGGAACCGTTTTCCCGTGGTCAGGTCCTTGATCCAGAGCGTGTAGTCGCGAAAACCCGTATTGTCGGTCGTATAGGCGAGCAGGTTGCCATCGTCGGTCAGCTCGCGGTCGCCGACCGCCATGAACCGCTCGCCTTCGGCGAGGACGTTGACGTCGAGGTAGGCCTGCTCGGGCGCCTCGAGATTTCCTTTCTTGCGGCAGTAGATCGGGTACTGCTTTCCCTTCTCTGTGCGCGTGTAGTAGTACCAGCCGCCGTCCCGGTAGGGGACCGAGAGGTCGGTCTCCTTGATGCGGGCGAGCATCTCGTCATAGAGGGCCTTCTGGAGAGGCTCGGTCGGGCGCATCACCTCGGCCGTGTAGGCGTTCTCCGCCTCGAGGAACGCGCGGACCTTCGGGTTCTCCCTTTCGCGAAGCCAGAAGTAGTCGTCCTGGAGTGTCTCGCCGTGAAGCGTCTGCATGTGGGGCACCTTCGGCGCGGCCGGCGACGACGGGTCCCCGGCGAGTGCGAGGCGCGCCGGGAGAACGGTCGCCAGAACGGCAGCGAAAATTGTCATTCCGAGCGAGGCTCGTGTTGTCCCGGGAGCTCGTGTCATCCCGAGCGCAGCGAGGGATCCCTTTGAAGTCACGGTGCGGCGGGTAAAGGGGTCCCTCGGCGCTGCGCGCCTCGGGACGAAACCTTGATCCGCGCTTCGCGCGGTCACGGTTTCGCCTTGGCGAAGTCGCCGGCCTTGACGATCGTCATCTTCGAGAGATCGACGTACTTTCGCATGGCCGCGACGATCTGCTCCGCCGTGAGGCCTTCGACTTGCTTCTCGAAGTCCGCGTCCCAGGCGAGCGTGCGCTGAATGTAGAGATCGGCGGCCAGCGTGCGGGCGAGCGACGCATCCTGCGCCCGCGTCACCTGCCGCGATTGCCGCCAGCCCGCTTTGGCCTCCGCGATCTCCTTGGCCTCGAATCCGTCCTTGAGCACGCGCGCCAGCTCCTCCTGGAAGGCCGTTTCGAGCTTGCTCGCGTTCTGTGGGGCATAGATCGCGCGGGCCGTGAAAGAGCCCGCCTGGTCGAGCGGAGATGCCTGGATCTGCGAGCCCACGCCGTAGGAAAGGCCGTCCTTCTCGCGGATGCGGGTCCACAGGCGAGACACGTCGGAGGCGCCGAGCATGTAGTTTCCGAGCACGAGCGCCGGGTAGTCGGGGTTGTCGTCGCGCAGCGCCAGGTTCTGACCCGCAACGAAGTACGCGTTGGCCTTGTCGGGCGTCTCGAGCGACTTGTTCTCGGGCGGAACGTCCTGGAACGCCTGCGGCACGCGCACGAACGCACTTGGACTCTTCCAATCCGCGAAGAGGCTGGCGACCTGCTTCCAGACCGCGGCCCCGTCGAAATCGCCGACGATCGCCAGCTCGGCGTTGGATCCGCCGTAGAAGCGGGCGTAGAACTGGCGCGCGTCCTCGAGGGTCGCCCCCTTGTAGCTCGCGATCGACTCCTCGAACGTCTCCACGTAGCGCGGATCGCCCTTGGGATACGGGCTCATGTGGCGCTGGTAGAAGTTGGAGCCGAGGGCGTCGGGTTCGCTCTGCTGCTGCTCGATCGCGGCGAGGTTCTCCTGCTGCAGCTCCTCGAACTCCTTGACGGGGAAGGCGGGCTCGCGCAGGACTTCCGCCGCCAGGGAGAGAACGGCGGGAAGGTTGTCGCGTATGGTCTCGATCGTGACGGTCGTCTGGCTGACGCGGCCGCCGATCGCCACGCGGGCCTTGAGCCGGTCGAACTCGTCCTTCAACTGCTGTCGCGTGTGCTTCGTCGTCCCCCGCAGGAGCATGTCGGCCGCCAGGTCGGCGGCGGTCGCCTTGCCGAAGAGGCTCTTCTCGTCTCCGAAGCGCACCGTCATGGTCGCGACGACCGTGCCGCCGCGCGTCTTCTTGGAGAGCAGGGCCATCTTCAGCCCGTTACCGAGCACCGAACGCTGCACGCGCGACTCGATGTTGGCGGGCGATGGATCGAAGGCCTCCCCGGCCGCGATGGCCTGATCGCCCTTGTAGTTCTGGACGGCCGCTGCGACGTCCGGCGGCGGCGGAACCTCGGCGCGATCGGGCTTGGCCGTGGGAACGAAGACGCCGATCGTCCGATTCGAGGGCTTGAGGTACGCCTGCGCGACGCGCTGCACGTCCTCGACTTTGGCGCTGCGGATGCGGTCGCGGGTCAGGAAGAAGAGCCGCCAATCGCCCTGACCGATGTACTCGGAGAGATTCAGGCCCACTCGATCCGCGCTGTTCAGCATCAGGTCGATGTTCTTCAGGATCGTTCCCCGTGCCCGCTCGACCTCTTCCTTCGTGATCGGAGCGGCTCCGGCCGCGGCGTCGAGGGTCTGGACGAGCGCCGCCCTCGCGGCCGCGGCGTCCTGGTCCTGCCGGACTTCGGCATTGAACATGACGAAGCCGGGATCGTGGAGCTCCATGAAGTAGCCGCCGACGGAAGTCGCTTTCTTGGGCTCGACCAGCGCCTTGTAGAGTCGGCCCGACGGGGTGTCGGTCAGGATCTGCGTCAGGACGTTGATGGCGCCGCTGTCCGGGTCGGCGCCGGAAGGCACATGGTAGACGGCCGCGATGGCCTGCACGTCGCCGACCCTCTGCAGGGTGACGCTGCGCTCGCCGTCCTGCGTCGGGTCGAGAGTGTAGAAGGTTGGGAGCGCGCGCGGCGGTTTCGGGATCTTCCCGAAGAGCTGCTGGATGAGGGCGAGCGTCTTTGCCTCGTCGAACCGGCCCGCGACGAGCAGGACGGCGTTATCCGGCCGGTAGTACATATGGTAGAAAGCCTGGAGCCGTTCGATCGGAACGTTCTCGATGTCGGAACGCGCTCCGATCGTCGACTTGCCGTAGTTGTGCCACAGGAAGGCGGTCGAGAGGACGCGTTCCTCGAGGATCGAGGCCGGGTCGTTCTCTCCCATCTCGAACTCGTTGCGCACGACGGTCATCTCGGTGTCGAGGTCCTTCTTCGCGACGAAGGAGTTGACCATCCGGTCCGCCTCGAGCTCCAGGGCCCACTTGAGATTCGCGTCGGTTGCCTCGAAGGTCTCGAAGTAGTTCGTGCGGTCGAACCAGGTGCTTGCGTTGCTGCGCGCTCCGTGGGCGGTGAGTTCCCCGTTGATGTTCGGATGGTTGGTCGAGCCCTTGAAGAGCATGTGCTCGAGCAGGTGCGCCATGCCGGTCTCGCCATAGCCCTCGTGCCGCGAGCCGACCAGGTAGGTCAGATTGACGGTGATGGTGGGCTTCGTCGGATCCGGAAAGAGGAGCACGCGCAGGCCGTTGCCGAGCCGGTACTCGGTGATGCCCTCGACGGAGGTCACCTTCTCGGGTTTGGCCGCGGTCGTGGCGGTCGTGGCGGTCGCCGCCTTCGGCTTCGCCGTCGTCTTCGCGGCGGTCTGGGGCGCAGCCAGCACGCTGCCCCCGGCCAGGATCATCAGGAGCAGGCCGAGCCCGCTCTTCGTGCCTATTCGCATTCGGAAATCCTCCCCACCCTTCGGCCGGAGCGTGCGTTGCTCGGCAGAAGCGAAACGGATACTAGCGTTGCGGGGTTCCGGCCGCGAGCCGGCTCCCGGGATGGCCGCGAGCGCGGCGGCTAACGTCATTCCGATCAGTGCGTTGACGCCGCCCCATTGCCGCCATCGCCCGCATCCGGCGGCCCTACCGAAATAGAATCGCGGTCGTCGAGGGAGGAGCGGTATGCGGAAACTCTTCGTCCTGTTGGTGGCGCTTCTGGCTCCCGGAGTACTGAGGGCACAGCAGTCCACGGCCCCTGCTGCGGCGCCTGCGGCCGCACCGCTCCTGCAGGGGATGGGCGCGCATCGGCATCCGATCCGGACGACGAGCCCCGAGGCGCAGAAATATTTCGACCAGGGAGTCGTGCTCCTCTTTGGCTTCAACCACGACGAGGCATATCGCTCCTTCGAGCGCGCGGCCGCCCTCGATCCGAAGGCGACCATGCCGCACTGGGGCATGGCGCTCGCGCTCGGCGCGAACTACAACGATCCCGAGCCCGAGGCCGACCGCCTGAAGAAGGCGTACGCCGAGGTCGAAGCGGCGCTCGCGCTATCCGCCTACGCGCCGGAGAACGAGCGCGCCTACGTCGTCGCTCTCTCGAGGCGCTACGTCGCCGACCCAGCCAACGCGGACAAGGCTCAACTGGGTCGCGACTATGGCGCCGCGATGAAGGAGCTCTCGGCCCGATATCCCGATGATCTCGACGCGGCGACGATGTATGCCGAGAGCCTGATGAACCTGCACCCGTGGAAGCTCTGGAAGCCGGACGGAGAGCCGGGCGAAGACACCCTGGAGATCGTGGCCGTCCTCGAGTCGGTCTTGAAGCGGGACCCGAATCACCCGGGTGCGAACCACTACTACATCCATGCCGTGGAGGCTTCGAAGGAGCCCCAGAAGGCGCTGCCTTCCGCGTCCCGACTCGAGACGCTCGTGCCCTCGGCCGGGCATCTGGTTCACATGCCGGCGCACATCTACATGCGCACGGGCGACTACGTGGCGGCCGAGAAGTCGAACGCCATCGCGGCCGCGGTCGACCGGGATTACATCCGCGCGAACGGCGTCCAAGGAATGTACCCGGTGATGTACTACGACCACAACGTGCACTTCGAGTCGGCGGCGGCATGCATGGGCGGGCGTCATGCGGCCGCGAAGAAGGCGGGAGACGCCCTCTTCGCCGAGGTGCTGCCGGGTGTCGACGCGATGCCAATGCTCGAGGGCTACCTGCTGCAGCCGACGTTCGTCGCGCTGCGGTTTCAGAAATGGGACGAGATCGCCAGAATGCCCGACCCGGGACCCAAGCTGCCGCTCTTGAGGGCGACATGGCTCTATGCGCGCGCGATGGCCGCCGCGGCGGTCGGGGACGTGAAGAAAGCGGAGGCCCTGCGAGAGGCTTTCGGGGTTGCGCGCGCCGCGCTGCCGCCGGGCTCCATGGGCAGCGCGCAAAACAGCGGGGCGAGCCTGCTGGCGGTCGCGGCCAACGTCCTCGATGCGCGCATCGCCGCGGCGAGGGGGGACCGCAAGGCCGCGATCGCGAGCTGGGTGAAGGCCGTGGCGGCCGACGACGCGCTGGCCTACGACGAGCCGCCGCCCTGGTACTACCCGGTGCGCGAGTCGCTCGGGGCCGCACTTCTCGCCGGCGGTCAGGCCGCCGAGGCCGAAGGCGTCTTTCGCGCAGACCTCGAAATCCACCCCCGCAACGGCCGCTCGCTGTACGGCCTCTGGAAGAGCCTCGAAGCGCAGAAGAAGACCGCCGATGCCGCGTGGACGCAGGCGCAATTCGAAGTCGCCTGGAAAGACGCGGACACGCCGGTGCGGCTGGAGGACCTCTAGAGTCGCTGATGGCTCGGCTCAACGAAGCCCTGTCATCCCGAGCGAAGCGAGGGATCCCTTTCATGTCGCAGTGCAGCTAGGAAAGGGATCCCTCGGTCCCTGCGGGCCCTCGGGATGACAGAGGGGACCGTTCGGCTCCTGTCATCCGGAGGAGCGCAGCGACGAGGGATCCCTTTTTGAGTCCGGGTGCGGCTCGTCTGCCGCCGGAACACGGGAGCTAGATCCCAAGCTCCTTCGACGCCATCGCGTTGCCTTCGACCCGCGCGCGGATCTTGGCGAAGGCGACGTCGCGCGAGGTGGAGGTGTCGTCTCCGAAGGGCGAGAAGCCGCAGTCGTCGGTCGAGCCGAGATGCGGCGGATCGATGAACTTCGCCGCCTCGAGGATCCGGTCGCGCACCTCGGCGGGGGTCTCGATCCGCGGGTGGATCGGATCGGTCACGCCGACGAAGACGCGTCGATCGCCCCTGGCGTGCGCGCCGAGAATCTTCAGGACACGCGGACGGTCCTTCTCGCTCGCGAGCTGGACGAAGAAGCTGCCCACGTTCAGCCGAAAGAGTGCCGGCAGGAGCTCGGCGTAGTCGACGTCGGCGCTGTGCGTCGAGTCCTGGTCGCCGCCCGGGCAGGTGTGGACTCCGATGCGCTTTCGCTCTTCGGCGCTGAAGGCGTCGAGGACCCGATTGTTGAGATCGACGAACGCGTTCAGGAGCCCCTTCGAGGGATCGAGCTTGATGCAGAGCCGCCCCTCCGTGAAGTCGATCTGGACGCTCGCGCCCGCGGCCAGGCAGCGCCGGACGTCGGTCTGCGCCTCGCGAACCAGATCCGCGAGGAACGCTTCGCGCGAGTAGCCGGGTATGCCCGCCTGGGGGTAGATCAGCGAGACCGCCGAGGCCGAGATGACCGCCTGTTTGAGGGGACTGCGCGCGTACTTCTGCGCCCCCTCGAGATAGACCGCAGCATGCGTCGCATAGCGAAACGGACCCGCCGTCAGGACCGGGAGTTGCCGGATGTGCCCGTCCTGGAAGGGAATCGTCACGCCGCCCGGCGCCAGATTCGCGAGTCCGTGGATGGGGTACGTGGCGAAGCTCGGCTTGCGCTGCTCGCCGTCGGTGATGACCGGCGATCCGGTGTCCTCGAAACGGCGAATCGTGTCCCGGACGGCCGCATCGAAGAGGGACTCGAGCGCGCCGGCTGCGATTCGTCCCGCGCCGAACGCTTTCATTCCCTCGATCAGCTCGTGGGGCCTTGGAATGCTCCCGATCGGCTCGGTGGGTAATGTCATGGCCCGAATCTACGAGAGCGGCGCGGATTCCGTCAAGGAACGGCTAGAATTCGGCGTCCATCAGAGGAGGCAGTGTGATCCGAATGCGGCGATTCGTCTGGATGGTGTGCCTGTGCCCGGGCGTCTTCGCCATGGCGTCCGCGGCCCAGCCCGTCGATGCGTCCCTGTATGCCGACATGCGGTGGCGCCTGGTCGGACCGTTTCGCGGCGGGTGGGCGCTCTGCGCCGAGGGCGTTCCGGACGACCCCGCGGTCTATTACTTCGGCGCGGCGGCCGGAGGGGTCTGGAGGACCGGGGATGCGGGCGAGACCTGGACGCCGATCTTCGATCAGGCGGGCTCGGCCTCGGTGGGCGCGCTGGCGATCGCTCCGTCGAACGCGAACGTGATTTATGTCGGCACCGGCCAGATCCACACGCGCTACGACATCGCCTCCGGGGACGGGGTCTATCGTTCGGAGGATGGTGGCAAGAGCTGGAAACACGTCGGCCTGGCGGCCACGCGGGCGATCGGGCGCATTCTCGTCGACCCGAAGGACCCGAATGTCGCGCTCGTCGCCGCCTTCGGGCACATCTACGGCCCCAATCGCGAGCGCGGCGTCTTTCGGACCGAGGATGGCGGCAGGACCTGGAACCAGGCGCTCTTCGTCGACGACGCGACGGGAGGCGCCGACCTCGCCTCGGATCCCGAGAACCCGTCGGTCGTCTATGCGGCGATGTGGCAGGCGCGCAACTTCCCCTGGCTCTCCTACTTTCGGCCGGACGTCGGCCCGGGAAGCGCGATCTACAAGTCCCGGGATGGCGGACGGACCTGGAAGAAGCTTTCGGGCGGCGGCTGGCCGGCAACGGAACTCGGGCGGATCGGCCTCGCGGCGGCGACGGGCGGTCGGGTCTACGCACTCGTGGATGCGGCCCCGGGCACGGGCGGTGCTCCGTCCGCGGAAGGCCTGTACCGCTCGGACGACGGCGGCTCGACGTGGAGCCGCGTGAACGATTCCCCGGGAGTCGGCTCGAGCTACGTCAACCGCGTCGCCGTCGATCCGCGCAACCGCGACGTCGTGTACATCACCGGCCAGTCGCTGCGCCGCTCGGAGGACGGGGGAAAGACGCTTCGCTTCTTCAAGGGTGCTCCGGGCGGCGACGACTACCACTTTCTCTGGATCAACCCGAAGCGGCCCGAATTCATGGTGACGGCTTGCGACCAGGGAACCGTCGTCACCGTCAACGGAGGCAAGAGCTGGAGCAACTGGTACAACCAGCCGACGGGCCAGTTCTACCACGTCGAGGCGGACGACCGGTTCCCCTACTGGATCTATAGCGGTCAGCAGGACAGCGGCACCGCCGGAGCCGCCACGCGCAGCGACTACGGCGGAATGACGTTTCGCGACTGGCATCCGGTCGGCGGTGAGGAACGCGGCTGGGACGTTCCGGATCCCGAGGATCCGCTGATCGTGTACGGCACGGGTCTCGGCGGAGCGATCACGCGCTTCGACACGCGCACGGGCGAGGTGCGCAACATCTCTCCCTCCGTCGAGAGCTCTTACGGGCGGCGCCCCGTTCCCGGCAAGCTGCGCTGGGCGTGGGTGTTTCCAATCGCCGCTGCGCGAACGCGGCCGGTGGTCCTCTACACGGGTTCCCAGTTCCTGCTGCGCTCGCTCGACCGGGGGGAAAGCTGGGAGAAGGCGAGCCCCGACCTGACCGGCGCGGAGCCCGACGCCCGGGGCTGCGACGGTGACGTTTCGGTGGCCAACGCGCGCGCCTGCGGCTTCGGAGTGATCTTCACGATCGAGATCTCGCCGCTCGATCCGCAGGAGATCTGGGTGGGCACCGACAGCGGCCTCATTCAATTGACGCGCGACGCCGGCAAGACCTGGAAGAACGTCACCCCGAAGGGCCTTCCCGCGTGGAGCAAGGTCGCGACGGTCGATGCGTCCCCACTGGCGGCCGGCACGGCGTACGCGGCCGTGGACACCCACCGGTTCGATGACTTCTCGCCGCGCCTCTATCGGACCCGGGACTTCGGGGCGACGTGGGACGAGATCTCGGCAGGCTTGCCGGCGGGGCAGTTCACGACCGTGCTCCGCGCCGACACGGTCCGCCGGGGTCTCCTGTACGCGGGCACGGACACGGGAGTGTTCGTTTCCTTCGACGACGGAGGCCGCTGGCAGCCGCTGCGTTTGAACCTGCCGACCGCCTGGGTCGGCGACCTCGCGATCCACGGCAACGACCTCGTCGTCGCCACCCAGGGACGGGCGCTCTGGGTGCTCGACGACGTCTCACCGCTGCGCCAGTTGACGCCCGAGACCGGGCAGGCTCCCGCGCATCTCTTTGCGCCGTCGCCCGCGATCCGGGTGCGTGGCAACGAGAACCGCGACACGCCGCTTCCGCCCGAGACGCCGATTGCGAGAAATCCCCCGGAGGGAGCGGTGATCGACTATCTGCTGAGGTCCGCCTCGGCGGGCCCCGTCTCGATCGAGATCCTGGATTCCCGCGGAGAGACGGTGCGGTCGTTCGTCAGCGGTGTCCCGCCCGAGGAGCCGGGCGCCCGACGCTACTTCACCGAGCGGTGGGTCCATCCGCCCGCGCCGCCTTCGACCGCGGCGGGCCAGCATCGTTTCATCTGGGACCTTCGCTTCGAACGTCCGAGAGCGGTCGAGTACGACTACTCCATCGCCGCAATCGACGGCGAGAACACGCCGGTCCTGCCCCGCGGGCCGCTCGTCTCGCCGGGCCGGTACACGGTGCGCCTGACAGCGGGGGGAAAGCGGTACGAACAAACGCTGCAGGTCGTGCCCGATCCGCGCGTGGCGGTTGCGGCCGGCGTCTTTGCCGAGAAGCTGGATCTCGAAGAGCGCATCGTGAAGGCGATGAACGATTCCTTCGGCGCCCTCGAGGCGGTGCGCGCCTATCGCAAGGAGCACAAGGCTGCGACGGCCCCGGCGGCCGATGAACGCGACGCGCGCGCGGCCACGCTCGAAGCCGACCTCGTCCGGACCAACCGGACGCTGGGAACGATCCTGACCCAGGTCGACGCGGCGGATGCCCCGGCAACCGCGGTCCAGGCGAAGACCTTTCAGGAGATGCTCGAGGCCCTCGACGGGGAGCTTTCGCGCTGGGAGGCGTTGCGCCGGGGACCCGCCACGGGCGGACAAGGATAGTCCGTCCACCCGCCCGGAGGCGCCAGCGGGAGTCCCTGGGGTGCTGCGTTCGGCGCTACCATGGAAGAATCACTGTCTCGACGCGCCCGTAGCTCAGTTGGACAGAGCACGAGCCTTCTAAGCTCGGGGCCGCTGGTTCGAGTCCAGCCGGGCGCGCCATTCTCCCGATCTTCGATCCGGACGGCCTGCGTCACGGGCGAACTGGGGGCCCGAGGCCGAGACTCATCGTCGGTCGCAGGGTCAGGATCTCGACGGTCGTCCTCGCGATCCATTGGTGGACCCCGTCCGGGAGCGCCTGCTCGCCGATTCCATCGAGAATCGCCGACACGGCAGGTCGCGGACGCAGTCGGACGTACCGCGGAGCAGGTCCGCCCGCCACCATCCGATACCAGAGTGTCTCGCCCTGCAGCGCGGATTGACCCGCGCCCAGGGCCGCCTCGAAGGACTTTGCCGCCCCGGGGTTGAGATCCACGATCGTGAGCTCGAGCCGGGCGGTGGGTTGCGGCTCGCCCGTGCCGCGCGAGAGCTTCGGCAGGTACTCGTAGAGCGCGTTCCCCATGAACTCGGCGTGCGGTACGACATTGAGAACGTTGTCGCGCTCGTCCTCTGCCGGGGCGACGGGGGTGTCGAGGCTTGAGGCCGAGTGCCCGAACGACGCATAGACGAACCACCGCTGACGCTCGCCGAACGTGACGTTCCAGCCATACCAGGTCCAGGTATCCCCGGCCTGCTGGTGCCATGCGAGGTGTCGGATGTACCCCGCCTCGAAGTCGACAGTGTGCCCGTCGTGGGGGCGCAGGATCGCGATGCGCGCATACGGGCCGCGCCCGGCTTGAGCGACCAGGCGTAAGGGAAGCGCCGTGCCGAGGAGAAGCGCCGTGCCGAGGATTCCCCAACGATGTTTCATGGTCCTTCCTCTCGAGAGGTGGACCCGAATTCTAAGGTCCGACTTATTTTGTTGTCAATAGCAACTATTCAATGTGAGAGCATGGAGCCATGGCGGCGCGCAATCGACCGACGACACTTCAGGGGGACGCCGCGGCGCTCTACGAGGCGGCGACGGAATTCATCCGCATCTACCAGTTTCGGGACCGCGATCAGGCCCTGAGGTTCGGGCTGACCGTCGTCCAGGCCTACACCCTCGACCTCCTGCTCGCGTCGGGGGGCGAGAGCCTGACCGGGCTCGCGCTGGGCCTTCGGCTCGACAAGAGCACCGTCAGCCGGATCGTCGCGGGCATGACGAGGCATGGCCTGGTCCGGTGGTCCCGCCCCGAGCATGACCGGCGCGCCAAGCGGATCGTCGCGTCGCCGGAAGGCAGACGCCGGTACGAGCGCCTCCGCCGTGCCGTCGTGCGGGACAACGCCCGACTCCTCGCGTCCTACGCGCCGGCGGGGCGCCGCGCCGTCATCACGGCCCTGCGGCAGCTCGCTCATCGTGCCGGCGGCGACCCCGCGACGCCCACACCGCCACGTGCGGCGCGTGCGAAGTCCCGCCATTAGGCCTCGCCCCTTGACCCGCGGGGCGGCGGGGCGTAAAACGAAACGAAAGGTGAAGCGACCCGGCCCTCTTCTTTTCAGGAGGTGAGCCATGAGGACCTTCCCGAGGATGCTTTCCCTGCCCTGTTCCTGTCCCTGTCCGAGGCGGCGGCTCTCGCCCAGGCCTCCTCCGGCTCGAAGGCCGACGAGAAGGACATCCGCCAGCTCGGTACCCAGATCCAGGACGCCTGGAACAAATTCGATCCCAAGATGATGGCCGACCTCTGGTTGGTCGACGGCGACTGCGTGAGCTCGACCGGCCGGTCGGCGAGCGGACGGGCCGAGGTCGAGAAGGCATTCGCCGAGCAGTGGTCGAGCGTCTACAAGGGTACGCGGCTGGCGCACACGATCACGAGCGGGGTCCCGTCGCTACCGGCGGGAAGCTCGGGCAAGTAACGAACCCCCCTATGCTGCGGTGCAAGGGACTGGAGGTCGACGAGCCCGAACGAGGCCTCTTTCGAATTCTCGGAGACAACCGCCTCGCATCGATCGAGGAGCTCGAGCGAATCGTCCGGATCGCAGACCTTCTTCTGCGCGAGAACGGCCTTTCGGGAGTCTTCCGGGCTGCCGGACCCGGCCTTCTCGCGCTCGAGCTGCCGGACCACGAGCGGACTTTCTTTCACAACGGGGTCGTGTTTGCGGCGCTCGATGCCTTCAACGATCCTGTCAAGAACCCCACGCTGACGCTTCTCGCGGACGACGACCGGTCGTAGGCGCGCAGGTCCCCGTCGCCGAAGCAGATTGCCAGGAATAGGGTCGGCGCCGGGTCGAGTTCCGGTGACAGCAGGAGGCGAACGATGACCTTTCTCGGAGTGCGATGCAGGCGCCGGCTCGCGGTCGCCGCCGTGGCGTGGTCGGTCGGTGCCCCGAGCCTCCACGCGGAGAAGCCCGACGTCCGGGCGAAGATCATCGCTCCGGCAACGCTCGCGGCGGGAGGCAAGGCGACGCTCGTGGTGGAACTGGCTCTCGGTCCGGACTGGCACGTCAACAGCCACACACCATCGGAAACCTTTCTGATCCCGACGGACCTCGTTCTCAAGACGTCGCTCGGATCGCTTTCTCCGGTCCGTTATCCACCCCAGGTGGAGCGCCGCTTTTCGTTTTCCGAGAAGCCGCTTCGCGTCTATGAGGGGACCGTTCGCTTCGAGGCGGATCTCGACTTGCCGACGGCGAGCGTCGGCCAGGTTTCGATCGCAGGCGCGCTGGCCTATCAGGCCTGTAACGATCGGCAGTGCTTCGCGCCGACAAAGATCCCGCTCGATGCGACCATCGTCGTCTCCCGAGCCGGGCACTAGCCAGCGCAGCTCGAGCGCTCCCTCGACTCGGACCCGCATCCTTCCGGGAGGACGCCGTGACCCCGAATGAGGTCAGCCGGAGAGGCTCGTCGGAAGGCCTCGGTTCGGGAGTCTGCCGCCGACTGGGAAGGATGCCGGAGAACTCCGGACGCGGCGAGTGGCCCGTGGATTGCAGAACGCAATCAGGCAATCTCATGCAGCGTGAGGACTTAGTTAAACGCCGGATAAATCGGACCTTCGTCTGCGTAACTCTCGCAGCGGTTCTGGTTTGTGCGAGTGCCTCACGAGCCATTGATCCCGGCGAGGGTCTCGCGATTCAGAGACTCGACGGCCGGCCGTTCTCGCTCGATTCCCTCAAGGGCAAGGTGGTCGTGCTCGATTTCTGGGCCTCCTGGTGCGTCCCGTGCCGCACGAGCTTTCCGTTCCTGGAGTCGCTTCAGAAGAAGTACGCGGCTCAGGGATTGAGCGTGGTCGGCCTCACGCTGGAGGAGGACGAGGAGGCGATCGGGAACTTTCTCGATTCCGTTGCGGTGGATTTCGCCATCGTGCGGGATCCCTCCGGGAAGGCCGGAGAGGCGTTTGGCGTCGTCGCGATGCCGACGACCTTCCTCCTCGACCGCGAAGGGCGCGTCGTGGCGCGGTTCGAGGGAGGCGACAAGCAGGTCCACGCGAAGCTCGAGTCGGCGGTCGCCACCCTGCTCGCCGGCGGCACCCTGTCGCCGGGAACGGAGGTGCGTGTCTCGAAGAGCCTCCAGGCGACGAGCGGCATCAAGGCATGGCAACGCGGTTATCTCGCCGATCCGATCATGAGCCTCAATGGCGACGGGGCGACCCAGATATTCAAGGAGCACATCCACGCGAGCAAGGAGGCAGCCGCCGGAGATGGAGGCGCCGCCGGGGGCGGTTGTGGCTGTAACTGAGCGCTCCATCCGGCCTGAACGGCCGCGCTCGCGCCGCACTCCTCGCGAGCTGCCGTGGATCGCCGCGGGCCTGGGCGCCTTCGCCGCGCGCGAGGCGCACGGCCAGTCCTCCGTCAACGCCCAGTTCCTCTTCTACAAGGAGTCGGGCGGACGCACCGAGGTCCTCAATCCCCTCATCCTGTGGAACCAGGACTTCGGCAAGAGCGGCGGGCAGCTCAACCTGACCCTCGGCTACGACTCGATCTCGGGCGCATCCCCCACCGGGGCATATCCCACCGCCGATACGACGACGTCGGCGTCCGGCACGGTGACGGCCAGCGGCCAGATTCCCCAGTCGGAATACAAGGACACGCGCAAGTCGGTCGGCCTCGCCTACGGGCGCCAGTTTGGCGCGAACCTGCCGACGGTCAACCTCGCGTACGCGCAGGAGAACGACTACACGGCGCGCAGTGTCGGATTCTCGGACGCCTGGACGTTGCTCGGCGGCCGCGCCACGCTCCACTTCGGCGCCGCCTTCTCGCGCGATACCGTGTCGCCCGTCTCGGGACCGGAGGTGGGCCAGAATCTCCCGAAGAACACCAACGGCTTTTCTCTCGGCTGGACCTGGATTCTCGGCGAAAGAGACCTCGCCGACATCTCCCTGTCGCTGATGAACCTGTCCGGCTATCTCAGCGATCCGTACAAGGTGGTCCCGATCGGCCCGGACCCCTCCGCGCAGACCCTTCCCGACGCGAGGCCGGACACGCGGTCGCGGCGGACCATCGTCGCCAAGTACAGCCACTACTTTCTGTGGGGCGGCGCGGTCAACGTTTTCTACCGGTACTACGGCGACGATTGGTCCGTCCATGCCAACACGCTCGACGTCACGTACAACCAGAAGATCGGCCCAGACTGGATCGTGTCGCCCGAGATCCGCCTGTACACGCAGACCGGCGCGTATTTCTACGGCAACCGGTTCCTCGTGCCCCAGACCTACATGTCCGCCGACTACCGGCTCTCTCCCTTCGGAAGCTTCCTCGGCGGGCTGACCGTCACGCGCCGGCTGTACGATTCCATCAGCGCGAATCTCGGCGCGACCTTCCTCTCCCAGCACAGCCGGGATCCGATCCGGCTCGTGACCACGACGCCCGGCGAACGCGGCGTCGCCTCCATCTCCGCAGCCGACATGACCGTCACGACGGTCACCTTCGGCCTGGTGTGGACCTACTGAAGGGCTCGAGCGGCCGCGTTCTCTATACGCGACGCTTCCCTCTGATGGGAGGTGGCGCCACCCTCGAATTCGTGGACGACGGTGGGCTCGCTCGCGCGGAGAGGCTCGCGCGCGCCGTCGAGTCCGAGGCCCGCCGGATCGAAGCGAAATTTTCGCGATATCGCGAGTCGAGCGTCGTCTCCGAGATCAATCGCAATGCGGGACGGACCCCGGTCGCGGTGGACGAGGAGACCGAGATGCTGGTGTGCGCGGCGCTCGACATGGCGCGCATGACGGGCGGGCGATTCGATCCCACGGTCGGTGCCCTGCGTCGTGTCTGGGACTTCCAGGGCAGCCGGGTCCCATTGCCCGAGGAGATCATCGCCCTGCTCCCGCTGGTCGACGCGGACGCCGTATCGGTGCGCGACCGCACCGTCTTCCTGCGCAGGGCCGGGATGGAGATCGATCTCGGTGGCGTGGGCAAGGAGTATGCCGTCGATCGGGCGGCGGAACTTCTGCGGGCGGAAGGCATTCGCTCCGCGATCGTCAATTTCGCCGGCGATGTGCGCACGATCGGGAGCCGGGGAGACGGCCATCCCTGGAGGGTGGGAGTCCTCGACCCCCAGGACCGCCGCCGGTGCCGGTTTGCCGTCTGCGCGCTCGGCGACACCGGCGTCGCGACGTCCGGCGACTACGAGCGCGGCTTCGTCAAGGACGGCGTGCGCTACCATCACATCCTCGACGCACGCACCGGGTGGCCGGCCAGGGGGCTCTCGTCCGTGACCGCGATCGCCGCGTCGGCATTCCGCGCCGGCCGCTTCGCGACCGCGGCCTTTCTGCTCGGAGCGGGAGCGGGCCTGACGCTTCTCGAGGAAGCCCCGGGCGTCGAGGGCACTTTGATCACGGAGAATGGTGCGATTCTTTCGACCAGCGGCATGCCGCTCCTCTCGGATCTGCCGGGAAGCCTCTGGGCGGCGCTCCGGCCTTTCTGACGACGCCCGGCGAAAAATTCGACGACGGGGCTGTCGACTCGGCCGCTAGGGCTCTTGGTCCGCGGTGCTCTGCCTGGCCTGTGCGGAAGTCGGTGTGGCGGCGCTCGAAGGTGTCGGCGCAGCGGCGGACAGGATCTGCCCGGTCGTGGGCAGCTCCGTCGCACTCCATCCGCCGCCCAGGGCCTTGATGAGCCCGACGCTCGCCGTCATCCGCCGCGTCTCGATCTGGACGGCCGTGCGCTCGTTGGACAGGGCGGCGGCCTGTGCGGTGACGACTTCCAGGTAGATCGTGATGCCCCCCTCGTAGCGGCTTCGCGACAGGGACACGGCCCGCTCGGCGGCCGCGGCGGCGCGGGACTGCTCCTGTGACTCCTCGGCGAGAAGGCGGAGCGCGGCGAGGTTGTCTTCGACCTCCTCGAAGGAAGTGAGCACACCTTCCCGATAGGCGGCGACGGTGGCGTCGTAGTTAGCCAGGGCCTGGTCCTTCGCGGCGATGCGTTTGCCGCCTTCGAAGATCGTTTGTGCAAGCGCTGCGCCGAGCGACCAGAACAGGTTCGGCGCGGAGAAGAACCGGGTGAAGGAACCGCTCGTCCAGCCTCCCGTGGCGTTGAGCAGGAGATTCGGGAAGAACGCCGCCTGCGCGACGCCGATCTGCGCGTTGGCCGCGGCGACCCGCCGCTCCGCCGCGGCGATGTCGGGGCGGCGCTCGAGCAGGGCGGAAGGGAGCTCCTCCGGGACGGACGGCGGCGTCCACGGAACCTCGGACGGCACGATCGTGAGTTCGGCCGGCGGCTTGCCGACGAGGATCGCGATGGCATGCTCGAGTTGCGCCCGGGTGATGCCGAGCTCGGTCCGCTGTGCGCGCGTCGACTCGAGAATCGTCTCGGCTTGCGCAACGTCGACGCCGGAAACCACCCCTTGATCGTGCCGCCGGGTCGTGAGCCGGAGCGCCCGTTCATATTCCTCGACGCTCGACGTGAGCAGGCGCCGCTCGCTGTCGACGCCGCGCAGGGCGAAGTAGTCGGTGGCAAGCTCGGCGTGCAACGAGAGCCGGATCGACTCGAGGTCCGCGGCGCTGGCCTGGGCTGCCCCCACGGTCGACTCGAGGTTGCGGCGGATCCGGCCCCAGAGATCGACCTCGTAACCCACGTCGCCCGTGAGCTGGTAGTTGGTGGTCGTGGACGCGGGGGGTGCCGGCGCGGTCGTCCGGGTTGCAACGGCGCGGGACCGGGTCGCCGACGGGGCGACGGCGAGCGTTGGAAAGAGGTCGCCGCGTGCGCCGCGAGCGACCGCCCTCGCGCCGGCGTACTGTGCCTCGGCCTGGGCGATGGTCTGATTGGAGACGGACACCTGTTCTTCGAGCGCGTCGAGCTCGGGGTCGCCGAAGACCTCCCACCACTTGCTGCGCGGGCTCGCGTCGCCCGGGCGAGCGGGGACCCACTCCGACGCGCCCGCGGAGGGAGCCGGGGGCGGCTCTTTGAAGTCGGGCGGCACGGGTGCCGCGGGTCGCTTGTAGTCCGGGCCGACCATGCACGCCGTCGCCATGAGCCCGGTCAACCCGAAGGCGCCCATGGCCCGGGCCCAGCCCGTTCTGCGGCGCGGGTGGATCGTCACGATCCGGAGTCCGCCGGGGCCGGCACCGGGCGGCGAAGCCCCTGTCGGAGCCGCGCCCACCGCAACCGGAAGCGGTCGAGATAGAGATAGACGACCGGCGTCGTATAGAGCGTCAGCAGCTGGCTGAAGATCAGGCCGCCGACGATGGCGATTCCGAGCGGTCGGCGCAGCTCCGATCCCGTCCCGGTGCCGAGCGCGAGCGGCAGGCCGCCCAGCATCGCGGCCATCGTCGTCATCGTGATGGGTCGGAACCGGAGCAGGCAGGCCCGGAAGATGGCCTCTTCCGGCGTCCGGTTCTCGTTGCGCTCGACCTCGATCGCAAAATCGATCATGAGGATTGCGTTCTTCTTCACGATCCCGATCAGCAGGATGATGCCGATCAGTCCCATCACGGAGAGCTCCGTGCGGCACACGATGAGCGCAAGCAGGGCGCCGACTCCCGCCGAGGGCAGCGTCGAGAGGATCGTGACGGGGTGGATGAGGCTTTCGTAGAGGATTCCGAGCACGAGGTAGACCGTCATGAGCGCGGCAGCGATGAGGATCGGCTCGTTGGCGAGCGAGGCCTGGAAGGCCTGGGCCGTGCCCTGGAAGCTTCCATGGATGCCGGCCGGCAGGCGCAGGGACTCCTCGGCGCGATTGATCGCGTTGACCGCGTCTCCGAGCGCCACACCCTCCGGAAGATTGAAGGAGATGGTCACCGACGGGAACTGACCCGAGTGGTTCACGGTGAGGGACGTCGTTCCCGGGGCGTAGTGCGTGAAGGCGGAGAGCGGCACGAGATCCCCGCTGCCCGAGCGCACGTAGACGTAGCGCAGGCCATCGGGGTTCTGCCAGAACTCCGGCTCGACCTCCATCACGACGTGGTACTGGTTCAGTTGCGTGTACATCGTCGAGACCTGACGCTGGCCGAACGCATCGTAGAGCGCGTCGTCGATCATGCGAGGCGTGATGCCGAGCCGCGCGGCGGAGGCACGGTCGATCACCAGGCTCGCCTCGAGGCCCTGGTTCTGCTGGTCGGTGTTGACGTCGGCGAGCTCCTTGAGCGTCCGCAGCTTCTGCAGGAGTCGGGGCGCGGCCGCGAAGAGTTCCTGGGGATCGTCTCCCCGCAAGGTGTACTGATACTGGGCCGCGCCGAACCGTCCGCCGATCCGGAGATCCTGCACGGCCTGCAGGAAGCAACTCGCGCCCGGAACCTTCGCGAACTTCGGGCGCAGCCGCGCGATGACCTGGTCGGCGCTGACCCTGCGCTGATCGAGCGGCTTGAGAGAAACGAAGAGGCGCGCCGTGTTGGTGCTGCCGCCCCCCACGAACCCGTTGGTGCTTTCGACGGCCGGGTCCTGCATCACGATCCCGATGAACTGGGTGAGCTTCTGCTGCATCGCCTGGAACGACGTGTCCTGGTCGGCCTGGATCGTTCCGTTGAGCCGGCCCGTGTCCTGCTGCGGGAAGAATCCCTTCGGGACTTTCACATAAAGAAAGACGGTCGCCGCCATCGTCGCGAGCGTGACGGAGAGGGTCAGCCTCTGGTGCCGAAGCACCCAGGACAGCGAGGCCTTGTAGCCGGCGAGAATCCGTTCGAGACCGCGCTCGCTCGCGTGGAAGAGCCGGCCGTGGCGGCGCGCGTCGGGGCGGCGCAGGAGACGGGCGCACATCATGGGCGTCGTCGTCAGGGAAATCACCATGGAGACGGCAATGGCGACGGACAGCGTCACGGCAAACTCGCGGAAGAGGCGGCCGATGATGCCGCCCATGAGCAATATCGGGAGGAAGACCGCGACGAGCGAGACGCTGATCGAAAAGACCGTGAACCCGATCTCCTCGGCGCCCTTGAGCGCGGCCCGCATCGGCGTCAGGCCCGCCTCCAGGTGGCGCGTGATGTTCTCGACGACGACGATGGCGTCGTCCACCACGAATCCGGTGGCCACCGTCAGGGCCATGAGCGACAGGTTGTCGACGCTGTACCCGAGCAGGTACATGGCCCCGAAGGTTCCGATCAGCGACACCGGAACGGCCACGCTCGGTATGAGCGTGGCGCGGACGTCGCGCAGGAAGAGAAACACCACCAGGATCACGAGCGCGATCGAGATGAGCAAGGTGATCTGCACGTCGTGCACCGAGGCGCGGATGGTACGCGTTGCGTCGATGACGACCCGGAGGTGGATGGTCGGCGGGATCTCCGCCTGGAAGCGGGGCATGAGGGCCTGGATGCGATCCACCGTATCGATGATGTTCGCGCCCGGCTGCCGGAAGATGATGAGCAGGACCGCCGGCTTTCCGTTGGAGAGCCCGCCGGTGCGGATGTCCTCGACCGAGTCGGTCACGGTGGCGATGTCGGAGAGCCGCAGGGCGGCGCCGTCCTGGTAGTGGATGACGAGCGGCCGGTATTCGGCGGCCTTCATCAGTTGATCGGTCGAGGACAGCGCCCAGGAGCTGGCGTTCCCGGAGAGCTCGCCCTTGGGGCGGTTCGCGTTGGCGTTTGCCAGAAAGGTGCGGACGTCGGCCAGGGCGAGCCCGGTCGCGTTGAGAGCGGTCGGGTTGACCTCGACGCGCACGGCGGGCAGCGCGCCGCCGCCGACGATGACCTGCCCCACCCCCTCGACCTGTGCGAGCTTCTGCTGCAGCAGGGAGGAGGCGACGTCGTACATCCGGGCGCGCCCGACCACGTCCGAGGTCAGAGCCAGAAGCATGATCGGCGCGTCGGCGGGATTGACCTTGCGGTACCACGGGTTGTTCGGCAGGTTGGCCGGCAGCTGGCCCCGCGCCGCGTTGATGGCGGCCTGGACGTCGCGCCCCGCCGCGTCGATGTTCCGGTTGAGGTCGAACTGGAGCACGATCACGCTCGAGCCCAGAGAGCTCGACGAGGTCATCTCGGTGACGCCCGCGATGCGCCCGAACTGGCGTTCGAGCGGCGTGGCGACCGAAGAAGCCATCGTGTCCGGAGAGGCCCCGGGCAGGCCCGCCGCGACCTGGATCGTGGGGAAATCCACCTGCGGCAGGGGCGAGACCGGAAGGAATCGGTACGCGATGGCGCCGGCGAGCGCCAGGGCCACCGTGAGAAGGGTGGTGGCGATCGGCCGGCGGATGAAGGGCGCCGACAGGCTCATTCGGCCTCAGCCGGCGCCATCAAAGGAACAGGCGCGGCCGCCGGCGCGCGGCGGATGTGGCGCGACAAGCGGTCGAAGAAGAGATAGATCACGGGCGTCGTGTAGAGCGTGAGGACCTGGGAGAAGAGGAGCCCGCCGACGATCGAGATGCCGAGCGGACGGCGAAGCTCGGAGCCGGTTCCGGTTCCCAGAGCCAGCGGAACGCCCCCGAAGAGCGCCGCCATCGTCGTCATCATGATGGGGCGGAAGCGCAGCAGGCACGCCTGGAAGATCGCCTCGGCCGGCGTCTTGCCCTCCTGTCGTTCGGCCTCGATCGCGAAGTCGATCATCATGATCGCGTTCTTCTTCACGATGCCGATGAGCAGGATGATGCCGATCAAGGCGATCACGGAGAACTCGGTGCGGCAGAGCATCAACGCCAGCAGCGCGCCGACCCCGGCCGAGGGAAGCGTCGAGAGAATCGTGATCGGATGGATGTAGCTCTCGTACAGGACGCCGAGCACGATGTAGACCGTCACGATCGCCGCCAGGATGAGAAACGGCTGGTTGGCCAGCGACGCGCGGAAGGCCCGGGCGGTTCCCTGGAAGCTGGTCTGGATGCTGCCTGGCAGGTTGAGGTCGCGGGCCGAGGCCTCGATCGCGCGCACGGCCTGGCCGAGCGACGCGCCGGGAGCGAGATTGAAGGAGATCGTCACGACGGGGAACTGGCCCTGGTGGTTGACGGCGAGCTGCGCGTTCATCGTCTCCACGCGGGCAAAGGCCGACAGGGGCACCGACCCGCCGGAGGCGGAGCGCAGGTAGACGTGCGTCAGGTCCTCCGGACGCTGCTGGAACTTCGGGTCGGCCTCGAGCACCACGCGGTACTGGTTGAGCTGCGTGAACATCGTCGAGACCTGGCGCTGCCCGAACGCGTCGTAGAGCGCGTCGTCCACCATCTGGGGCGTGATGCCCAGACGCGAGGCGGTCGCGCGGTCGATGACGATTCGGGCTTGCAGGCCCTGGTTCTGCTGGTCCGTGGCCACGTCGCGCAACTGCGGCAGCATCTTCAACCGCTCCACCAGGCGCGGCACCCACGCTGCGAGCTCCCGCCCGTCGGCGTCCTCGAGGCTGTACTGGAATTGCGTGCGGCTGACCCGGTCCTCGACGGTGAGATCCTGGACGGGCTGCATGAAGAGGGTGATGCCCTGGACCCGGGCGAGCTCGGGCTGCAGGCGCCGGATCACGTCGTCGACGCCGACCTTGCGCTGGTCCAGCGGCTTCAGGTTGATCTGGATGCGGCCGCTGTTGATCGTCGTGTTGGTCCCGTCGATGCCGATGAAGGACGACAGGCTCTCGACCGCCGGATCGCGCAGGATCGTGCGGGCCAGCGCCTGCTGGCGCTCGGCCATGGCGTCGAACGAGACCGACTGCGAGGCCTCCGACACGCCGAGGATCACTCCCGTATCCTGCACCGGAAAGAATCCCTTCGGGATGACGACGTAGAGAAGGATCGTCAGGACGAAGGTGCCGACCGCGACGAGGAGGGTCGCCGTCTGATGCCGGAGGACCCAGCGGAGAGTCCGCCCGTAGAACGCGATGACCCGCTCGAAGATGCGCTCGGACGCCTGGTAGACGCGCCCGCGCCCGGCGGCCGGCCGGTGCTGCAGGAGCTTCGCGCACATCATCGGCGTCAACGTCAGGGAGATCACCGCCGAGACGAGGATCGTCACGGCCAGCGTGACCGCGAACTCGCGGAAGAGGCGCCCGACGATGTCGCCCATGAAGAGCAGCGGAATGAGCACCGCGATGAGCGAGACCGTCAGCGACACGATCGTGAACCCGATCTGCTCGGCGCCCTTCAACGCCGCCGGCAGCGGCGCCATCCCTTCCTCGATGTAACGCGCGATGTTCTCGATCATGACGATGGCGTCGTCCACGACGAAGCCCGTCGAGATCGTGAGCGCCATGAGCGTGAGGTTGTTCAGGCTGTAGCCGAGCAGGTACATCACGCCGAACGTGCCGACCAGCGAGAGCGGCACGGCCACACTCGGGATGACGGTCGCCGAGAGGCTGCGCAGGAAGAGAAAGATCACCATGACGACCAGCGCGATCGTCAGCATCAGATCGATCTCGACCTCCTCGACGGAGGCGCGGATCGTCGTGGTGCGGTCGGTCAGGATGGACACGTCGATGGACGAGGGCAGGGAGGCACGCAGCTGCGGCAGCAGGGTCTTGACCCGGTCGACGACCGCGATGATGTTCGCCCCGGGCTGCCGCTGGATGTTGAGGATGACGGCCGGCGTGAGGTTCATCCACGCGGCCTGCTTGACGTTCTCGGCGTCGTCGATCACCGCGGCCACGTCGGAGAGGTGCACGGGTGCGCCGTTGCGATAGGCGATGACGAGAGGGCGGTACTGGTCGCTGGTCAGAAGCTGGTCGTTGGCCCCGATCGTGTAGGCCTGGTGGGCACCGTCGAAGTTCCCCTTGGCCTGGTTGACGTTGGAATTGCCGATGGCCGTCCGCAGGTCCTCCATCGTGAGGCCGTAGGAGGAGAGCGCCGTCGGGTTGGCCTGCACGCGCACGGCCGGTTTCTGCCCGCCGCTGATGCTCACGAGCCCGACTCCCGGCAGCTGGGAGATCTTTTGCGCCAGGCGCGTGTCCGCGAAATCCTCGACCTTCGACAGCGGAAGCGTCTTCGAGGTCAGCGCGAGGGTGAGGATGGGAGCATCGGCCGGATTGGTCTTGCTGTAGATCGGGGGATTGGGCAGGTCGCGCGGCAGGTACGTGCCGGCGGCGTTGATGGCCGCCTGGACTTCCTGCTCCGCGACGTCGATGTTCAGGTCGAGGACGAAACTGCAGGGTGATCACCGAGCTTCCGTTGGAGCTGGACGAGGTCATCTGGTTCAGGCCCGGGAGCTGGCCGAACTGGCGCTCCAGGGGCGCGGTGACTGCGGAGGCCATGACGTCGGGACTCGCGCCGGGGTAGAACGTCAGCACCTGGATCGTCGGATAGTCCACCTGGGGCAGCGCCGAGACGGGCAGCTGGTGGAACGCGACGATGCCGGTGAGCAGCAGGCCCACCATGAGCAGCGATGTCGCGATCGGCCGGAGGATGAACGGCCGGGACGGGTTCATCGCGCCTTCGGAGCGTGTGGAGCGCCGGCCGGGCCGACGGAGACTATCGATCCGGGCTGCAGCTTGTCGACGCCGTCGACCACCACGCGCTCGCCCGCGGACAGTCCCTTGCGGATCGCCGCCTCGTTGCCTTCGGTGATCTCGACCTCGACCGGGCGCATTTCCACGGTGTCGTCCGCCTTCACGACGTACACGAACGTGGACTGGGAACTGCGCTGGAGGGCGGCTGCGGGCACGAGAATGACGCCAGGCAGCGTGTCCACGAGGAGCCGGGCGTTGACGAACTGGTTCGGAAAGAGCGCGTGGTCGGTGTTCGGGAAGAGGGCCTTCAAGCGAACCGTCCCGGTGGTCTGATCGATCTGGTTGTCGACGGCGGACAGGGTCCCGGTGGCGAGCTTGTTCTTGAGGTCCCGGTCGTAGGCGTCGACGACCAGCGGACGGCCCGAGCGCATCTGCTTCAACACGGCGGGCAGCGAGTCGGCGGCGATCGTGAAGACGACGTTGATCGGCTCGAGTTGGGTGATGACGAGAAGACCATTCGGGTCGGTCGCATGCACCATGTTGCCCGCGTCGACCAGGCGCAGCCCGACGGTGCCCGTGATGGGCGCCGTGATGCGGCTGTAGGTCAGGTTCAGTTTGGCGCTGTCGATTTGGCCCTGATCGCTCTGGAGCGCCGCCTCGCTCTGCGCGACCGTCGCCAGTTGCGTGTCGAGCTGCTGTCGCGGGATCGCGTCCTGTGCGATGAGCGTCTGGTAGCGCTGCAGGTCGAGCCTTGCATTCTGGAGCGTGGCCAGATCCTTGGCGGCCTGGCCCTCGGCCTGCGTCAGCTGGACCTGAAATGGCCGCGGATCGATCTCGGCCAGCAAGTCGCCCTTCTGGACGAGCTGCCCCTCCTTGAACGAGACGTTCATCAACTGGCCGTCCACGCGGCTGCGGACGGTGACCGTGGACAGCGGCGTGACGGTCCCGAGGCCGGTGAGGTAGACGCCGATGTCCCCGCTACGGGCGGTCGCGCCGAGCACGGGAATGGCGCGGGCCGCCTGGCCTTTCGCGGGCCCGGCCGCGGAGCCATCGCCCCCGGACTTGCGGGCGCCGCGCGAGAGGGACAGGTATACGACGAGGCCTGCGGCGATCAGAACCACCCACGGCCAGCGGCGCCTTCCCTTCCGCGGCGCGGGCGTCTCGGCGGGGTCCGGCTCGGGAGCCTCGTGCGGGCGCGTCTCGGTAAGGGGTGATTTCATGGCTCACCTTTTCTGAATCGGACGACCGGAAACCGCGGCCGCAACCCGGGCGACCCGAGGCCCATCGGCCACGATAACCCCGGTCGGCGCCGGTATAGTTCGGGAGAAACGGATCCCGGAAGGCAATCGTGTGAACCCATTAGACTTGATACGGGATTCGACCCGAGGAGATTACGGCCTGGTTCAGGGCAGAGCGAGTGTCGTCGTCTGTCCTTCGACGATGGTGAAGGGGTATCCCTTCTGGCCTTCGCCTGACCCGGTGAGCAGATTGTAGGAGCCTGGCGAGATGTGTTCCCAGACGGTGACCGGCGGTGCGGCGGTCAGGGTTCCATCCAGGCGGAAAGGGGAGAGCAGGACGATGGCGCCGGAGGCGTCGGCGAGCCGGGCCGGCGTGGGTGCCGTCGGCCGGATCTCGAGGCGGCCGCCCGGCGTCATGCCGATGGGGATCGTATCGGAAGGCACGGTGACCGAGGGCAGCGCCTTCGCTGCGTAGCCTGCGGAAAATACGTAAACGGCATAGCGCCCCGGCAACAGCGATGGAATCTCCCCCTTTCCGTTGGCATCCAGTGTCACGGTTCCCTGATAGGCGACCGAGCCGTCCGTACCGAAGGCGAGTGCGCTGACGCCGCCGAGCGGAATTCCGGTGAGCCCGTCGCTGATCTGGATCGGCAGCCCCGCGCCCGGATCGAGCGTGAAGTCCACCTCCACCGGCTGCGAGTCCAGCGTGGCCGGGAGCGTCTTGAGCTGGTACCCGGACTTACGCGCCGTCACCTGGTAGCTGCCCGGATCCATGTCGGGGATCGAGTAGAACCCGTTCGAGTCGGCGGTCGCGCGCTTCAGGGCGGCGGCCTGCGACTCCTGTCCCGTCTCCGCCTGAATGCTTGCGCCGTCCACCGGCGCGCCGGAAGCCGAGTCGGTCACGGAACCGGAGAGCACCAGACCGGGCAGCGCGATGTCGCCGTTCGTGTCGCCCGAGACCGTGAATGCTTTGCGATACGTCACGCCCTGTCCGTTCACGCTGACCTGGTATCCGCCGTCGTCGAGGCCTTCGAGTGCGTAGCGGCCGGTGTCATCCGTCAGCATGGAGGAGCGCTGACCCGTGCCGGTAGGCGGATCGGGCGAGGCATTGACCGCGAGCCCCGGCAATGGTTGGCCGCCTCGCGTCACCTGGCCGGCGAGGCGGGAAGCGCCCTGGAAGGCGATCTCGACCGGCATCGTGGTCGCATCGTCTGCGACCTCGACAGTCTGGGCGGTGGTCCGGGCGGCGGGAAACGCCGTTGAGGCACTCAGGCGCACGACCCCGGTAGGGACGTTCTGCAGGGTGAACTTGCCATCGGTACCCGTGACTGCCGTGCCTCGGTATCCGTCTGCGGTGGCGGTGATGTTGACGCCGCCGAGCTTGTCGGCCGGAAGGCCCGACACCGTGCCGTCGATTTCGGCTCCGCTCGCCACGGGCAACTGCACGCCGTCCATCGGCTGGTTCTCGGCGAGGACGATCTGCTGCGGCGTCGACGCCATGGCCTTCGACTGGGCCGAGAGCTGATAGCGGCCGGCCCCGAGGTGGTCGAAGCGGAATGCGCCGGCTGGATCCGACTGCGTCGTCTGAGCGCCCGTACCACCGGTGTCGCCGTCGGTGACGAGCCGCACGGTCGCCCCCGCGACCCCGCCGCCCCCGGCGCCCACGACCACACCCGAGATTTCACCGCCCGGCCCGAGGGCGATCGCGACGTCTGCCGTGGCGGCGAGATCCACGTCTTTCGAGGCAGCGAGGTAGTCGGGATGCGAGACCGCAACCGTGACCTTTCCATCCGGGAGGCCGTCGAGCGTGAATTGGCCGTTGGCGTCGGTCACCGCCGGCGCCGGGCCGGCGCCAGGGGTACCCGGGAAGAGGCCTGGCGCGGCGGGGGTCCCGGTTTGCGCGGCCGAGACGGTCGCGTTCGGAACCGGGGCGCCCGTGGTCGAATCCTGCACGCGGCCGGCGAGCGTTCGCCCCTGCTTCAGGGAGAGCGTGACGCCTTCCTTGACCTCCCCTTCGCCGACGTCGACTCCCGAGATGTCGGTGGGGCGGTAACCGGCCGCCGTCACGTGCATCGTCCACGATCCGGGCGGGACGTCGACGAGATCGAAGGATCCATCCTCCGAATGAAACGCCACGGCCGCCGAGCCGGCTGGGCCGCCGCCGGCTCCCGGTCCGAACCCGCGACCTCGGCCGCCGGGTGCGAATGTGCGGCCGAGAGTGAAATCGGCAACGGGGTTGCCCGTGCCGGCGTCCACGACCCGCCCGCGAATCTCGCCCGTCTTGTTGAGAACGATGAGGAGGTTCTCGGAGGGCGCGGTTGCGCTGCGCCGCGCCGGGGCGAATCCGCCTGCAGAGACTGCCACCATCCCGGACCTCCCGCTGGCGAGACTCGCGATGCGGAATCCGCCCTCGCCGTCGGTGGCGGCCGTGCTCGGCTCCTGGCCCTCCGCGAAGAGCTCGACGAGCGCGCCTGCGATCGCGTGCCCCTGCTCGTCCTTGACGACGCCCGCGATCGCGGCGCCCCGCGAGAGCATGATCGGTGACCAGACGGTCGGACCCTTCGCCGCAACGTGCACGGACGGAACCGTCGCCTGAGCGTAGCCTTCGTGGGAAGCGGTCGCCCGGTAGTCGCCTTCCTCGAGGCCTCCGAGGGCGAAAGTTCCGTCGTTGCCCGAGACTGCGTCGGGCGTGCTCTGTGCGCCGGGGCCCCGGAACGGGCGGCGGCCGCCGCGGTCCTCGTTGCGCGCGACGCGGACCTCGGCTCCCGTAACGGGCTGCCCCTTTTCGTCGACCACGCGACCGCTGGCCGTGAGGCCCGCGCGAAGGGTCAGGCTGACGCCGCGAATCGTCTGGCCGGCTTTGAGCGTTACGCCCGGAAGCTGCGCCGGCGCGAAGCCCGACTTGACCGCCTCGATGCTCACGCCGCGGGCTGCCGCCAGAGAGTCGAGGCGAAACGCGCCGTCCGGGCCGGTGACCGTCTCGCGCGGGGCGGCGCCGGGTGTCGCGCCGCCGCGCAGTCGCGGATTGACCGGACCCCTCGCGACATGGACGCGCGCCCCGGCAACCGCGCGACCCTTCTCGTCGACGACGACCCCGGCGACCGAGGCCGCCGGTTCGAGCGCGATCGCGGCGGCCGGACTCCGGGCCGAAGCCGTGTCGGCGATGATGCCCGTCAGCGCGGTCGGCAGGTAGCCGGTCCGGTCGGCGCGAACCGTATAGCGCCCGGGCTCGAGTCCGCCCGCCCGGAATCGTCCCTGCCCGTCGGCCACGACGAGCCTTCGCGTTCGGGAAGCCTGGGAGGCGGGACCGGTGTCGAGAATGCGAATGGAGGCTCCAGGAACGGGCCGGCGTGTTGCTTCGTCTGTGACCGTGCCGGGGATGGATGCGGCTCGAGTCAGCCTCAGATCGACGATCGTCTCGGCGCCCGGACGGACGACGACGTTTCCGCGACGTGCGATCTGATCCTCTCCCGAAATCGCCTCGATCGTCTTCGAGCCCGCGCCGACTCCGACGAGCCGGTAGCGTCCGGACGAGTCCGAGCGGATCGCCACGAGTCCCGATGACACGATCGCTCCGAAAGCTGGCCGACCCGCGACGTCCGTGACTGTGCCGGAGACGCTGCCGCCGGTTTCGAGGACGATCCGTTCCGGCGCGCGCCCCGGAGCCGTGGGATGCCACCACGGGACATAGCCCTGCGCTCGAGCGCTCGTCGTGGTCGAACCGGAGGGTGCGTTGGAAACCGCAAACGCTCCGTCGGCGCCCGCAACCGCTTCGGCGAAGAACACGGTTCCGATGCTCGTTGCCCCGTCGCCAAGCACGATGACCCTCGCGCCTGCGATCGGCGCTCCACCGGCCGCGAGGACCATGCCCGTCACCCGTGTCGGCGCGGGAAGCTCGACGTCCGGTAGCTGGACCGCCGTCGTCGGATCGAGGGGACCGCTCACCAGCGCGCCCGGGAGCGCGGAGGGCGCAATCACCAGAGAGACCGCCGGTCCGGATGCCGGCAGATCCGCCACGAACCGTCCGTCTTCGCCTGTCCGCGTCTCTCCGATCACGGGAGGCTGCACCCCGGCCGTCTGGTCGACACGGACCTGCTCCTCGCTTCGGTACGCCGTCCAGGCGACGCGCGAGGCCGCCACCGCGTTGCCGCCGGAGTCGAGAACGCGCCCGGAGATCGTTCCGGCCCTTGCGAGCGCCGTGGTCGAGAGCAGTAAGAGAGCGACGGCGAGGCGTCGCAGCCCGGGAGCGATCATGCGGTCTTCATCCTTCCAACGAGGAATGACGAACGGTTGTTACGGAGAGAACTGTAATTCCAGCGGGGCCGGCCTCGTTCTTCCAGTGGCAGAGGAGGGCGCCTTCGCTTGGAACCCCGCCGCGTTCGTGCCGCCGTCGTGCGTTGTCTACTGGTCGTCCTCGCGTCGGCCCCGTGCGCCGTCCTGTTTGCCGCCGGCCCCGGTGACCTCTCCGGGTTCTGGAAGCTCAACCGCGACGCGAGCGATGACCCGAAACAGAAGATGGAGGAGGCCGCGAAGAATGCTCCGTCTCCCTCCTCGGGCGGCGGCGGGAGGGGGCACGGAATGCATCACGGCGCGGATCCGGACGTCGGGCGGAGGCCCGGCGGAGACGGGCCCGTCCGACGGCGGCAGCTTGATGAAGGGACTCGAAACACTGAAGATCGAACACAACGATCCGAAGCTCCTCATCACGGACTCGCTCGGGCGCGAGCACGTGCTCTATACGGACGGCCGCAAGATCGAGGAGCAGAGCTCCTCCGGAGGCGTGACGATCGTCCGGGCCCAGTGGATGGACGGCCACGTCGTCGTCCGGTGGGAGCCCGAGCACGGGCCCACCGTCACCGAGACCTTTTCCGCCGCGGCCGACGGAAAGCAGTTGACGCTGGTCATGCACCTCGAGGGCAAGGGTCGGCTCCACGACGTGACCATCCGGCGGATCTACGATGCCTCCACCGCCGAGCCGCAATCGCATCCATCACCCGGCACCTCCTCGCCGGGCGACCCGTAGATCGCGCGCCGACGGATGCTGCGACAACCTTCCGGCGGCCTCCCGGAAGCAAATCCGAGTAGTCTGTCGGAGTGAATATCGGATGTTTCCGTCATTCACAGCGTGAGGAGAACGCATGACGACCACTTCCCAGACCGCACCTTCCAGCCCGACGGATCCCTCGCATCACTTCCGGTTCCACATACCCCATCTTCATCTCGGGTCGGCATTCGGGGACAACTGGTTTGCGCTGAAGGCCGAAGCCTTCGCGCGATTCTTCGGCACGCCGGTTTTCCTCGTGGCGCAGACTGTGATCGTCGCCATCTGGATAGGACTCAATGTCGCTCGCGTGGTCTCGTTCGACCTGTATCCCTTCATCCTGCTCAATCTGGCCTTCAGCCTCCAGGCCGCGTATGCCGCACCGCTCATCCTGCTCGCCCAGACTCGACAGGCGGACCGGGACAAGGCGCACGCGGAAGCGGATGCGCAACATCGGGAAGCCCTCGCCGCGGCTGCCGCGCAGCGCCAGCTTCTTGCAGCCGAGCAGACCGCACAGCTGCTCGTCCTGGTCGAACAGAACACCCGGCTGACGGAGCTCGGGAAGGAACTGAGCCATCGGATCGAAGCGCTCACTCTCGAGCTGCATGGCAAGCTCTGCAAGGGCGAGCCCGGCTAGAACCCCGAGTTCTCCCCGGTGTACGCTTTCCGGGTGATCCAGCCCACGTCGGCGCCGGATGCGTGGCCGGACTTGCCCCTGGCCGCCTGGGGCGACACATGCGCGACCCTCCACCGCTGGCTGCAGATCGTCGGCAAGATCCGGCACACCCTGAGCCCGCCGCTCAATCACTGCTGGGCCGACACGCTCTACGTTACCGCCCGAGGCCTGTTCACTTCGCCGATTCCCTTCGGCACCCGGACCTTCGAGATTCACTTCGACTTCATCGATCACAGGCTCCTGGTCCAGACCGGGGAAGGCCGAATCGGGGTCGTGCCGCTACGGCAGCAGTCCGTCGCGGCCTTTTATTCGCGGCTGTTCGACGAGCTCGGTCGGCTCGGCCTCGACGCCCGGATCCACCTCAAGCCCAACGAGGTCGCAGACCCGATCCCCTTCGACCGGGACGAGATACACGCCTCCTACGATGCGGACTATGCAAACCGGTTCTGGCGCGTCCTCGCGCAGTCCGACCGCGTTCTCAAGGAGTTCCGTGCGGAGTTCATCGGCAAGTGCAGCCCGGTCCACTTTTTCTGGGGCGCGCCCGACCTCGCCGTGACGCGGTTCTCCGGCCGATCCGCTCCCGAACATCCCGGAGGAATTCCCGGTCTGCCCGATCGCGTGACGCGCGACGCCTACTCCCATGAGGTCAGCAGCGCAGGGTTCTGGCCGGGCGGCGGCCCCTTCCCGAACGCGGCTTTCTATGCGTACGCGTATCCGGAGCCCGCGCGTTTTGCGGAGGCCAGAGTCGAACCCGACGCGGCTTTCTACAGCCGCGACCTCCGCGAATTCCTCCTTCCCTACGACGCGGTCCGCCTCGCGCCGTCGCCGGACGAAACGCTTCTCAGGTTTCTTCAGACGACGTACGAAGCCGCCGCGGACCTGGGCGGTTGGGATCGCCGAAGCCTCGAACGGCATGCCGCGGCCGTCAGGCCGCGCTAGGCCGACCGTCGGCCCGTTGGATCACTTCTAGAAGTCGGCGCGGTTCATGTCGACGACCGACCCATCGCGGGTCGTGTTGTCGATCTCGACCGCGACGCCCGCAATAGCCGCCGTTCCCGAGGTTGCCGTCGCGTAGACGAGGATCGTGTCCTCGCCGGCCGGAGCCGCAAGCTGGTGGAGGACGTCGGAGATGGTGGCGACCTGGCCCGCGCCAATCGAGAGATCGAGCGGCGACCCGACCGGCTGCCCGGAGGAGTTCGCGTAGGCCTGGAAGTGCACGTTGATGGCCCCACTGGCGAGCTGTCCTGCCGGTGTCAGCCCGATGTTGTTCACGAACATGTTGGCGTAGAGCTGAGGCCCCGACTTGCCGCGCGAATCGCGAAACGCCGCCACGAGGCTCCGAGGCTCGTTCGAGGAGATCTCGTGCCCTCTCAACGCCTGACCGATCGTGCCGCCCTGGAAGGGGCTGTAGAAGCGCACGAATGCCCCACCTTGTCCGCTCCTGTCGAAGCCCTGGAACACGAAAAGGGCCGAACCGATGAAGCCGTCCGGCTCTATGGTGGCCGGAAGGAGCCCGGCCTGGACGAGAGCGTCGATGAAATCGTCGAAATGCGCGTTGAACCGTGATCGCACGAGGCCGCCCACGCCTACGGGAACCAGGGCTCCCGCACTCGAGATGCTCCCGGAAACGGATATCGGCACGCCGGTCGTCAGGTCGGCGCCGTCCAGGTAGAAGTCAACCCGTGTGTCGGAAGTCGTGTTGTTCGAGACGTCCACAGCGGACGTGTAAAGTGTCTGACCGGCCCCGATCAGCCGGCCCACCAGCGGGAGATTCACGCCGAGGCCGCAGCTAGGGGGGGCGACGGCCTCGGCACGCGCCGCATCCGGCACTTGAGCCGGCAGGGAGCCCAGGCCCGCCGCCCCGAGACCGAGAAGCAAGCCGACGGCGACTCTCTTTCCATTCATAAAGTCCTCTTCCCTTTACTACCCGCTATCGGTTGGGGACGCAGGCAAGTCCCGAGACCGGCGAAAGCGGCCTGACTTGGCCGCGCCCTGTTCCGCAGGAAGGTTGGGCGCCCACGTCGATGCGCCCGATCCTGTCGTCCTCGAGCTCGGTAAACCAGACGGCACCATCCGGCCCTGCAACGATGCCTCCAACGACGCCCGAAACCTGAAGCTCCGAGAGGAAGAAACCCCCAATGGTCATGTGACCGATCCGCTGGCTGCCGCCCTCGAAGAACCACAGGCCCCCGTCGGGACCCTGAGCAATGAGGCCGGGATCGGTCCCGGGAATGGAGAATTCGTCCAGGACATGCGAGATCGGATTGATCCGACCGATTCCTGCCCGCCTTACCTCCGTGAACCATAAGTTGCCGTCCGAGGCTGCCACGATCTTCCCGAGTGCGAACGCATCGCAACCCGGCAGGGCGAAGAGCGAAGTGACCGCGCTCGTCGTAATCTGACCGATCGCGGATTTGCCGCACCCGTGGAACGGTGGCAACGCGGGAGACCCGCCGCTGGTAAACCAGAGGGCGCCATCGGGTCCAGCCGTAATGTCACCAGGCCGGCCTCCGACGACGAATTCTCCGGTGATCTCCCCGGCCGGCGTCATGCGGCCGATCTTGCCGGCGGGCCCGAAGGAATCTCCTTCGACGAACCAGAGGTTTCCGTCGGGACCTGCCGCCAGGCTGAGTACCCCGGGACTCGGAAACTCCGTGATGTCCCCGGACATCGTAATGCGGCCAATCTTCTGGGTGAACGTCGAACAAGCCGGATCCGCACAGAGCGACTCCGTGAACCAGAGACTGCCGTCAGGGCCCAGCGTCAAAGATCCGGGATTGGCGTTCACCGTTGGAAGTGGAAACTCTGTGAAGTGGCCTGCGGTCGTAACTCGACCGATGGCTCCAGGCTCCACCCAGATCTTCTCGAGGGTCCCGGGACTCTGAACGAACGCCGAACCCTCGGTGAACCAGAGAGCTCCGTCGGACCCTGCGACGATACTCCCTGGTGCTCCGTACGGGGACGGAACCTTGAATCTTGTAATCGTCTGAGCCGTTGCCGGGTCCGCGGACGTGAGGAGCAGGCTCACCGTCATGGAGACGGCTCGGGCGGCGAGCGCCCACGATTGTGGGCCGAACTGTCCCGCGGTGCAGCGGCTTCGGCGAAGCAACATCACTCCAAAGCTCCTGGGAGCTGATCGGGCACTCAAGAGAACGCGCGAGAGGAAAGCCATAGACGTTCCGGGAACAAGAACCCTCGTGTTTTCCAGGTCGCTCGGGCCGGTTCGGTAGGCACAGCGTCGGATTGTCTGCCGGATCGGTCGGAGAGCGTTTCACCGACGCTATGCCTGCGGTTCGAGCCTGTCAAGAAGATCGCGTTGCGAGCAGGAAGTCGGGGACCGGGTCAACTGGAGGATAGCCGGCCGGCCGCCGACGAATCACGAGTCCACCGTGAGCGCACCGATGAACGGGAGTCAGGCGGTTACTCTCTCTAACGTATTGAAAACATGGTCGGGGCGGCCAGGATCGAACTGGCGACCACCTGCTCCCAAACCCGGGTAATGGGGTTCTGGCACCGGATGTCGCCGCGTGTTCCACCATGTTCGGAAGTGTCACGAAACCCCGACTGGTATTGATGTTTTCGCTCCTCGCGATGTGTCCCGTGGTGTCACTGGGGGCTCTGTGCGATCACTCTCACTGGCGTTGAAGGTGCAGCTGGCCCCCAGCGGCGGCGGACGGGTCCGTCAACGTGAGGTCGATGCTCGTGCCGGAAAGAGATCCGCGTGCGGTGCTGCCGTCGTAGAAGCCTTGCCCCGTGATGGTTCCGATGAGGGAGGCGCCCTCAAGCGTTCCGTTGAAGACGACGGAGAACCCGCAGGCGCCGGACGACGCAATGGTGCCGGTCACGGTCGAGCCGGACTGCGCGAACCGCGCGGCCGCCGACTGGCTCCGACACTCGCTGTAGTCCCAGGGGTTGGAAACCGGTACGTAGGTTCCCGTCCATTGACCCGCGGCGGGCCCGTCCGTTTCGGCGCCGGGTGTCGGGTGCGGCGAAAGGACCGAGTTGTCGGGATAGAGCGTCCAGAGCGAGCCACTGCCGTCCGCTGTCGTCCAGAGCACGCGCGTGTCCCCGTCCGGCGAACCCGAGATGCGCCGGGCCTGCTGACCGGGGCTGCTGTGCGTTCTCCGGTCGAAGAGCAGGCCCTGGGAATCGACGCTCGCGATTCCCATCCGCCCGTCGGGATTGGTCCAGAGCACCCGGGGGACCCCATCCGCTCCAACGGCGAGGTCCTCCACACCCCATCCCGGGTTTGCCACGGATATGCGGAACGATGTCTCGAGCTTCGCGTCGCGCCAGCGATCCATTCCCGCCGTTCCATCCGTACACCTCCAGAGCACCCAGCTCGCGCCGTCGGGGGCGTCGGCGATCGCGCGTGCAGGACAACCCTCGCCGGGTTGGTGCGTCCGTCCCTCGGACACTCGGCCTGAGGAATCCACGCTCGTGATCCGCAGCAAGCCATCGATGCTGATCCAGAGCAGGTCGGTGCGGCCGTCGTTGCTGACCGAGACGTCCACAGCCGTCCAGCCGGGTTCCATCGCGAAATCAAAGGCAGCTCGACTCCCCGTGGAGCCCGAGATCTCGAGCCCGACGCGCCCGTCTCCGCTCTGCCAGAGGACGCGGGAGAGGCCGTCGGCGCCGTCCGCGATTGCCGTGGCGTCCCAGGCGGAGTAGGGCCCTTCGGGCGGAGAGCTGTTCCAGCGACCGGACGGGTCGACTGATTGGACCGCGAGCCGGTCGGCGTTCCAGGAGAGAACGCGGCTCTGGCCGGCCTGTCCCGACGACACGTCCAGGAGGCCCGAGCCGACCTCGCGATCGAAGATTCCCTGCGGCGTGGCTGCGTGGAGGAGCCGGCCACCTCGACCGACATCCAGGGACGCGACCGAGTTGAGAGACCTCGCGAGTTGCTGCGAAAACGGGCTCCAGCTGGTCCCGCCGTCTCGTGTCCGGTAAACGCCATTGTTCGTGCCCGCGTATAGAGTGCTCGGGTTCCGGGGATCCACCGCGAGGCTCAAGATGTCCGCGGCGAGCGTCAAACCGTTCACGGCCGGGTCCCAGGAAGCGCCCGCGTCCATCGAACGGAGCAGCCTTCTCTCCTGGCTCGCCGCTCCCTGGAGGCCCACGTACAGCCTGGACGGGTTGGCGGGATCGATCGCGATCGCTCGGACGCTGGCAGGGCCAGTGCTGACTGCGACCGACAGATCGCTCCACGTCGCGCCGCCGTTCCTGCTCTTGGACAGGACTGGCGCGACGATGGGGTAGTAGTAGGAGGTGCTCCATTCCTCGCCCCCCGCGTAGACCGTCGCGTCGTCGGTCGGATCGATCACCAGCGTTCGGATCGTCAGCAGGTGCCTTGCGCTGACGCGGGTGGTCGCCCGCCAGCTGTCGCCGCCGTCCTCGCTCTTGTAGGCCGAGCCTCCCAAGGTCACTGCGTACAGCGTGGATCCAGCCGGGCTCGCCGACAGCGCCGAGACGGCTTCGGGAATCTGGGTCTTCCTCCAGGTTTGCCCACTGTCCGCACTCTTGAGCACGCCGCTATACCCGTCGTATCCATCGACGCCGAGGTAGATCGTGGATGGGACCGTAGGATGAACCAGGAGAGCCGAGATGTTTCCGAACGAGCCGATGCGTGCCCAGGTCCGGCCTCCATCGGCGCTGCGATAAAGGTCCCGTAGGAGCGCGCTGTACACGACGTAGGGATTCGACGGATCCGAGGCCACGATCGAGCTCGAGAGGTCCAGAGATCCTGCCGGCTTGCCTCCGGTCCATTGGTTCACACCGGCCTGCGCGAGCGCCGACGCGAGGAAGAGCGTCAGAGCGGCTGTGAGGGACCGAATCGAGCGCTGACGATCACTAGTGGGTCGCATGTCCCCTCCTTTCCTACGTGGTCAGGCAGAGCTCTGGAGCGCCCTCTACGGTCCGTAGAGCACGAGGTGGAACGTCGTGGTCAGGAAGACGGCCATCTGACTCCGCGTGGTCGGGTCGTCCGGGCAGTACTGAAGCGTCGGGACCGACGCGCAGCCCGCCGTGATTCCCATGTTGTAAAGCGCTTCGACGAAGTTCGTGTATCCGCCCGGGCACGGCACGTCTGAAAAGATTCCCGGCGGCGTGCACGCCGGCGGCGTGATGGTCGCGGTCGCCAGCAGAAAGACGGCCATTTGCGCGCGGGAAACGGGGAGGAAGGGCGCGTAGGTACCGTCCGAGAGACCAGCGACGATGCCGCGCGCGTGGGCTTCCTCGATCCAATCCACGGCCGGACCCCCCGGGCACGGCACGTCCGAGAACGTGCCGGGCGGGGTGCACGGCGGCGGCGTGTAGGTCGGACCTTCCTTGGCAACCAGTACGAACACGGCCATTTGGTAGCGCAAGGTGGGGTCTTCCGGACAGAACATCCCGTTCCCGCAGCCGCCTGTCACGCCGTTGTGCAGGATCGTCTCGATGAACCGGTAATTCCCGTCGTGCGGTACATCCGTGAAGCTGTCGCCGACGTGGAGCGTCCAGGTCTTCTTGCCGGCGCTGACAGCCGGGTCGATCGTCACGGCCTCGTCGATGGTCGCATCCCAGTGTGTGGCCGGCCGGTGCGAGGTCCGTATCCGGACCGAGTAGCAACTCGTGCACTGCTCCGACGCGCCAGTATCGACGAGACCGTAGTCGGCGTTGGTAAACGGGTTGCCGTAAGCCGCGCCGGACGGTCCAGTGAGGTTGGAGCTGTCACCCGTTAGAGCAATGGGCACGCTGCCTGCGTTCTCCCACGTCGGCTGTATCGACGCGACCTCGCCGGGCTCCAGAATGCCATTGCCGCTGGCGTCGACCGCCAGTGCAATCGGCTTTGGAGGGGAACAGAGAATGGCGAGTGTCACATCATCGACGAAGAAATTCGCCCGGTTCGGGGCGCCGGTCGCCTGCTGCGTGTAGAGAAACTTTACGGAGTGGGCCGCTCCGTCGGCAAACGCGCTGAGGTCGACGCTGCGCAAGGTGTAGCCGGTTTCCGCGGCAGACGGCTCCAGGAAGGTGTGCTGGGTCAAGCCATCGACCTGCACCTCGAGCGTGTCGGTGAACGGAGACGTCACGGCGGCAACCCAGAGATAGAAGTTGAGTGTCACCCATGCACCGCCAGAGGGGAACGTGACGGTCTGTCCGATGCTGTCGATCTCACCCGGCGGAGTGGGTGCGTAATCCCACGGGCTGGGCGGCGTGGTGCGTTCTCCAAACCACGCCCAGGACGTGCCGCTTCGCGGCTCGCCCTCCGCGCACTGGTCGTTCGACCGGTTGCATAGAGCCGACGAGTAAGTGTTGGAAGTTGACACGTAGTTGGGATTCAGCAGCGTGACCGGGTCTGTCGCTTCAAGGCCGCCGTCGAGCCACGGATTCCCATTCACGCACGCGGTCGTCGGGCTGGCTGGCGAGGCGGTTCGAAGCGGGATCGGCGGCGCCGGGCGCCCTTGCGCCGTGCTCGCAAGTACGCCGATCGCAATTCCCTGAAGCCAACGAAGTTTCATCGTCCTTCTCCTTTCCCGAGAGAGCCGCGTTCCGCTAAGATGTGGCCTTGCAGAGGGCGGAGTCTTCAGCGCGACTCCCGCGTTTTCTGGGATTTCGCTAAGCGCCATGCGCCTTCGTTTCGGCGAACATGTTCTGGACATGGGCACCCGAGAGGTCATCCGGGGCTCTGAGGCCGTACCGCTGTCGCCGAAGTCGTTCCAACTCCTGGAGCTGCTGGTCGGGCGCCGGCCAAATGCAGTCTCCAAGGAAGAGCTTCATCAGGCTCTCTGGCCGAACACGTTCGTCTCCGACACCAACCTCGCCAACCTCGTCAACGAGCTGCGCACGGCCCTCGGCGACGATGCGCGGCATTCCCGGCTCATTCGCACCGTGGCGCGGTTCGGCTACGCCTTTCCGGCGCGAACCGAGAGCGTCCCGGACGCAAACGCGAGTGCGGCGCCGGGGCCGGCTTACCGGCTCCAGTGGGGAGAGCGCGAGATTGTGCTGTCCGACGGAGAGAACGTGATCGGACGCGACCAGGATTCCGTCGTCTGGGTGAACGACGTGTCGGTTTCGCGCCACCACGCCCGCGTCGTGATCGACGGCGCCGGGGCCCGCGTGGAGGATTTCGGGAGCAAGAACGGGACGTACGTCGGCAGCAAGAGAGTGGAGAAGGTGTCGCCGCTGGGCGACGGCGACGAGCTTCGCCTGGGCTCGGTCGTTCTGGTATTCCGAATTTTCGACCGCGGCGTCTCGACCGCGACGGCCTCTCGCCAGTGAGGGGGTGATGTCCCTCTCGCGCGGCGAGCGCGTCGGTCCCTACGAAGTGGTCTCGCCGCTCGGCGTGGGAGGGATGGGGGAGGTCTACCTCGCCCGGGACGTGCGACTCGCGCGGGATGTCGCCCTCAAGGTCCTTCGCCACGACGTATCGAGCGACGCGGCGCGCCTGAAGCGGTTCGAGAACGAAGCGCGCGCGGCATCGGCCTTGAACCACCCGAATATCGTCACGATCTACGACGTCGGAACTTCAGGCCCCGTCTCCTTCATCGCAATGGAGCGCGTCGAGGGCTCGACGCTGCAGCAGGCGCTCTCCGCCAACCCCCTTCCCGTTCGCAAGCTCCTGCCCATCGCGATTCAGATTGCCGACGGGCTCGCCCGGGCCCACGAGGCCGGCATCGTGCATCGGGACTTGAAGCCCCAGAACGTGATGCTGACGAAGGACGGGCGGGTCAAGATCCTGGACTTCGGCCTCGCCAAGCTCGCGCCGACCGGCGAGGCGCAGCTGCCGGCCGAGACGGGAACCTTCCCGGGCGCGGTCCTCGGAACGGTTGGTTACATGTCGCCGGAGCAGGCGCGGGGGCTCGCCCTCGACCACCGCTCGGATCAGTTCTCTTTCGGGTCGATGCTCTACGAGATGGCGACTGGAAGGCGGGCCTTTCTCGGCAAGACACCCATGGATACCCTGGCCGCGGTCCTGAACGCCGAGCCCGAGCCGATCGCCGCCTCGAATCCGCTCGTTCCGGGGCCCCTCTGCTGGGTCGTCGAGCGGTGTCTCTCCAAGGAACCGTCGCAACGTTACGCGTCCACGCAGGATCTGGCGCAGGAGCTGAAGGTCCTGCGCGATCACCTGACCGACCCGTCAGGTTCCGCGGCCGCCGGCGGCGCGACGGTTCTCCGCCGCCGTTCGCGGCTGCCCGGGATCGCGACGGCGGCAGCGTTGATCGCTGCGGCCGCGGGGATCCTTATTGCGGTCCGAGGCTTCCGGGAGCGGCCACTTCCCGACTTCCAGCGCCTCACGTTTCGGCGTGGGGCCGTCACGTCCGCGCGGTTTGCGCCCGACGGAGGCACCATCGTCTACAGCGCCACCTGGGATCGCGCGCCGGTGCGGATGTTTTCGACGCGGACCGACGGCCGTGGAGAGACGCGCCTCGAGCTGCCCGACGCCGAGGTCGCTTCGGTGTCCTCCCTCGGCGAGATCGCGATGCTGCTCGACCGGCCGTTCGGCCCGCGGATTCCGTTCGCCGTGACCCTCGCCCGCGTGCCGCTCGCGGGCGGGGCGGCGCGCGAGATGACCGAGGGCGTGGTTCGCGCGGATTGGTCGCCCGACGGGAAGAGCCTGGCCATCGTCCGAGAGGTCGGTGCGAAGTACCGGCTCGAATATCCGATCGGCAAGGTTCTCTACGAGACGAAGGGGCCCATCACCGCCCTCCGAGCTTCGCCGCGAGGCGATCGCATCGCCTACTTCATCGACCGCCCCGAGGGCGCCTCGGTCGAAGCGGTTGACCTCTCGGGTCATCGGAGCGAGCTGTCGCGCGGTTGGAGGAAGGCGAGCGGGCTGGCCTGGTCTCCCGACGGCCGAGAGGTCTGGTTCGCCGTCGACGAGCAGGCATGGCGAACGCCAATCTTCTCCGTCACCCTTTCGGGCAAGCGGCGCATGCGGATGAGGCTGCCAGACTCGGTCGTTCTCCAGGATGTGACTCGAGACGGGCGGGCTCTGGTGTCGATCGTCCGGTATCGGGGGTCCATGCGCGGGGTCGTGCCCGGGAACGCGGAGGAGCGGGACCTCTCGTGGCGCGAGGCTTCCATGTTGAGAGGCTTGACTCCGGACGGGAAGTCGATGCTCTTCCAGGAAGGAGCCGAGGGCGGCGTCTCGATCTACGTGCGCCCGACCGACGGCTCACCGGCCAAGCGTCTGGGCGAGGGAGCGGCGCTCGCGATCTCTCCCGACGGCCACTGGGTTGCCGCGAGCTCCGGTGGGGGGAGCTCGAATCTGGTGCTCCTGCCCACCGGCGCCGGGGAGCCGCGTGGGATCGACACCGAGGGCCATCGGATCGAGGGAGCCTCCTTCTTTCCGGATGGAAACCGGCTCCTCCTTCGCTCCGACCGGACCTATGTGCGGGACCTCTCGGCAGGCAAGCTGCGCGCGGTGACACCGGAGGGTGTCGATTGTCCGATCGTTTCACCGGATGGCACCGAGGTCGCTTGCGTTGGCCCGGAGGGCAACGGGATCATCTACGCAGTCGAAGGCGGAGCTTCGCGGCCGATCCCGGGCTTCCAGACGGGCGAGGACGACTTGTACCAGTGGAGCTCCGACGGGCGCTCGGTCTTCGTCGGGCGGTTCGACGCAACGTCTTTGGAAATCGATCGCCTCGATCTCGCATCCGGCAGGAGGGAGCTCTGGCGACGAGTCACGCCGACGGATAGCCTGGGCGCCTCCTCGGATTTCTTTCCCTTCGCCATGACGCCAGACGGCAAGTCCTACGCCTACTCACCCCTCTACCAGATGTCGGACCTCTACCTGGTGACGGGGCTCGAGTAGGGGATGACGGCGCCGGCGTCGCATACTTCTCCCCAATGGATCTCGTCATCTGCTCGAGCCGCACACGGTGATGACGAAGTCGAACTTCAAGCTCTTGTATTCGTTCCACGACTTGCTCCGCGCTCCGCTGGCGTCGATGTGGTACCCGTCCCTGAGGAGCTCGAGAACGCAGAGGTTGACGTAGCCCTTTGGATTCGCCCCCGCGCCGCAATGCCAAACTGACCCGGGTACGATTAGCACATTTCTCGGGAGGCGGGAATGCGAACAACTCTGTTTAGGCGCTGGAGATCGATGGCATTGGCCGTACTGGTCCTTGGCGCACCATCGTTCGGCTTGGCGGCACCTGTGCCCATCGCAGGCGCTGAGCAATCCGACGAACCCATATTGGGAAAGTGGTACGGACAAGGCCGGCACAGAGAAGGATCGCGTCGATCTGGGTTTCGAGTTCAAGCGCGACGACAAAGGGGCAATTACGGCTGCCCTTTATGGCGTCGATTTTCAACTTCTATGGCTTGCTCATTCCCGGCGGGTTGGTGCGCCAAACCGACGGCACGTACCTCAACAAGGACTGGGCTATAAAGATCACGCTGAAGAACGGTGAGGCGGACGGCGTCATGTTTGGTCAGACGCCGCTCACCCTGCATCGCGTGGAGACGCTGCCGTCGGAACCTCCGATGCCCGCTCTGAGTGCCGGGCCGGGACCGAAATGGCAGACAATGCTGGCGACCGCGATCTATGCGCGTGCGGCATTGCGCGACGGCGTCGCCTATGTCGGCACATCCGGCGGCGAGTTCCACGCGATCGACATGAAAGACGGCGGCTTCAAGTGGACATATTCCGCGGGTCGCGGCGTCTATGGCGAAGCTCTAGCGACGGACGATGCGGTCTATTTCGTTTGCGACAACGGCTTTCTGTTCAAGCTCGATCGCGCCACGGGCAAGGAAGTCTGGCGCTACGACCTCGGCGATGAACGGGTATCGCGCATCCTTCCGCATCAGCTCGTAAAGAATAGCGGCGACTTCGATTGGGACTTCCATGCGCCGAAACCCGTGCTGGCCGACGGCGTTGTGTATGTCGGCTCCGGCGATGGCGGAATGAACGCGATCGATCCGGCAAGTGGCAAGCGTATCTGGAGGTTCCAGGCGCAGGGAAAGATCCGGGCGGGTGCCACCATCGATGGGTCTCGCCTCATCTTCGGAACGATGGAAAAGTTTGCCTATGCGCTGGACCGCAAGAGCGGATCGCAGATATGGCGCATCGATACCCAGGGGCCGATCGCCGCAGCTCCCGCGATGATCGGGAATACATTGGTGATCGGGGTCGCAGCGGGCCTGATCATGGGCGTCGATCCCGCCACAGGGAAATCTCATTGGATGATGATGCCTTGGCTCTCGGCCGTGGAGTCGAGCGCCGCGCTGGACGAGGGAACGCGGTTCTTCATCGGATCTTCCGATATGCGCCGCATTTCCTATATGGATGCAAAAGACGGCGGCGTACTGTGGCGCACGGATGTTTTCGGCTGGCCGTGGGCGACACCCGAAGTTTCGGGTGAGCGTGTGTTCGTCAGTGCGGCGGGTGTGAGACCCTATTTCGCCGGGGTAGACCCAGTGGTGCCCTATCCGATGCGGCATTTTGGGAGCCTGTCGGCGCTGGACCGGAAGAGCGGCCAGATTCTCTGGCGCTGGCAGATGCCGGAATGGCCGGGCGCGTGGACCAGCGGCTTCGTCGCCTCGCCCGCGGCCGCCGACGGATTGGTCGTCGTTGGCGGACTCGACGGATCGCTCTACGCTTTCCCGGACAAATGAAAGCAGTCGCTTGCAGATATTCGAAACGTCGGTTCGGAAGAGTGCCGGGCAGCTGAGGCGGACGGAACAGAAGTGATCGTGTCTCTTGCGGAGGTGCGTCGCCGCTGACGCGCCACCCGTCAAGCCTGCGCGGCCACCCCGTGGCTGTCGCCACCAGTCTCCTCGTTTGTTTAGCCGGTGCACGTCGGCGGGTGCGTTAGCGGCGCGCGTAGGCCTCGTCAGCGAAAACCAATGGGCCGTCAAGCGCAAGTGCTCCCTGGAGTGCTCCGACCACCCCGATCGCGAGATCCATGCTCTCAACTGCCGTCCCCGGGGGAAAGCTGTCATCAGCTTGCCACAGGGAAGAACGTTTCAGCAATTGAACAAGCGGCACCGCCAGCCACTCTTCGAGAACGTGCGAGGGGTCGACGACCGACCGGTTACGAGCGCACCGTGAGTGCACCAATGAGCGAGTCTAAGCGGCGGGTCCGGCTAACTCGTTGAGAATAATGGTCGGGGCGGCCAGGATCGAACTGGCGACCACCTGCTCCCAAAGCAGGTACGCTACCGCTGCGCTACGCCCCGTTGGGGCCGATTATCGCACCGTGCGAGGCTCGAGCCGCGGGCGTCCGGCGGAGATCACTTTTGCGTCCGGCGATGTGGCGCGAGCGCGCAGGTTCGACGCTGCTGCCGGTTTGGAGGAAGGTTTACGACACTTTCTTCGGGTCGCCAGTCTGGTGGTCTTCGATCTGGAATTTCAGGAACTGGTGGATCGCCGAGATCGCAGCGGGATCCTTCGACGTGATGACGATGCTGGCTCCATTCCTGGTGTCGACCGCTTTCCAGCCGATGGCCGCGCGCTTCGTCCTCATCTCCGCGACTCCCGGCGGTACCCGGCCGTGGATGAGCATCGGGGCATTGAAGTCGCCCTCCGAGAACATTTTCACGATGTGACCCATGTGCTGCCGGATGGCGTCGCGGCTCTCGGTGTCGCCGGGATCGTTGGCGGAGACGTCGATGACGCCTCCGGACCTGGTGAGGCGGAAGTGGTGAGTGGTCTTCTCGTGGTCGAAGCCCATGATGTGGTCGCCGCGTTCGTTGACGGCGGCGTGGTGGTCCGGAGCGGGTACGGACGGGGTCTGACCGGATGGCCGTGCCGCCACGGCTGCGAGCACGGCGAAGCGCAGGAGACTTTGGAGTGCATTCACTTTAGTAGACTCGCCTCCATGAACCGTGAATACCTCGCCTGGAATTCCCCGATCCTGGGGCGCCGTATGGAGATGCTGTGGTTCGGCCACGCAGGGAGGCCCATGATCTGGTTCCCCACATCGGTCGGGCGCTTTTACCAGAACGAGGATTTCGGTCTCGTCGGAGCGGTTGCCGATTTGATCGCGAACGGCGCGATCCAGTTCGCCTGTGTGGACAGCGTCGACGAGGAAAGCTTCTACGCGAGGAACCGACATCCGGCCGAGCGAATCCGGCGGCACGATCAGTACGACCGCTACATCTACGACGAGGTCGTTCCGTTCGTCCGCAGCCGGGCGAAGACGGGTGAACGGGTGGCCACACTCGGCGCCTCCTTCGGCGCGTACCACGCGGCGAACTTCGGCTTGCGGCACCCCGACGTCTGCGACAAGGTCGTGGCCTTCTCGGGCAAGTACGACATCCACAATTTCCTGGACGGCTATTGGGACGAGCTTTGTTACTTCCATTGCCCGATTGCCAACGTCCCCAACATGTCGGCGGACTGGGTCGGCAGGCTCAACACCATGGACCTCTGCATCGTGACCGGGGCGACGGACAACATCCTCTCCGGCACGACCGACATGCTGCGGATCCTGAACGAGAAGGGCATCCGCAACCGCGGAGCCGTCTGGGACGCGCCGTACGGCCACGACTGGCCGTGGTGGAAGAAGCAGATCCACAGCTACGTGCCCTAGCCGGATCGGTGCATCAGGGATCGAGTCTTAGCCCCTCGAGGACGTAGAGGTCCGAGACGGCGACGCGCGTGTAGGAGTACGCGTACGACTGTCCATCCCGGGCGATGACGATGTCCCCGACGCGGATGACTCCCGTCGTGTCCTCGGGCCCGAGCCGCTTCCAGGGCTCCCGCCGGCCGGTCGCAAGCTCCAGCCGATCGACGGGCACCGGGATGTCGCCCCGACGGGCGATGTAGAGAAATCTTCCGTCCTCGCTCCACTGCACGGGAGCCTCGGTTCGTTCGAGCGGGTTGCCGGGCACGGTCGCCACTTCCCCCCCGAAGAGCGGAACGATTTTCATGCGCCCTTCGCGATCGAGGTACACGAACCTGTCGCCGTTGGGCGCGACGGCGCCGCCCGAATCCCAGACGAGTCCAGGCGTGGCGATGGGCCTTGCCTTTCCACCGCCGGGCGGGAGCAGTGATACGGCGACCGGAGCGTCCTTGCCCTGTGCGAAGACCAGAAAGCCTTTGTCGTTGGGGAGGATCGCCGCCCCGAGTGGCTCTATCCCCTCGACGGGTACCTTCTTCGCGGTCCCGGGTCCGGTCGGCAGCAGCACGAGCTCTCGGGGGGAGCCTAAGACCACGGAAAGTACCCATCGGCCATCCGAGGAGAGGCCCTGTATCTCCCCGTCTCCGAGCCGGACGGCCGGCGAGCCGTCGGTCTTGCGCAAAAAGACTCCACCCCTCGGGTCGTGGGCCTCGCCCCATTCGCCGAACAGGATGAGGCTGCCGTCGGGCGACATGTCCTGGGCGGCCGACCCGCCGAGCCAGCCGAGTTCGCGCTCGCGGCTCTCCCCGCGACGCAGGACCGTCATTCCGGCCCGCGACAAGCCCCGTTCGACCAGCAGCCGACCGTCGGGCCCGACGTCGTGAAGCCAGAGGCCGGTGCCGGTTGCGGCGAGAACCCTCTCGCGTCCCGAGAGCGAGACGGCGCGAATTGCCGCGTCGTTGGCCGACCGGCCGCCGGCAAAGACCAGTGCATCCCCCCGCGGCGACCAGGCGAGGCCCTCCACGTGTTCCCAGCCCTTCGAGATGACCGTGCGCTTTCCCTTGCGGTCGATCGTCGTGAGCGTCGCGAAGTCGCCGGTGCCGCTGCGGTCGAAGAAGGCGACGAGGTCGCCCCGGGGCGAGACGCGCAGGAAGTTGAATCCGTCGGCTTCATAGAGAGAAGTACCGATCGGATACTCGAGCTGAGACTTTCCGTTTGGCGAACGATGGAAGACCGCGAGGTCCTCGCCGTTGGGAGACCAGTCGGCAAGCGAGACGTCCTCGAGGACCTCGCGCGGCGTGCCGCCGCCCAGAGGCATGCGGGCGAGCGTGCCGAGGCCTCCCGGCCGGTAGAGAGCGGCCTTCTTGAGGAGGACGGCAAGCTCGCCCTTCGGGGACACGGCCAGCAGGTCTGCCCGAATCAGTCCGATCGGGCGCGACTCCGTGGAATCCGTTCTCACGGTGAAGAGCTCGCCGGGTGCTGCCTCCCACGCGGCGCCGTAGACCACCGTCTTGCCGTCGGCCGCAAAGCGCGCCGAAAGCACGTTGCCGTGGCGGAAGGTGAGGCGATGGAAGAGGGGCGCGACGGCCGAGGTTTCGCGCGCGGCGAACAAACGGCCGGTTATGGCCCCGGCGACGAGAAGAGCGATCGCGGCTGCGGCCGCCCCGAAGAGCGGCAGCGATAGAGTCCTTCGCGACGCGCCGAGGCCGACCGCCGGAAGGGCCTGGCTCGACGATTCCGAGAGGGAACCGAGATCGAAAGCCAGATCGCGGGCGGACTGGAATCGTTCGATCGGGATTCTTCTCGAGGCAGTGGCGGACGACCCGCTCGAGCGACGGCGAGAGCGTGCGCGAGGCCGCGCGAGCTCGGGCGGGTCCTCCTTCAGGATCGCGTTCATCGTCTCGATCTCGAGTCGCCGCTGGAAAGCCCGTTGCCCGAGACAGCATTTCGTAGAGGACCGCGCCGAAGGAGAAAATGTCGCTTCTCGGTGGTCGGCCGGCTGGCCGCGCACCTGTTCGGGCGACATGTAGCCGACCGTCCCCATGACGGTCCCGGGCTCGGTCGTATGCGTGATCGTCGGCGAGTTGGCGTCTCCGGCGCTTCGGCAGGCCGAGTTGCCGCGCGAGGCCGAAGTCGAGGATCTTGACGCGGCCGTCCTGCGTGAGGAAGCATGTTCTCGGGCTTCAGGTCGCGGTGGACGATGCCCTTCGTCGTGCGCGGCGGCGAGGCCCGACGGCGATCTGCAGGGCGATCTCGAGCGTCTTGCGCTGCGGCAGCGCGCCCTCGGCCAGTCGCTGCGCGCAGGCGTCTCGCCCTCGAGCAGCTCCATGACCGCGTAGGTCATGCCGTTGGTCGTCCCGACGTCGTGAGATGCGCGAGGATGTTCGGATGGGAGAGAGCGGCGACGGCGCTGCGCCTCGCGCTCGAAGCGCGCGAGGGCGTGGCATCGGCGGCGAGCCGGGCGGTAGGACCTTGATCGGCGACGTCGCGATCGAGCTTCGTGTCGCGGGCGCGATAGACCTCGCCCATGCCTCCCGCACCGAGCGGCGCGAGGATCTCGTAGGGGCCGAGCTTCTGTCCGGCGGTGAGGGGCATTGGCAGTGCAGGGATTCTAACCGGGCCGCGGTGTAGGCGGCGGCGCCTCGGCCTCCGGCGCCGCCATCTGTGCCACCGCCCTCCACGTCCCGCCCCGCCGGGCGAAGACGCGAATGTAGCGGACGCGGTTCTCCAACTCGTGGCCGTCTTCGACCCGGAACCCCCTGGTCCTCGCGGTGACGACCGCCGTGTCTCCGTAGACGCGTGCGACGACGTCGTAGATCGTGAGATCCCGGTAGCCGCGCGTCCCGTCGCGATACGAGGCCATGATCTGCGGTTTCGTGATCGCCTTTCCCGAGACGTCTGTGACCGCGTAGTCGTCGGCGACGATGCGGTCGTAGGTTGCGAGGTCCTTGCGGCCGATCGCGGCGACGAGCTCCCGCTCGAGCGCCTCGAGCCTCGCGGCCTCCGCCTCCGAGGCCGCGGGCATCGGAGTCTTCGCCGCCCCCGGCTCGCTCTGCGCGAGCAATGCGGCCAGATATCCCTGCCAGATCACGGGCAGGGAATGCGTGCCGTGGCCGCGGGTCGCGTCGCTGATCGGGAGGACCACGGCCTGGCCCTGCGGCACGTTTCGGATCTCGCGATCGAGGATGCCGAGCTCGGGCGGGTTGACCTGGTCGTCGGCCGAATTGATGGCCAGAAGCGGCGCGCGGATCTCGGCGAGGCGCGGCTGCGGGTTGTAATCGCGCGACGCATCGAACTGGTAGAGCAGGTCGTTGGCGTCGGCGCGGCCCGCGCGCAGCCGCACCTGGTCCTCGTAGAACCGGTCTGCAACTTCCCGGTCCGGGTAATCCTTCTGCCACTGGAGCGGCGTGGACACCATGAAGAGCATCACGTTCATCGCCTGATACAGGCCCCGTGGCTGCGCCGTGTATTCGCCGCCCTTCCACTCGGGGTCGGTGCGGATGGCGTCGAGAATCATGCGGCGCAACATGCGGTTGCGCCCGGCAATCTCGACGGGGAAGGACGCGAGCGGCATCAGCGCATCCATGAAGCCCGGGTGCAGCTCGCCCCACAGCCACGTGTGCATGCCGCCCATCGAGGTTCCGATCACGAGGCGCAGGTGATCGACGCCGAGGCCGCGAGTCAGCAGCTGGTACTGCGCCTCGATCATGTCGTGGTAGCAGTAGTGCGGGAAGCGCGCGTGCAGGCCATCCGAGGGCTTGCTCGACTTGCCCGTGCCGATCCCGTCGGGGAGGATCAGGTAGTAACGGGAGGCATCCAGCAACTGGCCGGGCCCGAAGAGGACCCCGGCGAAAGTGTCGGTCAGAAACTGCTGCGATGATCCTGTCGTGCCGTGAAGGATCAGCACGGCGTTCGTCACCCGGCCCGACGCGTCGCGGGCGGCTGTTCCGAGCGTGACGTAGTGGACGGAGAGCTCTGCCAGATGCTCGCCATTCTCGAACCGGAAATCGTGAATGACGAAGTCTCCGGGGGTCGGCGACGGGTAGGGTGCTGCGACCAGCCCGGACGTCGCAATCAGGAGGCAAGGAAGCAGGAGCGCCGGTCTTAACCTCATCGTTTCACCTCGGCCACAGGCATCCACTCGAGCCGACCCACGTCCGGTCCTTGTTGTAGTTGACGCCCATCATCTTCCCCTGCGAGAGGCGCGCGAGCGTGGTGACGGGAAACGGGGCGCCGTTCTTCCAGACGAACATGACTCGAACCTCGACCTTCGAGAAGTTGCCGTCGGTCGTCGCAATCGCGGGCGCGTACTCCACCTTGCGCATGAGGAGGGTGTGGGCGCGCTGCGGCTCCGGTACCGCGGCGAGGTCCGCGGCAGTGACGTCGACCTTGACTCCGGACCCCGCGAACGAGAACAGCGGCTTCAGGACCCAGTGTTCGAGGTCTCGCGGCGGGGCGGGAAGCTCCGAGAGGACGATCGCCTCGGGGACCGTGGGGTGGCGCAGCTGCGGCAGGCAGTGCTTGCTCCAGCGGAAGTACCAGTTGGGATGCCCGGCCCACGAGACGTCGAGCGGCTCTCTCAGGTCGAACGGAAGCTTTGCCCCGCTCGATTCGAGCTCATCGAAGATCAGGCGGTTGTAGATGCGGAGAATCCGGACCTTCTTCCCGTCCCGGTCGTACCAGAGCTCCCGTCCTCGCTTCTCGATTGCGGACGGGTCCACGGCGTGCACCTCCCAGAACTGGCGAGTGAACGCGAAGTCGATCGCCGTCTTCTGGTGGGGCGGATCGAGATCGAGAAGGACGACGTTTTCGGGCGCCATTCCGCCGAGGATCGCTTCACCGACGACTTTCTTGTAGGACGCCGTGTCGAGCCCCGAGAGGTACCAGTCGAAGCGCTCGCCGCCAGGGCAGATCCGCGCGAGCTCCTCGCACTGGGCGACCTGGAACGCATACAGCGTGGGGAAGGCCTGGAGCTCGATGAGCTTGGGGGCGAGGCGGCCGCCCTCCCCACGGGTCACGGCGAAGTCCACGACGGCGAAGGTCGGCCAGGCGTCGCTGCCGGGAATGTTGCAGCGGTCGGCACGGCCTCGAGAGAGCGCTCGAGGGCCTGTGGTGTCGAGAGCTGGCGAAAGATCTCGATGGAGGCCGAGACCATCTCGTCGCGCAGCTCCGGAGGAACGAAGACGGGAGTCTCGGCGAGTCGGAAGGGAATCGCCATCTGTCCGCGAGTCTCGAGGCGGAGCTGGTAGGACTGGTACGCCTCGTGGGAGAAGGCGGCATTGTAGTCGCGGCGCAGCTCCGGGATCATGATCGGGCGGATGGTATCCCGGTCGGCGGCCCGATCCCGCGGCGGCGGGCGATGGTCCGTTTTTTGGAGTATGCCTCGCGGATTTCCGCGCCTCCGATGCGCGCAGCGCCGAGGGCTTTTGGTGATACCCCTCGAGAGGAACGGCGGTATCGTTGCGTACTTCGGGGGTGACGGCATGAGACTTCGATTTCGGTCCGGGCCAGTCTTTGCAATGCTCCTTGTCGCGGGCGCCTTCGCGGTTGCGCAGCAACCGGCCGCGCAGCAACCCGGCGCCGTTCAGGAACAGGCGAGCGCGGTCGTCATCGAGATCCCGGTCAACGTCGTGGGCAAGGACGGAAAGCCTGTGACCGGCCTGAAGGCCGAGGACTTCACGCTCTATGACGACGGCAAGAAAGTTCCGATCACGACCGTGGACATCGTGGACCTCGCGCGGCCCGCAGCGCAGCCGGAGGCCCCGGCCCCGGGCGCGCCCGCCGCGATTCCGGCGTCGGCGCGGCGGCTCTGGCTGCTGGTCTTCGATCTCTCCTACACGAGCCCGTCGGGTCTCCTGCGGGCGCGCGAAGGCGCGACCAACTTCGTCACGAAGTCGATGGCCGAGAACGACCTGGCGGCCGTCGGAACGCTGTCGCTCGACACCGGCTGGAAGCTGCTCGTCAACTTCACCCGCGATCGCCGGCAGCTCGCCTCGGCGATCGACACGCTGGGCTTGCCCGGCGCGGGAGTGACCCGAAGCCCCGACCCGCTCGGTTTCGCCTATTCGACGCCCAACCCGTCGGGATCGCCGACGTCCGCCATGATGCCGCAGGGAGGGAAGAACTCGGCCCTCGCAATCGAGAACCTGCGCGACATCGGCAACATGCAGCGCCAGGCCAACGACGGCCTCGAGCGCGGCAAGGTCGTCAAGCTGCTGAGCTCCCTCGAGGGAATCGGCCGGGTGCTCGACTCGGTCCGGGGCCGCAAGCACGTTCTCTTCTTCTCCGAGGGGTTCGAGAACCGACTGCTTTCGGGCAATGCGGCCGGAAGCGCGAAGGCGGGCCCGGCGCTGAATCAGAGCACCGCATCGCAGGACACCTCGACCGCGCAGGGCGCGGGCGAGGCGGCGATCAATGGCGAGGTCTGGAAGATCAACGAGAACGAGCGGTACGGCAACTCGTCCCTGCGCACGCAGCTCTCATCCTCGCTCGGCAACTTCCAGCGCTCGGACGCGGTGCTCGACGCCGTGGACATCGGCGGGCTGCGCGCCGAGAACGACTCGGCCGGGCCCAAGCCCGTGGGCGGCAGCGACTCGCTGTACACGATGTCGGCGGAGACCGATGGAGACTTCGTGCGCAACGCCAACCAGCTCGGCGGCGAGCTGCAGAAAGTCGCGGAGCGCACGTCGCTCGTGTACCTGATCGTCTACCAGCCCAAGCAGCTCACCAAACCCGGCACGTTCCACAAGTTGAAGGTGGAGGCGAAGGCTTCGGGCGCCCGAGTCGTGGCGCGCTCGGGATACTACGAGCCGCGGCCGTACACGAGCCTGACCCCTCTCGAGCAGCTGTTGGCCTCGGGAGATCTCGTCACGGGCGGCAGCCGGGGCGACGCCATCGGCGGGCACCTGCTCGCGGCGCCCTTCGCCTCGCCGTCGGGGGACGCGCAGGTTCCGCTGGTGCTCGAGATCCCCGGACCCGCGCTGCTGGCCGGGAACAAGGGCGAGAAGACGTCGGTCCAGGTCTACGCCTATGCCAACGATGCGACGGGAACGCTCGCCGACTACCTCGCCGCCGAGATGGCCCTGGACCTCTCCAAGGTACGCGCGTCCCTCGAGTCGGGCGGCATCCGGTTCTACGGGACGATGTATCTGCCGCCGGGGGAGTACGGCATCCGCGCGCTCGTCCGGGACACGGCGACCGGGCGCTCGGGCATCGCGACGGCCAGGGTATCCGTCCCGAAGATGCCCGGGGGCGCGCCGACGGTGCTGCCGCCTGTCTTTTCCGCGCCGCAGGGCGGATGGGTGATGGTTCGCGGAAACCCGCGGGCCGACGCGCCCCAGCACGCAGCGGACTATCCGTTTGCGGTCGGCGGGGACTCCTTCATCCCGGCGGCGCTGCCGTCGGTCTCCAACGGCGCGGAGTCGCAGGTGGCCGTGTTCACCTACAACTTCGGCGGCGGTGCGAAGGCCACGCCGTTCCAGGTGCGGGCACAGATCGTCGGGGCCGACGGCAAGACGCAGCCCGTGGAGCTCAAGACGATCAAGGAGTCCGACGTCGAGCGGGCCGGGGGGCGCAAGCTCCTCCTCGGCTTCAAGCCCGAGGGCCTGGCTCCGGGGCGCTACGCGCTCAAGGTCGCGCTCACGGATCCCGACTCGAAGACGACGGGTTCGAGCGAGAGCGCGTTCGTGGTGCACTGAAGGGACTGCGCGGCGGCTTACGCTGCCGCCTGGTTGTCATCCCGAGCGCAGCGAGGGATCCCTTTGTTAGGGGCAGTGTGACTGGAAAGGGATCCCTCGGGCCCCTGCTGGGCCCTCGGGATGACGTCGCGGCGGCTTACGCTGCCGCCTGGTTGTCATCCCGAGCGCAGCGAGGGATCCCTTTGTTAGGGGCAGTGTGACTGGAAAGGGATCCCTCGGGCCCAGGTGGGCCCTCGGGATGACGTCGCGGCGGCTCTCGCTGCCGCGACGTCAAATCAGGAACTTTCCCCCGGCCATGATGGGATCGTCGTCGAACCAGACGTTGAAGCTGCGGCCCACGATGTCGATGTGCGTCGTGCTGCGCCACTTCGCGCCCGTGTGCTCGGTGTACGGATGGCCGAACGCGATGTGGAGGGTTGGCAGCTTCTCGTCCTGGAGAATGTTCCCGATCACGTCGTGGACCGCGATGTTCGTGCCCAGGGCGAACTCGCCGACGCGGTTGGAGTTCTCGTCGGCGGCCGTGTAGGCGAGGAAGTCGGCGACGAGGTCCTGCCGTTTGCACTGGACGTCGGCGATGCGGCTGTTCTGGATCGTGACGGTGAGCGGATTGTCCTTGAGGTCGCCGTACCGGGCGCAGAGGTAGTCGCCGACCACGCCGTCGGCCACGTACACGCCGTCCACCCGCGCCGGGGAAGTGAGGACCTCTCCTCCGGGGAGGTTTCCCCACTTGGCCGTCGAGATGATGCCCGAGGTCTTCAGCCACTTGATCGAGGGGTCGAACGTCGCCTCCAGGCGCGATCCCGCCGGCGAGGTGGCGAGAATCTTCTTCGCCTTCAACGCCCGCTCGAGGACCCGACAGGAGATCGCATCCACGTCGTCGAAATTCGCCCGCATGGCCTCGACCATGATGCGGTGCGAAATGGACACCATGTGGGCATGGCGGATCTGCCTCCGGTCGATGACCGCCGTCAGCGCCCGGCGAAACGCGAGCTCGCCTTGCTTGGGCTGGCCCGCATAAATGGAAACATCGGCCCGCTCGAGTGCGGCCTGGATCGCGGGAGGCAGCGCCAGCATCGGGCGCGCCCCGTAGTCCTCCATCACGAGGACCTCGTACGGAGCGCCGAGCTCGCGAACCTGGTCGGCAAGGCTCGCGCTGATCTCTTCGGTCTCGAGGTCCGTGACGATGACGACCCGCTCCGCCGGCTTCACCCGCAGGCAGGTGCGGATGGCGTTGCGGGCGCCGGGGACGAGGTCTTCGGCATAGGCAATCTGCGGCTGGCTGAGTGGAGTCAGGATGCGCTCCTTCGGTTCACGCCCGGACGCGGCGGCTACGACGCCGTGCTCTCGAGCGGCGTTTCGACCGGCAACCCGTGCCGGGTCTCCTCACAGATGTAGTCGACGACCTTCTTCAGGTCGCCGCCGGAATCCTCGTAGACCTTGAGCTGGCGGTCGGCGCCCGATCCGTTCACGAGGATCCAGTTTACCGCCTCGACCTCGCGCCGGGAACCCAATTCGTCCAGGACGTCGTCCACGAACTCCAGCATCTCGGCGACGAGGCTCCGGAAGGGGACCTCGATCTCCTTGCCGAAGTCGATCATCTTGCCGTCGATCCCGTAGCGGCTGGCGCGCCACTTGTTCTCGAGGATGAAGGCGCGTCGGTACCGGCGCCATCCGAGGTTCTGGAGGCGCAGCTTGTACAGCTTGACGCAGATCGCCTGGAAGAGCGCCGCGAGGGTAACGGTCTCGTCCAGCCGCATGGGCACGTCGCAGACCCGGAACTCGATCGTCTCGAAGAATGGGTGGGGCCGCACGTCCCACCAGATCTTCTTGCCGTTGTCGATGGAGTTCGTGCCCACGAGAATCCGGACGAAGTCGTCGAACTCGGCGGGCGTGTCGAAGTACTCGGGGATTCCGGTGCGCGGGAAGCGGTCGAACACCTTCGTGCGGAAGCTCTTGAGCCCCGTGTTCCGACCGAGCCAGAAGGGCGAGTTGGTCGAGAGCGCGAGCAGATGCGGCAGGAAATACAGCGCCTCGTTCATGATCTGGAAGGCGAGCGCGCGGTCCTTGATTCCGACGTGCACGTGGAGGCCGAAGATCAGGTTCGCGCGCGCCAGCAGCTGCATCTCCTGAACGACGGAGTCGTAGCGCGGGTCGGGAAAGATCTTCTGGTCGGCCCAGTTGGAGAAAGGGTGCGTCCCGGCCGATGCGACCCGCATGCCGTTCTTCCGGGCGAGCCGGATGATCTCGGTCCGCATTTCGCCCACGTCCAGGCGGACTTCCTGGATGTTCTTGCAGATGCCCGTCCCGATCTCGATGACCGACTGGTGCATCTCGGGCTTGACGCGCTCCTTCAGGAGGATCTTGCCCTCGTCGAGAATTTCCTGGACGTGCGAGCGCAGCTCCCGCGTGTCCGGATCGATGATCTGGAACTCTTCCTCGACGCCGAGCGTGAAGGCGGGCTTCTCCATGTGGGCGATCAGGCCTCGCTGCGCGGCCGCGGAGCGGCGGTTCCCCGCGGCGCAGCCGGTTTCTTCGTGCGGCCGCTCGGGCGCCGCGCGGGCTCCTGGCCGGCGAGGTAATTCGCCCAGCGGTACTCGGTCACCGGCTCCGCGCCCTTCTCGACCCGTTCGATGAGCCACTTCGCCGCGTGCTCGACGACCCAGGCAAAATTTTCCTGGCCCACCGATTCGGCGGCAGCGTCGGGTGCCGGGTTGAGGAAATCGATCGCGTACGGGATTCCGTCGCGGACCGCGAACTCCAGGGTGCAGAAGTCGTAACCCAGGGCGTTCATGAGCTTGAGACAGTCGGCGTGGAGGCGCTCGTACATTGCCGGAGCGATCGGCGGGGCGTTCTGGACGTAGCGGTTGGCGTGCGGCTGTTTCGGGTCATACCGCATGATGTGGACATATTTGCGGCCGATCGCGTAGCAGCGGAAGTACTCCTCGAAGACGATCTCCTCCTGGAGCGTCATCACGTTCTGGCCCGTGTCCTGATAGGCGGCGAAGAACTCCTGGGGGTTGGACACGCGATAGACGCTCTTCCAGCCGCCGCCGGAATACGGCTTGAAATAGGCCGGGAAGCCGATGTACTGGAACATCTCGTCCCACTCGAGCGGGAAGACGAGGTTCGACATGGATTCCGCGGTCGTGTCGGGCGGATGCTGATTCGAGGGAAGGATGACCGTCTTCGGGACCGCCACCCCCAACCGCCGGGCGAGGACGTTGTTGAAGAACTTGTCGTCGGCGGTCCACCAGAACGGATTGTTGACGACGATCGTGCCGTCGGCGACGGCCTTCTTCAGGATCGCGCGGTAGAACGGGATGTCCTGGCTGATCCGGTCGAGGATCAGGTCGTAACGGCGGGGGCTGTCGAGGCTGATTCCGCCGATGCGGGCCGGCTCGGCCGTCACCTCGGCACCAGCACGGTTGATCCGGTCGACGAGAGCGAGGGGGAAGGAGCGTTCCTGGCCAAAGAGAATGCCGATGCGTTTCATGGCTGGTCCTTTGCTTTTCGTGTGTTGACGGACTTGGGTCCGAGAAACCGGAGATTATCTCACGCTCCGAAACTGCGTCTTGGGCCCACGAAACGGCGCCGCGTCAGAAGTTTAGAGAGCCCTGCGGCCATCGGGCTCCCGCGACGAGTTGGGCCGATGATCATGGCGCGAGCGTCACTCGTGTCATCCCGAGGAGCGGAGCGACGAGGGATCCCTTTTTCAGCAGCTCCGTGACTTCCAAGGGATCGCTCGCCGTGCTCGGGATGACGGGGTAGCTACCAGATCTGGCAGAGGTCCTTTCGCACCATCGGGTCGCCGGGCTTGCAGCCGAACGCCTTCGCGAAGACCGGCAGGGTCGACGGGGGGCCGATCGCGCGGAATTGGGGCAGCGGATGCGGGTCCGTGTTCATCAGGAGCTTGCAGAGTTCGGGCCGCACATTCGCGACCCAGACGCGCGCCCAAGCGAGGAAGAAACGCTGGTCGCCGGACAGGTCGTCGATCGGAGGCGGCGCAGGCTTTCCCGCCAGGCTCATCTGGTACGCCTTGTGCGCGATGCCGACGCCGCCGAGGTCCGCGATTGCCTCGCCGAGAACGAGCTTGCCGTTGACGTGCTGTCCCTCGAATTCATAGGAGGCGTACTGGTCCTCGACGCACTTGGCACGTTCTTCGTAGTTCCTGGCGTCTTCCGGTGTCCACCAGTCGCGCATGTTGCCCTGCGCGTCGAACTTGTGGCCCTCGTCGTCGAACCCGTGCGTCATCTCGTGGCCGATCACGGATCCCATCGCGCCGTAGTTGAGGGCGTCATCCACCTTCGGGTCGAAAAACGGAGGCTGCAGGATGCCCGCGGGGAAGACGATCTCGTTCAGCTGCGCGTCGTAGTACGCGTTGACCTCCGGCGGTGTCATCTGCCAGTCCTGCCGGTCGACTTCCCGGCCGACCTTGGAGAGCAGCCGGCGGGACTCGAACTCGGCCGCGCGCTGGACGTTCAGCACGTAGGGCCCGCGATCGATATTGAGGGCGGAGTAGTCGCGCCACCGGGCGGGATACCCGATTTTGGGGTTGAACCGGTCGAGCTTTTCGAGGGCGGCCTTGCGGGTCGCTTCGCCCATCCACGGGAGCGTCTCGAGATCCGACCGGAGGGCCGCGATCAGGTTCCGGACCATCGCGTCCGCCCGGGCCTTGGCCTCCGGAGGAAAGTAGTCCCGGACGTAGGCCTTGCCGAGCGCATGGCCGAGCGCCCCATCGGTGGCGGTGACGCAGCGCTTCCAGCGGGGCCGGTTCTCGGGAGTGCCCTGGAGGATCTTGCCGTAGAAGGCGAAATTCTCGTCGACGAAGGGTTTCGAGAGCCGCGGCGCGGAGTCGTGAAGGAGCTGCCAGCGCAGGTAGACCTTCCAGTCGGACAGCGGGATGGCCCGCATCTGCCTGCTGAGGGACTCGAAGAACCTGGGCTGCGCGACGTTGACGGCCGCCGGCACGACGCCGACCGCGTGGAAGTACTCGGTCCAGGAGAAGTTGGGCGTCAGTTTCGCGAGCGTGGCCGCGTCCATGCGGTTGTAGGTCTTCTCCGGATCCCGCAGCTCGACCTTGGTCATCGAGGCCTCGGCCAGGCGCGTCTCGACGGCCATGACCGTCTTCGCGTTGGCGGCGGCCTTGCCCGGGTCGTCGCCGGCGAGGGCGAAAATCTTCGTGACGTGCGCGAGGTACTGGTCGCGCAGGGTCTTCGATGCGTCGTCGGTCTTCGTGTAGTAGTCGCGATCGGGCATTCCCAATCCGCCCTGGGTCGCGATGGCGATGACCTCGACGGAGTTCCTGCGATCCTGCTCGGAGGTGAACTGGAAGACGGCATCGACACCGTAGCCCTGGAGCCGCGTGATCTCTGACTGCAGATCGGCGGTGCTGGCGATCTTGCCGATCGCGGCGAGCTCGGGCTTGAGCGGTTCGATCCCGGCGGCATCGATCGCGGCCTCGTCCATGCAGCTCGCCCAGAAGTCCCCGACCTTGCGCTCGTCGGAGCCGGCCGCGGAGGACTTGTCCGCGCTCGCCTTCTCGGCGACCTTGCGCAGGTTCTCCCGGTTCCTCTCGGCGAGGATCGAGAGGGAACCCCAGTAGGACTGATCCGCCGGAATCGGGTTGGCCTTCAACCATCCGCCGTTGCCGTAGTCGTTCAAATTGACGCAGGCGGCCACGGACGGGTCCATGTCGGCGGGGTTGATGCCGCGGACCTCCGCGGCAGGAGCCGGGGTTGCGGCGGAAGCCTGTGCGGACGCGAGCAGGGCCGGCGTCGCGAGCGCAGCTAGGGCGGTGGGCGAAAGTTTCACGAAACCTCCTCTTCCCGGTCAGTGCTTACGGATCGCCGGCTCCAGGGTTCCGGCGACCGGGCATCCTACCTCTGCCCGGGAATGGATGGGCTGATCCGCGTGCGCAGGCCGTCCGTCAGCGGGCCCGGGCGCTTGGACAGGTCCCCGAGCTTTCGGGCAGGAGTTTCGCCTTCGCGTACAATTCGAAGCTTCGGCACAACATATTTCGGAGGATTCATGCGCCGCATCTCTGTTCCTTCATTGGCCCCGCTCTTCCTGGTCACTGCCGTCGCCGCGGCGCAGAGCGCTCTGCCGTCCGAGGCCCTCACGCGCGTCGTTCCGGTCGTCAGCTCGACGCCTGGCAAGAACGGCTCCTTCTTTCGCACGGGCCTCCAGATCCACAACTCGGGCACCTCGGGCCCGCTTTCCGGACATCTCGTCTACCACCCCGCCAACGCGGGCGCTTCCACGGGCGATCCGAGCAAGGCCTTCAGCGTGCAAGCGGGGGCAACTCTGTCGTACGAGGACATCGTGGCGACCATCGGCCGAGACGGGCTCGGTTCGCTCGACGTGATGCTGCCGTCGGCATCCGCCTCGCCCATCGTCGTCGTGACACGGGTCTACGACGACGCGGGCGAGCTCGGCTCATCCGGATTCACGGAGGACGCTGTCGATCCGTCCGACTCCGCCGCCGGGGGGGCCGTGCTGACCAGGGGCACCTCGGGTGTGCTCGTGGCGCCTGCGGACCTCTCGGCCTTTCGGTTCAATATCGGCCTGAGGACCTTGTCTGCCGGCGTCAGCCTCACGATCCTGGTGCGCGATGCGGGCGGCGTCGTTCAACAAGTGAATTCGAGACAGTACGGCTCCGACTACTTTCAGCAGTCTGCGGCGGATGCTCTCCTGGGCCGGCCGCTGGCCGCAAACGACTCGATCGAGTTCAAGGTCCTGAGCGGCAGTGTCATCGTCTACGGCGCGACGATCGACAACACAACCAACGATCCAAGCTTTCAGTACGCGCGCGTGCTCCCGCCGTTGCTCTGACGGGCGCGCGCCGGGGCGCCCCGGCAGCACGAATCACTGCGCGACGCCGCCGTCCTCGGGCGAAGCGCCCAGGCCGTAGCGCAGGCGCCCCTCGTGGAGCGTGGTGCCGCGCAGCGTGACGGCGAGCGCCTCCGCGAGGGTGCCGACGGGGAAGACCTCGAGCGTGGAGCGCACCTCCTCGGGGAGGTCCTCGAGGTCGGCCTCGTTGTCCTTCGGGAGGACGATCCGGCGAATGCCCGCCCGCACGGCGCCGAGGATCTTTTCCTTCAGGCCGCCGATCGGCAGCACCCGCCCCGAGATCGTGATCTCACCCGTCATGGCGACGTCGTTGCGGACGGGGCGCCCCGACAGAGCCGAGACGAGAGCGGAAGCCATCGCGATGCCCGCCGAGGGCCCGTCCTTCGGGATCGCGCCGGCGGGGACGTGCACGTGGACGTCGCGGTCGAAGTCCTTCTCGTCGATGCCGAGCCAGGCCGCGTGGGAGCGCGCGAACGTCCAGGCCGCGCGAGCGGATTCCTTCATCACGTCGCCGAGCTGGCCGGTCAGGATCAGCTCGCCCTTGCCGCGCATGAGCGACGCCTCGACGAACATGATGTCCCCGCCCGCCGGCGTGTAGTACATGCCAGTGGCGATGCCGACCTGGTCCTCGCGCGCCATCGTCTCGGGATGGACGCGCGGACGGCCGAGCAGCGGCCGGACGTCCTCGCGGGAGACGGTCTGGCTCTGGATCTCGCGTGCCGCGATTCGCCGGGCGACCTTGCGCGCGAGCCGGCCGAGCTCGCGCTCGAGCTGGCGCACTCCGGATTCCCGGGTGTAGCTCGTGACGACCTCTCGGATCGCGTCGTCGGCGAAGGCGAGCTGGCCCGGCACGAGGCCGTTGTCCTCGACCTGGCGCGGCACGAGGTAGCTCCTGGCGATCTGGAGTTTCTCGTCCTCGGTGTAGCCGGCGAAGTTGACGACCTCCATGCGGTCGAGCAGCGGGCCCGGAATGTTCTGAATGAAGTTCGCCGTCGCGATGAAGAACACCTCCGACAGGTCGAACGGCACGCCGAGATAGTGATCGGTGAAGCTGTCGTTCTGCGCGGGGTCGAGCACCTCGAGCAGGGCCGAAGCGGGGTCTCCCTGGAAGGAAACTCCCAGCTTGTCGACCTCGTCGAGCAGGAAGACGGGATTCCTCGAGGCCGCCTGTTTCATGCCCTGCAGGATGCGGCCCGGCATCGCGCCGATGTACGTGCGCCGGTGGCCACGGATGTCGGCCTCGTCGCGGGCCCCGCCGAGCGAGATCCGGACGTACTTGCGCCCCATTGCTCGGGCGATGGACTTGGCGATCGAAGTCTTGCCGACTCCGGGAGGTCCGGCGAAGAGAAGGATGCGTCCCTTCCCGGGGCGCGCCGTGGGCGTCTTGCCTTCGGCCGGCGCCTCGGCGGGTTTCTCGCCTTCCTTCGCGAGCTGTCGAACGGCCAGGAATTCGAGGATGCGATCCTTGACGTCCTTCAGGCCGTAGTGGTCCTCGTCGAGAATGCGGGCGGCCTCGCCGACGTCGAGCTTCTCCTCGCTCGCCATGTTCCAGGGAAGCTCGGCGACGGTCTCGAGATAGGTCCGGATGACCTGCGATTCCATGGACTCGCGGCCGATCCGCGAGAGCCGGCCCCACTCGCGGTCGACCTCCTTGCGGACGTGCTCGGGCAGGTCGAGGGCGTCGAGCCGGGCGCGCAGCTCCTTGAGGCTGTCGTCCGCGGCACCTTCTCCCTCTCCGAGCTCCTTCTGGATCGCCTTCATCTGCTCGCGCAGATACATCTCGCGCTGGCGGCTGCCGATCTCCTCCTTGACCTTCGACTGGATGTCCTCCTGCGCGGAGAGCACGTCCACCTGGCGCTGCACGTGCACGAGGACGCGGCGCAGCCGGTCCTCGACCGAGAGGGTCTCGAGGAGGACCTGCTTGGCGGCGACCGGAATGTCGAGGTAGCCCGCCACCAGGTCGGCGAGGCGTCCCGGCTCGTCCACCTCGGCGAGGATCTGCTCCACGGCCTCCTCGGGCAGGCCGAGCTTCTTGCCGAGCTCGGCGGCCCGCTCACGCGCCTCGCGATGGAGGCCGGCGAAGGCCGGATCCCGCGGATCGAGCGGCAGCATCTCCTGGGCGTCCTGCACGGTCGCTTCGAGGTGGCCGTTCCGGGTCGCCACGCGCAGGGCGATGCCGCGCGACTTGCCCTCGAGCACGAGCCGAATTCCGCCGATTCCGCGCTGGACGGAGCCGAGCGAGGCGATCGTGCCGATCGTGTAGAGATCGGCGGGCGAAACGCTCTCGGTCTCCTGGCGCTGCGCGACGGCGAAGACCAGGCGTTCGGGAGTGTTCATCGCAGCCTCGATCGCGCGCAGGGTCGCGGCGCGCCCGGCCGAGATCGGGAACGTCACTCCGGGGAACAGGACGGCGTTCCGCATCGGAACGACCGGAAGAGACAGGGGTTCGGACATCGAGTACCTCTTTTCACCGCGAAATACGGGAGAAAGCGCCGGGCCGATTCAGGCCGCGGACCGGCGGGCCGATCGAAGGGCAAAGAACGACACGGGAGACAACGGTTTGCGGGCGGCGGGGATTCCCCGGGGGATTTCAGCCCTTCCGGCGGATTACGGCCACGGTCACGTCGTCCTCGAGGGCTGCGCTGTCGCGGAAGCGGCGCGCCTCGGTCGCCAGTCCGGCGGCGAGCTCCGGTGCAGGCAGGTGGATCTGTGCCCGCAGCGCCGACTCGATCCGCGCGTCGCCGTATTCCTGGCCCGAAGGGCTGCGCGTCTCCGAGAGGCCATCGGAGTGCAGCAGCAGGGTCTCCCCGGCCTGCAGACGCCCTCGTTCCACGGGCCACGAGAGGCCGGCCTTGATCCCGAGAGGATAGGCGCCGGCGCCGAAGCGATCGCGCACGACGCCGTCGGCCCCCGCCTGAAGCGCCGGCGGATGGCCCGCGACCGAGATCACGAAACTGCCGTCTGACGAGAAGAGCGCGTAGACGCAGCCGAAAAACGCCCGGGGGCTACCGGTGCGGCACAGGATGCGGTTCAGGGTGGCGAACATCGCGGCGGGTGCCGCGTCCACGTCGAGCTGGGTGCGGAACGCCGCATGGGCGACTGCCATGACGAGGCCCGCGGTCATGCCGTGGCCCGACGCGTCTCCGAAGAGCGCGGAAAGGCGGCCGTCGGGCAGCGGCACGAAATCGTAGATGTCGCCGCCGACCATGTTCGCGATCTCGTTGTGCGCGCCGAGCTCGAAGGAGGGGAGTTGCGGGAGGTCGCGCGGTATCAGGCTCGCCTGGAGCTCGCGCGCGAGCTCGAGCTCGTCGCGGTAGTTGATCTTGTCGACGAGCTCCATCGCAAGCAGGGTCCCGAGAAGGGTCGCGGCGGCCAGCAGGTAGAAGTTGTCGAAATAAAAGTGGTACTCCGTGGTTCGCCGCTGCCCGCCGGCGACCTTTTCCGTGTGGCGTGAGAAGGAGGGCCCGTTGAGCGACAACAGGAGACAGAGCAGGACGCCGAGGAAGAGCACGCGGCGGGGAGGCGCCAGGCGCCGCGAGAGACCGAAGAGAATGCTGTTGGCGGTCTTGAAGAATCGCTTCCATCGTTTGGGCTCGCGCTCCAGGGCGTCTCGGTCCTCCGCGGTGAGCTTCTCGCGGGCGTGCTTCCACTCGAGCGAGTAGAGGCCGGCGATGTCCTTTTTTCCGACGTCGCGAAATGTCGACTTGAGCAGGTCGCTCCAGTCCTTGCGGCCTGAGGGCATGGGACCCGATTATCGATCGCTTTGCGCTCGCGGCGCGAGGAGTCTCCCGAAGCAACCGGGGGCAGGAGCCTCGCGCCGCGGGAGGCGGCGCCGCGCCGGCGACGGTTAGAAGCCGAGCAGAGCGAGCTCGTCGAGCAGGGTCGCGACCTTCGGGTGGGCCGCGAGCTCCTTGTACAGCCAGCCGTGGCGCTCCTTGAGCTCGGTCATGTGCGTGCGCAGGGCGGCTGCATCCCGGGCGGCCGCGGCCGAGCGCACCCTGTCGATGGCGGCGCGCGCCGCATCGTCCATGCGGCCGCCCACGGTCTCGTGCAGGGCGTCGAAGGACTCGCGGACGCGGGTCTCGTGCGGGTCCGGCGGCTTCTCGACCATCGCCGCGGAGACTATCAAAGGAGGGCGGGAAGCTGCGCGAGCGAGTCGAGAACCGCGTCGGGGCGAACTGCCGAGTGCACGAGATCCTCGGCCCGGAACTTGCCTGTCCGCACGAGGATGCCGCGCATGCCGGCGGCCTGCGCGCCGCCGACGTCGGACTCGAGATCGTCGCCGATCATCGCCGCCTCCGACGGCGCGACGCCCAGGGAGTCGAGCGCCGCACGAAAGAACCCGGGCGCGGGCTTTCCGACGAGCGTTGCCGTTCGTCCGGATGCGTGCTCGAGCGCGACCGCGAATGCGCCGACGTCGAGAACGAAGCCGTCGCGCTCCCTCCAGTAGCGGTTGCGCGCGAGCGCGACGAACTCGGCACCGCCGAGCAGGTGACGGAACGCGCGGTTCAAGCGGGAGAAGGTGAAGCCCTCGCCGAGGTCTCCGAGAACCACGGCCTCCGGGGCATGCTCGTCCGGAACGATCCCGGGGAAGTCCTCGAAGACGGACGGCCGGACGAGCAGGTCGCAGCGCGCGATGCCGCGCCGGCGCAGATGTTCGGCGGCCGCGCGCGGCGCCGTGAAGACCGCGTCGGGGTCGACGTCGAGCCCCATCGCCGCCAGCTCGCGGATGACGATCGCGCGCGGGCGGCTGGTCGTGTTCGTCACGAAGCGGTGCGGGACCCCGCGGGCCGCCGCGGCCGCGAGCGCCCCGGCGGCGCCGGCGATGAGCTGGCCGTCCTGGTAGACCGTGCCCTCGAGATCCAAGAGCAGCGCGCGGATGCCGGATCGCGGGAGGCTCATCCTGGCCGAGCGCTCATCTGCTCGTAGAGCACGAGCAGCGCCTGGGTGCCATCTTCGCCGCGGCCCTGCGCCTCGAGAGCCGAGAGAAGCTGGTGGACGAGCGCCGTGCCCGGCAGAGGGACCCCGTTCTCGCGCGCGGTTCGGAGCACGATCGCGAGGTCCTTCTGCTGGTGCTTGATCGCGAAGGCGGGCTTGAAGTCCCGGTCCATCATTTTCTTGCCGAGGACATCGAGCATCCAGGAGCTCGCGGCGCCGCCCATCAGCGCCTCGTGCAGGGCAGCCAGGGGAAGCCCGGCCTTCCGCGCGAAGGCGATGCCCTCGGAGACCGCCATCAGAGTGCCGGCGACGAGGATCTGATTGGCCGCCTTACCGAGCTGTCCCGCTCCCGAGGGGCCGAGGTGGGTGATGCGCTTGCCCATCGCCGCGAGCACGGGCCGCGCCTTCTCGAGCGCCGCCGCCTCGCCGCCCACGAAGAAGGTCAGGGTGCCCTCGATCGCTCCCTTCTGGCCGCCCGAGACCGGCGCATCGAGGAACGCCACGCCGGCGTCGGCCAGCCGCGCCCCGATCGAGCGCGCCGCCTCGGCGGCGATCGTGGAGCAGTCGATGATGACGGCGCCGGCATCGGCCGCGCCAGCCGTGCCCCGGTCGCCAAGGTGGACCTGCTCGACCTCGGGCGAATCGGGCAGACACGAGACCACCACGTCGGATCCGGCGGCGACGTCGGCCGGGCAATCGCAGGCGCGCGCGCCGAGCTCCCGGGCCAGAGCCGCCGTCCGTGCGGGGGTGCGGGAGCAGAGGGCGAGCGGGAATCCGGCCTTCGCGAGGTTGCGCGCCATTGGGGCGCCCATCGTTCCGAGCCCGATGAAGCCGATGCGGGTGGTCATGGCGGTCTCCTCCGGCCGGCGATTGTAGATGCCGGCGGCTCGACCGCGGCGCGCGCATTTGGTATATTGGTACAATGATACCAAAACGCAAAAGCCCCGCACGGGCACCCGGGAGGATCGAGATCGAGCGGGTCCAAACGGGAGTGCGGCTGGAGAAGCGGATTCTGAAGGTGCTCAAGGCGCTGGCGGAGCTCCGGGATCTGTCGCTCGGGGATCTGCTCGAGGGAATCTGCCTGCACGCCTTCGAGGGGAAGAGCCCGTTCTCCGAAGAGACGCGGCGCAAGATCGCCGAGCTCAAGAAGGTCTACGGCCTCGACCTCGACTCGAGCGCGAGCCACCTCATGAGGGAACGGGCGGATGAGCACTGAAGCCCGCCGCAGGATGGCCCTGGCAGGCGCCGTGATGGACGAGCGCGGCTTCGTCGAGGCCTTCGAAGCGGCGACGCTTCCGGAGGAGAGATTCCGGCATCGCGATCACGTGCGCCTGGCCTGGCTGTACCTGCGGGATCTGCCCCCCGCGGCCGCGCTCGCGCGATTCAGCGACGGCCTGCGCCGCTACGCCTGCGCGCTCGGCAAGGCCTCGCTCTACCACGAGACGATCACCTGGGCGTACCTCCTCCTGATCCACGAGCGTCGGGAGCGGCTCGGCCCCCACGAGAGCTTCGAGATCTTCGCCGAGGCAAATCCGGACTTGCTCGCATGGAAGCCTTCGATCCTCGACTCGCTGTATCGGCCGGAGACGCTGGTCTCGGACCTGGCGCGTCGGATCTTCCTTCTGCCGGATCGACCGGAGGGGCCAGGCCCGGCGTAGGATTCCTTCGGAGGACGGGATGACCGACTGCCGGCCGCCCATGGTCGTCGTGACGGAGACCGGATCCGCTTACGCCCAGCGAATCGAGGTGGGGACACACGTTCTCACCTCGGACGAGCCGGTTGCCTCGGGCGGAAGCGACGCCGGGCCCGATCCCTACGCCCTGCTGCTGGCCGCCCTCGGAGCCTGCACGGCGATGACCCTGCGCATGTACGCGAGGCAGAAGAAATGGCCGCTCGAAAACGTGTCCGTGCGGCTGTCCCACGAGCGAATCCACGCTCGCGACTGCGCGCAGTGCGAGACCAGGGACGAGAGCCGCGTGGATCGAATCCACAGCGAGATCGTCCTCCGTGGCCCGCTCTCCGACGAGCAGAAGAAGCGGCTTCTCGAGATCGCCGGCCGCTGCCCGGTACACCGGACGCTCGGGGGCCAGAAGGAGATCGTCACCCGGCTCGCGCCCTGACCGGGTAGCCCGGCTTCACCGCCTCAGCAGCGTGAAGACCGCGGCGGCGGCGAGCGACAGGATCAGGGCGAGCCGCCCGAGACCGCCGAGGTTCGGAATTGCGGCGGCGCTTCCGGGTGCCACGGACGCGCTTCCCACTGCGGTCGCCGTCGCGGTGCCCGGAGCATCGTCGGCCAGGGTGACGGTCACGGGAAACGTGCCGGTGCCCGTGTACGTGTGGCTGCCGCTCACCGTGAAATTGCCTGCGGAGCCGCTCACCACTCCGGCCGTCGTCGTCGCGTCTCCCCATTGGATCGTGGCCGTGAAGTCGCTCGCGACGTTGGCCGTGTCGGTGTCCGAGAAGTTCGCGACCGCGCCGGCGAAGGTCAATCCCTGGACCGCCGCGATGGGCAATCCCGTTCCCGCCAGCACGTCGCTCTCCTGGATGGTTGCCGCGGCGGTCGAGGATCCGCTCACGGCATTCGCGAGGTCTGTGACGCTGACGTTCGTCGTGAAGGTTCCTTCATCGGCGTACGTGTGAGCCCCGGAAACCGAGAAACTGCCGGCCGCGCCCGTGACCGTTCCGGCCGTCGAGGCGCCGTCCCCCCACGCGATGGTCGCCGTGAAGTTGCTCGCCGGCTGGCCGGTGTCGTTGTCGGTGAAGGTTGCGACCGCCCCGGAGAAGGCCGATCCCTCGGAAGAAGTGATGTCCAGGGCCGACACGGCCACGCTCGCGAGAGCGGTTCCGCTCAGCGAAAAGGCGCCGTTGAACGAGGGTGCCGGCGCTCCGCCCACGATGTCCGTTCCGATGCGCAGCCAGTCCGGCGCCAGGTTCTCGTTGCGGATCCAGCTCTGGAGATCGGGCGCGAACGGCGTTCCCGGCGCCACGATCGGCTTGGGCGCCGAGAGCCAGAAGAAATCACCGCTGGTGAGGGCAACCTGTGGAACGAAGAAGTAGTGGCCCGCAGCCAGCGTGATCGTCGTCGAGAAGGTGACGTCGATCTGGACCTCTTGTCCGGTCACGGGTCCTTCGCCGCCCGTGGTCTCGCCGGGGAGCTTGTTGATTCCGTTGAGCACGCTGTTGGACGCGGTGAAGCTCGGGGCCAGCGTCGAGGAGGTGAACGACAGCGTCGCGGCCGCACTGTCGCGAGAGGCGAACGCGACGTCGGAGGGCGAGTTCACTCGAGTCGTCACGTTTCCGGAGGGCGGATTGGTCGAGTCCTGAGGGAAGACTCGGTAGATCTCGACGATGACCTGGGAGATGGTCGAAACCGATGGAATCAGCCCGAAGAAGGTCGCGTGGTCGATCGTCGTCTGGGACACGAGGGCGAAGTCGTCGGCCGACTCGATCTCGAGGACGGACGAGGCGCCCGGCCGGGATCCCGTTGCCATCTTCCCGTCGGGGTTTCCCGTGCTGAAAGTGAACGTCAGGGCCCGTGCCCGGCCGGCGAAGAGAAGAAGAAGAGCGCAAACCAGCAGGGCGGCGCGGGCGGCGGTGTGACGCATGGCCGGATCTCCTCGCTAGGTGAAGTCTATGCCCTCGACGTGGGGAGCGAGCACCTCGCTCTGGAGCTCGCGCAGCTTCTTCAGGCCCTTGCGCGCGAGCGCGAGGAGCTCTCCGAGCTGCTCCTCGGTGAAGGGACGTCGCTCCGCGGTGCCCTGGATCTCGACGAAGGCGCCGGAGGCGGTGCCCACGACGTTGCAGTCCACGTCGGCCTCGGCGTCCTCGGCGTAGGCGAGGTCGAGCACCGGCTGACCGGCGCAGATGCCGACGGAAACGGCCGCGACGGTCTCGCGCAGCGGCCAGCGCGGGATCTTCCCGTCGCGGCAGAGCTTGGCGAGCGCCATCGCCAGGGCCACGCAGGCGCCCGTGATCCCGGCGCACCGCGTCCCGCCGTCTGCCTGGAGCACGTCGCAATCGAGCGTGATCGTGCGCTCTCCGAGCCCGCGCAGTTCCATGACGCTGCGCAGCGACCGGCCGATGAGGCGCTGGATCTCGAGCGTGCGCCCGCCCTGCTTGCCCTGCGCCGCCTCGCGGGCGGAGCGCGTGTGGGTCGCGCGCGGCAGCATTCCGTACTCCGCCGTCACCCAGCCGCTCCCGCTGCCTTTGAGAAACGCCGGGACCCGCTCCTCGACGGAGGCCGCGCACAGGACGCGGGTATCGCCCAGGGAAATGAGCGCCGAGCCTTCCGCGTGGCGCGCCACTCCGGTCTCGATCGTCACGCCGCGCATTTCCGCCGGTTTCCGCGCGTCGGGGCGCGGGGTCGCGCGGGTCACGGGCGCGCCGGCGGCGCGGTCGGCGCGGGGGCCGGTCCGGGCGTGCCCTCGGCGGGCGGCTCGATGACGCTGCGGATGAAGAGCAGCGGGTGCGTCAGATCCACGTGACCTCCCAGTGTCTCGGCGGGCTCGCCGTTGACGAGGATTCTCACACGAGTCGTCTCGGCCACGTTCTGCAGGGTCGTGTCCACGAGGGAGGCGACGATCGTCAGCTCCTCGTCGGAGCCGAAGGTCAGGGCCGCGTCGACGGCCAGATCCAGCACGGCCTGGCCCTCCGGCAGGAGGAAGGCATTGCGCAACTGCATCTTTTCCGGGAGGGCGGGCATGAGCCCCTCGCGGGTCGGTCCCTTCTGCAGCTCGGCGAAGAGCGTGCGCAAAAACGCGGCGCCCCCGGAGGGTTTCGGAACGTCGCGTTCCTCGGCGTGGAGGAGCATCCCGTTCTGGTCCGGAAAGTAGAGCGTGATGCGGATCGTTTCCACCGCGGGGACGGGCGTCGAGCCGGGCGCGGCCGTGACGACCACGGCAGGGGCGGGGGTCACGCGCAGAAACGCGCGCGGCGCCCGCCGCCGCAGTCCCGAGAGCTCGTCCCGGTTGACGTACACGAGCGCCGCGACGGCGGTCGCCAGGACCGCGAGCAGGATCACGGCCGCGCGCCGGCTCATGGCGCGGGGGGCGGGGCCGGAGCCGGACGGAGGGCAGCGGGGCTGCGCTTGCCGAAGAAGCGGGCGACGGCCCGGGCCACGGCGTCCGCCACGGTCTGCTGAAACTCGGGGCTCTTGAGCCTCTTCTCCTCTTCGGCGTTCGAGATGAACGCCACCTCGACGAGCACCGCGGGCATCGTCGCGCCCACGAGAACGCGGAAGGGCGCCTGTTTGACGCCGCGATTGCCGGTGTCCGACACGCCGTTCAACTCGACCTGGATCGCTTCGGCGAGCTCGCTCGACTCTTTCAGGTGCGCGCTCTGCGCCAGGTCCCAGAGGATGAAGTCGAGGTCGGGACTGCCGGAGCCGTCGCCGGGAGCGGGTGCCGTCGCGCCGGAGCCCGCCTGGTTCTCCTGTTTGGCGACCTCCTGGGCGATCTTGTCCGACGCCTCGAGCGAGAGGTAGTAAGTCTCGGAGCCCCGCGCCGAGGCGGCCCGGGACGAGTTGGCGTGGATCGAGAGGAAGAGGTCCGCCTTCTCGTGGTTCGCGATCGAGGTCCTGTCATCGAGCGAGATCAACAGATCCGTGTCGCGGGTCAGCACGGTGCGGCAGGGCAGGACGTGCGGCAGGGTCGCCGCCAGCCGTTTCGCGATTTCCAGAGTGGCTTCCTTCTCCTGGAGGCCTGCGGGCCCGATCGCGCCCGTCTCGGTGCCGCCATGACCCGGATCCACGACGATCGTCAACGCCGCCGTCGCGGCCGGAGCCGTGGTCGCGGATTCGACGGGCGCCGCCGACGGCGTCCTGCGCCCGACCTCGATGACGATCCGGTCGGGTGCCGTCAGCGGGTAGGCGCGCGCGGTCAGGCTCGGCTCGCGGAATTCGACCGTCGCTGTTTCCCCGGCGAAACGGACGGCCGCGACCAGCGGATCGTCGAACTTCTTCTCCGGGAAGGGCGGATCGATCCTCCCGTCCGTGAACCGGACCTGGAAATCCTTCTCGGACAGCGCGGTCGTGGTCTTTCCCGCCGCCGAGAGGCGCAGGACCACCTGCGTCGTCGGCACGACGTGCACGACGGCGACCTCGATCGAGACGGGCGGCGGACCGGCCGGCGCGAGCGTCCAGACATGGCGGGCGGGATCGTAGGTCCCCGCGGCGCCGGCGAGGGGAAAGAGGATCTTCTCGAAGAAGTCTGCGGGAGCGTAGAGCGAACCGCCGACCATTCGCGCGGCGGCGGAAATCGGCACGACGCGCCGGTCCACCGGAACCTGCCCCGTACCAGGCCCGATCAGGACCTGGTGGCCTGGCTCCGACAGCGTCAGCACGTTGGTGCCGGGGTCCGAGGAGACGGCAAAGCCGACCGCCCGGGCCGCGTCCGAGACGACGAATTCCCTGCCGCCGATCGTGCCGACCGGATGCGACTCGCCCTTCCAAAGGATCGTCGCGCGCTCCTCCGCCCGCGCGGGGACGGAGAGGCTCGAGAGAAGCAGGGTCAGGGCCGCAACGGCGGCGGCGGTGCGGGGGTTTCTCAACCGAAGGTCGGTGTCATGGACGATGGGTGAGCTCTCGCTCGAAAGGTTAGCACGACCGCTGCGATGCGGCGTCCCGGCGGGCGCGGCACGGATGCTTGACTGCCACGCGGATTCCGGTCCAGAGTCCGGCAAACGTTCCGCCGCGGCAAGAAGGAGGTCTTCGTGAATCGAAGAGAGTTTCTCCAGGGCGCCACCGCCGCCGGCGTGGCCGCCGGCATCGCTCCCGCTCCGGCCGGCGCAGAGGGCACCGCGGGGCTCGATACCCTCTCGCGCCCGGGCCCCAAGCCCGTCGTGCGGGGAATGCGGGCCGTTGCCTCCAGCTCGCACCCGATCGTGACCGAGACGATGCTCGCCGTCATCCGGTCGGGCGGCAACGCGGTGGACGCCGGGATCGCCGGCTGCCTCGTTCAGCCGGTCGTCCAGCCGGAGATGACGAATCACACGGGAACCGTGACGTTCCTCTACTGGGAGGCGAAGACCGGCAAGGCGTATCAGCTGGAGAGCTCGGGAACCCTGGTCTCGGGGCTTGCTCCGTTCCGGCCGCTCCCGGCGGTGGGCGGGCTCTCGCCAGGGCCCGTGCCGCCTTGCGCCTGCGTCCCCGGCTTCATGCCGGGCATGAAGGCGCTCCACGAGCGCTTCGGCACGCGGCCGTGGTCGCAGCTCTGCGAGCCGGCCGTGCGGTGGGCGGCCGAGGGCGCCCCGGTCCATTCCTTCCAGTACGGAGTGTTCGAAGAAGAGCGCCCGTCCAACACATACTTTCCGTCCGGGCGCGACTTCTTCCTGCCCGGAGGCTTCACGCCGGCGGTGGGGGAGATCTTCCGCAATGCGGCGCTCGCCGACACGATGCGCCGGCTCCAGCGGGAGGGCCCGGACGACTTCATCACGGGGGAATGGGCGAAGAGCTTCGTGTCCGAGGGCAATCGGCTCGGCTGGCCCGTCAAGCTGGAGCACCTGAAGGCAATCCCGCCGCGCTGGGAAGAGCCTCTACGATGGTCGCACGGGGACAACGAGGTCCTCCAGCTGGCCCCTCCCGAACGCATGGGCGTCTTCACCGCGCTCGTGCTCGGGATTCTCGGGGCGCTCGACATCCAGGCCATGGGCGCGCCTTCGCGGTCGGCGGAGGGTCTGTACTTCATGGCCAACGCGCTGCGCTGGGCCGAGTTCGAGCTCGGCTATCTCCAGGATCCCCAGATCTTCGACTGCCCCGTCGAGGTCTGGCTCTCGCCGGATCATCACCGCCGCGTCGCCGAGATCCTGAAGGGCAGCCGCCCGAAGGTCGACCTGACGGAGCACGTGCGGGTCACGGCGGGAATTCCGGCGCTGGTGGCCGCGGGACTGCCGGCGGCGGCTCCCGCAAAGGCGCATCCGGTGACCGGGAGCTGCGAGCTCTCGATCGTCGATACCGACGGCAACTGGGTCCAGATGATGAACACCCTCCAGTCCGGAGGCATCCCGGGAATCGTCGTCGGCGGCGTGCCGATGGTCGGCAGCCATGCGACGACCGACATGGCGTCGTCGATCGCAGGCTGGTTCTCCGGCGGCGGGAGGCTGCGCCTGCCCATCGGCAACACGATCGTGCTCAAGGGCGGAAGGCCGTGGCTCTCGCTCGGCACGCCCGGCAACGTGCACATCACGATTCCGCAGGTGCTCTCCAACATCCTCGACCACGGGATGTCGCCGGAAGAGGCGGTCGACGCCCCGCGCATGCAGCCGCTGCGCAGCGATTACGTGCTGGAGATCGAGAGCCGCCTGCCGGAGTCCGTCGTCGCCGGTGTCACCAAGCGAGGCGTGCAGGTGGCGCCGCTCTCACCCTACGATTGGCACATGGGGTCGTTCCAGCTTTCGTGGCGCGACGAGAAGGGCCTCAACAGTCTCGCCGACCCGCGGCGCGCCGGCCGCGCCGACGGTTTCGCGTGAGCCGGGCAACGCCATGAGGGCGAATCGGCGGGAGTTCCTGCAAAAGGCGGGAGCCGGGGCGGTGGGAGCCGGCGTCGCGGTGCGGTCCGCCTTTGCGCGCGGTGCCGCCGGGGTCGGAAGCGCGACGGCGCAGACGTTCGACGTGGTCGTGATCGGCGCCGGGGTCTTCGGTGCGTGGACGGCCCGGCACCTGCGCCGCGCGGGCCGCAGCGTGGCCATCCTCGACGAGTACGGTCCGGGAAACAGCCGCGCCAGCTCGGGCGGGGAGACGCGCGTGATCCGCATGGGCTACGGCGCCGACGAGTGGTACACGCGCTGGTCGAGACACTCGCTCGAGCTCTGGAAGGATCTGGCCGCTTCATCGGGCCAGCGGCTCTTTCATCCCGCGGGCGTGCTGTGGATGGCTCGCGAGCAGGATCCGCTCACGGTCGACTCCCTCGCCACGCTCGCGAGGCTGGGCGTCCGTCACGAGCGGCTCTCCCGCGCGGAGCTCGAGGCGCGGTGGCGGCAGATCGACTTCGGTCCGGTTGCCTGGGGCATCTACGAGCCCGACAGCGGGGCGCTGATGGCGCGCCGCGGCGTGCAGGCCTGTGTCGCGGAGGCGGCGCGCGAGGGCGCGGTGCGTTTGACGGGTGCCGTCCCCCCGCCCTCCGGCAAGGGGCGACTCTCTGCGATCGCGATGCGCGACGGCAGTTCGCTTTCGGCGGGCGCGTTCGTCTTCGCGTGCGGTCCGTGGCTCCCCAAGGTCTTTCCCGAGCTGCTCGGCGAGCGCATCTTTCCGACGCGCCAGGAAGTCTTCTACTTCGGCGTGCCGCCGGGCGACACGCGGTTCGCCCTGGGGGCGATGCCCGTCTGGGTGGATTTCGGCGAGCAGATCTACGGCCTCCCCGACATCGAGAGCCGAGGATTCAAGGTTGCTCCGGACCGCCACGGGCCGCCGTTCGATCCGGACACGGGCGAGCGAAGGGTGACCGAGCAAGGCGTGGCCGCCGCGCAGGAGTTCGTCGCGCGCCGGTTCCCGGCCATGAAGGGTGCGCCGCTGGTCGCGAGTGAGGTCTGCCAGTACGAGAACTCCTCGAACGGCGACTTTCTGATCGATCGCCACCCCGACCTCGAGAATGTCTGGCTCGTGGGCGGCGGCTCGGGCCATGGCTTCAAGCACGGACCGGCCGTCGGCGAGTACGTGGCCGCGCGCATCGAGGATGGAAAGCCGGTGGACGCCAAGGTGTCCCTGGCGACGAAGCAGAAGACGCAGAAGCGCACGGTCTACTGAGGAGCCGCCGAGGGCGGGCGTGCCGGTTTCCGGCAGGCTCGAAGAAGATATGCTCGGAGATTCAGTCGAAAGAGAAGGAGCCACCATGAGAGGGACACTCGTACGGATCATCGGGTTCGCGGCGGCTGCGGTCTTGCTGGCTCCTGCAATCGCGCGGGCCCAGGCGGCTTCGAAGAAGCCGAACATCCTCGTCATCTGGGGCGACGACATCGGCTACTGGAACGTCAGCGCCTACAACCAGGGGATGATGGGCTACCGGACGCCCAACATCGACCGCATCGCCAGGGAAGGCGCGCTCTTCACCGACTGGTACGGCCAGCAGAGCTGTACGGCCGGCCGCGCCGCGTTCATCACCGGGCAGGTCGGGTTCCGGACGGGCCTGCTGAAGGTTGGATTGCCCGGGGCGAAGGAGGGGCTCCAGGCGCGCGACGTGACGCTCGCCCAGTTGCTCAAAGCGCAGGGCTACATGACCGCGCAATTCGGCAAGAACCACCTCGGCGACCTCGACGAGCATCTGCCGACCGCGCACGGGTTCGACGAGTTCATGGGCTCGCTCTACCACTTGAACGCTGAAGAAGAGTTCGAGAACCCGGACTATTTCAAGGATCCGGAGTTGATCAAGAGGTACCAGACGCGCGGCGTGATCCACACCTGGGCAATGCCCGACGGCACGCAGAAGATCGAGTCGACCGGCCCGCTCGGCAAGAAGCGGATGGAGACGATCGACGAGGAGATCACCAAGGCCTCGCTCGACTACCTCGAGCGCGCGAAGAAGGCGAACAAGCCGTTCTTTTTGTGGTGGAACTCCACCCGCATGCACATCTGGACGCACCTGAAGAAGGAGAGCCAGGGCAAGACCGGCCTCGGCGTTTATCCCGACGGCATGGTCGAGCACGACGCCGAGGTTGGCCAGCTCCTCGACAAGTTGAAGGAGCTCGGCCTGGACGAGAACACGATCGTGATGTATTCCACCGACAACGGCGCCGAGAAGTTCTCGTGGCCCGACGGCGGCACGTCCCCGTTCCGCAACGAGAAGGCCACCAACTGGGAAGGCGGCTTCCGCGTGCCGTGCGCAATTCGCTGGCCCGGAGTGATCAAGCCCGGCACAATCAACAACGACATCTTCGCCCACGAGGACATGCTCCCGACCCTCCTGGCCGCTGCCGGCGTGCCCGACGTCAAGGAGCAACTCCTCAAGGGGATGAAGGTGGGCAACGGCACCTACAAGGTCCACCTCGACGGCTACAACATCACCGATGCGCTCGCCGGCAGAGCGGCCGATCCGCGCAAGGAGTTCTTTTACTTCAACGACGACGGCTCGCTGGTGGCGCTGCGCTACAACCAGTGGAAGATCGTCTTCGCGGAACAGCGTTCCTCCGGCCTCGACGTCTGGCAGAACCCGTTCGTCCTGCTGCGCTTTCCGAAGCTCTTCAACCTGCGTTCCGATCCGTTCGAGACGGCCGACCACGAGAGCATCGACTACGGGCGCTGGCGGGTCGATCGCGCCTTCCTGCTCGTGCCGGCGCAGCAGTACGTCGGGAAATTCCTCGCCACGTTCAAGGAGTTTCCGCCGAGCCAGAAACCCGGCAGCTTCTCCATCGACGACGTCGTGAAGGCGCTCCAGCCGAATCAGGATTGACCGTCGCGCCGTTCCCGCCGCGGAGCGGGGGCGGCCTTCATCCTATTCGGGCTTCGGCCGGTTCTGGACGAACTGCCAGCCGAAGCGGCCCTTGACGCAGAGATGTCCGTTGGTCACGTCGTGGTCGAGGGGCGAGGTGACGCGGACGATCTGGTTGTCCTGGACGCGCAGCTCGAGCGTGCAGCCGACTCCGCAGTAGGGGCAGATCGTAGCCGTCACCTTCTGGCGCGACTCGTCCCAGGTGCCGGCCTTGCGCATGTCGTGCTCGCTCTTGAACATGAGAGCGCCCGTCGGGCAGACGCCGATGCAGTTGCCGCAGTAGACGCACGCCGATTCGGGCAGCGGCGTCGCCAGCTCGGTCGAGATCCGCGCGTCGAAGCCGCGGCCGGCCACGGCGATCGCGAAGGTGTTCTGCGCCTCCGTGCCGCAGGCCTGAACGCACTTGTAGCAGAGGATGCACCTGGCGTAGTCGCGCACGTAGAGCTCGTTGTCGACCTTCACCGGCTGCGCGACCGTCGCCGCCTGCCCGGCGTGGGCGGCCTGGTGGTGGCCGGGCACCGCCTGGTCACGTTCGCCCGCCTTCGCCGGCGGCGCGGGAGGGCCGAATCGCGCGGGGTCCGCGCCGTAGCGGTGCATCCAGCGCCCGACGTCGTCCGACGCGCAGGAGAGGTCCGCGGACGACCCGAGAAACTCGAGCACGAGCTTTCGCGACAGGCGCACGCGCTCGCTGTCGGTCTTCACGTTCATCTTCGCTTCGACCGGCCGCGAGCAGGCAGGCACCAGGGCGCGCGAGCCCTCCACCTCGACGACACAGACGCGGCAGACGTTGACCGGCGTGAGGTTCTCGAGAAAGCAGAGGGTCGGGGTGTCGATCTTCTCGCCGCGGCAGGCTTCCAGGATCGTCGTGCCCTCGGGCACGGTGACGGCCTTGCCGTCGATCGCGAGCGCGACGGGCCGGTCCGGCTTGATCCGGTGGCGGGCGTCGATCATGCCGGGAAGACCCCGAGCTTGCGGATCGCCGACTGGATGGCGCCGGAGGCCGTCTGGCCGAGGCCGCAGATCGAGGCGTCCTTCATGGCGAGAGCGATGTCGTCGAGCAGCGCGTCTTCCGCCGCGCGGCTTCCGAGCGGGCGCCGCGCGGCGAGGCGCGATACCAGCTCTTCCTGCCGCTCGGTGCCGACCCGGCACGGAACGCACTGGCCGCAGGACTCGTCGCGAAAGAACGCCGCGATGCGCTGGACGGCGTCCGCGAGGTCGGCGCGCTCGTCGAAGACCATGATGACGCCCGATCCGAGCGAGGCGTTGATCGCGCGCGTGCCCTCGAAGGTCAGCGGCACGTCGAGGTCGCTTGGGCCCACGAAGGATCCGGCCGCACCTCCCAGGAGTACGGCCCGAATCGCCCGCCCCACCGGCACGCCGCCGGCGAGGTCGATCAGCTGGCGAAGTGTGGCGCCGAAGGGGACTTCGTAAACTCCGGGCCGCGCGACGTTGCCCGAGAGGCAGAAGAGCTTGGGGCCCGTGGACTGCCCGGTGCCGATCCCGGCGAAGGCCGCGCCCCCCTCGAGGACGATCTGGAGGATGTTGACCAGGGTCTCGACGTTGTTGATGACCGTGGGCTTTCCGAAGAGGCCCTTCTCGACCGGAAAGGGCGGTTTGTTGCGCGGCTCGCCGCGGAAGCCCTCGATCGAGTTGAAGAGCGCCGTTTCCTCGCCACAGATGTAGGCGCCCGCGCCCTGGCGCAGCTCGATGTCGAAGCGCGTACCCCTGCCGAAGATGTCGTCGCCGAGGAGCGCGGCCGCCCGCGCGGCGGCGATTGCGGTCTCCGCGCGCTCCGCGGCGAGCGGATATTCGCCGCGCACGTAGACGTACCCCTTCTCGCAGCCGGTCGCAAAGGCGACGATCGTCATCGCCTCCACGACCGCAAAAGGGTCCTCCTCCATGATGACGCGGTCCTTGAAGGTTCCCGGCTCCGACTCGTCGGCGTTGCAGACGAGATAGTGCGGCCGGGCCGCCTGCTTCGCGACGGCATCCCATTTGCGCCCGGCGGGAAACGCCGCGCCGCCGCGCCCCTGGAGCTTCGAAGCCAGGGCCTCGCGAATGACGGCCTCGCCGCCGAGTGCGAGGGCGCGCGGGAGGGCCTCGTAACCGCCACGGGTTCGGTAGTCCTCGAGGCTCGCCGGATCCACGTGCCCGACGCGGCGCAGGAGACGGAGGCTCGAGCGGCGTTCGTCCTGTGTCTGCGGCGCAGAAGGGGAGCCACGCCGCTCGCCCCCTCCAACCGGAAGGCGAAGAGGGCCGGCGTGAGGGGGACCAAGCGAGGTCGACGCATCTGCTGGCGCCACAACGTAGTCCCTTGCGCCTTCGCCCGAACACTGGACGAGCAGCGCCGGAGCGCGCTCGCACAGGCCGAGGCAAGGCGCCGGCCGCAATGCGGCCGCCGAGACCGTCTTGCGGAGTCCCGCCATGAGCTCACCGGCGCCCGCGAGGCGGCACGCGAGATCCTCGCAGACATGCACGATCGTCTTCGGCTGCGGCGAGACCGCGAGCATCGAGTAGAAGGTTGCGACCCCGTAGGCATCGGCCGGCGCCACCGAGAGGCGCTGGCTGACGTAGTTCAACGCGCCGGCGGATATCCATCCGACGCGCGCCTGAAGCGCCCGGAGAGCGGGCAAGAGAAGGTGACGCCGCTCGCGCGCCGCATGCCCGCCCGTGGCAATGTGGCCGTCGAGCTCGGGCTGGCGCGCGCCGCCGTCCCAGCCGCTTCCCGGTGTGCCCGCGACCGCGTCCACAGCGCCGCGCTCTTCGGCGGTGGCCTCGGCGCCGGGAATGAGGTGGAGATCCACGCGGCTACTCTAGCCGAACCGGTTTCCGCCGCCGGAGATCGCGGCTAGGGTTTCGGCGGGTCCTTCTTGACGGATTCCATGGCCTTCCTGCGCTCCTCGGCCTGCTCCATGACCATCTGGTAGGCCAGGTAGTACTTGTAGATGTTGCTGACGTACGTCACGGTCTCGCGGCCGATCTTCTCCGCGACGAGGAGCTCGACGTTGTTGAACCAGACGTTGGGATTCAGGCCGCGCTCCCTGGCGAGCTTGCGCATCTGCGCGATGCGGCCAGGCCCCGCGTTGTAGGCCGCGAAGGTAAAGAGGCCCTTGTTGAGCGGATCCATGGGGTCGTCGCCGTAGTACTTGGTCATCATGAAGCGGACGTATTTCACGCCGGCGTGGATGTTCGGCTCCATCTGCGTGATGTCGCCGACCCCCATCTCCCTGCCGGTCGGCGGCATGACCTGCATGACGCCGATGGCCCCGACCGGACTCTTGACGTTCTGGTCGAGCCGTGACTCCTGGTAGCCCTGCGCCGCCATGAGGAGGTAGTCGAGCTGGTACTGGTCTCCGTACTTGCGAAAGAGCTCGATGACATTCTGGAGCCGTTCGGCGTCCTCTCCGCTGGTGGCGCTGCGGGCGTACTTTGCGTTCTTCAGGTACTTCTGAAGGACCTGATTGCGCCCGCTCGAGCCGGCGGGATAGCGCGCGAGGAACCTGTCGAGCGCCGACTTCAGCTCCGGGCTGTGCTTGCGGAACATCCATCCGATGTCGGTGCCGGAGCGCAGGGCGAGGTCCGGGTGGAGCGTGATCTTGGGGAAAACCTGCTTCCAGAAGGTCGCGATGTTGTCCTGGCTGATCGTCATGGGCACCAGGCCGGCACTGACCATTTCGAGGATGTCCTCGGCCTCGAGCGTCTCCGGCGCGAGGCGCACCTTGACCGGAGGCTTGCCGGCCTTCGCGAGCCGGGCGTTCAACTCTTCGAGACCTCCATAAAAGCTGGACGTGCGCCGGACGTAGACCTCCTTGCCGGAGAGGTCCTCGATCGTGGCGATCGGAGGAGCGGTGGGCCCGGTGACGACGATCTCGGAGACGTTCCGGGTGGTGGGCTCGGTGAAGTCCACCTGCCCGAGGCGCTCGGGCGTGATCGTGAAGTTGGACGCCGCGATGTCGCCGCGCCCGTCGAGCAGGCGCGGGATGAACTCGTCGCGCGCAACGGGGAGGAATATGACGTGGACCTTGACGGTGCCCTTCTTCAGAGTCTTGTTGAGATCTTCCTCGAAGAGCTTGAAGGCGTCGTAGACGATGCCGCGCTGGGTGCCGCGGTCGATGAAGTAGTGGGTCTTCGAATACGACACGAGAACGCGGATCATGCGGCGGCGGATCATTCCGTCGAGGTCGCCTTTCCAGGGCTTCTCCACGAGATCGGGCGAGACCCCGCGCGCGGGGGCGTTCGCGGGCTTCGGGGTCGGGCGAGGCGCCGCAGACGCCGCCGTCGGCACGCCGAGGGCCGTGGTGGCCAGCGCCGCCGTGAGGACGGCGATCATCGTCTTGAGCCGGGGCGTCTGAAATTGCATCCCCGAACTCTAACGCGGTCGCCCGGAGGTTCCTAGCCGGCGGCGTCGCCCATCCGCTCGATCCGAATCGCGGACGCCTTGAACTCCGCGGTGCCGGACTTCGGGTCGATGGCGTCGATCGTCAGGATGTTGGTCGCGACGTCGTCCTGGAAGTGGAGCGTCATGAACGCGAGCCCGGGCCGCAGGGTCGCGTCGTAGCGGGCGGGCACCTCGATCGAGCCGCGCCGCGAAACGGCGCGCACGACTTCTCCGTCCCCGACGCCCAGGCGTGCCCCGTCCTCGGGCGCGATGTCGAGCGACTCGCCGCGGCGCAGGGGCGACGTGTAGCCGCCGGTCTGTACGCCCGTGTTGTAGGAGTCGAGGCGCCGGCCCGTCGTCAGACGGATCGGGAACTCGGCCGAGAGTTTGTCGACGGGCGGATCGTGCTCGACCGCGTGGAAGGGGGCGCGCGGGCCCTCGACCGGCTCCTGCCAGAGCCGGCCGTGCAGGAACGGGCTCCCCGGGTGCGACTCGTCGGGGCAGGGCCACTGGAGCCCGTTCAGCGCCTCGAGGCGCTCGTAGCTCATGCCGCCGTGCCAGGGCGAGAGAGCGCGTAGCTCGTCCCACACCTGTTTGGCGGTCGGGTGGCCCCAATCGGTCCCGAGCGCGCGTGCGAGGTCGGCGAGGATGGCCAGGTCCGCCCGTGCCTGGCCGGGAGGCTCCAGGGCCTTGCGCACGCGCTGGACGCGCCGTTCGCTCGAGGTGACCGTGCCCTCGTCCTCGCACCACGAGGCGCCGGCGGGAAGAACGACGTCGGCGAGCTCGGCCGTCTTCGTCAGGAACATGTCCTGGACGACGACGTGCTCGAGCCCTTCGAGCAGGTGGATCGCCCGTTTCTGGTCCGCTTCCGACTGCACGGGGTTCTCGCCCAGGACGAAGAGTGCCCGAAACGTGCCGTGTTCCATCGCCTCGAACATCTGCGAGAGATGCCGACCCTTCTTCGGCGGAACCCCCGCGTCCCACGCCCGCTCGAACTTCGCGCGCAGCTCCGGGTCCTCGACGTCCTGGCCGCCGGGCAGCTTGTTCGGCAGCGCGCCCATGTCGCCGCCGCCCTGCACGTTGTTCTGCCCGCGCAGCGGACAGACGCCCGACCCCCATCGGCCGACGTGGCCGGTCAGCAGCGCGAGGTTGATGAGCGCGAAGACGTTGTCCACCGCGTTGTGGTGCTCGGTGATGCCGAGCGTCCAGCAGAGCTGAGCGGTCTTCGCCTTCGCATACGCGTGCGCCGCGTCGCGAATCGCTTCTGCCGGGACGCCGGTCTCACGCTCGGCGTACGCAAGCGTGTACTTCTCGACCCCGCGGCGGTAATCGTCGAAGCCCGCCGTCGCCTTCTCGATGAACGCGCGGTTCTCGAGGCCCGCGGCGAGGATCTCGCGGCCCATCGCGTTGGCGAGCGCGATGTCGGAGCCGACGTCGAGGCCCATCCACACGTCGGCCCACTGCGCGGAGACGGTCCGCCGCGGATCGACGACGACCAGTCGTGCCCCGTTGCGCACGCCCTTCAGGACGTGGTGGAAATAGATCGGGTGCGCCTCGCGGGCATTGCTGCCCCAGAGGAGAATGAGTTCCGTCTCCTCGACCTCGCGGTACGAGCTCGTGCCGCCCCCCGCTCCGAACACCGTCGTCAGACCGACGACGCTGGGAGCGTGTCAGGTGCGGTTGCAGCTATCGATGTTGTTCGTGCCGAGGACGGTTCGCGCGAACTTCTGGGCGAGGTAGTTCACCTCGTTCGTCGCCTTCGAGCACGAGAAGAGGCCGATGGCCTCCGCCCCGTGCTCGGCGCGAACCTTGCGGAAACCCGCCGCCGCCCGGTCGAGCGCCTCGTCCCAGGAGGCCGCCCGGAGCTTGCCGCCCTCGCGCACCATCGGCTCGGTCAGTCGGACGTAGGACTTCATCGGAGCACTCCTTCAACCCGGTCCAGGATCCGGGAACCCCGGTCAGCGTACGCCGGCGGAAACGCCGCTGTCCAGCACCGACGCGAGATCGGGCCGCCCCGCCAGGGATGATGTGAATGGATCATCCGGCACCGGGGAGGAAGGGATCAGGATACGTGTATGGCTGACTTGGCAGTTCGCGACGCTGGCGTTCGAATCCCGGCGGGGGCCGGTTTCATGGACGGCGAGTTCGCTCTTCCGTCGTCGGCTTGCGGGGTCGTGGTCTTCGCTCACGGAAGCGGAAGCAGCCGCAGGAGCCCTCGCAACCAGTTCGTTGCCTCGAGCCTGCGCGAAGCCGGCCTCGCGACGCTGCTGATGGACCTCCTCACACAGGAGGAGGAGCTGGCCGACCTCGAGCGGGGGCATCTGCGGTTCGACATCCCGTTTCTGGCGGGCCGTCTGAAGGCAGCCACCGCCTGGGTCCTCGCTCAGCCCGACGCGCGCCGGCTGCCGCTCGGCTACTTCGGAGCTTCGACGGGCGCGGCCGCCGCCCTGGTCGCAGCCGCCGAGGTCGGAGGAGCGGTCAAGGCGATCGTGTCCCGCGGCGGCCGACCCGACCTCGCCGACACGGCGCTCGACCGCGTGAAGGCGCCCACCCTCCTGATCGTCGGCAGCCATGATCCGGACGTGCTGGCGCTGAACCGCAGCGCTCTCGCCCGGCTGGGCAAGGAGTCGAAGCTCTCGGTCGTGCCGGGGGCCTCGCACCTCTTCGAGGAACCCGGCGCGCTTGCCGAGGTGGCGCGCCTGGCGGCCGCATGGTTCCGGGAGCACCTCGGCTCCGAATGGGCGCCCTCGGGTGCAGACATGCTGGACGCTTCGGTCCGGGGAGAGTGAGATGCTCTTCGCCGATCGCCGCGACGCGGGACGGGTTCTCGCCGGCAGCCTGGGCGCCTACGCGCGCCGGCCGGACGTGATCGTCCTGGCCCTTCCTCGCGGGGGAGTGCCGGTGGCCTTCGAGGTGGCGCAGGCGCTCGAGGCGCCGCTGGACGTCTTCCTCGTCCGCAAACTCGGTTTTCCCGGCAACGAGGAGTTCGCGATGGGGGCGATTGCCTCCGGGGGAGTACGCGTCCTCAACGATCAGATCCTGGAGCGTTTCGGGGTCCCGATGGCGGCCGTCGAGAATGTGATCGTGCAAGAGGAACGGGAACTGCGTCGGCGGGAGCGCTCCTACCGGGACGACCTGCCGGCGCTGGACGTGCGCGGACGCACCGTCATCGTCGTGGACGACGGCCTCGCCACGGGATTCTCGATGCGCGCCGCGGTGACCGCACTTCGCTCCCTCGGCCCGCGCCGCATCGTCGTCGCCGTGCCCGTCGGCCCCGCGGACACCGTGGAGGAGTTGCGCAGGCTGGCCGACGATGTCGTGTGCGCGGCCACGCCCGAGCCGTTCCTTTCCGTCGGGCGCTTCTACGACCTTTTCGATCAGACGACGGATCGGGAGGTGCAGGACATACTGGCGCGAGCGCACCGGCCCGAAGGGGCCGCCGCCAGCGCCGTCAGGGGGAATCCATGAAGACCGTGGGCGTGAGACCGCAGGACTGGACCAGGTTCTTCGATGCGTTCAGCCGGCGCCATCAGGGATGGCTCGTGAAGTTGAGCGTTCTCGATCCGAAGCTCGGCGCCCAGGTCGAGGCGCTCGAGCTTCCCCTCCAGGGCGTCGTGGCGGATGCCGGGGAGCGGGGAATCACGATCCAGCTCGGCAAGCTGCCCGACGACATGGAGCATGCGGTCCGGACTCCGAAGCGAGTCTGGATCGAGCTCGGCGACGATGATTCCGAGGCAGCCATCGAGATCGAGTCCGCCGACGGGACGAAGACCATTCTCGAGTTCCGGTCGGCCGTTCTGCCCGAGCTCGTGGATGGGCTTGCCCGGACGCTGCCGTCGGACACGCCTCGCCGGCGCTGACCGGAGCGCTCCGGCAATCGCTCAGAGGGAAGCGTGCAGCGACGGGCTGTGACTTCTCGGCTGTGGCGCTGCCGCGCGCTGGCGCTCGCAGATGGCTTGAAACGTGTTGACCAGGTCGGCCCAGGAAGGCCCGCCGTTGCCGCCCGGCGTGGCCTTCAGTGCGATGTCGTTCAACGTCACGATTCCCTTCAGGGTCCCGTCCATGTCGAGGACCGGAAGACGGCGGACTCGCCAGCGTCGCATGAGCTGAAGGGCCCGGCCCACGGGGTCGTGTTCCCGGACGAAGTGGACCGCAGTGCTCATGGCCTCGTCGACCCGCATCTCGGACGGTCGCCGGTCCCGGGCGGCGAGGACCAGGCAGATGTCGCGGTCCGTCAGCATCGCCATCGTCTTGCCCGCCTGTACCACCGGCAGCGCGCCGCAACTCTGCTCCCGCAGTATCCTCGCCGCGGCGGCGAGGCTCATCTCCGGCGCGCAACTCTTCACATCAGGCGTCATCACGTCTCTGACTTTCATGGGCCCACCCCACTCTTTCGATACAAGGATTTCTCCAACGGTGCGCCCCTGCCTGATTCGGATGCATCATTTCCTGCAGCGGCCGTAAGGCATCCAATGGACGCGGAATTGGAGGTTCTCCATGCGCCTGCAGGATCTGATGAAACGATCGGTCGAGACGATCACGGAAGGACAGTCGGCCGACGATGCTTTCGAGCGGATGCGCCTGCGCCGGATCCGCCATCTCGTCGTCACGGACGGCAAGCGGGTTTCCGGCGTGGTGTCGCAACGGGACATCGCCAACGAAGGGGGGCGCGCGGGCCAGACTGTCCGGGATGTCATGAGTTCTCCCGCCGTCACGGCGGCGCCGGGAATGACCGTGCGTCAGGCGGCGAACCTGTTGCGGGGTCGGACGCTGGGGTGCCTGCCCGTCCTCGAAGGCAAGAAACTCGTCGGCATCGTAACGATCACCGACCTGCTCGAGCTCGTCGGACGCGGCGCCGAACGGCCGGTGCCCCGCCCCGGACGACGGGTTCTCGAGAGGCGTGGGATCCGGCGGTAGCCTCGCGCCGTTGATCGGGAGCACTTCGGTGATCAAGCGATGTTGCCCGGCCGGGCTCTGCAGGTCGGCGTTTTCGACGCGCTGAGCGGCCCTCGACGCGAGCGCCTGCGCGCCTCCAGCAGCCCGGCGGGATGCCCGAGATCCTCCCAGGACAGGCCGTCGACGGTGAGGACCGTGAGCGCCTCAGGCCGCGCCGCCAGGATGTCCGTCGAGAAGTCGGCGGCCGGCAGCTCTCCATAGATGCGCTCGACCGCGCTCGGCTCCGAGGGCGTGCCGAGGGCGGTCCAGATCTCGAGGAAGGCGTCGACCAGAGCCGGGCGCGCCAGGGCGAAGAGATACAGCAAGGCCTCGACCTGGCCGGCGACCACGGCCGTGTTCCAGAGGCTCGTTCCGGACTGCTGCAGCCCTCGCGCCACCTCGGGCACCGGCTTCTCGACGAATCGGCGGACGCGGTGGAGGGCGCTCCATGCTTCGAAGACCTGCTCGGACGGCTCGATCCAGCCGTACTCCTTCTCGGCGCGGCCGGGCGGTATTCCGAGAAGGACGACGGCACTCTCGTGCGCTTCGGCGATTCCGATCGCGGCCGCGGCATGCGCCATGAAGGCGGCATCATCCGACACCCAGTGGTCCGACGGCAGTATCAGGACGGGAGTGTTGGGAGCGCGCGTGGCGATGCGCAGCAGACCGTACAGGACGGCCGGCGCGGTGCCGCGATTGGCAGGCTGGATCACGAGCGAGGAGGACGGAGCTCCGGCGACGAACTCCTTGTAGAAGGGTTCATGGTCGCGTCGCAGGACGAGCACGACGCGCTCGCGGGGGACGAGCATGGCGGCCCGACGCAGGGTCTGCACGAGGAGAGGCTCGCCGCCGACCAGCGCACAGAACTGCTTGGGCCGGTCGTCGCCGGAGAGCGCGTGGGTGATGGGCCGCAAGCGGACCCCGTCGCCTCCGGCGAGGATGAGGATCTGAGCCGGGTCCCGGGGCTTGCGGCTCGCCTCGGTTTCACGCGAGTTCGCGGCGTTCTTGTGCTGCATGGGGTTCTCCTTTTCCGGATGGGTGGTGGTCATCGATCGGATCGTCCTCGAGCTCCGCTCATCTTGAGGAACGGGTGCGCGGGTCGCGGAGTTACCGGCAGGCCCGGCGATCCCGGAATCCCTGTGCGGGTGCGAGCGTTGTCTGTAAGAGGAAGGCCGGTGGGGCCGGGGGCAGGTCAGCCGACGAGCGGCTCGACGCTCTCGCGGAAGACGCGTGTGTGAAGGTCGACGTCCGCATCGGTCGTGTCCGGACACATCAGGGCCATGTTGTGGAACGGAGTCATGAGGACCCCCCGGTTCAAGGCGGCCAGGTGCATGTACCGATCGAGCTCCGGGTCGATCGAGGCGGCGGCCTCCGAGCCATTGCGCGGCGGAGTCGCGCGGAACCAGTACTCGGCGCGGCAACCGAGCTGCGCGACGTGCCAGGGCAGACCGTGTTCCGCGATCACGCTTTCGACCCCTTCCGCGAAGCGCCCCGCGAGCGGGATCGTCCGGGCATAGGCCGCGTCGGTCAGAACGTGCTCGAGGGTGGCGCGCATCGCCGCCAGGGACATGGCGTTGCCGGCGAGCGTGCCGCCGATGCCGCCGGTGTCCGCCTCCGCGACGGTCGTGGCCGCGGCCACGCAATCGGCGACGTCGGCGCTCAATCCGTACACCGCCGCCGGGATACCGCCGGCGAGGGGTTTTCCGATCGTGAGGATGTCCGGCAACAGGCCCTGGGCGCGTGTGTATCCGCCCGGGCCAGCCGAGATCGTGTGCGTCTCGTCGAGGATGAGCAGCGTCCCCGTCCGGCGCGTGATCGCGCGAAGCGCTTCGTGGAAGCCGGGATTCGGATGGACGATGCCGATGTTCGTCATCACCGGCTCGGCGAGCACGCACGCGACGTCGCCCGGTGACAACGCCGCCTCGAGGGCTGCGACGTCGTTGAACTCGACCACCCGCGTCGTCACGGCCGGATCCACGGGAGGGCCCAGGTTGCCGTGGCGCGGTCCCGCCGTGCCGTCGGCGCGGAGCGTGATGAAGGTCTCGTCGACCGTTCCGTGGTAGCACCAGTTGAAGACGAGGATGCGCGGCCGGCGCGTGATGTGGCGTGCCAGACGGATGGCGAACCGGTTCGCATCGGTCGCCGTCAGCGTCGTCTGCCAGTAGGGCAGTCCGAATCGCCGGGCGAGCTCTTCGCCCACCGCGATCGCGTCCTCGGTCGGCAGCATGAAGGTGATGCCGCGGCGGGCCCGCTCCGCGATCGCCGCCACGGTCGGTGCGGGCGCGTGCCCAGTCATCGCTCCGGTGTCGCCAAGGCAGAGGTCGAGGTACCGATGCCCGTCGACATCGGTGAAGTGCGCGCCCTTCGCCTCCGCGACGAAGAGGGGAAAAGTCCCCGGGGAGCGCACCATCCAGTTCATGGGCACGCCGCTCGGAAGGCTCCTGCGCGCCCGCTCGAAAAGCTCGCGGGAGCGCGGATGCGCCGCGGCGAAGCGCTCCTGCTCGCGGGCGAGGAGCGGGGCGAGCCTGGCGCGATCCGGGATCACTTCACGATGGGGATTTCGAGCGCGCTCGGATGTCCCGAGTCCTGCAGCAGGGTGACGTGCGCGGTGCGCGCGTCCTTCCCGGTCTCGGCTGCGACGACTCCACCTCGGTTGTAGTTCTTCTCGGACGTAATCGAATTGATGCAGTGCACCAGCAGGCGCAGGCGGCTGCCTTTGCCGATCCGACGGGAGAAGAAAAGGAAGTTGTCGAAGGCGTACTTCTCGGCTTTCCCGGAGGGAACGAGTTTCTCGGTGCGGAGCGACTCTCTGTAGCGGGCGCGCATCGTTGCACCCGTCAGGTACACCGAACCGCCGTCCGGCAGCACCTCGAAGAGGGCCGCCTCGAGGTCCGTGTCGGGCACGTCCATGGAGAGCCAGAGCGTCAACCGCGGGAAGCCGCTGATCTCGGTCGCCTCCGTGAAGGGCTCGCTGTGATAGACGGCGCCGTTGCCGTAGAGGTCCATGACGGGCCGCTGCGAAGTCAGGGGTGTCGGGTCGTCGTCCGGCTCGCTCGCCCCGGGCCGTGTGTCGAGCGGGTCGTAGACCCACTGCACGGACGGCGTCCCGCCTCTGGCGGCCTTGTCCTCGAGCGATCCCGAATGGAATACATCCGCAGTCGGAGCTTGCGAGCCGAGGTAGAGGACGCGCTTCTGGTTCGCGATGGCTTCGAGCGTGTCCGCGTACTTCCACTCGTCGGCGGCAACGACGTAGTAGGCCACGCGGGACTTGAGGAAGGCGGGCTTCTCGCCGCGCTTCATCGTCCAGTCGTACCACTGCCGGTGCAGGTCGTTCAAATCGAGGATGCTCTTCGGGCCGAACTTCAGGCCGCCGACCTCCGCCTTGGGCGTGCGCGTGCCGGCGTGGTCCCACGGCCCGACGACGAGGTAGTGATTCTTCTTCGCCTCCGGCGTGCCGTACTGCATGTGGCGGTTGTAGTACGTGAAGGCTCCCGGCTGATCGCCGTCGTAGTCTCCGGTGATGGTGAGTATGGGAACCGCGAACTGCTTGTACTGCTCGGGCCCGGGAACCATCGCGTCGTAGTACGCGTCGGCCGTCGGGTGCTGGATCCATTTCTGAAAGACCGTGGACGAGTTGCCGACGATGCGGTCGTAGTCCTGGAAGGCGGCGTGCGTGTCGTAATACTCGCGGGCCTTCGCCCCCCAGAAGCCGGAGGCTCCGAAAAGATTTCCGTTGCCGGTCACACCGCTGGTGAACGAAAGCCACTGCATGTCATAGGGCGTGAAGATGTTGAACTGGAAGGGAAAGTCGACGCCGGGGTGCGCGGCGGCGGCGGGCACGATCGTCGAAAGATGCGGCGGCAGCTCCTTGAGCGTCGCCCACTGGTCGAAGCCCGCGTAGGATCCACCCCACATCGCGACCTTGCCGTTGCACCACGGCTGCTTCGCGAACCACTCGACGATGTCGTAGCCGTCGCGCGGATCGTTGGCGAAGGGCTCGAACACGCCGCCGGAGTTCCCGCGTCCGCGCACGTCCACCATCGCGAAGACGTATCCATGCCCGGCGAAGTAGAGCGCGCGGTCGAGGTAGCTGTCCCCGATGTAGGGCGTGAGCGTGAAGACGGCCGGCAGCGGGTCTTTCTGCCCGCGCGGACGGTAGATCGTGGCGTTCAACGTGACCCCGTCGCGCATCGGGATCTTCACGGCCCACTGCATGTCCACGTTCGATCCGGGAGGGGGAGGCTCCTGCGCGGCTCCCACCGACGCTTCCATCGCAAACAGCACGGCCGCGAAAAGGACGAGGCCTCTTCCTGGTCTGCCACCCATCCATGTCCTCCTGTCTCGCGATTCCGGGGCGAGTGACGCGAATCCTACCCTCGTTCGCCGGCGGCGGGATGCGGCCTCTCAGTAGCGGCCGCCGACGGGCGGCGGCAGCGCGTCGAGCTCGGCAAGGTCCGCTGCCGTCAGGTCCATCCCGGCGGCGGCGACGTTGTCTTCGAGGTGCCGCCGGCGCTGCGTGCCGGGAATGGCGAGAACATGTTCGCCGCGCGCGAGGACCCAGGCGAGCGCGATCTGCGCGGCCGTGACGCCGCGACGCCCGGCGACGGCGCGGACCCTCTCGACGAGACCCAGGTTCTGCGCGATGGCCTCCGCGCGAAAGCGCGGCAGCGTGGACCGGAAGTCTTCCGGCCCGAAGCGCCGGTCGGCCGAGATCGAACCGGTCAGGAAGCCTCTGCCGAGCGGCGAGAAGGCGACGAACGAGGCACCGTGCGCGGCGCACCACGGGACGACGTCGGCCAGATAGTCGCGCGTCCACAGCGAGAGCTCCGACTGAACGGCAGTCACCGGATGAATTCTCGCGATGCGCTCGAGCTCCGCGACGGAGGCCTCGGAGACGCCGAGCCATCGGACCTTGCCCGCCGCGACGAGTGACGCCATCGCCGCCCACGTCTCTTCCACCGGAACCTTCGGGTCGATCCGGTGGAGGTAGTAGAGGTCGATGACGTCGATGCCGAGCCGCTCGAGCGAGCCGTCGCAGGAGGCGCGCACGTGCTCGGGACGCCCATTCCGGCCGTAGCGGTACGTCGCCCTGTCCTCGATGACGAGGCCCACCTTCGTCGCGACCACGACGCGGTCGCGCCGGCCGGCGATCGCGCGGCCGACGAGGGACTCGTTGACGTGCGGTCCGTAGGCGTCGGAGGTGTCGAAGTGGTCGACGCCGAGGTCGATGGCCCGGTGCACGAGGTCGATGGACTCGGCCTCGCTCACGGAGGGGTCGTGGTAGCCCCAGTTGAGCTCCATGCAGCCCAGTCCGGCCGCGGAGACCTCGCGGGCCGTCGAGCCGAGCCGCCGCCTCTTCATGCGGTGACGATATGTCAAAGCCGGTGTCCTCCCGACGCGGGAGAGGGCGCGGCTGGGTGACCCGGCGAGGGCATCCCCCGTCATTCCCGAGCGGAGCGACGGATCCCTTTCGAGCTACGGTGCGGCTGCCAAAGGGATCCCTCGGGCCTGCGGCCCTCGGGATGACAAGGGGATAGGGCGGCTGGACGAGGGGGCAATCCACCCTCTGTCGTCCCGATCGCAGCGAGGAATCCCTTTCGAGACTCCTTGCGACTAAGATGCCCCTCTCATGGCTGGGAACCGCGTCGCGCTGGTGACCGGAGGAACTCGCGGCATCGGCGAGGCGACCGCGAGGCGGCTGAACGCCGACGGGTTCGCCGTCTTCATCTCGGGAAGCACGGAGGAATCCGTGCGCTCCGCTCTGGCGCGGTTTGCCGGAGACCGGCTCCCGATCCGAGGCTTTGCCGCCGACGCGCGGCGCGAGGAGGATCAGAAGCGACTCGTCAACGCCGTCGCGCGGGAGGCCGGCCGTCTGGACGTCCTCGTCAACAACGCAGGCATCGGGCATTTCGACTCGGTCGAGAAGCTGGAGCCCGACCGGTTCCGCGAGGTCCTTGAGACGAACCTCTTCGGTGTCTACTACGCCGTGCACTACGCGGCGCCCCTGATGAAGCGCGGCGGCGGAGGCTTCATCGTGAACATCGGCTCGCTCGCCGGCGTCAACGCGTTTGCCGGCGGCTCGGCCTACAACGCTTCCAAGTTCGGCCTGCTCGGCTTCTCGGAAGCCGCGATGCTCGACCTGCGTCACGACGGCGTTCGGATGGCGACCGTCCTGCCCGGCTCCGTCGCGACCGAGTTCGGTCACTCGCACGGGAACCGCGATGTTTCGTGGATGCTTCGAGCCGAGGACGTCGCGGAGGCCGTAGCGGACCTGGTGCGCTTTCCCGATCGCGCGATCGCTTCCCGCATCGACCTGCGTCCCTCGCGCCCGCCCAGGAAGTCCTAGGCGCGGGGCTCGTCCGCGCCCGTCAGCGCCCTGCGGCCGCCCGCTCCTCTTTCTGCTTCGCGTACCACTGCTTCGCGAAGAGGGGGCGGATCGCGGTCTTCTTCGGCTCGATGTCGATGCCGAGGATCAGGATGCCCTTGTCGATCAGGAATGCGCCCTCGCTCGCCATACCGTCGTGGGCGAAGTCGCCCCGGATGTGAAAGCCGCCGCCGTTGGCATCGAAATCCCTGACGCGCAGCGTGGTGGGGGCGGCGGCGACGGTCGCGGTGGCCGAGAAGTCGTCGAGCTTGACGAGCGCATTCGCCCAGCCCGGGAGGTCCACGCCGAACAGGGCGAGCAGGGGCCGCGCGTCCCTGCACTGGATTGCCACCTTCGCAACGGCGGTCGCCCCGATCCGGCCCGACGGGATCTGGACACGGCCCCACCATCCGCGCCCCTCGTCGGCCCCCGAGGAGTGGATGTCGGTGAGGGCGATTTTGGTTCCCGAGACGTCGTACCCCGACTTCAGGATGTCCCAGCGGCGGATCGGAACTTCGATGCTCGCGTGTCCTCGGAGCCGGTACTGCGGTATCCGTGCCAGACCGTTGCGGATGGCAAACGAGATCTTGCCGTTCGCGATGCCCTCGCGCAGCGTCGTGTCGACGGTCGACGTGGCGGTCCCGCCTTCGAGGCGCAGTCCCTCGGGCAGGACGACGACGTTCTGGAGGGCTTCGAGGTGCGCGGTGCGCAGATCGAGCCTCGCGGTGGCGGTGAACTCGCGAAGGGCCCCCGGCATCGGAGACCGCAGCGGCGCGAACGACTTCGAAAGCGCGGTGACCGTCCCGGAGAGCGAGAACCCTTCCGCCTTGCCGATCTGCAGCTCGCCCTGGCCGAGACGGATGGCGGCCGCATCGATACGCGCGAGGTAGAGGGGCTGCAGGAAGAATCCTCCCTCGACACGGGCCTTTCCCCGGTAGCGAATCCCGTTGACCCAGACATCCTCGAACCGGCCGATCGCAACGTGCCGGACGTCGACGGACCACGCCTTCGGATCCACGAAGAAGACGTCCTCGGGCGACTGGATTGGGGGATCGGAGAACCCCGGTATCGGCGGCAGCAAAGACACGTCGGCTGACCCGGCGTCTGCCGGGGCGAGCTTGCCGCGCAGAGAGAACGAGAGGCCCGTGCCGCGCACGTCGGTGCATCGGATCGTCCGTCTCAAGAGTGGGAGGATCGCGTACTCCACCTCGACGTCTGCGATCGTCGCGAACCACTGGACGTTCGGGTCGCTGCCCCTCAGCCGCAGGTTGCGGAATGTGACGGTTCCGGGCCAGATGGACGTCGCCGAGTCGTAGTCCAGGAGAAAGTCCTTCGGGCGGACGTTGATGAGCTCGCGCAGCTTCGGGCCCGACAGGAGCCAGCGCGCTGCCGCGGTGTACGCCCGGAGAAGCGCGAAAGGCGAGAGGAGCAGGAGCACGGCGGCCCCGGCGAGAAGGCGGCGGTGTTTCACGCCGTCTCGAGGCGGGCGTTGAGCGTGATCTTCGCGTTGAGCAGCTTGGAGAGCGGACAGTTGGCCTTGGCCGCGTCGGCGGCCGCGCGAAACGCCTCCGGCGAGGCGCCCGGAATCTTTGCGGCGAGGTCGAGCGCCGATTCGGTGATCGACCAGCCTCCCTCGCCCTTTTCGAGGGAGACGACCGCGGTGGTCCGCAGCGTCTCGGCCGTCAGCCCCGCCTTTCCGAGCTCCGCCGAGAGCGCCATCGTGAAGCAGCCTGCGTGGGCCGCCGCCACGAGCTCCTCGGGATTCGTTCCCTTCTCGCCCTCGAAGCGCGTGGTGAAGGAGTAGCGCGCGTTCGAGAGGACACCGCTCTCCGTCGTGAGCAACCCTTTCCCCGTCTTCAGATCTCCCCGCCACTCGGCCGTCGCCTTGCGTTTCATCGGCTCCTCCTTAGTTCCAGTGCTTCAGATCGTCCCACTGCTGCCGCAAAGGCTGCTTGAGCCCCCGGCAGAGATAAATCGCACGATTTTCTTCCGCCATGCCCCACGGGTGCGAGTGCCGGCCGACCTCCTCGACGGAGCGGCAATGCTCCGCGATCTCGTCGCGGTCCCATTGGAGCCAGATGAGGTTCTCGGGCTCGTTCGCCGGAGGATCCCAGTAGTAGTGATTCTGGTGCGCGCAGATCGCCGAGGGCAGGCCGTGCGCGGGCCCGAAGAGATGGAGCGCGCCGGCCTCGCCGTAGTTGCTCGCGAAGATGCCGGTCTTCGCCCGTTCCTCGGGCGGCAACGCCGCATAGATGCGGGCAATCTCCGCGACCAGCTCCTCCCAGCCGAACTGGTCGCCCAGGCGCTGCTCGAGAGGCCCCTCGTGCCGCACCTCGGTCTTATCGGGAGCCAGATGGAGGCTTCTCTGGTAGGCGACGAGCTCCGCGGGCGGCAGGATCGGAAGAATCGCGGGCACGAGAACTGCGCCGGCGATGACGACGTAGGCGGCGACCGCGGCCCTCGGCCAGAGACGGGCTCGGGCCCACGTCCGGCGCTCGAGCCAGCCCTCCACGGCCACGGCGCCCGAGGCCAGCAGCATGGGGTAGATCGGGGCCAGGTAGTAGTTCTTCGCCTTGAGGGCGATCATCGTTCCCAGAAGGAGCAGATAAGTCCACGCGAGCACGCGCACGCGCGATTGGCGGCCGAAGAGAAGAGATCCGAGCCCGCAGAGCCAGATCGGGAACAGGAGTGGGTGCAGGAGGAGAATCTGCTGCCTCACGAACTCCGGCGGCGACAGCACGACGTTCTTCCCGGATCGCGCGACGTTGCGAAGGTCCTCGAGAGTCGGGAAACCGTGACGTACCTGCCACACGACGTTCGGCAGGAACAGGAGGAACGCGATTCCCGCTCCGATCCAGATCCAGGGTTTGATGAGCTCGCGCCGCATCGGAGACAGAACCAGGGCGGCTGCGAAGGCCCCGCCGAAGAGAAGCGTCGAGTGCTTGTTCTCGAGCCCGAGCCCGGCGAACACACCGAACCAGATCCAGAGACGCGAGTTCGCCGTGCGCGCGATGCGGATGACCATGAATGCGCAGCCCATCCAGAAGAGCGATTCGAAACCGTTCATGGTGAGAATGCTGTCGGCGGCGAGGTAGATGGGCGTCGCGAGCGCGCAGAGTCCCGCCAGCGCCTGACCGAAACGCCCCCCACCGAGCTCGCGAGCGATGAGCATCGTCAGCGCCACCCGCGCCGCCCCGGCCAGCGCCGCGATCGAGCGCAGCACCGGAAGGGAGCCGCCGAGCAGCAGGGCGATCTTCGCGTACACGGCGATCAGCGGCGCGCAGTCGACGAAGCCCCAGTCGAGGTGACGCCCGAGATCGAGAAAGTAGAGCTCGTCCCGGAAGTAGCCGTACCGGCCGGCCGTCGCGAGGTGGACGGCGAGTTTCGCGGCGACGAGCCCGACGACCAGCCATGGATCGAGCGGTTGGATCGTCCAGGCGGACAGCCGGTTTTCGGCGGGCCCCGGCGCGGATTGGGTCGAGCGTGTCATCTCGATTCTCGGGGAAGATACTCCCTGTCATGGCGCGCCGCGCATAGAATCCGGCCATGATTCCGCGCGATCCGTCGGCACTCCTGATGGCTGTCTGCCTGCTCGCCGCGGCCGGCGGAGGCATCGGCCGGGCGTTGCCCTCGGATGCCGGGGGTGCCCGGTACGAGGACCTCGTCTCCTTCTTTCGAGAGTGGCGGTCCTTCCAGAAGCCGAATCTCGTCGCCGGCGTGCCGGACTACGGCGCCGCGGCGATGGCCGCGCAGCACCGGGAGCTCGACGCATTCCGCCAGCGCCTCTCCGCCATCGATCCGAGCCGCTGGCCGATCCCGCAGCAGGTCGATTACTACATCGTGCGCGCCGAGCTCGCCGGCCTCGACTTCGATCACCGCGTGCTCAGACCCTGGGCCAACAATCCGGCCTTCTACGTCACGGTGTTCGGGGAGGAGAGCGATCAGCCCAAGCGCGAGGGGCCGTCTGCCGAGGGCGCGGTCGAACTCTGGAGCTACGCGTTCCCGCTGGCGGAACAGGCCGCCGCACGGATGGGCGCCGGCATTGGCGCGATCCCGGGGCTTCTGGCGCAGGCGAAGACGAACCTGACCGGCAACGCCCGGGACCTCTGGATCTACGGCGCCAGGAGCATTCAACAGCAGAGCACCGAACTGGCACAGCTCGCCCCGAGGCTCGGCGGCGCTCCGGCGGATCTCAGGGCGAACGTCGAGCGGGCCAGAAAGGCGACGGACGATTTCGCAGCGTGGCTCGACGCGAAGGCGCCGTCGAAGACGGGTCCCTCGGGCGTGGGCATCGAGAACTACGACTGGTACCTCAAGAACGTCCAGCTCGTCCCATACACGTGGCAGCAGGAAGTCGCTCTCATGGAACGCGAGCTGGCGCGCTCGAGGGCGCTGCTCGCGATGGAGGAGCTCAAGAACGCGGCTCTGCCGCCGCTTGTTCCGGTCGCGAGCGCCGAAGAGTACGACCGCAGATTCCACGCCGCGGTCACCGAGTACATGGTGTTTCTCAGGGATCGCGAAATCCTCACGATCAAGGACTACATGGAGCCCGCCCTGCAGGCCCGCATCGGCGCGTACAGTCCGGGTTCGCGCGAATTCTTTTCGGAGGTCGACTACCGCGAGCCCGAGCTCATGCGCACACACGGATACCACTGGTTCGACAAGGCATGGATGGTCCACGAGCCTCCCGCGAGCCCGATCCGCCGGGAGGTGCGTCTCTACAACCAGGACAACACGCGTACCGAGGGCCACGCGACGGGCTGGGAAGAGCTCATGATGCAGGCCGGGATGGTGGACGCGCGACCGCGGGCCCGCGAGCTCGTGTACATCCTGGTCGCCCAGCGCGCCGCGCGCGCCCTCGGCGAGCTCTTCATGCAGAGCAACCAGATGAGCCTCGAGCAGGCAGCGGCCTTTGCCTGCGCGAACACGCCGCGAGGCTGGCTGCGCATGGACGGAAATCTCGTCCGGTCCGAGCAGCATCTGTATCTCCAGCAACCCGGCTACGGAACGAGCTACCTGATCGGCAAGATCCAGATCGAGACGCTCCTCGCCGAGCGCAAGCAGGAGTTGGGTGGCGACTTCCGGATGAAGGGGTTCATGGACGAGTACAACGCCGCCGGACTGATCCCGACCTCACTCCTCCGCTGGGAGCTGACGGGCCGGAAGGCGGACGGGCTGAAACGGATGCTGGAGTAGACGAGGCTTCTTCGGTTCGTGCGGCCCGACAAGGGGCAAGCCCCCCTCTGTCATCCCGAGCGCAGCGAGGGATCCCTTTCGAGCCACGGTGCGGCTGCCAAGGGACCCTCGGGCCGCGGCCCTCGGGATGACAGGAGTCGCCAGGGCCCGCCCCCTCCACGGACATCATCTGTCCGTGGCCGGGGTGCACGCTGTGCCTCATGACGGGACGGGTTCTTTCGCCGCGGACCTGGTGCAAGCTGCTCTGGTGCCGCGAGGGCTCTGACGCCGAGCATTTTGCGGGCGATGGGTGCAGTTGCGACGGCCACGGCCGGCCGGCGGGGGAACCCGTCCCGATCCTCCTCAAGACCGGAGCCGCCAGGCTCTCGGCCTTCGCATGTCGGATCTGCGGAGAGAACGCCCGGCGCATGATCGAGCAGCCTGCGATGTTTTTCCGCTGCCAGGCGTGCGCGGCCTCGAATCGGTGGCTCAGGGCGCGGGCCGAAGGCGCGTAGCTTCCCGCGGCCCGGCGCGGCTATTTTCCGAAAACCTTCTTGAGGAGCTCCGTCACCTGCGCCGCAGGGTTCGTGCGGATCTTGCGCTCCTGCTCGCCGAGGACGAAGAAGAGGCCGTCGAGCGCCCTGGAGACGACATAGCTCTCGATGTCGGGCGCGACGAAGCTCGAGGCAAAGGGAACCGACTGGTAGGCACTCTGGAGCTGCTTGTACTGCTGGACGACACCAACTTCCTTCATGGAGTCGGTGACCACCGGCCGGAAGCTGGCCGTCAGGCTGTCGCTGGTCTTTGCGCGGAAGTAATCGGTTGCCGCGGTATCGCCGCCGCTCAAGATCTTGCGAGCGTCCTCGAAGGTCATCTCCTGGATGGCTGTCCAGAAGATGTCCCTGGCTCCGGGCGCGGCCTTTTCTGCGGCGCGGTTCATGCCGAGGACGAGCTCGTCCACCTTGTCGCCCTGGCCGATCAGACGCAGCCCCTGATCCACGGCCTGGAGCTGCTTGGGCATCAGGATCTTGATGGCCTCGTTCCCGAAGTAGCCGTCCACTTTGCCGGTCAGGTCGACCGTGTTGGTCGTGCCGACCTCGAGGGCCTGTTTGAGGCCTGCCACGATGTCGCTGTTACTGAGATTGGACGTGGTACCCGACTTGAGCCACTTCGACGGGTCGATCTGGGCCGGCGACGAGGACGCGATCAAGACGAGCGCCGCGACGACGAGAGTCACTCTGGCACGCATCGAACACCTCCGTGGCTGCTGCCTATGGTCGGGGAGCCGGCGTGGGCGTGGGCCTCGGAGCCGGCGGTTTCAGGAATTGCTGCAGCAGGTCGGCCGGGCTGGCAGTCTTGCCGTCGCCGCTGTCGAGCACGTCGCCGAGCACCTTGCCCGCCGTGCCGCCGATCTTCTGCTGTGTCTGGCGCGCGAGCAGGCGGCGGCCGAGATCGACGACGATGCTTTCGTCAATCGTGACTTTGGGCCCGGAGATCGGGCCCGACGCGCGGAACGGAATCGTCAGGCGGCCTTCGGGATCCGCGACGTACTTGCCGGCGTTCCCGAGACTCTTGACGACCGCCGGCCCGAGGATGACGTGCCCTTGATAGGCGAGCGTCTTGTCGAGGCCGAGTGACCCGTCCGCGGTTGCGGCGATGTCGCGCCCGGAAAGGGAGAGATCGGGTGTCGCGAGGCGGCCGTCGGCCAGTCGCAGCGAGGTCTCGAGCCTGGAAAACCTGGTCGACTCGAGGCTCGCGGGGACCTGGAAACCCCCAACCTTTCCGACCGTCGAGAGCGAGCGGGCGATCTCGGGCATGAGTTGAACGGTCCGCAGATCCGCGTCGACGACCGCGAGATGGCCTTCGCCGCGCCCGGTGCGGGTGATCGCGTCCCACGAGAGGCCCTTGCTGGAGAGCGAGAACTTGCCGTTCAGGGTGCCGGCGAAGACGTTGCGCGCGGTCGTCGCCGACTCCACGAGGGGCTGCGCCTGGACGCCGCGCAGATCGAGTGCCAGGCGCGATTCGGAGCCCGCATGGGCAAAGTCGGACTCCACGCGGGCGGCCAGCGTGCCTCCGTAGATGGCAGCCGACGGGGCGAGCATCAGCGCGCCCTTGTCCCAGCTCCAATCGGCGACGAGGTTTTCGAAGGGAACGTTCTTCAACTTCCCGGAAGGCATGGTGATCTTCCCGGAGAGCGGAGCCTTGCCGCGCGAGCCGAGCGTGGCGCGGGCCGAGGGCGCCGCGAGCATCGGCTCGCCATTCATCTTGACCGCGAACGAGATGGCGTCGACGGACGCCCTCGTGTCGAGCTGGGACGAGGGGCCCTGGATCTCGGCTTCGAGCCGAACGCGTCCGCCGAGCTTCACGCCGGCCGGAAGAGTTCCCGCGAGCCCCGGAAGCCCCGTGACGCTGTCGATCGCGACGTCGCCGGGGGTTGCGACGCGTAGATCGACCCGCGGCTGACCGTGAAGATCGTCCACGCGGCCCTCGAGCGAGAGAGGCAGCCTGGCAACGTCGAAGAGCGATCTCGCGATCACCAGCGTCCCCTTCGGCCAGTCGAGGGTGAGGGCGATCGTGCCGTTGGACGCCGGCATCGGGGAGGAAGGGCCCGGCGGAACGAGGGAGAGGTTGCCCGCCAGCGCGATTGCGCCGAGCAGGGCGCCGTCGGCCGTGCCCTTCATCGAGAGCGTCCCCGGGTCGGTCGCCTGGAACGCGGCGACATAGGGCGCGAGGCGCTTCAGCGTCAGATTTCTGGCCTCGAAGGCCGCGTGTAGCGCAGTCGTGCCGACCGGCCCTCCCGCAGGCGGTGGTCCGAGCGAGCCTTGCAGCGTGAGATTTCTGCCCGCGTCCGTCAGAAACCGCGCCATGAGGTCGAACCGCGCCGGACTCGTCGGCCCGATGTCGGTGATGCGTCCCGTCAGGTCGTCGAGGGAAAGCGTCACGGTCTGGCCCGGCGTGATCCTGCGGTCCACGAAGAGTGCGCGGCCGCGGGCGATTTCGATGCGCGAGACCAGCAGCGCGGCGGCTGCCGCGGTCGCCGTGGCGGGCGCGCTGTCGCGCTTCCCGGCCGAGAGGAAGTCGTCGATATTCCATTTGTCGGCGGGATCCCGCTCGATCGCGACGGTCGCGCCGTCGAGGACGATCTTCGTCACGACCACGCGCCGCGACAGCAGAGGCCAGAAAGCGACCTTGACCGAGACGCGGTCGGCCGACACGAGAGCCGGGCTCTCCCATCCCGGCGGGTTCCGCACCAGGATTCTATCGACGCCGGCGCCCAGGCCGGAGAAGATCTGAAGACGCATCGTCCCGATCTCGACCTTGCGGTGCAGTGCTCCTTCGGCGGCGGAGATGACGCGCGCCCGCATCGCGTCGAGCGAGACGAGGTAGGGGAGGGTGAGAATCGACAGAATCAGAAGGCCGGCGAGGATGGCGGCGAGAATGGATAGACGGCGGGCGAGCGATGCCATCGCCCCGACGCTACATCAATCCAGCAGCTTCGACGCCAGGCGATTCCATCAATCCTGGGCCCTCGCGAGCTCCCGCTCGAGGAAACGACGTTCGGCGTGGTTCGTGACGAGGGCCAGAGCGCGGCGGTAGGCATCGGCCGCCTCGCTTCTGCGGTTGAGCCGGGCGAGCAGCCGTCCGCGGGCTGCCGGGAGCAGGTGATAACTCGAGAGCTCGCCCCGGCGCTCGAGGTCCTCGAGGAGCCGCAGCCCCTGCTCGGGGCCATGCGCCTCGGCGACGGCGGCCGCCCGGTTCAGTTCGACGACAGGCGACGGATTGCGGGCGAGCAATTCGCCATAGAGCCCCACGATCTGCCGCCAGTCGGTGTCTTGCGGTCGTGCCGCCTCGGCGTGCACGGCCGCGATCGCGGCCTGCAGGGCGTACGTGCTTCCCTGGCGCAGGGCGGACTCGGTCAGGGAGATGCCCTCGCGGATCTCGCCCTGGTCCCAGAGGCTGCGGTCCTGATCCTCGAGCCGCACGAGCTCGCCTTCGGGCGAGACGCGGGCCTCGCGTCGGGAGTCGTGCAGGAGCATCAGCGCGAGCAGCCCGCGCGTCTCGGCGCTCTCGCCCATGAGTTCGACGAGCAGGCGCGCAAGCCGGATCGCCTCGGCGCAGAGTTCGCGCCGCAGGAGCTCCGCGCCGGAAGTCGAGGCGTACCCCTCGTTGAAGATCAGGTAGAGCGTGGCGAGCACGGCGTCGAGCCGCTCGGGCAGCATCTCGTCGGGCGGGACGCGATACGGGATGCGGGCCCGCCGGATCTTCTGCTTGGCGCGGACCAGTCGCTGCGCCATCGTCGCGGCGGGCACGAGGAAGGCCCGCGCAATCTCCTCCGTGGTCAGGCCGCCGAGCGTGCGGAGGGTCAGGGCGATCTGGGCTTCCACGGAGAGCGCCGGATGGCAGCACGTGAAGATCAGGCGAAGGCGGTCGTCGGCCACCCGGTTGTCCGCCGGATCGGCGAAGTCCGGAGGCGCGCCCTCGGCGAGAGCGGCCCACCGTGCGAGCTCCTCACGCTTCTCGCGGAATCGCGCGTCGCGCCGCAGCCGGTCGATGGCCTTGTGACGTGCCGTCGAGACGAGCCAGGCGCGCGGGTTCTCCGGCACGCCGCGTCCGGGCCACTGCTCGAGCGCGGTGGTGAAGGCATCGTGCATGACCTCCTCGGCGAGGTCGAAGTCGCCGACGAGGCGGATGAGCGTCGCGAGGATGCGACCCGATTCCGCGCGGTACAAGTGCTCGATGGACATGGCCTAGAGGAACTGTGACCTCAAAGGGATCCCTTGAACAGCCGTACCTTGACGACAAGGGGACCTACCCGCCCATCTCCATGATCGGGCGGACTTCGATCGAGCCCATCCGCGCGGAGGGGATCCGCGCCGCGATCGCCGTGGCCTCGTCGAGATTCGCGGCCCGTACGATGTAGTAGCCGCCGAGTTGCTCGCGCGTTTCGGCGAAGGGGCCGTCGGTCGAGACGGTCTTGCCGCCCCGGACCCGTACCGTCGTCGCGGTCGCCGTCGGCTGGAGCGGGTCGCCCGCGACGTAGTGCCCGCTCTTTTTGATCCCCTCGGTGAAGGCACCGTACTCGCGGAACATCTCGCCGCGGTCCTTCTCGGATAGCCCGGCCCAATCGACATCGCGGTCATAGATTAGAAGCATGTAACGCATGGTCGAGAACCTCCTTTTCATCATCTAGTCGAACGGCCGCCCCCGAAATCGACACCGGCTAGGGGATCGCCCGATCTTCTTCCTCGATCCAGCCCCGCGTGCGCTCGACGGCACGCATCCAACCTCGATAGGCCGACTCGCGCCGGTCCTCGTCCCACTTTGGCTCGAAGGTCCGATCGGCCTTCCAGAGCCGCCGCAACTGCCCGATGGATTCGAATGCGCCCACCGCGAGCCCGGCCGCGTACGCCGCGCCGAGCGCCGTCGTCTCGCTCACGACCGGGCGGACCACGGGAACGCCGAGCGTGTCGGCCTGCAACTGCATCAGAAAGTTGTTGGCGCTTGCGCCGCCGTCCACCTTCAGTACCGAGAAGGGCTTGCCGCTGTCGGCGGCCATCGCGTCGGCGACCTCGCGGCTCTGGAAGCAGATCGCCTCGAGTGTCGCGCGCACCAGGTGGGCGCGGCTTGCAAAGCGCGTCAATCCCACGATGACTCCGCGCGCGCGCATGTCCCAGTGGGGAGCGAAGAGGCCGGAGAATGCCGGCACGAAGTAGACGCCTCCGGCATCGGGCACGCCCGCCGCAATGACCTCGGTGTCGGCGGCGGTTCTGATCATTCCGAGGTTGTCCCGGAGCCATTGCACGGCCGCTCCCGACACCGCGACGGAGCCCTCGAGCGCGTAAGCCCGATGGCCGGGAGGCGCACAGGCCGCGGTCGAGAGCAGTCCTGAAGCGCTCGCCACCGGATTTTCACCGACGTGCTCCAGCAGGAAGGAGCCGGTCCCATACGTGTTCTTCGCCTCGCCCGCCTCGAAACAGCCTTGTCCCACGAGCGCCGCCTGCTGGTCGCCGAGGTTGCCGCAGACCGGAATCCGCGCGCCGAACGGGCCGTTTGCCGGCGTGTGACCGTAGGGTTCGCGGGCGACCGACGGCCGAATCGCCGGCATCGTGCCCCACGGCACGCCGAAGCGCTCGAAGAGCACCGGGTCCCACTGCAGCGCGGCAAGATTGCACAGGAGCGTGCGCGACGCATTCGTCGGGTCCGTCACGTGCGCGCCGCCGCGCGGCCCGCCGGTCAGGTTCCAGATGATCCAGGTATCGATCGTGCCCAGCATCAGGTTTCCCGAAGCCGCGAGCTCGCGAACCTCGGGGACGTTGTCGAAGAGCCACTGGATCTTGGTCGCGGAGAAGTAGGTCGAGATCGGCAGACCCGTGCGGGCGCGGACGTCCTCTTCCCATCCGCGCTCGATGGCCGCGCGGCACGCGTCCGCGGTCCGCGTGTCCTGCCAGACGATGGCGTTCGAAGCGGGCCGGCCGTCCCGCCGGTCCCAGGCCACGACCGTCTCGCGCTGGTTGGTGATGCCCACCGCAACCACGCGCCCGGGCGGCGCCGCGCGGAGGCCCTCGAAGACGACCTCGTCCACGCGCTCCTGGATCTCGAGCGGGTCGTGCTCGACCCGGCCAGGCTGTGGGAGGATCTGCCGGTGCTCCCGGTACGCCGCGGCGGCCGGACGCCCCTCGAGATCGAACAGAATGCAGCGAGTGCCCGTGGTCCCCTGGTCGATGGCCGCCACGTACTCGCGCATCGCGCGTCTCATCCTATCCGGGCACGCTCATCCGTCACAGCCGAGCGCGAAGGCCAGGGCCGTGCATACAGTCAACCTCCCGGGGGCTTCGACTTTCGGGGTGTCCCGGCCCGCTCCGTAACCTCGCGCCTTTCGGAGCGTATTCCTGCAGGCTGGAGGTGCGCGATGCGTCGAGAGCGATTGGGAGGCTCCCATTCGGGCCGGTACTCGAGGCTGCTCCCGGCGGCCCTGGTGCTGCTCGCAGGCCTGGCGCCAGGACGAGCGAGGGCGGCGGGTCCCGGCCCCGCGCACGCCTCCCACCACGCCGATGCCGACGGATACATCCTCTCCATCGGGAACACCATGACGAGCACGAACCTCTCGCTCGACGAGTACGAGCTCCTGCGCGAGAAGCACTCCGGCGACTTCCTCTGGTTTCGCCGCGGCCGCAGGACCTACCTGATCGAGGACCATGCGACGCTCGAGGAGTGCCGATCATTCTTCGCTCCCTTGCGCGCCCTCGAGCCCGAGCGCGAGGACCTCCGCCGCCGCGAGGAAGCCCTCGGCGAGAAGGAGGCGGATCTGGATCGCGAGGAGGAGGATCTCGACGCCCGGATCGATCGAATGAGCGACAGCGGCGACGACGAGGACGACGACCTCGATTCGGCGGGGCCCGCTCCCGCTTCGGACGCGGAGCTACGGGAGCTTCCGAGCAGACAGGCCGACCTTCGGGTCCGCCAGCGCGATCTCGAAGCCCGCTCTCGCGACCTCGAAAAGGTGGACAGCTCGCTCGAGGCGCGTGAGGACGCGATCGAGGCGGCGGCGGAGGCGAAAGTCTGGAATCTGATCGATGCGGCGATCAAGAAGGGGCTCGCGAAACCGACGCTGACGCAGTAGCGCTCTTTCTTGGGAGCGCGCGCGACACGGGCGGAGCTACTTGTGCGGGCGCGGGGCGTTGGTCAGGCTGTCCGCGTTGGCGAACGCGCCTTCCCAGGAGGTTCCCTGGCCCCGGATCGTGATCGATCCGAATCGCTTGGTCCCGACCTCGAAACCGAGCCGCACGGCCCGCGAGTAACGCGCGAAGCCCTGGCTGAAGAGTCCGCCCCATCGCCAGCGGGCTTCCCGCTCGGCCTGCTGCACCGTGAGTGACATAACTATTTGTCCTTCTGGAGGTTGTGATCATACCACGCCGACTCTGACGAGCCTGGCGTCGCGCGATCCCGGCTCAGGTTCTCGGACGAATCGCCGGGCCCTGTGCCGCGGCCGCGTACTGCGTGTTGCAGCCCCGCCCACAAACCCACCACCCGTCCGGATCGACGTCCATCCGTTCCGAGGCTGCCTGCCTGCCGCAGCGAAGGCAGTAAACCCGGGTCACCGGTTCGCCGGAAGGCGCGTGCCGCTGTATGAGGGCCAGGCCACAGCGCTGCAGCTCAGCCGGGCTAAGGTCCCGGGGTCCCACCATGAGATCCAGCAGGCTACGCCCCCGCGTGGAGAGCTGCAGTGACGTGGAACACAAAATGGACACAAATGAGGACCCGCTCAAGTGCCGTCAGCGTCCCCTCGTACAGAATGGGCCTCATGCCGACCTCCTCGCCCTCCGCCTTCTCCTCCCTCGCCCTCGACCCCAGGCTGCTCTCCGCGCTCACGGCCCTCGGGTACGAAGAGCCCACGCCGATCCAGCAGCAGGCGATTCCGCCGCTTCTGGCGGGACGCGACGTGCTGGCGCAGGCGGCGACCGGGACGGGGAAGACGGCTGCCTTCGCGCTGCCGATCCTTCACGCCATTGCGGCGGAGCCGACGAAGGGCGGCGGGCCGGTGGCGCTGATCCTGGTTCCGACGCGCGAGCTGGCGATGCAGCTCGCGGAGGCGGTGCATCGCTACGGCAAGACGGTCGGGGTGCGGGTTCTTCCGGTGTACGGGGGAGCCTCGATGGACTCGCAGTTGCGTGCGCTCAAGCGCGGCGTGGACGTGGTCGTTGCCACGCCGGGACGGGCGCTCGACCACGTGAATCGCAGGACACTGCGCCTCGAGGGTGTCCGCACGCTCGTGCTCGACGAAGCGGACGAGATGCTGGACATGGGGTTCGCGGAAGACCTCGAGGCGATCCTGGCGGCCACACCGGCACAGCGGCAGACGGCGCTTTTCTCGGCGACTCTTCCGCCGCGGATCGTCACCATCGCATCCAAGCACCTGAAGAACCCGTTGCGCATTTCGATCGCGCGGGAGACGACGGCTCACGGCAAGCTGCCGAAGGTTCGGCAGACGGCCTACGTCGTGGCGCGCGGGCACAAGCGGGCTGCGCTCGGGCGCGTGCTGGACCTGGAGTCGCCGACCGCGGCTCTCGTGTTCTGCAGGACGCGGCTCGAGGTGGACGATCTGACCGAGACCTTGAAGGGAAGGGGTCTTCGGGTCGAGGCCCTTCACGGAGGGATCTCGCAGGCGGAGCGGGATCGCGTGATGAAGAAGCTGCGAGCCGGCACGCTCGAGCTCGTCGTCGCGACGGACGTGGCGGCGCGGGGGCTCGACATCGGGCATCTCTCGCACGTCGTGAACTACGACGTGCCCTCGTCGCCGGACGTCTACGTCCACCGCATCGGCCGCACGGGGCGCGCCGGGCGCGAAGGTGTGGCCATCACGCTCGCCGAGCCGCGCGAGCACTGGCAGCTCAAGAACATCGAGCGCGCGACGAAACAGAAGATCGAGATCGGGAGCGTGCCGACGGTCGCGGACCTGCGGGCGAAGCGCCTCGAACTGACGCGGGCCTCGCTGCGCGAGGCGCTGCTGGCCGGCGGGCTCGATGCCTATCGCGTCGTCGTGGAATCGCTGGCCGAAGAGTTTGACCCGCTGGACGTGGCCGCCGCGGCCGTGAAACTCGCCGACCCTTCGGCGGACGGTTCCGGTTCCGCGGGCGAAGAGCACGAGATTCCGGCGGTCGCCGCGCCGCCGGCCGCACGCGCCGGAAAGGGAAAAGACGGGCCCAGGGGCCGCTCGCGCGACGGCAACTTTGCGAGCGTCTTCATCGGGTCCGGCCGGGCCGACGGGCTGAGACCGGGGGATCTGGTGGGCGCGATCGTCAAGCTGGCGAAGGTCCATCCTCGCGAAGTCGGGTCGATCCAGATCGCCGAGCGCTTTTCCCTGGTCGAAGTGCCCGAGGCGATCGCCGAGGACGTGATCCGCGTTCTGCGCGCCGCGGGTGTTCGCGGGAAGAAGGTGACCGTGAGGCGCGAGAGGGAGCGCTGACGGGCGCCGGTCATCGGGCGTCAGTTCGGCAGCGCCAGTTTTTCGCCCAGGACCATCCCGTCATACGCCAGCCGGCCGCTCCCTTTTGCAAGGCAACCGTTGTACGGAACGGGACCCTCCCGGAAAGCCGGCCCGTGAGGCTAACCGCCGGTCGTCAGCACTACGCGGAAGCGTGCATCGCCGCTCATCATCCTTTCGTACCCGGCGGCGGCGCGGTCGAGAGGGAAGAGCTCGTTTCTGGATCGCACTCCCGTCCGGGCGGCGAAGGCCATCGTGTCCTCCGAGTCGATGGATCGTCCGGAGGGCCAGCCGGCGATGGATCGCCGTCCGAAGATGAGAAGCCCGACGGGGACCTCGAGCGGGTCGTGCGGGGCGCCGACGATGAGGAGCTTGCCGTCGGGTCCGAGGCCTCCGATGACCGCTGCCATGGCGGCGGCGTTCGTGACGGTCGCGAGAATCACTCGGGCTCCGCCAAGCCGCGTGAGCTCCGCGGCCGGATCCTGCTCCCGGCTGTCGATGTAGTGGCCAGCACCGAGCTCGCGTGCGAGGGCCTCCTTGTCGCGGCCGCGCGCGATCGCGACGGTATCGAAGCCCATCTTCGCTGCGAACTGCACGCCCAGGTGGCCGAGCCCCCCGATACCGAGGACGGCGACGAGGTCGCCCGCAAGCGCACCCGCGTTTCGAAGCGGATTGAAGGTCGTCACACCCGCGCACATGAGCGGTGCAGCCTCGACCGCGGTGAGCGCCGCGGGGATCCGGGCCAGCGCCACGGCCGGTGCGACCACATAGTCCTCGTATCCACCGTCGAAGGCGATGCCGGGAACGCGGTTGCCGAGACGGCAGAGGAGGAAGTCGCCCCGGCGGCAGGAGTCGCACGAGCCGCAATGCCATCCATGCCAGCCGATGCCGGCGCGATCGCCGGGCTTCCAGCCGGCGACGTCGGAACCGACCGCGTCCACCACCCCCGCGATCTCGTGGCCTGGCACCCGGGGGTACTGGGCCCCGGGCCACAGGCCTTCCTTCGTGAGCGAGTCGCTGTGACAGATGCCGCACGCCTCGACCCGTAACCGCACCTGCCCGGGGCCGGGCGCGGGAATCTCGCGCTCCACGGTCTCCAGTGGCCCGGTCGCCTTCGAAACCTGGACCGCACGCATTTTGGACATCGCCCCTCCTCTCGGACGGTTGGCCAGCCCCCGGGGGCCGGCATGACCGCGAAACAATAAGTAATCGATGGAGCGGGCTCCGGGTTCATGACGGCTTTTCAGGAGAGTTATGCTCTGCCCATGAGGAGAGCCACCCCGGCTCTTTCGCGTCCATAGGGAGGTTCCCATGCACTCTCGTGTTCTCCTGACCGCCCTGCTCGCCGCCGCCTCCGTGACCGTCGTGGCTGACGAAAAAAAGCCGACCTGGAAGATGTCCGGCCAACTCGAGGAGGCCTGCTCGTGCAACGCCGCCTGCCCGTGCTGGTTTGGATCGAAGCCCACACATTCACAGTGCAGTGGGGGTTTTGCACTCTTCATCGACAAAGGGACGTACGGAAACGTGCGGCTCGACGGCCTCGGGGTTGCGTTCATCGGGGCGAGCAAGTCGGGAACCACGATGATGGAGTCGATTGGCGATTGGGACTTCGTCACGATCTACGTCGACGAGAAGGCAAATGCGGAGCAACGCAAGGCGCTCGTGGCGATCGCCCGGGACACCTCGCCTCCGGCTGCGCCTCCAGAGAGAACACGCGTCGCTTATGTACCGATCACACGCAAGATCGAAGGCGGCGAGCACACCATTCAGCTCGGAAACGTCGGCGGATTTTCGGCCCATCTGTTTCCCGGAGGGATGGGCGGCGTCGCGAAGATCGTCAATCCGCCGGGCGCCGACCCCATCCACAAGGAATATCTGCAGGGTGTCACGACGAAGCAGACCTACACGGACTCCGGCAAGAACTGGGATTGGTCGAACTCGAACTACATGTACGGCACGTTCGAGACGGACAGCGATGAGTACGCGAAGTTCAACGCGACCATGATGCAGCAAATGCAGAAGGCGAAGTCCGAGACGCACTGACGACATGGCGCCGGTTCGGCGCCCGCCGGCGGCCAAAGGGGCCCGTCTGCCTGCAGCATCAAACCCGGAATGGGCGGCAGGGGGTTTCTCGTTGAGCCAGTCGTACTGGAGGCGACGGGTTTTCTATGCGCCAAAGCGACACGCTCAGCCGCCGCAGGTTCCTCGCGTCCCTCGGGGCTGCCGGCGCCGCTTCCGTTCTTAGACCCCTCGCGGCGGCCTATCCCGATCCAATCACGGCTCACCCCGGGCCGATCCTGACGCGGCCGATTCCATCGACCGGCGAGAAGCTGCCCCTCGTCGGGCTCGGGAGCTGGGTCACTTTCAACGTCGGCGACGACACTGCCGCGCGTGATTCCTGCGCCGCGGTCATCGGAGCCTTCTTCCAGAACGGCGGGCGCCTGATCGACTCCTCCCCGATGTACGGCTCGTCGCAGGAGGTGATCGGATACGGCCTCCGCAAGCTCGGCCACCCGCCGCAACTTTTCGCGGCCGACAAGGTCTGGGTCTCGTCGGGCGCGCGGGGGCCCGGGCAGATCGAGGAATCCCTTCGGCACTGGGGCATTCCGCGCTTCGACCTGCTCGAGGTGCACAACCTCGATTCCTGGGAGGAGCACCTTCCGACTCTCTTTGCAATGAAAAAGGCGGGCCGGCTCGGCTACGTGGGAGTCACGACGTCGGAGGGGCGGCGCCACGCCGAGATCGAGCGCGTCATGCGAAGCCAGCCGATCGACTTCGTCCAGGTGACCTACAACGTGATCGACCGTGAGGTGGAGGAGAAGATCCTGCCGCTCGCCCTGGAGCGGCGCATCGGTGTCATCTGCAATCGGCCATTTCGCCGGGGGGAGTTGATCCGGAGAGTCGAGCATGCGCCGCTGCCCGCCTGGGCCGGCGAGATCGATTGCGCGAACTGGCCCCAGATCCTCCTGAAGTTCATCGTGTCGCATCCGGCCGTCATCTGCGCCATCCCCGCGACGAGCCGCGTGGACCACGTCCGACAGAACGTGGGTGCGTCCTACGGCCGGCTGCCCGACGAAGCGATGCGCCGGCGCATCGTTGCGCACGTCGAGAAGCTCTAGCAGCCTGCCGATGTCGGAGTGGTGGACTTATCGGCTTTCGAGCTTTCTGCTCTTCTCTTCACAAACGTACTACCGGCTCTTCGAGCTCTACAACGCCGCGATCTGGCCGGCCCAGATCGCGGCTGTCGGCCTCGGTCTCTCCGTTCCGGTGCTCGCGCGTCGCGCCACCGCGGCTGCGGGGCGTGGGATCGCGGCGATCCTCGCGGCAGGCTGGCTCTTCGTCGCGATCGCCTTTCACGCCGGCCGTTACGCGACGATCAACTGGGCCGCCGTCTACTTCGCCTGGGCCTGCGGGCTGGAGGCGGCCCTCCTCGTCTGGGCCGGCGTCGTCGGCGCCCGCATTCGATTCGGGCGGCCCGTCGATCTGGCAGGCCATGCGGGCCTGTGGATGTTCCTCTTCGCGGTCGTGGCCGAGCCGCTGGTCGGACCTCTGCTCGGCCGCGGCTGGAGGCAGGTCGAGATCTTCGGTGTGACGCCGGATCCGACCGCCGTCGCCACGCTCGGGATCCTCCTGCTCTCAAGGGGGCGCGGCCGATGGGTGCTGATGGTCATCCCGCTGGTCTGGTGCGCGATCACGGGCGCGTTTCTTGCGGCCATGCGAGCACCGGACGCCTGGGTCGCGCCGCTTGCCGCCGTTCTCGTCGCGTCTCTCGCGACGTGGCAGGTGAGGATGCGTCGGCGCCGCAGCCTGGCCGTCGTGACCGCGTCGTCCTGACGCCAAGATCACCCTGCCGGACCCGGTCGGGGTGATAGCCTCCGCAAGGTTTCGAATAAAGAAGGAGGGACCGATGAGAACAAGAAACGTTCTGGCGTTTCTGGCGACGTTCATTCTGGCGACTGCCGTTCTGGCGCAGGGATCGGGTGGCACGAAGGCGAAGAGTGGGAAGGCGGGGGCAAAGGCAGCTGTCCTGATGCCGGCGGGGGACATGAAATGGACCCAGCTCGACCCCAGCGTTCCGGGGGTGATGATCGCCGATCTCTGGGGCAACCATACGAAGGGGGCCTTCGGCGCCATGAACAAGTTTCCGGCGGGGTGGAGTACGCCCCTGCACACGCACACGCACGACATGAAAGTCGTGGTCGTTTCCGGCACCTGGATTCACACGCCGGAGGGAAAGCCCGAGGTCCGACTGGGACCCGGGTCTTACATGATGCAGCCCGGCGGGAGCTACCGCCACATGTCGGCGTGCGACAAGGCTTCCGAGTGCGTCTGCTACATCGAGAGCAGCGGTGCGTTCGACATCAAGCCGGCGGAGGCGGGGAAGAAGTAGATAGGCCGGATCCGACGCGCGCCCGGCCGCTCGGGCGCGCGTCACTCCACCTACGACGCGTAGACGAGGGTCGCCGGCGTTCCCGTCGGCTCGATCGAGACGTTCTGGAATCCCGCCTGGCGCAGCCACTTCGTGTAGTCGGCACGAGTCCAGGTCGCGCCTTCCCTGGTCCGCAGCAGCATCACCGTCCGGAACATCAGCGCGAAGGGCGGCCCCGACCGGTCGTCGTCGACGACGAAATCCGAGACGACCAGCGTCCCCCCGGGCTTCAAGGCCTTCCGGATCTTGCGAAAGGTCTCGATGTTCTGCGACGGGGACTCCTGGTGCGCGATGTGCGAATAGACGGCCAGGTCATGCTCGGCGGTCCCGAAGTCGGCCTTGTGGAAATCGCCGTCCACGGTATGGAATCGATCGCCCACGCCGCGGCGACCCACGAAGTCCCTCGCGATCCGGTTGACATTTGCCCAGTCGAACTGGGTCGAGCGCGCCCGGGAGTTGATCCCGAGCCAGAGCGCCGAGTAGATGCCGGAGCCGCCGCCGACGTCGAAGATCGAGATCGCGCCGGCGCGGGCGAGCCCGACTCTCTCCGCCGCGGCGAGCGCCACGGGGACGGAGAGCACCGCAATCGCCGGCACGAGCTGCTCCCAGAAGACGCTCTCCGGAACGTCGGTGGTGTCGGGCGTTTTCGGCTGCCCCGTGCGAACCACTTCCGGCAGCGCCGGCCAGTCCGGGAACTCGGCGAGCTGCACCTTGGGGAAGCCTCCGAAGTAGGACGGCTTTCCCTCGACCAGAAACTCCGCCGCGTCGGGAGCGTTGCGGTATCGGCCTCCCGAGATCGTCAGGAACCCGAGACCGACGAGCCCGTCGAGCAGCGATCCGGTGCCCCGGACCGACAGGCCCGACTTCTTTGCCAGCGCCTCGAGTGTGTCGGCCCCGGCCTCGATGTGTGTGAAGATCGAGGCGTGGGCTCCAGCCGCGAGGATGGCCAGCGCCCAGCCGCCCGAGGCAACGTGCATGATTCGTTCGAGGGTGGGGCGTTCTTCGCTCATGTCGTTCTCCCTTTGCCCGGGAATCCTACAGCGAGACGACGGCGTTGCCGTCGATGATGGAGAGAGCGCATTAGACTAGTCCAGGCGAAGGAGGTCAACATGAGCAAGGCGCTTCCCGGCATCGTCGTCGCGGCCATCCTCGCCACCTCCTCCGCGTACGCGCAGGAGGAGCATCAGCATTCCCACGCGGACGAGCAGTATGGGACGGTCCACTTCCCCTCGTCCTGCCGCGCGGAGACTTTGCCGGTCTTCACGCGCGCGGTGGCGCAACTCCATTCGTTCGGGTACGAGGAATCCCGTCGCTCCTTCGAGGAGGTCCTGCGGATGGATCCCGGCTGCGCGATCGCGTACTGGGGAATCGCGATGACCTACTACCATCCGCTCTGGGCGCCGCCAGGCGGCGCGGAACTCGCGGCAGGGCGCGCCGCTGCGCTGAGGGCGGCCGAGCTCGGGTCAAAGAACGAGCGTGAGCAGGCCTACATCGGCGCGATCGGCGTCTTCTACGCCGACTCCGAGACGAACGGGCACGGCGCCCGCGCGAAGGCGTACTGCGAGGCGATGGAGGCGGTCTCGCGCCGCTTTCCGGACGATCACGAGGCCGCGATCTTCTATGCGTTGTCGCTGCTGGGCTCGGCACCGCCGGGCGACACCACCTACGCGAACCAGAAGAAGGCGGCCGCGATCCTGAACGGTCTTCTTCCCGCCGAGCCCCAGCACCCGGGCATCGCGCACTACATGATCCACGCGTTCGACTATCCGCCGCTCGCCATGGATGCCCTGCCGGCGGCGCGCGCGTACGCGAAGATCGCGCCGTCCTCGCCGCATGCGCTCCACATGCCCTCGCACATCTTCACGCGCCTCGGGCTCTGGGACGAGTCCATCCAGTCCAACCTCGCCTCGGCCGAGGCCGGGCGCCAGCTCGTCGCAAAGCGGCACCCGGGCGCCACCTCGTTCGACACGCTGCACGCGCTCGACTACCTGGAGTACGCCTACCTCCAGATCGGCAACGAGAAGGGCGCACGCCGGGTTCTCGAGGAGGCCGCGGCGGCGAAGACTTTCGACGAGGGAAGCTTCGCGGCGGGGTACGCGCTCGATGCGATCCCGGCCCGCTGGATGCTCGAGCGGCGAGACTGGAAAGGCGCTGCGGCCCTCGCGCCTTCGGCGGTCGCGCTTCCCTGGGACCGCTTCGTCTATGCCCCCGCGATCACGCAGTTCGCGCGGGCAATCGGCGCCGCGCGATCCGGGCAGCTCGAGGAGGCGCGGGCGGCCGTTGGCCAGATCGCGCAGATTCAGGCGAGCCTCGTCCAGACGCCGGTGCCGGGTCCGTATGACTGGGCGACGAACGTCGAGTCCATCCGCGTGGCGGCGCAGGCCTGGGTCTCGTACGGCGAGGGACGAAAGGACGAAGCGCTCGTGCTGGCGCGGACCGCAGCGGAGCTCGACGCGAAGGCGGGAAAGCACCCGGTCACGCCCGGCGCGATCCTGCCGGCGCGCGAGCTGCTCGGCGACATGCTCCTCGAGATGGGGCGGCCCGCCGAGGCGCTCGTCGCATATGAGGCCTCGCTCGGCGAGGCGCCGAGGCGCTTCAATAGTCTCTACGGCGCCGCTCGCGCGGCCGCCGCATCGGGAAGAACCGACGAGGCCCGCGATTTCTACACGGTGCTTCTGGGACAGTGTGTGGCCGGTTCGCCTCGGCCCGAGCTCGTCGAGGCGAAGGCGTACGTGTCGGAAAAGGCAGCGGCACGCTGAAGGTGTGCGCGCGAGCGCGCCCCCAAAAAAAAGAGGCCCCGGTCGGGGCCTCCGTGAAACGGGCTCAAGCGCCCGCTCGAAACCTCATTAGGTGCGGGCGTACGAGACGGCGTTCTCATAGGTCTCGACCGTCGGAGTTCCCTCGATGACGGTCGTGAGCTTGGCCAGAACTTGTGGATAGGCCGAAGTCTGATAGGCATCGGCGCTCTTGCGATCATCCCAGAGGCTGATGGAGCGGGCGCCCTTCGTGTTGTTCAGAAGCGTCACCGCCTCCTGAAAACCGCTCTGCTTCCGAAGCATCGGAAGGACTTCCCTCTCGAACAGGCCGTTGAACTCCTGCTCCTTGCCGGTCTTGATCTGAAACTGGACGTTGCGTGCGAATCGCATGGCGGTACTCCTGGCTCCTTGAGTGATTGGCCTCCGTCGGGAATCCCCCGACTTCGAAGGAAGGACGGCGACGACAAGGTTCCGAGGCCGACTGGTTCTTTGAAGGACCCCGACACTATCACGGATGGAAAAGGCGTCCAGGGTTGGACGTTCGCGAGGTCCCCCGGCATTGGTAGAGTCTCCGACAGGCCGGAGTCGCGAGATGCCTGAGGGAAATACGATTCACCGCCTCGCCCGCATCCACACGCGGGACTTCGCCGGCCGGCGGCTGAGGGTGAGCTCGCCGCAGGGCCGCTTCGCGAAGGAGGCGAAGCGGCTCGACGGCCGCCGGTTTCTGCGCGCCGAAGCCTACGGCAAGCACCTCTTCCACCACTGGAGCGGAGGGCTCGTCGTGCACGTCCACCTCGGGATGGCCGGATGGTTCTATCGTTACCGCTCGCGATTTCCGGTGCCGCGGCCGACGGTGCGGATGCGCCTGGCGACGAGCGGGGTCGCCACGGATCTCATCGGGCCGCCGACCTGCGAGCTGATCCCGGAGTTTGCGCGCCGGGCACTCATCGAGCGGCTGGGCTCCGACCCCTTGCGGCCGGACTTCGATCCCGATTCTGCCCGGGCGACCCTGCACAAGCGGCCGCGGCGAACGATCGGCGACGCTCTTCTCGATCAGCGCGTGCTCGCGGGAGTCGGGAACATCTATCGAAACGAGGCGCTGTTCCTGACGGCGATTCATCCGCTGCGGCATTCGGGGAGCGTGACGGCCGATGAATGGGAGAGCCTCTGGCGAACGATGCGCAAGCTCATGCGGCGAGGCGTGATCCAGGCGGAGATCCGCACCGTCGCCCCGGCCGAGCCGCCGGCGCATCCTCTTGCCGGTCGCAGCGCGGACGATTCCTTCTACGTCTATCAGCAGGAAGTCTGCCGCCGGTGCGGATCGCCGATCCAGGAGTTTCCACTCTCGGCAAGGCGCATGTTCGCGTGCCCGCGGTGCCAACCGGCGCGGTAGAGAGGACAGAACACCACTCTTTCGGAGCTCCGCGTCGACTCCGACCCGAGGAATGATGAACCTGTACTAGAGATCGGGATTATACCACTGTCCTATCGTACAGGTGTGGCAAACGGGGTTTGGGAGTCGTCCACCTTCACCAAGGAGGGAGCTCATGAAGAACTACCTGGCAGGCTTGCTTCTGGCGCTCGGCGCGTCCGCCGTCCTGGCCATCGATCCGGGAGCCAACTACTTCCCGCCGCCTTGTGAGGGCGCCGTCTTCAACGATGTCGCGTGCCCCAGTCTCTACGCGAGCTGGATCGAGCAGATCCACAACGAAGCGATCATGTTCGGATGTGGCGACGGCAACTTCTGTCCGACGTCGCCGCTGACTCGCGAACAAGCCGCGGTGGTCATCCTGCGCGCGGAGCACCGCCGCAGAATCCTCACGGGAATCGGCGGCTGCACCCAAGCGGGGCAGACGTCCAATTGGGCGATCTGCTCCGGCACGATGACGGATCCGGAGATCCAGGGGGGCATGGTCGTCGTTGGGACTTATCTCCAACGGGTGAGCGATACGCAGATTCCGATCCGGATCTTCGATGTTCAGGACGGGAGCTTCTCGTTCGAAATCCAGACCGGGACCTCGTTCATGTGGTTGGCCGCACCGCTCGTCCCGAACCCCAACTAGGGATGGAAGGGTCTTCGAGGGGCCGCCGCTCGTGCAGACCTTTTCGCGAGTCGGTGGCCCCGGTCTTTGCCCCGACAAGAAAGTGATGCAAACAGACCATGCTCGGCCGATCGCCGCGACGGAACATGGTTGTGGAGAAGTCATGGAGCCCCGGAGTGGTCCGATCGTTCCCACGAAATACTGGCATCGGCTCGAGGATGGCCGCGTACAGTGCGACGTGTGTCCGCGCTTCTGCACGCTGCGCGAGGGACAGCGGGGCCTTTGCTTCGTTCGGGCGCGGGAGGCTGACGAGATCGTCCTGACGACCTACGGCCGTTCGAGCGGTTTCTGCGTGGATCCGATCGAGAAGAAGCCACTCCATCATTTTCTGCCGGGGACTTCGGTGCTCTCTTTCGGGACGGAGGGCTGCAATCTTTCCTGCAAGTTCTGCCAGAACTGGGACATCAGCAAGTCCCGCGAGATCGCGAAGCTCGGCGACGAAGCGTCGCCGGAGTTGATCGCGCGGGCGGCAAGAACGCTCGGCTGCCGCAGCGTTGCGTTTACGTACAACGATCCGACGATCTTCTTCGAGTACGCAATCGACGTCGCGAAGTCCTGCCACGAGCTGGGCATACGGACGGTCGCGGTCACCGCCGGCTACATTTGCGAGGGGCCTCGCGAAGAGTTCTACCGGCACATCGACGCGGCCAACGTGGACCTCAAAGCCTTCACCGAGAAGTTCTACTGGGAGATCACGGGCGCCCACCTGCAGCCCGTGCTCGACACGCTCGTCTACCTGAAGGAGCATACGAAGGTCTGGTTCGAAATCACCAATCTCGTGATTCCCGGTCACAATGACTCGGACGAGGAGATCGGCGACATGTCGCGGTGGGTCGTCGAGAACCTCGGTCGCGACGTGCCGATGCACTTCACGGCCTTTCATCCCGACTGGAAGATGCTGGACGTGCCGCCCACGTCGCCGGCGGCGCTCGCGCACGCGCGTCGGATCGCGCTGAAGGCCGGCGTGCGCTACGCCTACACAGGAAACGTCGACGATCCGGAGGGCGGAAGCACGTTCTGCCACCGCTGCGCGGCCGAGCTCATAGGCCGCGACGGGTACACCCTGACCCAGTGGGGGCTCGCCAACGGGTGCTGCCAGGCCTGTGGTGAGCCCTGCGCGGGGGTCTTCGAGGAACAGCCCGGAAAATGGGGCGAGCGACGTCTTCCGGTGAGGTTCAGGGATTTCGCGGCCCTGCAGTAGCAACGGCGAGACTCGGCAGGGCCCGGTGCGAGCGTACGATACGCACTCGAGAGAAGGGAGAGAGTCATGGCGCTCCTGCAGATTCACTTTCTCGACATGGAGAGGTCGGAAGCGGTCGAGGCCAAGATCCGCGATCGGGCCGATCTCTCGCGGTTCTCAGCCGACGTGCAGAAGTGCGAGGTGTGGGTGGCGTCGCCGCATGGTCACCATCGCAAGGGGTACGTCTACGACGTCCGCATTCGGCTGACGGTCCCCGGCGAGGAGATCGACATCGACCTTCAACCGGAGCAAGACGACGTCTACGTCGCGATCCGCCAGGCCTTCGACGCGGCTCGCCGCAAGCTCGAGGACTACGAGCGAAGGCGCCGCGGAAAGGTCAAGGCCCACCCGCGAGCGAAGGACGATCGGACGAAGCGGCGGAACATTCCTGCGCGAGGCGAGCGCGCCTGACGCCTTGAGATTCGGCCATGTCCACAGCAGCGCGGGAAGCGAGGTCGGTCAATCTCGGCGTGGCGAGTCGGCTGGATGAGGCGGGGAGGCTTCTGCTCGAACAGGGCGCCAATCCGTATCGCGTACGGGCGTATTATCGGGCAGCGGAGACACTTCGGGGCCTCGATCGTTCGGTTTCCGAGATTCTCGACCGAGAGGGCCTCGATGGCCTCGATCGCCTCCCGGGGATCGGCACGACGCTCGCGCGCGCGATTCGGGACACCGTTCGTCTCGGCCGGATGCCCCTGCTCGAGCGGCTGCGCGGCGAGATGGACCCAATTGCCCTCCTGGCCTCGGTGCCGGGAATTGGGGACCGGCTCGCGCGGAAAATTCACGAGGACCTGGGCGTCGATTCGCTCGAGGACCTCGAGGCGGCGGCCCACGATGGACGCCTGGCGTCGATCGCGGGGCTCGGCAGGAAGAGAGTCGCCGGCGTCATCGACACACTCGAGAGCCGGCTCCGGAGGGTGCGCTTGAATCCAGCGCAGGCCGAGGAGGCCCCGATCGAAGAGCTTCTCGACGTGGATCGAGAGTATAGAAAGGGAGCCGCCGCCGGGGCGCTCCATCGGATCGCGCCGCGGCGCTTCAATCCGGAAAAGAAGGCCTGGCTTCCAGTCCTGCACACCCAGCGGGGCCCGCGGCACTACACGGCCCTGTTCTCCAACACGGCGAGGGCGCACGAGCAGGGCAGGACGCAGGACTGGGTGGTCCTCTATTACGACGGAGGCGGGGGCGAACGGCAGAACACGGTGATCACTTCCGGGCGCGGGCCGCTGCGGGGGCGGCGCATCGTCCGTGGCCGGGAGGACGAATGCGATCGGTATTACCGGAGCCACCCCCCCGTCTGAAGACGCGAAGAGTCGTTGGATCTGCAGAGATGACGAATGCCCTCGAGGTCGAGCATCTTTCGATTGCCTTCGGAAAGACGCACGTCCTCGACGACGTGAACTTTCGCGTCGAGGCCGGCAGCTCGCTCGCGATCATCGGGCCGAACGGGTCCGGAAAGACCGTCCTCCTCAAGGCGTTGATCGGCGCCGTTGCCGCCGGAGGCACGATTCGCTGGGCGCCGGACACGAGGATCGGTTACGTGCCGCAGAAGCTCGACATCGAACGGGACCTCCCGCTCACCGGGCTCGACCTTCTGAAGGCCAGGGCGAGGGTTTCGGGCGGCTCCACGGCGGAGATCTCGCGCGCGCTCGGCTCGGTCGAGCTCGGCCAGGGGGACGCGGATCGGCCGATCGGCACCCTTTCAGGAGGGCAGTTCCAGCGGCTGCTTCTTGCGTTCGCTCTCATGGGGCGGCCCTCCGCGGTGCTCTTCGACGAGCCGACCGCCGGTGTCGACGAGCCGGGGCAACAGGGTGTCTACGAGCTGTTCCGGCGTCTCCAGCGCGAGGAAGGCCTCACTCTTCTTCTCGTGTCGCACGAGTTGAACCTCGTCTATCGCTTTGCGGACAACGTGCTCTGTCTGTCCCGCCGGCGCGCCTGGCTCGGGCCTCCAGTCGCCATCCTGACGCCCGAGCGTCTGGGTGAGGCCTACGGCACTTCCATGAAGTTTCATGTTCACGACGACTCCGGCGCTTGACGCCCTGCTCCTCACCCTGGCGATGGCGGCGGCGGCCGGCCTGATCGGCTCGATCGCCGTGATGCGCCGGATGACCCTCGCTTCCGACGCGATGTCGCACGTCGCGTTGCCCGGGATCGGAGCCGCCATCCTCATCCACGTGAATCCGATCCTCGGAGGGCTGGCGGCGCTCTTTGCGGGCACGATGCTCGTATGGGCGATCGAGTCCAGGACGCGCATTCCGACTGAGGCGATCATCGGCGTCGTCTTTTCGGCGGCGCTGGCGATCGGGAGCATGCTCACTTCCGGAAAGGACTTGATCGACGCTCTCTTCGGCGCTCCGGGTCAGCCGGGGGGTACTGAGATCGCTCTCGGGCTCCTCGCCGCCGCGCTGGTGATCGCGTTTGCGATCCTTGCCGAGGACCGTCTGGTGATCACACTCGTTTCGCCCGACCTCGCGAGGACCGCGGGGATCGATGTTGCGAGGATCAATCTCGCCTTCCTCCTCGCCTTTGCCCTCACGGTGGCCCTCGGGCTCCGATTCCTGGGCGTGCTCCTGATGGGGTCGCTCATCATCATTCCTGCCGCGACCGCCAAGCATTGGGCGCGCAGTCTTCGTGAAATGCGCGTCATCGCAGTGGCTCTGGCGATGTCCTCGGCGCTCTTGGGCTCGATCGCAGGCCCGCCGCTTGGCCTCGAGAAAGGACCTCTCACCATCGTCATCGCTTCCGCGCTCTTCCTTGCCAGCCTGTTCCAGCGCCGCGGTGAATGAGGGCGTGCTCGGGACCCCGGAAGTGATGTGTTTGCACTATCGCGGGACAGAGTGAGCCGCTGACATCATGACCGTCGGAAGGGGTAATCCGATGCAAAGCCCGACGAGGACGAGGCTTGCGCTCCTTGCCTCGTGCCTGTTGGCGCCGGCGATCACCGCCGCCGCGGGCATCGAGGAGGTGGACCACTACCACCGCGTGAGCGATCGGGTTGCGTTCGGCGGCCAGCCGACACCGGACCAGGTCGTGGCGCTCGCGCAGACAGGCTTCCGCGCGATCATCAATCTTCGCGAAGAAAGCGAAGCGGACGGGCTCCCGGAGGCCGAGGCCGCGAAGGATGCAGGACTGGGCTACATTCGAGTTCCGGTCTCGCCGACGAGCCCCTCCGATGAGCAGGTGGAGAGGTTCCTCCGGGTGACCGACGACGCGGACATCTATCCCGTGTTCATCCACTGCGCGACGGCCAATCGTGCCGCGGCCCTCTGGATGGTGCGCCGGGTGCTACGCGACGGCTGGACCCTCGAGGCTGCCGAGCAGGAGGCCACGCAAAACGGACTGACGAGCAAGGCACTCCTCGAGTTCGCCCGCGAGTATGTCCGGGGAGTGAGCCGCAAGGAAACAAACTGAGGCACCGACCTCCGGGATGCGCTCCGGGTTCTAGTTCGCGGCGGTGACGATCCACCCGTCTGCAGGGGTCGGCCCCTGCGCCTCGGGAGCGCGCAAGCGAGGCGCCATCGAGGCCGATCCGGTGCCGTCCGTGGTTCGGGTGCCGTAGGCGGCGCGACGCTACGTCTGCCCGTAGACCGGGATCGCGGCACCGTGGATGAGCCTTGAGTCGTCGCTGCAGAGAAAGAGAATGACGCGCGCGATCTCCTCGGGCTTCGGCCACTTCGCAAAGTCCGCCTTCGGCATCGCCTTTCGGTTGGCTTCGGTGTCGATGATGCTCGGGAGAACGGAATTCGCGCGCACACCCGTGCCCTTGAGGTCCGCGGCCAGGGAGTCGATCAGGGCGAGGGCTGCGGCCTTGGAGGCCGAGTAGGCGGCCTCCCCGGCACCGTGAACGAGCGCCGACCGCGAGGCGACGTTGACGATCGCCCCGTGCCCCTGCTCCAGCATGGCGGTAGCGGCGGCACGCGACAGCGTGAAGCCCGAGCGCAGGTTGAGCAGCATCATCCGATCGAGGTCTCCTGCGTCCATTTCCCAGAGTTTCGCGCCGCCCGCGTAGCCTCCGACCGCGTTCACGAGGGCGTCGAGCCGCCCATGGCGTGAGACGAGCTCACCGACGAGTGCGCGGACCGCGGCCTCGTCGGTGACGTCGGTCCGGTGGCCGGACAGGCGCGAGGCATCGACGCCAGGGGAGGCTTTGAAGGCCTCGAACTCCCCGGCATCGCGGTATGTAACCGCGACCCTGGCGCCTTGCTCGAGGAACGCGAGCGTGACCGCACGGCCGAGCCCGCCCGTTCCGCCGGCAACGAGAACGACTTTCTGGGAAAACGTCATGATCATGCTCCGGGCGCGGCCGCAATTATGGCTCAGGCCGACGGAGCGTGTCGGCGACGCCGAGGGCGCGGAATCCGATTCCATGTCTTTCAAATGGCGAACACGTTCGGGGACATATGCTAGCGGTCTCTGAAATCGACCTCGAAGCCGAAGCGGATTCTCGGACTGCTCCTTCTGCTGTTCTTCGTGGAGACCCTTGCCGGACTCCTGCCAATCATCCGATCCCGCAGGACGGACCTGGATGCCTACCGGGGCGCGGCGCGCGCCCTGACAGAGGGGGCTGATCCTTACGCCACGCCGCCGCCCTATCTCTACCCGCCGCTTCTCGCCGTGTGTCTGGTTCCGTTTCTCGGTCTGTCGCAGGTTGTCCAGGGTTGTCTGTGGGTGGCTTTTTCGGCGGCCTTGATAACGCTGTCCGCGTTCCTCGTGGCGCGTGCCCGGGCCTCGCGACAGCGGCAAGTGCTTCTGGCCGCGATCTTTTTCGCGCCGTTCGCGGCGACGCAGTCGAATCACCAGGTCAACGGCTTGGCGCTCCTGGCGCTGGTCGGCGCGCGAACATGGCTTGACCGGGAAGAATCTCGAGGCGGCGCGGCACTCGGACTGTCCGCCGCGATCAAGCCATTGGCCATTCTGCCTCTTGTCTGGCTCGTCCTGACGCGGCGCTGGCGGGCGGCCGCCGCCGGGTTGCTGGTCCTCATGGCCGGCTTCGCCGTGGCCATCCCGTTCCTCGGTCTCGGAGGGATGGCTCGATCCCTCGAGCGCGTCTTCCAGATCATCACGGGGGCCAGAGTGGAGGTCTACGGCGCGAACGTATCCGTGGCGGGAATCTGGACCAGGCTCATCGAGCCCGGACGGCCGGATTCCACGGTCCGTTTCGTGCTCGGCTACGGGATCCTCGGCGTCTCGGTTCTCGCCTCCTTCGCGCCACGTCTGCGTCCCAGCCAGGCGGTCGACCTGCTGGTCGCGGCGAGCCTCCTTGCCGTCAACACCTCCTGGGTTCACCAGTCGGCGATCGCCTTCCCTCTCGTGGCGAGTCTCCAGAAGACGGCGATGGTGGCGGTGCTCGTTCTCTATTTGATGGCCGACCGCGGCGTGTCGTCCGGCTGGCACACCGGGGATTTCCCGTCTCCTTTCGGGACCCTCGCCTCGGCGGCAGGTACTGCGGCGCTGACGGTCCTGTGGCTCGTCGCTCTGTCACGAGCCCTGAGGGCCGCTCGTGCCAACCCGGGGCCCGACGACGCTGGCTCCAGGCTGGAGGCCGGACTCGGGCCCGAGGATCCGTCGTCCCACATCGACCGTCGATAGGAGAACCCCTCCATGTCAAGAGTCGTGATCCTCGGCGCAACTGGCTCCCTCGGGCGGCATGTTGTTCAACAAGCCATATCCGCCAGGCGCGATGTTGCAGTCCTGGTCCGCACGCCCTGCGCTGCGTA